>JBBARP010000015.1:0-1606 GCA_040399745.1 Bdellovibrionia bacterium | reverse complement strand
CCACGGTGAACAGCTGCGGCACGATCAATGGCAATGTGACCAACATTGCCGGTGCCGTGACCCTGAACAACACGTCGACACAAACGGGCAACTTCTCGGTTGAGACCGGTGGTTCGCTGACAGTGAATTCGACCCTGGCTGGAACTCTGGACGTTTACAACGGCACGGCCTCGGTTCTGACATCGGGTGTGGTGATTAGCTGCACAACGGTCAGCGGCACAGCGAGCCTGACATCCAACGGCACCCTACAAAGAGTGATCGTTAATTCGGGCACTGCCAATCTGTCGGGTGGCACAGCCACGAGACTGGATCAGTATGCCGGGACAGTCACCAGTGCAGCCAATATAACGGGCGTTGTCAATCTGAACGGTGGGAACACGACCATCACCGGGATTGTGGGCAGCACCACGGGTGTTAATGGCGGCAACCTGACATCCAGTGGCACTCTGCAAGCTGTGCGTGTTTACAACGGAACAGTTGCTTTGACAGGTGGTACGGCCACGAGCCTGATTCAGGAGGCTGGTTGCGTCAGCACGGTGACCAGTGCAGCCAACATCACCGGCAACGTCGATCTGAACAGCGGCAACACGACCATCACCGGGATTGTGGGCGGTGTCACAACGGTGAACGCCGGCAACCTGACATCCAACGGTAGCCTGCAAGGCCTGACTGTCACAGCAGGTACGGCCACTCTGACCGGCGGCACAGCCACAAGCCTGGTACAGTCAAACGGCACAGTCAGCAGTGCAGCCAACATCACAGGCAACGCCAGCCTGACCGGCGGCACCACGACCATCACCGGGATTGTGGGCGGTGTCACAACGGTGAACGCCGGCAACCTGACTGCAACCGGTGCCACGCTCAATAACGTGACCTTGACCACAGGCACTGCCGTTCTGTCCGGCACGGCCACAAGCGTGGATCAAGCCGGTGGAGAGCTGACGAGCACGGCAACGGTCAGCGGTGCGATCAATGTTACGGGCGGGAACGCGACACTGGCCGGGACACAGTCAGGATCACTGACGGTGAACGGTGGAACAGCCAATGTGACGTTGAACACAGACGTGACTGGTCTGACCACAGCCACAAATGGCCTTTTGAATATCAACACCAACACGGGCAATCTGACCATCAATGGCGACTCTGCCAATGTGGTGATCAGCGATATCGCCCCAATTTCAATTGGCAACGTAAACTATTCGGCCAACACGAACTACAGCTTCCTGTCGAACGCCACACTGGCTTCCTATACGCAGGCCAGCACGGTTGCCAGCACGACGAATGTGAGCATCGCTGGAACGGTTTCGGGTGCGACCACGGTGAACGGTGGTAACCTGACCACCACGGGCAACCTTGCGGGGGCCGTTCTGGCCAACGGCTCGGGCGCTGTAATCAACATTAATGGTGCCAGCACAGGTGTTGTGACATCGACCAATGGTTTGGTCAACGTCAACGCCAACATCGGCGGCCTGACCGTCAACGGCCCATCCGGCACAGCCAGCTTTGCAGGTACGGCCGTTACAGTGAGTGGTGCCACGAGTGTGACCAACGGCACTCTGACCATACCTGCCAACACCACCGTGGGAGCCTTGACGGCCTCCAACAG
>JBBARP010000014.1:0-1914 GCA_040399745.1 Bdellovibrionia bacterium | reverse complement strand
GCGGCAAGCCTAGTACCGGGGTAGCCCGGCGCAAGCGTAGCACGATGCCCCCATTTAATTTCAAAACCCCCATCGCCTTGCGGCGGTGGGGGTTTTGTTTTTTCAACGGACGGACAGAAGAAAGATGGGGCGGGCTGCTTCGACTTATTGATCGGCAGCTAGTTTCTGGCGAAGTCCTTTGCGGATTCGATCCTCCAAAGTTTTCGGAGCGATCTTGAGGGTTTCGCAGATTTCACGAAATAGCACTCGGCTGACACCGTCGAACAGTTTCTGAACCTCGGGCGTCGGGACGATCTGCCGCTGCTTCAGCACGTGCAAGAAGCTATAGACCTTGGCCATCCCCGCGCCGCCTTCCAATTGAAGCGTACGTTCCAGTTGAGGCTGGAGGATGTTCCAGGAGTCGCGTGGGTTGAAATAGAATTCGCGGCTGTTCAGGATCTGGATGGCCTCTTCGCACGCTTCTTCGGTCATAAGGGAGCGCAGGCCGCGTTGAGGTGCTGAGCTGACAGGCAGCCAAATGTTCGGCTCCTGTTTGGTCGAGCGCGAGAGATTCGACTTCACCACCTCGAGTTTGTAAAAGGGGATGGCCTCTTCGCCGATCTCCCGATTCTCGACGGCTAAGACACGACACTTTCCGTGAAGTGCGTAAATGATCTCGTCACCCACTTGGAAATGAGCTTGGTTCTGCGAGTCCATGCAGAAATCCCCCTTCTCGAAAAGAGTAGCATGGGGACATGAAGTTTTTGTTGCCAAATCCGGCCCTTTGGCGCAAATCCATGCGCATGGGACGTGGACGTAAAGGTAAAGAAATCAAGATGAAGCAACGCCGTAACCAAGCCGCCAAGAAGGCCCGCGCGAAAACTCGCGCCGAGGCTGTGCGCAAGGCGCGCGCGAGCTGATCAGTCTCTGATTTTTCGTCACTGATTTGACAGGCGTCCCTGGCAGATTCTGCCGGGGCGAGTGATTTTCTTTATTTTCTGATGGGGTTGGCCGATTCTACCTAGTGGAGAGGCCCATGAAGAACCTCAGAAAATTCAGCTCGTCCCTGTTGATCGCAAGTTTCGCCCTTCAAGTTTTCGCTGCGCCTTTGGCGTATGCGGACGCTGTGGAGATTGCTGAGACCAAACAGGAAATCAAAGATCTCGAGTCCAAAGTGAAAGAGGGCTCGGATGAGGCTCGCGCTTGCGAAAAGGACAAAGCGGCGCTGGCTCGCTACGAAACCTCGGTTTGGTACGATGAGACTCCTGCTTCAAAGGAGTGTCGCTGTGCAGACGAAGGCGGCGCATGCCCTTATGGCCAGGTATGGGACCAGCACCTGACGCCGGTTGAGAAAACTCGAGTGAGTTGCTCGGTTCTCTATGATGCTCTTAGTCGTAAGCGTTCCCGTACGCCCGTAGAGCAGGGTTGCCTGGATTACCTGAGTGATCCTGGGTCGCAATATCAGTGCGGCACCTTGAAGTGGAAGGTGGCCAAGGCTGCCAAGGAACAGGACTGTAAGGACCGAGCCAAGCAGCTCGCTTCCTATAAGGCAGACTTAGAGACTGCTCGTGCTCGTTTGCGTGACCGGCAAATGGAGTGTCCGACCTGTTCGGGAAGCGTTTTCGAGGCTCGCAAGCCGGGAACCTGGGACTACGTTTTGGGCGGCCTTCAGGCCGTAACGCCTTGGATCTTGGGCGGCATGCAAGTGAAGATGTATGGCCAAGGCGTCAACGCCTGGTCGGCTTACGCCCGTGACTGCTTGGCAGTCTGGAAGAATATCGGTATTCAGCCAGGTCCTGCAGCCTGCACCGGCGGTATGGGTGGAATGGGCGGCGGTGGCTGGGGCGGTGGCGGCTGGGGAGGGGGCTTCCCGATGGGCGGCCCGATCAGCGGTGGTTTCGGCGGCCCGATCAGCGGTGGTTTCGGCGGCCCGAT
>JBBARP010000013.1:0-2013 GCA_040399745.1 Bdellovibrionia bacterium | reverse complement strand
TTGCCACTGGCGCTCTGTTTTGACTTCGAGCGCATGATCATGTGCTCGCGACTCTGCGCCTGATGCAGCCACTCCAGCGCGCTTTGTTCAAAGGTCAGCGCTTGGTTCAAAGAAGCGCGTTTCTTCTCCTCCGCCGCCATCCCCAAAGGATCGAGAGCGTCCTTCATGCTCTTCCAGGCTTCCGTAAGCGCGGTCTTGATTTGGGCGTCTTCAGCTTTCTCCATCGCCTCTTTGGTTTGCTCCAGAGCCATGGCCTGCGACTCCTGCACGACACCAGTATCAGGAGCCACGGCTTCCATGGTCTTGCCCGCATTGGTATCACGAACGAGCCGCCAGGTGGCGTTCACGATCTGCTTCTCAAGCTCTACGAGCTTATCCACGTCGCCTTTGGGTTCCTTACCAGGAGGTCCTGGCGGCGACTCGCCCTCGCGAAAAATGTCTTCAAAGTGGCGAACCTCGGCGAAGAACATGTCGCTCATCGCGCGGCGCACTTCGCCCTGCGGACCAGTGTCTTCGGCCCAGAAGTGATAGCTCACGAGCTGGCGTGGCGAGGTGTTCTCACTTTCCAAAGCGAGCAATTCCTTCACCTCATGCTTCTTCGAGGGCTCGGTGACGCCGTGTTTGAAAATGACATCCTTCGTTTTACCCGCGATGCTGAAACTCGCGCCACTCTTCGTCACCCCGAGATCATCCCAGACCTTCGCTTCGACTGGCAGCTCTTGGATCTGCGAAACCTGCACATCTCGCTTTGGAAAGACGACCTCAATCTTCGCGAGTTGGTTCGACTGCACCGTCACGCTGATCCAAGGCGGGTTCTTGTTCGCCCGCTCCTTGTCATCGACGAGATGCACACGCCACTTCTGCGACTTCTCGGCCTTCATCGTTGCCACGAGGGTCGTCGGATCTTTGGCGGATGGCTTAAGCTGCAGCGATGTTTTGTCTTCACCGAAAAGCTCTGCCTCTTTGACTGGCTTGTTCACCTTCAGGCTGAAGTCGATGGAGCTGCCTTCCATCGCAGAGATTTTCATCGTGTTCTTGATCTCCTTCGGTGGCAGCTTCGTGTAAGCGGGCGGCGTGATCTTCACATCCACCTGCTCCAGCTTCGGATACACAAAGGTCGTGATCGTGTGCTGCTTCGATTTGCCATCGCCGAACTCGACATGATAACGCGCGTCCTTGTCCACCTTCGCGATCATGCCGCCGAAGACCTTCTCATCTACCGTGAGCCGCATGGGGATGCGGGCTCGCTCCTTGGCATCGAGTTCAGAGATGATCAGCGTCGCGTCAGCAGGCACGTCTTTGGCAAAGTAGGCCTCGACGACGAGTCGTGAACCACGCTCGATCTCAGTATCGCCGGGGCTAATAGTGGCGGAGAGTTCGGGAGCAGGGATTGCCGACTTGGCAATGTTTGGAAGTGCTTTGGTTTTTGCGTGGTGTTTGGATACAGACCGGCTTGCTATGCCAGAAAAAATCACCATGACGATGAGAGAACCACCAACCATTGCGTCCGACCAAACCTTCTTCCTCCAACCGAGTAATAATATCGGCCAGTTTCTCGTCGCGGAATAGTCCGTGAACGATGAGATCACTCGATGGTCTAGAAACGTCATCTCTGGTTTATGCAGAAGTTCAGCCGCAGTAATAGCCAGGCCGTTCAACTTTGGATCGTGAGCCTCGAGTCGACGGGCCATTTCAGTTAATGCTGGGCATCTAAAACGAAGCCAGATAACAAGCAGGATGATTCCAATACCTGTAATAGTTACCCAAAACATCCAGTGCTGCTTATCCTTGGGAACCCAAGCGGGATTTTTTGCTACTAGCCATAGTCCGAAAGCGATCAAAAGATAACCGATGATGACCGTTTGCCGACGTCTGTTCGATTGAAGCTCCTTTGCCAAGCCTCGAAACTTCTCTTTGAGGATTTCAGCTTCGATCATGGTGATGAATACGCGGATTGAAGGGTTCCCTGTCTAATTCTTCCAGACAGCCAGGTTTCCCAAGCGAGGATGGCGA
>JBBARP010000012.1:0-11481 GCA_040399745.1 Bdellovibrionia bacterium | reverse complement strand
AATAGCAGTTGTTCGAATGGCGGCGGGATTATCCGAATCAACGCCACGGGTACAGTGCAAGTGGATGGGACGATTGACGCCAGCGGCGGCGTTCCAAGTGGCTGGAGTAATTCGTCCTTCGGTGCAGGCGGCTCCGTTTATTTGAGTACTGGCACTCTCACCGGCACAGGCCAGGTGACGGTGACGGGTGCTTCTTCTCTCACTACGAACCACGCCTCAAACGGGGGGGCTGGAGGTGGGGGTCGTGCGGCGGTTTACGCAACAACTCTGTCCGGTAACTTTGCATGGCCTCCAACTTCCACTTGGGGCGTGCGCGCCTATGGTGGTTATTACTACACCGGCAGCTATTATCAGAACGGCGGCGCCGGCACGATTTATGTGAAGTTGCCAGGCGATGTCGACGGGCGCTTAGTGGTGGTCAACGACAGTCGCTTTACGACGACTTCAACGTGGGCTGCTGAGCCCTATACGCCGATCAACGTACCTGCAAACACCACTTCTTCGGCGCTCAGTAGCACGTCGCTGAGTGTTTCGACTGCGAACTACTTTGCCGACCAAGCCGGGATGACTGATTATTTGACCGGCTTTTATCTGAACCCCAATACGGCTCAAAATGCGACTTCGACGCTTGCGGATGATTCGGTTTATCCGATCACTGGTTATACGGGAACGACACTGACCACGACGAGTGGTCTGAGCGGTATCGCTACATCGGGAAATACTTTCCGAATTCATCCGACCTTTGATGATCTTCGTGTTCTCGGGAATGCGATCGTCAAGACTAATGCACTGATTCGAACTCTCGGCGCCACCATCACGGGAACGGTCGTTGGTGCGGGATCAGTCGCGGTGAACGGAAACCTTGGGGTTACCTTGGGTGGTGTTGTACCGCTTTATGAGGTCAATATTGGCGGAAGCGGGACTCTGGCGTTTACTTCGGGCGCGAATATCAATGCCGTTGGAACCACGTTTGCGGCGCCTTCGATTTCGGTCACGGGGGCGACTCTCGCTGCAGATCGATTAGTCTCGACAGTAGGCGGAGTTACACTGGACTCTTCGACAGTCACGCTGACGCGGCCGAAAGGTCAGAACGCCGTGACTGCAGCTGGCGACCTCGTCCTCCAAAACAACGCGACCCTTCAACAGGCAACGACGACCGCGACTACTGAATACTCGCTCGAAATTCAGGCAGCTAACGTGAGCGTTGCTGCCGGGAGCCGAGTCTCGGCAAGCGCTGCAGGCTTCAACTCACCCGCCACCAACGGATGGAAGGGCTATGGCAACGTAGTTCAGCCCTCGTTCAACGGCTCGGCCAACATTGTGGCGGGCGGATCCCATGGTGGCCGCGGAGGCGCATACGGGGGCCACTACGCGAACGAGACTTACGGCAGCATCACAAACCCCAATACTTCGGGCTCGTCAGGATCTCGGGTTGCCTGCGCGGGCGTCTGGATGGGCACCTGGGGATGGGGAACGAATGGGACTATCTGCTCGAACGGCGGCGGCGTGGTTCGAATTGTTGCCGTAGGTTCGGGCTCGAATAACGGCACGATTACCGTCAATGGTAGCGTTGAGAGTAACGCTCAGGATGGCTCGAGCTGGTCAACCGGTGGTGCCGGTGGATCGGTCCATCTGACAGGCGGGACATTGAGTGGGACCGGCACGGTGACGACGATTGGCGGCTACGGGAACGTGGGTTCGGGCGGAGGCGGCCGGATCGCAGCCCACGTGTCGAGCGTGAGCGGAAACTTTGCTTGGCCACCGGTAGCGACCTGGGGCTTTCGCGCCTATGGTGGCTTTACTACCAGTTCACAGTCTACGAATAATGGCGGTTCGGGCACCATTTACGTGAAACTTGCGGGCGACACCGATGGGCGCCTGGCTATCCTGCGGAACCCGAATTATTCAGCTGCAAGTCCGGCGCGCACTTGGGGCGAGCAGCCTTACGCTGTGATCAACGTTCCGACGAGCACTGTGTCGACCGCACTGACTGAGTCCACCTTGAGTGGTGCAGCGACGACTTTCAACGAAAGCTCAGGTCAGACTGACTACTTGGTGGGCTACTACCTGAACCCGAAGACGGCGCAGAACGCCACGAACGCCGTTTCTGACGATACGCTGTATAAGATTACTTCGCAGACTTCGCAGAACCTGGTGACCGCGGGCGATCTCACTTCGATTGCGGCTAGTGGGGATACGTTCCGCGTTCATCCAGTGTTTGACTCATTGTTCATCGGCAACGGCGAAGTGCTGCTCACGAACGCCACCATTTACGCAAAGAACGTAGGGACGGTCGCAAGTGGGCTCTTGGCTTCAGCTTCCACGGGCTCGATTGCTTACCGGGGAACTGGGGCTATCAACTTGGCCGGTACGGCAAGTTTCCTCACCTTCACAGAGTTCTTCACAACCGGTGCTGTGACTTTGGGCGGCGGTACTTTCAACTTGCCAGTCGATGGCACATCGGTTGGTTCGCTGAGTGGGACGACTGCCAACACCATTCTGACCGGGGCGGGCGCGCTCACTGCGACTACCGGCGGAATTTCTCTGACGGGTGCTTCGGGTAATACGGTAACGGTGGGAGCAATCACTTCGCCGGGTGCGGTGAACTTGGTGGGCGGCACCTACACGGCTACCGACATCACGGCCGACTCTTTCACTGCCACCAACTCCACGCTCACTGCCTCGGGCCTTCTGACCACACTGACGAGCGGTGTGACCTTCGACAACACCACAGCTACGATGGGCAAACTTCGCTCGGCGGGTGCGGATGGTGGTCCAAGTGGGGCAGGCCTTGCTATCAGTTCGGCAGGCGCACTGACGTTGCAGAACAACTCGATCCTTCAGCAGACTGCAACTTTGGCGACTGCAGAGTATTCTCTTGAAATCCAGGCCTCAGGCCTGAACTTGGCGGCAGGTTCAAGAATTTCAGCTACCGGTCGTGGTTACCACAATGGAGACTACACGAGTTACCAAGGCTACTTCCGCAGCTTTGGAAACGTGAACGTGGGTGGCTGGGGTGGCGCAATCGGGTATCGCTACGCAGGTGGATCGCACGGTGGTAGGGGCGGTTCATACGATTGGGCAGGATCGCAGCGTTCGAACGAAACTTACGGAAGCATTCATAACCCCTACACTTCGGGTTCTGCAGGTGGCTCAGGCGATGGTTGGGGGCAGACTCAACAAGGCGGCGGCATTGTTCGCATCAACGTCGGCACGGGCGACTTGATTGTGAACGGAAAAATTGAGGCCGAAGGAGCGACGGTTGGCGGAAGCGTCTGCTTGGGGGCGGGCGGATCCGTGTACCTCAAGGGCGGAACACTTCAAGGTTCAGGTACAGTTACTGCTAACGGTGGAACTTGGACGAGCGGCGGCGATCCGCGCGGTGCCGGCGGTGGCGGACGTGTAGCGGTCTATGTGCCGAGCTTGCAGGGAAACTTTGCCTGGTCGTCGACGGGTTTCCAGACCTACGTGACTGCGGCTGGCGGATCAGCCAATGTCATCAGTAAACAAGGCGGAGCTGGCACCGTTTACGTAAAAACCGGCTCAGACGTTTACGGGCGGCTAGTGATTAAGAACGCCTCGAACTCCTTGACCACAGGCTACAACAACCAACCCTTCACGCGCATTGATGTTCCGTCCCTGACCACGAGTGATGCTGTGGGGGCGACGTCGCTGACCAAGGCAGCTTACTTCACCGAAGGAGTAGGCTTCACGGGTCACTTGATGGGCTTCTGGCTAAACGCTAACACCGCACAAAACGCGACTTCGACCGTCTTTGACGACGTACTGGCCCCGGTGCTTTCGCACTCTTCGTCAGTCTTGACCACGCCGTCGGGCCTCACTTCTTCACCGATTTCCGCAGTGGCTGGAAGTAACTTCCAACTTCATCCGGTGTTCGATCAGCTGAAGATCCTGGGTGGCGCCATTGTGCTCACCAACGCGAGTATCATCACCACGGACCTGGAGCAGGTAGGCACTGTGACGGGCACGGGCGGAATTTCTCTGAACTCGGTGGCAAACGGCGTGACGCTCAGTGGTTCGACCACTTCAGGACAGTTTAATGAGCTGACGTTGGGCACGGGCTTGGGATTGACCATCACGGGCGGAGCCGCTGTCACCTTGCCCCCCTCGATCACCGTGGGTGGAAACCTGAACATCACTGCTGCTTCGACCATGACTGCGACTCGGTTGAACGTAGGTGGAAACCTGAACGTTGACGGTAATAACTCGGTATTGAACGCTGGCATCACAGGAACTTCGAACACCACTCCGAACGTCGTGGTGACTGGGGATCTGAACCTGACGAACGGCGCGCGCCTGAAGTCGAGAAATTCGACGTCGACTGCGGAGTACTACCTCTACGTCACAGCGGCTAATGCTTCGATTGATGGTACGAGTGCGATCAACGTAGACGCCCAAGGGTACGCGTCTATTAATGCATCGGTTGGTCGGGGTCTCGGGAATATTAACTATTTTAATAAGGCGGGCGTCAGCTTTAGCGGTGCTGGCGGCTCGTACGGTGGAGAGGGCGGCAGTTGGTACTGGGGCGAATCTTCTAGGAAGCCATTGTCCACTTATGGAAGTTTCCGGGAGCCGATTCATCTGGGTTCAACAGGTGCGAACTGGTGGGATACCAATAACGGATCGGGTGGCGGATCGGCGCGGATGGATATCCCCGGCACCTTATCTGTGAACGGACAAATTTCAGCAAAGGGTGGATGCGTAAATCGCGGTGAAGGTGGTTGCGGCTCAGGCGGCAGTATTTACGTGCAGGCTGGCACCATCGCCGGAAACGGGACGATCAATGCTGAGGGGGGAAGCTCGGGCGCTGGAACCAACGCACTCGGCGGTGGTGGTGGTCGGATTGCGCTTTACTACACGACAGGCTCGGACTCATTTGCGACTTCCAGCGGAATCGCTGCACAGGCGAAGGCGTATGGCGGCCTGACTAACAACGACATGACTGCCGGTAACGAAGGTCGTATGAGCGGTGCTGCCGGAACGGTCTTCTTTAAATCAGCAGGTGAGACTTACGGTAACTTGAGCGTCGACAACGGAGGTCGAGTCTCGACTATGGGAGCAGGCCGCACCGTGATGGCCTCGACGGCGAACACCAGCTACACGTCGCTGAGCTCGAGTAGCTCGAACTCCGTGACTATCGGAAGCGCGTTTACCAACCAGTACAGTTTTATGAACTTCCTGACAGGCTTGTTCGTGAATCCAAAAACCTCACAGAACTCCACAACCGTTCTGTCGGATGACACGACCTATGCGATCACGGGCAACACTGCGAGTATCTTGAGTCTGTCGGGCGACCCGACCGCTCTCGGTGCGCAAGCCGGCGACCCCTTCCGCCTGGTCCTGCGCTTAGACAACCTCGACGTCACTGGCAAAGCGGTTCTCGATTTCACGGGTCACGATATTTACACTTCAGGTGGTGATATCAGCTCGGGCAACGCAAACTTCTTGCTCGACGGCACGGTCCACGCCCGCACGCTCGACATCGGCACGGGCACGTACTCGATGAGCGCTAGCGGTGTGCAGAGCAACTTGACCAACCGCTGCGCAGGCGCTGTGAATGCGGCGAACGGCGCAAGCCTGAGCTGCCCGTAACTTAAAGCCGGCCTTCCGCCTTACCGATAGGCAAATTGCGCCCGTGTGGGGCGTAGGTGTTCTCAGGTGTTCGGCGGCTTGTGCTTAGGGTGCCGAAAAAACCAGGAAAACCTATAAGTTTCAGTGCTTTAGGTGGTCCGGCAATGCTTCCCTATTTGGGCGGCCTTCGTTAAACTGATGCAGTGAGTCAAAGCTTCCCTTTAGGGAAGAGTGGGACGTTGGTGGAGTTCGAAAATCGACAGCAATCTCAACTGAATGGATGGAAATCCTGGGGGCTAGCCTTGCTCCTGGGTCTGTCTATTTCTTTGGGTGGCTGTAAGGGCGATGTCTCTGCCCTGGACGCTGCTTTGGGCAAAATTGGCGTCGATACGGGCTCAGGCGCCGGGAACGATACCCCCACGATTCCTGCCTATTCTTTGACGGTGCTCAGCGGGAATCTCCAAACCGCTGCTACTTTGGCGCCTTTTGCTAACCCACTGCGAGTTCAAGTCCTGCAGCAAGGCCAGCCCATGATGGGGGCTTCGGTTTTCTTCACCATCACCAGTGGCGTGAGTGCAACGCTGAGTCAGTCGCTGGTGGTGACCGACTCCTTGGGTGTTGCATCGGTGGATCTGACGGCCGGAAGTACGCCGGGATCACTGACGGTACGCGCTCAGACTAACGGCTTGTCGGCTGACTTTTTTGAGACGGTTCAAAGCCCAGGCTACGTGCTCAGTGCCCTAGCAGGAAGCGGGCAGACGACGAACGTCGCAAGCACCTTCAATTCCCCACTCACTGTGCAACTTCTTTATAACGGCGCCCCCGCATTCGGGCAGAGCGTGAACTTCGGTGTCCTTTCAGGCGCGTCGCTGACTTTAAGCAGCTATTCGAGCGTGACTGACGCTTCAGGCGTGGCCTCGATTACGGTTGCGGCTGGAAGTCAGCTAGGTCCGGCCGTGATTCGTGCGGCCTACATGAACCGCACGGTTGATTTCAATCTGACGGTTCAGGCGTCGGGTTACACACTGGCCGCGATTGCTGGAAATAATCAAAGCGGCGCTCCAGGCACGACCTTTGGAACACCCCTTCGAGTTCTTTTACTGAATAACGGGGTTCCGGCCGGAAACGCGAACGTTTCCTACACAGTGCAAAGCGGAGGCGGCGGATCGTTCAGTGCGGTTACCGCAACGACTGATACTGCGGGCATGGCGCAGACTTCTTTCACAGCGGGTGGCACTGCCGGACCGACCACCATTCGCGCTACTTTTGGCGCGCAGAGCGTGGATTTCTCGCTCAACATCGTGGACCAATCAGGAACGGTCATTGCGAAAATTTCAGGCGATAGTCAGCAAGCCAACATCGGGACCACCCTAAGCTTGCCCTTGAAAGTGCAAGTGACGAACTCGTCCTCCGGCCTAGCTGCATCTGGGATCTTGGTTCGCTTCCAAGTCACTTCCGGTAACGGTCAATTGAATACGACCAATAACACCGCAACCGTGTCGACCGACGCAAACGGCTATGCTCAAGCGAACTTCGACGTGGGCACGGTGGGCACCACGAACAGCATTACTGCAGGCATTGTCAGCGTGCCCTCGCAAGTAGTCGCTTTCAATGCGACCGGCGTGATTCCGCCCAGTAGCACGCCCGATTTGTCGCAGTCCCGCGTGACGATCGCAAACGCCAGTATCAATGCGGACGGCTCTTCGACGACGCTCGTGACATTGACCGCGAAAGACGTTTACGGAAACCAAATTCCTGCCGGTGGAAAGACGGTCGTGTTTTCGACAAACGCTGGCAGCATGGTGCCGGGCACTTTGAATGATATCGGTGATGGTCGCTACACCCAGTATTACCGCGCGCCTGCCACAACCGTGACGAATCCGGCGACTGTGACGGCAACCGTGAACGGAGTTGCACTGACCAGTGCGCCTGCTTCGATCAATCTTTTGGCAGGCAATATTAGCCTGACCCAGTCGAGCATTTCGACTTCGAACGCTTCGATTACTGCTGATGGCTCGTCCACGACGCTCGTGACCGTGACCTTGCGCGACGCTTTAGGGAACCAAGTGACTGCGCCGGGTTCGCAGGCCGTCGTGATTCAGGCCTCCGGCGGAAGCCTAATTGGTTCGGTGAACAGTGTGGGTGATGGGACTTACACGCAGACTTACCGAGCACCCACCTTGTCAGGATCGGTCACTCTCACGGCCAGCGTTGGCGGCGCACCACTAGCCAATCAGGGTACGTTGATGCTTCTGGCGGGCGCTCCCGTTGCGAATAACACCCTGATTACGGCAACGCCTTCGGTTATTTTACCAAACGGAACTTCTACGACTTTGGTCAGCGTGCAGCCGCGCGACGTTTATCTGAACGCACTGACCTATGGTGGCCACACGGTCACACTGACGAAGAATAACGGCACTTGGTTGAGCGGCGCAGGGAACACAGTCACTGCGGGCGACAACGGTGACGGCACTTACGCGGCAACCCTGAAGTCAGTGATTACGCCAGGCGTGGCCCGAGTGACGGGTACGTTGAACGGAAACTCGTTCCCCGGAAGCGCCACGGTTTACTTCAGTGACGGAACTTCTGGCCCTAGCGCTTCGAAGAGCACGGTGACCTTGGGAGCCGCTGTGGTTCCTGCTGACGGAGTGACCACAACGGCAGTAACCGTGACTTTGCGAGATAACAGCAACAATCAGATTTCAAACGGCGGAAGTAATGTCACGATTTCCTCAACTGCTGGAACGCTGGTTGGGACCGTGACCGACAACCAAAACGGTACCTACACGCAGCTTCTTCGCGCGCCGGCTTCAGCGGCGAACCAAGTGGAAGTGACGGCATCCGTTGACGGCGCGACGATTGTGAATAAAGCGCTGATCGACTTCTACGGATCAATCAGCCTTGCGCAAAGTACGTTGATTGCTTCGCCTTCACTCGTGCTAGCCGATGGGACCAGCACTTCAACCTTGATTCTGACGGCAAAAGACGCAAACGGCGTGTCGATCCCGGTGGGCGGCGTGACGGGCTTGGCGCTTGCTTCGACTGCCGGAAGTTGGGGCGGAACGCTGAGTGATAACTCAAACGGCACTTACACCCGGACACTCGTTGCGCCTTCTTCGGCAGCCCTTGCTACGATTAGCGCGACTTTGGATGGGAATAATTTTTCGGCCTCCGCAACGGTGCAATTCTTTGCCAACAACGCGCTGGCCAACGGAACCGTCATTCACTGCGGCAACATCAATACTTACAAAAACACGAACGTGTACATGAACGGCGGAACGCTGACCATGGACACTCGCGGTCCGAACGGCTACTGCCCGAACAACTTTGTGTTCAATAGCGTGATTTTGCGCGGTGGCGCGACGCTGACCCACGGCGCGACGACGTCGACTCAGGAATACGGCTTGGAGTTTACGACGCCGTATCTTGAGATCGATGCGACGAGCAAGATTGATGTGACCGGAAGAGGTTATCCGGTCGTGACGCAGTATCGATTCCGCGTCCAGGGAAACCAAGACGTGACCCCTGCCAATGCTGCGGCATGCACCCAGTCCGGCGGATCGCATGGTGGACGCGGCGGGTTTTACAGTGGTTGTGATAGCTCGAAGACTTACGGAAGTATCTTCCAGCCCACGACCTTGGGTGGGAGTTCAGGTTGGTCTCCCGGCTGGTGGTCGAATAATGGTGGTGGCCGCGCCAAAATCACGATTTCGGGCACGGGAACTTTACTGAATAATGGAACGATCGCTGCCGATGGCGGTGGCGGCACGAACGGCAGCGCGTCTGATATGGGGGGCGCGGGTGGGAGTGTTTGGGTCACCACTTATAGCTTGTCGGGCTCAGGCAAAATCACCGCAAACGGCGGCTCAAGTGCGGCAGGTAGCGGGACACAGTATATGCCGGGTGGTGGTGGCCGCGTCGCGGTCTATTACACGAACGGCTCGGGCAGCTTTGATAACGCGAACATCGCGACCAAGGTGAATGCTTACGGTGGGAAGTCGAATACGCCCGTGGGTAGTCAGGGCTGGCAGTACGGTTCACTTCACGGCGGGGCAGGCACGGTCTTTTTGAAACCGGCGAGCTTAGCGTACGGAAATTTGATTCTCGATAACGGCGGCAACGTCAACAGTGCAACCTTTGCGCGCACTTCGATCTTGGCTCCCGCCACTGCGGCTCCGGATGCCTTGAGCTCAACGACTGTTACCAAGGCCGGCGCATTCGCGGATTCGTATGCGACCTCGAACCCATTTGTCGGCTGGTACATCGATCCGAACCGCAATCAAAACGCGACGGCGACGCTGACCGATAACCTTCTTTTTCAAGTGACTTCGGGTGATCAAAACTCGGTGAGCAACACAGGCGGCGGAATGACCGCTGTGGGCAATGGTTCGCAGCCCGTAGAATTGGTTCTGAAGTTTGACAACGTGGACATCAAGGGCGGCGCCTTGGTCGAGACCACCGCCAAGATCCTCTCCCTAAGCGGCGACTGGAGCAGCCAGAACGCTAATACCGTGGTGATGAACGGCATGCCCCCTGCAGGCATGGAGTTCGCGAACGCTTCGGATGTGACCCTGACTCTGAATGGTCAGACGCTGTCGCAACTTCCTACGGTGTTCCAACCTACAGGAAACTTTGTCCTAAATGGAGGCAGCGGAACGTTGTCGCTGGCGACAAACCTATCAGTCACGGGCTTTGTCACTTTCGATGCGGTTACGCTGAACGGCTTTGGTTACAGCTTAACGGGTAAGAATTTCACCGCGACGAACAGTACGATCAACGTTGATGGGGTTACTTCGACTCTGGGGAATGTGACCTTCGACAACACGACGGCGACCCTGGGGAAAACGCGCGGTGTGAATTCTCTCGTTACGCCTGCGAATTTGATTCTTCAGAACTCTGCGCAGCTCTGGCAGCGCGCGACGACGGCCACCGCGGAATACACGCTTGAAATCTCTGCCGGCAACGTGACCGTGAATACGGGAACGAAGATTTCAGCCAACACTCGCGGCTACATTCCCCCCACAGTTGCTGGGACCGGTACTGCGTTCCGAAGTATTGGCAACGCCTTAGTGGGCGGCTGGCAAGCTTCCGGTGACCAAGCCGGCGGCTCACACGGGGGCCGCGGCGGGGTCAGAGATACAGGGCATCGTCCTCCTGAAGCGTATGATAGCGTCAGTAACCCTTACTTCTCGGGATCCAGCGGTGGCTGGGGTGGCTGTGCCACACACGGCTGTACGAGTGGCGGTGGCGTCATTCGGATTGTAACCTCTGGAAATGGCGTGGTTCAGGTGGACGGAACCATTGACGCGAACGGCGGCGATATCGCTGGAAACTGGGGCACAACCCACGGTGCCGGTGGTGCGATTTATATCTCGACCACGACATTACAAGGTAGCGGCTTGATCTTCGCTAACGGCGGTAGCGGCACCAACAATAATGCGGCCCAAATGGGCGCTGGCGGCGGCGGTCGAGTCGCAGTCTATGCAACGACCCTAGCCGGCAATTATGCGTGGCCGCCCACCTCCACCTGGGGTGTACGCGCTTACGGTGGTTACCAGACCACTGGGAACTCGAGCTTTAACGGTGGCCCTGGAACCGTTTTCGTAAAGTTGCCGGCGGACACCGATGGCCGCTTGGTTGTCATCAACGATAGTCGCTTCCCAACCTCGTCGACTGGTATTCAGAGAACCCACGCCGTCGTGAACGTGCCCGCTGATGCGGCATCGACTGGGCTAACGACGAATAGCCTGACCGGGCCGGTTGCAGGTTTTAACGAGCTTGGCGTTCTGACCAACCACTTGGTGGGTTACTACGTAAACCCCAATACCGCACAAAACGCGACCACCACTTTGGGTGACGATTCGATCTATAAGATCACGGCGCAAACTT
>JBBARP010000011.1:0-37603 GCA_040399745.1 Bdellovibrionia bacterium | reverse complement strand
GCCAAACGCTCGAACTTCGAGCAGTAGCTAATGGGATAGCGAAGGCTAATTCCCACCCCGACCGACTGAAGCTTCTCGGCGATGTGACACAAAGGCAGGAAGCTGAACATCGAGCCTTTTTCGCGCGGCAACTTCCACACTTCTGCAATGCGGTCGGAAGTGAAAACCAGATTGTCGTGCGAAAGCAGAGCCCCTTTCGGAGCCCCAGTCGTGCCGGAAGTGTAGATCAGAAACGCACCGGCCGTAGGATCGATTCGCCCGAGAAATAGCGCCATTTCATAATCGGCACCCCGGTCGCGAAATAGTTGCCGGCCTTGATCGATGGCATCGCTGAGCGCGACGGCGCTGGGATGAATGGATACATCGTTATCCAGAGCCAGAAGCACTTTCACCGAAGGATCAGCGCCCAAGGCGCTTTTCACTTTTCCGTAAAATTCAGCATTCGCGACCGAGAGAACCTGGGCTTCCGTATGGCGGAGGATATGCGAAATATCTTTAGGTGCGGAGTTTGGATAAATGCCGGCCGAGCGTGCGCCCAGTAAAAGAGTGGCCAGATCGGCATGAACCCACGCCGGACTATTCGGCCCAAAAACCACGCCCACGGCGTCGGACGAAACACCGCGACTCCCTAAGAAAAGCGCCAGTGCGAGAACGCGCTCACGAAAATCCTCGACCGTGATGTCGCGCCAGCGATCGTCCTCTCGGTAACGCTGAGCCACCGCTTGGGGTGTGGAGTGAAACCAATCTTCCAGTCGATGCAGAACCGTTGCCATAAAAACCAGAGCCTTATTTCAGGTACTTTTCCACCAGATGCCCACCCGGGAAGCGGGTATCCAGAACTTTC
Organism: Bdellovibrionia bacterium; assembly: GCA_040399745.1. GTDB lineage: Bacteria > Bdellovibrionota > UBA1018 > UBA1018 > UBA1018 > CANFHS01. The sequence goes on along the minus strand of JBBARP010000011.1, from coordinate 36,759 downwards.
AGGAACGTGTACACGCCGCCCATCTTTCGGTCCAGAAACACGAGTTCCGGCGGTGGCGGCCTGAGCTTAAACTTCAAGGCTAGCTCGCTGCCCTTTTTGATGGCCCGCATGGGCAAGTCGCTTTTTCCGAAATCGTAGGGCTCCTGCCCGAGGAAGGGCTCAGTCACAAGTTCGCAAAGATCGACAAAAACCTGCTCGAGTTCGGCTGGGTCCTCGTCCTTCAAGAAGCCCATCATCGTCGCCCCACGCCGAATGTCTTCGCGCTTTCCGTGGAAAGACCCCTGCACCATCACGCGATACGCATCGACAAATGGCACAGGCAATTCGCGAACGGCTCCGAAATCAAAAAGAATCAAAGTATCGGGCCGAGGGCCTGTTCCGATTCGCACTCTGTAGTTTCCGAGGTGTGGATCGGTTTGGACGCTTCGAAAATCAAAAAGCTCGCGAAGGTAAAGATCCAGCGCCGCTTGCCCAAGCGCGTTTCTGCGGTCTTGGCTTAAGCCTAAGACCTCAGGACTATCGATGGTCACTCCCTGTTCGAGCGAGAGCGCCAAAACTTTTGGGCCGCTGAATTCCGGGATCGCTTCCGGAATCAAGTAACGAGGATCATCCTTTAAGCGCTCGCGCCAGATTGTGACCTGCTCGAGCTCTTGCAAGTAATCGGTCTCGCGCTTCAGCATCATGCGCACTTCTTCAAAAACGGCGTCCATGCTGGGACCGCCGGGTAGAAGGCGACTCATCGACAAGATGCGCTTCAAAGTCTGAATGTCTGAATCGATGGCACGGTCGACTCCGGGATACTGGATTTTGAGAACGATCTCGCGCCCCGTGGCTTTGATCCGGGCTCGGTGCACTTGACCCAGCGAAGCCGCAGCCAGAGGCTCGGAATCGATTTCCAAAAGATCGAGCTTCTCGCCCAAACGCTTTTGAAGCGCTCTTTGCACGGCAGGCCACCCGAGCGGCGGCGAATCACTCTGCAAAGTTTTCAGCACCGCATTCACTTCAGGCGGCAGCATGTGCTCGCCCATCACGGAGAGCATTTGCCCGGCCTTCATCAGGCTGCCTTTGAGTTGCCCGAGTTCCTTCGCTAAAATTCCTGCTTGAGACAGCAGGAGTTTTTGGAAGTTTTTCTCCCGATCCTGATCGTTCGAAAACGCCGTGCCGATGGCGTGTTGAGCGGCTTTGGTGCCTGCGCCCACGGTCAGCTTGGCCAAGGCCAAGCCACGAGAGAACACACCGCTTTTGATCGTTTCTAGCTTCTTCTTACTCATGGGCGCCGCCGTTCAGAGAACCGTGAACTAGCCCCACTTTGCCCGTTTATTCGATCCGGAGCGAGGGGAAACGCTTTAAATCGGAGCCCGCTTGACCCAGTGCCACTTTCGCTACCCAGGGCCGCGCTTTGGCAGGAACTCGGTCCGGTAGCACCGTAGGAGATGGACTTCCGTAAAGCTGGCTGTACCAGAAGTAGTTTCTTCCGATTAAAGCCACGTAATTTCGGGTCTCTTGATAGGGAATCAAGTCCAAGAAAAGCATGCGCTGAGGAACGGCGTAGCGCCTGCGCCAGTCGTCCACTTTCTCAGGCCCTGCGTTGTAGGCCGCAAGCGAGAGTTCTGCGTCGCCATCAAAGCGCTCGAGCAGCGAGCGAAAGTACCTGGCACCGAGCTTCACGTTCACGGCTGGGTCCATGAGCTTCCGGCTCAGGCCTCGCCCGCCCATCCGCCTTGCCGTATCGGGCATGAGCTGCATGAGGCCCTGTGCGCCCGCAATCGAGCGAGCCCTAGGATTGAATCCGCTTTCCTGGCGAATCAAAGCCGCAAGGAGGAGTGGATCGACGGCAGGTTTTGCGGCGGCTTGAATGGCCTGGAAATTTCGGAGCGGATAGAAGATTTCGAGCGCCGAGCGCGAAACCGAAGCGGGATCGTCTCGGAAAAGTCCGCCCAGCGTTCGAAACACGCCTAAGCTATCGCCTGCGCGCCAGTGCAGCACGGACACGTACATCCGCACTCCGCTTTCCACTGCGTCCCAGCGGTCCGAATAGGCTTGAAGAAGCTCGGCTGAAAGCCACGGCTCGTTCTGAGCTTGCAGGTACTCGGCCGAAGCCAGAACGTCATTCAGGTCGGGGCGCGCTTGCGAGCGGAACTGCAAAAGAGACTCCTGCGCGTGCCCTTCGCTAGCCTTTTGTCGTTCCGAAGAATCCATCAAAGCTAAAGAGTGAAAGCTGAGGGGATAGGCTTCTCGAATTTTCGCTTTATGAAAACTGAAGCGAGCCGAGTCGCCTAAAGTCTTCGAGCAACTGGCCTGCCAATATAGCGCTCGAGCATTAAAATCGACGTCCTGCGAGCTGACCAGATGCTGCAGCAGCGGCGCTGCGGCCTTGCAGTCGCCGTCCCAAATGCGCAGTAGCGCTAACCGGAAGCGGGCTTTGGCTGCCACGCCCGCGTTTCCTGAGTCCGTGCAATCCACGGCGCGTTCGTAAAGTCGGGCCGCGTCTCGGCGGTAAGTTTCATCGGGGAAGAATTCTTCTGCTTTTTGCGCCAGCGCCGTGGGGAGTGACGGAGGCACGCAGTTTCCGCGCCCGAGAAGCTTTTTCACCAAAGGCTGAAGCTCTTCCCAGGTTGGGAAAGCCCGCAAGGCACGGTGCAGGCGCGTTTCGTCGGCTTGAGTGAGAAGGTCCAGGTCCGCCACCCGGATGGCCTCCACCAGGGCTTCCCGGTTCAAATGAACGGCTTCGCTGCCGAGAGAGGCTTCCGATCGCGGCTGAGGATTCAAACGCCAATCCTGCAAAACTTTTTCGCAAAACAGATTCTCGGCAGGCTTGGCCACGCAGTCTGCGACGAGCTCTGCTTTTTCACGCGAAGTGAGGCGGTCGCGCTTCAAGCGCACCCAAAGGCGCGCCTGTGTGCGAACGAGGTGGGATGCATCGGGCCCGGTTCGACCGGACAAGAGGACGTCGGGGAGCTGCATGGACGACTTCCCGGCCTGCGCGGCCTGAGCCCAGAATAGAGCCCAACACGCACTGCCGACTGCACGGCCCCACCGACTTTGACCCAAATGCCTCATCCGCCCCGATTCCCCCACGAATCAAAAAGGGTAGCTTCCCGACACTCGGCTTTGCAAGATTTCCGCAGCGTGTTAAGCCCGAAGTCATTATGGCAAAACGTCTCAGCACCAAAAACAAGGCCCGCAGTCGCGACAAAGCGACCGCTTACAAAAATGGTACTTCTCCGGCTGCCCACAAAGTGGCCGTCGAGCGCAGCGCAAAAATGAAGAAGCGCAAGCTCAACCGCGCCTAAGCGCGAGAGCGGTCGTTCCCAAAGCCCCGTGAGGGGTTAGAACCAAGCGGCGCGAGCGGACTGGATCAAAATCAGCATCAGTCCGATGAACGCCATAATTTTGGGAAGGGACGACTCTAAGTTACTCATACCCATCTTGCTTATCGGCAATGGGCCCTATTACTTGAGTAAATTAATCGTATATTAAGCAGTTAAAAAGGCCGGAGGACACATTCCTTCGGCCTTTTTGTTTTGATTACGCTTTTTTCACGATCAGGTCTTGGAGCTCACCGCGCTCGAACATCTCGGTCACGATGTCGCAGCCGCCGATGAACTGACCGTTGATGAAAATCTGGGGAACCGTGGGCCACTGGGTGAACTCTTCCAGGGCTTCCCACATCGGCTCGTCCGAGAGCACGTCAAAGTGTTCCAGCTTCGGGGCGCCAGCAGCGCGAAGCACCTGGCAAGCGCGATTCGAGAATCCGCACTGGGGAAAATCCGGGCTTCCCTTCATGAAGATAACCACGGAGCCGGAATTCACTTTGGCTTCAATTTTGGATCGCAGGGGATTGGACATAGGCTTTTCACTCCTCTTAAAAAGACGGGTCAGGAACTCCATACCGGGTAACCTCCGTCAAAAGCGGGTTTCAGGGTTTTTAGGTCAAAGTTTGGGCTGCCCGGCCTTTTCGTATTGGACGGGGCTGTAAGTTTTTAAAGTCAGCGCATGCACTTCGCCCGAATCGATCTCGGTTTGAAAGAGCTTAAAAACCAGGCGGTGCTGCTCGATCATGATTTTCCCGTCAAACGCGGGCGAAACCACCAGCGCCTGGTAATGATCCAAGGTGCCCGTCATGTCACGCACTTGGGCCAAGGTTCCGGGCGATAGTGTTTCCAATCGGCTTCGAAGTTGATCAGGAGTCATGACTGCTTTCTTAACACATTTCGTCAGGGCTGCCACAGCGCAAGATCACCGCTTGCTCCGGCCCAGCGCGGTTTTTTAGGGGTTTTGGGCGTGAAGCTTGCTGGATGAAGATTACGCGAGGCTCACCCCATGGAAATATTCCCGGCCCTGCTCCCCATCCTCCCCATTCGGAACACGGTGCTCTTCCCGGGTGTCTCCCTCCCCCTGGTCGTGGGTCGGCCCCGCAGCCTAGCGGCCTTAAAAGCAGCGGAAGAAGGAGCAGGGCTGATCCTTTTAGTGTCCCAGCGCCTGATGACCCAAGGCGACCCAGGGACCGAAGACCTGAACGGCGTCGGCACGATTTGTAAACTAGAAAGCAATACAGTGGCCGAGAACGGACATCGCCAAGTGGTCGTCACCGGAGTCGCCAGGTGCCGAGTCTTAGACGTCCTTCTCCACCCCGATCAACCCGACGCAGCCTACAAAGCGCGAGGGGAAGTCATCCCCGATGCTCCGGTCCAAGACCCGATCCGAGTGCAGGCCTTGATGAACACGCTGAAGACTTTGGCCAAAGAAATCTTAGAGCTCCTTCCGGGCGCGACCGAGACCGTCATTCAACTGGTCGACCGCATCGATGACGCCGCTTACTTGAGCCACGTCTGCGCCTCTTACCTGAGCCTAAGCCAGCCGCAGAAGCAGGAGCTACTCGAAGAAACTTCCGTCGAAAAGCGCATGGAAAAGCTCCTGGATGCCATGCAGAAGGAACGCGACGTTCTTTCGCTTCAGGGAGAAATTCGCGACAAGATTTCCGAGCGCATGAATAAAGCCCAGCGCGAAGCCCTCCTTCGCGAGCAGCTCAGGACGATTCGCACGGAGCTGGGAGAAGACGGCGGAGAGGAAATGGGCGACGACTTAGAAGAGCGACTCGAACGCGCCGAACTTCCGCCTGAAGCAGCACGCCAAGCGCGCGAGGAAATGCGCCGCTTCAAAGGCCTTCCTGCGGCTTCAGCAGAATCGAACGTCATTCGAAGTTACTTAGAGTGGCTGGCCGTCATGCCGTGGAAGCGCTCCACGCAAGACCGGATCGATCTTCAGCAGGCGCGAAAAATTCTCGATGAAGATCATTTTGGCTTAGAAGACGTGAAAAAGCGGATCCTCCAATTTCTGGCCGTTGCGAAAATGAAGAACGACCTTCGAGGCCCCATCCTGTGCCTTCTTGGCCCGCCAGGCGTTGGGAAAACGAGCCTTGGCCAATCGATTGCCCGCGCGATTGGTAGAAAATTTGTGAGGACTTCTTTAGGTGGGGTGCGCGACGAAGCTGAAATTCGCGGCCACAGGCGCACCTATGTGGGCGCACTGCCCGGTCGGATTGTTCAGAGCCTAAAACGCGTGGGAACAAGAAACCCCGTCATGATGCTCGACGAGATCGATAAACTGCGAGCTGACTTTCATGGCGATCCGTCAAGCGCCATGCTCGAGGTGCTGGACCCTGAGCAGAACTCAACCTTCACCGATCACTACCTCGATGTGCCGTTTGATCTGTCGGACGTGTTCTTCATTGCTACTGCCAATCAACTCGACACCATTCCCCCGCCCCTACGCGACCGGATGGAAGTGATCGAAGTCAGCGGCTACACTTCGATGGAAAAGCAGGAAATCGCGCAGCGACACCTTCTGCCTCGGGAACTCAGAAACAATGGTTTCAAGCCCGAGCAAGTGAGCGTCACCGCAGATGCCCTACAACGCCTCATTCATCACCACACCCGAGAAGCCGGCGTTCGCGAGCTTTCCAGAAAGATCGGGGCGCTTCTTCGCGCTTCGGCGCAAAAGCTGGTCGAGCAAGGCGATCTTGCGCAAACGATTGTGATTGGGTCGGATCAGATTCAAGAACTCATTGGACCGGATCGTTTCTTCAAAGAAGAAGTGATGCGGGAAGAAATCCGCCCGGGCATTGCGACGGGACTAGCCTGGACACCGCATGGTGGCGACATCTTGCACATCGAAGTCACGCGGGTGCCCGGAAAAGGGCAACTCATTCTGACAGGAAGTCTAGGCGATGTGATGAAGGAGTCGGCTCAAATTGCGCTGAGCTTGGCGCGATCTAGCCCAGAACTGGGAATCTTGATCGATCTTTCCCTGTGGGACATCCACATCCACGTTCCCTCGGGCGCGATCCCAAAAGACGGCCCATCGGCCGGGGTCACGCTGCTGGCAGCTTTGGTTTCTCTGTTCCGCGGGCGGTCACTGAACGGTTCGATCGGAATGACGGGCGAAATTACCCTTCGCGGAGCGATTCTTCCCGTCGGAGGGATCAAAGAGAAAGTACTGGCAGCGCACCGTGCGGGGCTGAAAACGGTGATTCTGCCGAAGAAAAACGCCAACGACTTGGAGAGCATCCCGGAATCGGTACGAGCGGAGGTTCAGTTCCTTCTGCTAGAAAACGCAGAGCAACTCATCCACGCCCTGTTTCCAGCGGTTCCGGCACCTATCCGAGTCCCGCAGCCGCCCTTAGTGGGCAACGCGGGCGCAGCTTAGGCCTTCGCAGCTTTGCGCTTGGGGGCGCAGCTTAGGCGTGGCTTCAGGCCCTGGCCTTTAGGTTTCGCCCTGACTGGGCTAGGCTGGGTGTCATGGACAAGAGCCGAATGATGGAGGCTTTGCGGGAACGCGTGCGGCAGGAGCTTCAGGCTGTCGAAGAAGCCGCGCTTGCCTCGCATCACGCTGCCACGCACGAAGAAAGTCGAAGCGAAGACAAGCACGACACGCGGAGCATTGAAGCAGGCTACCTGGCCGGCGCCCAAGCCCAGCGCGTGGCGGAACTTCAGGCACTCGTTGCAGCTTTTTCGCGAATCGAGCCGAAAGACTTTGGCCCAAAAGACGCGATCGCCCCGGGCGCTTTGGTTCTGCTTGAGAACGAAGACGGAAAACGCACCTGGCACTTGATGGCGCTTCAGGGCGGCGGCTTTCAATTTTCTTTTGATGGACGCCCCATCCAAGTGGTCACGAAGAACTCACCAGTGGGCGACGAGCTTTTTGATCGCCGAGCCGGCGACACCGTCGAAGTCGAGATTCGTGGGCAGATGAAAGAGCTGGAGATCCTCAGCGTCGAGTGAGGTTGGACTGAGAATTTAGAGCCACTCACATTGAACTTCCCGGGATTCAAGGCTGCGGACGGCAGCTAAGCCGCAAGCCCGAAGGTAACTTCCTGATACTCTGCCCGCGGCTGTCGAACGGTTCGACGAGAGGCTCTCCCTAGTTCACTCGCTTCGCTTTGGCGTCAGCTACGATCTTTTGAAGTCTTGGATGCGCTTGGTTTTAGGGGGGAAAATGATCAAAGAGGGTCACGGTCTTGTGCAACAGGGTCGTGTGGTAGTCGGCAATAGAATTCGGGAACCCAATTCCCGCCACGATGCTCCCTCGCCTAAACCGCGCAGAAACGAGGTGCCGCCGCCATTTGTCGGTTGTGGCTCTAGCGAGGGGGAGTGCCCATGTGTCGGCAAATGATATTGTGAGGCAGGACTTAAATAAATCCGTCAAAGAACTTGCCGCTTTCGAAGCAGGAAACTGGGATTTCTTTCAGCCGAGAGCGATCCAAAGGCACAAAGCGAGCATGATTAGGGCGGGCAGGGACTTGATCGAGGTGTCCTTTACTTTGATGTGCATCGCAAGGGCGCCCACCATGAGAGCGGCCAAAAGCAGGGCTGCAGGGCGGGTCACTTGTGAGAACCAGAGTCCAGCAATGAGCATCGAGGCGCAGGAGATTTTAAGAAAACCCACCAAATAAAAGGCACTGTCGCTCAGGCCATAAGCGCGAAACTCGTCTCGGAGAGACCGCGCCTCCCCCCCTCGAAACGGGGTAGCCAGCGTCGACCGTAAGAACCACACGTTAAAGATCCCCAAGCCAACGATGAGTTGCGCCAACTGCATTGCGGTAAAAGTCATGTGTTCAGCTGCCTTCCGTTCGAATAGGATAGCATCGCTGGATGAAAAACGCCTTGATCATCTTAACTCTGATTTCTGGCCCTTCTTTCCTCGTGTTTGGGTGGCTTTGCGTTTTTTCGTCAAGGATTCGGGTCGAATTCGAGCGGTACCAATTAGCGAAGTTCCGAATGCTCGTGGGATGCCTCGAGATTCTCGGCGGACTGGGAGTTCTCCTAGGGCTTCTCTGGTCCCCGCTGATGATTTTTTCAGCTTCGGGTTTAGCTCTCCTCATGCTCCTTGGCGTCGGGGTTCGAGTCCGGATCAAAGACCGCTTTCTCCAGACCCTGCCCGCAGCCGTGCTGCTTATTGTGAATGCATGCATTGTTTGGCTCGCCTAGGAATCCGTTCCCTTTTGGTTGAGACGTCGTCAGCCGGACCACTTCATTCTCGTGGTGCCTCGGCCACTGAAATCGCTCCTTCTCCAAGCGCTTCTGCCTGAGAGCTTTTTCCCTGTGGCGTGAACAATCGCTTTAACTTCTAAGCGGTTTTGAAAGTACGCCGGCCGCAAGACTCCCGCCTTACGCCGCCGTCTTTTTCACCAAGATCTTCATGTCCGCCTTCGGAAATAGGACGGATAGGTACTTCACAAGCCGATCAATCGTGAAGTCGTCAAAATTATAGTGAACAATCTTGCTCATCAACGACTCATCAATCCCGATCTTCTCCGCAAGCTCTCGCTGCGTGATTTTATGCTCGAGCAGGTAGGCGACAAACTGTTCGCAGAGCGAAAACTTAAGCCGCTCAACAGATGATGCATTGGGCGAAAGCATCCGCGATGCCGGTCCTTTTTCAAGGGCCGATCTCACTTCCTTCAACTCCTTCTCACTCGGAAACTTCGCCATATATTTATCCTTCATTCGTCGACACGAAAAGCGTTCACTACACCCAGATAGTCATCACTCAAACAGAGCACCAAAATAACGCGATAGGGCTTTTCAAGGCGATAGACTGGCTCGACCGTGAAGTATTCATGGTCGCCCTGAACTTTTTCTGGCGGGAACTTCTTCCCATCCAAGGTTTTGATCAGCTCTAAGATGATCTCATCGTTCATCGAGTCGCCATGTTTCAGGCGGTAATGCTGATCGATGACCACACAATTCAGATCGCGTCCGTTGATGGTGATTTCAAGGGGATACTCAGGACGCTTTGTCACCCTATCAGTATCCTAAAACTGGACAAATTTGTCAAGCTCTACCTCAAAACAAGACAAGCCAGATCATTGAAGCCACGACGTCCCTAAAACCGGGAAGAAGCACGGCCAACTAGGCCTTCCTATCCACACCCCTCACCCGCGCTTGAGCCACTTCTCCACGGCTTCCACACTTCCAGCGTTCACCACCTGAGTGGCCGGCAGAAGCGCTTTTCGGGCCACGGCAATGCCGTAGCGAGTGTCTTGAAGCCCTGCCACTTCGTGCGCATCGGGGTTGATCGACACAAGCGCCTGGCTGTCTCGAAGAACCGGGCCGTAGCGCCAGTCCACGTCCAGTCGCGCTGGGTTGGCGTTGATTTCAATCGCCACATCAAACTTCGCGCACTCGCGGATGATGCGCTCCAGATCGCACGCGTAGCCAGGACGCCCCAGCAGTAGCCTTCCCGTTGCATGCCCAAGAAAGCGCGTGGCGGGGTTTCTCACAGCTTGGAGAATCCTTTCCGTCATGGTGTCGCGGTCCATTTGAAAGCGCGAATGAATCGAAGCCACGACAAAGTCGAATTTCTTCAAAACCTTCTCGTCGTAATCGAGTGAACCATCTTCCAGAATGTCGCTCTCAATGCCCCAGAACACGCGAATGTCGGGGTACTTCGCCTGCACTTCCCGAATCTCTCGCTCCTGATCCAGCAGATCGGGAACTTTCAAACCTTGCGCGTAAAAAGCGCTCTGACTGTGATCGCTGATGCCGATGTAGCGGTAGCCTAGATCACGCGCAGCACGGACCATTTCTTCGACCGTGTTGGCGCCGTCCGAGCGAGTCGTGTGATTGTGGAAAATCCCCTTCACCCCGTCCCAGCCCAAAAGCCCCTGAAGCTTGCCTTCGCGCCCCAGCCGCACTTCTTCGCCCGTTTCTCGCGCTTCAGCGGGAATCACCGAAAGCTGAAGCCGCGCGAAAAACGCGTCTTCGTCTGGGGCGTCGAATGCGGCAGGTGCACCCAGCGCTTGCCAGTGCTCGGGCGTCCCGGTCAGCCGCGCCCACTCGTAGCCAAAGCGCTCATGGCCCGAGTAATGAAGCCTGACCGGCAACCGGACGGCTCCGGCCGCGCGCGCCGATTGAACTGCCTCTTCGCAGGCCTTTCGCACTTCGGCCGCCGCCGCCTGAGCTTCGGGAAGCTCGACCAAAAACTCGAGCTCCGCCAAAACCTCAAGCCGTCGCCGGAGTGCGCCCGCTTCGACCACCCGAAGCCCAGGCACCGGCGCGGGCTTTCGCCCGTGATTGGCCGCGATTCGAAGTTTCTCAAAAAGCGCTTCCGCTTGCGGAAAAGCGTCCGAAATTTTTTGCATGCCTTCGGTGGCACGCAAGTACTGAACCCCCTCGAGCACCTTGGCCTGCACTTTGTCGCCAAACCCTTTGAGCTTTGCCAAACGGTTTTCGCGGCAAGCGTATTCGAGTTCGCCCCAAGTGGTGATGCCGAGTTCGTCGATCACTTGGCGAGCTTTCTTTGGGCCTAGGCCCGGAACCTGAGTCAGTTCCCAAAGTCCCGCAGGCAATGCTTTCTGAAGTTCGTCTCGAGCCTTCGAAGTTCCGGAAAGAAGAAACTCGGTCAAAACATCCGAGATCCCTTTTCCAATTCCCGGCAGCTCAATCAAAGTCCCGATCCTTGCGCGTTCTTTCAAATCCTCGGTTTCCGGAAGGCCTTCAATCGTCACCCGGGCTTTTTCGAAAGCGCGAAGCTTGAAGGGGTTCTCGCCGTGGAGTTTCATCAGGTGCTCCACTTCCTCTAAAATTTGTAAGGCCTTTTCACGTGACGTTTTCATGGAAGCACCGAAGCCAGGCAGCCAGCCTCGGCCAGTCCATTGAACCAATCGCGCGCCCTCGCAAAGCCCCCGTAAATTCCAGGCGCGTTACTGACAATGGCCAAGTTCAATTTCAGAGCCGGAACCTTGGCCACGAGCGCCGAGACATTTCTCAGGTGCCCTTCGTGAGCGACTAAGTCCTGACCCTGAACCCACTTCGAGCGTAAGCTAAAGCCCAGGCCGTAATTCTGGCAGCTATCGCCCCCGCACTCGGACAATTGCGACCACATGCGTTTTTTCCAATCGTGACTCAGCAGCGATTCGTCATCGAGCGCCTTCAGCCAACGAATCAGATCGTGTGAGGTCGAATAGGCATTGCCCACGGCCATCATGTTCTCGAGATAGATGCTGGAATCACCGAGCACGTCCATGGCCTGCTCGCGAAGTACGCCCGTGTCTTGAAGCTGAAGCGGGCGAACCACTTCTTCCTGTAGCAGATCGGCAAAATCGCGAGCCAGTTGGCGTTCCAGGACGCGACCCACAATGTAGTAGCCCGTGTTGGAGTAACGCAGTTTCTCAGACGGCGCGAAAGCCAGTTGCGTGGGTACGGAACGAAGAATTTCGACTGCGCTTCGCTTCTTCGACAAATACCCATCCGGCATGCTCGAAGCGTTCAAGTAATCCACGATTCCGGCACTGTGATTCAACACCTGGGCCAGCGTGATGGTTTCCCAGCGGGGATCGGCAGCTCGCGCGTCGTTTTGAAAGTCCGTGGGCAGATCCTGAAGAATCCGACGATCCAGTTTCAGTTCGCCTCGGGAAGCGTGCATCAGCGTCACGATCGCTGCCATGGGCTTCGTGATGGACCCCAGCAGAAAGCGGGTGCGTGAATCGGCGCCGTTGAGGTCGGCCGAAAAAATGAGCTTCCCCCCCTGCTCGACCCGGAAGGAAGCCTGGGCAGGTCCATAGACCTTTTGGAAGTCCTGACGAACCTGCGCCAAGGCGGCGTCACAAGTTTTGGGTGCCGGGGCGGCCTGCGCTGACCCCACCCGCAGGGCTTCACAGGCCAGGACCAGAAGGAAACCTAAACCCCTGCGAGAAGCAAAGATGTGCATTCCTCAATGGATGAACCAAAAACTCGCTTCCGAGAACCGAAATTTGCATTCCATCGGAAGGAACGCCGGGTGTATACCCTGGGGCCATGGCACAACCTCTTAAGATCGCGATCAACGGATTCGGACGCATTGGACGCAAAGTGGCCCGACTGGCCCTGGCGCACGACAACATTGAAATCGTGGCCATCAACGACTTGTCCAAGCCCGAAGTGACGGCTCACCTCTTTAAGTACGACTCGGTCCACGGAACCCTGAAACAGGATGTGCGCTTGGAAGGCAGCACTCTGTTCGTCGGCAACCGCAAGATCGCTCTGAGCGCTGAAAAAGATCCCACGAAACTTCCCTGGGGCCAGCTCGGCGCCACTTTCGTGCACGAGTGCACGGGCGTATTCACCGATCGCGAGAAAGCTGCCCTGCATCTTCAAGGTGGGGCACGGAAAGTGGTCATCTCGGCTCCCTCGAAAGATCCCGACGCCACCCTTTGCATGGGTGTGAACCATGAAAGCTACGACCCTGCCAAACACCATGTCGTGTCGAACGCTTCGTGCACCACGAACTGCTTGGCCCCGCTGGTCAAGGTTCTGGACGACTCCTTCGGCGTGGCTCGCGGCACGATGATGACCGTGCACAGCTACACCAACGATCAGCAGCTCTTGGACTTGGCTCACAAGGATCTGCGCCGCGCTCGCGCTGCTGCTCTTTCGATGATCCCCACCACCACGGGCGCCGCCAAAGCCGTGGGCCTGGTGCTTCCGCACCTGAAGGGCAAAATCGACGGTTTGGCCGTTCGTGTTCCGACTCCAAACGTCTCCATGGTCGACTTCACGGCCGAGCTGAAAAAGAGCACGACTCGCGAAGAGATCAACGCCGCTTTCACGAAAGCTGCTGAAGGCTCGATGAAGGGCATCCTGGGCGTCTCGAACGCTCCGCTCGTTTCGTGTGACTTCAACGGCAACACGAATTCTTCGACGATCGACACCGAGTGCACGGCCGTCCTAGAAGGCAACTTCATCAAGGTCCTTTCTTGGTACGACAACGAATCGGGTTTCTCGCAGCGTATGCTGGACCTGACGGCCTACATGGCCCAGAAAGGTCTTTGATTCATGGCCGCGAACATCAAGTCGATCCGGGACCTAGAACTTTCCGGAAAATCCGTTTTTCTTCGCCTGGATTTCAACGTGCCCCTTTCGGATCCGAATTCGGAAGGTCAACGCACGGTTACCGATGATTCGCGCATCACCGAAGCCCTTCCCACGGTGAAGTACGCCCTGGAAAAAGGCGCCAAAGTGGTGATCGGTTCGCACTTGGGGCGCCCGGACGGCAAACGATCATCGGATTCTTCACTTGAGCCTGTCGCCGAGAAACTCTCGGCCTTGCTCGGACAAGAAGTGACTCTCGCTGACGACTGCGTGGGTGACGGCATCGAAATGATGATCCGCACCCAAAAGCACGGGTCGGTTCTCTTGCTCGAGAACCTGCGCTGGCACAAAGGCGAAGAGGAAAATGACCCCGACTTCGTTCGTCAGCTCAGCAAGCTTTGCGAACTCTACGTGAACGATGCGTTTGGCACCGCTCACCGCAAGCACGCTTCCACTTACGGCCTTCCTCAGGTTGCCGCTCAAAAGGCCATGGGCTTTTTGATCGAGAAGGAACTGAAGTTCCTGGGACAGCTGCTGAACGAACCCAAGAAACCCTTCTATGCGGTTTTGGGTGGCAGCAAAGTCACCGACAAGATCAAGACCATCGACGCTTTGATGATGAAGGTCAATGGCATCTGCATCGGTGGCGCCATGGCACACGCCTTCTGGGCAGTCCAAGGCGACACGATTCCCGAAGGCGCGAAGCAGCCCAAGCCCGCCGACGTGGAAGCAGCCCGCGCCATTTTGCGAGACGCCAAGAAGCGCGAAGTTCCGATTCTCACTCCGGCCGATACGAATCTGGGTTTCGATGTCGGACCCAAGACGGTTGAGCGCTTCACGAGCTTCCTCAAAGACGCAGGCACGATCTTCTGGAACGGCCCCTTAGGCTGGTTCGAGAAGCCCGAGTATGCCAAAGGAACTTTCGAAGTGGCCAAGTTCGTCGCAGCCCTTCCCGCACTCAAAGTGGTCGGCGGCGGCGACACGGTTTCGGCCATCAAGCAGTCAGGCTTCGCAGACCGCTTTGACCACCTCTCCACGGGTGGTGGAGCCGTTTTGGAATACATCGAGCAGGGCAGCTTGCCTGGAATCGACATCCTGAAGGTCTATCGCCAAGCGCAAAGTCCGTACCTGGCTTGAGACTTTCTCCAGAAGAAACTTGATGTTCTCAAAAATTGACTCAAAACTAGGAGCCAAATGGCTTTTCCATCGGCGCGTCAGCGCATCCGGATTTGCGGCAACTGGAAGATGAATCATGGCCCCATGGAGACGACTCGGTTTCTTACCGAAGCGACTCAATTGTGGAAAAAACCGGAGGAATCCGGGGACTCCGGCTCAGCTAGCCGCGTCTACCTCTACATTCCAGCGACGAACTTCCAATCAGCCGTTGCTGCAATCGGAAGCCTGCCCATTCATTTCGGTGCTCAAAACGCGCACGGCCAGGAAGCGGGCCCGTTTACCGGAGAGATTTCGGGCAAGATGCTCCACCAAGTCGGGATTCAGTCCGTTCTGGTGGGACACTCGGAGCGGCGCCAACACTTCGGCGAAACGGACGAGAACGTCCGGATTCGAACCGAGGGCTTGCTCGCCCAAGGCTTTCAGGTCCTGGTTTGCATCGGTGAAACCGGCGCTCAGCGTGAACAGGGAATGACCGAACAGGTTCTGGACCGGCAGCTTCGCCCCCTCTTTCCGTCCATCACAGGCCAGACCCTGCGAGGCATCGGGGCCGAACTGACGGTGGCTTACGAGCCCGTTTGGGCAATCGGCACGGGCGTCACCGCCACATTAGAACAAATCCAAGAAACCCACAGAACCATTCGGAAGATCATTGCCGCTCGTTACGGCGACGCCCAAGCCGAAAAACTCCCCCTGCTCTACGGCGGAAGCGTCAATACGGATAACGCCAAATCGATCCTGGAAATCAGCGATGTCGATGGTCTCTTGGTCGGTGCAGCCAGTCTGCGCGCGAATGCTTTCAATGCGCTCATCGAGATCGGCAATGAGGTCACGAAAAGCCGCTTGAGCAGCTGACCCCCCTCGGCTATACCGAGGCTCATGTCCTCCTTCGTCACGACCGTCCATATCATCACGTGCGTCCTCTTGGTCCTGGTGGTTTTGCTCCAATCCGGCAAAGGAGCTGACATCAGCGCAACCCTAGGCGGTTCGAGCCAGACCGTATTTGGAAGCTCCGGTGGGGCCAACTTCTTCACCCGCTTCACTTCGACATTGGCGGCTATCTTCTTCACGACCTCCATCCTGTTGACGGTCTTGAGTGGCCAAGCTCGGAAGAGCGTGTTTGAAGGCGCTCCAGCAGTCCCGGCTACTTCCTCCGCTCCGACGGAAAGCGTGCCTGCAGCAGCATCCGCTGCTCCGGCTCAAGCTCCTGCTGAGCCCGCCAAGAAGTAAGCGCCGCACTTCAAGCGCAGCGCAAGGCCGCTGAGTGATTTCTTAGGCACCCGCTTTGCAACCTTCGATTTCTGAATCGGAGGCTGAATGCGAATTGCCCTCATTGCCCCGCTCTATGAATCCGTCCCTCCTCGCCTTTACGGGGGAACTGAACGTGTCGTTGCTCAGCTTGCTCAAGGCCTGACCGCCGCAGGAATCGAAACCACGGTGTTCGCCAGCGGCGACTCACAGGTTTCAGGAAAGCTGGTTCCAGTCGTCCCCGAAGCACTTCGCTTATGCGAAGACGGCATTCAAGACCCTGCCGCACTTCACTTGGCGCTGTTGGCTACTGTGGCCCGCCAAGCACGCGAGTTCGACTTGATCCACAATCACCATGACTACTGGATGCTGCCGCTGACGGGCCTGACCGACGTTCCCATAGTCACGACGCTTCACGGAAAACTCGGCCTCATGGAACCCTCGCTCGCTTTTCGAGCATGGCCGAAAGCCCGCTACATTTCGATTAGCCACGCTCAGCGCCAGCCTATGCCCGACCTGCCGTGGGTGCGAACCATCCACCATGGCCTGGACTACACACACCTTCCGTTTCGCGGTCAGACGGGGAAGTACTTGGCGTTCTTGGGACGAATCACTCGCGACAAAGGACCGGCCGAAGCCATCCGCATGGCGCAACTCAGTGGAGTGCCGCTGAAGATTGCGGCCAAGATCGAAGGGCCAGGAACTCAGGAATACTTCGATGCAGAAGTGAAGCCGCACATCGACGGAAAGAACGTCGAGTTCATCGGTGAAATTTCGGATCGAGAAAAAGGTGAATTCCTCGGCGACGCACTCGCACTCGCTTTCCCCATCGATTGGCCCGAGCCTTTCGGCCTGGTCATGATCGAGGCCATGGCCTGTGGCACGCCGGTGCTGGCCCGGCCGCGCGGTTCGGTTCCCGAGGTCGTGCAGGACGGCGTGACGGGCTTCATTCGTGAGAGCGTGGACGAGCTCGCTCAGTGCGTCCATCGCCTTCCGGAAATCTCACGCGCTGCCTGCAGGTCCCATGTAGAGCGCCGATTCTCGCTGGCTCGAATGACGGAGGAAACGATCGATGTCTACAAGCAGCTCATCGGGGAGGCCGCCGGGGAACGATCCCGTGGTCATCGACGGCATTTCCTACATCCCATCGAACGTCCTTCTTTCTGAAATTCACAAGACTGCCATCAAAGATGATCGTGCCTTTGCGCTCTTAGACCCACGCGGGGAGTCACCCCGCGCGCACAGTCCACACTCGCCTCTGGGTTTTTTTCGAGACGACACGCGCTATATCTCGATTTGGGAAACGACCATCAACGGGGACGCTCCCGTTCCCCTCTCGCGGGAACTTCGTCCGGGCGGAAGCACGTTGATTGTTTCGATGACGAATCGAGATTTGCAGCCGATCGGCTCTTTTCCCACCATTCCCCGAGATAGCTTTTTGATCCGTCGAATTATCTCGCTCGTGAACGATCAAGTGCACGAGTGGTTTTCGATCCGAAATTATTCTCAGCACGCTCAGCTTCTCCAAATCGAACAGTGGATTGGGAGCCGCTTTGACGACCTTTTTGAAGTACGCGGCTATCACCGCTCGGCTCGCGGAAAAATACTCGGCGCGCGCGAAGAAACGGTCAAAGGCGGACGACTCACTCAGCTTCGCTACGAGGGCTTAGATGGCCTGGAACGCAGCACCTACATTCGGCAACTTTTTGAGTGCGAGAAAATCCGCCTCGCCCCTGGCCTTTTAGGCGTCTTTACCCGTGTAGAAGTTCCCCCCAAGGCCGACGTGGTGTTGATCACTCAAGCAGGCTTAGGCACGCCCGTTCACGGCCGCCTGGAGGGGGAACCCCTTGAGAAACTCAGCATCACCACCGCCATGGACCGGATTCAGATTTTGCAAACGGCGAAGATTCGACCGAACTTCCACATCGAATCGGACAACGCGCTTTTCAACCGGGCACTCGAAGGCGCGCTTCAAGATCTTTCGATGCTTTTAACCCGAGAGAACGGGGGCGATCTTTATCCCTACGCCGGGATTCCCTGGTTCAGTGCGCCGTTTGGGCGGGATGGTTTGATCTCCGCCTATCAGCTTCTGCCCTGGCATCCGGCGCTTGCCCGCGGCGTTCTGAACTATGTGTTTTCACACCTGGGTACGCGCGAAGACTCGTTCACGGAAGAACAGCCCGGACGCGTGTTTCACGAACTGCGGCGCGGTGAAATGGCGGCCACTCGCGAAATCCCGTTTATTCCCTACTTCGGCTCGGTCGACGCCACCCCGCTGGCTTTGATTCTCTTGCACGATTACTTCTCCTGGACCCAAGATCGGGAGTCGCTGGAACGCTGGTGGCCTGAGGCACTTCGCGCGCTCCATTGGCTGGAAGACTTTGGCGACCCCGACCGGGACGGCTTGATTGAGTACAATCGAAAATCGCCCACCGGCCTTGCCAATCAAGGTTGGAAAGATTCTCACGACTCGGTCATGCACCAAGACGGCACGTTGGCGCAGGCACCGATTCGGCTCTGCGAAGTCCAAGCCTATGCCTACCGAGCGCGACTCGGCATGGCGGAATTGGCGCGGGTCAGGGGCGCAACCGATCAAGCCGTTCGCTGGGAAGGCGACGCCCACCAACTTCGTGCGCTTTTTCAAAAGCACTTCTGGGACGCTGAGAGTGGAAGTATCCACTTAGCGCTCGATGCTGAAAAACGACCCTGCCGTGTGCTCTCATCCAACATGGGTCACTGCCTTTGGGCGGGAATCCTTGATCCCGAGCAATCGAAAAAAGTGGGGGCTCACCTCATGGGCCACTCGCTCTTTAGCGGCCACGGCATCCGAACTCTCGCCGACACGGAAGCTGCCTACAATCCGCTCAGCTATCACAACGGCTCGGTGTGGCCGCACGACAACTCGCTCATCCTTCAGGGCTTTCGCAGCACCGGTCAAAACGAACATCTGCAAACCTTGGCTCAGGCCATGATTTCAGTTTTGGAGACCAGCGGTGACTTCCGCTTGCCCGAGCTTTACTGCGGGTTTCGGAAACGCGGGAACGAACCCCCGGTTCCCTATGAGGTGGCCTGTAAGCCGCAGGTCTGGGCGGCGGGCTCCTTGTTTCTTCTCATTCGCGCGATTTTAGGAATCCGAAAGGAATCGCCCGACCAAGTGGTCTTCGACACGCCTTGGCTTCCCGAAAGCCTTTCCTGGCTTCGAGTGCAGGGACTTCGCGGGCCCGGCTGGGAACTCGACTTCCGAGTCAGGCGCACGGAAGGGGCCGCGACCATTGAAGTCGAGCGGCGATCTGGCCCCGTCCAAGTGATTTCGATTCGGTGATACACTGAGCCAGGTGAGAACCCTGGCCCAAACCCAAACCCGAACTCGAACTCGATCGTCTACCCTGACGGGGCTTCTCGCCCTCACGCTTTCGGTCGTCTCTTTTCCCGAGACTTCACGGGCTGATGGTCTGCCACTTGATCCTTCGAATTTTACCGATCTTTCGGCGCTTCTGGCCCAGAGCTTTGCCGACGAGACAGTCCGTATGGTGGGCACGCTCGCCGATCACCGCGCCTACGACCCTGCGTCCAATTCCGGTTCGATGCTGGAAGCAGGTATCGAGCTGACCCTGATCCGCGTTCCCCAGTCCTTCATTACGGAACTGGAAAGTGTGGGTCTGACTGATACTTCGAGCATTCCCCCGTCTTTGCCTCTGCCCAAGCTTCATGCGCGGGTGAGCCTAGGGCCCCGCTTCAGCGTCGGAGCCTCGGCTCTGAGATACCAGGCCTACGAAATTTACGGCGGGGATTTAAAACTTGTGGTGGCGCAACCCGAAGAAGGCGTGAGCTGGGCGCTTCGCCTGGCCTATTCACAAGCCACTTTGGGCATTGCCAGTACGAAAACCTGGACGCCGCAAGTTCAGATCTCAAAGCCCCTGACCTTCGCAGAGCCTTACCTGGGGCTGGGTTATCAACTGCTTTCCGGCAAAGTCACGGTCGAGCAGGAAGTGATGGGATTCACCCTGACCGCTTCAAAAACTGGCACAGCTCGGCAGCCTTTTGCATTCTTAGGACTCCAGATACGTCCTACAAGGCCGGGCTTTTTAATCAGCGTTGAAGGGGCTTACAACCCGGCGGGCCTTCCCACCTTGGGAGCGAAAGTGGGTTTGACGTTTTAATGTCCTCCAAGATCGGCGCCCAGAGCCCCTCTTCAGCTTTCTATTTGACTGATTGAATCGGGTAAGTTAGCTCCTGCGGGCCTGGGAGTACTCATGCCGATTCGGCCCCTTCTAGCCTTCGTATTCGTCGCCGGACTCTTTTTTCACACGGGTCCTGCCCTGGCAGCTTGCCCCTCGGGACACACTTGCCTTGCGGTTCAAGTCGATCACTTGGCCAGTAGTCCGAAAGTTCCCGGAAAGAAACTTCACGACCTCCCCCACCTCATGGATGCGGAGAAGACCTTCCAAAAAGTGAATCGCATCTGGGCACCCTGCCGGATTTCTTTCACCGCAGAAAAACAATGGGTGGTCGATCCGGTCGAATACGGCCTTTGGCCTTTGAAAACGGGGACTATCCCTGACCTTCAAGCCATCATCACTTCGCTTTGGGACCCTCGGTTCCTGGAGGTTCTGGTTCTCGGAAAAACCCTGGAGTCGGACGGGATGACCTTTGCTGGCTTCGCCGTTTCGAGTCTGGGCGACTACACCGAAAAAGATCCGGGCGGCGTGGTCATTCGAGACGTGCACGTCAACGATGGAAAGGTCTTGGCCCATGAGCTCGGTCACTTGCTGAACTTGCAGCACACCGACCGAGACGACGCATTGATGCAGCCCAAGCATTCTTCAGTCAGCGACACCGAGCTGAGCCCAGAGGAATGCGAAATCGCGCAGGCGCGGATTCACCACCGTTTCAAGAGCGCGATTCGCTAAGCACTCGATGGGCGTGTGCTCGGGCGCCGGCTCCCCAGCCGCTCTGCCCGCCTACCGCGGCCCCAGCCGCTCCCAGCCAGGCAAAGGCGCGCCCTGGCCCGTGATCTGCCCGAGCAACAGCTTTGCGCACAGAGGCGCCCACAGGGCGCCCTTACTCCCCAGCGCGCCCAGCACCCAGACGGGCGGGCGCCCGTCCCCGCCGGACACGCGGCCCACTAAGGGCAAGTGGTCCCGCAAATTTCCGCGGTAAGCTGCCCGGTGCGCCCGCACTCGGGCGCGCGGCGCTGAACCCTCAGGCGATGGCGCCACCCCCAGCAAGTCCTCGAGTCCCGAAATCAGCGATTCACGCCCCTCATTTGAGGGAAGCGCGTCGGTCGGACGATTTCGGTAAGTGCCACCCCAGCGGAAGCGCTGCCCATCCAAAGGAATGAGCTGAAATTTTCGCTTCGTCACTTGCTGCGAAGAAACCCCAGAAAGCTCTAAGTCCAGCACCTCGCCCGCCGTCCGGCCCCAGGGCTGCTGCGCAAGCTCTGGCCAATCAGAAAGGGCAGCTCCACCGCAAAGGACGACGTGCTGAAACCGCTGACCCCGCCAAAGCCAGCCTCCCTCAGGCGCAGCCTGCAGGTCCCACGGCGCCACACGGGCGGAAACAAAAGCGCCCCCCGCTCGAAGGTGCGATTTCCAAGCATCGAGTAAGACTTCCGTGTGAACCCAGGCACCCGGCTCCGTGAAAGCCGCACCGGCTTCCGTACGGAAGCCCAAGGCCCGAGACACGTCATCGGCATTCACGGGGTTCCAGGAACGAAGCCCGATGCCTGCTTTTTTTAGGTCTTCGCTTCGATCCGAAAAAAGCTGCGCCTGGAGAGGGTCGATGAAACTGCGAAGAATCGGTGCTTCCCGATAAAAGCCGACAGCTAAGTCGCGCTGCCAATCTTGATAGAACTCACGAGCCGATTCAAAAAACTCTCGCCCGCGCCAAGTGGGAGTGAGCTTCTTTCCCGAAATCGGGTCAATCACCCCGCCCGCGATGCGCGAAGCGGTTTCGCCTTCTTCGGGGTCAACCACGCAGACCTTCAGCCCGGCCTGAAGCGCAGCGCGAGATACACAGGCCCCCGCCCAGCCCGAGCCGACAATCAAAAGGTCCGCCACAGGTTTCGCCGAAAGCGTCATCACCAGCATCTGTCACAGATGCCGCGAATTTTCACCTCGGAGGAGGCCCACCCGCTCCGCCCGGCGCCGGAACGGGATCCGGCGGGTTGACCCGAGCGACCTCAGCATGGATCCACGAGCTGGCCTTGGGCTGGAAGAGCTCGGTCTTGAAGTCGACTTTCCCAGATTCCTTCAGAAGCCCTTCGAAAACTACGGCAGTGTTTCCTTTGATCCCAAGGAAAAAGAACCTGCGATCCTGAACCACGCCGACGCCCTGGCCATCGCGCGAAAGCGCTCCGGCGATCCCCACCCGGAAGGTCATGACTTCGGGATTTTCATTCTTGAGCGGAGGACAAAGAACCTTGAGCTCCTTGAAAACAAAGGTATCCGCAGCCTGCTCAATCGTGAACGAGACTCCGTAACACCGAATGTCCTGATCTCGTTTGTCCCAACGGCTCCAGGCCCCTTCTGGGGACTCCCAGTGGCCAGACCAGGAGTAACCCGGATCGGCAAATGCCGAAGGAACCAGAGCCAATGCACCGAATCCGGCCAAAAACCCCAAACGCACGCGACCACGGATCATAACGAGCCTCCCAGCCCTTCCCTTAGCGAGCCGTTTCTACCGCCACCGAATCCACGTATTGGACGCCATCCCAGGTCGGAACCGGCGCCGGCATCATAAGTGTTTGCCCTGGTTTTTCAATATCCCAGCGCAAAAGCATCGCATGATCCTCGTGCGTGGTGTTGTGGCAATGCTCGACATACGATCCCGAAAACTCGCGAAACCGGTAAGCCACATCCAGTTTCGACGAAGCCTCGGCCTCACCACCGATCCGGAACATGTCCTTCCGGGCAAAGCGCTCCCAGATGGGCGGAATCATTCCATCGCGGTTCAGAATCTGCCCTTCCTCGAAGTGCACGTGCACCGGATGACTCCAGCCTCCATTGCCACCCTCGATGTGCCAGATCTCCACCTGCGCCTGGCCCTTGGAATCCAGGTTGCCGAGGTTCGGGGCTGCTGAGATCCGACGGGTGTCGGCGGTATAGGACGAACCCCCGTCCGTCTTCACCGTCCAAGGCGCGGAATCCGTGCCGGAGCTCCTCCCAAAATTGAACGTCCGATGCCGGGCATTGGCCAACTCTTCAGCAGTGAAACGCGGACGCTCTAAGAGCTTCAGATCAGCCCCATTCGGTCCGAGCTTGTTACCGACCACAAAACGCGCGGGATCAGAGCTTGGGTCCGCACAGGCCACGGCCACATTCGACCGATTGACGCAAGGAACGACATCGAGCCGCAGGAACATCCCCACCGCAGGGTCACCCCCCTTCCACGCATCGGCGGTGCGCACGGCCTGGTACTTGCCTGACAGGACATCCGCCAGAGTCTGCACGTCACCCGCTCTGCGTCCATCCTTGTGCTCCAGCAGGTTCACGAAATACAGCTTGTCTCCCGCCTTGATCGCGTTCTTGGCGAAATCGACGACGATATCATACCGCTCGGCGATGGACTGCATCGGCAACTCACCCTTACGTGTTCCCAAAGTTCCATCCAGAGCCACAGCCTGCTCCATGAGGTTCCCGTCGTTTCCAATCATGTGGAACGGAACACGCTCATAAGAGATCTTGGATCCCGAGGGACCTTTGAGACTGCCCCCCGTCCCCGATACCTCACGGACGAGCGCCAGCTTCAGGTAGCGCGCCACGGCTCCGTTCAGGATCCGGAACCGGTAACGCCGGGCGCGGACCTGCAGCACGGGTTTGTACTGGACGTTCGTCAGGAGCTGATCTCCTAAGAATCCATCCCGGTTGAAAGGATCAAACCAGAGTTGCCCTTCGGCATCCCAGGCCTTGTCCCCCAGTAAGAGATTCACGTCGTAGTCACGATTGCCCCACGAAAGCCCGGAACCGCTGGGCA
This sequence comes from Bdellovibrionia bacterium, assembly GCA_040399745.1. Taxonomy (GTDB): domain Bacteria; phylum Bdellovibrionota; class UBA1018; order UBA1018; family UBA1018; genus CANFHS01. The sequence goes on along the minus strand of JBBARP010000011.1, from coordinate 13,012 downwards.
GACTAAGGTTCACGCCATCATTCAGCGACTCGTTGCCACGGTCGACGGCGCTGTAGATGTTGTACATGGCCGCATTGCCCTTGTAGACGTTCTGCGCGGTGTAATCGAGCATGTGGTCATGGAACCACTGGGTCGAAACGGTCTCGCGGAAATCTCCGCGGATCCGAACGCGGCCCGAACGGCCGGTCGGGTCCGAGCTGGTATCGCAGGGAACGCCCTCCAAGCCCGATTTCCTGGGAACCCGGACCACCTCGCCTGCCACGCACGGAAGGGCTGCTCGATCATCGGAAGCATCGGTGTTGATCGTATCGTGTCCTGCCAGAGCCAGGGGCCAGCGATAATCGTAGAATTGACCTGGAAAAAAGAAGGCACCCGCAAAGCCGTCACTCTCGCCCGGATTGTGTCCATTATGCTGGTGCGTAGAAAGGGTGTGCAGACCAAACCCACGATTGGCAGAGACATCGATAGGTAAAGCATTGAAGTGCCTCATCAGGAGTGGCTCGCCCGCTCGAGCCATCAGGAGCTTTGGCGGAAGAGTCCCATCGAAGGTCCACACGGACTTGTGGTTCTGCACAGGCATGGACGGATGGAAGCGGAACTGGATCCCTGCCGCCGTTCCGTTGCGACCCGCGAGCCCAGCCGGATTGTGGTAAAGGCCGCCCGGAGCGAATTCGCCCACTCTGTAACCGTGCATCTGTCGCGAATCACGGAAGCCCAGATTGGTACGCGCTCCCGCCTGCGCAGTCTTGAATCCTCGAGCAGGTTGGAATTCGTTCCAGCGCTGATGGGCCCAGCCTTCACCGGGAGGACGTCCTTCCATCGGGCCAGCCTGCGAACAATCTCCGCGTCGCAGGTAACGACACACCAGACTCCACCACGGGTTTTTGCGAGAGGATTGCGCCTCGCGCGAAGGGAACGGATAGAATCCATCGGATCCGAGAAAGGTCTCGAGTTCTCGTCCAAGAGGGGCGCTTTTCAACACTTCGGTGCTCAGCTCCGGGCTCGATGGATCCGTGGAGGCAACCGGCAGCGGAAGCGTCGGGCTGCCGCTGGAAATTCCAAGTGGATCGGTCCCAAACTCTTCGAACAGGACCATCTTCTGCGTCCAAGGCTTGGCACCGAAAAGTGGGCTTGGTTTACCACTCGAAGGGATATCGAAGCTGTTTCCGTCCGAGAAATTACGGGTATTCAGCTCCGCTTCACTGTCAGAATATTCGCCTGTGGCTCCACCCACGAAAGCTCCTTTGATCAAACTCGGTGCACCCTTCAAGTCCACCGCATCTCCGCCTATGATGGGCGCCCTCAAAGCCGAGGCATCTTTCGGATCGGGCGCAATGGGCATCACCACGGGCGCGGTCAAATCGCCCCCAGTGAAAACTGCGGTCGCATCATCTCCCGGCGCCGAGGGCGGAACGATAGTCAAATCAAGGACCGTAGCAGCCTGTGCACTCAGCAAGGGAAGCAGAACCACCCCACTCTGCACGACTTTGCGCCACGCAATAGTCTTACCGCTATTTGCACGTTGCTTTTCGTTCGTATTCTTCATTTCGCTCTCCCCAGGAAATCGATAAGCGCCGAAACATCGGCCTCGCTCAACTTCAAATTAGGCATAAGCACTTCATTGAACCGGGCCTTGAGTGCCAGGAGTGAGGGATCTCGCTCCTCAAGCATCTTGTCGGGCTCCAATATCCACCGGCGTAGCCATTCGCGCGGACGACGATTGACCACCCCTGCCAAATCCGGGCCAAGTCCATCACCACCGCCCAAACTGTGGCAATCTACACAGCGTGAGTAATAAAGCTGTTCACCCCGCGAAGGCGGCTCTAGGCGAGTTCTAGCCTTGCGATAATCGGCCAGATACTGAGTCGTGGAAGGACCTATTTGGAGCCCTTCAAGCAAGCCTGCAAGTAGTTTCGTGTTCTCCAGATGGGATCGACGGATCCACTGCCCCGTGGCCTGGTTCCCTACAATCAAGTTCAAGTCATGTTCCTGAAGGTTTCCAGCTTCCTGCTCACGCGAAAGGAGACCCAGTTTTTTCTGGATCTGGAGAATGTCCTCTCTCTGCCCCGTCAGGAAGGTCCAGCCATCGCCCGCACGGAACCGGGAATGGTAGGCCTTGAGTGTTTCCACCGTATCGTTCTGCGGGTCGATGGTGATGGAATAAAAATGGATGTCTTTTCCAACTCGATTTCCTAGTAGCTCACGAACCTTCCGGATGCGTGCTGTTTCGAGCGGACAGGAGCTTCCACACGACGTGTAGATGAAGTTAATCAACACAACCTTGCCGCGAATTACGTCATCGAAGAACCGGACGGTCCGCCCATCCTGAGTTGTCAGCTTCACGTTCGGAAAATAATCAGCGCCCCTGATGCCACCCTGATCCGCCCGCGCGAATACAAGCTGCAGCCCCATCAAGGCCACACACCAAAACCCGATGTGACTCAATCGCAGGCAAACGACTGCCCTAGCCGACGATCGCAGGAGAAGCCCGCCTCGTTTGAAGATCTTGCGCCATGCACTGGATAACCCGCTTTTTGCACACTGCGTTTTATTCATTTTTTACTTCTGCTCCTTCTCAGGAATAGACGTGGACCGCGAAGTCGGCCTCGTTCGATTGCAATTTGGCACAATCACTTCATTGAATTGGCTCTAGAGCGCCAAGCGCGACGACCCCTGCCCCTCCCGCGAACATCTGGTCGGGTTCCAATATCCACCGGTGCAGCCACGCACGCGGAGAACGATTGACCACCCATGCCAAATCCGGACCACATGAAGGATCGACAGACGGTTTGGCATTCTCGAGGTGCGAATCGCAGAACCGGACCTTGCGACCCGCATGGGCCGTGAGTCTCGAGATCAGAAAACAATCGGAACCCCGAATACCATCTGAATCCGCTCGGGCGGACCCTCTTCGGTACCGATTTTTTATTTGTTTTAGATAAAAAACTACGTCTGACTGGCGGCAAAAAAAAGGGCCGACTCCCCATCGGGAAGTCGGCCCTGAAAGTTTTTGGTCTACCCGAGAGGCAGAGCCGAAGGATTATCTACCTTCTTTAGCTTTGCGCTCTTGGTGCTTCTTGACCATCTCTTCTTGCACGTTGCGCGGCACTTGCGAGTACTTCATGAATTCCATGGTGAACTCGCCTTTGCCTTGGGTCGCCGAACGAAGATCGGTCGAGTAACCGAACATTTCGGTGAGCGGAACTTCGGCTTCGATCACGCAATAGCCTTCGTTGGTCGCAGAGTTCACGATCATGCCGCGGCGCTGGTTGATTTGACCCATCACCGAGCCTTGGAACTCTTCCGGAGCCTGAGTTTCGAGCTTCATGATCGGCTCGAGAACTGCGGCACCTGCGCGCTCATAAGCTTCACGGAAGCCCATGAGTGCAGCCGTTTTGAAGGCTTGTTCGGACGAATCCACATCGTGGTAAGCGCCGTCGTTGATCACGACGCGGACACCGACGATCGGGAAGCCGATCAAGCGACCTTCTCTGACTGCTTCTTGGAAGCCTTTGTCGCAAGCCGGGATGAATTCACGCGGAATCGAACCACCGGTGATTTCGTCCACAAACTCGTAGTTCTGAGCAGCGTCGGACGGGAGCGGCTCGATGTAGCCCGCCACTTTACCGAACTGACCGGAACCACCGGTTTGTTTCTTGTGGGTGTAGTTGAATTCGCCCTTTTGGGTGATGGTTTCGCGGAAGGCCACTTGCGGCTTACCGACCACCACTTCGCAGCTGAATTCACGCTTGATGCGCTCGCAGTAAATCTCGAGGTGCAATTCGCCCATGCCGCTGATGATGGTTTGAGCGGACTCTTCGTCCCGGTGCACGCGGAAAGTAGGATCTTCCTTCGTGAACTTGTTGAGGGCTTTCGAGAAGTTGTTGCCCGAAGCTTTGTCTTTCGGAGCAATGGCCAGCGAGATCACGGCGTTCGGAACGAACATCGAGGTCATCGTGTACTTCACGGCGCCGTCGGTGAAGGTGTCGCCCGTGGCGCAATCCACACCGAAGAAAGCGACGATGTCGCCTGCTTGTGCTTCTTCCACGTCGTTCATCTCGTCAGCGTGCATTTGCGCGATGCGGGGGATCTTCACTTTCTTATCGTTAGTCGCGTTGAAGATGGTTTCACCCTTCCTCACCGAGCCTTGATACACGCGCATGTAGGTCAGCTGACCGTAACGGCCTTCGTCCAGTTTGAATGCCAAAGCCACGAACGGAGCCTTTGGATCCGACTTCAGAACAACTTTTTCTTCGTTTTTATTCTGGTCAAGAGCGATGTTCTCGCGCTCGTGCGGATTGGGCAGGTAGTAAGTGACAGCGTCGAGCAGCAGCTGAACGCCTTTGTTCTTGTACGCCGAACCGGTCATGACCGGGGTAAAGTTCAAGGACAAGGTGGCAGCGCGGATAGCGCGGCGGAGTTCTTCCACGGTGACGTCCTGGCCTTCCAGGTACTTCATGCCGACTTCTTCGTCGAACTCGCCCACGGCAGCGATCAGGTTCTCGCGGTACTTCTTGCACTCATCCATCAATTCGGCCGGAACGGCCTCTTCACGGATGTGTTCGCCGTTGTCGCCGTCGAAGTAGAAGGCCTTCATCTGGACCAAGTCCACGACGCCTTTGAATTGGTCTTCTGCACCGATCGGGTAAGTGATCAGGTGAGCGTTGTGCGAAAGCTTCTCGCGCAGCATTTGGACGCCGCGGAACGGGTTTGCGCCAGCGCGGTCCATTTTGTTCACGAAACAGATGCGCGGCACCTTGTAGCGCTTCATCTGGCGGTCCACGGTGATGGACTGCGACTGAACGCCGGCGACCGAGCAGAGCACCAAAACGGCGCCGTCGAGAACGCGCAGGGAGCGTTCCACTTCGATCGTGAAGTCCACGTGTCCCGGGGTATCGATCAAGTTGATGTTGAAGCCTTTCCACTCGCAATAAGTGGCGGCCGACTGAATCGTGATGCCCTTCTCACGTTCCAAGTCCATGAAGTCCATCGTCGCGCCGACGCCCGACTTGCCCTTCACTTCCTCGATTTTGTGAATCTTGGCGGTGTAGAACAGAATGCGCTCAGAAAGAGTGGTCTTCCCGGAGTCGATGTGCGCAGAGATACCGATGTTACGGACTTTGTCCGATGAAATACGAGCCATGGAGGGTCTCCCTAGAGTGTCGAAAACTTCTGTGAATGGGCGCTTTTACTCAAAACGCCCCCTGAAGATCAAGCAGAATTGTCGGAAACTCACCTTCCCTCGCGTTCCAGTCGTTGACCGAAGCCCCTGCTTTCCCTTAGGTTTCGACTCACCATGAAACCGCTGTTTTGGATCGACCTCGAGATGACTGGCCTAGACGACGTGAAAGACTCCATTTTGGAGGTGGCCGTGGTCGTGACGGACTGGGAATTTAAGCCTCTGGAGCAATACCACCGGGTGGTTTTCCAGCCCAAGGAGGTGCTCGAAGGCATGAATGACTGGTGCAAGAAGACGCACGGAGACAGTGGCCTGACCGCTGCTGTTCCGAACGGCACGCCGCTTGCGACCGTCGAAAAGGAGCTTTTGGAGCTGATCGGGCGCCACTACAGCTCGCGCGATCGCGTGGTTTTGGCCGGAAACTCGGTTGGCAACGACAAACGGTTCGTAGACCGCTACATGCCCGAGCTGGCGAAGCGCTTGCACTATCGCCTAGTCGACATCAGCTCATTCAAAGAGGTTTACCGCGAGAAGTACGGCGTGGATTTCAAGAAAGGGAACGCCCACCGGGCGGTGGACGACATTCTAGAAAGCATTCGCGAGCTTCAACACTACCTATCGTTCGTGAAGATGCCCGAGACGCCCAAAGCTGGAACCGAGCAAAAGTCATGAGTACCGCCCCTGCCCGCCCTTCGTTTCAGTCCATTTACCTGGAGCTTGCTCGGACGCTCTCGGCCCGATCCACCTGCAAACGCCTGCGCGTCGGTACAGTCATTACCACCACGGACTTCCGGAAGGTTTTGGCCGTGGGCTACAACGGGAACGCTACGGGCCTACCCAACACCTGCGATCGCGACGAGGCCGGCAACTGCGGCTGCCTGCACAGCGAGGAAAACGCGGTCATTAACTGCGATGCTCCTCGGTTCATCGAAAAGGTGGTTTTCGTCACGCACCTTCCTTGCGTGGCCTGCGCCAAGCGCCTGATCAACCTCGGGAATGTGAAAAAAATCTTCTACGGCCAGGACTACCGAGTCCGTGACTCGGTCGAGCTGCTTCGCTCAGTCGGGATCGAAGTCGAGCAAATGCCGGCGGGTACTGAACTTCCTCAGGCTTAACCCTCTTCGTGCGCTTTACTTGGCTGCAGGAGCAAGCTCGGCCTGGTGATCGAACATGAGCTGAACGTACAGGCGCAGCACAAAACGCAGGTCCTGGAAGAATACGTGCTCGGGGTCCTTCCCTTTAGTCACGGCATCGATCACGTACGGCATGCTTGCCGTGAGCATCATCAGCTTCCAGTAGCTGAACGGGCCCACGTGGTCTTTCACGATTTCCCCCAAGGTATAGCCGTGAACCGGGGACAGCTTTTCGATGAACTCTTCTTTCGAAAGATGGGCGTGCCGCAGAGACTGATAAGCCATCTCGAGGAAATCGTCCTCTCGCTTTCCTTGCTTGTCGGCCATTTTCCAGAACTTTTCGTCGTGGACCAGCTGAAGCAGGTAGTCCCGTTCCGCAAAGAGGTCGGCTTTCACCTTGGCTCGAAGTTCTGGAGTCAAATCCGACGCGTTCTGGTCGATCTTTTCTTCTCGATTCGCAAAATCCCGCTCGATGTCTAAAGCGGCTTTACGTTCTTCGACCGACTTCTTTCTCAGTTTGTAAGCCCGTTTGAAAAGGGCACGCTCCAGGACGATTCGCCTCATCCACTGAGCTCTTCGTTCCTCGGGCATTCGGCTCAGCAGTTCCCACTGAGCACCGATAGCGCGGGTTTCGAAATTCCTTCGCATGAAGCCAGCAAACGGGGTGCTGATCATGAAACTGATTTCAGCCGCGTTCACTTTGGTAAAAAGGATCCACATCCAAGGCTGCGAGTTGCGATGGAAAGCATGCTCGAGCTCATGAATCAAAAGCGTCAGATCGCGAACATGGGAATTCCCCCGAGGGCGGTAACCCACGCGATTGGTCGGAGCGAAATAATGGGGCCCAATCTTCGAGCTAAGAAAATTTCCGATCGTCGCCGCGTAGATCCCTTTTTGATTCTGCGCCTGCAAAACTGTGTTTCGCATGAAATGCAGGGTGAGCGGGTGAGCTGCCCGAAGCCGCGCTTCGACCACTTCTTGGAACAAGGCCTGGCCTTGTTCCTCAGGAGTCAGTGAAGTGTCCGCAGCAATGGCCTGAAAGCGCGCTTCGACTTCGGGTGGAAAGTCCCAAACGGACTTGTTCGTCAGTCGATCGTCGAGCCACTCGACGCGCCTTTTCAGATAGCCTTTCACACAGGCCGCTTCTGAATCCCCAGGATCCGCCCAAACATTCTGAGCCAAGAACCCTGTCAGCAAAATAAAACTCACTAAACTACGAAACCGTACCACCGGACAACCTTCGCTTCCGAAGGCGTCGTACACCGAAAGTTCCCATTCCGGCAAGAATCCCAGCCAAAAGCGCGACCGCACCCGCAAGCCAGGCGGGCTTCAAGCGGTACCCAGAAGTCCTTCGGTCGAATTCCCAGGGCCCCAGGCTTTGGCCGTTCATTTCGCGGAGGGCGAGCTTTAAATCCCGTGAATTCAAATTCTTACTGAGAAGCTGGCGGCGGACCTCTCCATTTTTATCAATCCAGTAGAGAACCGTTCCATGCTCGTACATCTGGGCTTCGGCATTCCATCGATAATTGAAGCCCAGTCGCCGGGCAATTTCAGAGCCTGAACTGCCACCCCCGAGAAGGAAGCGCAGATCTTTCGCTTCCGGATATCGCTTCACGTAAGCTTCCTTTTTGGCTTCAGCAAGCTCTGGGGTCTCTGAGCCGACAAAGGTCAAGAACGCCAAGCGAAACGAATCGCCAGGCACTTCCCCCGCTTCGCGCAGAGCCAGCAGAGTCCGGTTCAATGTCACCGTACAGATGCCCGGACAGTTGAAGTAGATCAGACCCAGGAGCACCGGTTTGCCGTCGCCCAGGTAGGACAAAAACTCGGCCTGCTCTTTTCCCGGCTCATAAACTTTCAAGCCCGTGAAGTCGGGGCGCTGGCTCGTCAAATCGCGCAAGCCAAGGTCGGGCGGCACCGAGTCTTGAGCCGAGGCCCAGCTTCCTATCGCACTTAGATTGACCAAATACAGCCCGAGCAGAACCTTAAGGAACCGGATCATAGAGAGAAGCATCGCCGGTTTTGCACATAAAAACACCTACTGGGTTTCCTGACTTCAGCGCACCCAGATCCAAGGCCCGACCGATGTTCACGCAAAAGCCAGGATCTGGTCCGGCGGTCAAAAGCTCGCCACGCCCAGAAAAGAGGAAGTGCTGACGGGGCTCTAAAGCATTACACGCCTTCATAGAAACGGTGGCTCTCTTGTGAGTCGGATTCAGGATCGGGAGAGGGATGATTTCTAACGGGGCGTATTCAAGACAAAGGCCCGAGGACTTACTGATGACCTGGCGAATGGCATAGCCCGACTGCGCACCGCCTGCGTCCACCTGCTGAAGGTTCCAACGCGAGCCTACAGACGGGTTGTTTTTGAAGTCACAAGCTTCAATCGTACCATTCGCGCCCAGACACTTTGGGACCGCACTTGCGGTACTGCCGGCCTTGTAGCGACCGTACGGGTCGAGCGAGTCGCGAAACACCAGGCGAACATTCGAGTAATCCACGAGAGACCGCGGCAAAGTTCCGGCACCGGTCGTCGTGCCCGTGGTGGCGGTGCCGCCAGTCGTTGCCGACGTGCCCGCAGTGGTTGCGCCGCCAGTCGTTGCCGACGTGCCCGCAGTGGTTGCGCCGCCAGTCGTTGCCGTCGTACCTGCAGTGGTGGTGCCGCCTGTGGTCGTCGTAGTCGTGCCCGTCGAAACACGACTCCCACCAGCGATGGATTCAGTGCGTGTACCGAGTTGAGTGTTGTCCACCTTGCTCGAGCAACCCGCCAGGGGAAGGAGCACAGCCAGTGCGATGGCGACCGTAGAAGTGGTGGAGTGAGTTTTCTTCATCGCTTTATCCTCACTGCACCAAGAATTTCACGGGAGGATTGGGCTCCGCAGATCGAGTCAGCGGAATCCCCCCATGAGCTTCTGCGTTGCCGCGGAAGCTGATTTTTCCGTCCTGCGAGTAGGCCACCACTTGAAGTGCGTGCTCGAGTCCGTCTTTATAAGGCGTGAGATCCAAATCAAACGCTTGGATAGAATGAGGTGCAGGCACTCCGCGATTCACTGCACGGGTCTGCACTAACTGGCCATCAATGCGAACTTCAAATCGCTCCACGCCTAAGTAGCCACCCGAGGAGTTCAAAGTCACATGGTTATCGGCTCGAACTTTGATCTGGGATGCAGCGGGAAGGGTTTGAACGAGGGTTGGATTCAATCCGATATACATCACTCGCGGGCCCCACGACCACATCGTCGGCATTCCCACTAGCGGATCCCCGTTTCCGAGAATCTGATAAGGCTGGGTGTAAGCGGGAGCTGATTCTTTCGCGAAATCAAATTCAGCGTGAACGTTGGTCAAAGAACAATCGGTCGAGAAGACCAAAGCATTCTCTCCAGCAACTCCAGGCCCACCTTTCCAAAAACCGTCAGGCACTTCCACTTGCACTGCAAAGGGAGTGTTCGATCCCACAGTAGAAAGCTTCGCAGCGTCTAGATCGATTTGGGCTTGAGGTACTCCTTGGGACGCCCAAAAACTGCGAACCACTGCCTCCGGCTTCGGAAGGGCGATGGGCCGACCATTGATAGAAACACTCGGCGACTGCGCAAACCTGCAAACTTGGTTGATGTAACCTTGGTAGGTCAGAAAAAGGCGTCGCGAAATCGCGCCTTCGATCGAATCGGGAATCGTGAGCTTCACCGTTTTCAAAGCAGCGCTAGTCAGACGGTCGGTTCCATTCGCGGACAACTTATAGTTATGGGTCACTGTGGCAGGAGCCGGACCGTCGAAACCAAAATTATCCCAATGCACCAAAGAGGCTTCGGTGCTTCCATCTTTTTCGGTGTTGTAACTAAAAACCACCCAACTCAGCTGCGCGCGATCAAAAGGAAGCGCTAGTTGTTCTTCCGCGATGAGTTTGCCATCGACAAAAACTCTCTGCCTCGTTTTCGAAATTCGGATTTCCCAGTGCCGCTGCGAATTCGGGATCGCTCGAACCCCTCGCTCGGCATTGCTATTGAAGTTGAACTTTGGCTTCCTGCCCGCACTGCCGCACGGCAGGCTCGAATCGCCCAGAAGAATCCCGTTTCCATTCCCGCCCGCAACTTTGTTCCCTTTGGCGTTGAAGACGGAAAACTCAAGGTCTGAAGCACCGCTCGCGCTCACTCGAAGGTAACCGCCCGGAAATGCGGGATCCATCGTCGCACAAGGAGCATCGAGGAGCGTCGTTCCTAGATCAGGCTTCCAGTTTACGTCATACCGCCCCTGATTCAGGGCAACGGGATGGATATCGAGGTACCAGACATCGCGCCCACCACCGACGCCGTCCAAATCGAAAACAATGCGTCTTTCTTTGCCATCAGACAGATCCAAGACCGCTCGCGGGCGCGTCGCCATCTGACTGCGATCGTTGTAATAAGTTTTCCCCTCACTCGAAATCATCGAGTGCGCGTGAAATTGCGTGTTGATGAAGGATCCGTTGAACGGGATTCCGTTATTTAAACTAAATGCGGTATTCCACTTTCGTTCATCAAAAGTGCCCGCTCCGAGATTGAAGTCATCAAAGAACGCGGTCATCTCCTTTTTGAGCCTTTCCACTCGAGAGGGGTCGGGCTTCACTTCGGTGATCAGCGGAAACGAAAGCTGGCCTGTCATGTCGACCGTGTAGACTTCGACCTCGTAGGTCTTGGTATTGTCGAGCGGCTGAAGGTCGGTCTCCTGCACGGTCAGGACGCGGAAGTTCTTGAACTCAGGCGCGCCTTTTTCCCGCCAACGCACATAATAACCACCGATCGTCTCGGTGTTGTCGTGGCGTTCGCCGTAGCTGTTCGAGTGATAGATCCCGCCACCGCAGTGCCAAATTCCGCAAAGCGTTCCAGAGCCTTCATTGATGACCAGACGCACGCGGCGATCGTCCGCTATGAAGTTCACTGATTTGGGCATCGGAACCGAGGCAACTGGCGGCAAGGAGTCGGGCCGAACATAAAGAGTGGACGATGAATTCCCGCCGCTCATCACCAGCGAAGCAGGACCGCAGAACTCTTGGCCGCCCACTTGTTGATAGGCATCATTTGCGTCTAAGCCGAGCCTGCCCGCAAGCGAATCACCCTGAGCGCACCCGCCCAAGAGGACTGCAAAGCTGACTACAGCAAAGCCCAAAACCCGCGACATGAATGACCCCTACCCTTCTATTTTGTTCGACTTCGCGCCTACAAAACACTGAGTCAATTGAGACACTCGGGACGAAATCCGTTTTTTGAGTCAGACTGAGACCTTAGGGATGTTCTATAGCCTCAGTAGATTCAAAATCGCTCACTTCGCATTCGTGGCCCTCCTTTGTCTAGGCATGGGTAGCGCTGCCTGTACGTCCAAACGAAGCGACACTACTCAAGCTTTGAACGTGGGTTCCACAACGACGGGCGGCTCGACTACGGGTGGCGCCCCCTCAGGAGGCGGTTCCACTCCGCCAGCGTCTGGACTCAGCACTTCAGGAAACCAGCTGCTTCTCAGCGGTCAGCCATTTGTGGGACGCGGGGTGAACCTCCCTACCAGCCGCTCCTGTGGTGCGTGTACTTGGATGGAGAACTTCGCTTCGGAACGCGGCAAAGCGGTCGCAGAGGTGAAGAGGAGAATCGATTTTCTTCAGACGAAGAACGTGAATTTTGTCCGCCTTCTTCTCGAGACCAATGAAACGGAAGAGTATCGAAATTACTTAGCCTCACCGGTCTACCGCGAAGAAGTGAAGGAAATCATGGCTTACTTAGATTCCAAGCCTGGAATCGTGGTCCTTCTCAGCGTTTGGCTGGACCCAAGCCTGGACGCCTTAGGCCTTCCCACCACCACCCCACCTGCGGGAAAAGTGACTTCGACTCGCCAAATCCTCGAGGCTTTAGTCGATGACTTCGGAAAGTATCCGCGCGTGATGTGGGGACTCTCCAACGAACCCCACACCACTTCCGTCGCGGAAGATCAGGTGGGCTGGACCCGGATGAACGATCTGGTCGCAGCCATCCGCGCCAGAGAAGTTCAATCAGGAAGCTCCGAGCACGTAGTCGCAGTCCAAGGGCTTCGGGACTGGGCCCGCGATCTCAGCTACTACGTCACTCATCCGATCACAGCAGGCGGCGGGAAAAACGTCGTTTACGAAACCCACCAGTACAATCCGAAAGCGGATTTTGGGCGTTACTTCTTGAACGCCGCCACTACGCTGCCCGTGATCGTCGGCGAGTTCGGTCCGTTCGCTTGGGCAGGCGTGACTCAGATGGATACGCCCGATTTTCAGGAACTCATCGACCAAGCCGAGCAAAAGAAAATTTCCTACTTGGCCTGGGCCCTTCACCAACGCTGCCCACCGAACCTGATCATCGACCCTCAAGCCGGAAACTGGTGCGAAATTCGCCCGGAAGTCGAAGGCGCGCTTCAGCTTTCCACTTGGGGAATCTGGTTCTTTGATGCCTTAGTCGGCAAAGGACCTTAGTCGCGAAGTTCGAGGCTGACCGGACAGTGGTCCGATCCGCGCACCTCAGGGTGAATCTCGGCACTCTTCACCCGGTCAAGTAACGACCGACTCACCACGTGGTAATCCAAACGCCACCCGATATTTTTTTCGCGAACTCCGGGGCGATAACTCCACCAAGTGTAGGCGCCCGCCAGTTCCGGGTTTTGCTCCCGGAAAGCATCGGCATAGCCTGACTTCAGGAACTTCTCCATCCAGGCCCGC
>JBBARP010000010.1:145427-162918 GCA_040399745.1 Bdellovibrionia bacterium | reverse complement strand
CCGAGGGGCCTGTCGATGTGGAGCTGATCATCAACGGGGATTTTCTCGATTTCTTGAACGTGCCCGTGGAAGGGGAGTTCGAGGAAGCGATCACGGAAGAGCTTGCCGTGAAGAAGCTAGACGCCATTCTGGCGGGCCATCCCGAGGTAGTGGAGGCCCTCCGGGCGTTTGCTTCTTTACCCGGCAAGTCCATCACTTACTTGATTGGCAACCACGACGCGGATCTGTTCTTTCCGAAAGTGCAGGAGGGCATCACGCGCGCTTGGGACCCCGAGGGGCGCTATCCCAGCCCCAGCGTCCGAGTGGTCGCCGACCGGGATCGCCTGCGTTTTGAAGGGGGCGTGGAAGTGCGCCACGGAAACCAGTTTGAGGCAGGCTCGGTTCTGAATTTCGAGCGGCCGCTTCTGACCGAGTACTTGGATCAGCCCGTTCTTAATATTCCCTGGAGTAGCTTTTACGTTCTCAAGATCGTGAATCGTCTGCGCTGGGAGCGAAAGTACATCGACAAAGTGAGACCAGTGAAGGTCTTCGTGGCTTTCAATCTGCTACTCGATCCTTGGTTCACGCTTCGGTACGTCTTTTTATCTATCTACTATTTTTTAAAGACGCGATTCATCTGGAGCCCGCGCCGCCGCGCTCACTGGAAAGTGACAGCAGAAATTTTGAAGCAGGAAACCAAGTTTTGGGTGGATCTAGAAGCCGAGGCTCGGGTGCTGCTTGATCAGGACCCCGAGCTTCAAACCGTGATTTTCGGCCACACGCATCGCGCGATGGACAAGGTTTACCCGGACGGAAAGCAGTACATCAACACGGGCACCTGGACGCAGATGATCAATCTGGATTGGGAGAGCTTGGGAAGTCCCATGCGTCGAACCTTCGCTTTAGTGCGCATTCAGGACGGGAAATCGCGCTGCGAACTCCGGCAGTGGGTGGGGCAGCATTCGCCGCACCGGACCTTTGGAAGCGGCTGATCGGTCAGCGGCCGATTTTTTGGAACGGAAGCAAAAGGCACTGCACCACGCGCGCAACTCGTCTGGGATCGGAGAGATCGGGTGAGCCGATCGTCAAGGTTGAGGAAGCTCTTGCGGGGCGCGATGTCCCAAAGAGCTTGTCCCAGACCGAGAAGATCGTGCTGTAGTTGGAATCCGTATCGCGTGCGGTGTTGGAGTGGTGAACTGCATGGATTCCCGGAGTCACGATGATTCGCGAAAGAACCGGCTCCCAGCGCTTGCCCCAGTCCCAGTTGGAATGGTGAATGGGCACAACAAAGGTAACCACCAGCTCGTAGGCTAAAAGCAGCTCGATTTGTGGGCCGACGATCAGAAGCTGGAGGGCGCTCAACGCGCCCGAAAGAATGTACTCGCCGAAGTGAAATCGAAAGGCCGTGGTCGCGTCCATGTCGGGATCCGAGTGATGCACTCGGTGGAAGCGCCACAGGAGCGGAACTCGGTGATTCGCCTGATGCCAAAAATAAAGAAGCGCGTCGAGCACAGGAAGAACCAAGGCGAAGCGAAGAACAAAGGGCCAGTCCGCGCGCACCAGCGACTGATTTCGTCCTTGAACCCACTCAGCGAGCGGGGAAAGGATCGGAGTCAGAACTAGCGCGGTCAGAACGGTGGTGATGAAGCCCAAAAAAAGATTGAGCCTGCGCCGACGTGCGCTTCCTTGGGGGGCGCGGGCTTTTCTGAGTGGATGAAGCCGCTCGCCGAGCAGCCCGAGAGCGAGCGCCAACACTGCAAGTGCAAGCCGGTAGCGGGTGAGCTGAAGCAAAAGTTCCATCGAAATTCAGGCCCCTATTCCTGTTCATCATGACATTCCGAAGGGAGGGGCGCTATGGAGATGGGGGTTGGGGAGACCGTCGAAATTCTGTCGCTTGGCCTAAAGCACAAGAGTCCTTACAATCGGAGAGTGGGTGGGTGGATTATTTTCAGTTCCGCTTTTGCGCGTAAAACGGCTTTGGCTACTTATGGGATCACGAGCTTTCTTGTGCTCTCGTCCTGCGCGCCTCAGGCCGAGACGAACAAAACTTCCACAACGCCTTCCTGCACAACACTCTCGAGTGGTGCGTCCTGGGACCCTTCCGGCTTAGTGGCTGCAGGTTTGGGCGAATCAAATCGTGACTCCAGCGTGAGTGCGACCACACAGACCTTGAGCGCAAGCGGTGTCTTGAGCGGAATCGACGCTTCCTTTGCTCGCACGGCGCAAGCATTGATGAGCGTGACTTTCACCATCAGTCAGGATCTGGGTGTGGCGGGGTCTCTCACATTGGTGGCCGACGCTTCGGTCACTCCGACTTCTCAGCTTCCATCGCTCAAGGGATATCCCATCTTAGTAAAACTCGAGGCGCCCAACCCTGAAGGCGGGACGGCCCTGGACTGGATTCAACTGACTTCCGGTTCAAACTGCACCTCTTCGACTCCTTACACTTGTGTCAGTTCGAGTTGTTCGCTCAACTCGTCCTGCAATCCAGGAGTGAGTTCGGCCTACTTTGGCGATCGCGATCAGTGGGAGCAGCATCACACGGTGCTGGATTCGGTGAATACTGCCTCGGTCTATACTTTTCCCACCTGTCAGTGGACTTCTCCTGCAATTGGGTCCGCCGGCGGATGCGCCTTTAGCGCTTCCGGAACCGGCCATTTCTTGGCGACAGGGGGAAAAATCCCTCAAGGCTCCTACACAGCCACTTTCGCCGTCATGACGAATTACCTGAATGCATCCATCGCAAACGACAAGCCGGTGACCTTGAGTGTGAAAGTGATTCAGAAGAAGGATTCAGCATCGAACAACGCAACTCTTTCCAGCGCGCTTGGAAATGGGTCAGTCGATGTGAATGTGATTCTCGTGGGGAACACGAGTGTGAACGCATCTCGAACGGTTGATGGACAGCGCAATTTAGATGAACTGATCAAGCAATCGCATCGAATTTTCTCGGGTCGCTCGGGCGAGGCTTCCAGTCCCACTTCGGCCGCTACGGCTGCCTATGCGGGAGCAAACGTCGGCACAGGGATTCGCTTTGGTAAAATTACGGCCTATGAGTGGACCTGCCAAAACGGTGGGGATACTTATGCGAATCTCACCACCGAGGACGAGTACAAGACCCTCTTCAAAGTAGGATCGCAATTGGTGGACTCCACTTCGGAAGGCAAAGCTTTGAACGTTTTTATCGTCGATAGCTTGCCCGACTCCACTTTGGGAGTGGCAGGAGGCATCACCGGATCGCCCGTGAACGGTACCGGAATGAGTGGACTCGTATTCTCCAGTTTTGGAAATTTAGGAAAATACAACGGCGCTTGTACAGGGCAATCGAGTTGCGCTTACTCCCTTCAAGATGCGGACTTCATTGAAATGGGTGGCACGATGGCCCATGAGATCGGCCACTATCTGAGCCTCAATCACCCTTCCGAAAGCGCGGGAACCTATCACGACACCTTGCCGGATACGCCCGAGTGCAATCGGAAAGTGACGGGCTACGACTTCATCTATGCCACTTCCTCGTCTTGTTACAGCAATTCAAATGGAAGTTTGTGCGCCACTCAGTGTCCTAACTACAGCTACCTGACGTCGAGTTCAGTCTTCTGCCGTGACGCTGACCTTTGTCAGTGGAATCACGTGATGTGGTACACGTCGAAAAAGACGATCCCAGCGCTCGGAAGCGATGGTCAGATTTTTTCTTCGCAGTCTTCAGCGCTCATGAATTTCAACTCGATGGTCCAATGAAGCGAAGTTCAAGGAAAACCATGTCTCAGCTGCCTCGAATCTCGGGTCTCATTGCAGTCAGTGTTTTGGGCTTAACCTGGCTCATGCAAAGTCCTCTGGCCCGGGCTGAGAATACTTCTGAGGCCCGCGTTCGAGGAACGATTCAAGGCTGGCTCGTTCAGATTCATCCGACCGATACGCCCGAGGCCTGGCGAGGCCTTGGCGCGGAAACGCCGAGTGTGATTGTGAAAATGCTCGGCCAAGTCGAAAATTCGCGACATCGGCATCGTCTGCTGACTGCGCTTGGTTTTTTTCCTGAAGACCCGGTTGCGCTGGAACGCTTACGAGAGGAAGCGATCCGAACGGATAACGAAGTCATGCGTCAGGCCGCCATTCAGGCTGTGGGAAAAACAGATACGGCGCGTGAGGCGCAGTTCGTGGGCACGTTCCTGAAAAGCATGGATCCAGGAACCCGTCTGGCAGCGGCTCGAGCCCTTCGGGGGATGAAGAACTCCCAGGCTCAAGAAACGTATTCTGAATTCTTGGAGCGCGAGAAACGGCAAGGAAGTTGGCTTGCCGATCAGCTCCAGGGGGTTTCGCCGGTTTTGCCGAAGCGATTGGCGCCGACTGGGAGCACCGAGAATCGCCCCGCTCCAGGACTCCTGGGAAGCTGGAAGGGGTACCGGATTTCGCCGAGCGCCGCAGGTGGTCCGATTCGCGTAGAGCAGGTGGTCCTTCTTCTGAAGGCAGGTGCCTCTGTCGATGGGCCCGCTTCTTTAAAAGCGGAAGTGTTTGTCTCGACAGCGTCGAATGACGCGATGGCGGGTAGGAAGAAGGCGGCGCCTCGGGGAGAGACTTGGAAGCAAGTCTTCGGTCGAGGGAACAGTCTTTCGGCCATGTTCGGCGAAGAAGGTCGGTTGTCGGGCGAATTGAAGCAGACCGCCGCGGGTCGCTATTTGGAGATTCGATCGGTCGAGAGCGGTCCTGGCGCCTTCATGCTCCTGCGTTCCGAGTAAGTCCACCGTCAGCAGTTTGGCGATTTCAAGGTCTCCTCAACTGTTGCCTTAACTTCGGCGCTCAGAAGTCCGAACCGTCTGATTGAGATGGTGCCTCGGACTAAGATCCTTCAACGCTTTCTTCAGGACGCGCTTCGGCTGAATGCCCAAGCTAGGGAAGAACTGCGCCAGCTCGACGATCAAGCCACGATCAAGCGAGTGAGCCCTTCTCAAGTACGTTCCTTCTTCCAAGTGGTTCACACCTTAAAAGGCACAGCAGCTCTAGTGGATGAAGCGCGCGAAGTGGTTTTGGTTTTAGCCCGAGTCGAAGATCACCTTTCCGAACAAGGGGTGGTGGAGAGTTCTCGTCACCCCGAGTGGATTCGGAATGCGCGCGAGGCGCTGGAAAAATCTCACGAGCTTTTGCAGGAAATTCAGAGACGCGAGCGGATGCCGACCTCGGAGGATGCAGAAGCCAAGGGTTTCTTGGCTCGTATTCGCATGGGCGCATTGTCTGAATATGTCTGGTTTCCGATGAACAAAGTCCTGCGCGTGGTTCCGCCTGCCCGTATGGGTGGCGAGGAATTCGGAGTGGTGATTCGTGGACCCGAGGGCGACGTCTTAGTTGCGATCGACGAAGTGATCGACTTTGTCCCCTGGTCTGATGCTCAATCGCATGGAGCTCTAGCGGGTTGGGAACAAATCGAAGCCGGGAAGCTGGGTCAAGCGCTCGCTACTGAAGCTCGGACCGCCTGAGCCTGCGAACGATTCGTCTGCTTACATTCGTGCCGGGATTTCGATCCCGAGCAAGTTCAGCGTGCGCGACAATTGTGCGTGAACCAGTTTGCAGAGCCCCAGCCACGAAGCCCTTCGTGCCGCATCGCTTTCGTTCATGATGTGACACTCTTTGTAGAAAGAGCTGAAGGCCTGCGACAAGCCGTAACCAAAATCGGCTAAGTGGTGAGGCTCCCAGAGTTGGTGCGCGCGAGAAATCGCCTCGGGGAGTTTCAAGCACTCGAGGTGCAGGGTCTTTTCTGTCGCCCGGATGGGCGGAAGAATTTCGCCTGGTTGATAGCCGAGATCGGCTGCTTTTTTCAGGATCGATTGAATTCGCACGGCGGCGTAAAGAAGGTAGGGCCCGGTATTGCCCTCGAACTCCGAGAAACGCTTCAGGTCGAAGATGTAATCGGCCGAGCGATTGTTCTTCAGGTCGGCATACTTCAGCGTCGCGATGCCGACTTGGCGGGAAATCGTATCGAGTTCTTCTTGTGAGTAGTTTCGTTCGGCGGCCATCTCTTGGAGGCGCTTTTTAGCCTCTTCTTCGACCATCAGGATCAGGTCTTTGAGTTTGAGGACCCCGCCTTCGCGAGTTTTGAAGGGTTTTCCGTCAGGCCCGTTCATGGTTCCGAAAGCCGTGTGAACGAGTTGCGCTTGGCCAGCGAGCCCTGTTTTCTTCGCTGCCAGGAACACTTGTTTGAAGTGCATGCTTTGGCGTTTGTCCACGAGGTACAAAACCAAATCGGCCTTGAAGTGATCGACTCGGTACTGAACGGTGGCCAAATCGCTGGTGTGGTAGAGGTAACCTCCGCCTGATTTTTCCAAGATGAGGGGCGGAAGATCGGGTTCCTGCTCGCTCGCAAGTGCAATAGTCAGGGCGCCTTCACTGATTTCGGTCTGACCGCGCGCTTTGAGTTCCGCGATCATCGCGGGCATCTTGTCTTCGTAAAAGCTTTCGCCCAAGTGGCAGTCAAAGTGAATGTCGAGCGCCCCGAAGTTCCGGGTCAGGTCCTTCACAGTGACGTTGACGAAGTGTTGCCAAAGAGCGCGGTATCCGGGGTGGGTGGCTTTTTGAAGAGCTTCGGTTGCGGCAATGGCTTCCGCGCGGGCAGCTTCGTCCTCTTTGCAGAGCTTCGCGGCGTAAGGATAGATTTCTTCCAGGTCCTCGAGCGTGACGGGAGGCTCGGCCGGGAAGGGGCCAGAGTTTATCTGATCAAAGTAGGGGAGCTCGGGCTTTCGCTTTCTCAGCTCGCAAATGATCATTCCCATGGGCAATCCCCAGTCGCCCAAGTGGTTGTCGCCTACCACTTTTTCACCCAAGAATCGGTGAATGCGGACCAAGCTTTCGCCGATGATCGAGCCGCGCAAATGCCCCACGTGCATCGCTTTGGCAACGTTCGGGCCGCCGTAGTCGATAACGACCTGGCGGGGGTGGGACACGGTTTCGACGCCCTGGCGGGGATCGGTTGCCATGGCTTGAACCTCCTGGGCGAGGAGGCCATCGCTGAGCAGGACGTTGATGAAGCCTGGGCCAGCCAAGCTGAACTGGAGGCTGCCTGGGCCGAAGGTTTTTTCGGATCGGGCTTGAAGGTCGTTCAGAACGGCCTGCGCCACCTCGCGGGGGTTCTTTTTCTGAGATTTCGCAGCCGCCATGGCCCCGTTGCATTGAAAATGAGCGAGGTCTGGCCGATCAGAGAGGGTGACCTCGCCGAAGCGGGGTTCAAGACCCAGGGCCGAGAAGGATTCGGAGAAAAGCTGGGTCAAACGGGTACGCAGCGACGGCATCTTGACGCCACCTTACCCGGAAGATGGACGGACCTCAAGAATAGCGCCCGCTTGGCCGATTAGGTCGGTGAGATGGGTATCTCCTGGCATTGGACACATTTGAAGAGGCTTTCACGAACCCTGCAGATCTGGGCCCTTGGGCTTGGATTAGCCGGGGTAACGGCGCAGCCAGCTTGGTCGTCGGATCACGGCGGAGGCCACGGTAAAGCTCCAGCCCACGGCGAAGACCACGGCAAGGCTTCAGGCCACGCTAAGGCTCCAGCCCACGGTGACGCCCACGGTAAGGCGTCCGAGCCCGCAGCGAGCGCTTCGCCCAAGGCGGGGGCGCCGGCGGCCAGTGCTCGCCCAGTCCATACGGAATCTTCCTTCGCGCTCAAGGTGCGCGAATTCGTCGGAATCTTTGTTTCGGCTTGGCACAGCGGAGTCGAGAAGGTCGAAGCGCTCCGTGAGGCTGACGAAGAGGTGGAGCGGTTGTCGCTTGAGAACTCCAACCTTCGCTTGCAACTCGAGAGTCAGGAATTTGAGTGTGAACTGCGCGTCTCTCAGAAGAACGCCGACTCACTCGCTGCCCGTTTAGGCCGAGACACCGGAAGCACTCTGGGGCGAACCCTGGCCAACATCACGTATCGTCCGCCGACGCACCTACTGCCATCGCAGCTCTATACGTTGGCTGTGGGTTACATGAAGGCTAAAGAAGAAGAAAAAGCGGCGGTGATTCTCACTTTCTTGTCGGGCCTAGATGACGAAAGCGAATACAGGACCGCGAAGAACCTGCTGCTGACCGGCGTTGCCTGGTACCGGGTGGATAATTACGACTTGGCAGATCAGTACTTCAAGCGAGTGCTTGAGAACAAAGTCACTGCGGCGACTTTGCCCTATCACGCGCAATCGCGGGTGTGGCGCGGCTTGGTGGCTCAGCGCAAAGGGCAGCCTGCTGATGCCCAGGTCATTTTGAAAGATTTGCTGGCCCGCCATCCGCGGACCAAGGAAGCCAAGTTGATTAACCCGTTGTTCAAGGAGGAAGAAGATCGTGCACCTGCCTCCGAGAAATAAACCTTCGCGCGTCAGTCGCTTGCGTTGGACGGCGCTGGCAGTAGTCGCGCTGCTGGCTCTGGTCGTCGATCGTGGGCGCCAGGCATTAGCGAGCCAGGCAGCGCCCGCCGCAGGAATCAGTCCTGTCCTTTGCGGAACCATCGACGCCGTGGGTGGCGACGTCCAAGTTTTAGATAGCGGTCGTTCGGTGCTTCTAACGGCTCTTTCGGGTAGCGGTCTTCCTTGTGGTGCTTGGATCAGTGTGGGCGCCGGGAAAAGTTGGATCTCGATTCGGCATCGCGACGGCGTCACTCTTCATGCCTCTGCCGGGACTTTTATGGCATTGGGGCCAGTGGAACAGGTGATCTTGTTCCGCGGAAACGTCTTTGGTCGCGCCGAAGGTGGCACTCCTGAACTTCAGGTGCTGACTTCGAATGCCCGGTCGCGCATTCCCATGGGGATGGCCGTGGTGATCTATAACCAAGGCGAAGAAGAAACTCAGCTGGTGTCGCTCGAAGGTACCGCTCGCATCGAAAATCGATTTGCTCCTGAAGGCGTGATGGAAGTTAAAGAGGGCGAAGCGTCTTCTTTGAACTTCAAGCTTCTTCGTACGGTTCCTTCTGCTCCGCGTGCAGTGGCTTCGGCCGATCTTCGCGAGAAACTCAAATCCTTCCCGATCGACGATCGGATTCACAGTTTGGCCGTCCGTGCTGCTTTCCAACGAGGCGAGAGAAAGTTTGCCGCCACGTTTGATCAAGAAGCGAAGCAGCAGGCCGAGTTTGCGAATCGCGCCCCGGCTACGGTTGCGGCTGAAATGATCGAAAAAGAGCGAGAAGCGGCGACCGAGCGCATGTTGATGGGCAAGCTCGCTGAGAAAGTCACGGGCGGTGTTCCGGGGGGCGCACACTTGCTGTCACCGTCAGGCTCAAAACGCGTACCGGCCTCAGCCGTCGTCAAAGAGATCGAGCTTTCCGAATCCACTTTGAAAGCCCGAAAAGTGAAAGCCGAACAGGCAGAGCGAAAGCGATTGATGCGCGAGTTGTCTCGCTTGAAAGCGGATGATTCGCCCTGATCGAACGATTCGAATTCGAAAGATGGCCTCAAGGAGAGAGCCGAAGATGAGTCAGCAAACAAAGGATGGGTTGAAACGCTGGGTGGGGATCGCGGTACTGGCTCTCGGGCTCAGTAGCGAGGCCAATGCTGCGGGCTTTGAGATTTCGCTCGGTGGCACCTTCAGTAAATCGACTTATACGGCGGGGAACTACGCTTGGACGCGCCGGATCGGTGGATCCATTGGCTATGAGTTCATGGATCGTTCTGAGATTGAATACGCGTTTCAGGACATCATCAGTCGCACGTTGATCCAGGATTACGAGAACACCACTTTTCATGATCAGATTTATAGTCTGAGCTGGATTCAATACTTACTGGGTCGAAATGCGCCGCTTCAGCCCTACGCGAAAGCCGGTATCGGTCAGCTGAACCGTGAAGCAACCGGTCAGTACGCAGGCGGGGCATCTCCCGCCCGGCGAGTCGATGCGGTGACGGGCGTCATCGGTGGCGGGGTTCGAATTTACGTGACTCGCACCTTTGCGATTCGAGTCGAAGCCTCGAGTTACCTTGAAGGCGGGCAGATTGCGACTTGGCGTGACAACAGCGCCGTGACTGTGGGAGTTTCTCTTCAGCTGTGAAACGCTGGATCGGTTTGATTCTTCTCATGAGTGCCACCGCCCGAGCGACGTCGCCCGCTGCTCCAAGCCCTGGGATAGGGTACCTTTGGCAAGCTTTGCGGGGACAGGTCGCCCTCTGGAACCGCGCGCGGCCGCTTTTGGAAGTGGTCGCCGATGAGCGAGTGTCTCCTCGGGTTCGCGAACTTCTCAAAGGCGTTCCGGTCATCAAAGCGTTTGGTGAGAAAAAGGGTCTGAAGCCCACATCGAATTATCAGGAGTTCGTCCCTTTAGATCGACCCGCGGTGGTCTGGGTGGTGAGTGCGGCGCCTGAGTTTTCTTTCGACCCGATGAAGTGGAGTTTTCCTATCGCGGGCGAGTTTTCCTATTTGGGCTTCTTTAGTCGGGAGCGTGCAGAAGCATACGCCGGTCAGCTTCGCGCGATTGGAGGCTGGGATGTCGACGTTCGCGGCGCAAGCGCCTATTCCACCTTGGGGTGGTTTCGCGATCCAGTCCTCTCGACCATGATCTCAGACGGCGACGAAGCCTGGGGTGAACTCATCGAGCTAGTGCTTCATGAAAGCGTTCACGCGACGGTTTTTGTTCCAGGTCAGAGCGAGTTCAATGAAAGCCTGGCGCAGTTCTCGGGCGAGCAGCTCGCGAGAGAGTTTCTTATCGAGTCTCAAGGGGGTGCGCCCACCGCCTCGGCGATGAAGGCTTACCTTCAGGAGCTTGAGTTGGGAAAAATTCGAGAGAAACGGCTTCGGAAGCTCCTCGAATCCCTTCGAGCTCTTTATTCCGACACGTCGTTAAAAGAAGTTGGAATTCGATCCAAGAAGGTCGAGCTGATTGAGGCCGCTCGTCAAGAGCTAGGTTGGAAAAGAGAATTGAACAATGCCACTTTAGTTCAATTCGAAACCTACGGCTCTCAGCGTTGGGATTTTTCCGAGCTGCTTCGAAAGGACTGCTCGGGCGACTGGCCTTGTTTCTTTCAGAAGGCACCGGGCCTTTTGAATCGTCCGTGAAGCGTTCTTCCTATTTTTTTTGGGGGGGAACCGCGGCCCGGGCAGGACCGACTCGGAGGCGAGGGGGAGAGGGAAGAGGGAGAGTTGACTCGCCTTCCTTCAATCCTGGCTTCCGGACCGCGGTGGGGGGACGAACGTGGGGGCTGATGCTGGCTTTGAGTGCCGTGAGTTAGATCGATGTTCCGTTCACTTGAACGTCGATTTTGGCTCGCATCGTGTGCGTCTGATAGAGCGGACGCATCCGGTAAAGGTCGGGGTCTTGGCAAGAGCTGTAGTTCCCGTAGGGCCACAGGAAATTATACGGATTGGCCAAGCAGAGGTTGTAATAGAAGTCATAGTACGGGGCCGAGACCTTCACGCGAATCGGTCCGTGGCCTTGCAAGAGTGCCGCCGAGAAGTTCAAAACCTGGCTGGTCGGAGCTCCTTGGCAGAGGGGGCCGCCGCCATCGACCGCTAAGGTGTTGGTGGTCTGAACCATATCGCCGACGGTGACGGTGAGTTGGACGCATTTGTAGGGCGCCGAAAATCCGTAGCCAGGCACGCTGATGTTTCCAGCTGACATCGGAGTGACCCGAACTTGCAGCAAGTTATCGGTCTGAAGCCCTGGGGCCGGAGTTTCGTACATCCCGCTCGGGCCGTTTAAAGTAAAGCTATAGGAATACGGCGGGGCCAAGTTGGTGCCGCCTCCTCCCGTTTGACCACTATTATCGATCGTGCCGCCGCCTCCGCTTTGAGCGTTATTGATAACGGCCGGAGGCTGATTGATTGGGGATTTTCCACAAGCAGTCACGAGGCTCATCGCCGCCATGACCGTGAGGGTTTTTAAGGTTTTCGTTTTCATAATCTCTCTCTCCTAAGGAAACGAACTCTCTCTCAGGCTGACTAGAATGCAGACACCGGGCCAACGCTAAGTGCCCGAAAAGACATGAATTTGAAAGCGTGCTTCCGTTATCGGCCCGGCAGGTGTCGAAAACTTGATCACTCTGGGTGGAAAATGCTGATACACTTTCGTTAGGTATGGAACGCGACGATTACCTGGCCCTTTCGAGTATCGGACAGGCCCTTTGGGCCGAATCAGACCGTTCCCAGCGTGTGGCGCTGGATACTTACAGTGCTGTGGCACTTCTCGGTTTGGACGGGGAGCGCGTTCTCGAGAAGACCGCACAAGCGCTCCTGCAGCGGGCTTTGAACGACGGAGTGAGTGCGACCGCTCCCGGGGTTCAGCAGGGGTTCTATCGACTTTCTGCAGAAGAACGGCTCATTCTTTCGGCCATGCACCACGGAAAGTGGGGGTACGCGCGCCTAGCCCGGATTCTCGGCGTCACTGAAGCTCAGGTCGCGGAACTTGCTTGGGGTGCGCGCCTGGATCTAGCAACCAGTCCCGGGTTTCACCGACTCGCTCCGCATCCGTCGGGTTCTTCCCATCACAGTACGGAGTGCCCCGAGTACAATACTTCGCGACCCTGGACTCAAGCGTTCTTGGATAACGAGCTCGCTGGCCGTGAGCGGTTGTTCCTGCAACAGCACGTCCTTCAGTGTCAGCGTTGCCAGAACGCACTTTCCAGCGCCCGTCAGCTCTACTACGACGCCGCAAACCTCGTTCCCCAAGCGCCAGCCGGTAGTTCCTGGCTGGGGTACTGGCAGCAGGTAGATCAGGCTGCAGAGCTGAAGCTCGATCCTTCGAAGATGACCTTGGGTCAGAGTTTGCGGATCTTTCTGGGGCGAGAAGAAATCCGCTGGCTGATCTTCCTCTTTGTTTGCTGCTGGGTTGCCTTCTCGCTTCTTCCCATCTCGGCGATTCAATAAACTCGCTGAGGAGCCAGGTTGATCGGTGCCCCGGTTCCAATTTGAACGGTGAAGGTCCAGCCGGTTCTGACTCGGCCTCGCGGTCCGAGGAGATCCTTCGGCGGGTTGGGAGCGCGCTTCACGCGACTCCAGGAGGCGCGCACGGCCTGGTCGAATTCAGGAATTCCCGAACTCTCGATAATCACTACCTCTGCTAAGTTCCCTTCGCGGTCGAAAAAGACTTCTGCAGAAGTGATGTAATCCCCTTTCCGCAGAGCTTGCCGTTGCGGGACTTCTTGAACGTAGCCTTTCCAGATGGGTGCCACGGCTTCGTAGAGCCGGGAATAGTAGGAATGGAACCGGGATTCCTCGGTGTTGAGGAGGTTTTCTCCTCCCAAAGGTAAATTCCGGTCCGGAATGGCCTGGTCTGCGGCCGCTTGACCAGACGTGCCTCCGCGCTTTTCGGGCTTCTTTCGAGCTTCTCGCGCTTGATCGGCTTTCGATCCGGGAAGCGCGACTCCGAGTTGACTGAGCGGTGGAAGCTTTCGAGCCGGGCGCTCGGCTTCGGGCGTGTCTTGGGTTCCTGGAGCACCCGGTCGACCGGGTTGGGGCAGGACGTCGGTTTGCTCGGCGCGAGTCTCGCGCTCCACGGTTCGATTCCGATCCGAGCTGTAGCGCGCGTTCTCGGGGGGAGGCGTGGTGTCCTTGGGCGCTTCTGGGTTCTTACTCAGGAGAAGGGCCTTTTCTTTCCACTGGCGCTTCAGGGATTCGAGTTGGCTTGGGTCAATCTGCGTGACCTCGACTCGAGGAGACGGGCTCTGGGGAGCGGGGAGGTGAGGAATCAACACAAGAAGCAGCGCGTGCAGCGCGAGAGCGGCGCCGAGCCAGAGGATCCACGGCTCTTTTCGGTTGTACTGCTCCACCATCTCCTTTGGTTTAGGCTCGGAGCGGCGGAAACTCAAGGCGGAGTGCTTCCCGGGTGGCCTGAGCTGGAGGCGAGCTTCAATTTAAGCGCTTTCGCGGTCCCGTGAGGTGTGGCGGGCAAAAATTCGAGCCAGCTCCGTGAACCAGCGCTGTTCTCGACGTTTTTGCTCATTGAGGCTTCGTTTCAGACCCGTCACGCGGTACGAGTCGGGCTCGTGAACTTGGAGCTCTTCCAGTTCAGCCTGGAGGCCGGTGAGCAGCATTTTGTTCGCTTCGATCCGGTCCTTCAGAGCGTCGATGAGTTCCTCTGCCTCAGGCGGGTCGAATTCCTCGTGATTGGAGCCAACGCCCCCTGCGCGGAGCTCGGCGACTTCCGCTTCTCGCTCAGCGAGCAGGCGTCTCAAGTCTCGGATGGTGATGGCCGATTCAAAAACGCGGCGATCAAACGATTGCCGGTCCATGGGGTGAGCGCCCGCATTCGGGGCGAGCAGCGAAGGAGCTGACGGAAGTTCGAGGAGAAGCGGGTCATTTTCAGGGGCTTCGCCCAAGAATTTCTCGGTCATCAGGGAGGAAGCAACTGGGGCCACCCAGTGGGAGCGAACCAGGTGGGGAGAGCGTTCCGCCGGGGCTGAAGGGAAAAAGACTACCGTGACTTCGGTTTCGCCGGTGTCGGGGATCATCTGCACGCGAACGAAATCTGCGTACCGCATCAGGAGTTGCGCCGGATGGCTGGGCTGGGTTGAATCGGGGCGAAACACGTGCACCATCTCGGCGGGGGAGTGGCCCCGTTGGCGATAGCCTAGGCGCATGACGAAGGCCTTTTCGTCGCAACCCACTTGAAAGCTGGCCTTGGGAATCTTGGCGTGGACGGTGTTCAGAAGTTCACTTTTCCCTGGGCCTTCTTCGTAGATCAGGGCCCAAAGAGCCGTAATCGCCATCCGGATCGCAGTGCCGCGTTCGTCGTCCCAAGGCGCTGCGCCGGGAAGTTTCAGACATTGATCCATTCGGAAGCCCAGTCCGTGTCCCGAGTACCAGGTTTCCATGTACGAAGGGGTTCGCGACTCCAGCCACGGGCGAATCCCCGTGCGCAAGTTGTCGTGAATCAGGGATTTCAGCACCGATTGGAGTTCGCCGGGTCGCAGGTCAACAAAATCGACGAGAAGGGAGCGAGTAAAGCCGCTCGAGGTGTTCTCGAACTCCTGAATGCTGATGGGCTCGCCAAAGTAACCTGCGAAGGTGGGGCCTTTGAGCCGGGTAATCCCGAATTTCGCCTCGACTCGGTTCCAAGTCAGGTATTGATGCCAGGGCGCGAGCAGAAGAGGGCACCCGGGGTAGCGCTCCAGGCGCTCAAGGACGGCCTCTTGTTTTTGGCAGTCGCGGAGGATCTCGACCGAGCCTAGGCGGCGCAGGCTATGAAGCTGGCGCATGAAAAGGTGGGAGCGCTCTCGCGATAAGCGATCGTCGGGGATGACGAGGATGTGCGGCTTCTTTCCGAGGGAGTCCACCATGACTGGCGTATCGGCTGGACACAGGGTGAGGCTTGAGACTACAAACTTGAAGCAATGTCCTTCTACATCACGACGCCCATTTATTACGTCAATGATTTGCCGCATATCGGGCACGCCTACACGACGGTGGTGGCTGATGTCCTCAGGCGCTACCGGCGTCTTTTTGGTGAGGAAACCTGCTTTCTGACCGGTGTGGACGAACATGGTCAGAAGGTTCAGGCAGCTGCCGAAAAACGCGGCCTGTCGCCTCAGGTTCACTGCGACGAGCTTTCACAGAACTTCCGCCGAATTTGGGAAGAGCTCGGCGTGGAGTTTGACGTGTTCTTCCGGACCACGGACGATTTCCATAAGCGCGGAGTCCAAGCGGCTCTGCAGCAGTTGAAGGATCTGGGCGATATTTACGAGGCCCATTACGAAGGTTGGTACGCCCAAGCCGACGAGATTTTTTATACTGAGAAGGATTTGGTGAACGGCAAAGCACCGACGGGTGCTGAAGTGGTCCGTATCACCGAGAAAAATTACTTCTTCCGAATGTCCAAGTACCAAGAGCGCCTGGTGAAGCACATTCAGGAAAACCCTGGATTCATTCAGCCGGAGTTCCGGAAAAATGAAGTGCTGGGATTCCTGCGGCAGCCTTTGGGCGATCTCTGTATCTCGCGTCCGAAGTCGCGCTTGTCCTGGGGCATTGAGATCCCGTTTGACCGCGACTATGTGACTTATGTTTGGTTCGACGCGCTTCTTAATTACGCCACAGCTGCAGGTTATCAGCAGGCAGATGGTGCGGCACGGTTTCAGAAACTCTGGTCATCCCCGGATGCGCAAGTTTGTCACCTGCTGGGGAAAGACATTCTGACGACCCACGCGGTTTATTGGCCGACGATGCTCATGGCTTTGGGTGTGAAGCTTCCTACCACTTTGTTCGCCCACGGCTGGTGGTTGAGTGCTGGGAACGAAAAGATGTCGAAGTCCAAAGGAAACATGGTTCGTCCTTTGGATGTGAAGGATCTGGTGGGCGTTGAGCCGTTCCGTTTCTTTTTGATTCGGGACATTCGCTTGGGAAGCGATGCTCAGTTTTCCGTCGACCTGGTGGTTTCGCGTGTGAACACGGAGCTTGCGAACAATCTAGGTAACTTGTTGTCGCGAACGCTCAGTTTGGTGGAGAAATATTTTGCAGGTGCGGTGCCTGTGCGTACTGCCGGAGCTGCTCCAGCAGAGCGAACTCAGGAAATGATGCGTCAGGCAGAAGGCGTAGCAGACCGCGTGCGGGATTCGATTCTCGCATGGGAGCCTCAGCAGGCGATTGGTCACGTCATGGATCTGATGACGTCTGCGAACCAGTATCTGGCAGAACGAGCACCGTGGAAGCAGGCGAAGGAAGATCTGCCGGCTGCCGGTGAGACGCTGTACACCGCGCTTGAGGCAGTACGTTTGGCAGGGATTCTGCTCAGCCCGGTCATGCCCGGAAAAGCTGCGGAACTTCTGCGTCGTGTGGGCTGGGATCGGCCGATTGCGTTTGAGGATGCTCGCGGTTGGGGAGCGCTTCAGTCGGGATCGAAAGTCGCTAGCGGCGATCCTTTGTTCCCGCGTGTGGAGCTCCCGAAAGAGGCTTGAACGGAGGGGCTTTTCCTCTGAATGGAGCTTCGTCTGCGTGAGTGCGCGGGTTATTCGTGCGCGGCGCGCTCTTCGGGGTACTTGCGTTCGCAGTGTGCTGCACGGGGTTCTTGCATGAGCGGCGCGCTCTTCTTCAGATGTCTTTTCTTGGTCTTTTTCTTTGCTTCTGAAGGCTGAGCTACCGGTTTAAGTGGTTTTGGCGCTTTGATCTCGGTTCTTTTCTCTGGATCGAAAGAGTTCGCCTTCCTCTTACGAGGGCTGAAAACGAATAAAAGAAGCACTGGCGGCAAAGCCGGGGTCAAAAAGACCAAAAAAAGACATCTGAAGAGCAGCTCAAGAGCAGTGTGTGGGGCGGGCGCATTGGAAAGCGGAGCAATTTCAGAGGTCTAGAAACGAGGGCTTTTTCGGGTGTCATTCTAGACACTCTGACGCTTCTGGCGTGAGCGACCGATAATTAAGAAGAGGCATGCGCCTTTTTCTCGCCCCCTGGAAAGTCTGGCTGGCACTGACTTCGATATCCGCTTTTTTGGCGGGATGTCAGGATCCCGCACGCCAGCCCGAGACCGTACCGAGTGACTCAAGCGAATCGAGCACCACGACCGGCGGCACGAGCACCACGACCGGCGGCACAAGCACCACGACCGGCGGCACAAGCACCACGACCGGCGGCACAAGCACCACGACCG
>JBBARP010000010.1:20326-145327 GCA_040399745.1 Bdellovibrionia bacterium | reverse complement strand
GCGGAGGTGGCACTCCCGACACCACACCTCCGAATACTCCCGCTGCGCCCACCGTGGCAGCGTACTCCAAGCAAACTCCCATCCGCCTCACTTGGACGAACCCCGGAGACAACTCCGGCGGCGGTGGAGTGGTGAGCTACAACCTTCAAATTGGAACCAGCGCAGGCGCAAGCAACAGCTACTCTGGAAGCGTCGCCGCGCTCCTTTATGATTTCACCGGCGCTTCAGGAAGCACCCTTTATTACGCTCGGATCCAAGCCGTCGATGCCGCAGGAAACACTTCCGACTGGTCCGCTTCCACAAGTGCATTTCGACTCGACACGGTTGCACCCACAGTTCACGTCAACGTTCTCAAACCCTATGGAGGCGGTGGAAGCTCGAGCTCACTCCTGGTGATGTGGGGCGCCGGTTCGGACAACCTGACCGCGCAAGGAAGCCTGAAGTATTCGGTGTACACCTCTCCAGAAAGTGCGCAGCTCGCTACGCTGGCGCAGATCGATGCCAATGGTACGAAACGCAATTCATCCGATCTGGTCGGCACGACCTTTTTCGAGATTCCGGGAATCACCAACTCTGAACGCCTTCAGATCAACGTCGTCATTGAGGATCAAGCCGGGAATCGCACGCCCATGGCGCCTGCAACACTGACGACACCTCCCGAGAAACCGCTCTGTCCGAATGGCGAGATTTACGCTGCCGTTAGCACTGGATCGCAGATCATTGTCGGGGGAAATATCGGAATGGTGGGCCACTGCACCGGCTCCGGAGTGGTGCTCAACGCAGCCACCGGCGCGATGATCGAATCCGATTCACTTCATCGCACG
The DNA here is from genome assembly GCA_040399745.1 of Bdellovibrionia bacterium. Classification (GTDB taxonomy): domain Bacteria; phylum Bdellovibrionota; class UBA1018; order UBA1018; family UBA1018; genus CANFHS01. The sequence goes on along the minus strand of JBBARP010000010.1, from coordinate 144,503 downwards.
CATTTCATTCAAGGGATCGTGCAGGCTGTGGTCGGCGATGGATCCGGAGGTTGGTATGTGGGTGGAAGATTTGATCGAGTCGGTCAAAGCGCAGTAAAAAACCTAGTGCACATCACCTCGGTCGGCCAGGTTTCTAACTGGACGCCGAATCCCGATGGTCAGGTGTTCACCTTGAATTTGGTGGGTAACCGACTTTTTGTCGGAGGAGATTTTTCGAACCTTGCGGGCTCCGCTCGTCGAGCCATCGCTTCTTTCGCGCATACGCCCGGAAACCCTGGAGCGCTAGAATCATGGGCGCCGGCAGTGAACAACTGGGTGCGAGCGATCGCAGTCGCGACACCCTCGGGCGGCGCAGAAACGGTCTACCTTGGGGGTGGTTTCGATAAAGCAGGAAACCCAGGAAGCACTCCTCTCACAGCGCGTAAGGGGCTAGCTTCGTTCAATGCCTCGACCGGAAATCTGACCACGTGGAATCCGGCGCTTGCATCCGTGGGATCGGGAGTACACGCACTGAAGATCTCAGCCGGCGTTGCCTACGTGGGCGGCTATTTCCAAAAGACAGCCGGGATCTCCATCGGTGCTGCAGCAGTCGACCTTGCCGGCAATAGCGGTGTCGGGGTTTGGCAATCGTGGGCACCGAATCCGAATGGCTTTGTTCGTGCCATTGAAGTGGCGGCCGACGGAATTTTCCTCGGAGGCGACTTCTCAACCGTCGGCGGAGCCTCACGATCCAGTTTCGTCCAAGTGAATAAAACCAATGGCACCGTCACCGCGTGGAATCAAAGCACCAACGCTCTCGATATCAATAGTGTTTGGGGGCTGCTCCTTCAGGGAAATACTTTGTATGTGGCCGGACAATTTCAAAGTGTGGGAGGTCGAAGCCAATACCACTTAGCTTCATTTGATGTTTCGGCCGGCACCGCCAACCCAGCTTTGATTCCGGATCCAAATAACTCGGTTACGGCTCTTGCTCTGCAAACGGTAGGTGGAGTCGATCAACTTTACATTGGAGGATTTTTCACTGGGATTTACGGCTTTGCTCAACCCAAGCTTCTCGCCATGGATTTTCAGGGCAATTTGAAGCTCTTTAAGAGCATCCCGAACGACGAAGTCCGTGCACTCGCGCTGAATGGAAATACATTGTATGTGGGCGGGCTTTTCACCAGTGTGGGCGGTACTTCCCGAACTCGAGTCGCTGCGATCGATCTCGCTTCAGACACTGTGCTTCCGTTTGCGCCCACGACTTCGGGAAAAGTGAACGCGCTGCTCTTTGATGGCTCTAAGCTTTGGATTGGTGGCGAAGCGGGCAATATCGCTGCGGAGTACGGGTGGGGGAAGCGCGTCGATGCCACCTCGGGGACTGAGGACTGGTCGGTGACTGCTTCTGGAAACACCACCTTTCCAACGCCTGTGAAAGGGTTTCATCAGGGAACGTCAGGCGTTTACGTTTCGGGAGGGGGTTACACGTCGGGCTACGTGAAGCTTTTTTCGAATGGGGCAAGCGTGACTCAAAACGGAACGTTCTCGGTTTCAGTTCAGTCGGGTGCAGTCACCTCAGTCGTTCAGTCGGGATCGGATCTATTTGTTGGCGGTGATTTTCTCAAAATCAACAATACAACTCGCCATTACTTTGGCCTCGTCGACGCTTCGACCGGAGCTCTTTCTTCTTCCTTTTCGAGTGGCGCCTCCGGTGGCAGCGTGCGGCAACTCTCGATCCTGAACGGTACCCACTTGGTTGCCGTCGGAGACTTTACAGGGTTCTTGGGAACGCTAGAGAACAAGCTCGCCATCTTTCCGCTCTCGAGCGGCACTCCTTTGACGCTTGGGATTTATCCTTATTCGGGTTTACAAACGGTGACTGACCTCGGCTCGAGCACCCTCTTTCTCGGCGGCTACCTTTTTGCCGTCGATGATGAACTTCGGGGCCTCCCAATTTGGAATCTCAATACGGGCCTACAGTACTGATCGAGCCAGGAGAGGCGGCAGGCTTTTCCGATTCGGTTTGACGCGCTGCGCGCGCAGCGTCTCATGCTAGTTTGAAAAGGTATGGAAGCGTCGCCTCTGCGAAGTCGAATCCTTGCTGGAGTGGGTGCCTTGGCGCTTCTCTGTTTAGCGGGTTCGTCGCTGAGTCTTTACCAAATTCACGAAGTGAATCGCAGTCTGGATGGAATCCACCGTGTGGTGGTTCCACTCGGAAAGTCTTTGGTTCAGCTCAAAGCCGACGCCGATCTTTACGCCCGAGAGTTTGATCGCCGCTTGTCCGCAGTTCATTGGCAAGATCCGCACTGGAAGCCTAAAGCCGTCCCTCGGTGGTTACCTGAGGTCTTGCAATCCGGTGTCGGGCAGGTGGGCGAGCTGGTTCAGCAAAAGAACGACTGGTCTGAATCGGATGCCGACGCAGCAGCTTGGCGGGATTGGGCCGAGCAGTCCAGCGTATCGCTTCGCTCTCTAGAAGCGCATGGCGCTTCTTTGATGAACGCGCTGGAGAAGCACGACCTCGAAGGGGGGCTTCTGGCTTATCAAGCCTGGCAGTCGGTTCATGAGGATTGGAGTCGACGGCTCCAGTGGGCTGTCGAAACGCAGCATCGAACTTTGCGTCAGGCTTTTTCTCAGGCCGACGTTCGAGTTTCTCGATTGAAGCTCGGGCTCGAGGGTGTCTTGGTTGTCGTGGTTTCGCTGTCTTTGCTGCTTCTCTGGTTGGGTGAGCGCGCTCTGCGTCCGCTCCGAGAGCTGACTCGTTTGGTCCGCGATATCGCTCAGCGCGGCGGAGTGAAGCGCGAGGACAAGAACTCTTTGCCTCAGCTGATGTTGCGACGGAACGATGAGGTCAGCGATCTTGCCCGCGAGTTTCATCGCATGGCCACTTCGCTTCTGGAGCGAGAAAAGGAAGTCGATGCTCAGCGATCCCGGCTCGAGGAGCAGAACCGCATGCTTCGCCGAATCGGTGAACTGAATCGCGATATCCTGAACTCGATCGATTCGGTGCTCGTGGTGACAGATCTCGAGGGCAGGATCACGCAAGCCAATCCAGGCGCGGCCCGCTGGCTGGGTGTTCCGAGTGAAGCCCTTCGAGAACGTAAACTCGTAGGGGACCCCGCTCTCGAGGGCGTCTGTGATCTCGGGCTGATGCTTCAGCGCTTGATGCAAGGGGCGACCACGTTGACCGTCAGCGGAATCACGCGCACGGATTCGCGTTTTTGGAGCGGAGCACTCATGCCTCTTCGAGACGAGGATTCTCAGCTTCACGGGGCGATTCTAGTTCTTGAAGATAAAACGCACGCTCGGGTGCTTGAGTCCCGCCTTCGTCACGCGGAAAAACTAGCGGCAGTGGGCCAGATGTCTGCGCAAGTGGCGCATGAAATCCGAAATCCACTGCATTCCATTGGCCTTGAAGCGGAGCTGGCTCTCGATCGCTCTCAGGAGTTTCGAGCTCCGGAACTTCGGCAATCCATCGCTTCTATTTTGCAGTCGGTTGATCGACTGGAGAAGATCACGGGGAATTACCTGCGGTATTCAAGACTCTCACCGGGCGAGTCGGTTTCTTTTGATCTCGGTGAAGCACTTGAGGCGGTTCTGAGTACTTACGCCCCCACTTTGGAGCAGGCGAAGATCGCAGTCGACTGGACGCGTCCGTCCCATGCGCTCAGAGTGCGAGGGGATCGCGAGCTGCTCGAGCAAGCCATCGGTAATTTGCTTCGGAATTCGATTCAGGCTCTCGAAGGCCGTGTCGATGGCTCGATCCGTTTTGAGCTCGACCAGCTCGAGAGCGGGAAAATTCTCTTCAGGATTCGCGATAACGGACCTGGAATTGCCGCTGCAGTGCGAGAAAAGCTTTTCACTCCCTTTGTCACGACGAAAGCCCAAGGAACGGGTCTAGGGCTTTCCTTCGTTCGGAAGGTAGTGGATGATTTCGGCGGGGAAGCGCTCTGTCCGGAAGTTCCGGTGGGTGGAGGCGCTGCATTTGAGTTGCGGTTGCCGGAGGGGAGTCCCAATCATGGAACGCTCTGATGTGCGGGTTTTGCTAGTCGACGATGATGAACAAGGACTGGAGTCGGTCCGTCGAATTCTAGAAGTGGCCAAATACCAGGTCGTCGCTGTGAAAGATGGCGAAGAGGCGCTGACGCGAGTTCGAAATGAGCCGGGTTTTGACGTCATCTTGAGCGATGTTCGGATGCCGCGGATGGGTGGGCTCGACTTCCTGAAAGCTTACTCGGTGCTGGGGCAAGACACCCCGGTGATTCTCATGACTGCCTTTGGACAAGTCGAGGAAGCCGTTTGGGCGATGAAGATGGGAGCGGTCGATTTTCTGACCAAGCCCTTCAAACGCCAGGCTCTGCTCGACGCAGTCGAGTCTGCGGTCAGGCGCAGGCGTGCTTTGCCGAATTCTTCAGCGGGAACGGGCGTATCGTCGGCGCTCTCGCGTTCTGAGCTCAGTGCAGCCCTTCGCATGGTGGGGAGCTCGGAGGCGATGGCTCGCCTGAGGCGTGAGATTTCCCAAGTAGCGCCTACGGCTGCTACCGTGCTGATTCAGGGCGAAAGTGGAACGGGAAAAGAGCGCGTGGCTCAGCTGCTTCATGAAGGCGGACCTCGTGGCCAGAAGCCCTTCGTGGCGATGAACTGCGCAGCAGTTCCCGAAGGACTGATCGAGAGCGAACTCTTCGGGCATGAGCGAGGTGCCTTTACCGGAGCCAGTTCGACGAAGGTGGGTCTTTTTGAATTGGCCCATGGGGGAACGCTTTTCCTGGACGAGATTGGCGACATGCCACTTTTGCTTCAGGCAAAACTTCTTCGCGTTCTGCAGGACGGCGAGGTGAAGCGGGTGGGTGCTACTTCCTCGCGACACGTCGATGTTCGAGTGATCGCAGCTTCGCATCGGGACCTTCGAACGCGGGTGCGAGAAGGGCACTTTCGTGAGGACCTTCTCTTTCGTTTAGAAGTGATCACGCTCGGAGTGCCGCCGCTTCGAGAACGCTTGGAAGACCTGCCAGAGCTCGTTTTCCATTTTCTTCATCATTCGGCAGAACGGCATGGACGATCGATCACCCGGGTTCATCCGGACGTGCTTCAGGTCATGGCTGCGCATTCCTGGCCTGGAAACGTGCGAGAACTCGCAAACGTGGTCGAGCGAGCCGTAGTCTTTGCCGAAGGCGACTGCTTAGAGGCCAACCATTTGCCGCCCCATCTTCTTGGGGAAGACGAAGCGGCGCCGCGTTTGCCGGGAGGCGACGCAGTGATTCCGATCCGCGTCGGGAGCACGCTTCGAGACGTAGAAGACCTTCTGATTCGAAAGACCCTCGAAGCGACCGAAGGGGATAAGACCCTGGCTGCGAAAATCTTGGGAATCAATCCTCGGACCGTTCATCGCAAGGTTGGTTCTCAGTCGGCCGGCGATCCCGAGCCCAGTCAGCAGTAAATCGCCCGGACGGCTGCTAAAAGTCGGCCCACTTGAGTGTCTGCAATGGCGTAAAAAACGCGAGTGCCGTCTTTTCTGGATCGGACGATCCCTTCGTCTCGCATCCGTGCCAGGAACTGCGACATTGCCGGCTGAGAAATCCCGCAAAAACCGGTGAGTTCGGTCACAGTCTTCTGGCCTTCTGAGAGGCTGCAGAGCACTCGAAGTCGCACGGGGTGAGCGAGGGAGCCAAAGAGAAGAGAAAGCTCGCTGCTTTTTTTAAGAATGGCTGCGCGATCTTTTCTGGCCAGGATCGATTCGCTCATGAGTCCTGCTGATTCAGTTTCCTTTTTCAATGGGAAGCCCCGCTGAAATCCAGTGCCCCATGCCTGAGTTCGTGACGCAAACCAGATTGGTCAGTCCATGACGGAGAAGGACTTCTTGAGCCATGCTGGCGCGGCGTCCGGCTTGGCAGTGGACGTAAACGGTCTTGTAGGACTTCAGGGTATCAGCCTTGGAATCGAGTTGATCGAGAGGAATGTTGCGGCTTCCTGGAACGTGGCCGTCGCGGTATTCCTCGGCCGTTCGGACGTCTAGAATGATTTCTTCAGACGAAAGTTTTCCGAGTAGATCCTTCAAATCCAGCATATTCAGAGATGGCTTCATACACGAAAGATAGCGTTGACCGAATATAATGTCAATGATATGTTTTCACCTATGAATACAACCCAATCGATTTCTGGCCAGCCCGTCGAAGTCACCTCTCAGAATTTAGAAACGCTTCTGAATTCGAACGACATTGTCATTCTTGATTTTTGGGCCGCATGGTGCGGTCCTTGCCGAATGTTTGGCCCCATTTTTGAGCGAGCCGCAGCTCGGCACCCGTCCATTGTGTTCGGTAAGATCGACACGGAGAAGCACCAGGACTTGGCGGCTTCTTTTCAGATTCGCTCGATCCCCATGTTGATCGCTTTTCGGCAGAACATCGTGGTCTTCGCTCAACCAGGCGCTCTCCCTGAAGCTGCTTTCGAAGAGCTGCTTGGGAAAATTCAGTCGCTCGACATGGAAAAGGTTCGTCAGGAAGTAGAAGCGCAGGGTTAGCCTTCACCGCACCAATGGGCCTATTCGTAGCGGCGCAGGGGTTGCAGCCCTGGATCTTTATCCGAGAAGGAGAGGATTCAAAGCATGCGTTTATCTGCATTTCCAGCAGGATTCATTTTAGGCGCGATTCTATTAGGTGGGATCGGCGTCTCGTGCGGCGACGACGATACGTCGCCGGCAGGGGGCTCTCCTGAGCCGGCGATTACCCCGAATCCAGCCGTATCCCCCAGTCCTTCCCCGAGCCCTTCGCCGAGTCCGAGTAGCTCCCCGGTGCCACAAGTTCGTTGGGCCTCGGTTCTTGAGCAACGAAGCTGTCCCTTCCCAGAGTGCCCGGCCGGCCAAGGATTCCGCGTTTCGCGCGACGGAAGTTTTACCTCAGGCAGCGGTCCTACTGGCTCGTTGACCGATACGGAGCTCGCGGTGCTTCGCGTAGCTGCAGACTTGGTCGCCGATCAGGATCTGACTGAGGATCCGGTATGCAGTTCGCTCTCCATTCTTCCGGGTCAATCGCTCTACCGATTCACGCTGGTGCGCGATGACGGCTCTGAAGTGTTGGTCTTGGAGGACAAGGAAAGCGACGGGGTGACCTGCGTTCGAGGCGATGACACCCGAGCCAGAGCGCTTCAGACCGTAGTGGATGAACTGGCTGCGAAGTATTCGCTCCCGCCGCAGCCTCCTGTTTGAGTCCACGTCCTTGAACTGAGAATAAGCTCAGAGCTGGGTTTTGTGCCAAAATCAAAAGGCATGAAACCCAGCTCTTTTTTTGTGCCGAATCGAGTCCGCCTGGTCTTCGGCGCGCTCACGGCATGCCTTCTGTCCGGCTGCGCGGCCAGCGTAAAAGCCTCCTTGTCCACGGTTTGCTGGCAGCGTTGCCAGCAAGTGTACCTAGACACGCGAGCGCGACTCGATTGCGAGGCGCAGTGCCGAAATGAGGCCGAGCCAAGCCGCGCAACCGGCGGCATGCTTCGTTAAAGCATTTCTCTCTTGGAGCTTTCCAGGGGTAGGTCTTTGACCGCGCGAAGGAGTCGGCGGTGCCGCTTTCGCCAGTCCTTGGATTGCTCTGCGGGCTCTAGAAACTCGGGAAGCAAACGCTCGAGCTTGAGTTTCGAACGCATCAGTCCTTGGTGGAGTTTCATTCCCAGGATTCGTCCGAGGTAAGTTGCGCAAAGCCACCGGGCGAGTCCTGAGCGCGGGATACGATTTTTCCCTATCCGTTGCCCGGAAACGCTGGGAGCTGTTTTTAGCCAGGTGAGCGTCGCAGTCCTCGCCAGAAGTTCGGCTCGGTCGGCGAGCCCGAGTCGCGGTCGTGACTGCAGTTCAGTGATCCGCTGGGCGTGGTCTTCCTCGAGATCGCATTTACGCCGAGGATTCAGGCAGAGGCTTCCTAGGAAAGCAAACGCCTGCGCGGTCACGAGCCTGAAGAAGTCATCCCGCCCCGTCAGGCAAAAGCCGTTTTCGCGATTCTGGTGGTGAAGAAGGTGAAGGGCTGCCAGTTCTGCCGTTCCGGCTCGTGTCGAGGTTCCTAAGTAAGCCGCGCGCGAGCCGGGCAAGTAGAATCGCTCGTTGCGATCGACCAAGTGTCGAACCAGTCGACGCTCACTGGAGCTGAGCTTTCCTTCTTCAGCGGCTGCTAGCTCCCAGAGCTGAGCGGCCTGGCCAAGACCGACGGCCGTCAGACTGTCAAAAGGCGCGGGTTCCAACTTCAGGAACTCCGCAAGGGCTTTGCCGTCTCGCTCGAGCGCTGCAAGCGGATCAAAAGCGGAATCCTCGTCAATCGGGTCGGCTTCCGAAGGTCGGATGGCCGGGTGCTCTTCCTCAGCCCAGCGCAGGAGCGAATCGAGTCTGACCCAAGGGGGGCTTGAGAAAACGCAAAGCGATCCTGAGCGAAGTTCAACGGCCTGGGTCCCTTGTTCGCGGCCTTTCCGAGCCAGGCGCCAGTAAAGCTTTTCGTTGTTTTGGTGAATCGAGAGGCTTCGGAGGCTTCGCCCCAGAGCGCGTTTGGAGATTTGGCCTAACTCGCTGGGAAGGTGGGATTCGGCTACGTGAAGTTCTCCGTAAAGGACCACGACTCGTCTTTCCTGTTTCTTCGGAAGCCCGAGGAAAAGGTCCGTGACTAAACCTGCTGCCCAGCGGTCGCGCTCCTGCAGGGATTTTTTTCCGGGCATGAGTTGCGGCAAGTTGAGCGCGAGTACGCGAACTCCGTGTTTGCGAGCCCAATCTAGAAGCGGAGCATAGTGACTAAACGGAAAACCCCAGGTTTCCCGGTACCGAATTCGCTCGAGGAACTCGTCTTGATTCAGTTCTCCTGATTGAAAAAGATCGAGGTCTTCTTGGTGGTGGCTGGGCACCATCTCGATTCCCAAGACCCAGTCCTCGCCAGGTTGAGCCGCATCCCGAAGCAGGCGAAGTGCGCTGCGTGCGTTCTGCGGATCGGCGTGAAAATCTGCGATCCAAGTCACTTGGGCCGCGCGCAGGCGCCGAATCACTTCCGCTTTGTCGAGCGGCTTGACGCGCACTCCGCGGAAGTCGCGCGCTGCTTCTTCTTCGTAGCGAGCGATTTCTGCGGGCTGTGCGCCCAGCACGGCTTCGACCTGATCCCGAAGCTGGCGATGAATGCGCGCTTGCAGCCGCAGCAAGCGTTCGCGGTCGTTCATGCTTGCTCCTGCCTGAGCCACCAGCGCATCCGGCAGCGCGAAGATGCTGTGGAAGCGGCTTCGCGCTGTATTCGCGCGCGAGGATTCAAGACGTGGATGTGGCCTCGAATCCAGAATTCTTGCAAATGGCAAAGGTCGTCCGCCACGGCCAGAACTGCACCGTTTCTAGAACGATGCGGACATTGAAGGAGTTCGAGAAGCACTTCGTCGCGCAAGTTTCTCTCGATGAGAAAGGGCGAGGGAGTCACTCCTTCTTTCATCGGCAGATTGTGAGTGCAGCTGACGAGCTCACGGAGGTCGTCAGCTGCCGGAGGCGACTGGTTCGCTCTTCGGATTTGAGCGGCGTCTCGGCCGCAGCGCCAGGCGGCCTGTTCGAGTTGTCCGCGAATCGTCGCGCGCTCGGCTTCTTGGGAGTGCTCCAAAATGGAGCTTAAAGTCCAACCTTGGAGAGTTTCGACGGAATGCTGAAGGCGTCCGAGCCAGGCATCGGGGTGGTCGGCCTCAAGGAGGTCTTCGAGTTGAAGGTGGCGCGATTGAATCGACTCCCGGTTCAGCACCAAGTCGGCGGCTTCTTCCAGGCGCGCCACCATCTGGCGAACCTCGGTACTGGCCGTAGGAGAGAGCGCATGACTGGGGCGTTCCAGACGCAATTCATTCAGCCACTCGCGGGTCAGAATCTGGCGCTCGGCCAGGTTTTCAAACCAAAGCTGGTGGTGGGCGGAGGCTCGTCTCAGGTGCCAGGGTTGCTCACGCATACGGGTGAGTCTACTCTGGCTTTGTCAGGACTCAAGGCATGCTTGGATGCATTGACGAAGCGATTGCACTCGGCTTTGCAGGGCGCCGTATCCCTTCAGGATGTCCTCGGCCGTTCCTAGGTACAGATCCAGGTCTTTGGGGACTTCCAGGAATTGGACCAGTTCGTTCCAGGTGGGGTGATCCAGGCCCTTCAATTGGTCGTCGAGAAGGTCCAGCAGCCGATTTTCCTGCGAAACCAAAGTCAGATTAAAGCCCGATTCCGTCGTGAGGAGGATTCCGGGAGCCGGCGTTTTCACGCGCGCAATGCGACCGATCGGCAAGTGAGGCGGAAGCATCCCTTCCAGTTGGATGAGCGGGTGAGTGGCAATGGAAACCCGCTCGGAGCGGGGAAGGATTTGAAGGAGTTCCTTCCACCGGATGGTGCCATCTGCGTCGACCAGACTCAGCAGCATTCCCTGGTCGCGGTTGAGGGCTTCCAGGGCTTGGGCTGCGCGGACAAAAATCCGAGCTTTCAATAAGCTTCCCGTCGCATCCGAGGACGAAATCTCAGGCAAACGCTGCAAGCAGTCCTGCGGCTTATTGGAGAGTTCCTCCAGGAGGCGCGTCCACTCAGGGGTGGGCTGCGGAAGTTGTGCTGCAGTTCCTTCGTGTCCCATCACTTGCATCAAGTGCTTGGGCACCGGAATGAACTTCACCTGTTGCTCGGTCAAGAGCCACTGATCCCCTTTGCGTTCGCAGTGGTGTTCGAGCCAGTGGTTCACCCAGCGGGATTCCATCCAGTGGCGAAGGGGAGCGACGCTCGCTGCATCGGCAACCAAAAGCAGGATTCCCTGACCTTGGGCTTCTTTGGGCGCAACGGGAAGAGGAAGGGTCTCGAGCGAGCGCCCTTCTGCGGAATGCTTGGGGCGAACCCAGAAACCTTGAAGCCCCGAAACGACACTCCAGGCGCCGCCTCGTTTGGAGTCGCCAGCGGGAGTGGTGCGAATGTTCGCGACCGTTGCCAGGTGCTTTCCGTGGCTTCGAAGCTGAGCCAAAGTTTTCTCAACTTGTGTATCCAGAGCGTCTGGCCAGCGCTCAGCCCAATCGCGCTGCGCGGTCGGGCTGACTTGGGGCAGGACCTGCCATTGGCCGCGGACTCCTGGCTTTTGTCCGAGTGCCGCAGCCGGGTAGGCTTGAAGGGCGTCGCCTAGCAGCACCGGCACTTCGACGTGGCTTCGGATCTGGCCGTGCAGGCTGATTCGCACCGGACGCGAAGACTGACGCGCGTTCATGTCCGAGCTGCGCTGGAATAAATAGAGGTACTTGGGGAAAAGAGGATTGGCGGCAGGCAGATGGTGAACCACGTCGCCCAATCGCCATTCGCAGAGCAACTTTCCTTGATCCAAAAGAGCCGCCAGGCTTTGCTGACCATCGGCTTCGCTCAAGGGCTCTTCGCGCGCCCACCAAAGCAGGCCGCCCGGACGAAGTTTCGTCAAAGCGACGTGCGCTTGAAGCACGCCCATGGGAGTGCTCGCCGTGCGAATTTTTTTGAAATACGGCAATGCGTCCAGTTGCTCGCGGTAACGACCCGACTCGGTCGTGCGGCCCGAGGTGCGGATCTGGCGCTCCTCGACGACGAAGGCTAAGTCACACGCTTCGATTTCGGCGATGCGACTCAGGGTCGAGGGTTTGACCGAATCCAGTTGGAACTGCATTTGGTTGCGGGAATGGGCTTCAAGTCCTGAGCCTTGAGTCCACAAGGGTGCCGCTTTTGGCCCCCACCACAATTCTGAGAGTTCTGCAGCAATGAGGCGGAAAGGCTGCATCTCCAGGCCAATCCAGAGAAGGCTTTCTGGAGATCCGCGCATGATCGAGCCATCGCGAAGAGTGGGAGTGAATGCGGATTTGCGACGAGGGATCCCCGTGGGCTCGGCTTCGGCTTGGAATCCAAATTCTGGGAGATGCTGCCAAACCGAAGCAAAAAACCGTTCGTCGTATCCGGCGAGTTCGGTTGATGGACTCGTTCGCCGGCGGCTCATGCGGATGAGTTGCGAAAGAACGCCCGGGCCTTCGGTGCCCATTTGCCAGCTCGAGAAAGCGCGCCAGATTTCTTTCTGAATGGAGGGACCTGGGTTGTACCAAGAATAGAGGTTCGGTCGCGTGATGTGCCAGCCGTCTCGGTCGACGGGCAGGTGCGGCTTCAGCGCCTGGGCCAGCGTCCAGTTCAGTTTGCCCAAATCGTCGGCGGTGATGCGCCGGATGCCTCGGTCATTCCAGGTTTTCAAAAGCAGCGCTTGGCCAAGAGCCACCATGGCGACTTCTTCTAGAAACGTTTGGAGCGCTTGGCTTTGTGCCGGGGAGTGTGGACCGTCAATCCAACGACGCAGGCCTCCGGCTGGGTCGCCATTCCCCTGAGTATAGGAGGGCCCTGCCGGGAGGTTCGCTAAGCTTTCCAAGTGCTGCGCCACGGCTTCGCGGCGGCTGGGGTTCAATTTCAGCAGCTGTTGAAGGTTGCTCTGGAGTTCGTACTTGATCTGCCCCATCAGGCTCAAAAACGCAGGAAGGGGTTCGGACGATCCTAAATTCGACGCGGCCACCTGCCCGGAAGGGCCCGAGCCGGGAGTAACGCTGGGTTGAGGGACCGGCAGAAGGGTCGGTGGAGGAGTGGAGGCCGGAGCGGTGGACCCAGAGTGCGCAGGGGGCGCTGCAGGGGGCAGGCTCGGCATGAGTAGCGGCATGGCCACTTGAACTGGGCTAGCTAGGGCGGCTGCGGAAGCTTGCGAGGCGCTATTTCCCCCGGAAGGAGGCTGGAGCCAACGGGAAAGCTCGTTGGCCGGGGCAGGGCGTGAGGGCGTGGTGCGAGAGATTTCTCTCCCGAGCAGCCACTGACTCATCCCTCCATTATCCATGGGCCTCCCCCGAAGCGTTGTTATTTCAAGTTGTTAAGGTGGTTTCGCCCTGAGGAATCACGGCCAGCAGACAAGAGCTCCTCAGACGATAAGTCGCCTGGGTGCGTCAAAAAACTTTCGGTCCAGATTTCGAGCAGGGAACGAATCGATAACAGTCCTTCCCCCTCCTGGGGAGGAAATTTTCATGACACGGAAACGGTCGGAAAAATTTCCCTAAACTCCCGTCGGAAGCCATCCGAAAGGTTGGATGACGGATAGGATTCAAAAAGTGACAGATTCCAACGACCTCTCAGACATCATCAAGGACATTGAGAGCCTCCAGGTGAACCTGGTGGAAGGCGTGAAGCCTCAAGCGCCCGTTCCTTCGATGGTGGCCGCTCCGAGTCAACCTGCGCCTGAGGCGCAGGAAGCGGTGGCCGCGCCGGCCCCTGCCGCACCCGTCGCTGAGACGCCCGTACTGGCTGCGTCCATGGAAAATGATCTTTTGGCAGAAATGCTCGGTTCGATTCCGAGTCCGGCCACGATGCCGGCCGCCAATACCGGCTACAAGGGCACTGTTTTTCGAGCGCCTCCGCCCAAAGGGGAGATTAACCATTCCTTGGTCACGCCACAATTTGATGAAGCAGCTGAGCAAGAGGCCCTGAATAAACTGAGCCAAGAAGCCTCAGCGCTCGAGGCCATGACGGCAGGCGCAGGCTCGTCCGCAGATGACGAGGGGCTTCCTCCTGAAATTCTGGCCGCGATTAAAGCGGCCGAAGCTTTGCCTGCCACTATGCAAGTGCTGGTTTTGGACTCGGGCACTCCCGCGCCTTCTGCCGATGGCGCTGATGCGGGCGGTGAGCCGAAGCTCACGGCACGTGGCAAGCTCGGTGAAAGCTCCTTTGAAGTGAAAGAGCCGACCCAAGAAGAGATCGAAGCCTTCATGCGGTCGAACAACCAGCGCCTTCCGAAGAACGTGATTCCGGAAGGGCTTGCGGACGACCCAACCATCGTTCCTTTTGCGGATCGGCCGATGAATTCGGACGACGATACGAGCAATGAGTCCGTGACGGCTGCCGTCGCCGCACAAGATGCTCAAATTTCGAAAGACGACTCGAATGCCATGCTAGCTGCCGCGATGGCCGCTCAAGATGCGCTGGGGACTCCGCCGGAGGCTCCAGTCGCGGTTGCACCAGCAGTGGCCGACAGTTCAGTGGGCCAGGCCCCGGTCGTCACCGATGTTGTAGAAGCGGCGATTCAGTCAGCAAAGTGGCTGCCCGGCGAGATGCCGGTCCTTCGGTTGCAATCAGCAGAAGAGACTGCCGCCGCCTCGGCAGCTCTTCCGAACTTGGCTGCGGCGGATGCCGACGCCATGAAGGAATATCACGATCCGTCCCCGGTTCGTGGGTCGTCCCTCGAAGAGACCGTGGGCGATCTCGCTCCCGAAGCTCCGACGACCGGTCGCAGCCTGCTCAGTGAGCGAGCCAGTCGTCCGCTTGTGACCGAATCCGACATGGCAGCCGAAGTGATGGCCGACGTCGAAGGCGCGAAAGTGGTTCCGATGCGCCAAGCCTCGGGCTCAACCGGCGGACGCAGTTCGGGTGGGTATTCCCAGCCCGCAGGGATGGAGAAACTGGAAATGAGCCTCCGTGGGGGCGCTCCTTTCCGAATTTCCTACGAGCATGAAGGACGCGAGATCATCCTCGACGTGGACGGCACTCAGTTGTTAGTCACTTTGGCTGATGGCACCGAGTTCCGCGTTCCCTTCAAAGGCCGCAACACCCGCACCGGGTGATGCATCATGATCCGCATCACGGGCGGAGAATTTCGTGGACGGCTTTTGTCTGTCCCGCCGGCAGGTCGCACGCGGCCTACGCAAGCGAAGTTGCGCCAGGCTCTCTTTAATTCGGTTCAAATGCGCATCCCCGAATCGCGATGCGTCGACCTCTTTGCAGGCTCAGGTTCGCTGGGCTTTGAAGCGCTTTCCCGGGGCGCCACTGAAGTCGTTTTTGTCGAAAACGACCGCGAAGTGGCTAAGATTCTTCTGAAGAACGCGGAAACCCTGCGGGTGACCGATCGAATGGAGCTCTGGAGTGAGCCAGTCGAGAAGGTGGCCGAGCGATTGGCCGAGGCTGGGCCTTTTGACGTGGTGTTTGCCGACCCTCCTTATGCTGGGGGGTGGGAATTGCGTCTGCTTCAGGAACTGGATTGGTCCAGAATCCTGGCGCCGGGCGGGATCTTGGTTTTGGAGTGGGGCGCTCAGAAGTCTCAAGTGAAGGAATTACCTGAGACGAGCGGCTTCCTTGCCAAGGTGCGAGAGAAATCCTATGGTGAGAGCATTCTTTCCACGTTTGAACGGATTGATTGATCTCTCCCACTGATTTCACCGACGAGGCCGTGACTTGAACAAGCGCATTGCCATCTATCCGGGAAGTTTTGACCCGATCACCAACGGCCATCTGGATATTCTGGATCGCGCTCTGGGGATTTTCGACGAAGTCGTTTTGGTTGTGGCTGGAAGCGCGCGTAAGTCGCCGCTCTTTTCACCGCAAGAACGCGTCGAATTGATTCGCGACGTCGTGAAAGATCGCAAGAATGTGCGAGTCGATCAGTGGTCGGGCTTGATCATGCATTATGCGAAGGACCAGGGCGCTCGCGCCGTGGTTCGGGGCCTGCGCGCTGCCTCCGACTTCGAATACGAATTCATGATGGCCACGATGAACAAAGAGATCCGCCCCGAGGTGGAGACCGTGTTCATGATGACGGCCCAGAACTTGTATTTTGTGAGTAGCTCCATGATCAAGGAGCTGTTCCTTTACGGGGGCGACATCTCTCCGTACGTTCCTGAGCTGGTGGTGGAGCGGTTGGAACTGAAGCGAAAAAAGGGAGCTTTCCAGTGAATCCAAGCGCAGTTTTCGAAACTTCCCGACGGCTGCGCAATGTCACTGAGAGCGCCACTTTGCGCTTGAACGCAAAAGTGAATCAGCTGCGCTCGCAAGGGCGAGACATCGTTAACCTGACCACCGGTGAACCGGATTTTGATGTTCCCAGTGCGGCAAAGGCTGCTGTGGAAGAAGGGTTGAGAAAGAACCTATCCAAGTACACGCCCGTGGCTGGGATTGCTGAGCTTCGGGAGCGGATCGCAGCTCGCACGAATCGTCAGCAGCCTGCAGTCGTCGCTGCGCGTGGTGAATGGAAAGCTTCAAACGTCGTCGTGACCAACGGTGGGAAGCAGGCCATTTTTAATGCGCTCCTTGCAGCCGTAGATCCAGGAGATGAAGTTCTCATTCCTGCGCCATTTTGGGTTTCCTACCCAGACATGGCGAAAATTTGCGAAGGCGTGCCTCAGATTCTCAGCACCACTTTGGAGTCCGGTTGGAAAATCAGTCCTGAGCAGCTTCGCGCAGCGCTGGGGCCAAAATCGCGAGTTCTATTCCTGAACTCGCCTTCGAACCCAACGGGCGCGATGTATTCGCGCGAAGAGTTGCGCGCATTAGGCCAAGTGATTCGCAATCATCCGGAAGCATCGCGCTTGATTGTGATCTCGGATGAAATTTACGATCGCATTGTTCTGGACCGCGTGGCGTTTTGTTCGTTTGCGGAAGCCTGCCCAGAATTGGTCGATCGCATCGTGACCGTGAACGGCTTGTCCAAAAGTGCTGCCATGACCGGTTGGCGCGTGGGTTGGTCGGTTGCGGTGCCTGCAATCACAGAAGCGCTGGCCATGCTTCAAGGGCAGAGCACATCGGGGATCAATTCTTTGGCTCAGGCGGCAGCAGTTGCCGCTTTGGGGCTTCCGGAATCCGATTTCGAGGGGCAGGTGTCAATGTATCGACGCCGCCGGGACGTTGCCTTGGAAATTCTCCACAAAGCTGGGAGAATCAAGATGATGTCTCCGCAGGGGGCGTTTTACGTCCTCCTCGGGGTCGAGGGGTATTTCAAACCGGGTGAAGATGCGACGGCGTTTTGCGAGCGAGTGCTCGAAGAAGCCGGCGTAGCACTAGTTCCAGGAGATCCATTCGGGATGCCTGGCACCGTGCGACTCAGCTTCGCAACGGATGAAACGTCCCTCGCATCGGGGTGCCGCAGGTTCGTGGACTACCTCAACCGCTGAGGGTTTTTCCGAAAATGCCAGGGAAGGGTTTTTTCCGGACAAGGAATGTCTGGAGTGCGTGGCGCAAAAGCGCGGGAATTTCCGCGTTCTGTTTTCTTCTCTCTGGCTGTGCAGCACCCTCGATGGAGG
Organism: Bdellovibrionia bacterium; assembly: GCA_040399745.1. Taxonomy (GTDB): domain Bacteria; phylum Bdellovibrionota; class UBA1018; order UBA1018; family UBA1018; genus CANFHS01. The sequence goes on along the minus strand of JBBARP010000010.1, from coordinate 127,490 downwards.
CGAGTACCGCAGAAGGACGCGCAGCCATCCTGGATGCGACCTACAAAGCGCTGACTGCAGGCCAGTGCGAGAAAGCGATCGGGATCATTGATCCTGCTTTTGCTTCTGCAGGAACGAATAACGAAATTCGAATGGCCAGGGCTTCGGCACACGCGTGCAATGCCGGAATTCCCAGCTTCTTCACCTTCATCGAGAACGCCGCTGCTGAAAATTGGGGCGTCGATGCGCCCCCCGGTGGGTCGTTCTTGTTTCGGAGTGTGGCCAAGCTTTTTGCGCAGACGAATACTACAGTCCTAGCGAAACGCATTTCCTCCTCCCGCTCGGCCATTCAAGCGCTCCAGTCGCACCTGAAAAGTGGCGTGTATGTGGCACAAAATCATCAAGTCAGTACCAGTGCCTACAATCCCGGGTCGACGCTCGCTTCAGATCGCTCCGTCGATTCGAATCTATACATGCTTTTTGTCTCGATGGCGTCTCTCGGAGCAATCGAGAATCGGTACGGTTTGCCCGACGCAACCACTTTTAAAAAAGGGCAGGCCCTTGGCACTCAAGGAACAACGGACTGGGAGAGTTATCTTCGAATCGACGAGGACGCCTGTCTTTATGCTTCGTCGCTGTTGAGCCTGATTGATGCCTACATTGAAACGGCGGATACGCTTTCCTCGGGGCTTGCCAGCTCTTTGGGGGACTTGAGTGTGTTCACCAGTGTTTTTGATCTAGCTTGTGCCGCTGGTTGCAATAACCAGAGTCCTCCGGCCAGTGTGGGGGGGACTACGAGCGGGTGCGCGACGAATGCAGGGTTGTGTGATGCGTGTCCGCGTCAGTTGCGCGACCCGAGTGTCTGCACAAGTACTGCGAACCTGGCACTCGGGAATCGAAATCCGTACGCTTGCGCGGCAGCTGGGCTCATCAATTTTGTGAATCGAAACCCCATCCTCGGGTGGGGGAGTTGAAGATGAAGCTTTCATCGCTCAGAACCGCGTCTGTATTGGCTCAAACAGCTCTTCTATTGAGTCCCGCCGTTGCAAGCGCCGTCGACTTTCAGCCGATGTACCGTAGCCCTCACTACGCCGCGATGGGTGGCGCTTATGTGGCTTTGGTGGAAGAAGACGACGCGCTTTATCTGAATCCGGCGGGCCTTGCAGCTTCGAAAGATTTGAAGCTGAAGTACATGGTGGTGGATACCGAGCTTTCTTCTTCGGTTCTGACCGATGGGCCAGCGATCGCGACCGCCCTTCAAAGCTTCAGCGGAAGTAGTATTGACGCCATTCTCGGAAAAAATGCTTTCTTCAAAGCTACGGCAACGCCGACTCTGGTTGGCCCTAATTTGGCCTTCGGCTACCTGTACGATGGCCAAGTCGCGCTTCGCTCGGAGAACGCGGCGTATCCCCAAATCAACGTGGGCTATCGCACCACTCAGGGCGGCCAAGTGGGCTGGGGCACGACCATCGGAGGCGTCGGAAGGCCTTCCCGGCGCAAGGCGCTTCTTCGGTTCGGGGTGGCAGCGAAGATGCTGAGCCGGCGCGGCGGGTATCGAAATATCCCGATCTCGACGCTCCTCACGGCAAGTACCGATGCGGTGAAAGATATTTTTGGCGACGCAAAGATTGGCTACGGCGTCGATGCGGGCCTTCAGGGGCTTTGGCGGGTCAGTAAGCGCTTCAGCCTGCTCGGCGGCGTATCAATGACCGATATCGGGCACACGAGCTTTGGTGACGGCCCCGATCTGATCCCGATGAACCTTTCCTACGGAATCGCGGGAAGGACTGAGCTGAGCTTTGCTCGCCTCACCGTTGCTTATGATTACCAAAACGCGCTGACCGATGCCGATTGGCGGCGGAAGAATCACTTGGGGGCAGAGCTCGCGCTTCCGTTACTTTCTCTCTACGCGGGTCTGAACCAAGTCTATATGACCTACGGAGCTGCGTTTGACCTTTGGGTGTTCCGGGTCAGCGGTGCCATTTACACCGAGGAACAGGGCGGATTGATCCGGCAGAGCCCGGAACGGCGTTTCGCGCTGCGGCTAGGACTGAATTTCGGGTTCTGAGTCCACATTTTGGGGTGCGGGGAAATTGACTCTCCTACAGGTGGGAGAGTACCGTTTTTCTAAGGGGGGCCGGGCGGCTTCCCACATCTAGGAGGGGCTCCACTTTGCGCAAGGCATTCATTCTCGACACGAACGTCCTGTTGTTCGATCCCCATGCCGTTCATAAGTTCGGCAACAATGACGTGGTGATCCCGATCGTGGTGGTCGAGGAAATCGACCGCTTCAAAAAAGAAATGAGCGAAAACGGCCGTCATGCCCGCATGTTCTCGCGCATGATCGACGAGCTTCGCAGCGAAGGCGAACTGTCGAAAGGCGTGAAGTTACCGACGGGCGGCCTGCTGTCGGTAGAATTCGAAGCTGGGCATCCGCTGCCGGCCGATCTCCCGATGGATAAAGCCGATAACCGCATGCTGGCGCTGGCAATGGCTCTGAAAAAAGAGCAGCCCAAGCGTCCTGTGATTTTCGTCACGAAAGACGCCAACCTTCGCATCAAAGCCGACGCGCTCGGCGTGACTGCCGAAGATTTCGAACCTTCGTCGGTCGAGCCCGAGCAGCTTTATTCGGGAACGTCCGCGTTGAGTGTCGATGGTCATTTGGTCGACGAATTCTACTCGGCTAAGCGCTTGGCCTATCAGCCGACGGGCGAACGATTGCGTCCGAATCAGTACGTGATTCTGAAGGATTCAGCGAACCCGAATCACACGGCCATGGGGCGCTATTCTCGTGAACTCGATTGTATCGTTCCTTTGTTGAAGCCCGTGGAAGGCCTTTGGGGTATTTTCCCGAAGAACGCCGAACAGGCTTTCGCAATGGATGCGCTTTTGAACGACGACATTAAGCTTGTGTCGCTGGTGGGTAAGGCCGGAACGGGCAAGACCTTGATGGCCATTGCCGCAGGGCTTGTGAAAACCGTGGATGAGGGAGTTTTCTCTCGCCTCCTGGTTTCCCGCCCTGTCTTCCCACTCGGTAAAGACATCGGGTTTTTGCCGGGAGATATCGAAGAGAAGCTGAATCCTTGGATGCAGCCTATTTACGATAACGTCGACTTCTTGTTCGGTGCGACGGGCTCAAAAGGCCGCCGCGGTGCTGGTAAGGGCTGCCAAGAATTGATGAATCAAGGACTCCTTCAGATCGAGCCGCTGACCTACATCCGCGGTCGCACGATCCCAAGCCAGTACTTGATTGTCGATGAATCGCAAAACCTGACTCCACACGAAATCAAAACCATCGTCACCCGCGCGGGCGATGGAACGAAAATCGTTCTGACGGGCGATAGCTTCCAGATCGACAATCCTTACGTCGATTCCGCGAACAACGGACTCGTGTACCTGGTCGATCGTTTCAAAGACGAATCGATTGCGGCACACATCACGCTCAGTAAGGGCGAGCGCTCGAAGCTCTCGGAACTGGCTTCGAACTTGCTGTAAGGGAAGCCTCTGTTTTTGAAATAGTGAATAGATAGTCCGGGTGCCCTCGCTGCGAAGCGGGGGCACTTTTTTTGTGTGCGTGGCTGAGGGAGAAAATGAGAAAACCGTTACCCGAGAAAATCTGTATCGTATGCAAACGAAGTTTCACCTGGCGAAAGAAGTGGGAGCGAGTCTGGGACGAGGTGAAATACTGCAGCAAACGCTGCAGTGGAGAGCGCTCCAAGGTTCGGAAGGTCCCTTCGGCGTCCTCGTAGACGTCTCAAATGCCGCCCCAGATCCGTGAACACGTTGCCAATCACAGCACCCATCAGGTTTAGTCAGAGCGAGCCCTCTGCCTGAGTTGCCCCTGCCTTCTCTGGGCAACTTCTACCGACAGGACTGAGTCGGCTCTATTTTCTATGATGGAGCAAGGGGAGGGGCGTTTCGTCCCCTGTCCGTGGTCCCTGTTCCTGCAAAGGACCCCCTTTGGGCAGCCAATCCTCGTTCGGCCATGAGCTAACCTATGAAGAACCTCATCCGTCGTCCCAACACGAGAAGTGCTGCTGGGATGCCCGCGTCAGCGTTCGCTTTAGTGCTCACGCTCACGCTCGGATTCTGGCCTGGTTCGCCGGCATGGGGTGGGCCGCCTCTGGGTGCGCAACAGAAAAGTGCTTTCAAGACGCTCGAGGACCTTCGCCAGGCTTTCTCGCACGGGCTCATTCCCGATCCAGATTCAGAAGAGCAACTGAAGGCTTTTGGTGTGTATCTCAAGACTGGCTTTGGCGACCCAAAGGCCGACTTGCCGTCCGATTTGGTTCAAACGATTGCAGAGGAACTCAAGAAACATCCTCAACTGATCAAAGAGACGCCGCAGTTTAGGAATTACACACTCACGACTCGGGATAGAATTTATCCAGTCACCCAAGAACTCAGTGCGTTCCTCGATCCGCAGGTAAAAAGCGCTAAAGAAAGCCTAGGGAAGCTTTTCCAGGTGGAGGCGAACGAACGTGACTGGAAAAAAATATTTGGCTTTCAGGCTGGAAAAGAAACTTGGTCTGGGTTTTTGGAGGAAAGGTTACCGACTGCCTCGCGAGAGAAGTTGAAAGACAAGAGTTTATCTGCGGAAGAAAAGGCACAGATTCTTTACCCGCTCCTGAAACGCGAACGTGAACGCCTCAAGTCGAGTGGCAAGAGTACTCGCCCGATCACGCAAGCCATGATTGATCTGATTCATTCGGTGGGTTTTGCTGATCCTGCCATTGCCGAAGATTTAAAAAGTAAAGACGGCATGAAGAGACTGGAGGCCTACGGGAAAGCTCTCGAAGCTCGTAACGAGATGAGTAAGAGTTTAGAATTAGAGAAGCCTTTTACCGACCTTCTTCAGGAGATCGGCAAGTCAGACCAAGTGTCATTGCCGACCGGAGTCACGAATCCAAAGCGCGGCATTTCAGTAAAAATGAATGCACTCACTGCCGAAGTTAAAAAACAATCGACGCTTTCAGATGCGACAACGACCCGTACCATTCGGCATCTCTCTTTGTTTGAATCGCCCTTTCGCTCTTGCTTGGGTGGATCGGATTGCTCATCGCAAACCTATCCAGCCAAAGCGCTTGATCCGAACTATCACTATTTCACCCTCACCAATGATCAGGGTGAATCCACTGGGCAAATCACGGTTGTCTTAGGAGAGGGAAAAGTTGCAGGCAAGCCGGTGAAGGTGGCTTTTGTCGATAAAATTCAAAATGTGGATCATCAAATTTTGCCAACTCTGATGGAGGGCGTCCGGCAGTCGGTTCTTCAGGAAGGGTATTCTCTCGCAATTCCCGATGACTTTGGGAACCACAATGGAATTTCGAACGCCGAGGCAACGCGTCTTTTTGTCGAAAAGGGAATTCAGCGGGACCAGAGACAACCGGTTACTGAATTTAAGCCTCACGGGCACCGCTATGATTTTGAAAATGCCTATTCTCGCGCAGACGATGGACTTCCCTCCCAAGTTGTATCCACGTTCAAGCTCCCCGAGGGAACTGCACTCGTGCGTGGTCAGGTCGATCAGCCTTGGCAGGCTCTGGGCGGTAGCTTGGATCTTGAGGGGCTCGGTAAGGAATCTTGGAAACTGAAAAAAAGTCCGGATATTCAAGAACGAGTGAAATACCTTCAGGCCCAGGGTTACATTCGAGGGCTTCAGCTTCAGGTGGATCCAGAGCTCGATGAAACCTTGAGGCTTTGGCTTCGGGACGAACAACAAGATAGCAAGGTACGAAAAGCAGCTCTATTTTTTGAGTGGGAAGTAAATAGAAAACCGCTGCACGAAGTCTTTGCTAGCGTGCCCGAAAAGCTACAAAATGAGCTAGTCGATCAGATCGTTCAAACCCCGAGGCTTCGCCTGCGTTTCCTCCAGGAGTTCAGGAAATTTCCTGAGCGCAAGAAATATGGGAACGCAGACGTTTTTCAGGTGATTGAGAAATTTCTGAAAGACCTAGATTTAGAAGTGCGAGCAGGCGCTGCCGATGCTCTCGCAAACCGAGATGGGCCAAAGGCACTGGCGCTTCTCGGTGTAGCTTTGAGTGATGCGGAAGACTTTGTCCGATCCGCGGCTGCTGAGGCGCTTGCGAACCATAAAGGGCCGGAGGCATTGAGGCTCATCGAAAAGGCATTGAGTGATCAGGTCTCCTCTGTGCGAGAAGTGGCTGCCTGGGCCCTCGCGAAGCAGAAAGGGCCAGGAGCGCTTCAGCTACTCGAGAGGGCGTTGAATGATCGGGTCGATGATGTGCGATTTGCCGCTGCCGGGGCTCTTGCAGAACTGGATGGACCAGAGGCGCTGAGGCTCCTCAAAGACGTGGCGTTGAAGGATCCGTCCGAATATGTGAGGGCGGCGGCGAGAGATTCGCTGGCGGCGCATCGCCAAAGAGGCATGGCCGGATCTATTGAAAATTCCTTAAACTGTTTCGAGAAAAACTGAGGCTCGCCAGCTCTACTTCCCGAACAAATGCCGCCCTAGATCTGTGAACACATTGCCAATCACGGCGCCCACTCGCGCCGGTAGCGCTTTCATCTCGATGCTTCTTCTGAAGCCTTCATCGTGAATGACCGACTGCACTTCGCCGAAAAGTTCATTCCGCGCGACGTAGCCGTACATGTAAGAGATGTGCCCTTGGTACTCGGGTAGGAAAGGGTGCTCCCACGCCATTTGGCTGGTGTAGCGACTGGTGGCAAGGAGCTTGGCCTCGTACTCAGCGGGCGAAAGCTCCAGTTCCTGCCAAGTGGTCGGCGAGGGGGTTTCGCGCGTGGGCTGCATTCGGAACTTTCGTTTCAACGAGTGCGGTAAATCACCTGAGTGAAAATCAAAGGGGACTAGAACTCGGGTCTTTCCGATCAGTTCAGGTAAAAGCGCCAGCGCCTCATTTCCGAAATACCAAGTGGCTGCGTGATCGCGGTGGTGGTCGTTGGGGTGGGGCAATACCAAAAAGTCGGGCTGAAACTCAGAAAGCACCGATGCCAGATCAGTCAGAATCGAGTTGCCTGTGTAAGGCGCGCCTGTTCGAAGGGCGTTCGCGTATGGAACCGCCTCGGCGCCCGTGTTTCCACTTCGGTAAGCTTCTTGGTTTTCCTTCTTCGATCGCTGAAGGATTTCCCAAAGGCCACCGTCTGGGTAGCCCAAGAAAGTCAGGTGCTTTGAGGGATTCAGTCCCAAATCGGCAACCGACTTTTGATCTTCTTTTTGCCGATAAAGGCCGTAGTTGATGGCGTCGTTCGGGTCTTCGCGGAAGCCTTTTCGCTTCAGAAAGCGAATCGCAAAAGGACTCTTGCCGTCACCACAGGTTAGGTCCACGACGCGCGCTTCGCCGCCCGCCGCCAGCGTGCGCTGGATCAGACCTGCTGCCAGAAGCACGTCGTCCGGGTGAGGCGCCAGCACCAACAGGCGCCGGGGAACCTCGACCGCGGGCAAGGGCAGGTGCTCGTCACTGGCTCCTGCGGCTTCTGCAACGAGCTCGGCCCGACCGCGGACGCGCCACTGGTCGGCCACCAGGGCCAAAGCCAGAAGCGCAAACGCAGAGGCCCAAAAGCGACGTCTGAAGGGAAATCGGTTCATCCTTGGCTCAGAACCGAAGTCCGAAGCGCTTCCTCTTCGTGTTCCAGGTGCCGACGGTAAGAGCCCGACAGGATCTTGAGTTCTTGGGTCTCAGCGTTGGCTTCGAGAGCCCGGAACAAGACCCGGCCTCGGATCATCATGGCCAACGTCAGCTGACCTGAGCGGGAGCGTTCCTCTTGGAACCGCACCATCTCTTCCAGAAGCTCCAGCTTGTCCATCCGAGCAATGCGTTGCTCGTAAAGAGGGTCCAGGGCTTCTGCGTCTTTCATTTGGCGAACCAGATCGAGCGAAACAATTTTGGATTGAGTCATAGCTGCACCGCGTTAAGCAAATCGGATGCCAGCCGCTGAGTCAACGGTTTTATTGGCAAATTCTGTCAGGCATTCCAGCCAACCCTGTCTAGCTTTGAGACAGCGTTTGACCAAAAATACAGGCACCGCCACACTCAAGTAAGGATGACCCAAGATCGAGGCACGGAAGCACTCTTGAGTTCGATCGATTGGCTCCGCCGGAGCGTGCTGGAGATGGGTGAGCGAAACCGTCTCTTGGAAGCGGAATGCACCGAAGAGCGCATTCGCTCGCAGCAGTTGGCCCGCGATTGCCAATCCGACCTGAATCAGGCCAGAGGCGCAGTCGAGAAAGCCGAAGCCCGGACGGCGCGGCTCGAGCGCGAGCTGGTCGAGAAGTGCCAGGAAGTGCTTCGACTGAAGGCGGAACTCGAGGCTACCCGCCAGAAGCTCTCAGAACTGGGCACCCGCGCGAATGAAGCCATTCAGGAAGAAAGGCGCCGCTTGGCTGCTTCCCTGAAAGTTCAACAAGACTTAGAGAATCGCTACCGCGAACTGTCGGGCAGGCATCTGGAGGCTCAAGAAGCGCTTCTAGACCGTGACCGGAAGCTTCATGGGCTTGAGCTCGATGGGCTGATGGCTCGGGAAGAGGGTGTGCCGCGTGCTTAAGGTAGAAAGTCTCGATCAAGGGGGAGTTCGTCAGGTGCTGCTTCGAGGAAGCGTCGATGAGACTTTGAAGTTTGATGCGCTCCCGGCGGGTTCTGTCACGGAAGTGCGGTTTGATCTTCGAGAAGTGAACCGCGTGACGGGCTTTGGCGGGCGAATCTTTCTCAAGCAGCTTCAAGACCTTCAGAATCAAAAAGTAGGCGCCACACTTTTGAATTGTTCGCCGCCGGTCATCGATTTCCTGAATCTAGTGACTACGGGTTTTTCGGGTGCGCGGGTGGAGTCTCTTTTGGTGCCGTATTCGTGCGGTCAGTGCCGGGCCGAACTGGCTGCAACTTTTGAGCTGTCGGTGCTTCAGCGGGCGAAATTCGAAATTCCCGCGATGGTTTGCCCGAAGTGCGGGGGAAGCGCCGTCTTAGACGACGAGACTTCAAAGTACTTCGCGTTTCAGTCAAAGCTTTGACCGTGGAGGCCGGTGGGCCTCGTTTTCTGCGCTGATACCGCCGGCCCAGGCGTCTGACTCTTTGAGGACGCGTGTCGTTTTCGACTCAAGGCAAGCTTACATTTCTCCGATCCCTTCCATGAGAGAAGTCCCGTGGTCCCATGATGGGAGGATCCGATGAAAAGAACGAAACTGAATCATCTACCCAAAACGAAACCCGCGACGGTGCGAATTGCGCTTCAAACCGTGTTGGGAATTGCCTTTGCGCTGAGCCCGGGTCAGCTGAAGGCAGAAAGGGAAGCGTACCCCGTTTCCCGCTTTGGCCAGGCCCCCTCTCAGGCGCCTTTGGCTTTGGATGCCCTTCGTCCCGGCGATGAAGCCGATTGGGCGGACCGCGCGGTGGCGCGTGGTTCTCGCACTCCAGCCGGTGCACCGATCGGTGAAAGCGCCGAGGACGAGGGCGTGCCGACTCCGGCTGCCCGCGAGCCGGAAGCTCTGACCGCTTCGAACAGCCCGGAAATGGCCGGACTCGGAATGCGTCGCAAAGGCGTTCAGGAAGTGGCTTTGATCGCAGGCGATCTGGGCTTCTTCCCGAAGACGGTTTTTGTGAACCGCGATGTGCCGGTGCGTTTGTTTGTGACCGGCGCTTCACGCAGCACGCTCTGCATCTTGGTCGATCAGTACCAAGTGCGAAAGCAGGTGCGTTCGCAGAAGATCGAAGAGATCACTTTCACGCCGACCGAGCCGGGGAAGTTTCGCTTCCACTGTCCGATCAACGGCATGGAAGGAACGCTTGTGGTTCGTGAAACTTCCGTTACGGTGGCTGGTTCGCCCTGATGGGAGTTTTTGAGGACTCGGTTGCCACATTCCTGGCTCCAATCCAGGAATTTCTGGCAGACTCCACCGTTTCAGAAGTGCTCGTAAACGGGCCGCATCGCATCTTTGTCGAGCGTCGCGGGGTGCTTGAGCCCGTGCCAGCGCGCTTTACTGACGAACAAGCTTTGCAAGCAGCCGTTCGCAATATCGCACAAAGCGTGGGCAGGCGCGTGGATGCTCAGCATCCTGCGCTCGATGCTCGCTTGCCTGATGGCTCGCGCGTCGCTGCGGTTCTTCCTCCGAGTTCGCGACACGGCACGACGCTTTCGATTCGAAAATTCTCGGGCATTGTTCCGACTTTTCTCGAGCTGATCAAGCGCGGTATGCTCAGTGAAGACGGTGCGCGCTTCCTCGACGTTTGCGTCTTTCTCGCCAAGAATATTGTGGTCTCGGGCGGCACGGGCTCGGGCAAAACGACGTTCCTGAATGTCTTGGGCTCAAGGATTCCGCAAAAAGAGCGAATCCTAGTTGTCGAAGATTCCTCAGAACTTCAAATCCGCGCTCCGCACGCGGTCTATTTTGAATCGGTGGCAGCCGATGCCCAAGGCAAAGGCGAATTCGCAATTCGCGATGTGCTGAAATCGGTTCTTCGGCTTCGTCCCGACCGAATTGTGGTGGGCGAAGTGCGGGGGGCTGAGGCTTTAGATTTGGTCACAGCGATGAGTACGGGCCACGGGGGCTCGATGGGAACCGTCCATGCGAACGCTGCAGTCGAAGGCCTGGCGCGCCTAGAGACCCTGTCCCTGATGAGTGGCACCCAGCTTCCGGCAGTGGCCCTGCGGCGGCAGATTGCTTCGGCCGTTCAGATCGTGGTCCAGACCAAGCGTTTTGGGGACGGATCGCGCCGAGTGACCCAGATTTCTGAGGTTCTGCCCGATTTAGACGAGCGGGACCGCTTCCAGGTAGCCGATATCTTTCGTTTCGTGCTCCGGGGGCGGGATGCAACCGGAAAAGTGGTGGGAGAAATGCTCCCGACGGGCTATATTCCTAGCTTCGCGAGTGAGATCGAACTGAATCGTCTCCCATTCCCGATAGAGAAATTTCGCCAAGTCGCATGACACCTGAGAGTCGTTTTGATCTGATTGTGATTGGTTCCGGCCCCGCTGGACAGCGCGCAGCCCTGCAAGGTGCGAAGGGGGGCAAGCGTGTGGTGATCATCGAAGATCAGCCCCTGGTCGGCGGCGCTTGCGTGCATCAAGGGACGATTCCTTCGAAGTCTCTACGGGAATCGATCTACCGTTACGGGCTCAGTTCCCGGGGCGCCTTGGGCGCCGAGCTGGGCGAGGAATCCAGCTCGGGCGAGAAGCCCGCAGAAAAGAAAAAGCAGCTCCCGGATTTGAAGCGCCTTTGGCGGCGCCGCGACCGGGTCATTCCGAATGAATCGGCTGTCATTCAAGATCAGCTTCGACGAAACGGCGTTTTAGTCGTTCACGGTCGCGGTCGTTTGACGGGTCCGAATTCGGTTGAAGTGAAAAGTCAGACCGGAACGCAGCACTTGGAAGGCCAATTCATTTTTGTGGCCACGGGTGCAAGTCCTGTTTGTCCGGCGCAACTCAAGGCAGACGCTCCCGGGGTGATCCTGGACTCCAATACGCTCTTGGGCATGAAGCGTTTGCCGCGGACTTTGGTGGTCTTGGGGGCAGGCGTGATCGGCGCTGAGTACGCTTCGATGTTCTCGATTGCGGGAACTCAGGTCACCTTGGTGGACAAGCGAACCGAGGTGCTGGCTTCAGTCGATCGCGAAGTGGCCGCCCAATTGATTCAGCGGCTCGAACATGACGGCGCGAAAATCGCCTTGGGCTGCGAAGCAACCAAGATCGAGGCTCGGAAAAAGCGAGGCTCCGACGAGTACACGGCTCGCGTGCACCTCTCGAACGGAACTGTCGTCGACGCAGAAAAAGTTTTGGTTTGTTTGGGCCGCGCCGGAAATACGGCGGGCCTTGGGCTTCAGGAGCTCGGCATCCAGGTCGACGACCGGGGCTTAGTCAAAGTGGATCGTCACTTCGCCACCAGCGTTCCCTCGATTTACGCTGTGGGTGACGTGGTGGGATCTCCCGCTCTGGCTGCGACTTCCTATGAGCAGGGCCGGATTGCTTGCGGTCACGCTTTTGATTTTGACCGAGAAGGCAAAGCCGTCGAACTCGAAATGCCCGTGAATTTTCCGTACGGGATCTACACCATTCCCGAGATTTCCATGATCGGGAAGACCGAAGAGCAGCTCCGCGCCGAAGGCGCGAATTTTGTCGCAGGCCGCGCTCGCTACCGCGAATTGGCTCGTGGGCAGATCGTGGGCGACCGCTGGGGGCTATTGAAGCTTCTGGTCGATCGCGAGACGCTTCGGATTCTCGGCGTTCACATCATCGGCGACAACGCAGCCGATCTGATTCACATCGGCCAAGCCGTCATGGCGTTTGACGGGGACGTTCGTTACTTCATTCGCAGCGTGTTTAACTACCCGACCCTGGCAGAGGCTTATAAGACCGCTGCGTTCCACGCTTACAATCAGATCCACGGACTCACTCGCCACAAGTGAACGATCCTTCTATCCGGGGTTGATCATGCGCCGCATCCTGTGGGAGCTTCTTCGCCATGTCGAAAAACTGGACGGTGAAGAAGGTGCATGCGCGTGAAATCCTCGACTCCCGGGGCTTTCCGACGGTGGAAGTGGAACTGACCCTCAGCGAAGGCTTCGGTCGCGCGATGGTGCCGAGTGGCGCATCCACTGGGGAAGGCGAGGCCTTGGAACTTCGCGACGGCGACAAAGCCCGCTTCTTGGGCAAAGGCGTCCTGAAAGCCGTTCGCCACGTTCAAGAAGTGATTGCGCCTGCCATCGAAGGCCGAAGCTTCGTGGATCAAGCGGCGCTGGATCGCGCGCTTTGCGATTTGGACGGAACCCCCTCGAAAAGCAAATTGGGGGCAAACGCGATCTTGGGAGTGAGCATGGCGTTTGCGCGCGCTTGCTCGCAGGCTTCGAATCTTCCGCTCTATCGTTCCTTGTCGACCACCTATGGTTCGGGCGGAACGGTTCTGCCGGTGCCTTTGATGAACATCGTGAACGGCGGAAAGCACGCGGACAACGGCCTTGCTATCCAAGAGTTCATGATCGTGCCGGTGGGCTTTGAGAAATTCTCGGAAGCGCTGCGCGCTGGGGCTGAAGTGTTTCACGCCCTGAAAAAGACGCTGCACGACAAAGGTCTTTCGACGGGTGTTGGCGATGAAGGCGGATTTGCTCCGGCTTTCCCGGGCGAGAAGCCCCACGAGCAGGCCATCCAAGCCATCATGTCGGCGATCCAGTCGGCAGGCTATCAAGCGGGCAAGGACATCTTCTTGGCTTTGGACTGTGCCGCGAGTGAATTTACGGACAAAGATGGAACTTACAAGTTTGAGGGCAAGAAGCTCACTTCTCGCGAGATGATCGCGCAGTACGCTCAGTGGGTGGACACTTACCCGATCCTGTCGATTGAAGACGGTTTGGCCGAGCATGACTGGGAAGGTTGGGCGGAGCTGACTCGCGGGTTGGGCAATCGCATCCAACTGGTCGGAGACGATATTTTCGTGACCAACCCGACTTTCCTCAAACAAGGGATCGACAAAAAAGTGGCGAACTCCATTCTGATCAAACTGAATCAGATCGGAACAGTCACGGAGACCTTGGAAACCATGAAGATGGCAAGCCAAGCGGCTTACACGCAGATTTCTTCCCACCGTTCAGGCGAAACAGAGGATACTTTTATTGCGGACTTGGCTGTGGGCACTGATTGCGGTCAAATTAAGACCGGATCGGCATCGCGTACCGACCGCATCGCGAAGTATAACCAGCTTCTGCGGATCGAGGAAGAATTGGGCGGTAAAGCCCGCTTCGCCGGGCGCAAAGCTTTCCGCTCCCTGAATGCATGAGAAAACGCTTCGAAGCTCGCTCCGGAAAGGCTCCTCGCATCACCCCGAACCGTTTGTGGCTCGGGATCTTTGCTGTCTGGCTGCTTTTCCTGAGCGGGCTCCCCGCGCTTTGGGGTGGATCACCTGGATTCACTCAGGCCATTCGTTTGAAAGCATTACTGGCTGACCGGATGGACCGGATGGCTGGCCTAGAAGCCGAGATCGCTCGGATTGAGACGGAAAGCGAACTTCTTGAGAAGAGTCGCTTCGCTCAGGAGCGAGAAATTCGCCGGACCCTGGGGTACGCGGGGACGGACGAGATCATTTTCGACTTTTCGTCGGCCGAACGGACGCCCGCCGTCAAAAACGCGTTTTGACGAATCCGGATCGGTGCTGGCACACTAAAGGAACGAGAGCGAATGAATCGCTCCCGAGTCCGGGGGGCCAGTCGGGATGGCGATCGGGAAAGTAAAGTGGTTCGACGATTCCAAAGGGTTCGGCTTCATTGAGCGCGACGAAGGGGACGATGTTTTTGTCCACTACACCGCCATTCAGTCGGACGGATTTAAGAGCCTGAAGTTCGGTTCCGAAGTGGAGTTCGATCTCTACGAAGGACCGAAAGGCCCGCAGGCTCAGAATGTGATGCTACGCCAGTGACCGAAGCTCAGGCTCCGCATCCGGAACAATTTTCGTCCTACCCTCGGGAGCATCTGCAACCGGGTGCGAAGTTGTTGGCGGACCTATTTTTGTTTCTTCCGGTCAACCGGACGTTTGTTCATTTCCGGCGCAAAGGCGATCTTTTGTCCGAGGCCGATCTTCAATCGGTGTCGCGCCTCGCAAACGACCAAGTCTTAGTCCCGAAAGAGCAGCTTTCGCTTTTTCCGGTTCCCGTACCAGCGGCTCCTGAGCCAGAAACGGTAGCTGAAGCGAAGAAGCCCTATACGATGGAGTCGGGGCCGGTTGAGGCGAAAGCCGCTCCGGTCATGGAATCAGGGCCCGTCGAGGCAAAAGCTCCTCCTGTTTTTGGCGAAGCCAACCCGCCCATGGAGTTCTCGTCCGGGGGAGTCGCTCGCGAAAAATTAGATCCAAATTCACCGGTGAAGATTTCTCTTCCGGATGCCGTCGACGATTTGTTCTTGAAGGGGACGCCGCCGGATTCTCCTGAAGTTCAGGAAGCAGTCGTGTTCCTTTTTAAGCAAATCGACTTTGGTGACGACACCGAGTTTGGCGTGGAGCGAAGGAAGCGGGCCATTGGTCAGCTTCCCACCCTGATCAACAACCTGGTGAGCCGCTCGAAGAAGATTCAAAACGTTCAGACTTTTGAACGTATTTTAAAATTGTTGAAAAACGTGGACGATCCGCTCACGGCGCACATGCAGCAGGTCAGCTCCCTGGCCACCATGATGATGGTCACAGTCGGCACGGCCTCGATGGACGACGTCGTCGACGTGGCGCTCGCAGGCATGATTCATGACATGGGGCTGAGGCATCTGCCTCGTCGTTTGCAGCAGGCCTACTTGGAAGGAAAACTCGCCGCTTTGCCGCAGGACGAATTGGCGAAGTTCAATAAGCACTCGGAACTGTCGCTCGAGACGTTCCGAAAAAGTCAGACCTACTTGAACCCTTCGGTGACTCGGATCGTGAAACTGCACCACGAACAGTGGGATGGGTCGGGCCCGCAAAAAACGCTCGGTATCCAAACCTATCGCCCGGCGCGGCTTTTACGGATTTGCGACGAGCTCGTGATTCGCCTTTTCCTGCCAGAAAACCGAAGCGGCCTTTACGGACTGCTCTTGCAGCTGTCCAAGGAAATGGCCACGGATAACCCGATCGAGAAGTATGACCCTCAGATGCTGGGCGTACTTCTCAAAAAGCTGAAACCCGAAGCCCAAGCTTGATGAGCTGAGAGGGGGCACCTGGTGGCAGGCGCCCCTCATCTCTTCAATTACTCGCCTGCGGGACGAATGCGTTCTTCACGCTTCACGCTGCGGAAGTTCTGCGCCAGAACTTTCTTGCGAAGGCGAATCGACTCGGGAGTGACTTCAATCCACTCGTCTTCGTCGATCCATTCCAAGCACTGCTCGAGCGACATCTTGCGGATACCCGAAAGAGTGACCAAGAATTCAGCCGAAGCGGCACGAATGTTCGTCAGCTTCTTTTCTTTGCAGGGGTTCACGTTCAGGTCGTTATCCTTCGCGTGCTCGCCGATGATCATGCCTTCGTAAACCGGCACGCCGGGGCCAAAGAACAAGATCCCGCGATCTTCCAAAGCCAAAAGCGCGTATTCCACCGTGTCTCCGGTCCGGTCCGAAATGAGCGAACCGGAAGTGCGGTGAGGGATGTCGCCTTTGTGCGGGCCGTAGCCCAAAAGCAGTGTCGAGAAGAGGCCTGCGCCGCGGGTGACGGTCAGGTACTTCGAGCGCATGCCGAGCAGTCCCCGGGTGGGGATATCGAACTCGAGCCGCACGCGGCCCGAACCCGAACCGTGGGCAGTGGCCGACTCATATTTGGTCATGATGCCTTTTCGGCCCTGGAACATCGCCGTGACGTCGCCTGAAGCCGTTTCGGGCATGTCGAGAACAGCGCGTTCCATGGGTTCCATCAGTTCGCCGCCTTGGCCGCGCTGATAAAGAACGGTGGGTTTGCCCACCATGAATTCAAAGCCTTCACGACGCATCTGTTCGATCAAAATGGCGAACTGAAGTTCACCGCGACCCAGCACCCGGAACTGGTCGGCCTGCTGGGTTTCTTCAAAGCGAAGGGCCACGTTCGTGCGCACTTCGCGGAGCAAACGCTCGCGGAGTTTACGCGACTGAATGGCTTCGCCTTCTTGGCCAGCGAGCGGCGAAGTGTTCACCGAGAAAATCATTCCGAGGGTCGGTTTTTCGACCACGATTCGGGGAAGGGCGGGGACGGCCTCAGTACCTACGATGGTGTCGCCGATCTCGACCGACTCAGTTCCTGCCACCACACCGATGTCGCCTGCGCTGAGGGTTTCCACCTCAGACTGCTTCAGGCCTTCGAAAGTGTAGAGCTGGCTCACGGTGAAGTTCACGTTCTTCGGATTTCCAGCGGCATCGATCGTGCGCTGAATGACCCGTTGGTTCTTCTTAATGGAGCCCGCCATGATTCGGCCGATGCCCAAGCGACCCACGTAGTCCGAGTAAGAGAGGTTCGAAACGAGCATCTGGAAGTCGGCGCCTTCGGCGACTTTCGGGGCCGGGATGTGTTTCAGAACGGTATCGAATAGGGGCTGAAGGGTCGATTTCTTCTCGCCCGCGATCAAAGCGTCGACATCGCCGCGGTCGAGCGTGCACCAGCCTTGGCGGGCGCAAGCGTAAATGATCGGGAAGTCGGCTTGCTGTTCAGAAGCTTCCAAGTCCACGAACAGGTCAAAAGCCGAGTTCACCACGTCGTCGATGCGCGCATCCGGACGGTCGACCTTGTTGATGACCAGGATGATTTGCAGGCCTTGCTTCAGGGCCTTCTGCAGCACAAAGCGGGTTTGGGGAAGGGGGCCTTCGGCCGCGTCCACGAGAAGGAGGGCGCCGTCGACCATCCCCATGATGCGTTCCACTTCGCCGCCGAAGTCGGCGTGTCCCGGGGTGTCCACGATGTTGATCTTGGTGTCGCCCAAGCGAACCGAGGTGTTTTTGGCCAAAATGGTGATGCCGCGCTCGCGCTCCAGATCGCCCGAGTCCATCACCCGGTCTTCCACCTTTTGGTGGCTTTGGAAGGTTCCTGCTTGTTTCAGCAGGAAGTCCACCAGGGTGGTTTTACCGTGGTCGACGTGAGCGATGATGCAGATGTTCCTGAGTTTGTCGGCGCTTTGCATGCGAGCGCTCTTATCAGGTTTTCCCCCGAAAGGGCAGGGAAAGGGGCGCTCGGGTCCAGGAAAGATTCTTCCCGTCCTGAATTCACGCAAGATACCCGGGAAAAAGCCCCAATAAAGCGGCATTGCCCTTGCTCAAGGCCCCCCTCGAATCCAAGTGCCGCAAAGACGCGGCGAAGGGGGGAAAGATGGATCGTTGGAAGAAGAGAATCGCGGGTGGGCTAGTTCCAAGCCTACTGATTACCTCGTTTCCGGGCTGTATCGACCAGCGTGAGGTGGCCGAGGTTGGCGCTCCTTCGCCTGCGGTGGATCGCTCGGAAGCGAAGCCGGGTAAACCGCCGGCAGCGGTTGCGCTTCGGGCAACCCAAGGTGAGCTCGGCAAACAACTGGCCGTGATGAACGGGCTGAGCGCCTTTCAGAATGGCGCCAGTCCTCGAATCCTGGGGGAGCTTTTAACCACGACGCTGGAGCATCGAGCGTCCGTTACTTCGGACGCATCGAAGCCCTGGATGGAGCGCCTGACCGCGCTCAATCCAGACGCCTGGGTACGCGGGGCAAGCGGACTCTTTGATTCCGATCTCGATCGGGTGCTCGACCGCGTCTTAGGGGTTGAGTTGGGCGACGAATATCCCGCTCTCAATTCCTTGAACCTGCTGCGTGAGCTCGACGTCTATCGATCAAAAGTTGAGAAGTTCGGCGCTGAAGTGGCTGAAAAAGAGTTTCTGGAACGCTTGGAAGAGTGGGCTCCTGAGATTCTTCAAGCGGCCAACGGCGTTTATCTCGAGGATGGCGCCCAAGCTTATCGGGAAGCTTTCCGAGAGCGGGTTCAAAAGCCTCTCGAGAAATTCTCTCGCTCCGGCGTTCGCGTCGACGCTTCGCTGGAAGAACTCAGTCGTTCGGCCCCTGGAGAGCTACCTGAAATTACCCGTCTGAAGAAACAACTCGCGGACGGAGCAATCGAGAAGGCCAAAAAACTGAGTTCTTCCGAAAAAGCTCAGAAGGCCATCGAGCTCGCGCATTCCACCTTTCAGTGGGTGAATACGGTGAACGAAGCTTTGCGCCGAGAAAAAGAGGCGCCCCGGGCGCATCAGCTGCAGCGCCGTGCGGAAGTGGCGGTTCGCTTGGCTGGCCTGTTTGCAGAGCAAGTGTTGAAGCAGCCGCAAGTAGCTCGAAAAATTGAAACGATTGGTGGAACGGCGATTCGGTTAGCCGGGCTCATCCGTCAATTTAAAGCAGGAGAAGTTGGGTCGCAGCTTTTGACCGGAAACTTCTTGGGCGCGGCTAAGGGGCTGTTGGAGGGGCTCGGAGTCCTTCAGCTGGGGAACGATCAGCAGGCCGTGCTTTCTGCGATCGAAGGGATTCAAAAGAGTCTCAATGAGTTTCGGGCCGAGATGAACCTCCGCTTGGATGGAATCGATAAAAAGCTCGATGGAATCGCCGGAAAACTGGATCAACAACTCGAGCTTCTCAAAGAGCAGAAAATTGTTCTGATCGAGATCCAGAACGAAATCGCTCAAATCGAAGTGGAAGTCCTGGACTTAGGAGTTCTGATCCAGAGCGGCTTCAACGACAGCATTGAACGCGAATACCATTCAGAGCGAGATCGTTGCTTCGGTGGAATCAACAAAGAAGTGAAGCTGTCTGACCAGGCCTTGGTCGATTGCCTGAACTTCTTTTTCCGCGCAGCAGTTCATGGTTCGAATCAAACGAGTCGCGGTTCGGTTCCGGTTCAAAGCGTCGATGTTTACCTGAAACTGACTCGCGGAGAGCGAGAGTTCAGGCTCGGGGGCTATGCGCTGGGGTATCGGTTGGCCGGAATTGAAGGAAAACTCGAATCTCAGGCAAACGTTTGGGACTGGGTCCGTTCAAGCGAGTCGTTTCATTCCCTTATGATGAAGCGGGCCTCGGGCTTGGATTTGGTGAATCCTGAAAAGCTCGAAGAACTAGCGAGCACGGGAAGAAAAATTCAGCGAACGCTTCAATGGATGGCGCGTACCTCCACACTGAGGACGGTGCTGGAACAATACGATCGTTCCCTGCAGTCAGCGCTGGAATCTGAGGCGGCCGAAACTCGAAAGCAGTGGATCGACCGCGCCCGAGTGGCACGCGCGGTCCTGGATCAAAGCCTTCGTCTGACTCGTCCTACGGAACGCACGGGGCGCGCCGATTTGGTGCGCCTCTTTGAGACCGAGGAAGAGGGCTTCCCAGGCGAAGATCTGCTTCTGGGTTTCCTTCGAAAGCAGCAGGCCAAGAAGGAACTCGGGCGCAGAAAAGACGCTGCAGTGGCTGCATTCAAAGTTTACCTGGACGGGCGTGAGCAGGGCTCGGCCGGGGAAGTGTCGTCGACATTGGTGGACGACAGTCTAGCGCGCTTGGATCAACTGGTTCAGACGCAAAAATCGAAGAAGGAGTGAGTGTGGGGTTATGTTGAATCAAAAGAAGATCACTTGGTTAGTGGGTTTAGCAGTCCTGTCCGGATGTAACGACTCAGATTCGGAAAAGCTGGGTAGGAAGGATCAGGAAACTCAAACTCGATCGGAAGCAGTGGCACCGCCGCCGAGCGACGATTCGGAGTCGCCCGGTGATGTGGAAGGGGAAGCCCCCGTCGATCAAGATCCGCCGAGTTCAGGAGCGGGCCCGATCTTGAGTCCTGCGCCTGTGCCCACTCCGGCACCCATCGTGTTTGACCTCGACGCCGAGTTTGCTTCGCAACTCAGTCAGGTGGTGCAGAGTCTTCGGGATGGGAAGATGAACGGGAAGTTAGACGAGTCGATCGAGATGTTGTCGCATTACCGCGTAAAAGACGGCAAGCAACGAGCCTCGGTAGAAGAACTCATTCGCCAGACGGTGTTAGGGCTTCAAGGGGCGGAGCCTCATAAGAATCCGCGCCTCAGTCACCTTCTTCGGCAGGTGTTTTGGAACTTGGTCGAGCAAGAGATGCAAGACGGGAAGCGTTTGGATCGCTCGCTCGCACTAGCTCGTACCTTGAAAGAAGCAGGCCCAGTTCTCTCGGATCATGCTTGGCTCGTACTCAAGACCGAGGGCAAAGGGGCGGCGAATGATGCGGCTTTGGCAGGTCTTGCTGAGGTTCCGGCCCGACTGACTCGGCTCCAGACCGACTGCCAGGCGGAAGGGCGACACTCTGAGCTTCAGAAACGGCTGCAAAGTTTGGTGAGTCAGACCGCGAAGACGCTTCTCAGCGCGAATCAATTTGAGGGAAAAACCTGGGAAGGGAAACTCTTGGGGGCGAGCGCTCGCGAGGAACGCGCCATTCGGAAACTCCATGTTTTGCGAACCGTCGAGGATTCTCAAATTCTAACGGATCGAAATTATCTTCGCCCGTTCTTGACGGCATCGAACAGCGTTCCGGCGCTTCCTGAACCCAAGGAGCCGGCCTTGGATTTTTCGGAAGGAACGCCCGAGAAGGCCTGGGGTGAACCCATGACTTTTCGAATGATTGGCGACGCTTATCTGGATCGCCACGGAAATCGAGACACTGGGGGCGGAGTCCAATTAAAACCCTATCGTAAGAAACATGCACTTCAGTCGGATTCTCAAGAAAGTGCGAGTTGGCGCTGGGATGCACCCTATAACGGAAAAGGAGCAACCCATGGATACGCAACCATTACGGGCATGGTTCGAACCCAAGATGATGATCGTAACGGCGAAAATTCCTCGGGATACCCTGGAACGATCAGGCGTTTCCTTCTGGAGGGTCGCTCGCAAGTTCACGGCGGATATAATGTCGACGGGACCAATAAAAACCGGGTCAGTCGACTCAGTTACACCATTCAAGGGTTTGGTTTCATTCCCGAGTGCCGTGATCCGCAGCGCTGTTCTCCGCTCGTGTGGGTGAAGTTCGAGGATATGCTTTTGAGCAATCGAGGTAGCCCCAACCAAGCCGGCTGGGGTCACGTGATCTTGAGCGGAAACCCCAGTGTGGCCTTCAATGGTTCTCCGCAGCGAGCCTTGAACCCTGGAGAAGCAGTGTTGGTCGATCTGACTCGAGGCGGAGTCTCACTCGATATTGCTTTGAACTTGAGGGACGAGCACATCGGCGCGTGTTGTCCGACGGGCGTCATTACTCAGCGAGCCGTGGTCTCGGTTTTTGCTCCGCAGGAGGCGTATTCCATGTGGAGTCGGGAATCGATGCTTCCGATCAGCTTGCGAGACAAGCGTCAACGCGCTGCTGAGTTCGATGAGTTGCTGATGGGAACTGAAGCCTTTCAGCAACTCGATGCCGAGGCGCGAGCCAAGGTTCTCAGCATTCCGATGACTCAAGCTCGTCTAGCGGTTGAGGCTTCGAGCTTGCACGGCGCGAATTCGCTGCAGGATCGAAAGCACGTGGTTTCGGCTTGGGTGGCGCTCAAGTGGCTTTTGGAAGAGCCCCTTCTGCCGCAAGACGAGACTCTGCTGAGTCAGGTGAAGACGGCTTCTGCCTTTCTTCGTCGGGAAGCGAAGCGGATGCTTTTGGAAGATTTGGCGCAAACCCAGAGCGACCTGAAAGACTTCCAAGCTTCTTCGCTTCGCGTTGAGAGTCAGAAGATGGCATCTGAAGTTCGGCGCACGGGCGACGATCTTCGCGACCTTCATGGTCAAGTGATGAGCGGTCTTCAGAAGTCGGCATCCCAACTGGGGCAGTCTTTCCAAGATCGCTTGGAATCGCTTCCGGGTGGCGGTTACTGGGAGTCAGACCTGGAAATGAGAGATTCTCGCCGCTTGAACCGAGTGGCCGAAGCGGGTGAAGTGCTCTCAATTCTGACCGAAATGGAGATGCTCTTGACTCAGCGAGTGGAAACTCTGCGCGCTGAACTTCAAGTGCTCTGAGATGACCGGGGCTGGGTCCTTCGAGGGCGTTGCCTTCGGAGGACCGGTCCTCGTTGCTGAAAATGGTTTTACCGAAGCTTCAAGCTTCCGCTGGGTGACGGTGGCTAGCCGTGACGACTGTCTTGATGTTGCCGCGAACGCTAAAGTCGCCGACGACCGTCATTTCCCAAGGATCGAGAAGATTCACCAAATCGTCGAGGATTCGATTCGAAACATCTTCGTGAAAAATTCCCTGGTCGCGAAATTGGTTCAAATAAAGCTTGAGGCTCTTCAGTTCCACGCACCAGTCTTTCGGAACGTATTTGATCTGAATGGTAGCAAAGTCAGGGAAGCCTGAAGCCGGGCATACGCAGGTGAATTCCGGACAGGTGAAATCCACGGTGTAGCGGCGCACGGTGGTCCGGTTTGCAAAGCGCATCAGGCGTGCTTCGCGAATCATCCGGGCCCCGTCGGGCCTCAAATTCTGGAGCGTGATGCTCGATGAATCGGAAACGGACTTGCGGGCTTTTGCGGACTTCTTTTTTGGTGCGGCCATGATGCGCGTGCTTATCGCACGTTTTGGCCCGGCGAGCTAGCCTGCGTGAAGCCTCTGGCGGCGGTATCGGCTGATCAGCTCGGCCCTGCCTAAGACATAGGGGCGAATGGCCTCGAGAAGGGCTGCGCCGGGGAGGCGCGCCGGCAAGTCTACGTCTTGAGAGAGTGCGAAGAGTTCGATGATGTAGCGATGGCCTTCGGATTGGCGGGGAGGGCAGGGGCCTGCGTAGCCCAGTTTTCCAAAGCTGTTTTGGCCCTGGCGAATGCCATTGGGGAGCTGCTCCTGGGGCGGGATCCCAGTAGGCAGGTGTCTGAGGGCGGCGGGAATTCGATAAACCACCCAATGATAAAAAGGCGGTGAAGGAGCATCCGGATCATGCATTAAGAGAACGAATGCAGCTGTTCCTTCGGGTGGGGTTTCCCAACGGAATTCGGGCGAAGAATTGTCCAAGTCGCAGGTGTACCGGGGGTCGATGAAGCCCTGTCGGTCCAAGGCATCGGTCATGAAATTCATCGGAAGCAATCTCCTCGCAGAGGGGAGATTGCCTGGAACGCCCCGGGTTATTCCAGGCGCAGAGCGGCGGGACGGGTGTTCTCGTCCTCAGGCTCGGCTGCTGGGACCGTGGAGACTTTGGCTGAGGCGGGAGCCTCGCCGCCCTTCACCAGCCCGTTCTCCTGGGCCGTTGCCGCATCACTGTCGTCTTCTTCGACTTCGTCTTCTGCTTCGATGTCGAGGCGATGATTCTTTACGTCCAGCGGCTTCAGGGTGGCAAGCCGACTGGTTCCTGGAATTTCAGAGCACCGGTTGGCTTTGACCTGGTGGAGAACTTCCCGCTGGCGGCTCGTTAGGCTTCCGACCGACCGAAGCTCAGTGAGTTTCTCGGATAAACGCCCGGCCTCGGGGTGGGCGGTGAACAAGCTGGTTTCGGTCAGCCGCACGCGAGATCCACGTCGCTTTTTCTCGATCAACTCTTTCTGGAGCACCACGTAACTGTCCGCCTGTCCTGGGAGGCATTTTCCGAAGAACGCCCGGCTTTCCAAGAGAACGCTGCCCGTCTTCGGATCGGTGACTTTTCCCGGGTGAACGAAGGTCTGAGTCAGTTCCCCATCCCTGCGCACCAGGTGGACCTGGAGCTCGGTTGAGCAATCTTTGCAGTTGCGGCCCGAGATGACCAGGAACGGGGGTTCCCCCGCATCGTGCAGGACGCCCAGGAACTTCAGTTCGAAGAGGTTGGTCTTTAAGGGTTTTCCAGCCTGGAAGATCAGCGTGTTTCCATCGATTCGATCGAGATTCAGGCTGGGTTCAGGGGCAGCCCAGGCAGCAGTCGTCCAAAGTCCCAGAAGTGCCATCCAAGTCGCGGGTTTCATCCTGTTTGATGATAGTGTAAGAAGAGCGCATGTCCAATCCCGTGTACGTTTCCCTCGAGTTCACCCCGAATCCCAATACCCTGAAGTATTCCGTCAATCGGACGCTTCTGGAGCGTGGGACCATGAATCTGATGAACCCGGCTGATGCGGCTCAGAAAAGCCCTCTAGCAGCTCGTTTGTTCTCGGTTCCTGGAATTTGCGGCGTCATGATTGGCAAGGACTTCGTCACCGTTACGAAAGCCGAAAGTGGTGATTGGGATGTGGTTCACAAGAACTGCTCGAACTTGATCGAAGAGCATTTGGCCCAAGGGCTCTCTGCTGTGAATGCTGACTTTGTCGGCCAAGAGGCCCACAAAGGGGGCGGCAGCGAAATTGAATCGAAGATTCGCTCTTTCCTCGACCAAGAAGTGCGTCCGGCCGTGGCCATGGACGGGGGCGACATCACTTTTGAGCGCTTTGAAGCAGGCGTCGTTTACCTTCAGATGCAGGGCTCTTGCGCAGGCTGTCCTTCCAGTACAGCGACCCTGAAAATGGGGATTGAGACTCGCCTTCGTGAAGCGATTCCGGAAGTGATCGAAGTCGTCGCTGTTTGACGTCTGCTGACTGGCGCAGGTAGGGTGGGGCGCATGATATTGCGCTCTTGGACTCGTGTGTGTGGACTTGGAATCGCGCTCGCTTTAGGGGTGGCGTGCGCCACTTCACCGACTGGGCGGAAGCAGCTGATTTTGATCCCGGATGGGCAGATGACCCAGCTTGGCGGCCAGGCCTTTCAAGACATGAAAGCCAAGCAGCCAGTTGAGAAAGATTCGCGGGCGAACGCCTACGTGAATTGTGTCGTGCAACCTTTGGTGAAGCTCTTGAGCGAGGACGAGGCTCGGACAAAAACCTGGGAAGTGGTCGTCTTTCGCGATGACTCGGCCAACGCCTTTGCTTTGCCTGGGGGAAAGATCGGCGTTCACACGGGTCTTTTGAAGGTGGCTAAAACCCCCGATCAACTGGCCGCGGTTTTGGGGCACGAAGTGGGGCACGTGATGGCGCGCCACGGGGGCGAGCGCATGTCTCAGGGAGTGCTGGCTCAAGCGGGGCTGACGCTCACTCAGGTGATGACCGAAGGAAGTAAGCACCAAGGCTTGATTTTGGGTGCTCTGGGTTTGGGAACCCAAGTGGGTGTGCTTTTGCCGTTCTCGAGGACTCAGGAATCCGAAGCGGACCGGATCGGCATCGATCTCATGGCCCGCGCGGGCTTTGATCCCCGGCAAAGTGTGGAGCTTTGGAAAAACATGATCGCCGCAAACGGCAAAGGCGGCCCCGAGTTTATGTCCACCCACCCGGCCAGCGAGAATCGCATTCGCGAATTGCAGGAGCAGATGGGTCCTGCGCTCGAAAAGTTTGAGCGAGTGGTGCCGTCGCTGCGGCCGAAGTGCGTACTTTGATTCGGGGCAAAAAAATCAGAAGGGCTCCTTCCGGAACGTGCCGGAAGGAGCCCATTTTCTGATCCGAACTATCCACTGGGGAGAGTCGGCGTGCGGAGTCTGAAAGCTCCGCTTTTCAGTGCGCGAAGGGGATCCTATTTGCGTCGACTTCTTCGTCGATGCGGTCCAAATTTCGCGGCTTTCTAGTTTTAAACTCTGTTTGGGAATTTTTTTGATTGCTGCCGCGGCCCTCCGGATCAGGGAGGAGTCCGGCAGTCCGTGAGCGCCGTCGACGTCGGTCCGGCTTTGCCCACGCTGTCAGGTGCGCGGAGGACCGGTTTCCGGCCACTCAATGCTGGCTCTGGTGACATACGGCGCGTGATCTAATTGGCGCTGTGGTTTCATGTGCGTACGTGCTCCTTACCCTTCTAACGCTAAGGGAAGTTCTGACGCACTGCAATACGAAAGGTTTAGACAGATTGCTCAACTGGAATAAGTGAATAACCCCGTGGGCCTAGCGGGCATTTCGAACAGGGTTTGGTCGGCTTAGTTTTCGTGCTTCCCGGTCAAGCTGAGGGGCACGGCGGCCTGGTCGAGCACTTGGTTGCCGTTTTTCAGCAGAATCTTCAGGTCCCAGAGGCCCGCCATCGAGAAATAGATTTTCGTGGCATCGATGATCCCGGTCTCGCGAATGGTGAGGCGAATGGGGGAAGTGCCGTGGCCCATGGAAGGCATCCAAAGGCTCACTGCGAGTTGCTTGCAGTCGGGGTTTTCAAACGGACCGGTGGGGCTTCCGTTTTTCTTCGACCAAAACTTGAGCGTCGCTTCTGCGTAAGCGTCGATTTTCGGGGCCACTCGCCATTCAATGGAAGCGCATTGGCCCACTTTTTTGAATTCAATGGGGCATTGCGCCTGTTTTTGTTGCTGTGCTTCGAATGAGAAGCCGGTTACCGGCAGAAGAGCTGCCAACCACGCGGAGGTGAGGAACGCGATTTTTTTCATGAGGGCTATTTAGCCTGGAGTTACCGAGGCCATCTCCTTTGAAGGTTGAAAGCAAAAGTTCGGCTGAGCGTAGTGTTTTTGGCCGGACCTAGCCAAGTTTGGTCCGTGTAAGCGGCAACAGCACTCCATTCAGGTGAGGCCAGCCAAGAAAGATCGAGGCCGGAGTTCCAAACCAGTTGAGAAGCGGAAGGCGTATGGGTCCCGGAGTCGTACCAGGTGTTCCGTCCTTGATTCAAGATGGGCTGAAAGCGCGCGCCTAAACGCACCGGCGCACTGGCAAAACTCCAGCCTGCTCCGAGAACGGCACTCATGCCCCAGCCCGGGCTCACCCAGAGACGTTCTGCCCCAAAATATCCCTGAAAATTACGGGTGAAGGAGTAGTGCGTTTCACCGAAGAGCGAAACGTCCCAGCTATTCCACGATTTCAAAAACAAAGCGCCGGCGCTGACCCGCCAAAAACCGGAGCCAATGGCATCGACTGCTCCGGGGCGCGTGGTCTCATAGATCGACGCAGCTATGGGTGCATTGACGCTCAGGAAAGTGAAGCCTCGAGGAATCCAGGCCGAGTATCCGAATTCTGGCCAAGTCTCATGCGCCAAGGTGACAGACAAATCACCCAAGCTCGTTGCCGAGTCTGAGCCTCGAAGCGAAGTGAATTCCTTGCGAATCAGCGGAACAGCCAAGCCGATCTGCCAACTCTCGCTGACGAGCATGGCACCTTCGAATCGGAAAGATTGCGTCACTTCCGATGTGCTCGAGCTTCGGTAAACGGCCCACCCTTGTTCAGGCATATCTCCGATGACGCTCGAAGAGGACGCCGAGAACGTGAGTTGATGGGTATCGTCTCCAGTCAGGAGTCCCGGCGCAGCGCTCGTGCCGCCGCAGCAGGCCGCAGCTTGCGCAAGATTCGAGTGAGTTAGGACAACGAAGCTGAGAAGGAGCCCGAAAATCGGCCCAAAAAACCGGCTCATCACGAAGATCCAGCCCCGCTCAGGGAAATAGGAAGGTTTGCTTGCTCCAGGACTTGGCTTCCCGATTTCAATTCAATGTTCAGAGTCCATTCACCCGGCATGATGAAGAAGATGTCCTCGAGGAGGAAAATCCCGATTTCCTGAGACGTGACCTGAATGGGCGAACTTCCGTGCCCCATCGACGGCATCCAAAGGAAAGGCCGAATTGCAGAACTGGGTGCGACGTAGGGTCCGTTCGGCGTTCCCTCCTTTGCATTCCAGAATTTCAGCGTTGCTGAGGCGCCGGCGTCGAGCGTCGGATCCGCTTTCCAAGTCCACGACGCGCAAAGCCCGGCTTTGGGGAAAGAAAACGGACACTCAGTCGAAGTGGGTGGCTGGGTGCTGGACTCTTTTTTCGCTGTATCAGCGCTGTGATGATGCAGCGCCGGCGAAACCCCGCATGCCGAAGTCGCGATCCAGAAGAGAGGCAATGCAAGAATTCGAAAGTTCATGGGCACTCCGGGCAGGGACTTAGTGACGCGAGATCATGCACCCGAGCGCCCGAGTTCGAGTCACTGGGACGGGGTTTCCTTGTTGGAGCGCGAAGAGCGCATCGCGAAGGTAGAATTTTTTAGCAGTCGCAGCCTCATGGCTATCGTCGACTCCACCCTGATAGAGAATTTTTCCATCAGAATTGAGGACAAAAGCGTGCGGTGTTTTCAGTGCGCCGAGTTGGTCAGCGATGGCTGCCCCTGGATCTTGAAGGACAGGGAAGCCAAGCTTCGCTGTCTGAAAGTGCTCACGAGCTTTTTCCGGTGATTCATTTTGGTTGGAGTGAATTCCGACGAATCGTACTCCGGTGGCCTGAAATTCTTTTGCGAGTCCACGAAGCGCATCTTCGTGGGCTGCTGAGCAGGGGCAAAGGGCTGAGACAAACACGACGACTGTGGGCTGTTGAGAAGCCTTCAGCGCAACTGTGGCCTGGGTGCCTTGCACGACATCCGTACCGGAAAAGGAGAGCGGCGCAGGCGTTTGAGCCTGCGCCGTCGTTCCAAGAATCAGGAGTGCAATCCAGGCGTGTTTCAAGCCTTCTTGCTCCAAGATCCGCACCAGCCTTTGTTGGCGACCAAGCCGCTCGTCAGCATCGAGCACTTGCCGTAGTTGCCGTCCACTTTCGAGTAAAGTGCGCAGTTCTCGCAGAACTGGTTCTTGGCTTCAGGCTTTTTGCGAGCCGGATAACGTTTGTAGTCGATGTCTTTCACTTCCGCTTTGTAGCCAATAGCAGTGGCCACAGGGTCGTTGGCGGGAACCGGGTTTTGGCCAGCCGGCAGCGGAGCCGCAGCCAGAGCGCGGCGCAGGTTTCCGGGGAACACCAGCGCGGCAAGAGCAAAGAGGGAGGTCTTGATGAATTGACGGCGTTCGATGGTTTTCATGTGAGGCACTTTATTCCTGATGCCGCATTTTGTGAACGCAACAATTGAGCGGCTCGGGGGGCGGCTTTTCAAGGATTGAAATCGGACCTCTGGGGTCGGAATCAGAACGAGATATTCGATCTGATTCAGGGGTTCCAAGAGGCTGGGAGCTTCTGATCGGCCAAACGATTGGACCGGAGGTAGCGCCAATAGGTGCAAAGCCTGACTTCGGGCTTCTGGTGGGCCAGCACGGGGCTGACCTGGTCCAGGGAGACCGAGAGTTCGGGATGCTCCTCCCAATAGGGGCTCTCCAGGATCGCGCCTTGGCAGGCAGTTTCGACCTTTTTGCTGGGCCAGCGCCCCTCTAAAGAAACCACCAGCAGGCAGAGTTGCCCCAAACGTTGCCCGTAGATTCGCCCAGCACCATGCTGGGGTTCGGCTTGGCTTTCGCAGCGGTCCCGGTCCTCGGGCTTTTTGGGGTGGTCACAACCCGGTCCGCCCTGAGATCCTTCTTTCAGTTTCTCGAGCGATTTCTCGATCGATCCGGCGAAGGCCTTACGGAAAGCGAGCGCGTTCTCGAGCGCGATTCTGCGGGCGTCAGCCAAGTCCTGGTGGATCCGAGCGGTTTCCCGGTCCAGACCTGCGGCGAGCAGCCGGGTTCGGATTTCTCCGGCCGATGACCTGAGGATTTCGGCCACCTCGTCGGGTATTCCACCCGCTTGACCCGCCTCGAGCCGTTCCAATAGGTCGGTTTCGGCAAAGCGCCTCACTCGTTCAGAGAAGTACTGAGTGCCTGTTTGGAGCTGAAAAATGGCTGCAATTTGAGCCACTTTGTCGACCGGCGTGTAGGGCTTCGTCACTGTTGGATCGCAAGGATTAGCCGGATCGGGGACAGGAGGGCAGGGAATGGGCTGAGTTTCCTGGGTGTTATCCAAAACTGCCATGCTTCGCTCGAGCAAGTGAATCGTTTCGTCGAGCGTTTTGGGAATCTGAGGATTCTTCAGGCGCGCGACGTCGCGGCGAAGTTCTTGTGCGTAACGCAAAATCTGATCGAACACCTCTCGGGGCGAATAGTTCGACGGCAGACGATTATGGCCTTCGACCAAAAGCAAGCGCGCGTCGATGACGATGAATTCTGAAAATTGGCGGTTGATGAGATCGGTAACCGTACTGAAAGCCGTTTCCCAGCCTTGGCGAAGGGATTCAAAGTTCATTTGCGCGGCAAAAGAATCGGTAAACCAGCGTTCGATTTCGGTGGGGGTAGGGCTGAAGTTGCCCGGAGCGGGCTTGGGGCCGCTCGCTGGGCAAGCTTGGGCGGACGAGTAACCCTTCAGTAGAAAGCAGGCGTAGCGCCAGGTGTCTGTGGTGAGCTCATTAAAGGGGTTAGTGGGGTCGTCTCGGACGGCGAGTTGATGAGACAGCCGCTGGACCAAAGTCACAAAGTTGGTTCGGCGCGTGGCTTCGTCCGGGTAAGTACGCGACAAGCGCTCGGCTTCGTTGATCGCGCCGTCGACCTCGTTCCGGGTAGGAAGCAGGCGGCCGAGCTTGTAAAGGATGCGGTTCCGGCGCTGGGCATCGGCTGAATCGTTCGCGCTCCCACCGCTTCGGACCCTTTCGAGCCAGGAAAGCGCAACGGGAAGTCGTCGCCCAAGGAGGTCGATCACTCGGAGAATCTCAGACTGAGGTAGCCTCAGCGGATCATTCGAAGTCGGGGGCGTTTGGCTGAGAAGTGCGTAAGAGTCCTGAGCCTGGCAAAAGAAACTGGTCATGCCTTCCAGACTGCACGCCAAAGCGGTTGGCATCCTGATCTCGAAAGCGCGCCAAAGGTCTTCACTGGACGCTTTCTGGCGCACATTCTCGATGCCCATTTGGGCGAGTCCTGCAAGAGCCACCATCCCCGCTCCGACGACCGGTGATGCAAAGCTGCCGGCGGTGCCGGCGAGTCCCGCTGCGATTTGAAAAGCGGCGGCAGGGGATTGTTTCAAGCAGAGGCCTAGGCCTTGAGTGTCTGTCAGGATGCGGCGTACTTGGTTGTGAAAATCACGTGTGGCGCGCGCGTAAAGATCCCGCTCGGGAGAAAGAGAGGAATCGCGCGCAGCTCGGGCATTGATCAGTTCCAGCTGCGCCATCAGGACGCTGGTGCTGAGGGAAGACTGAAGCGCAGGATCCGTCGTGCTTGAGAGCGCCGAAGTGAGTTCCTGGAGTTTTTCCTCGGCCAATCGGTGATTGGCGTAGGTCGGGTCGCCGACTAAGGCCGAAAGTTGCGAAGTGGCGGCATCCAGCGCGCCCAGTGTTGCTTGGTAAGGCTTACATGCGTCCGTGTCGCGAAGGGATTTAAAGAGGCTGCTCAGTGCCGAAGTTTGAGCCAGAGCCGCTTGCGTCCATTGACCGGCAGACCCGCATCCTGAACCCAGAGCATCGAGCATGGCTTGGCCTGAATCGGGGCGCTCCTCGCGGCAGCCCGTCCCGATGAAGGCCAAGCTGAGCGCAAAAATCAGAGTCACTTCCCTGCAAAACCGACTGCGAGAAACTGAGCGCATCCTTGCTCTTCCCCCTTGTTCTTTTGAACGTGGAAAGAGTGTCAGACGCCAAGCGGCTCGTCCAGTTTTGAGCAGTAAAAACGAGCCCGTTTTAGACGCGAACGCGGTCCTCAGGAGCGGGTGCTACCCAGCGCTTGAGCTTTGCTTTCGACCAGATGCGGAAGCGATCGATGTAGCTGTACGCAGCAGGCACAACCAGAAGCGTCAGGAGCGTCGAGCTGATCAGGCCACCCACGATCGAAACGCCCATGGAAGTGCGCTGCTTCGAGGCTTCGTTGAGTCCCATAGCGATAGGCAAAGTGCCCGCGATCAGCGCCATGGTGGTCATGAGGATGGGGCGCAGACGAACGCGTCCTGCTTCGATCATGGCTTGTGCCCGGTCTTTCCCTTTTTCGACCTGTTGATTGGCGTAATCGACGAGCAAGATCGAGTTCTTGGTCGATACGCCGAGCAGCATGATGGCCCCGATCATCGAGAAGATGTTCAGAGACTGGCGGGCGATAAAGAGGGCGACAAACGAACCTGAAAGCGCCAGAGGCAGCGCCAGCATGATCGTGGCGGGCGTCACGAAGGATTCGTAAAGCGACGCCAAGACCAAGAAGATGAACAGCACGCCCAAGCCCAGGGCGATGGCCATGCTTGCGCCCAGTTCCTGGAAGTTCTCGGCTTGGCCGGGAGTGATGTAGCGCAATCCGGGGGGAAGCTTCAATTCAGGGTCTTCGGTCGACCACATCTGGATATCGCTGAGGAGCTTGCCCAAATCCGCGTTCGGAGCGTTGTCTGCATTGATATTGATGTAGCGACCGCGGTCCTGACGGGTGATTTTGGAAGGTCCGACGGTTTCAACGGGCTTCGCCACGTCGGCCAGTCGCACCATGCTTCCGTTCACGTTCGGAACGCGGATTTCGGAATAAGCGTCTTTCAAGTTTCGCTGGTCTTCGCGCATCCGCACCCGAACGTCGTATTCCAT
Source organism: Bdellovibrionia bacterium (assembly GCA_040399745.1). Lineage (GTDB taxonomy): Bacteria > Bdellovibrionota > UBA1018 > UBA1018 > UBA1018 > CANFHS01. The sequence goes on along the minus strand of JBBARP010000010.1, from coordinate 94,950 downwards.
GCCGCCTTCGCGGTATTTTGCAGGGGTCGTTCCTTCCACTTGAGTGCGAAGCTCGAAGCCGACAGTCGCCGTGGAAAGTCCGAGCTGCTGCATGCGTTGTTTTTGCGGAACAATCTGAAATTCTGGTTTTCCGGCACGGAAGTCGATGTCCACGTCTTTCAACCGGGGATCGTTCTTCAGGCGATCGAAATAGAGTTTAGCTACTTTTTCGAGCTGAGCTTGATCCGGGCCGATGATGTTCAAGTTGAATGGACGCTGTCCGCCGGACACGGCGTCGTAGTCCTTCACCTTCGGATTCCCGGCGAACGTTTTGAGTTGTGAGCGAACGAGCTCTTTGAAAGCGCCCGTTCCGAGTTTCCGCTTCTTGGAAGGCACCAAGTGCACGAAAATTTCTGCGTAGTTGGCTTCGCCTTCTCGCGAACCCACCGTGGTTGCGGTGACTTCGACTTCGGGGTTTTTCCGGATGGTTTCTTCCACCTCGAGTGCCAGCTTCGTCATTTGGTCGAGGCTGGTTCCCGGCGGAAGATCGAGGCCCACTTGGAATTCGCCTTGTTCCTGCGGTGGCAGGAAGGTTTTGGTCACTTTGGCAACTGAAGCGCAAGAGCCCAGGAAAATCAGGAACGAGATTCCGAGCACGCGAAGAGGGTGCTTCAGCGAGCGTCTGAGCAGGTTTTCGTAGCCTTGCTCCAAGCGCTCTTGGAAGCGGTTGAAGGCTTCCAGGGCGCGCCCGACGGTGGCACCCCAAAGGCCACGTCCTGCTTTACCGGCGTGGCTTGTGCCTGCGAAATAGGCCGAAAGCATGGGAGCGATGGTGAGGGCGTCAAAGAGCGAGATGGCCATTGCAAAGCAAATGGTCGCACCGAATTGTTTGAAGAACTGACCGACCACACCCTTCAGAAAGGCGACCGGGCCGAAAACAGCAATGACGGTCAGTGTGGTGGCGATCACGGCCAAGCGCACTTCGTCGGTGCCTTTTTTTGCCGCAGTGACGGGGTCTTCGCCCATTTCGATGTGTCGGTAGATGTTCTCGCGCACCACGATGGCGTCGTCGATCAAAAGGCCGACGGAAAGCGAGAGTGCCAGAAGCGACATGATGTTGATTGTGAAACCGGCGTACTTCATCAGAATGAACGCGCCGATCAGAGAGTTGGGCAGAGCAAGGCCGGTAATAATCGTAGAGCGTACTGAGCCCAGGAAGAAAAAGACCACGATCACCGCCAGAACGATCCCGATCAGGATGGATTCTTTCACGTCCTCGACGTTGATTTTGATCCACCAACTGCCGTCACGAATGACGGTGACTTCGGGTTTTCCGGGCTGGCCCATCAGTTCTTGATTGAGCTTTGCGATGCGCTTATTGAGCTGCTCAACCACGGCAATCGTGTTGGCACCGGATTGTTTGAAAACGTAAAGGAAGAGCGAGCGCTTCCCGTTGACGAAAGCGCGAGTCTTTTCGTCCTGCAGCGTATCGACGACCGCGCCGACTTCTTTCACGGTCGTGGGCACGTCGTTGCCGAAGAAGTTCACCAAAGTGCCTTCGATATCCGCAAGCGAAGTGAACTGCCCTAGGGTGCGGAACACGGTTTCTTGTCGGCCTTGGGTCACTTTTCCGGCAGGCACGTTTTCACCTGCCGTCGCCAAGCGCTGGGCAACGGTGGATGCGGAAAGCTCGCGGCGATTCAGTTTCGCGCGGTCCAAAGTGACTTGGATTTCGCGCTTCCGACCCCCAAGAACTTCAACCAGGCCCACTTGCGGGGTCTGTTCGAGTTTTGGGCGAATCACCTGGTCGGCGATGTCATAGAGTTTTCCGTCGGGAAGATCGGCTTGAATCGACAGAATCACGATGGGTTGGTCGGAAGGGTCAATCCTTCGAATAATCGGCTCGTCGATTCCCGTGGGAAGCTTTCTCTTCGCAGAGCCCGCGCGGTCTCTCACCTGCTGTTCCGCGTATTTGATGTCGGTCTCCAAGCTAAACTCGGCAATGACGACGCTGACGCCTTCACGGTTAATGGAGGAAAGGCGCTTGATCCCCGAGAGGGTCGCGATTTCGTCCTCCAAGGGCTTGGAAACGAGCGTTTCGACTTCGCTCGGGCCTGCGCCGCGGTAGGGGGTGGTGACCGTGACGATGGGGAAAGTGACATCGGGAAAGAGGTCCACGCCCAGGCTCTTCATGCTGAGCCAGCCCACTGCGAGCATAAGAATGATGATGCAAGTGATGAAAGTGGGGCGCTTGATGGACAGGTCAGCGAGGTTCATCCCTAGGATTTAAATCGAGCCCCGGGATTTTCAAACCCTCAATTTGAACAAACGTTTGAAAAGGGAGTTTCCTTTCAAGTTGTCGATGTTCGGGCACTTGGTTAGAGGCGAGCGCATGAAGTCGTTGTGGGTGTTGGTCTTGGGTTTGGCTCTAAAAACCTCGTCTGTGGCGTGGGCAGTTCAGCCCATCGCAGAGGCGACTCTTCCTGCTGACGCGGTGAATTTGAAGTTGGGCTCGGTCCGGGAAGACCTTCGCCCGGCTCTGGATGAGGCGTGCGTGGAGCGCTCGAAGACCCAAGGTCCTTTCGATGACCTCGGGACGAATTGCCGGGTTTGGGTGAAGACCGGGCTTTGGACTGTTTCCATCTCCTACGAGCGTGAAGGCTTCCCGAGCACTCATGAGCGCTTCACGGAGGCGGCTTCCTTGGATCCGGAAAGCTTGGGCTTGCGTGCTGGTTCCAAAGCTTGGAAGGGCCTAGAGAAGCGTCTCGAGCTTCATGCTGCTTTGGCTTGGTTCAGCGAAATTCATGAAGGGCGCGTGATTTGGGCGCAAAGCGACGCAGAACCGTCCCAGCAGGGACCTGCTGTGGAAGCACGTTGGCAGCGCCTCCGAGTTTCAGTTCAGTTGAAGGATTGAGCGCGAGACCTGCCCGATCTGGCGTCTGGGGTTGCGTCAGTTCACGCCGAAAGGACGGATCGCTCCGGTATCTGGGTCGAGGCCCTCTTTGGGCGAGTAGCGCTGGGCTTCCTTCGTTGCTCCGGCAGGCTTTCTGCGGTCGGGCGCGGCCTTGGGTGCTTCTTGTGCTTCAGGCTCGGCTTTCGCGGCCGGATGGCCGTCGGGGTTCTGAAGGCCAGGATGGCCGTCGGGATACAGTTGCTTCGGCTCAGGCTCGAGCGGGAAGCGTGTCAGGGTGGGGCCTTTCAGGGCGCGATTCGAGAGGATGATTTTGTCGTAACCCTCTGCTGAAGTGTCCTTCCAGGCCTGGAAGCCAGACTGAAAAGGGATTCCGAGAACAGCCCGGCGGATCAGCGGAAGCTTCTGATCGCTCTCCAGGCGGTAGCTCAGCACCATGACTTTCGTGCCTCGGGCGTTCTGATCGATCTTTGCCGCGAGGCCCACCAGGCTTCTCTCGGGGTAGACGTGAATCTCTAGGTTTCCTTCCCATTCCACGACGTTCACGGTCTTCCCTGAGCGTCCCTGGCCGTCTAGGCGGTCGTAATCGGCGTCCGGGTCCGAGGGCGGGCCTGCATGACTAAGGAGTGCAGGGGTACTGAGAAGGAGGGAAATGAGGGCGATAACGCGCAGCTTCATATTTTACGGATCGGTGCGTGGTTTAATTTCTTGAGTTATGCGGTGCGTCGAATTACTGACGCAGGATTGTTTTTGTGGGCGTCCGTAATTCGGACTTCGGGGAGGGTGCTGAGATGAGCGGTTTGAAAAAAAATCAGGTTGCAGGCTGGGTCATGCTGGCTGCCTTGAGTGTGGCCCCGTGGGCGCAAGCCGAAGCTCTGAACAGCAAAGTGGTTTGGTATTCTGGACTGACCGAAAGCCAAGGCACCTACGTCTACGGGCAAGTGGCAACGCCCGGTGGCCTGTGGCGAGAAGATCAATTCCCGGACGGCAAAGTACAGGCCGCGCAGGTCAGTTTGAATGACCTACCCGCCGACCTCCAAAAAGAGGTTCGGGAAGCTCGGCTGGAGTTCAAAATTCAAGAAGCCACGCTGAAGACGGAAGCGGATCAGGCGAAAGCCCCGGGGCCTCGCGGTCAGGCGCCGTATTTGGGTCATATTCGTACTTTCAACCAAACTGCCGATGGCACCTTGAAAATGAGCGGCTTACCTGGCGTTGGCGGATCGATTGGCGACGGGGGCAAGTTCGACGGAAAAGTCGAGATCGAGCTTCGCGCCATGCTTCACACGGACCCATCAGACGTGGGAATTTTCACCGAGCGTAACCAAGGCGAAAGCGTTTGGGGTGTTGCCGCTCAAACCCGGAATTTTGCCGACCTTTTGGCTCATTCTGAGGATGCCGCCAAAGACGACTTTGCCCTTTTGAATGCTCGGATGCTTCGGGGTGGCCAAGAAATCGTGACTTACTACGAGCAGAAGACGAAAAGTCCGGTGGAAGGCGCAACCGGCCGCCGCTACTTCGGCGCGCTTCGTTTGGTGCGTTTGAAAGAGACCCCGACCTCGGAGCAGAAAAAGAATTCGAACGGCGGCTGATATCGGCCCCGTTCCACAGGAGCGGGCGGGTTGGACCTGCAATTGCGGTCCTCCCGTCCAGCAGGTTTGAAAAAGGGTCTTTGACCCGATGAAGGGCCCCTGCTTGCAGAATCTGCGAGCGGGGGTTCTTCGTTTTGCTGCGCGCGTTTCCTGGCCTTGCCGCGGGGGGCTGAGATCGCTATAAGTGTCAGTCATGGCACAAAAATTCGCGTTTACCATGCAGGGCGTCAGCAAGATTTATCCGCCGAACAAACAGGTGCTGCGGGATATCTATTTGTCCTACTACTACGGCGCCAAGATCGGCGTTTTGGGCCTGAACGGTTCCGGTAAATCGACGTTGCTGAAAATCATGGCGGGCGTCGAGAAGAACTTCAATGGCACCGCGCAGCCCGGTGAAGGCATCACGGTGGGTTACCTGCAGCAAGAGCCGCAGCTCGACCTGACGAAGAACGTGCGCGACAATATTTTGGACGGTTTGGGAGAGCTGGCCAAGTGGCTGAAGCGCTTCAACGAGATCGGCGAAGCGTTTGCCGATCCCGACATGGATCCCGATGCCATGGATAAGCTTTTGGCTGAACAAGCCGATTTGCAGGAAAAAATTGAGCACAAAAACGGTTGGGACGTCGACCGCACGCTCGACATCGCGATGGACGCACTTCGTTGCCCACCGGGTGAATGGGCCGTCGATAAGCTCTCGGGTGGTGAAAAGCGCCGAGTGGCTTTGGCTCGCCTTCTTCTCTCGAAGCCCGATATCTTGCTGCTCGACGAACCGACCAACCATTTGGACGCGGAATCCGTTCTGTGGCTTGAGCGTTTCTTGAAAAACTACGCCGGCACCGTGATTGCGGTCACTCACGATCGTTACTTCTTGGACAATATTGCGGGCTGGATTCTGGAACTGGACCGCGGCCACGGGATTCCTTTTGAAGGCAACTATTCCTCTTGGCTCGAGCAAAAAGCGAAGCGCCTGGAAGCGGAAGAGAAGCAAGAAACCAAGCGCCAGAAAACCTTGGAGCGCGAACTCGACTGGATTCGCCAATCGCCCCGCGCTCGTCAGGCGAAGAGTAAGGCTCGGGTCGCTTCCTACGAAAAGCTGCTGGCTGAGGAAACGAACAAGCGGGAAGAAGATATCGAGATTCAGATTCCGCCTGGGCCACGTCTTGGGAATTTGGTCATCGAAGCCAACAAGATTTCTAAAGCCTACGGCGATAAAGTTTTGTTCCAGGATCTCTCCTTCAATATTCCGCCAGGCGCCATTGTCGGCGTGATCGGCCCGAACGGTGCCGGTAAGACGACCTTGATGCGAATGATCACGGGCCAGGAGAAGCCCGATGATGGCGTGCTTCGCGTCGGTGAAACCGTGAAGCTGAGCTACGTCGATCAATCGCGCGACTCGCTCGGCGATGATTTGACCGTTTGGGAAGAGATTTCCGACGGGAAGAACGAAACGATCTTACTGGGCAACCGCGAAGTGCCTTCGCGCGCTTACTGCGCACGCTTCAATTTCACGGGCGGCGACCAGCAGAAGAAAGTGGGAAGCCTTTCGGGCGGTGAGCGCAACCGCGTTCACATGGCTAAGCTCCTGAAGAGCGGCGGAAACGTCCTGATTCTCGACGAACCGACCAACGATTTGGATGTGAACACTTTGCGTGCACTTGAGGAAGGTCTTCTGAGCTTCGCAGGCTGTGCGCTGGTCGTTTCCCACGATCGCTGGTTCTTGGACCGAATCTGCACTCACATCCTAGCTTTCGAAGGTGATTCGAATGTTGTGATGGTGGAAGGAAACTTCCAGGAATACGAGGTCGATAAAGTGCGGCGCCTGGGGCCTGAGTCGATCAATCCTCATCGCATCAAGTTCAAGAAACTGACCCACTGATTGGAGCCTTTCATGGATTTTTTTGAGGCCGTTCGGGCCAGACGCAGTATTCGCCGATTCCGTGAGGAAGAGGTTCCGGTCGGCGTCGTTCAGAAAGCGCTCGAAGCTGCGGTGCTCGCTCCCAATTCTTCGAACATGCAGACTTGGGATTTTTACTGGGTTCGCACAGCTGAAAAAAAGGCCAAGCTTGTTGAGTATTGCTTTGGCCAATCGGCAGCCCGCACGGCGCCAGAACTCGTCGTCATCACGGCGGATCCCCGGCGCTGGCGCCGGAGTAATCCGGAGATGATTCAGTTCGTTGAAAGCGTGAACGCTCCGAAACCGGTGGTCTTCTATTACAAGAAGTTGATTCCCGTGACTTACAGCTGGGGATTCTGGAATAGCCTTCTGCCGATCAAATGGCTTCTTGCTACGGCGACGGGCTTTTTTCGCCCCATGACGCGGGGACCTTTTTCCAAGCGCGATCTTCAGGAAGTGGCCATCAAGTCGGCAGCGCTGGCGGCAGAGAACTTCGTTCTCGCGATTTCAGCTCAAGGCTATTCGACCTGCATGATGGAAGGCTTTGACGAGTCGCGAGTGAAGAACCTTCTAGGACTCAGTGGCGCATCTCGCGTGGTCATGGTGATTGCCGTGGGTCGCGAAGGTGAGCGGGGCACTTGGGGCCCTCAGATGCGAATCGCAAACGAGAAAGTCATTCACCTGGTCTGAGGGTTTGCCTAGGCCCGCGAAGGCTTAGGATACTGAGAAAGACTGCGAGCGCTCGGTAAGGCAAGGGCAGGACGATCCACGTCCAAGCTGCGAAAAACAGCCAAAAAGAAGGTGTTTTGAGCAGTTCTTTGGTGCGTTTCTCGTTCGAGAGTTGGCCGAGCTGAAGCGCAAACCAAGGAAAAGCAAAGGCCAGACCGTAATCAAAGGCCAAGGGATTGATGGCGTGAGAGAGCGCCAGCGCAAGCCCCGTTTGCGCGAGCGGGCGCCCCCCGAGCCGGCGGCGCGCCCAGAGCCACGCGGCCGCGGCGATGCAAAGGCCTGCCGTCGCCAGCCCGATCTGCGAGCGCGCCGAAGCCACGGCGTCGGGTGTGCCGATGATCCGTGCCAAGAGCGCGGGCAGGCCGTTCTGCGCGCCCGCCAGATTTTGACCGCCTTGCGAGGCAGTGGCAAAGAACGAGGTGAGCAACGCATGCGGTGAAGCCTCGGGCGTGGCGCGCAGGGCGGGCACGCTCAGCGCCGCGGCCGCGATGGCCCCGAGGCCCAGGGCCTGGAGAGCGCGCTGGGGTTTGCCGCTCCGGGCTAGGTCGATCAGGGAAGGTAGCGCCGCGAGGAGAGGGAAAATCTTCGCGGAGAGTGCCACCTCTGCGGCAGCTAGGCGCGCCGGCGTTGGGCGCGCGGCGCTCCAGAGGGCGGCCAGGCAGAGGAGTGGGGTGATCTGGCCCATCAGAAGGTTGTAGTTCCACACTCCCTGAAAACTGATGAACGTGATCGCCAAGGGTTGGAATGAGAGGCGCTCGGAAGAGACGTCAATCGTGTCTTTTCCGGTCCGAATCAGAATGGCTAGAATCCCAAGAAGGCTCGCCCATTGGGTGAGGCGCCAGAGCACTTCCGCGCCCCGTGAGCTCAAAAGTGCGAGCGGTGCAAACAGTGGCGCAATCCACGGCGGGTACTTGAAGCTTTGGAGCCCGTCTAGGTGCGGCACATAGATGGGGTCTCCCGCCCAAAGACGTCCCGCGGTGCGGATGTAGACCTCGAGGTCTCCTGAGTTCGAAAGAATCGCCGTTCGAAGAAGGACTAGGAGCATCAGGACAAGAATAAGAAGCAAAAAGCGTTTCATGAAGATTCGGTCGAGATGGGGGAATTTTCCGTGCGGTCACGTTTCCTCCACTCCTCATAGAGGGGACTGAGGCCGCACGGCTCGATGTAACCGTTTTTCACGGGCTTTGCGCCCCCGTAGATCATGGCCAATACCGAAAGCCACGTGACTCGGCATTCGTCCGATCCGGCTGTGGCGTGAGTGGCTTCGTGGAGAACGGTTTCAACGGTGATTTCTGGGCTTGCGAATGCGCGCGGACAAAGAACGATCGAGCAGGAAAGACCCACACCAGGACGGATCGTGCATCGATCCGAACTGAAGAAACCGTCGATCTCAACCCAGTTTGGCCCTGCTTCTTGACTGGGGCGAAAGCAAAGAACCGGATGCCGGGGGTCTTGAGGCTCGATGATTTCCCAAGTGTGCCGTGGAAGGCTTGATCGAAGCTTCGCGGCATTGGGGTAGGCCTTGGATTCTCGGAAAGAAGGGTTTGCAAGCGCGCGATCAAGCGTTCGAATGGCTTCGAGGTACGCTGCCTGCCCGAGAAGGTCGCGCTGAGAGAGGATTTTCTTTTTCTCGCTCGGCTTCTCGTTCGGTTTTTCGCTCGGTGGAACCTTTTTGGCAGGCTCCGTTTCGTCCGCTTGCGCTGTCGGAGATTCGTGCCCGAGGATGCAGGCGAGAGTCAGTACCCAGAGTCGTTTCTCAACGCGCGCCCAGAAGGTCGTTCGAGTCGTGTTCACAAATTTTCCCCTTCCTGAATTCCCCAGGCAAAGGGGTAATGGCAGGGGGCGAGGCGGTCAAGCTTCAGGTTTTCTCTTGCGGCCGTGATAGGAGAGGTCTCGAGCCTATTATGTCGAGAATCGATCCCTTCACTGAGCGTCGCCTGATCCGGTTTATCGAAGAACACCGACGAAAGTCAGGAGTTCTTCCGACGCTTCAAGACTTTGAGGCAGCAGGATTTCCACGAGCCCAAATCGACCAGGCCGTGCGCCAGAAGGTCCTTGAGCAGCTCTACGTCACATTGACGAGTGGGACGATTGTGAAAGGCTACAAAGTCGCGCAGCCCGACTGATCAAGAGGTGCGGGCCTTCGAGAGGCCCGGCAATCGATCAACGCTTCGAAGCAAACTTCGCCATTTGGTGAAGCGTGGCCTTCAAGAGCTCGATCTGGCCCGGCTCGTGAAGATCAGGCAGGCCAAGCTCGTGGATGGCGAGCGCAGAGAGCGGCATTCCGTAGCGTCTCAGAAAGTAGTGGGCCGCAAGCACTGCCGTACGACGGTTGCCGTCTTTGAAAACGTGGCTCAGGACTAGGTCGATGTAGATTTGGGCTGCAGCGTCCACGACGGCGCCCGCTTCCGCTTGCTCGGTCACGGTATGCAAACGGTCACGAGTCGCGGGGACTGGGTTTTCGATGATGCTGAAGCTTTGAACGCGACCGCTCGGCAAAGTGACGTTGGCAGCCTCTTGGCGCCAGGGATCGGCGTCTTCACCGAGTCCGTTGATGATCCGGTTGAGTCTTGCCAGCTCCGAAGTGGTTAAAAGCGCTCGGTGACTTGCCAGACTTTCGGCAACCTCGAGCCCCCGTTCAAAGCGGGCGATCTGGAGCTGATTTCGAAGAGAATCAGGGCGTGGGCTTGTGCTCATGGCGGTTCCCGAGCATGGGGTGTGGTAAACTGGAAATCAAGATGACGTTCAGAATTCTGCTTCAAGCCGGCCGGGAAAAAGACGATTCAGGTGAAAACACGCCTGAAGAAGGCCTTCCCGAGACGGGAGCTGCGGTTCTGGATGAGGTCGAACTTCGTGAGCCGCCGCGTCATGTCGTGCTCTTGCACAATGACGATTACACGACGATGGAATTTGTCATTCATGTGCTTGAGCGGTTCTTTCGGAAGACGCCGCAAGAGGCTCTTCAAATCACCCTTCAGGTCCATCAGAACGGAAAAGGGGTCGCGGGGATTTACACCCCCGAAATCGCAGCGACCAAAGTCGAGCAAGTCGAAGTCCACGCCCGGTCGAACGGGTTTCCTTTGAAGGCCTCGGCCGAGCCCGCGTAAAGCGGTAGGGAGCAGATTTTTATGCTGAGCAGACAGTGCGAAGAGGCCCTGGATCGGGCAGTGAATCTGGCCAGGAGCCATCATCATGAATACGTCACCTTAGAGCACGCGCTTTTGGTGCTTCTGGACCTACCCGAAATTCAGGATGTGGTGGCTGAGTGCGGGGGCGACCTTGAAAAGCTCAAAGCTCGCTTGGAAGCACACGTTCTGAAAGAAGTGCCGCGCTTCCCGGATTTGAAACCGGGAGAAACTGCTCAGGACCCGCACCCGACGCTCGCTCTCAAGAACTTGGTTCAAACGGCTGCGATTCAAGTGCAGCTGTCAGGGAAAGAGGAAGTGCGTCCGATCGATTTGTTTGCAGCGATCTTCAACGAGAAAGATACGCATGCTCTTTTCTTCCTTCGCGAAGAAGGCATCGAGCGTCTCGATGTTCTGAGCTTGATCAGTCACGGGATTGAGCCTTCTTCGGAAGAGGCCGCAGGCGAGGGCGAAGAGGAGGCAGGCGGGGGTGCTTCAGGAAAGAAGGCGGCTCAGGACCCGCTGCGCGCTTTCACTCAGAACTTAAACGAGCTGGCACGACAAGGGAAAATTGATCCTCTGATCGGCCGCCAACTGGAACTCGAGCGCATGATTCAGACGCTTTGCCGGAGGCGAAAAAACAATCCGCTTCTGGTGGGCGAAGCGGGCGTTGGGAAAACGGCCTTGGCCGAAGGCCTGGCCCTTCGAATTGTCGAAGGAAAAGTCCCGAGCATCCTGAAAGAATCCGAAATTTTCGCGCTCGATTTAGGCTCGCTCCTAGCGGGCTCAAAGTACCGAGGCGATTTCGAACAACGGATCAAGCGTGTCCTCGGAGCGCTTTCGGACCGCAAGAAAGCAGGCAAAACGCCGATTCTTTTCATCGATGAGATTCATACGCTGGTGGGCGCAGGAAGCGTTTCTGGCGGCGTGATGGATGCGTCCAACTTGCTCAAGCCGGCATTGTCCCGAGGCGAACTGCGCTGCGTGGGATCAACGACTTATGGGGAGTACCGCACCACTTTTGAAAAAGATGCGGCCCTGAATCGAAGGTTTCAGAAAATCGATGTGCCCGAGCCGAGCATCGAGGAAGCCGTCCAAATTTTGGAAGGTCTACGAGCCAACTTCGAAGCTCATCACGGCGTAAAATACGCGCCGGAAGCTTTGCGAGCCGCCGTAGAACTCAGCGCAAAGCACCTGACCGGCCGCTTCCTGCCGGACAAAGCCATCGATGTGATCGACGAAGTGGGAGCGAAAAGTCGCTTAGCGCGCACTTCGGACGAAGAAATCCCCCTGATCGATGTTCTGCAAATCGAGGAAGTGATTTCACAGATCGCGCGGATTCCGGCGCGTTCCGTTTCTACCGGACAAAAAACGCGGCTGAAAAACTTAGGCCGCGATCTGAAGCTTCTGATCTTTGGTCAAGACGACGCCATCGAGGCTGTGGTGAATGCCATTCAACTGGCTCGCTCCGGGCTTCGAACCGGAGATCGTCCGGTGGGATCGTTCTTGTTTGCAGGCCCCACAGGCGTCGGAAAAACCGAGCTTTCTCGGCAGCTCGCGCGTGCGCTGGGCGTTCCGTTTCAGCGCTTCGATATGTCCGAATACAGCGAGAAGCACACGGTTTCGCGGTTGGTGGGAGCACCTCCCGGATACGTCGGATTTGAGCAGGCAGGTCTTCTGACAGACGCGGTGATCAAGCAGCCGCATTCGGTGATTCTGCTCGATGAAATCGAAAAAGCGCATTCGGATATCTGGAACATCCTACTTCAAGTGATGGATCACGGCACGCTGACGGACAATAACGGGCGGAAAGCCGATTTCCGCCAAGCGGTGCTTTTGATGACTTCGAACGTGGGTTCGCGCGAGTCGGAAAGGCGCCCGCTGGGCCTGGGCGGAGAAGCGCTCGACACAGGAGCCGCACAGAAGGCCGTCGATCAAGTGTTTGCCCCGGAGTTCCGAAATCGTCTGGACGGGATCGTTCATTTCAAATCGCTCGGTCAATCCGAGATCGGGCAAGTGGTTTCCAAGCAGCTTCTTGAGCTCGAGCAGCAACTTTTAGCGAAAAACGTCGAAGCCGAGTTCACTCCAGAGCTTCGCGAATGGCTTGGGAAAAAGGGCTTTGATCGGCGCTTGGGCGCAAGGCCTTTGGCGCGAGTCATTCAAGACCGGATCAAAAAGGCTCTGGCTCAGGAGCTCTTGTTTGGGAAGCTGGAGAATGGCGGAAAAGTCCGTGTCAGCGTGGAAGGGGATGCGCCGAAGTTTGAGTGCACTTCCCGTCCGCCTACGACTGAGAAGTCTGAGAAAGCGGACAAGGTGGAGAAGCCCGAAAGCGTGAGCTGATCCTTATCGGGTTTGGCTCTCTTTCAGCAGCTTCAGGAATTTCTTTCGGGGAATCCCGCGTGCGCCTAAGCGTTCCATGTGGGGGGTCATCACTTGGATGTCCATCCAGGTTAGCCCCTTTTGCTTCAGCCAATCGACCAGGTGAAGAAGCGCTAGTTTTGAAGTGTTGGGCTTTAAATGGAACATGCTCTCGCCGGCAAAGGCGCCGCCGACTAAAACTCCGTAAATTCCGCCGACCAGTTCCTGGCCTTCCCAGACTTCGACGCTGTGGGCGTGGCCGAGCGAATGAAATTCCTCATAGGCGCGACGGAGTGCCGGGGAAATCCAGGTTCCCGTGCCGCTCGTGATCGGGTTTCGTTTCACTTTCGCGCATTGAGCGATGACCTTCGGAAACGCTTCGTTCACGCTCAATCGGTAAGGGTGTTTCTTTAAGAAGGTTTTTAGCGAGCGGGGGAGGTGAATTTCATCAAACGGGAGGATGGCCCGGGGATCGGGGCTAAACCAAGCCAGCTCGCGCCCGACGGGCCAGGGGAAAATGCCCTGCCTGTAGGCCAAAAGCAGGGAGTCCGGATGCAGGTCTCCGCCGACGGCTAAAATACCGTCCTCATCAGCTAGATTGGGGTCGGGAAATTCCAGGATCGGCATGCTTGGGCTCCCTCTTCAGTTTCGGGTGGAAATACACCTAACGCATAGCATTAATTGGGTTTTTTCGATCGGACGCCTTGTGAAACACCGCTGCTCGGCATAAAGCCGTTGCCCAAGCCTTCTGGGGAGGGGGCGTTCGCATGAAACGTTTCACGTCCGTTTTCGTGGCAGCCGTATTGGGATGGATGATCGTTGCACCTTTGGCTCAGGCCGAAGACGAAAAGTACTTCACCATCGGTTCGGTCGAGTTTTCAGAAGTACTCCGCGAGTACGATGATTCGCCGGTGACCCCGAGTGACCTAGGCGGCGACCTGGGTGGCGCTGTGGTGATCTTGGATCAAGTCGTGAACTTGGGCCAAAAGATGTGGAAACTGGTCGAAGAGAATAAGCCTATCGTGGACTGGAAAGAGCCCCCACGCGCAACCGCTTTGCCCAAAGGCCTGGAAAACTGGACTCAGCTTCAGGGCTGGCAAAACCCGCAGGCTCGCGTTTATCGCGTGGCTTTCAAGAACCTGTACGGTGTGGAAGTCGTGAATTTCAAATACCGGGTGTCGTTTACCCCCGGTGGCAGCATGAAAGGCAAGGGCGGGTACCTGGCCAACGTCAGCGTGGTTCCGGCTGAGCTTTCCGTGGCCTGGGGCTACAAGTTCAATGCATCGGCTGAAGTGGCGGAGGTGCTCAATGCTGGCACCCAAGAAGCTCCCGTTGCGGGCCTAGAAGTGCTGGTTCGCTGGCAGGTCGATACGGTCCTGAAGCATGACCGCGGTACCGGCGCTTTCTTCGTCCGGGGCGACGGCGGCTACAAAGACCTGACCCGGGGTGAGAAATAAGGGAAAAAAGCCTTCGGCGAGCGGGAGGGTCTGTGGTAAGCCTCCCGCTCCATCCGATTGATGAGGAGAATTTCAACCATGGCTCAAGCCGCAACCCAAACCACGACTTCCACGAAATCGCGCAAAACCTTGCGCAAGGAAGGCCGCGACAAGCGTTTCGCGAAACTCCAATCCGACGTGGAATTCCGTAAGAAGTATTTCGAAGGAAAATCCAAGCGCGCTGCCGACAAGAAATCGGCTTTCTTGAAGAAGAAAAAGCGTAAGAAATAAGCCTTTCTGAAGATTGGCTTGATCATTCGGGCCTGCGGAATCCGATTCCGCGGGCCCGTTTTTTTGAGTCCATTTTCCTGGGTCTGCTATGCAGCGCGATCGCTTTTTCAAAGGCTGGGCAAAGCCTGGTCCTTTCCCTCCGGCGGGTATCGAACCCGAGGATGGGGAAACGCTCGATGCACTGAGCGGAAGCTATCGCATTTTCCAGTACCGCGATGGGCATCGCTTCTCGACCGACGACGTTCTGACCGCTTGGTATGGAACGAGCTGGGTTCCACGAGCTGAGCGCGTTTTGGACCTCGGGAGTGGCATTGGTTCGGTGGGAATGACCGCCGCCTGGCGACTGCCGTTCGCTCAATTTGTCACCGTCGAGGCTCAGAGTATCAGCGTGAAGCTGGCTCGAAAGTCGGCGGCCTACAATGGCCTGACCGAGCGCTACGACATTCGCGAAGGGGATTTTCGGGACCCCGGGATTCTCGGCCAGGACGAGAAGTTTGATTTGATCCTGGGAAGCCCGCCTTACTTTCCAGAAGGCACTGGGCCTGTGGGGGATCACCCGCAGAAGGTGGCTTGTCGGTTCGAGCTGCGCGGGGACGTTACGGATTATTGTGCAGTCGCCTTGCGCCACTTGGACTGGGGCGGGGTCTTTGCTGGAATCTTTCCGGCGGCCCAGCGCGAGCGGGTCGTCCACGGTGTGAAGGCGGCAGGCGGCGTTCTGGTTCGCACTCGCGACGTAGTTTTCAAAGAGGGCGAACCTCCGCTTCTTTTTGTCTTTCTGATGATGCGCGCTGATCACTTGCCTGAGTCCATGCGTGAAGCGTGTTGGCGTGAACCGTCCTTGGTCATCCGCACTCGCGACGGAAAAGTGCATCCCGAGTACCAGGCAGTGAAGCTTTCCTTCGGCTTTCCTCCCTAAGTCTCGCCCTGAGATTGAACCCAAATTTCCAGGCGTTGCGATTTTTTGCCGAGCGTTCTGGCTCGGGTTACACTTTTTCTATGTGGCTACAACGACTTCGGGACACGTTTTTCATTCGCGTTTGGGCCTTCGCCAAGGTGCCGATGATCTGGGCCTGTCACCCCACAGTGATTGAGCTTTCCGATCAGCGCTGCGAAATCAAACTGCCGCTCAAGCGGTTTACGAAGAACCATCTGAAGTCGATGTACTTTGGAGCTCTGGCCGTGGGGGCGGACGTGGCCGGTGGTTTGATGGCCATTCGTTACACCCAAGCCCGGAAAAGCCGCGTGTCTTTGGTCTTCAAAGATTTCAAAGCAAATTTCCTGAAGCGCCCCGAGTCCGACGTCCATTTTTCCTGCGAACAAGGCGACGCGATTCGCGCACTGGTCGAGAAAGCAGAAACCTCGGGCGAGCGCGAGAATTTGACCGTTCATGTGACGGCCACTTGTCCGTCAACGTCCGGAAGTGATCCCGTTGCCGTCTTTGAGCTCACCTTGAGCTTGAAGCGTCGTTGAGGCCAAATTTCGCGCGGAGTTGGCCGAGGAGTCAGCATCCCGAAGAGCGAGCGAGTGAAAGCGGAGAGCGGCACTTCTCAAGTGGGTGCATTGTTCCTGGGTCAAGGCGCTTGAGTCGGGATGCAGGACCGGATGGAGAAGGTTCTGTCGGTCCGTGACATGGTCGAGATCGAGTGCGTGTGCGAGTTCATGGGCCACAAGCCTTGCATGCCGTGCATAGGTCGATTCCATGACCGTCCCGAGTGGGCCTTCGCCCGGTAGAACGGTCCATGCATTGGCCGTGGCTAAGGTTCCGCGCCAGGCTCCCGTTTGAACAATGAGGAGGCGCTTCGGATCTTTGAGGCGAGCGCGAATCGGATCGAGTTCCTCGAGCGAGGAGGGGCGCTCGGGAAAGCCTTGTAAAGCCGCGTTCACGCTGTCGAGTCGCTCGAGCACGAATGAAACCCGGCAGGACGTGAAGAAGCCATTCACTTCTTCTATCAAGTGACGCGCTTCCTTGGGGGCGAGAATGGGGCTCGAGTGTTCGCCTTGGAAATGGACGATTCTCAGCGCCAACTTCAGTTCGGGCTCGACGGCCAATTGGCTCGCAAGACCCTGGGGCGAGAACAGCGGCAAAAGCGCGAAAATCCAGGCACCGATCCGTAGGCCACTCCGTAGTCCACTCCACAGTCCGATCCATGGGTACTTCCGCATTCAGTGGCTCCTCCTGAGCCGTACTGAAAAATTGTGCCTGGTTTTCTTGACCGAGCACAAGCGGAACTCTGCAAAGTAAAAACGCAGCCCGGCCGAAGAAGCGCTCTAGGAGCGTCAGGAGCCTGACTGGTGAATGATATCGCGGGCTTTTTCAAAGACCGAATCGAACATCGGTTCAGTGAGCCGCCCGGTGAACGTGTTTTGTTGGCTGGGGTGGTAGGATTGCAGCACCCACCGACCATCGGGAAGCGGGGTCGCGCTTCCATGCTCGAAGCGAGGCCGTTTGAGCTCGGGCGGTGCGATCTTGGGCCAGAGCATTTGGAGAGCGATCTGCCCGAGTGCGAGAAAAACTTGAGCGCTCGGGAGAAGAGAAAGTTCCTCTTCTAAAAAGGCGGAGCAATTCGAAAGCTCCTGGGGCAGCGGCTTATTCCCGGGAGGAGCGCAGCGAGCAGCACAAGTGATCCAAGCATCCTGAAGAAGCAGGCCATCGCCGCGAGAGGTACTCTGAGCCTGGTTAGCGAAGCCTGCGCGGTGAAGGGCTCCGTAGAGCCAGTCTCCTGAACGGTCTCCCGTGAAGACGCGTCCGGTGCGATTCGCTCCGTGCGCTCCGGGCGCAAGTCCAATCAAGATGAGCCTTGCCTTTGCGTCGCCAAAGCCCGGCACGGGCTGACCCCAATAAGTTTCGCCTCGGTAAGCGGCGCGCTTGACGCTTGCGACTTCCGAGCAATGGTCTCTGAGCCTCGGACAGAGGTTGCAGGAGAGGATCCGTTTTTCGAGGCTTTTCAGTGAGGCGGCTTTCACGTCCCCGTTCTTATCCGAACCCCGGGCAAGGTGGAAGGTGCGGCTTCGGGGCTCGATTCCAAGGTGGCTTCGATCAAATCGTTCGCCCAAGAGAAGGCGGAATGCCGTGCGATTTTTTCCTTCATAGACCGCATCCGCCGAATGCGTTCGCTCTCGGATAGGCTGAAAGCTTGATCCAGTGAATCTGCGATTTCCTCAGCCGAGTAGGGGTTTACCAGGAGCGCATCCGTGAGCTCCTGGCTTGCCCCCGCGAAGCGTGAAAGCACGAGGCTTCCGCGTTCTTCGGACTGACACCAGACGTATTCCTTCGCCACGAGATTCATGCCGTCGTGGAGTGGCGTGACCAGACCCACCTGGCCCATCTGGTAAAACCAGCGAATTTCTTCCCAGTCGTGATGGCGTGCGAGGAGTCGGATGGGAAGGTATCCAAGGCTTGCGTCCCCAAACCGGTCATTTACTCGTTGAATGGCGTGCTCCAATTGCAGGCTCAGGTCCTGATAGGCCGGAATCGTGGTTCTGGAAGGAGAAGCGATTTGAATCCAGCAGAATTCGCCGCGGTACCTGGGGTACTTCTCTAGAAAACGCTCCACACCGGCGACTCTCTCGAGAAGCCCTTTGGTGTAATCCAAACGATCCACGCCCACAGCGATGAAAGGAATGTTTCCCACTCCGTAACGATTTTTGAGTTCACCGATTTCTCGATCATCGAGTTTTCGAACCGGAGCGGTGTCAATGCCAATGGGGAAGGCGCGAACTTTGGTTTCATGTCCCCGGTAAGTGACGCTCAAGTTTTCTCGGTCGACGCGTGCTTCGAGAAGCCTTTCGCAGGACTCCAGGAAGTTTCGGCAGTGAGTGAGCGTGTGAAAACCGATGAGTCCAGCGCCGAGCATTCCGTGAAGGAGCTCTTCAGCCCAAGGACAGATTCGGAACTTTTCCGCAGTCGGCCAGGGAATGTGCCAGAAGAGCGAGATTTTCCCCACTCCACGTCGGTCCTTCAGGAGCCTGGGAACCAGTGCAAAGTGATAATCCTGGACTAAAAGAAGCGAGCGATCATCGAGCCATTCCTCAGGGATCTCGGAAGCAAACCGGGCGTTGACTCGGCGGTATTCTTGCCAATCCTGGAGCCGAAAATGCGGACTTTGGTGCGCCAGGTGACAGAGCGGCCAAAGGCCTTCGTTTGCAAAACCGTAGTAGTAGCCTTGCTCTTCGCGCTGACTGAGCCAGATGCGCTTGAGTTGATAGCTGGGAAGGCCGGGCGGGACCCCGATCATTCCTCGTTCGTCGGAAGTTTCGGCGTCGGCGCTTCCACTGCCGTGAGCCACCCAAAGCCCACCTGAGTGCCGAAGGACCGGTTCGAGTGCCGTGACTAAGCCACTCGCAGGCCTCTGTACTTCGATGCCACTGTCGCGGCGGTTGTGGATGTAGGGCTCGCGGTTAGCGATGACAATCATTCGCCTGCCACGAGTCAGTTCATCGAGCCTGAGTAAGTCGGCGTCGGCGAGGGGCTCGCTCGGCTGAACGAGGGCAACAGGAGCAGGCGACTGAATCGTCACAGGAAGCCGAAGAATTTTTGCGGTCAGTTGTTCGACACTTCGAGAAAGCGGGATCTCGCTCGTGACGGGCAAAAGCGGAATCCTTCCTGCCGCCTTCTGCCGAAGGGCGCGGTAAAGGCTCAGTGCGTAGGTCAAAAGCCAGTTTCTGGCTTGGCCAATCAGAATCGCTGTGGAGAGCGCCAAGAAAAATACGAGCGCGAGCCAGTTTCTCAGAAATGCGCCGCGTGTATCGGCCGAGAGTCCACCCTGGTCTTGGAAGACGAGTATTTGCCAGCTCCGTCCGCGCGCGTCTTGCCAGCCACTGACGTTCATTCGTGCGAGGAGCTCACCCGCCTCCAAAGTCTCGTCGCGTCGGGAGTTTTCAGGGCGCTCGCAGAGCCGCTGCCATCCGTTCAGGCCGGTTGTACTTTCGGCGGCTTGATCGCCCAGGCACAAACCTAAGTAAATGAGGCCACGATTTGCTCTGACTTTCCTGAGAGCGTCGAAACGCGCGATGCTTCCATCCACCGCATCCGACGAAGTTCTCGGATTTGAACTGAGCAGACTCTGAGCATGCAGCGCAATTTCTTCATTCCGAGCATCGAGTTCGTGAAGCCAGCGCATCTTTTCGCCCAACGTCAGGGCCCAAGCCAGAGCCAGCGAGAGAACTGCGAGCGGCACAATAAGCGTAGCCGGAAACCGCTTCATAGAGCCCGAGAGCGTGCAACCCATATGCCTAAAGCAAGGAGCTGTTTTTCGGTTGGCTCCGCGTTTGCTTTTGTTCCCTTAAGGTGCGGAAAAATCGATGAGCCAATTGGATTCTGGTTTGATCGGCAACTGCCAAGTGTCTGCTTTGGTGAGCCCTGAGGGTAGCGTCATTTGGTGCTGCATGCCGAGGCTCGATTCGCCGTCGGTTTTCGCGTCCATCTTGGATTCTGAGCAGGGGGGCTTCTGGTCGATTGAGCCGGCCCTTCTCGACTCAAGTTGGAAGACGAAGCAGACCTACTTGCGAAATACGAACGTTCTATCAACAGAATGGTCCAACGATTCTGGACTCGCTTTTGAAATTCTCGATTTCATGCCGCGCTTTGAGCGTGAGCACGGCGTTCATCGTCCTTCTCAATTGATGCGAGTGGTGCGCCCGGTTCGCGGAATTCCCCGCGTCGTGGTGCGCCTCAGGCCTCGCATGGATTATGGCCGGCTCGCTCCGCAGGTCTCCCAAGTTACGGGCGGGCTCGTCTATGAAACAGAGGTAGGAGTTCTGCATTTGCGGACCGACGCCTCGGTTGATTATGTTTTGCATGAGTCGCCGTTTGAGCTTCGGGAGGCGGCTCGTTTTGTGTTTTCTTATGGAACCCCTTTTGAGGGAAATCTTCGCTTTGACTGCGAAGAGCAACTGCAGCGAACCGTCGCTTATTGGCGAGGCTGGGCAAGGCACTGCAACATCCCCTTTGAGTACCAGGAAGAGGTTCTTCGCTCGGCGCTCGCCTTGAAACTTCATATTTATGAGGACACCGGTGCGATCGTCGCTGCAACGACAACCTCCATACCAGAAGGGCCCGAGCCTGGGCGCTGCTGGGACTATCGGTATTGCTGGCTCAGAGACGCCTACTTTGTCGTGAATGCTCTGAATCGTTTGGGGCAATTCGATGAGATGGAGCAGTTTATTAAGTTTCTCCAAAATCTGTGCGCTTCTGAGCCCACACGCGTTTTACAGCCGGTCTACGGGATCAGTGGAGAAAAGGAACTCGTGGAGCGCGAAATCCCCTGGTTGAAGGGTTTTCGAGGATTCGGGCCGGTTCGTGTCGGGAACGCAGCTTACCGAATGGAACAGCACGACGTTTATGGCGAGATGGTTTTAGCTTTGGCACCCGCGTTTTTTGATCGCAGGCTTCAGCGCACTGATCAAGTCCAGGCCTTTACGAACGTGCAACAACTGGTGGAGCAAGCGATTCAGTGTTTTCAACTTCCGGACGCAGGCATTTGGGAGTTTCGAGGCGAAAAGCGCCATTCGGTTTTCTCGAAGCTCATGAACTGGGCTGCGGTGGACCGTGGCATCCGAATTGCGCGCCATACGGGTAGGCAGTCGTTGGTCGATGAATGGCTACCCATTCGGGACCGGATGAGGGCCGATATTGAGCGCCACGGGTGGAACGAATTCAGCGGGTATTACACTCAGAGTTACGGGGACGATGCCGCCGACGCGGCGAATCTCCTTTTGCCCGCCTATCATTTCATTTCGCACCAGGAGGAGCGGTTTCAGCGCACGATTGAGGCCTATGGCCGGCTTCTCAGGTCGGGGCGAGGCGTTTACCGCTACCGCACCGCAGACGATTTCGGCATTCCGAAGACCACCTTCACGATCTGTTCATTTTGGATGGTGGACGCGCTTTGGGGCGCGGGCAGAAAGTCGGAAGCTCGGGACCTATTTCAGAATGTGCTTCAGGGGATGAACCCACTGGGCCTGCTGTCGGAAGATATGGACCCTGAAACCGGAGAGCTTTGGGGAAATTTCCCTCAAACCTACTCGCACGTGGGTTTGATCCTTTCTGCCATGAAAATTTCGCGCGGCTGGGAGGAGGCTTTCTGATGCGGGTGCGATACTTTCGGACGACCGGGTGGGTTCTTCTGGGGTGGGCGCTGATTGGGGCTTCTCCGGGAGTGGCTCTCGAAAAAACGATGGCAGAGTCACAAGTGGGACGAGTAGTCGATGTCACGCCCGGCTGGCTGATTCTGAGAACCGAGCAAGGGTTTCAGGTTTTTGACCGCGGCAAGGAGCTTTCCTGGAGCCGTCGGCCGGTGAAGCGAGGCGACCGGGTGTGGATCCAAGCAAGAAGTCACCTGGAACGCTTGGAGATTTTGGAGGGTCAGGAGCAGAGGCCGGGGCTTCAACGCGAGCTGCCTGGCCAAGTCCCCCTGCCGCCGCAGGACTGGACGGATGAACGCGGATTTACTCCCAGCTGAATGAGCCGGATGGCACCCCGCTTGCTTCGTGAGCGGACAGCGAATCTGACTCTTCTTCAGGGAGGAAATCCATGAACTCGAATAAAAAAATGCTCGCGCTGGCCGGGGTGGCCGTTTTCGGTCTGACTCACGGAATGTCGGTGATGGCACAAGATGCCGTTCATCATCCGGGAATGGGCCAAAAGGGCTATGACAAGGGCTCGGACAAGGCCCATCAGAAAGGCACCGGCGCTGTGAGCCAAAAGGGCAGCGACAAGGGCGACCAAAAGGGTAACGATGCCGCAAACCAAAAAGGGAGCGACAAAGGCAACCAAAAGGGAACCGACAAGGGTAACCAAAAGGGTGTCGATGCTGCGAACCAAAAAG
Organism: Bdellovibrionia bacterium; assembly: GCA_040399745.1. Taxonomy (GTDB): domain Bacteria; phylum Bdellovibrionota; class UBA1018; order UBA1018; family UBA1018; genus CANFHS01. Next base: position 72,812 of record JBBARP010000010.1, on the reverse strand, counting down.
GGAGCGACAAAGGCAACCAAAAAGGGTTCGACAAAGGCAGCGATAAGGCTTCGCAAAAAGGCATGACCCACCCGGGCCAAAAAGGCTCCAGCGATAAGGCCGGCCAAAAAGGCATGACCCATCCTGGTCAAAAAGGCGTCTGATTCTGGTCTTTTCGAGGGGGAGGCTGTCTGGGGTGGTGGGTCCTTGCTCCCACGCACTTTGGGTGAGCTTTCCCCTCGGTTTTTACCGTTTCCGGCCGCGTTTTGTGCTAAGTCTCGCCCATCATGATTTTAACAATGATGAAGGCCAAGCTGCATAACGCTACGGTGACTCAGGCCGACCTGAATTACCAAGGGTCGATTGCGATTGATCCTGATTTGCTGGCCGAGGCCGGCATTCTGCCGCTCGAGCAGGTTCACGTTTACAACGTGTCTAACGGCGCTCGCTTCGTCACTTACGCGATCGACGGAAAGTCGGGTTCGCGAGAAATTTGCGTCAACGGTGCGGCTGCACGGCTCGCTGCCCCCGGCGATCGCGTGATCGTCGTTTCGTACGCACAGATGGACGACAAAGAAGCCAAAGCTCATCGCGCTCGCGTTTTGATCTTGGGCCCAGAAAACCGGATTTTGCCCCAATGATTCACTTAACGAACGTGACCAAGCAGTACGGCCCGCGCATCCTTTATAAAGACGCGAGCTTTCAAGTCCGCCCGGGCGACAAGATTGGTTTAGTCGGTCCGAATGGTGCGGGAAAAACCACTATTTTTCGCATCATCACGGGCGAAGAAGGCGTGGACTCGGGAACGATCTCGGTCGAAGGAAAAACCGTAGTCGGCTATTTCTCTCAAAGCGTGGGAGAAATGCGCGGACGCTCGGCCCTGGAAGAAGTGAAAGCCGGCGCCGGTCGTGTCTCGATGCTGGCCGAGAAGCTTAAAGACTACGAACGCCGCTTGGAAGATAGCGCCGTCAATCCCATCGATGACGATGAGATGACGAAGCTGCTCGAAGACTACGGCGAAGCGCAGATGGAATTCGAGAGCCGCGGCGGGTACGACCTGGACTCTCGCGCGAAAGAAATTCTCACAGGCCTGGGCATTGGCCCGAGTGATTACGACCGCGGCGTCGAGCAGTTCTCGGGCGGCTGGAAAATGCGGATTGCGCTGGCCAAAATTTTGGCCCTCCAACCGGACGTTCTGTTGATGGACGAACCCACCAACCATTTGGATTTGGAATCCATCATCTGGCTGGAAGATTGGTTGAAGACTTACAAAGGCGCGCTCGTCATGACGAGCCACGATCGCGAGTTCATGAACCGGCTGGTGAGCCGGATCGTGGAAGTCGCCAATAAAGCCATCACGGTTTATTCGGGGAATTACGATTTCTACCAGCGCGAACGTCGCATTCGGATGGATCAGCTCCTGGCCGAAGCCCGCAAGCAAGACGAAATGCTGGCGAAAGAAGAAGAGTTCATCGCTCGCTTCAAAGCCCGCGCGTCGCATGCCGCTCAGGTTCAGAGCCGCGTGAAAAAGCTCGAAAAGATCGACCGCATCGAAATTCCTGCGGAAGATCGAGTCATGAAGTTTCAGTTCCCGCCCACGCCACGAAGTGGAAACGACGTGGTGAAAATGGAAAAAGCTTCAAAGACCTTTCGGCTGGAAGATGGACGCGAGAAGAACGTATTTCGCGGCGCTTCGGGCGTCGTGAGGCGCCTCGATAAGGTGGCGCTCGTGGGCGTGAACGGGGCAGGGAAGTCAACTCTGCTGAAGCTCCTGACCGGGTCTTCTGAGCCCACCGACGGTGTTTGCCAAGTCGGTGCGAGCGTGAAAATGGGCTACTTTAGCCAACACGCGCTTGAAGTTCTGAATCCACAGAAAACCATTTTTGAGGAAATTCACGACCGCATTCCTGAGGCGACCGTAGGTTACGTGCGAAACCTCTTGGGTGCTTTTTTGTTCTCGGGCGAGGACGTCGATAAGAAGATCGGTGTTTTGTCGGGGGGCGAAAAATCGCGTGTGGTGCTGGCTACTATCCTGGCAACGCCTGTGAACTTCTTGGTTCTCGACGAACCGACCAACCACTTGGACATCAAGTCGCGCGAACTTCTTCTGGACGCCATCAAGGAATTCGACGGAACGGTCATGTTCGTGAGTCACGATCGCTACTTCCTCAGGCACGTGGCAAACCGCGTGTTCGAGCTCGATCGTGGCGAAATGCGCATCTACGAAGGCGATTACGACTATTACCTGTCCCAGACTCCGCGCGAAGCTTTAAAAGGCCACTGATTAAAGGGCTATTGATTTCAGGGGTAGCCTCCTGCTTGTCGGCCTTTTGACGCCCTCAGTTTGGGTGAAGGATTCGCCGACAAGAAAGAGTGAAGTTTCGCCTTCTCGGAACCCTCCTTCTTGGCCTTTTTTTGCACTCGTCGGCACTGCTCGGCGAAGGTGCCGTCTGGGTCATTGATGAGCGCGAGGACTACGCCACTCGTTACACCCAGATTGAAAAAATTGTTGATGCCGCAAAAGAAAATTCGAGCGGGATGAAGATTCGGGTGATTCCGAAAACCGCACCTCCGTTTGAAATGGTGTTAGGGGACAAAATCGGCTCAGGGGCGATGGGTTTCGCTTTTTTTGTGGAAAGGCTCGGAAGCGGTAACTCTCCTTCAAAGCGCCAGATCGTGAAATTTCCCAGGCGGGTCGACGCCCCCGGAGAGGAAAATGAAATCTTCTCCTTCAAGCAGGACTACCGGGGACTCAGGCTGCTTCAGGGAAAGGGCGGTCAGATGATCGATCCGAAAACCTCTTATGAGGAAACGCCCGATCTCATCGTCAAAACCTTCGCTGAGGGGCAAGAGATTGCCGCCGCACTAAAAACGCCTGAAAATCCGGCCGATTTCGGTACCTACACTTCGCGCCTGAACGAACTTCGAGAGATGGTGAAGGGCTGGGACGACGCCCATCTGAGGGTGGGTGATTTTGGTCTGATGAAAAACACCGTCCTGACAGACGAAGGCTGGGTGGTGATTGATCCTGGCTTTGTCTCTGAGAACAACCGCGAGAAGAGGCATCTTAGTCGGATTGAGACTTTGGGCTACCCCATGCAGGCCGAGAACTACGTGCTCTCCCTGATCGCCTATCGGGGAAGCGAGTGGTTGAAACTGCATGAGGACCTTCTTCGGCGGGTGACCTACGGGAGTCCGCCTCGGGCGCTCAGTCAGTCTGAGCAGACGAAGCGGTGGCGCGAGATGCTGATGGGCGGGAAGATTTCAGGCGTGAATCAGGAGGAGTCTCAGTCGCTTCGCGAATCGGTTTTAGAAATCAAGCGAACGCGCGGCACTCTTCATCCTGAATATAAGCGCAAACCCTTTGACTCGAGTGATCCTTGGCGCGAGGAGGCCGAGCGTTGGTTGAAGGACGCGACTCGTGAGGAGAGGGCCAATCTCTTCAAGAAGGCACCTTTGAGCGCTGGCGAGGTTACGGAAATTTTTCTGAGTAATTCGGATGGAAGCTTCCTGGCGAACCCTGAGGAGCGAGCGCGGGGCTTGGATATTTATTTTGATTTGATTCAAAAAGGGCACGGAAGTCGAATTCCTGCACATTTGGAAAATTTGAAAATTCCTGTGGGTTCAAGGAAGACGCCGAATTCATCGGATCTGCTGATTGAGCTCCTGGAGCGGCATCCTGAGCTTCTGGACGAGAAAAATCGGCAGGGATTCTCCGAGGCGTTTTCTCCGTGGCTCAAGCGGCCAGAGGTTCAGGCGCGACTGAAAGCTTGGGCGAGTCTCAAGCGCTTAGGCTCGGGCGTACGCGGGATGCTCGGTTTTGTGAACTCAGTCGACGCGGAACAGACCCGGGACCGGATGAAAGGTTTCCTCGAGTGCTTAGTGGCCGAAGAGTAGCTCCAGATAAGCCTAGGCTGATGCTAGGTCATTCAAAAATCTGAAGACTTTCACCCAGCCATGAGTTAGGCGATTCGGCATGACGTCGTCGACTGCCGCTGTGGGTACGGAGAAAACCAGTCTTTGGAATATTTTTGGGAAGCACCCAAAAGGACTCCGAATCCTCTTTTTCGCCGAGATGTGGGAGCGGTTTTCCTATTACGGCATGCGCGGTCTTTTGAAGCTTTACCTGGTGAACTACTTGTTTGTGACCAGTCGCCAAGTCCTTCAAGGGGGCGACGCTCGGGTGGAAGGCGACCCGAGCTTGATTTGGGGATGGGAAACGGTGCGGAATTGGCTGGCTTTGGGCCCCGATGCAACTCCCGGTTCCTATGCTTCGCTTCTGTACGGCTGGTACACGGGTCTCGTCTATTTGACCCCGATCTTGGGCGGCTACCTGGCTGACCGCTATCTTGGGCGCCGCAAAGCCGTGTTTTTGGGCGGCATCCTGATGGCCGCAGGGCACTTCGTGATGGCCTTTGAGAATTCCTTCTTTTTGGCGCTCATCCTTTTGATCTTGGGCAACGGCGCTTTTAAGCCGAACGTGTCGACTCAAGTGGGTGACCTGTATCCTGCGGGCGATTCTCGCCGCGACGGGGCCTACACGATCTATTACATGGGCATCAACTTAGGTGCCTTCATCTGTAACTTCATCTGCGGCACTTTGGCTGCGACTTTGGGCTGGCATTACGGCTTCGGCGCTGCAGGCGTCGGCATGTTGATCGGGCTCGTGGTCTATGCCCTGGGCCAAAAGCACTTGGCGCCGGAAACCGGAATTCCTGCCAAAGCGGAGAAGAAAGACGAGAAAAAAGATCGCGCTCCGCTGACTTCCAACGAGTGGAAGCGAGTCTGGGCTTTGGTTGCGCTCTGCCTCTTAAACGTCGTTTTCTGGGCGGTTTACGAGCAGCAAGGCAACACCATGCAGACTTGGGCGGACGAGCGAACTGTTTGGCCGACGATCTTCGGCTGGCAGATCCCTTCGACTTACTTTCAGTCGTTTAACCCAATGTTCATTTTCCTCTTTGCCCCGCTCCTGGATATTTTCTGGGCTTGGCAGGCACGCAAAGGGAGCGAGCCCTCGAGCGTTGGAAAAATGGCCGTGGGATCGGCTATCTTGGGCTTGTCCTTCGTCGTGATGGTCGTGGGCTCGGTCCTCGTGGGAGACGGAAGGGGCAGTCTTTTCTGGCCCGTATTCTGTACCCTTCTTCTGACCTTGGGCGAGCTTTACGTGTCTCCGATCGGTCTGTCGCTGGTGTCGAAAGTGGCACCGGCCAAGATCCTGTCGTTCATGATGGGCATGTGGTTCTTGTCGAGCTTCTTTGGCAACACGCTGTCGGGCTACGTCGGTGTGCTGTTTGAACAGAAGATTCTCACCGCAACCGAGTTCTTCTGGTTCCTGACGGGCCTGGGCCTTCTGGCTGGGCTTTCGTTCTGGGCGACTTCGAAGCCGCTGAACCGCATCGTTCAGAAGTCTGAGCCGTCGCCGCAAGGCGCATAAATAGAGGCAAGGCGCCTGCTTCTGGCAAAAATTTAGGGCCGCTCTCAGTTGTCCCGATGGGAGCTGAGGGCGGCCCTTTTTTTGATTCAAGCTCGGTCGATTTTAGTTTTCGATCAGCTGCTTCACGGCTTCAGCGGCGCACGCAAAACCGAAAGGTCCGGTCACGAAGCTTGCGTTGCCCATGATCAGATTTTTCATGTCGCAAGTGTTCAGTCCGTTATCGCCTTGCGGGCAGACGCACTGAAAGCCTTTGCCGTTGTCGTAGTCGAGTTCCATCGGATCGCGCGCCGGCTCGAACGAGAAGATCGCGGTGATGCCGAAAGCCCCAGATTCTGGGAAGCCATATTGCTGGCGCAAAATGCGACGAACTGAGCGTGCCAAGGGATCGATCTCGGTTTGAGAAAGATCGGCTACGCGGATCTGAGTCGGGTCCATTCGGCCCCCCGAACCCGTCGACGAAACAACGGGAATGCCTCGTTCCCGGCACTGAGCCAGGAGGTGGCATTTCGCCGTCACGTTGTCGATTGCGTCGATGACGAGGTCGGGCTTCAAAGCAAAAATCTCTTCGCTGCTCGCGGCATTGTAGAACTTTTGAAGGCCGTCGACTTGAGCCGCAGGATTCACCTTACGGAGACGTTCGACCATGACGTCGCTTTTGTACTGACCCACCATCCCAGTCAGCGCATGGAGCTGGCGATTGGAATTGGTGATGCAAATTTGATCGAAGTCGATCACGGTGACGCGGCCTACGCCCGACCGTACGACCGCTTCAGCGGCCCAAGAGCCCACGCCGCCGAGTCCGATGACCATCACGTGCGACTCACGAAGTTTTCTCATCGCCGGGTCGCCCACCAAACGGGCCATCCGATCAAATCGGCGGTGCAGTTTAGCGGGGGATGAGGCCAGGGGCTGGGTTTCGTTCGTTAGGGTTTCCACGGGAACAACTTCTCCAGATTCGATCTCGAGCGGTCAAGAACTGCTTCGGGTGCTTCGTTTCGGAGGGTTCCCACGGCACAAGCGACCTCCCAGAGGCTAGCCGGCTCGTTGAGGCGACCCGCGTAACTGGGGGGAGGTTGGTCGGGAGAATCAGTTTCCAGCACCAATCGATCGGGCGGGAGCTTTATCACAGTTTTCGCGGTCTTTTCAAAAGACTGAAGCCCCACCATCGTTCCACCGACGGAGATGAAAAATCCGAGGTCCAGGTACTGCCGGGCCACTTCAAAACTGCCCGAAAAGGAGTGCACGATGCCTTGCAGGGGGCGGCGACTGGAGACGGCTTTAAGCGCCTGGAGGGCCTCGGCATGGGCCCGGACCACGTGAAGGATGAGGGGCAAGGAGCGCCCTTCCGGCAGCTCGAGCTGCCTTTGGAAGAACTCCAGCTGCCGGGGCCGGGTCTCGGGGCCAAAACGGGGCCGGTGATCGAGTCCGAGTTCCCCCAAAGCCGCAGGGCCGCTTGCGCCAGAGTGAAGCTTTCGGACGAGTTCTGCCAGAGCCGCTTCGCAGGCTTCCTGCGGGTTTTCAGCGACCCACATGGGGTGAAGTCCGAAAGCAGCGAGGATTTGCCCAGGCGGGCGGGCTGCGACCAGCGACTCCTGTCGATCCCAGTCGGCTGGATCGATCCCGCCTTGAACGAAACGGTCGACTCCTGCCCTGTGTGCCCGTTCGAAGATTTCGGAAAGATCCGCTTTCAGGCGGGGGTCGGCTAGGTGGCAATGGGCGTCGATCCAGTGGCGATGAGTCATCGTTTACTCGTGCTGCTCAGCATAACCCGGCAGCTTCAGGGTTTGCACACCGATTGCATTGAAAGGAAAGCATACAAGGCGCGTGGAGGCGAAAATGAAGACCTTTGGTTGCAAGGACATTGGAATGAACTGTGATTGGAAGGTCGAAGCCAAGACCGACGAAGAAATCGTTCGTGAAGTGAAGCAGCATGCTCAGAGCGCTCACAACATCAACACCATGAGCGACGAGCTGATGAAGAAGATTCGCTCGCGAATTCGCGAGAGCAAGTCTGCGGCCTGACACCGGTGCGTGGCCGGCTGGCTCCGGCCCGCTGAAAATCCCGGGACTTAGGCGGGCCGGATCGTGAGCTCCCGAAAGGGAGCTCCGGTCCAAGGCAGTCCGGTCCGGAATCGGTGAGAAAGGCTCAGAGCCCCGGACCCTGACTCGGATTCGTGATTTCGCTTCGTGCGGAAAAGCAAACCGGGGAGGGTCCGGGGATTTTTTTATTTCTAGACTACACCGCCCAGCGAAATGAGGCGCCGATGAGTGCCTCTCCGCCCCGGCTAAGCGATGCGTGCGGCGAAGTCGTTAGGCCAGGAATCAAAACCCTCGCGCTGCAAAGGCCGCGGGCGTGGCAGCGCGGCTCGACTACGAGCAGCGGAAGTCCCATCGCTTTCAAAGTGCGCATCACGGCTTGAAGAAGTTCTTTTTCTTCCGTGTAGGCCGGCCCTTTTGGGTAGCCCCGGGGAAATCGCTCGAGAGTGCGAATGACTCGGTGAATGACGACGGACGTGGCCCACGAGTCGTAGTCGGGCCGCTTTCCACGCCCTAAGCTTTCGGCGACGGAATGGGACTCGAGCATCTGAAGTGCTTCTTCGAGCGCCAATTCCGCTGCAGACCTCAGTGTGAGACCTGCGCCTGAGCCTCGAGCAAGCGTTTGATTCCGAGGAGAGTGTAAGAAGATGTGAAGCAAGGGGATTTCGGATTCCTGGGAATATTGAATGACCCAAGTTGAAAGTTCGCGCTCTTTCAAAAATTCGAGGCTTTCCTCTGAGATGACCTCGATAGGGTCGATGCGAGTTCCTGGGGATTCGTTCAGAAAAGCGGGGAAAAAATCGTGGCGCTTCAAAAGGTCCAAAGCGCCCTGAAGAATTGCAGATTCCCGCGTTGGTCGAACTCCATTCCCGGATTCGGAAAGAACGGGAAGCCCGGGCTTTCGTTCGAAAGGTGCCGGTGGATCGCTGAGAAGTTTCGGAATCTCATACAGACGTCCTGAAATTTCATCGCGACAGATTCGTGTGGGAAGCTCAGTCGGGTTTTCGAGGTAAGCTTCATATTCAGGACCATAGGGGTGGAAATCCTGAAGCCCCAGATGCTTGGGTGAAGCGTCCTTTTTTCGATCGACTTTAGGTAATCGTGCGCGCGAGCGGTTCATGCCCCGCAGTAATTGCAACCCTTGGGCCGAGAGGCCCTATTTTTAAAACCCCCTAATAATACGGGGTAATTTTCGTTGGTTCAGAATTGAACCCATGGCAACCGTAGGGAAAAGGCTTCAGTCAGTGTGGGCAAGTCCCTACAGTCAACTGCGGATGGAGATTTCAAAAAGCCGTGGCCAGGGCAAGGACGAACGCGGCTGGAGTTGAAATCCCCAGGCTTTGGCTTGGTCTTGCACTAAGGTGTTGGCTTCTTGGCCGAGTCTTTGCCAGGCCTCGGATGGAAGGGCCCAAGGATTGAGTCCTTCTTTTTGGGCCTGTGCGGTGAGCTTGCCCCGGATCTGGGATTGGTAAGCGCCATGATCGAGGACCTGGGCTTCCAGAAAAGCGCGATCGGCCGCTTCGTTCCAGGATTCCCCGCTCTTCCCCAGCACTTGAAAAGCCAACTGAGCAATGAGCGATCCCATTCGGTTGCCTGAAGTGTTCCAGGCCGAGAAAGCCGAGAGTTGATTCAGGCGGAAGCCCCCTTGAGTCAGGGCCGAGAGCAGGGACGGGTCGGCTCCGTTTCCGTAAGTGAGATCCAGGAGCGCATCGCCTGGGCGAATTTGTTTGGCTAAGCTTTGGTAGAGTTTTTCGCGCTCAGACCCGGGCTCGATGGCTTCGGCAGGCGCAAAGCACAGATCTTTCTGTCCTTCTGAGTCAAACGGCACGACCCAAATCACGGGTCCGCTTTCGCCCTCGGTAGCGGCTCGAAACGGGGAAGGTGCCAGGTGAAGCGCTAAGTTGTTTCCTGCGGGGATGTCTTCATAGGCAGAGACCGCTTGGAGGGACGTGTGAAGCTCGTCCCACTCGCCCCAGGCAGGGGAAAAGCCTTCGCTTTCCACCACGCGGACTTCCATCGGCAGATTTCCGGCTGGGATGCTCTGGTGATTCATCCACGCGGTCATTAAAGACATAAATCCCAGTTCATCGGCCCCGGTCAGGACATGGCACGCCGGACGCACTTCTTCAGGCTGCGCTTGAAGGGCTTCTCGAAGGCGATTCTTCTCCTCGCGGTGAAGCCCGTGAGGGGCGCAGTCCTCTTGGCCAAAAACCAGGGTGGAAAAGCGTCCCACTTGGGCCGCAACGGCAAGGCTGGCCTGATGATTACGGTCGCGAACTTTGAGGTACTCGCTCAGAAGTTCCGCGGGAATCTGGGCTTTCAGTTGCGCGAGTTCTTGATCCAGTTCGGGCGATTCTTTTCCGATGCGCTTAGCGCTCTCGATTTTCCCAGCGACCACGGAGTATTGAAAAATATTTCTCCAGTCGGCTTCGGTTTGCTGGGCATTCACAGTGACGGATAGGCGCAGGAGGATTTGAAACCCGTGGACGCGAACGGAAGGGTAGCGCTTCAGTATTTCCCAAAGTCGAGCCAGCCTTTCCGAGACGTTCTCGGTCGAAGCGGTGCTGAGCTTGCGGGATTGAATCAACCCCCCGTAAAGCCACTGATCGAGACTGATGGCGAGAGCATCGACCTGCGGAAGAGTCTTCTCAAGCCACGACTCGAGCGAACGAAAGCGATCGGGGCGTTCCTCATGAGAGCGGACGAGCTCTTCAGGAGGACTCATCACCTGAATGCCAACGACTCGTGCCAGGTCCACCACCTGCTCGAAGTTGCAGGGGCGACAGTCCAGCGGAATGAGGGCTATGCGTAGGGCGGTCATGATGGGCGTGGGCTCTTCCTGAATCCTGAGTTTCAGGCGAGTGCGTGAGCTGCATCAACTAAAGTGCGAACCGAAGCTTCCATCGACTCTGGGGTAGAACCGGTGACGATGACACCGACCAGCAGTGCGCTGACGCCGGCCTTCTTTAGATGCGAAAGATCCGCCACGGTCACTTTTTTCTGAGAAGGCACAATGACCGGACGCTTCGATCGTTTGACGATTTCTCGGTACTGGTCCACGTCCTCTTCGGTCAGAGGTTGACCGTAATCGGAGGGGTCGACGATGCTGGCTTCGATCCAAGCGTCTTTGACACCGAGGAGTTTCGCCATGTCTTCTTCGGTCCAAGCATGCGGAAGCGCCAATATTGGGCGCAAAGGAGCTTCCAATAGCCAAGGCTGCAGGTGGTGAAGGTAGAGATTGAATCCTTGGAAACCCAAGGCACCGAGCTGGTTCATTTCAGTGATCGTGGGGACCACGTCTTGCCCCACCATGATGGCGAGCGGGACACCGAGAGCGGAGAGTTCTTTCAGGAAAGGGAGTTCCTCTTGGAAGGTACCAAACACAGTTCCGCTCGCGCGGTGGTTGGCATTGAGGTGGACCTTCACCCCTGCGGCGCCCCCGCGAATGGCGGCTTTCGCGAGCTCGATATCGTTCTTCGGCAGGGAAACCAGGACCGGAAGGACTTCGGATTCTTGAATCAAAGTGGTGAGAGTCATAGAAACTTAGTTCTCCTGTTCGGGACCTTGATGATGGGTCAGAATGAGGACCGCGGGCGACTGCGGCGGCACTTCTTTGATTTCCATTTCGAGGACGCTGGCGCAATGGGCAGGGCTATTGAGGCGAGAGAGGTCAATCACCCGGTCGCCGACTAAGAAAAACGGGTAGGGGTAGCTGACTCCACCGTCGCCATAAACAGCAGAGGCTTCCAGGCGACGGTTCAGTTCACCGACCGCGCTTGCGGCAGAAGTGGAGTGAACTTCAGCATCGCGAAGGCGAAGCCTGACGACCCCACGCGCATCCACGACGACCGCGTGGCGCTGATCGCTTTTTTTCCAGGGCATGAGCTTCCAAGACTTCTGAGAGAGGACTTCAACGGCTGCCAAACGCTCACTCAAAGCACGCCCGCCGAGGCGAGTTCCCCCGTTGAGGCCCAGCGCCGAGCGCGCAGTGAGAAGGAGCGCTTCTTCTTGCCAGGGATCGCCGGCTGAATCTTGTGCGGGCCCGACTCCTTCTTCTTTTTTGAAAGCGATGGCACCTTGGGCGTCCACGCGAACGAGATTCTTTTTCGAATCCACTTCGATGAACACTTCGACACTTCCAGGGTCTGCGCCTTGCTGGATCACGCGGGAACGCGCTTCTTCGCGGAGTTTCCACAAGTCCTCGGGACCGGGATTCACTACGCTTCTTTCAAGAGTTTCTCGGACCAATCCAAGCGCTACGCCGACTGCCGAAATCACGTCGTGATCGCGAGCAATCTCGTGCTTCATGCTGCGTGCTTTAGCCAGCGGATTGACGATCGGTGAAGCTCCACCACCGCCACCCACCAGGGTGACCCAGCCCGGCTGAAGACCGTAGTCCTTCAAACAGCGATCGACGGTTTCTCCGGTTCGTCGCGAAGTGACGGCGAGAAGTTTTTCAGAAAACTCTCGAACGCTTCCTAGTCCCGAGCGCTGAAAAATAGCGTCCCAAGCTCCGGGAAAGGCTGAGCCTGCGCGAGCGCAATCGCCGTCCTGCACCAGCCCCAGCGCATTGGCTGCGCAGGTAGGGGTGAAGCCTAAGCGCACTTCGAGCGGATTTTTCGGGTCCACAAAGACCAAGTAATCCGATGGGTCCCCGGCTTTTGGGTGCTCATAGCGAGCTTCCAGGCGTCCCAGAACTTCAGGTGAAAGATTCTCGGTTTCGAAGGCTGCGTATTTGACTCGTGCGATGTGAGCCGAGCGAGGACCCACTTCAAACACTTGGCCGTTTTTCACTCGCGGAAGCGATCCGCCTCCGACGCCTAGGGTGCGGCAGTCCAAGGTTTTCAGGAATGTCTTATTCCCGCCGATGGTGGCCGAGCGGGTTACGGCGCGCCCACCGCGGATGACAGAAATATCGGTGGAGGTTCCGCCGACTTCCAGGAAAACACCGTCCGTGATTTTTAAGTAGCGGAGCGCTGCTGCGATGCCTGCAGCTGGACCAGAAAGAAGCGTCAGTATGGGCTTTTTCCGCATCTCCTCGACACTCATCACGCCACCGTCGGAGCGCATGATCATGAACGGAGCCCGGATGCCTAAGTTCCGGATTTCACGATCCGTCACCTCGGCCACTTCCATCATTTTGGGCAGAATCGAAGCATTGATCGCAGTCGTTCGAGCGCGGACTCGGACTCCATAAAGCTGGGAGACTTCGTGAGTCGGAGTGCAAAGAAAACCCTGAGAGCGAATATACTCCGCAACCGCTTTTTCGGTCGATGGGTCTTCGACCGAGAAGGGCGTAACCACGACGACGACGCGAACTCCGCGTGTGCGAAGGTCAGTCAGGAAAGAGTCGAGTTTCTCGGAAAGGGCCGGATCAATCGGATTGCCGTGAAAGGAAAACGTCTCTAAGAAACGGCCTGCAGAAACGGGAATCTTTTTTAGGCTCTGAACGGTTCGGCGAAGCAGGGTTCCTGTGATTCCGCTTCCAAGTGAAACGATTCCGACCGGGTCGACATCGCCTTCGAGGAGGGAGTTCGTGGCCTGTGTGGTGGAGTGCGCGACAAAGACCACGTCTTCCGGCTTGAGCCCCGTGCGCTTCAAAAGAAGTCGAAGGGAATCCACGACGCCTTGGCCGACTCCAAGATCAGCATGGTGCGTAGTGGGAACTTTGACTTTGCCGAGGAGTTCGCTTCTCTCGGAATCGAGTGCCACCGCATGCGTGAAGGTTCCGCCGACGTCGATCCCGATCCTGACTTTTTTCGGTGCCGCGCTCATGATGGTTCCCGCTTCCTCAGTAATAAAGAGCTGCCGCCAAAAGCAGGCCCAAGAAGGCCATGACCCAGGCATAGGGGAGGGTGCGTTTTAGAATGCGGATGACATCCACGCCCAAGTGATTTGCGATCCACACGTTGTAAGTGTTGGTCGGGTCCGAGATTCCCTGAATCTGTCCCACGGCAATCAGCGCGCCCATGATGGCAGGTGCCGGCATCAGGCCTGTGTCCCGCATCATCACCACAAGGCCTGAGCCCATGCCCCAGATGTTCAGAGGCCCGCGGTAAAGAGCCAGCGGTGCCGCCAGAACAAAGGTGAGCAAGTAGCCGGACGCGGATGCGGGAACGAGAAGCGCCACCCAAGGATTCAGAAGTTCTTTGACCGTCGGATGGGCCACGCTTTTTAAGAGCATGCCGATTCCCACCATGAGCGCAACGGCCGGTCCGACGGACTGAATGCCTTCAAACATGGAGCGCGTGAGAACACGCGTTCGGTCGCCGAGAGATTTTGGCAGCGTGAGAGTGCCGTAGGCGATCCCGATGAAAAGAGCTCCGAGGATGGGGAATTCGAATCGCAGCGCCGCGGACGTGAAGATCAGAGCGACCGGAACAAGAGGGGTCAGGAAGGCCAGGACGGGAACTTCTGCGCGCACTAGGGCCGGGGGGATCTCGAGTTTTTTGAAGCTCGACCCGCCTTCGCGTCTCAGTTCAAGCCAGATGAAAGCGATGCTGAGTCCTAAGACCAACGGAAAATAGCGGAGAGTGAAGCCCAGGATATCCGGCTGCGTGAGCTTCAGAACATCGGTGTAAAGCGACCAATTGAACAAGTTCAGCATTCCGCCGAGCGAAAGCCCCATGAGGAAAATGCAGCCGGAAAGCAGGCGAGAAACGCCCAGTGAAACCAAGATGGGGAAAACAATCGAGCCCACCATGACGATCGCACCCAAGCCCGCCAGGACCGAGAATAGAACCGTGATGACGAGGAGGAGGAAGACCGAAATGAGAAAGGTTCGGTCGCCTAGAAATTCGGCGGTGTTCTTGATCAGCACTTCGACCATTCCAGAACGCTTCACGAGCTCAGCAAGTGTGGCGCCAAAGAGAATGACCAGAATGGGCTGATGAAGCCGAGTAGCGCCTTCTGAAATCACTTCTGTGAGAATGCCTGGGGCGGAAACTCCCGCGACCGCTGCAATGAGCAGCGCAAGCACGGGAAGTCCCACGAGCGTGTTCACGCGCTTCCGAATCATCTGGACCACAAAGATCAGGAAAAGAACGAGGATGAGGCCCGCCCGCATGTGCGAGGAATTGACGCAAACCGTCAACCAAGTCAAATTCTTTGTTCCCCGGGGTTCAAGAGGTTGTTCGAGAAGAAGGGGGGTGTTACGTGTGCGCCCTTGGAGACGCAACGAATGCACGTACGTAAATGGGGTGGGACCCGGCTGGCAGCGGTGCTGGTCGGAGTGATGGGGTGGGCGATGCCAGCATGCGCGGCCGAGCAAGGTCCGCCTGAGGACGTGGTGGTTCCGCCTCTCTATTTGTCTCCTTCGACGACTGTGCTTCCGAAGCCAACCGAACTGAGACGTCTTCTCATTGAGAATTCAGCCGGTGGCGCCATTCAAGGTAGCCGCGATGGCGGAAAAACTTGGACCCAGTTAGGAAAAGTCGTTCGCCCCATTCCGGGCGGGATTTGGCTCCCGACAGTGAAGCCTTACGGAGTCCTCGCGTTTAACTTCCTTCGAGGCCCGTCGAACGTGTTTGCTACGGCGGTAAACGCGGTGCACCTGCGGTTCTCCGATCCGCCGGGGTACGAACTTCCGCTGAACCCTAAGGACCCACTCGTGACGCCTCACGGGGCAAGCCTTCTTCCTCGCGAGATCATCGAGGATCCCGCTTCGACTCCCGCTCACGCGGCACTGACCGATATCCCGGCAGGCACCGGTATTTTTGGACCGGAGTGGAGTCCTCGCGTGGGCTCAAGAATTTATCTGGGCGATGGTCAAAATTGGCGCCCCATTCCCTACGCCCAAGGTCCCGATGTCGGAACTCCGGGGCGCAGTAAACTTTTGATCGTCACCGAGAAACAGCCCAACGAAATCGAGTGGGTGGAGTTTGAGAACACCCAAGGTGGCCAAGTTCTGGTGAAGCGCGAAGGGGAGACAGAACCCGTTCGTGTCGCGAAAGTTCTTCAGCCGGTGCGCGGAATTGGCCGTTTTGTGGGCTCCGAACTGATCCCGCGTCCGGGCGTGATTCGCGCGAACCATGCCGGGGTTTTCTGCATCGGAACGACCGACGCAAAAAGTAACCCAAGCTCAGTCCCGCCGAAAACGGATGTGAACGAAATTCGCGGCGGATTTCAGATTGTTCCCTCGCACCACTACCAAGACCAGAGCATGTCGAGCGGTGGCGATCACGGCTACGTCTACATGGTGGTCGGTCCGTGGGAAGATCCCGCGACCCTGGATCGGTATGACCGGGGCATCGATGGGCAGTACCCACTTTTCCGCCACGGCTTCCAAGCCGGCGGCGGCCAGACTTACATGCGTTTCCGTGGCGATCCGCTTTGGTATGAGCTGAATCTGGCCATCCGCCAGGGCAAGTTCAAGAACGCTCAAGGAAAAGTCATTGAGCACCTTCGCGGAATTCAAAAAGACGTTTTCATCGACGTGACCCATATCCGTCATGTCCTTTCGAATTGAGGTCCTGCGAAAGCGATGAGCCGACTCGTACTCGTGGATCGATTTGTCGAAGTTCTGGAACAGGTCCTTTTCTTAGAACCCTTAGTGGAAGTCGACGAGGATCGCTCTCCCGTCTTGGCGGGCCCTGGAGCTTATCAAGCGCGATTTGATCATCAGCGACTTCGAATTGAGCTGAACGGTCACGTGCTCGATCGCTCGGAAAGCCCAGACCACGCTTGGGATGAGCTCGTTCTTCATGAGCTGTTTCATGCTTGGGTGGAAACGTGTCGGCCCGAGCGGTTTTGGGAGTCGGAAGGGATGACCGAAGAGCAAGCCGCGGACGCGTTTGCCCGATTTGCCTTGAAGGCCGGAAGGGCCTGAGGGAAGAGGTTCGGCGTATGGCGAAGCAAAAGGTCAGGTTTTCTTATTCTGGCTCGCGAGTCTGGCTGATTTTCTGGCTGATCGTTTGGTTCCCAGTGGCTTTGGTTCTACTGGTCTGTGACCTGGGGCTTGAGCTCCGGGGGACGACTTACCGAGTTGAGTACGACGGCTCGCGCTTTTGGTTGGCGTTTTGGAGCCTGGCTTTCTTCCCGATTGCATTGCTCTTGGGTGCTCTGAACGGATTTTCAGTTTCGGATGAAGTCAATGTCACAGCATGACCTGATCATCTGCGGCGGTGGCCCGGGTGGAGTCATGGCGGCCCTTCAAGCAGGGCGCCTGGGCCTGAAGACCCTTTTGATCGAGCGCCACGGATTCTTGGGCGGCATGAATACGGCGGCCCTGGTGGGCCCGATCATGACCTTCCATGCAGGATCGCTTCAGATTGTGCGGGGAATTCCCGGCCAAATTTTTGATGATCTGAAAGCTCGCGGTGGGACACCCGGGCACTTAGTGGATCCGATTTGGGGGAATACCTCGATGACCCCCATCGATACGGAAAGCTACAAAGCCCTTCTCATGGAAGAGATGCACCGCTCGGGAGTGGAGCTTCTGCTTCACACGCTGGTGCTGGGTGGACGACGCGAAGGCGGCCAAGTCCGGTCGGTCCAAGTTTCCAATAAAAGCGGAATTCGCGAGTATTCGGCGCGGTTCTTCATCGACGCAACCGGAGACGGCGACTTAGCAGCGCGCTTGGGCTGCGAGTTCATTATGGGGCGTACCCAGGATCACGCGGTTCAGCCCATGACCTTGATGTTCCGAATGCATGGGGTGAACTGGGATACCGTTTACGACTCCATTCGTGAGGAACCCTCGAATTTTTACTTAGGCTTTCCGCTCGAAAAGTACCTGAGTTTGCCTGGCCGCGCGGCTTCTGGCTTTTTCAGGCAAGTCGCGGAAGGCAAAAAAGACGGCTCGTTTCCGCTGGACCGCGACCGCGTGCTTTTCTTCCAGGGAAACCGAAAAGACGAAGCCACGCTCAATACGCTTCGAATCAACGGTGTGAACGGGACTTCGGCGGAAGACCTGACTCGCGCTGAGTTCGAGCTACGGCGGCAAGTTCCGACGCTCGTAAAATTCCTGGTCGACCGGATTCCCGGGTTCCGCGAAGCGCATGTCACTGAGACGGCCGCACAGGTCGGCGTTCGCGAAACGCGCCATGTGCTGGGCGATGTGATTCTTCGCGCCGATGACATTTTCCATCAGCGGAAATTTCAGGACGTCGTCGCTCACGCATCCTATCCGATCGATATTCACAGCCCGGATGGGAGCGGGATGAAGATCATCGACCCGAGGAAAGATAATCCTGAGTCGTTCTACGACATCCCGTTTCGATCACTGCTGCCCTTAGGGACTTCAAACCTGATTGTCACCGGGCGCTGCATTTCGGCCGAGCACGAGGCTTCGGCTTCGGCGCGAATCTCGGCCACCTGCATGGCCCTGGGTCAAGCGAGCGGTGCTGCAGTCAGCGTGGCTTTGGATTCGGGCCGGGAGAATTTCCGGGACATCCGGGTCGAGTCCCTTCAGCGGAAACTGCGCGACCAAGGCGCATTCCTGCAGGTATAAATCTCCGAACAACTCAGTCGCCTATCATCACAAAATTTGAAGACCCCACTTGCGGGGAACTAATCATTTCGATAACCGCTTCCCGTTCAGGTTGTGCCGGCCTCGGCCGGGGGAGTAGTTGTTGTGGTGTGGGAAGTATTTCGTGGGACCGCTCGGGGGTCTGCAGGGATTTTAGCAACCCTTCTGTGGGTTTTGCCGAGTCTTGCAAGTGGGTCCGAGGGCGTTGAGTCGTGCGTGGAAGCCATCACGCGACGCGAGCTGGTCCGGGAATCACACGATCCTGTCGCCCTTCAAATTGAGCTCGAACTGACTCGAGAAGTCGAGTCGTTCTACCCAACCGACCCCATCGCTTTCGGTACGTTTGTGGACCTCCACAAAGCCTATCAAGCGAAGAACATCACGCCCAATCGCCAAAGCCGGATCTCAGAACTCGAAGCGCTTCTTCGCTACCAATTGGGCGATGCGAAGGCAGAGAACATCATCTCGCTGATCCGTCGCGAACGCATCGTGACTGATTTCGAAAAGCTCGCGGTCCAGTCGGACGTCGTTTTGGCGCTCGAAATTCGAAGCCCCCTCTCCCAGGCGAATCGATTGCTGACGGCCGCTGAGAAACTTCTCACCAGTGAGATGGTAGCTTTTGAGCGGGTGAAGTTTGAGCCAGGCGTGGAAGCTCTGGTGATTGCAAGTGGGCCTGAAGTGGCGCAGTCGAAAGCGCGCTTGAACCGGATGGCCTTCCGGATCAAGAAAATCTGGGACGTGGATTTGGTGTTCAGTCCGCGGGAGCTTTTCAATTCAGAGGCGATCGGAATTTTCAACGAACACCACAAGCAAGTCTATCTCTCGATGGAGGCCATCTCCCGTATTGGAACCGACCCCAGCACCGCCCACGAATTTGTTCACATGGCGCAGATCTTGGCGCGGCGATCTGGAAAGACGAATGTTTTTTCCTTCTTGATGCTAGCCAACGAACCTCCGAAAGGTTCGGATCCTATTTTGAGCTCCTACGCGACCATCATGGATGGCACTGAGATTCCCGCGCACTCCATGAATTTGATGCTGGAAGTGATTCAGCTTCGTAGGATGCATTCGCTTGGCCGTTTCTTACACGAAGGTGAGTTGGTTTCAGCGATCAGTTCGTCGGCCGAGCGAGGCGCAGCCCTCGTGAAGTTGAGTGTGAAGCGCTATCGCGCTGGGGCCCGTTACCTTCGCATGGCGGCTGACTCGAACCAGGCCAAAGAGGGCCACGAGTATGAGTGGCTCGAGCCAGGCGCGGACAATGCTTTCCCGAATGCCACTTATCCGGATTTTGTCGTGCAACTTCCGACCGAGGAAGCTGTCGTGCTGACAGTCGCCGATACGGCCACTTTAAAGGCCAAAATGCAGCTCAAGGCCCTGAGCCCTATGAAGGGCAAGAGGCCGTCGCCCGAGTACCGCCAAGCGCAGGCCGAACTCCTCAGAATGATGGCGGATCGCATGGAAGCTTCGGCTAGAAATCTGAATGGGCTTCTGACGAAGTTTAGGAAAGTTCAGGACGGCGCAGACGAGCTTTACAATGCGCTGTCGTTAGGAAAAATGGCGGACGTAAAAGAGATCGAAGCGCTCGTGAAAGTGACTCTCGATTTGCGGAAGCGAATGCATACGCTCAGCGCCTTCGACGAACCTTAATCAACTCGGGTTCGCCGAAGGCTGCAAAACGAAAATTACTTCGTGACGTCGTAACCCGCGTCGCTGATGGCTTTTTCGATCGCGGCAGCGTCGGTCTTGGAGCCTTCCTTCAAGGTGACTTTCGCCATGCCTTGTTCTTTCTTGGCGTCGACGATCTTCACTTCCACTTTTTCGACTTCGGGAAGCTTATTGAGAGCCGAAGTCAGGGTGCGGACACAGCTTCCGCAGTGCATGCCGTGAATCTTTGTGGTGATGGCCGTGTCTGCCGAAGCCAAAGCGGGAGTGACGGACAAAACAATCAGGGCCAGGGCGGACTTCAGGGTGCGAAGCATGGAAGGATCTCCTCGATGGTTGGGTTGAACGAGTCATGGACGGAAGGAAGCGACGCCCACACGGCGCCGATGTTTAGAAACTTTCCTGCCGATCGGGATTTCCGTCAAGTCGAGCCGAAAGGCTCGCAAAAGAGGTCGAGCCGAAAGGCTCGCTGGGGCAGAGCCGGAGGTCTCGCGGATCACTTCTGAAAATGGCAGGCGGCGCCCTGATCAGGCGAAGGTCCGACCCAAGGAGGCGACTGAGTGCGGCAAATTTGCGCGGTCTTCGGGCAACGGCCGGCAAAGCGGCAGCCAGACCCCGGGTTCACAGGCGACGGCACTTCCCCGCTCAGAAGCTCGATTCGGCGGGCTTGTTCAAAGCGAGGATCAGGAACGGGATTCGCTTCCAAAAGGGAGCGGGTATAGGGGTGCGCCGGCGACTGAAACAAAGCTTGAGCCGGGCCGATCTCAGCCAGTCGCCCTAAGTACATCACGGCAATCCGCTGAGAAATAAAGCGCACCATGGACAAGTCGTGCGCGATGAAAAGAAGGGAAAGCCCTAAGTTTTCCTTCAGATCCAGCAGCAGGTTCACCACCTGCGCTTGGACGGAAACATCGAGCGCTGAAATGGGTTCATCGCAAACCAGGAGCTCGGGCTCGAGCGCCAAGGCCCGAGCGATTCCGATGCGTTGGCGCTGGCCACCCGAAAATTCGTGCGGGTAGCGAGAAAGTTGGCCTGAACTTAAGCCCACCTTTTCTAGCCACTCGGCCGATTTCTCCCGGCAATCCGACTTTTTCCAAAGCGCATGGAGCAGGGGGCCTTCTGAAAGAATGTCTTGAACAGTCATTCTTGGATTCAGAGATGAAGCCGGGTCTTGGAAGACCATCTGGATCTTTCGAGCGAATTTCCGGAAGTCCTTTTGGCTGTAATTTTGGGGGAGTGCTTCGCCTCGGAAGTGGATTGTTCCAGACGTCCTGGGAACTAGGCCTGTGATCATTTTCCCAAGGGTCGATTTGCCGCAGCCTGATTCGCCGACTAAGCCCAAGACTTCGCCTTCGCGGATCTCGAGGCTCACGTCTTCGACTGCATGAAGGACACGCTTGGAATCCAGACGATATTTCTTCGTGAGGTTCTGGAGCTTCAAAATGGGCTGACTCATGGCCGCACCTCCCGCCAGCAGCGGGAAAAATGCGAAGCGGAAACGGGATAAGGATCGGGTGCGTTGCCGCGGCACACTTGCATCGCTTCACCGCAGCGATCAAAAAAGGCGCAGCCTTTCGGGGGATGAAGAAGATCGGGAGGGCTTCCATCGATCGAAGTGAGTCGGCGGGGAGAGGCAGAAGTGCTCGATGAAGGAGCAGTCGTGCCATGCCCCTCAGGCAAAGAAGCGCGGAGTCCTTGCGTGTAAGGATGCCTGGGGTGATCAAAAAGCTCCTGAACCGGAGCTTCTTCGACCACTTGTCCCGCGTAAAAAACGGCCACTCGATCGGCCATTCGCGCCACCACTCCCAAATCGTGAGTGATCAAAACAAGCGCCATTCCCTGTTCCTTTTGGAGTTGCTTCAGGAGCGCGAGAATCTGAGCCTGAATGGTGACGTCGAGAGCCGTGGTGGGTTCATCGGCTATCAAAACGCGCGGCCGACAAGCGAGTGCGATGGCAATCATCACGCGCTGGCGCATCCCGCCCGAAAGCTCAAATGGGTATTGGCCCAGGCGAGTGCGTGCTTCAGGAATGCGAACCTGCTCAAGGAGAGCCACAGCGGCATCCCGCGCCGCTTGGCCTCTGAGTCCTTGGCGAGCGCGAAGGGTTTCTTCGAGCTGCGTTCCCAGGGTGAGCGTGGGGTTGAGCGAAGTCATCGGGTCTTGAAAAATCATGGCCCAATCTTTGGGCTGGCCCGATCGTTCATCCCAGCGGATCTGCGCGGGAGGCGTCGGCAAGAGCCCCAGCAGGGCCTGGAACGTGACACTCTTTCCGCAGCCGCTCTCGCCAACGATGGCCAAAGTCTCGCCGGCCGAAACCGACAGGCTCACTCCTCGGACCGCTTGCACTGGGCCGTCGTCCGTTCGGAACTCGACTTGAAGGTTCTTCACGGAAAGAAGCGAGCTCATGAGCGGCCTCGCAGTTTGGGATCGAGCGCGTCGCGAAGCGCATCTCCCAGAAGATTAAAGGAAAGAACGGTTCCTGAGATGAAGAGGGCCGGGAACAGGAATTCATGGGGTGAGGTGAGGAAAGTTCGAATTCCGTCGTTACACAGAGTGCCCCAGCTGGCTGCCGGGGGCTCGACGCCAAGCCCGATGAAGGAAAGAAACGCTTCCGTGAAAATGGCCTGAGGAATGGCAAAAGTCACCGCGACGAGCAGCACCCCCAATGTGTTCGGAAGCAAGTGTTGAAGCAGCAGGTGCACAGGACCTGCTCCTAAAAGGCGAGACGCTTGAACGAATTCTTGTTCCCTGAGCTGCAGGATTTGTCCTCGGACTAGTCGTGCGGGGCCGACCCAAGAAAGAGCAACCAGAGCGGTCAGCGGCGGGAGCCCTAAGGTGACCTGAAGTAAAATAGCGACGAGAAGAAACGGAAGAGCGAGGAAAACATCTGTCACTCGCATCACCCAGAGGTCGACCTTGCCTCCGAAAAGCCCGGCTGCGCCTCCGACTCCCAGTCCAATGAAGAGGGCGAGAAGCGGCGCGAGGAGTCCGATGGAAAGAGAAATGCGAGCGCCTTGGATGAGGCGAGCGAGCAAGTCTCGGCCGAAAGAATCCGTGCCCATGGGGTGGGCTTTCAGTGAAATGAGTTCTCCTAAGCGTGCTTCGGCATTTTCGGAGAGCGCGTCGCCCAGCGCCATCCCCGGCTCAAGATCGACCTTCAGCGGCTGGCTCGGTGGGGACTCGTCTCCGTCCGAATTTTGCGCCACCACGGAGTAAAGCCAAGGGCCCGGCCCGAGTTCAAAGCTGTCCTGGTAGTGTGGCTGCGGCGAGGCAGGAACCTCGGCCAGCGGCACGCCCAAAGCTTGGGCGTGCAGGAGCGCCGGGCCAGGAGCGCGGTACACGGTGTAGCTCGCCGCACCGGGGAGTGCTTGCCACACGAGGCGTACGCCCAAAACGTTGGGCGCGCCCAGGAGTCGCAGGTGGGCGGGCGGCGGCGCGGCGAGAGTTTCGCCGGGAGCTGGGGCCGGAGGCGCTGTTTCTGGCGTGTCTCGCGACACTGTTTCTGTAGCGGCGCGAGCCGCAGTCTCTGGCGTGTCCTTCGCCACGACTCTCACTTGGCGGCCAAGCGACGGCAGCTCCGAGAGGCGCGCCAGGCTCGGGGCTGCCGGGTCAATGGGCCAGAGTAGCGGCCCGGCCAGAGTGAAAACGGCCAGCGCCCCTAAGAAGGAAGCCGAGCCCACGGCCCAAGCGTCGCGCTTTAAGCGAAGCCACGCATCTTGCCAGGCCGAGCGCGAGGGGCGCTCCCGGCGGGCCTCAGGCGGGCGCGGCCAGGGCAGGCGCTCAAACTCAGACGGGGCTGGGGTGTTCGAGGTGGTGCTCATCGGGTGCGGCCCTCGAGCGAAATTCTTGGGTCGACCAAACCGTAAAGAAGATCGACCGCTAGAACCATCAGGACGAGGAAGCTTCCGTAAAAAACGGTCAGTCCCAAGATTACCGTATAATCGAGCTGCTGAATGGCCTGAACAAAGTAGCGTCCCAGTCCCGGAATCGCAAAAACCGACTCCACGACAAAGCCCCCTGTGGTCACTGAAGCGATGCTTGGGCCCAGGTAAGTCAGTACGGGCAGGACCGCGTTTTTCAGCTGGTGAACGAAGAAAATTCGAAGCGGCGAAAGCCCCTTGGCGCGCGCGGTTCTCACGTAATCTTGATGAACCACTTCTAAAAGCGAAGAGCGCATCAGACGCGTCAGGAATGCTTGTGTCCCCAAGGCCAAGACGATTGCGGGAAGAATTCGGTGGTGAAAGCTTCCCCAGCCGCCAACGGGAAGCCACTCGGTCCCGGTCTTTTGATTGAACTCACTGATCGCCAGTTGAAGGCAAGCCGCGATGACAAAGTTGGGCACAGAAACGCCTAAGATCACCCAGAACAGAGTCGCGCGGTCGAGAGCCTGGCCTCTGCGTAAGGCAGAGAAAGAGCCCAGTAAGATACCGCCAGTGGCAGCGAGGCTGATCGCGAGAAGTCCAAGCGTTGCTGAAACCGGAAAGTGATCGCGAATGATGTCGTTCACTTTTCGATTGGGCTGCGTGAAGCTGATTCCAAATTCGCCTCGCGAAAGATCCTTCAGAAAATAGCCGTATTGAACCAGGGGCGGCTGATCCAGGTGGTACTGCTTCATCAGGCTTGCACGAAGTTCAGGGGTTTGCTCTTTTTCACTGAGCAGTGGATCTCCCGGAATCAAATGCAGCGCCGTGAAGGTGGCGGTGGCTAAAACAAAGACCGTCAGGACGCCTAGCGCCAAACGCTTCAAGAAATAGCGAAAGAACCCGTTCATGGCTCAAACCTCGCGCGGGAAAAATCGGGGTCCGGGCTTAGTTGGTGGCGAATCACGCCCTTCAGCTCGGGGCGGGTCACCCAGATGATGTTCTTTTCGATGGTGGGAATGAAAGCGACGTCGTCGAGTCCCAGTTTCTCGGCGCGAGCCAGTGCTGCCATTCGTCGCGGCGCTTGAGTCTCGCTTTGTGCTTCACGAAGGGCCTCATCGACAGCTGGACTGGAGTACTTTCCACGGTTCGCTCCATGATCCGATTTCAAAAGTTCTACAAACGTCAGTGGGTCCAAGTAATCCGGTCCCCAAGTGGCCGACACAAGGTCGAACTGGCCTGCTTTGGACTTGGCCAAGCGCTGTTTGAAAATCTGCGAGTCGATCCGGATCTTGAGCCCTAAGGCCCGGTCCAGCACCGTCTGCACATGCTCGGCTTCACGAACGGCAAGTGCAGAATCCGTGGTCAGCCAATGAAGGGTGGGGATCGATCCGCCCAGTTCCGCGCGAGCCAGCTCCAGATGCCTTTTTGCTTCCGAAAGATCTTGGCGGGGAGCGGGCCTGGGGAACTCTTCTCGAAACTGACCGCTGGCCCCAGGAACCCAAGACGGCACAAGTCCATGAGCCACCGGCGTTCCGGGAATTCCATTCACTCTTTGAACGTAAGCTTCGAGGTCCAGAGCCAAAGAGATGGCTTTTCGGAGGTGAAAATTCCGGGTGACGCGGCCTTCTCGAAAATTGAATTGAAGAAAATAAATTCCGCCGTCGTTGAAAGCCCGCATGCGAAAGCCTTCCCGTAAAGCCAAGGGAAGGTTCTCGCGCCCGAGTTGCTCGATCAGGTCTGTTTTGCCCGCTTTGAAGAAATTGAACTTCGCGCCTAAATCAGTCGTGATGGCTGCAGTCTCAATTCCGTCTAACCGCACTTGGGACGCGTTCCAGTACTGAGGGTTTTTCTTGAGTGCGAGCGATGCGCCGTGCACCCAAGTGGTGAGCGTGAAGGGACCGTTTGTGATCAAAAGTTCGGCGTCCGATCCGTAGCGAGTGCCCCATTTTTTGAGTGCGTCCTCGCGGATCGGAAAATAAGTCGAAGCTGCGGTCAGGCCTAAAAAATAGGCGCAGGGTCGCTCAAGCTCGACTTCCAGGGTGCGCTCGTCCAGAGCACGAACCCCTAAAGAGTCAGGAGGAAGAAGCTTTTTTGAAATGGCTTCCGCATTCTTGAGGGGCGCCATCAAAAAGGCAGTCGTGCTTTGAGTGGCAGGATCGACTACCGCGCGCCAGGCGTGAACGAAGTCGGGGGCCGTGACCCGCTTGCCATCATTCCAACGCGCGTTTTCGCGAAGGCGAAACGTGAACCGAAGCGGAGTGCTTTTCCAACTCTCAGCCACTCCGGGCTCGATCTGCCCCCGTGCACCGATTCGAGTGAGGCCTTCGCCAATGTGCCCCAGAACGAAGTTACTGGTCTGATCGGTGGCCAAAAGCGAATTGAGCTGCGGGGGTTCACTCGCCACAACCATACGGAGGATGGCAGGGCCCGACGAAGGAGCTTTCTCAGCGGCGCTTAGAAAACCTTCCGAGAGGAATCCGAGAGTCATTCCAATGAAAAGGAAAGTGCTCCCGGTCCCCCGAAGATTCATCATGCGCCGATTTCCTTCTCAGGAAGCGTTTGGCTCAACCCCACGACGGCTTTGGCCCAGGGGTCCGAGCTATTGAGCGAAGGAATCAAGAACAGGTCTTTGCCTCCGGCCTCTTGCCAGGATTCCAGGCCGCGCATCGAGATTTCTTCGAGCGTTTCCAAGCAATCGGCAACGAAGGCGGGACACGCCACGGCCAGGCTTTTGATGCCTTTTTTGGGCAACTCTTCGTAAAGGTGGTCGGTGTAGGGGCGAATCCACGGGGTTCTGCCTAAGCGCGATTGGAAGGAGACGGAGAATTGATCGGGCTTCAGCTCGAGCTTTCGCGCCAGAGCATACGCCGTTTGGTAACACTGCGAACGGTAGCAATCTTGATTGGCCTCAATCCGCGTTTCGCAGCAGTCGGGCTTGCAAAGGCAATGCGCTTCCGTGGGGTCGGTTTTTTTCACGTGTCGCTCGGGCACACCGTGGAAGCTGAAAAGTAGGTGATCCCAAGACCTGGCCGAGAGGGACTCGCGAATCGTGTGAGCGAATGCCTCGAGAAATCCCTCGTCGATGTGAAATTCGCGAACGGTGGAAACGGAAGGTTTCCAATTTAAAACGCGCAGCTGATCCTCGACCTCCCGGAGGCAGGATTCTGTCGCAGCCAATGAGTACTGGGGGTAGAGCGGGATGACTCGCAGCTTTTCAACACCCCGGGCTTTCAGTTTTTCTAGGCCCTCGCGAACGGAAGGACTTCCGTACCGCATGGCGAACTCGACCGGGACTTTCGGACCCACGAGTTGCTGAACTTTCGCGGTCAGGTCGCGCGTGTGGAACTTCAGCGGAGAGCCGCGATCGGTCCAGATTTTCGAATAGGCTTCCGCAGAAG
This sequence comes from Bdellovibrionia bacterium, assembly GCA_040399745.1. Classification (GTDB taxonomy): domain Bacteria; phylum Bdellovibrionota; class UBA1018; order UBA1018; family UBA1018; genus CANFHS01. The sequence continues at coordinate 45,971 of JBBARP010000010.1, read as the reverse complement.
TGTGCGAGCGGCGAGGCACGATCAAGGCATTGACCAAGAACCACCGAAGCGGTTTCGGAATGTCCACGACGAGGCCGTCCATCAAGAACTGGCGCAGGTAGCGGCCGACGGCTTCGGCGTCGGGGCGATCGGGGGTACCCAAGTTCAACAGCAGAATTCCGGTCGATGATTCAGTGAATGATTCAGTCACGGGCTCGGTCACGGGGGTGTTCATTTCGTCCTGAACGCTACCCGAGGCTGGGCTTGCCGGCAACCGCGTCCTGGCCTGTTTTTCCGGGCTTTCCCGCGCCTTCGCCTTGTCTCAGGGGCCCCCTTCGGGCTAGAACAGGGTCACTATGGGCGCACAGTGGAAACATGCCGGTCGCGTCGCCAACGCTGCAAAGCGGGGCGCCGTGTTCGGGAAATTGGTGAAGGAAGTTCAGGTCGCTGCGAAATTGGGAGGTCCCGATCCAGACGGCAACTTCCGCCTGCGAACGGCTTTAGAGGCGGCTCGTAAGGCTTCTGTGCCCCGAGACACCATTGATCGCGCCATTAAAAAAGGTGCGGGCATCGGCGAAGATGCCGTTCAATACGAAACCATCACTTTTGAAGGCTTCGCCCCCCACCAAGTCCCGCTCATCGTGGAATGCTTGACGGACAATCGGAACCGCACTTCGGCCGATATCCGTGTGCTTTTCCGTAAGGGCCAACTGGGCGCCCAAGGGGCAGTCGCTTGGATGTTTGACCGGATGGGCGTGGTGGAAGCCACGCATACGGACAAGACCTTAGACTTGGAAAGCGTGGCTATCGAAGCAGGCGCTCAAAATGTCGAGCCGCTCGAAGCCGAAGAAGTGCCGGCCGGTCAAGTCGGTGCTCGGTTCATTGCCGAGCCCACCGATCTCGACGCGGTTTCCAAGTTTGTGGCGCAAAGTGGCTGGGCGGTGACCCAAGCGGAACTCAGCTTTTTGGCCAAAAACCCGCTCGATATTGAAGACGCGGCGAAGAAAAAAGAAGTGACCGACTTTTTGGAAGCCATCGATGACAACGATGACGTTCACCGAGTCTACGTCGCGCTGAAGTAAGGCGTTAGCCCCTCATCGCCCTCTTGGACCTCACCGGATGCCTCTGGGTCGTGATTCTCGGGGTCAAAGGGATCTCGTGCGGGATCGAAAGCCGCACGAAGTTTCCTTTGAAGGCTTCGGCTTCTCCGGAAGAAGTCAGCAAAGTCGAGCTGTGTCTGGATCCCGATTTGAAGCGCAGGCTCGCGCGTCGAGGCGTAGAAGTGCTCAAGCCCGAGCTGGGCAAAAAGCGAAAAGGTGCCCTTGGGGGTGTTTAGGAAAAGCTCCAGTCGTGTGGCCCACTCTTGATCCCGTGCTTGCGTTCTCAGGGAGTGCCCTAGTTGCGCTCGGCTCTGATCCCATGAGCCAAACGTCCACTCGAGCGCGTAGCTTTCGCTGATATCCCAGTGAAAGCCTGCCGCACCTTGACTCCTTAAAAGCTGCGCTCCGATCAAGGCCTGCTGATTTTCCAGTGAAAGAAACCGCACACCCAGCGCGTCGACTGCGAGTTGGGCAAAAAGGGTCACGGTGCCGTCGCGGTTCAGGCTCTGCGTGTGGTTGGCCAAATAGCCCAAGGCGCTCACACTGCCGCTGAACCGGGTTCCGCCGTCGAGTTGCCTTCGAATCTGGGAGGGAAACCGTCTGAGCCCCTGGAGTGTGCTGGCTCGGTCCGACTCGCTTTCCCTCAGCCGCGACTCCGGAACGTAATTGATTCTGAGTTCGTTCAGCGGCCCTGTGATTCCCTGTCCCATGGGAAACTCGACTTGTGCCCAGATGCGGCGCCGAATGCGCTTAGGACCTTCGGGAGTCTCCACGTAGTACTCGGCGCTGAGCAGAATGGCGTGTTCCGCTTCGGCTAAGGCTCTTTCTCGAAAGATCTGCACATTGAGAAACCGCCGGTTTTTACCTTCGAATTCAGCCCGAGTGGGGCCGTAGGTGCGGGGCGGCGGACGAAAAAAAGAGGCCTCGTCCGCGTGCGCGGAAGCACCGAGCAATAGAAGCACGAATCCTAGGATACGGATTGCTCTCGGAAACTTCTTCCCACCCATTTGCGTCGGGACGGCGTAACAGCCCCGGATGGGAAGGGGCAAGGCTCTTCAAAAGGCTTGTCAAAAATGGGGCAGCGGGTGGAGGTTTGCCCTCATGATGAAACACCTTCTTGTTGGATGCATGATTGTGGGTTCCCTGGGCAGTGGATTGGCTTTCGCCGCAAAAGAGGCGCCGAAGCTCCCCACGCAAGCCGTGATTGAAACGACGGCTGGGAAGATCGAAGTGAAGCTCTATCCGGACGTTGCTCCGAAGACGGTCGAGAACTTTGCGGGCCTCGCAACGGGTAAGAAAACTTGGACCGATCCCCGTTCTGGTAAAACGATGGCCGGAAAAGCCCTCTATAACGGCACGATCTTTCACCGGATCATTCCGGGATTTATGATCCAAGGCGGCGACCCCACCGGGTCTGGCCGCGGGGGCCCGGGCTATCAATTTGACGACGAATTCAGCCCTCTCGAGACCTTCAACCGCGCTGGAATCTTAGCCATGGCAAACGCCGGTCCGGCAACCAATGGCTCCCAGTTCTTCATCACCGTGAAGCCCACTCCTTGGCTCAACGGGCGTCACACGATCTTTGGTGAAGTGACCAAAGGCATGGACGTGGTCGAAAAGATCGTCGCGGCTCCTCGTGGCGACATGGATCGCCCGGAAAAGCCGATCTCCATTCAAAAGATCACTTTGAAATAAGGATCTGCGGCTATTGGCTTCAGGTGCCGATCAGCACGAGAAACTTGAAGGTGGCGTAAAAACCACCGGCAATCGCGATGACGGCGCCTGCAGCCAGGCCCAGCATGAAGGGAATGCGAACGATTGGGTTTTGGAGAAGCGCTTGGAGTTTTTCGATATCCATGCGCTGAACTTAGCAGCTTCCGGAAGGGGAACCAAGATGCAGAGATTGAAAAACGGAGTCCTGGGGTTGATTCTGTCTGGAATTTTAAGCGCCAGCTGCGCCCATGCCGACACGCAGTCTCGAGAAATGGCGGAAGAAAAAGGGAAGCCGGCCATGCGGACCGTCGCCTTCGTCGATACGCAGAAGTACTTGGGGCTTTGGTACGAGATCGCGCATTTCCCGAACCGCTTTCAAAAGGGCTGCCATTCGGCCACGGCTGAGTATTCTCTGAAAAAATCGGGCGCCATTCGCGTTTTGAACACTTGTCTGTCGGACAAGGACGAAAAACCCAAAAAAGTGGACGGTGAAGCCAAGATCGCCGATCGCACGACCGGGGCCAAACTGAAGGTGACCTTTTTGCCTTCCTGGCTTCGTTTCTTGAATGTGGGCGTGGCGAATTATTGGATCATCGATCTCGATGCGGATTACGGCTGGGCCGTCGTCAGTGAGCCTTCTCGGAAGTACATGTGGGTTCTCTCTCGCGAGGCGCAGCTGGATCGACAGACGTACGAGAAAATTCTGGAACGCGCTCGCGAACAGGAACTCGACGTATCAAAATTGGTTTTCTCGCGTCCTGAGGCCTTGAAGAACTAAGCCAAGAGCGCAAGCTTCAGTAGCTTGCGAGCGATTCAAAAGATTGGCCGATGGCGTAATCCAGCCATCGGCCTTTTTCTTGAGACAAGTAGCCCATGTGTCCACCCACGCGCTCGATGTGAAGACGAGTCGTCCCGGAAAGGCGCGCTTCTCGGTAATCCTGAACGTCGATGAAGGGATCATCAGCAGCGGTGAGAATGATCGTTGGGGTTTGGATGGCCTCTAAGTGAGGACCCGAGGAGCAGCTCTGGTAGTAATCTTCTCGGCTCTGAAAGCCGCCGTGAGGCGCTGTGTAGGCGCGATCAAAGTCGTGGAGAGTTGCCCAAGGACGTACCGGCGGAGGTGCGGGAACAGTGCTGTTGCAGAGCTTCACGAAGCGAAGGTCGTAAACGCGATTCAGACCCCGCTTGAGGAGGAGTGCTGACCTTTCCAGCTGAATCGGTGCGTTCACTGCCAAAGCCGCATCGGGCTTTTCGCTTCCCCGCCGACCGCTCAGAAGAAGTAAAAGAGCAGCTCCACCGAGTGAGAAACCGAGAGCAAAAACGGGCTCGCCAGGGCAAAGCTGTCGCGCGCGAAGAATGGCGGCTGACAGGTCTTCGGCACGGCCTGAATGGTAGGGCTTTTTGGCGAGTCCCCGTCCTTCGCCGCAGCCACGGTGATTCACGCGAAGGACGGAAAAGCCGAAGCGCTCCTGAAGAACCCGGGTCGAGCGGGTCATGTAGTCAGAGTCGACCGTACCCCCGAGGCCATGGAAAATGCAGACCACGCCCTTTTGTGTGCCTTTGTGGAAGCGCGCCGTGAGTTCGTCCCCGTCCGGTAACGGGATGCGGACCGCCTCACCAGGTTCACTCCACCGTGGCGAGGGCAAGAGGTGCCCAAGCAACGTCTGAGCGTGACCGCCGCGGGCCCAAAGGGGCGGGCGGCACGGAGCTAATTCGAGGTGGGGTGGGCGCATCGAGTTGACAGCTTTTCTTTGCGGCTACTTTTAGCTTTCTTTGACCAGCTCGGAGCGAACGTCCCAGAGTTCCGGAAAACATTTCTTCGAAGTGGTCGAGCGCAGATACCCCACGCCGCTTGAGCCGCCGGTTCCTTGTTTAAAGCCGATGATTCTTTCCACCACGCGCACGTGGTGCTCGCGCCAGAGTCCCAGGTATTGGTCGAGTTCCACAAGCGACTCGCAGAACAAGTAAACTTCGAGATGTTCTTCTGGACGCTGATAGATGGGGCGGATTTCGAGTTTTTTTCGACCCAGCATCGCAAGGAACTCGGTTCTTAAGTCCGGGCCATCCAAACGCTTTTGAAGGATTTCGACGAGCTCGGGGCGATTTTTGAAAAACGCCAAGTAACGTTCTTCTTTCAGGCCAGCGAAAAACTCGAGTTCCCGAAACTGGGCCGACTGAAAGCCGCTGGCTGGATTCAAACGGTCGCGGAAGGCCAGGAAGTCGACGGGCCGCATGGTTTCCAGAATGTGAATCTGCGGCACCAGAATTCGAAAGATCTCGACCACGCGTTTCACGAAGTGCTGAGCTTTCAGCACCTCATCTTTTTTCACGTGCTCCATGGCTTGCTCGAGCTCATGCAAAATGAGCTTGAACCAAAGCTCGTAGGCTTGGTGAATGATGATGAAGAGCATTTCATCGTGGTGAGCAGGCTCGGATTGCGGCTTTTGAAGCTGAAGTAGCTGGGGAATAAAAAGGTAATTGTTGTAGTCCAGCTCGGTTGCGCCGTAGGCACGGGGTTCTTGGGGTTTCACGCTTCAATCCTCACTGAGAGTTCTTCAAACCCTTCCACACGAAGGGCGATGGTTTGTCCGGGCTCAAGAACGATGGCTGAAGTGGCGGCGCCGGCAAGGACCCAGCCTTCCACTGCAACTCCCGGTTGGTGAATTTCGAGAAGTTCGCAAAGCTGGACGAGGCTTTCTACCGGATCGCCCGAGATGGCGTCCGCCGTTGCGCTTTCTTTCACTGACCCGTTCAGAAGAAGTTCCATCTTCCGAGATTTCAGATCGACCTTGGGGTCTAGTTTCTGAGGGGTTCCTAAGACGAATCGCGAGGACGATGAATTGTCCGCAACGACATCGGGCAAGCTAAAGTACTTGAAACCGACATAGCGGGAATCCAGGATCTCCAGCGCTGGGCAAACCCAGTCGCACGCCTCGATGGCTTGCTCGCGAGTGATTTTTCCCTTCAGCGGCTTTTTCACGTGAAAGGCAATTTCAGGTTCAATTTTCGGATGAATGTGGCCAGCGATTTTGAAAGGGGTCTTCACTTCCATGGGGGCCGTCAATTCACCGTACACCGGCGAGTGGAGGCCCATTTGTTGCCGTTTGGCCTCTGAGGTCAGCCCCATCTTCCAGCCCAAGCGGCTTTCGCCGCGGGAGTGGCGCTTTTCGATTCCCAGGCGCTGAATTCGGTAAGCGTCGTCCAAAGAAAGTTCAGGGAAGGTCTCAGTCAACCGAGCCACTTCCCGAGCCTGGAGCAAAGCTTCGTCCAAAATCCCTGACAGGCGCTCCAGTGCTTGCCCGTCGAGGGGCGAGGCTTGAGAGGTGGGGTTATCCATAGAGGCGCCACCTTAGTGCAGACTGGGGCCGAGAGGAACTGGATTCCGGGCCCATCCCGTGGTCTAAGATCGGTCGTGATGGACAAACGGGAATACTTTGACCTGAGTCCGAAGGTGGGGGAGTCGATCGCTGTTTTTCCGGGCGATACGCCTTATCGGCGTCGGCTACTGCTCGACTTCGAAAAGGGTCACTCTTTAGTTCTTTCGGGCATCGAAACCACCTTGCACTTAGGGGCTCATGCCGATGCTCCGAGCCACTATCACCCCCAGGGCGCGGCCATCGACGAGCGGGATTTGAATCTCTACTTCGGGCCCGCCCAAGTGGTGGACGTGTCGGGCTTACCTCGCGGCGAGCGAGTGGGGCTTTCTCACTGGAGCAAGCGCACGGTCCAGGCGCCCCGAATTCTTTTCAGGACGGGCTCGTTTCCCAATCCGAACCTTTGGAATGGCGATTTTAATTCCCTCTCGCCCGAGCTTTTAAGTTTTTTAGCGGCACAAGGCGTTCGCCTCGTGGGCATCGATACGCCTTCGGTCGATCCGGCTGAGTCCAAAGCGCTCGAAGCGCATCAGGCACTTTATGCGGGCGATTTTGCTGTGCTGGAAGGCCTGGTTTTAGAGGGTGTTCCTGAAGGTGTTTACGAGCTGACGGCGTTACCGCTGAGACTTTCGGGTGCGGATGCTTCTCCAGTTCGGGCGGTGCTATGGAAGAAATAAAGAATTTTATCGGCGGCGAATTCCTTGCGGCAAAACAAGGGGCATGGCTGGAGAACTATGAGCCTGCCACTGGGCAGGTTTCAGGGCGAATTGCCGACTCGGGCAGTGATGACATTGAGCTTGCGGTTCAGGCCGCGCGTCGCGCTTTCCCTGTGTGGTCGATGCTTCCCGCAAGTTCGCGTGCCAAGCATTTGCGAAAAATCGCTGCGCTCATTGAAGAGCGACTGGAAGAGTTCGCGCAGGCTGAAAGCCGGGACACGGGAAAGCCCACTCGGCTGGCTCGCGAAGTCGACATTCCGAGGAGTATTTCGAATTTCGAGTTTTTCGCCGATGCTTGCACGCAGTTTGCTTCGGAATCGCATGCGATGGAAGGCGTGGCTCTGAATTACACCCTTCGCCAGCCCTTGGGGGTGGTGGGGTGCATTTCTCCTTGGAACTTGCCGCTCTACCTTCTGAGCTGGAAAGTGGCGCCCGCCTTGGCTGCTGGAAACTGCGTGGTTGCGAAACCTTCGGAAGTGACGCCTTTGACGGCGAAGCTTCTGGGTGAAGTGTGCGTGGCGGCAGGACTCCCAGCAGGTGTTTTGAATTTGGTCCAGGGAACCGGCCCTCGAGCCGGCGCGGCCTTGGTCGCACACCCAGATGTTTCGGCCGTATCGTTTACGGGCAGCACCCGGGTGGGGCAGGAAATCACGCGAGTGACGGGTCCGGCCTTCAAGAAAGTGTCGCTGGAACTGGGTGGGAAAAACGCGAACGTCATTTTCGCGGACTGTGATTTTGAAGACGCTCTCGCAACGAGTCTTCGTTCGAGCTTCTCGAATCAAGGGCAAATCTGTTTGTGCGGATCTCGTATCCTGATCGAGCGTCCGATCTATGAACGCTTCCGCGATGAGTTCGTGAAGCGGGTAAAAGCACTACGACAAGGCGATCCAAGCGATCCTGCAACCGAGCAAGGTGCCGTGGTCTCGAAAGCGCATCACGAGAAAGTGCTCGCCTGCATCGAAACGGCGCGCCAGGAGGGCGGAACGATTCTTAGCGGAGGCAAGGCCACCCAACTGCCGGGACGCTGCGAGAATGGTTGGTTCATTGAGCCCACCGTGATCGAGGGGTTGCCGCAAACTTGCCGCACCAATCAAGAAGAGATCTTTGGGCCTGTGGTGACGCTTCAGCCGTTTGATCGTGAGGAAGAGGCCTTAGAATGGGCCAACGCCACTCGCTACGGACTGGCAGCGACTCTTTGGACACGGGATTTGAAGCGCGCTCACCGGATGGCCTCTCAGATCAAGAGCGGAATCGTTTGGATCAATTGCTGGATGCTGAGGGATCTTCGCACGCCGTTTGGCGGGGTGAAGGACTCGGGCGTAGGGCGCGAAGGTGGTTGGGAAGCGCTGCGCTTCTTTACGGAACCTAAGAATGTGTGTGTGAAGCTATGAGCGTGAAATCGGAAAGTTTTGAATCGAAGAAAGCCCCAGAACCAGTCGGGAAATACCCCCATGCTCGGCGGGTGGGGAACTTGCTGTTCCTATCGGGAGTGGGGCCGCGGTCCCGCGGAAAAAAAGAGATTCCTGGGGTGGAGCTCGATTCTTCCGGTGAAATCGCCTCCTATGACATCGAGATTCAGACCCGCTCTGTTTTTGAAAACGTGAAGAACATTTTGGAAGAGTCGGGTTCGAGCTGGGATCGCCTGGTCGATGTGACGGTTTACCTGACGAACATGAAAAAAGATTTTCCGACTTATAATCGCCTTTGGGCCGAGTACTTTTCGGAAAATCCACCCTGCCGAACGACGCTGGAAATTGGCGCACTTCCGACACCGATTGCGATCGAGCTGAAATGCATCGCCACAATAGATTGAGGTTCCCATGTTGAAGCCGCTGAACTTTCAAAAATGGATTGATGAACACCGAAACGATCTGAAACCCCCGGTCGGCAACATGCAAGTGTGGCCGAATCGGGAGTTTATGGTCACGGTTGTGGCAGGGCCCAATGCCCGCTCGGATTTCCATATCAACGAAGGGGAAGAGTACTTTCATCAGTTGGAAGGAACCATGCTTCTTCGAATGCTGATCGACGGTAAGATTGAAAACATGCCGATCGGCCCGGGTGAGATCTTTCTTCTCCCCGCTAAAGTGCCTCATTCTCCGCAGCGTCCTTCGGGGACTCTGGGAGTGGTCATCGAGCGCAGACGCCTTCCTCAGGAACTCGACGGCTTTGTTTGGTACTGCGAAAAATGCCACGAAAAGATGTACGAGGAATTCCTGCACGTGACGGACATCGTCCGCCAGCTTCCCCCGGTTTTTGATCGCTTCTTTGGAATTCCCGAGAACTGCAAGTGCGGGAAATGCGGCTGGGTGGCTCAGCGGAAGCCTTCTGCGTGAACGATTTGAAGATCGACATCCACACGCACCTTCTTCCCCGGGAAATGCCACGCTTTCGGGATCGTTTCGGTTATGGCGGATTCATGGGGCTTGAGCACCATGCTCCGTGCCGGGCGAAAATGGTGCGCGACGACGGGAAGTTCTTTCGCGAGGTCGAGAGTAACTGTTGGGACGCTGAACAGCGCTTGAAGGAGTGCGATTCCCACGGCGTTGGGGTGCAGGTTCTTTCGACAGTGCCAGTCCTTTTCAGTTACTGGGCGAAGGCCCAAGATGGCTTGGAAGTAGCGCGGTTTTTGAATGACGATCTAGCGCGCACGGTGGCGAAAAACCCCAAGCGTTTTGTGGGTCTTGGGACTGTGCCGCTTCAGGACCCGGACCTGGCTTGCCGCGAGCTGAAGCGCTGTGTGCAGGAACTCGGTTTTTCCGGGGTGCAGATCGGTAGCCACGTCAACGATTGGAATCTCGATGCGCCCGAACTCTTCCCTTTCTTCCAAGAAGCGGAAGCTCTGGGTGCGTCTTTGTTTGTTCATCCTTGGGACATGATGGGCGAAAGCCGCATGCCGAAGTACTTTCTGCCGTGGCTAGTCGGCATGCCTGCAGAAACTTCGCTGGCCATTTGTTCGATGATTTTCGGAGGGGTTCTCGAGCGTCTACCGAAACTTCGAGTGGCCTTTGCCCATGGTGGCGGCTCTTTCCCGTTCACGCTGGGTAGAATTCAGCACGGGTATGAGTCGAGGCCTGATCTTTGTGCCGCTGTGAATCCTCATCCGCCTCGTGATTACGTGGGGCGTTTTTACTTGGATTCGCTGGTGCATGATCCCAGTGCGCTTCGCTATTTGATCGAGCTTTTTGGGGCGGACAAAATTGCGCTGGGAACGGATTATCCGTTTCCACTGGGCGAAGAGCGCCCGGGCGCCTTGATTGAGAGTTTAAGCGAGCTGTCGGATTCCCAGCGAGAGCGACTGCTCAGCGGAACGGCCCTGGAGTGGTTGGGCCTGAAAATGGAGAGGTTTTTATGACCCCGGCAAGTGGATCGCTCTGGCAAAAGAGTCACGCAGAAAACTTGGACGCAAGTGACCCGCTTGCCAAATTCCGCGGAGAGTTTTTGATTCCGCCCGGGCCGGATGGGAAGGAATGCATTTACCTGACCGGGAATTCCTTGGGTCTTCAGCCTAGGAAAGCACGCCAGTACATTTCCGAGGAGCTTGAGGATTGGGCGCGGCTGGGAGTCGAAGGACACATGCATGCCCGGCACCCTTGGTTGCCCTACCATGAGAATTTGACGGCTATGACCGCTCGACTCGTGGGCGCAGAGCCCGTCGAAGTGGTCGTCATGAACACTCTGACGGTGAACTTGCACCTGATGATGGTCAGCTTTTATCAGCCCACAAAAGAGCGCTTCAAGATTCTGATCGAAGGGGGGGCTTTTCCTTCGGATCGTTACGCGGTGGAATCTCAGATCCGCTTCCACGGCTTTGACCCGGCCCAAGCGCTCGTTGAAGTGTTTCCGCGCGAAGGCGAAGACACGATTCGTCCGGAAGATGTGCTCACGGCCATCGACCGGGAAGGATCCGAGCTCGCTCTCGTGATGCTGGGGAACCCGAACTACCTGACGGGTCAGACGTTCGATATTGCCGAGATCACGAAGGCAGGCCACGCAAAGGGAGCCCGCGTGGGCTTTGATTTGGCTCACGGCGCTGGAAATCTGAAGTTGTCGCTTCACGAATGGGGCCCTGATTTTGCGGTGTGGTGCAGTTACAAGTACCTGAACGCTGGGCCTGGAGCGCTTTCTGGGTGCTTTGTTCATGAACGACACTCCAAGAACCCCACACTTCCTCGGTTTGCGGGTTGGTGGGGGCAGAACAAAAAGATTCGCTTCCAAATGGGGCCGGAGTTTCAAGTTCTGGAAGGTGCTGAAGGCTGGCAGCTTTCGAATCCTCCGATTTTTCAGCTCGCAGCCCTTCGCGCCTCCATGGAACTTTTCGATGAAGCGGGGATGGATTCGCTTCGAAAGAAGGCCGATTCTCTCACCGGGTATTTGGAAAAACTGATTCTGGATCTGCCGGGCGACCGCATCCGCATTGTTACTCCGAAAGATCCGCTCAGGCGCGGCACCCAGCTTTCATTGAAAGTGAAGGGTAACGCGCGGGGTTTCCAAGAGGCACTGGTTCGTGCCGGAGTGATTTGCGATTTCCGCGAGCCCGATATCGTCCGCGCTGCTCCCACGGCACTTTACAACCGCTTTACCGACGCACTCCGGTTTGCCGAGATTCTGAAAGACCATGTCCAAAGTAGCTGATTCGGTTTCCCGGATGCAGGTGGTGGGGTCGGGCTTGGTGGGCTCGTTTCTCTCGTTGGCGCTCGCTCGCCGCGGTTATTCGGTCGACGCATTCGAGCGCAGGCCGGATCTCCGAAAAGAAAAGATCAGCGCTGGGCGCTCGATCAATTTGGCGCTTTCCACGCGGGGAATTCACGCCCTGTCTCGGATGGGGCTGGAACAAAAGGTTCTGAATAGTGCGGTGGCCATGAAAGGCCGCATGATGCACGCCGTGGACGGGACGCTCACTTATCAAGCTTACGGGAAGACCGATGAAGAGTGCATCTACTCGATTTCTCGTGGGGGCCTCAATCAAATCCTTCTCGAAGAGGCCGAGAAAACAAGGAAAGTTCGGCAACATTTTCGCCATAAGGCAGTCGATGCGGATTTGGACTCGGGCTGGGTAGAGTATCAAGACGAGCTCACGGGAAAGAGAGTTCGCTGCGAATCTGACGTGGTGTTCGGTACCGACGGAAGCGCGTCGCTTCTTCGTCAAAGAGCCATTGAGCGATCAGGGTTCTCCGTCACGAACGATTTGCTTGAAGCGGGATACAAAGAGTTCCACATTCCTCCGTCCAGTACGGGCGCGCATCAGATGGAGAAGCATGCGCTTCACATTTGGCCTCGTGGTCGGTTCATGCTCATTGCTCTTCCGAATTTTGACGGAAGTTTTACGTGCACCCTGTTTCTGGACTGGAAGGGCGAGACGAGCTTTGAGGCCCTGGAAAAAGGCGGAACCGAAGCGGTCGTTTCATTCTTCTCTCGCTATTTTCCGGACGTGCTCCCACTCCTTCAAGATGTGCCGGGGACTTGGGCGGTGAATCCTACGGGCCAGCTCATCACGATTCGGTGCGCACCTTGGAATATCGGTGTGCGCACGCTGCTTTTGGGGGACGCGGCTCACGCCATTGTGCCGTTTTACGGCCAAGGGATGAATTGCGGGTTTGAAGACTGCGCCATTTTAGACGATTTGATCGGTGCAGACCCTACGGGTTGGCGGCTGCGCTTGGGCGAGTATGCGGTGAATCGAAAGCCTGATGCTGATGCCATTGCGGATCTTGCGCTTTGGAACTTTGTCGAGATGCGGGACAAAGTAGGGGATGCTCGGTTTCTTTTGGAAAAGGGAATCGAGAAACTTCTCCTTCAGAAGTGGCCGGATCGGTTTGGATCGCGCTACGCTTTGACGACTTTTAGTCGTGTGCCGTATCGCGTGGCCGACCAAGTGGGAAAAATTGCGGACACGATCTTGGCAGATCTTTCGGAAGGCTTGTCTCGTCCGGAAGAGGTGGATTTTGCTCGCGCAGAAAAATTGATCGAAGAGCGGCTGGCCCCGATTTGGCCGGGCCCAAGGAGCTAAGCGATGGATTTAGGAATTCAAGGAAAACGGGCGTTGGTTCTGGGTGCTTCCGCGGGCCTTGGAAAAGCGATCGCTCGCGCACTTGCGGCGGAAGGCGCGCGTGTTGCGGTGGTTTCTCGCGATGAAGCGCGCATTCAAGCAGCCGCCAAGGAAGTGGGGGCAGAGCTCGCCATTTCGAAGGACCTCGGTCAACCCGGAGCTTCGGGCGCGATCGTAAAGGAAGTGACCGAAAAATGGGGAGGCTGCGATATTTTGGTCGTGAACACCGGCGGCCCGCCCAAGGCCCCTTTTAGTGAGGTCACCTCCCAGCAGTGGCAAGAAGGTTTTCAAAGTTTGTGGATGGGCGCTGTCGACTCGATTCAGGCAGCGCTTCCAGGGATGAAGGAGCGCCACTGGGGGCGGATTCTTTTGGTGACTTCGGTCGCCGCGCGCGAACCCATGGCAGGGCTCACGATCTCGAACGGACTTCGAGCGGGGCTTTTAGGGCTCGCCAAAAGCTTGAGCGTCGAGGTGGCGCCGTTTGGGGTCACCGTGAATGGCTTGTTGCCTGGGTATACCGACACGGAGCGGCTGCGTGAGCTTCAGGTTCCGTATGAAAAAATCAGCGCTTCGGTTCCCGCCGGCCGCGTGGGTAAGCCCGAGGAATTCGCAGCTCTTGCGGCGTTCTTAGCTTCCCAGCCTGCGGCTTACATCACAGGCCAGGCCGTGGCTTGTGATGGCGGGTGGCTCAAAGGGGTTTAGATCCCGTTGTAGGCAAGACCCTACAGCAGTGTCAGGAGCGGTGTAGGCAGGTCCCTACATCGCTCCGTGGTTTTCGTCTGGCTTTTGGGCGTGGAGCCTCGTTTTCAGGGGGCACACCCTTTGGCATAGAAGATGCTGCGGTGCGACGCGAGGTAATCATGTCGCATCCCATTCGATCGATGGTCAAAGAGTTCCGTTTGTCCCTGAGTCAGTCCCTGGGGAAGGATCCCCAGCCTCTCCCGGGTGAAGAAAATTATCTGGTGAGCCTCGCTCAGGCTGAGTCGGGCGAGTTTCGCTATGACTTGCCTCCGGGCTGGCCTCGCCAGTCTTGGCAAAAAGGGATTTCAAACCGGTTGGAGGCTCTCGATTCAGCTCGCGATTGGCTGCGCTGAGACGGGGATCCTATTTAATCGAGCTGTCCGCCGCAGCTCGAGCCTGAGCCTGCAGTGCAGCCGTAGCAGTGGTTTCGCATCACGATGGGCCGGCGATTCAGTTGTTCAATGCTTTCAATCTGGTCCAAATGCGTGGCGCCAACAGACGGGTCGACTTTGAGCTCCAGCATCTGGTTGAAGTCGCAATCGTAAAGCCAACCATCCCAGCTCACTGAAATCAGATCCCGGCACATCACCTTTTCGAGCGTGGCTGGGTTGTAAGCGTTCACCAAGGTCTCTAAGTAGCTTTCCAAGTTTCCGGATCGCTCCAGGAACTCCAGGAAGCGCGAGATGGGCATATTGGTGATGGTGATCAAGCGACTGAACTCAATGCTGTGGTTTCGCTTCAAGCTCTCGCGGTAAACGGGTTCAAGCGTACCCTGGGTCGCGGGAAGGACGGCTCCTGGCGGGTTCACGACTAGGTCGAGCTCGAGTCCCGTGCCCGATTTTCCATAACCCAAACTATTTAAAAGCTTCAGGGCCTGAATGGAGCGATCAAAAACTCCTTCGCCGCGTTGCCGATCCGTCCAAGATTTCTCGTAATATGGAAGCGACGAGACGACGTGAATTCGGTGATCGGCAAAAAACTGCGCCAAATCAGCGTTCTGACGGCCCACCATCAAAATGGTGAGATTGCAGCGGACGATCACCTTTTTCCCAAGTGCCCGCAGTTCGCTGACGAACCAGCGAAAGTGGGGATTCATCTCGGGCGCACCTCCCGTCAAATCGACGGTCGTGATCTGAGGCGACTGGGCAAGTTTGAGGAGCTTCTCAAAGGTTGGCCGCTCCATAATCTCGGTACGATCCGGACCGGCGTCGACGTGGCAGTGTTTGCACTTTTGGTTGCAAAGCTTTCCCACATTCACTTGCAGTGTGGTGATTGAAGTGGCGCGCAAGGGACCGCCGAGCTGGGCACCCACTTTCGCTTCAAACGATTCCACGTTCTGAATTTTACTCAGCTGTTCCTCGGGCTTCATCGCGGAGCTTCTTTCAGAGGAGTTTCTTTTCGGCGTGATTCATCATCTGGACGCCGTGAACGAGCGAGGCCCCGCCGCGAATCGCAGCCGTAACGTGGACTGCTTCCATCATCTGGGCTTCATCGCAGCCTTTTTGAATGCAATCGGTCGTGTAGGCATCGATGCAATAAGGGCACTGGACTGCGTGAGCAACAGCGAGAGCGATCAAGGATTTCTCGCGCTCAGTCAGTGCTCCGGGCGCAAAGACTGCGGAATAGTAGTCGAAGAATTTCTTTCCAAGGTCAGGCGAATGCTTCGTGATGTCGCCAAATTTTTTGAGATCTTTTCCTTGGTAGTAGCAGTCAGGGCCGTGATTGTTCGACATGGCTTAACCGTAGTCCGCTTCGGTAGGCCTTCCAAGTCCAAAAGCCAAGCCAGGCATGCTCAAAATTCCAAAGCGGCTCAACTCCCAGGTCTTGCAGAGTTCTCATCCAAGCGCCCATCCAGCCCCCGCTGTTCCAAGAGCTGACCCAGTCAATAGCCCACCAGCTTTGAGCCAGCGGCAAGGCCAGGAAGCTCAAGAGGAGGGGATTCCGAACCTCAGCGCGGCAAGCGGGCAAGAGGGCCAGAATCCAGGTGAAATACCAAGGATTCGGTGTGGGACTGAGTAAAACCCAGACTTGAAAACCCAGTGCGGCTTTTTCAAAAGCACCGAGGTTTTTCTGTGTCGCTAGGTGAGCCGAAAAACCACCGACTAAACCGAGCAGCCCGAGGCGGAGAAAGAACTCGCCTGAGTCGCCAGGATAAAGACCGAGGAGCATGCGTGCCCAGCGATGCACGCCGCTATTGGATTCCCAAAGTGAAGTAAAGGCTGCCACACCCGAAGTTCCTGGAGGCGCCTGAAGGAGGAAGGGAGTGAAGATCGCAGCCCCCAGTAGGCCTACTCCCATCGTGCGGATGAAGCGCGAGCGAAGGGTGGGGCTTTCGACGAACCAAGCAATCCAACCGCCTGGGTATTTCAGGCCGAGTGCGAGAAACGAAAAGAGTGTCTGAGCTCGCGCGGTTTTCGCGCCAAGCGCGAGGAGCATGGCTCCCACCATGAGGCTATCCGCGTGAGCGCGAACGCCCCATTCGCGTAAAAAAAGGGGATGGCACAAAAAAAGCGCAATCCACGCCCAAGGAACTTGGCTTTTCCTCCAGCCTACGACGACCAGACACAGGCCTGCGATCGCCACACCCGCAAGGAAGGCGAAGCGATCGTAGCCGCCAAGAATCGCGCGAACGCTTCGGGCGATCGCACCAAAGGTGGCTTCTTGGATCGGCGGGTAGGGTGTTCCGAGTTCTGGAAAATTAAGCTCTGCCTGAGGAATAGAACGGAGTGCTGTGAGCGCTTGGGCAGAGAGGTGGGAGGCCTGAGTTTCAAACCGAGCGGGCGGCGTTCGGTAGGGGCTCACGGCTTCGCTGACCAGAACGCCTTCAAAAAAATAACGATTCACATCGGTTTCTTCCGGGTTTTTCAGCTGGGCTAAACCGGTGATCCAAAGTGCGAGAGCGAGACAGGCCAGACCTGCTGTCGAAATTCTTCCAGTCTGGCTTCGGGCCAAGATCCATCGAGCCAAGCCAAGCCAGGCAAAATGAGCCAAAATCCAACCCAAGGTGGATGCGGCATTCGAAAGCGAAGAGTGCCCCAAAGCCATCATAGTTTCGCCACCTGAATCAACGAGGTGAGCTCAGGTCCTTCAGCGAGTTCCAGAAGCCCGTTCGCCAAGGAAGCAGTTCGTCTCCTGCATGGGCATCCGGTGATCCCGTGGGAAGAACTTCTACTTGCTCAAATCGTTCCAGGTTCCTTGTCCGGTGAAGAGCATCCCAAAACGAGAAGATCACCCCAAGGTTTGAGTCGGTCTCTTCCCAGGACCTGAGGTGATGAATGCTGTGGTAGCGGGGAGTGACGAAAATCTTCATCAGGCCCTTTTCGAGCCTTTTGGGTAAGTTCAGGTTCGAGTGCTGAAGGAGGGAAGCGATCGCAAGCGCCGCTTCAAAAATGATCCAGACCGAAAGAGCGGGTGCGATCAAATAGACCTGAAGGATTCGGATCACTCCTGCAATGAAGAGCTCTCCCCAGTGGAAGCGGATGCCGGTGGAGGCGTCCATTCTGATATCGCGGTGGTGCATGCGGTGAAACCGCCAGAACCAGCGAGTTCGATGAGAAAGGCGGTGCCAACCGTACCAAGTCCAATCCAAGAGAAGCATGCTCAGCACGGCGGTTAACCAGAATGGAGCACCCCAGGTTGTTTCAAGCCAGTGGATGAGACCCCAGGACAAAACGTGCTGACCTTGGGTCCAAGAGCCAAGCAAGGCCGAAGTTAAAGCGAGGAGTCCGAGGGACGAGACCGTGCCAATGGCAAGATTGATCCCGAGATGCCGAAGGCGGCTGCCCTGGATGCGCCTCAACGGGAAGAGAGCTTCCAGCAAATGAAATGCTCCCAGCGTTGCAGTCAGGCCAAGGATCATGAAAAGGGGATGCGTCTCAGTCAGCATGGGCGCAGCCTCTCCAGCGCCTGGCGCTGCTGAGCTGGCCAAGGCTCTAAAGTGCTGAGCGACTGGTATTCTCCCCAGGCTTTTTCTAGATCTTCCTGGGTGTCGATATCCGTCAGCACTGCTAGGCGATGGATTCTCTTGCGGCTGGGATGCTGGCCTCTCCAAGCCTGAAGGGATTGGACCAGTTGAGCCAGAGTGTCCGGGCGACTGTAAGAGACCGATTCCCAAAAACTCAGGGGAAAATTTTCGCGTGATCCAAAAAGGGTAAACCCGCCGTCACTAGCAGGGCCAACCACTGCCAAGCAGTCGTCCTGGGAGAGCTCTCGGATCGCCTCTTCAAGAAAGCCCAGGGGGAGGTGGGGGCAGTCTGCTCCGACCAGAAGGACGCCGCTTGGATGCCGCTCCCTGAGCTTCGAGTAGACGCCGTGCAGTCGCGGTGCGAGTCCGGGGCTTCGTGTCTGGACGACTGTAGGAAAGTCTTTCCAGACGGGAGAAGCTTTGGCTTCTTCTTCAGCCACGGCCCAATAGGGCGAGACGCCCAGGCGAGGGATCGCGGAATTGAAAAGGCCCGTCAAGGCGGCAAGACAAGTTCGATAAGTCTCGAGCGCTGCTTCAGGTCCGACTGTCTCGCTGAGGCGTGTTTTCACCGGACTCAGGCCCGGGGTCTTCACAAATGCAGCGACTGCGGTAGAGGGAGCACTTTCGGACATGAAATAAGCGTTAAACGACGCTGAGCTCAGGAACTCGGATGACGAGCGCCGTTCCCTTGCCCGGACGGCTCATGATCTTGCACGTGCCGCCCATGGCGACAGCAGCCGTCTTGATCGCGTCCATGCCCACGCCCCGACCTGAGAGGTCGGTGACTTGAGACTTCGTCGAGAAGCCGGCCTCGAACACGTACTGAATGACTTCGTCATCCGGACGATCGAGCGGGAAGGTCAGACCTTTTTCCTGAACAGCTTTTCGGATGTTGTCCGCCGAAATTCCGCGACCGTCGTCGACCAGCTTGATTTCGATCCAAGCATCGCTGTCGCCTTTGGCTCGCTCACTGCGGTTCACTTCGATCATCAGTGAACCTGCGGTGGGCTTACCTGCGGCCAAGCGTTCTTCCGGAGTCTCGATCCCGTGGTCCATGCTGTTTCGAACCGCGTGGGTCAGGGACGAGAACAAGGTCTGATAGGGTTTAGCGTAAACCAGAAGTTCCCCGCCTTTGACTTCCAGCGGCTGAATCTCTTTACCGAGGCGCTGGGCCAAACCGACCGTGATCTCGTTCAAGTGAGTCAGGTAGCGGTGAATCGGTTCGCGCAAGAAGTTCACGACGAATTCGTTCGAGAGGCTCGGATCCACGCCGCTCGCACGAAGTTTCTTCGCGAAGCCTTCCATGTCCTCGAGCGGAAGTTCAAGCCAGGCGCTGGTCGACTTGATCTTGTTCCCGAGGACGGGCTCCAGTGCCAGCTTGCCTTCTTCGAAGATCGCGCAAAGCTCGGTCATTCGCTGCTTCAGCATCTCCTGGTCGATGGGAACTTTGGCGTCGCGAATCTTTCCGAGGTCCTCTTCGAAGTGGTGGGAGTATTCCGCCACGGCTTTGAACTGGAAGCTCGCGGCCGCGCTTTTCAGAGTGTGGATGACCCGGAAAACGTGCGCTGCATCGGTCGGGTTCTGTGCCACTTGCTCATTCAAGCGATCGGGCGAGAACTCGGTCAAGAAGTTCAGGAATTGCTTCTGGTGCTTCGTGACGTTCATCAGAAGCGAAGCGAATGCCTTCTCGCGATCAGCGCGGCGATTGGCTTCGCGTATAGCCGTATCGTCGGAAGCAACCGTCACCACCTGGGACAAGCTTCCGTCTTCGTTTCGGAGAGGGAAGTACTTGAAAGTGATGTAGCGGCCATCGCTCGTTTCCATATTTTGAGGAGCAAGTCCGACGAGATCCTCAAAGGGGATGGCGTCTTGGAAAACCAGTTGGAGCCACTGGTCGAAGTTCGGGCGCTCGTCGTCAGTCACACGTAGAACCTCGGCGACGTGTTTGCCGACAGGTGAAATCCCGAAGAGCCTCACGCAAGCGGCCGAGAAAATGCCGTTCACGGTGCCGTAGTTTCCGAACATGAAGAACCCTTGGGTCACGCTGTTCACCATGCCGCGAATGCTGCGGTTGGCGTCGGCGAGTTCCGCGGTACGCTCAGACACCTTCTTTTCGAGGTTTTGAGCGTAATCTTGAAGCTGCTGACGCTGATTCTTCAGGTCAGCCGTCATGGCGTTAAAGCCAGTTCCCAGTTGGCCGAGTTCGTCGCGCGAAGTGACTTTCACTCGGGCATCGAGCTTTCCTGCGGCAACGAGGGCCGTGGCTGAAGCCAGCTCCTCGATGGGGCGGCTCATCAGGCGACCGAGCTTTCGGCCCAGGATGGCTGCCAAAAGAAGAGAGACTAAGGCGGGGAAGAGAAGCGTCTTCAGAAGCGTGATCTTCGCATTTCGCACTTCGCCGGTTGCGTTGAAGTCGATCTCGAAAACGGCTGCTGGCCTGCCGGAAGAATCCAAGATGGGGGCAAAAGCTGAAACCCAGGATCCTTCGTGATCGCTATAGAGCGCGCTGTAATTGAAGCTGTTGGTCTTGAGCGTCTGGCTGACCAAGGGGTGCAAGGTCATGCCGTTACCGAGGTAGGTTTTCTCGGCACTCATGGCCATGAAGATCATGTTGCCTGGAGCCCAGTCCGGCGCGATGACGGTATAGATCTCGTCTTCTAGGTGGTTTCGCTCTTTGATGATCTGGAGCGTCTTCTGGATACGCTTGAATTCAGGCGTTTTATCCAGGTTCTGCTCTTGCTTCAAGAATCGCGCGACCAGGGCTTCGTGATCCTTGGGGTTGATCAGCAACTGAGCCGTGCGCGCGATGTGATCCAGACGCTCGCCGAGTTGCATTTCTAAGTCGTGACTCAAGGAGCGGTAGGCCACAACGCCCGTCAGGGTCAATCCCATGAAGACCAGCCCCACCAGGGCGGAGATGATCTTCAGTCCGAATTTCATGTCGCGAATTTTTGTCAGCATGTCTTGCCTTGTTCAGTGCCGCTTGGTGCGGCTCCGGTTCGGTTTTTTTGGAAATCGGTGAGAGGGACAACCTGCGGGTGCGAGAGGTCAAAGCAAGTTCAAGGGGGGAGCACCCGTGTCCCCCCTTGAACTTTGAGATTGAGTAATTACTTCGGCAATCGGGCGAACGTGGCTTCCAGCTTGCCTTTCAGTGCTTCAGCGGTGACGGGCTTGCTGACGTAGTTGTTCGCTCCCGATTGAACGGCTTGCACCACGATCGCTTTTTCAGTTTCTGAAGTGATCATGATGAAGGGAGTGGTTTTGAATTTTTCGGTGGCGCGAACGCGGCGCAAGAACTCCAGGCCCGTGCACTCGGGCATGTTTTGGTCCGACAGAACCAGTTGGAAAGGCTCTGGGGCAGCTTCCATGAGTTGGAATGCCGCGTTCCCGTTCGGGGCCTCTACGAAATTGGTGAAGCCCAGGCTCTTCAGGTGATTGATGATGGTCATACGCATGCTGACAGCGTCATCGGCAACGAGAATACGGGTATCGGGTGCGAACATGAGAGTCTCCTTTGATGGGGTTTAGAACAGTATTTGAGTCTTTTGTTTTGCGTTCAAGTGGGAAAATGCGTCATTTTTTCTTCTTTGCCTCGGGGGTGGGGGTCGGCGCTGGTTCGCCACCGGACTTCTTTTTCAGAAGAGCGTTAGGCGAAACATAAGAGCCTGAGGCTTGGGCAGTCAGCGGCGTGACGGCCAGGAATAGTGCCAAGAAGAGGCTCAAATTGCAGGCGAATGCGACAAGTCGTTTCATCATCATCATCTTCATAGCGTTCATCCAGTGCCATCCTTCGTGGCGTGCAGGGGGTTAGCGATCAATTTGTCGAGCTTGGCGGTGCCGTCCGGGAGAAGCTCGCCGAACTGCAGAACACCCGTGGGGCAAGCGTTCACGCAGGCAGAGCACCGCACGCACTGGGGGTCATTCATGGGCTTGCCTTCGACAGCAAACGCCATGACGTGAATGCCCTGGTGGCAGGTGGTGCTACAAGCCGCGCACGAAATGCATTTGGACTTTTCTGGAAAGATCCGGAAGCGGCTGAAGCGTGCGTAGAAGTTCATCAGTGAAGCCAGAGGGCAGAAGAACCGGCACCAAGAACGACCACTGAAGTGGAAGTAAAGTCCGATTCCGATGATCCCGCTGAGGAAGTAATCCACCACTTTGTAGTAGTTGATTGGGAATCCCCAAGCCTCTGCAGCCACTAGGCCTTGAACCCAGAGCGTTTCCGACCATTCTCGAACGGAGACTTCGCCGCTCAGCCACGCCAGCTTCCAGGTGTCCGGCAAGTACCAGCCTGCGGCTCGGAGAACCAGAAGTCCGAGTGAGATGAACAGAATGATCTGGCCCGAAATGTTCAAGGTGTTCCAGCCGCGCCCGTGCGGCATTTTCTTACGGTGCATATCGCCCAAGGTTTCGGCGAGTGCGCCGCAACTGCAAATCCAGCCGCAATAGACGCCTTTACCGAATTTCCAGACGAGGAGTGGGATCAGTACGAAAGTCTGGATAAGCGAGATGATTAGCCAGCCCGTCATCGGTGATGGCGTGAACACGTTCCAGAGGAAGAGCGGCCAAGCTAGAACAAATCCAACCGAGCGCCAGTATTCGCGAGGCGCGCCTTCTTCTGGTCTGGGGAAGAGTTCGTTCGCCACACTGTGCATGAAGCCTGAATCGAAGAGGCCTAAGTCACCCAGCCACGGCAGAATGAAGTAGGGCATCAAGAACAGGGGCACAGTCTGAAAGGCCATCAGTGAAAGCGTTTGCTTCGTGATGTATTCAGTTTTCCTGCGACGAATCCTTCGAATGCCGAAGGTGATGATCGTGCCGGTATAGAGCAGCTCATAGAAGAAGCCAGGGCTCTTGAAGGTGGGGTGAGTGAGATTGTAGGGGAACCAATTCTTCTCGACGAAGAGGGTATTGAGATATCCACCATCATTTTTCCAGGAATAGATCGCGGTGATGACGGCCAAAGCGACCGCCATCGTGGCGAAGAATTTCAGGTCAAACGTTCCGGTGATCGCAATTTTACAGCGCTTCAAAAACGGTGCCGGCGCTTCGCGACCGATCTGAGCGATGACGATATCGTTATCGATCTGAGTGTCTTTCAGTTCTTTGCCGTCGTCCGTTCTGAGGGTCACCCCAGATTCAGTCACCCAGGCCAGTTGCGTGGAAAGGTAAATATTCGCCTCTCCGAGCTCTTGCTTCAGACCCAAAGCAAGATTCTCTTTAATTCGCTCGAAACGGGATCCGCGGTGAGCAATCGTGACTTTGGCTCCGGCTCGGTTCAAGTTCAGCGCGGCTTCAGCAGCGCTATCGCCACCGCCAACAACGAGGACGCGCTTTCCTTTGTACTCAGTGGGATCGTAGAGACGGTGAACCACTTTCGGAAGTTTGGCGCCTGGGCAATCCAGGAGGCGATAAGCGCCAGCTTTGCCGATCGCGATGATAGCGCGACGTGCGTAAAGGGGCTCTTTGACTCCGAAAAGTTGAATTCTGACCCGACCGCCGTCCTTGGATCTTTCCCAAGCGACGTGTTCGATCTTCGCCTTCTCCCAAACGATGTCGCTTGCCTGGGTTTCGATGGCGTCGAGGAGTGCCTCTTTTGAGTCCCCTTCGATTTTTAGTGCGGCGCCAGGATCCCAGCTCAGCGGGTAACGATAAATCGGTTTCCCTTTCGGGAAGTTTCGGATGGTGCTGAGAAGCTCGTTAGCCTCAAAGACTTTATATTTGAGTCCGAGCTCTTTGCATCGAAGTGCTGCCGAGATGCCGGAAACACCACCGCCCAGAATAGCGATGTCGAGCTCGGGTGAGTCGGGCTGACGAGGGTTTTCTTGGATCTCTTGATTCAGCGAATTCACCGCTTGAGTGCCCGAGTGCGTCGCAGTTTTCAAAAGAGCGTTTCCGCGAAGGTCGCCCGTGATGCGAACTCCTTTTAAGGAGCTTTTTCCTTCGTCATCGATGACGGGGAGGGACTCGAGGCGTGCAGCGGGGAATTGGAGGTGAAGCCAGTTGAAGTAGCGAAGCACGAAGTTCTCCAGGTGACGGAAGCAAATAGGTGAATGAAATTCTCTTCACGAGTGTATCGGAAAGTGAGTTAAAAAACTTAAGGCCGAAGTCACTTTTCTGGCGTCTAGAAAAGAGAAGCCACCGAGCGGCATATCTTTCCTAAATAAAGGTTGCATGGGTTCCGAAAAGATCCTTAACTGGTATTAACAGTTATTTTTTCGCTACTTCCCCCGGAGAGTGCCTCATATGACCACAGCTCAGCCTGCGGGCCAGCACCTCGCCCTGGTGATTCACCCGGGCGAAGATCTGGAAACCTTGATGAAATCACCGACCGTGGCTACCGCCGGTCAGTGGAACTTCTCGGTCCAAGCTTTCCCGAACGGGAAAGAAGCTCAACTCTACATGGCCACGAATCCCGACAAACAGGTACGGGTGGTGATCATCTCTTCTAACCTCAAAGATATTCCGGCTCTGTCTGTCGCGACGTTTGCTCGCGCAAAGTATCAGGCCGCCGAAGTCTTCGTGGTGATCGATCCGACGGCTCCGATCGTCATGGACGAAACGAAGAAGAAGCAGCTTCGCATCAATGATCCGGTGCCGGGTCCGCTTCAAGAGCAATTTTTGGGAGAAGTCTTCCGGAAGCTCTTCAAAGGTATCAACCAGGAAGTTCTCGATAAGAGCCGTGCGCAGGTCGATCCTTCGCTGGCTCAGGCTGAGTCCATTACGGGAAGCGACGAAGACTTCGTTGCCGTTGACTGGATTGCAGTCATGGCGGCAACGCGAAGCTTCTTCGACGTTTATCTGCGCCTCGGCCCCGGTAAGTACGTTCGATTCGTCGCTGCTGGCGACATCGTGGACCGGGCTCAGGTTCAGCGTTACGCCGATCGTGGTCTGAAGGTCTTCTTCATTCGCAAGGAAGTTCAAGAGGCTTTCGTTCGGTATACCGAACAAGTTTCGAGCGCCTTGGTGAAGAGTGAGCAGCTCTCGGCCAGTAAGAAGTTCGAAGTGGCTTTGAACCACGGTAAAATGGTTCACTCGCTTCTGACTTTCAATGGCGCGACCAAGGAGAATCTGGAGTACGCCGCTACGTTCGTGAAGAACGTTGGATCGGTCGTGAAAGAACTCCATGTGACTCGCTCGAACCACATCGCCAAGTATCTGGCCGAAGTGGGGAACTACGAGCACAATACGGCTTTGGCTGCTTCTGCCGGCTTGATGGCAAAAGCACTGAAGCTGGAGAGTGATCACTCGGTGCAGGTGATCGGGATGGCAGGTCTTCTTCACGACCTGGGTCTTACGATTGTCGGCTTCCCGAGTAACCGAGGTGCGAGTGACATTGGTCCAGCAGACTTGGAGAAGTACCTGAGTCACCCAGAAGTGGGTGCTGAGGAGCTTCGGAAAGTGAAGAGTTTTGACCCGACTGTTATTCAGGCGGTGTCACAACATCACTTCCGGAAAAACGATAAGGGCTTCCCGACGAAAACCAACCGCGCCTACATTCACGTGTGCGCTGAAATCATCGGGATCTGCGACGACTTCGACTATCTCTGTCGTAGAAAGGCGGCCCACGAGCCGACCTTGGACCTGAAGCGCGAGATGGAAAAATTGGCCGACGGGTTCTCCCGTCAGGTGGTGCAGGCATTTTTCACCACCTTCTTTGCGACAACCAAATGACCCGGGCGAGAGGAGAAATCTAATATGTCGCAAAACCAGAATCAGACCGCAGGAAATACCGAAAACGATCTGCTGCTCAGTATCTTGGGCGAGATGTCCTTGGGTTCGAACTCTTACGAGATCATCGACCGCGAGGGCTACCGGGTCATCACCTTCGAATCACCCGCCGTGTTCCTGGAAGGGAACTCCTTTGCGGAGTTCCGGGGCAAGTTGGCAGGTAAGCCGCAGGTGCCTACCGTCTTAATCTTGAAGTTCGTGAAAGTCGGCGTTCGCTTGGACGGCCTCATTTTCTCGGCTTTGAAAGACATGGTGGTCAACCCGGCTTCTGTGTCGGC
>JBBARP010000010.1:0-20316 GCA_040399745.1 Bdellovibrionia bacterium | reverse complement strand
TTGCCCGGGGATGCTCTTCCCGGCCGAGTTCCGTCCGTGGGCTTCTCTTGACATGAGAAATGCCTTGAACGACTTGGGTGTGGTGAAGTTTGGCGATGTGCCGCCGGATTTTGTCGACATCTTCTCTGAAGCCACGATCCTTTCGATGAAGGGTCAGGCCAAGATGGGCTTCTCGCTGGGTCGCAAAGACTTCGCAGGAACTCCTGACCAGGTCGGCTATTCCGGGATGATCGAATTCTCGGGTGGCAGCGTCTCGGGCGCAGTGATCATCACGATGTCGCAAGATCTTCTCGCGAAGGCTGCTACTAAGATGATTGGTCAGCAGCAAGACGGTGCCAGCGAAGC
Organism: Bdellovibrionia bacterium; assembly: GCA_040399745.1. GTDB lineage: Bacteria > Bdellovibrionota > UBA1018 > UBA1018 > UBA1018 > CANFHS01. The sequence goes on along the minus strand of JBBARP010000010.1, from coordinate 19,971 downwards.
CGTGTTGAACGTCGTATGCGAGCTGGCCAACATTTTGGCCGGTCAAGCAAAAGGAAGTCTGAACCGTTTGGGCTATGAGCTCAAACTCTCCAGTCTTCCGGTCATGGTCTCGCCTGAGTTCCAGGACATGCTGATGTCGGTCCGTGAGGACAGTTGCGGGGTCTTGATGACCTTCGACGGTCCAGACGGCTCGTTCGTCACCGAAGTTCGCCTGTTCCTCTAAGGAAGCGGAGTCGGAAACATCCATGCGGATTTTGATTCCCGTCCTCGACGAGGCTTCGATCCTGTCTGAAACTTTGGCGGCGCTCGATATGGCGTTCCGAAGGGCTTGGGCAATTGGCAGCGAGAAGGATAAGGAAACGCTCCGGAATTGGGAAGTGTGGATCTGTGATTCGGGCAGCCAGGATGCTTCCGTAGAGTTAGCTCGGAGGTTTTCGTCGGGCAGCACACGTGTGGTCATGCGGAGTCGCCAAGTGGGGTCTCCGAGTGATCGACTGAGTCCAGGTCAATGTATTGCTCGCACGATGGAGATTCCTGACTCCGGCAAGCTCTTTTGGATCATTCCTGCTGACTGCCGAGTGGATGAAGCAGCCATTCTAGAAGTAGCGGCTTGGCAGACTTCGACGGGGCTTGCTCCCGTGGGAGCTTTCCGCAAGGCCTACCGCGATACGGGCGCGGGTCTAACGCGTTTGTTTCTGTTGCTTTACGCGGGCTTCTTGAACCGCATGGCCCTTCGGGGTCAAAGGCAATTCGTCTGGACGAGTGCTCCCTTTTTCCGTCGACTTCCGCAGGTGCGGATGCCGGTTGGCGGCTTTTTGGAAGATCTGATGCTTTCAGATCAATTTCGAGCATTGAAAAAAGGTTTTCATGTACCTGGGCGTGGTCATGTTCAGGTGTCGGCGCGTCTTTATCGGCGTGATGGTTTTTTTCGTCGCGTGCTCCGGAATATTGCCATTTTGATTCGCTTCCGTTGGTTTGGTGAAGACGTTCAGTCACTTCGGGATCGTTATCGGGGTCTGAAGCGTCCCGTGGATCCTTCGATTCAGAACTAAGAAAATCGAAAGCGGATTTCGATCTTTCGGATTTAGTATTGAGTTAAAGGGAATTTCCTCCGATGAGCTTTGCGTGAGCCAGAGTGCGTCAACTCAGAAAAAATCTTCGGAAACTTCCCGCGGATGGTTAAAAGCGGGTTTGTTCGTTTCGTTCTTGATGCCGATCTTTCTGTCGCTCGGTTTGGCGGGCTTTGACGGCATTGATCACGAGCATCGCGTGTGGAAAGAGTGGGTCGATCAATTCACTGAGCCGACTTCTTTCGGTATCGGCATTAATTACGATTGCGCCATTCGCGATCGGAAGAAGCTGGATGCCTATTTGGTGCGCCTTCGGAGTGTGACGCTGCCGCAGTATCAGCGGTTTTCCCTTCTTGAGAAGAAGGCTTTTCTCGCGAACGCTTACAACGCTTATACCGTGGCGCTGATCTTGGCCTATTACCCCGTTAAAACCATCAAAACCGTAGGTGGCGAAGATCAGGCGTGGCGAATTCCTTTCGTAAAACTCCTGGGGCAGACCATTACTTTGGATGCACTTGAGAACGAGTGGATTCGGCCTTGGTTCCAGGATCGCAACATGCACTTTGCTTTGGTGTGCGCTGCTAAAGGTTGTCCGGCCCTCAAATGGTATTCTTCTCGCCTCTTTAATCGGCAGGTACGCGAAAACGCGATTAGTTTCTTGCTCGATCCTGTGAAAAACGATTTCATCGAGAAAGAAAAAAAGTGGGTCATTTCACCTATTTTCGAGTGGTATGAAACGGATTTTGCAAAATCTCGAGCTGAGATTCCGCAGGTTCTGACCAGCTATCTTCCCGTGAAGGCGCTTCAGGGCGGCGAGAAATCAGGACTCCCGATCGCCTACTCGAATTACGACTGGGACCTGAATACCTGCTTGCAGCGGGAACTCATTACTGAGGAAACCTATCACGAGGGTGCTCAGATCGGTTGTACGAAGCGTTGCTTGCAATGAACGCTCGTGGTCCTCGAGTTGCAGTTCTTGGGACAGGCCCTGCTGGCTTGATGGCCGCGTTTGAGCTGGTTCAGGCGGGGTTTCAGCCCGTTCTTTATGAAAAGCGTCCTGCTCCGGGGTGGAAGCTCCTCGTTGCGGGAAGTTCGGGCTTAAACGTGGGGACGGAGCAAAGCCTTCGCGAATTTGTGGCGCAGTACCGCGGGCCCGGAGAGCATTTTAAAAAGTGCTTTGACGAGTTCTCTCCCCAGCAGTGGCTCGAGTTTATTGAGAAGGAACTCGGGATTCCCACCTTTCAAGGCACCAGTCGACGCTATTTTATCGAGGGGATGAAGGCACCTCCGCTTCTAAAAGCCTGGCTCGGACGGATTGAGGCGCGAGGGGGCCGATTAGCGACTCGCAAAGAGTGGTCGGGCCTTGAGTCTTTGCCCGATGGCAGCTGGCTACTTCGGTTTGCGGACGGCACGAGTGACGCAGTGGATGCTGCCGTTTTTGCTTTCGGTGGGGGAAGCTGGGAAAAAACGGAATCGCCGCTACGCTGGACTGAAGTGACTGATTCCTTAGCATGGGCCAGGGAGCCCTTTCAGTCGTCGAATTCCGGCTTTCAAGTGGAGTGGCCGCAAGCGTTTCTTAGAGAAGCAGAAGGACTTCCGATCAAGAACATCCGGTTGCAATCGTCGCGGGGCGAGCGCGCGGGCGATCTCGTGGTGACGGCCTATGGACTTGAGGGAACTCCGGTCTACTTCGCGGGCGAGGTGGGGAAGGTGGTTTTAGACCTCAAGCCCGACCTTCGCGAGGACCAGGTTTTGGAACGCTTGACGGGTGGCCGGGAAAAACTCTCGCCGATTCGGGCCGCTGCAAAAAGACTTTCTCTATGCGAAGCGGCTCAGGCCCTTCTTTTTCATCTGACGCCAGAGCCGGTTCGAAAGGATCCCGCGCAACTGGCAAAGCGTGTGAAAGCTTTTCCCATTCACTTGCGCGAACGTCAGCCACTGAGTGAGGCGATTTCAAGTTCCGGTGGCATCCGCTTTTCCGAGGTGGATGAAAACCTCGAGATGAAGCGCTTTCCAGGCATTTTTCTAGCCGGCGAGATGCTGGATTGGGACGCGCCAACCGGAGGCTATCTGCTAACGGCTTGTGCGGCTCAAGGGAGCTTGGCGGGAAGAGCGGCAGCGCGGAAACTGCGAAATCGCGTGCCTGGCTGATAGTCAAGAGTGCGGGCTCTACCGAAACGAAAAAACGCGGGGCCGGCAGTGCCGAACCCCGCGTTGGTTTTTAAGCGGACCAGACGAGCGCGTTAGCTCTTCTTTTTGCCCGATTGAGCTTTGGAGCCGCCGCTGTGCTTCTCGGCCATTTGCGCGGCCAAGTGCACCAAGGTGTGAACCATTCGGCCTGCGCCGGGCTGCGAAGCTGCTGATGCAGCCGGTTCGCCCAAGCAGTCGGTTCCAGCGATATCGAGGTGAACCCAAGATACGCCTTCCACGAAGCGTTCCAGGAATTTAGCGCCAATTTGAGCGCCGCCTTCTCGCGATTTGCCCATGTTGGCGAAATCGGCCACCTTGCTCTTGATCTCTTCGCCGTAACGCGGAGACATCGGCATTTTCCAAACCGGCTCGCCCGAAGCTTCTGCTGCGGCTTGAACCTGCTCGCCCCAGCTATCGCTGTTGGTGAACATGCCCGAAAGGTGCTTGCCAAGCGCCATCATGCACGCGCCGGTCAGGGTGGCGACGTCGACGATGTAATCGGCTTTGTTCTTCACCGCATAGTGTAGCGCATCGCCCAAAATCAGGCGCCCTTCAGCATCCGTGTTCATGATCTCGACGGTTTTTCCCGAGTAGCTCGTGATCACGTCGCCCGGAAGGGTGGCGTTCGCGTCGATAGCGTTCACCGTCAGCGGAGCCAAGATGGTCACTGGCTGTTGAATGCGCATTTGCGAAATCGCAAGCATGGCGCCCATGACGGCAGCTGCGCCCGACATGTCGCGCTTCATAGCCAGGAGGTCCTGCCAGGAAGTGGTCTTCAGGTTGATGCCGCCCGTGTCGAACGTGACGCCTTTGCCGACCAAGAAAAGCTGAGGCTTGGTTTTCGCCATGTCCTTGCCGTATCGGGCAATCAGGAAGCGCGGCGGGGTGGCCGAACCTGCAGCGACCGCTTTCAAAAGGCCCATGCCTTCTTTGTCGATCTTCTTTTCGTCCCAGATTTCTACTTCAACGAGGCCCTTGGCCACGGCTTGCTGGAAGCGCGCAACGATCTGCGAGGGATTGGCGTGCGAAGGGGGAAGTTCGATCATCGTTCGGGCAAAGGCCAAACCTTGTGCCAGGTGCGGGATGTTTTGCAGTGCGGCTTTATCCAGAGGAGCGTCGGCCGAGATGCAGACTTTTTTCAGCTCGGGGCGCTTGGTTTCGCCTTTGGATTTCAGTTCATCCACAGTGAAGTTGGCCATGGAGAGGCCCTTCAGGAAGTTAGCGCAGACGTCTGCGTCGCGCATGCCTTCCGGGAACACGACATGAATCTCCGAGAGGTGTTCTTTGTTGAGCAGGTGGCCTGCGTTTTCGCCCCATTCTGCGGCTTCTTGAGGGGAGAAATCTTTTTGTTTGCCGATCCCAAAAATCACGGTGCTGGCAGTGTTCGAGTGAAGCACCAGGCGGGCTCCACGGTCACCTTTCACGGCGCTGTGATCGCGAAGCTGCACAGGAATGAGCTTCAAAACGGCCGGAGGAACCGCACCGCGAGCGGGAATGAGGACCAGCTGACTGCGACGGGACGACGGAGCTGCGATTTCAAAGGTAGGACATTTGTACATACCCCCAAACATACCGTCAGTTTGGGGGCACCGAAAGTAAAAATCCTGATCTGTGAGGCGCGATTTGAATTCTTACTTCAGCATCGCACTCCAGTATTGAGCGATCGTTCTCTGAGCGGTTTGGCATTGAGCTGCGCTCAATGAAGTCGACGAGGGATAAATCAAAGTGCTCATGATGTTGGAAGAGGTCGAAACGTGATCGAGCCCCAGGTAGTGGCCCAGTTCGTGAGCCACGATGTTGGGATAGTTCACGACCGAACTTTCAAGGACAGCGCCGTAAGGCGCGCTACCCGGCATTGCAGTCCAAGCGTTCTTCACGGTATTCCAGTTGCCCGTGTAGACGACAAGTAACGAGTCGGGTTCAGAAAAAGCGTTTCGGATGGCAGAAGTTTCGTTCGCTGCTCCTGCCCCTGAACTCAGACCATAGGAGCTGGGATTCACAGAAAGATAGCGGGATAAGCGGAACCGTACTCCGCAAGGTTTCCAAAGGCGATTCACCTCGACTATGTCGCGTTCGGCTTGGGCTTCTGTGCTGATCGGGCCCGAACCTTCGTCGTAAGAGACGTACTTCACGGCCAGTGCAGGAAGAGCATCGGCTAACGGGGCCTTTCCATCGGGACTGGTCTCGGTCGAGGCGCCTGAGCCTTGGCAAGCAGAAAGGGCCAGGGTGAGTGCTAGAGCCGCGATAGGAACGAATCGACGAAATCGAAAACGGTCTTTGTGAAAAATCATTTCCCTGCAATGGCAAAAACGGGGGAGGAAAAGCTAGCTCGGGGGCCCTGTTTCTTTGTAAGTTGTTGGTAAGGGAACGGCGGTGGTGGGGATGGGTGAGCTTCTGAATCTCTCCCAGAGTGGCAAGTCTGCGCGCGAATCTGTGCTAGGGTCCCTCCTTCCATGAGCGCATCCTCCCTTCAACCTGAAGTCCGCATTTCTGCGCGAGACGCTTTGCTGGAATATCCAGAGTGGAAGCGTTTAGACGTACGGTCTGAGGGAGAATTTCGTCAGGGTGAGATTCCTGGGTTCTCGAATTTTCCGATTCTCACTAATACTGAACGCCATCAGGTCGGGTTGACCTACCGTCAGCAAGGTCAGGATCAGGCTGTGCGCTTAGGCTATGACCTAGTCGGTCCGGTGAAAGATTCTCGCGTCGATCAATGGGTTTCGGAAGTCCGCAGCGCCAACGCTTCTGGTGCTTTGGTAGCTTGCTGGCGCGGTGGAATGCGTTCTCAAATCGCATCCCAGTGGATTCGCGAACGGTGGATCGAAGTTCTCCGCGTTCAGGGCGGAACTCAGGCTCTACGGCGCGTCCTCTTCGCTTCTCTGGAAGCTCCCCCCGAGCTCCTCGTTTTAGGAGGGATGACCGGGTCGGGGAAAACTGAACTCCTGCCAGAGTCCCAAGTGCCCTATGTGGATCTTGAGGCGATGGCCGAGCACCGAGGGTCCAGTTTTGGTCGCTATTTGAGCAGAATTCAGCCCTCGCAACAGACTTTCGAAAACCGCCTAGGTGTTGCTCTGCTTTTGAATTCAGTCAAGAACCCGGGCGGTCAGCTTTTAGTGGAAGATGAAAGCACCTACATCGGAGGCGTGACGGTACCCGGCGCTTTTCGAAAACAGATGCGGAATAGCCAGGTCGTGCTTCTTGAAGTGGCACTCGACGAGCGAGCAGAATGGATTCGCAAGCTTTATGTCGAAGCGCCGATTTCAAGCGGAGTGACCGAGTTCGCGTTGAAGTCGCATTTTTCAGAAGCGCTCTTACGCATTCGCTCCAAGCTCGGGGGTCTCAGGCACGACCAGATTCGCCGCCAGATCGGCGAAGCGAAGAGTGCCGACGAGCATCGCGATTGGATTCGAAGCCTGCTTGAAGAGTACTACGACCCGCTTTATCGCTATTCTTTAGAAAAAGACGCTAGAGCCATCGCCTTTCGCGGAAATCGCGGCGAAGTTCGACAATGGCTGAAGTACCAGCAGGAGAAAACTCGCTCATGATCAAGCTCACTGAAACCGTACAAAAAGGCGGCTGCGCTGCGAAGCTCCCGGCCGGAACGCTTCGTCAGTTTTTGGGTGGCCTTCAAATGAAGCGGCCACCGGAACTGGTCGTCGGCACAGAGAACCTGGATGATGCTTGCCTGTACGAACTCGGTGGCGGTACGGCGCTCGTGCAAACCCTCGATTTTTTCACTCCCATTGTGGACGACGCAGAGGACTTCGGCGCCATTGCTGCCGCAAACGCCATTAGCGATGTTTACGCTATGGGCGGAAAGCCCGTGACAGCGCTTTCCATTTTAGCCTTTCCCTCGCAAACGCTTCCCTTGGATCTATTAGAGCCTTTGATGCGAGGAGCCCTTTCGAAGATCGAAGAGAGTGGCGCGTGCCTTGCGGGTGGACACACGATTGACGATGAAACTTTGAAACTCGGTTTCTCGGTGACTGGGCTCGTGAAAACGAGTGAGGCTTGGAGAAATGATGGAGCTCGCCCGGGAGATGCCCTGATCCTCACAAAAGGCTTAGGCACGGGGACGATCACGACGGCTCTCAAAATCAGAGAAGCCAAGCCCGAGTGGATTGAAGCCGCGGTTTCCAGCATGAAGCAACTGAACCGCACGGAAGGGCTTCTCAGTGGAATCGACGTTCATGCTGCAACGGACGTGACCGGCTTTGGTTTGGCAGGCCACGGACTGCAAGTGGCGCGCGCTTCAAAAGTGGGCTTTGAAATTCGCTTAGCCGACTTGCCGGTACTACCAGGTGCCCGCGAGTGCATCGAAGAAGGCGAGATGCTGAATCGAGCTCATAAGACGAATGGCGAATACACTCAAACTGAGTGTTCCTGGAGTGAGGGCGCAGGATGGGCGCGCTGGTTGACGCTCGATCCTCAAACTTCGGGCGGCCTTCTTCTCAGTGTTCCCGCAGATCAGGCGGCGCGTGCGGTCGAGCAGCTTAAAGCTCGCTTCCCGCGGACTGCGCAAATCGGAAACGTGACCGAGGCTCCGAGTACTGGTCCCCGGGTTCGCTTTATCTGACTTCAATCTCTGAAAACGCGAGATCCAGAACGGGGTAATTCTCCCAAGCCGGGTGATCGTAGTGCCACCATTCATAACGGTAGGGAGTAAAACCTTCCGTAGCCATGGCCTGGATCAGGCGGGTGCGGTTTTGGATGGCTTCCACAGGAGCGTCCGAATAGTCGATCGCAGCTCTTTCTGTGAATTCGTCAAAGTCGCTCGGCATGAGCAGGGGCTGGCCTGAATCCCTTCGGAATAGAGAAAGGTCGACCGCGCAGCCTCGGTTATGCCGGGAGCCAAAGGCCGGGTCGGCGACAAACCGCCTCAGCTCCGGAGGGGTTTCTTCCCAAAAGGTCCGGGTTACCGACCAGGGCCGATAACCATCGTGAATGAGCAGTCCTAAGCCTTCCTGAGCAAGTCCCTGGTGAATGCGGACCAGGGCTTCGGCGGCAATTCTTTGCAAAAAGGCCCGGGGAGCCGGGTAAACGGGCTTCCCAAGGAAGTTGTCCGAACGGGAATATCTTACGTCTAATCGCAGGGTTGCATCGAGTCTGACTAATTCGACAAGTTCATGCGGTCCACGGCTTGGAATCATAAGGATTTCGTGTAAATAACACGGCGCCTCCAAGTATCGAGGTTTTGTTCGGAAAAGTTCGTGAAGGACAAGGTGTGGCTCTCATGAATCCTGTGGCAATCCGTTCCCTGCGCAAGGCTCTTAACGTCAAGATTTCCAAGAAAGTGCCAGGCGATCACCGTGCAGCGGTGGGAGTCGTCTTGATGTTGAGCATTCTGCTGGGCGGCTCGGCCCTCGGTTTTGGACTCACGGCTCAGGCTTCTTTTCGCAGCCCTGCCGCAACGACTTCGGTCGTGCCCGTTGGCAAAGGTGATGCTCGCTCCCAGCGCGCCAAGGCCCTCTATTTAATGATGCAGCAGTTGGAGCGAGACCAAAAAAGCGGAAAAGCTCCCCGTTTGAAGGAAGGTCACTTGGTTTGGAAAGCGCTGAGCGCTTCCAGCGAAGACTTCGGTGCCGACCGCGCTCGCACGCAAGAAGCGGAAGAAGAAGCCCGCTTGCTGATGACGGCTTTCTTGAAAGCAAACGACACGAACCCTGCTGTGCGTGACTTCCTTTATCAGGAAGATCCGAGCAAAATTCCGGTGGACGCCAACCTCACGTTCCGCCTTTTGGAACTGAGCGCTCCGCAGAAGCTTCGCCAAGCCGCCCAGCGAATGACCTGGGATGCTCAAATGCAGCTTTTCGAGGTTCTTTCGTACCTGAATCCAGTGAAGCCGCGTGAAGAAGCAAACGGCGTGGTGCGCGGTAATTCGGGCATTCTTGCGATCAGCGGGTACATGCTTTCGAGCACCTACGGGCAGAATCGTGAACTCGCCCGGATCATGGGTGAATTCGAAGGCCACATGAAGCGCCTGCGCGACTACTTGCGTGCAAGCCCGGACGTGAAGGCTAGCTCGGCACTTTTCCGTGGCATGCCGCTTTTCGGAGCTTACATCTGGCGCGCCTCGGAAGCAGCCCGCGTGGGGAATCCGGCCGTTTTCGAGCTTGCAACTCAGCAAGTGGGTGCGTTTGTCGACGGCTACGTGAAGTTCGGGCGAATGCCGTCGGGTCGCGACGCACAGACTCGCGTTTGGTTCGAGAAGTTGGTTCAACTGAACGACCAGTTGCGCGCGGCGGAAACGAAAGCGGGCCTCTGGGCTGCAAGCACCGAAGCGGCTCAGTTGACCGCGCAAACCTTGGGCGTGGTCGTGATGTTCACGGGATCGCTCTTGGCCATGGCTTCAGGCGTGGGTGCCCCCGTTGGGGTGGCAGGCCTGAATGGAGCCTTGATTGTGGGCTCCCAGATCATGGGTGCTGCTTATGCCGGACACGCGGGCGTGGCGATCTTGGATCAAACTTCGCGCGGATCGGAAGGCTTCATGAGCCGCGATGATTACACGCAGCTCGGGATGAACGGCGCCATGATGGTGACGATGGGCTTGGCTCGAGGCGCAAACGCGCAAGTGTTCCAGAAAGCTTTGGCGAAAGCGGCCGCTTCTGGAAAAGGTAGCGGCGCTGCCGTTGCCGCAAAAGCAATGCAAGGCGCAGCTGCAGCGATCAACGCAGGCTTCACCGCTCATCAGGCGTGGAATGCTGCAACCATGATGGCCAACGCTGAAAAACTGGCGAACGAAAACGTCACGGTCGAAATGATCCGCCAGCAGGCTTTCCTGGAAGGTTTGATGGCCATCGTCGGTTTCAAACAAGCCAAGCACGACTTGAAATTGATGGGTGTGAATTCGAGCCTTTTGGCTCGCACGGTGAAGCGTTACTCGCCTGAAGCGGGCAAAGTGAAGATGGAAGGCGATCAAGAAGCCTTCTTGTCGCAACTGCGCTACCGCGAAGGCGATGGTCAGCTTCAAGGCTTCAAAACTGCGGTGGATCTGGCTCAACAGCACGGCGTGCCCGAGCAGTTGGCCCGCAACCTAAGCGAACTGGAAGCTTTTGAAGCGAGGTTCCTGGATAATCCGGCGGCCCATAATGATGTGAATGCCAAGCGCTATGAAGCCGATTTCACGGCGAAAGCCAAAGCACTCCGCGCTGAAGCAGAAGCGCTTGAAGTGAAGGCAAAGAAAGAGCGCCAGGTCGATGATCAGCTTCGCAAAACGGCCAACGAAATTTACGGCCGACGGATGGCAGCGCTGCTTTACGAGAGCGGGGCTCGCGCGGCTCGCTACGTGCGCATCATGTCGCCGCTTTGGAAAAACATTTCCGAAGTTCAGGACCGAGCTCGTTTTGTAGACGATTTGATCGCGGAAAACGCTCGTGCGAACGCGCAAGTGATTGCGATGAAGAACGATTACCTGAGCGGGAAAGCGATCTCGCTGGTTCAGCTCGGCGACCGGATCGATACTGTTCGAGCCGGGGTGGCAGCTGTGAACAGCGAGATCAACGTGTTGATCCAAGGGGTGACCAATTCAATTCGCAAAATCGATGAAGCTCGCCTGGGGAATGTTCCCGAGCGCGAAAGTCTCGTCGCTTTGCAAGAGGATCTGAAGGGCTTGAGAGGCTCGGGCCAGAAGTTGGCCGAGATCTTGGGTCAAGAAGACGCTGAAGTCGCGCGTTTGGCGGGCGGCACTCGGGCCAATCCAGCTGACGAGCGCGGTGGCGGTGGAACTGCCGTGGCGACTCGCCCTGAGACCGCCGTGGCGGCCGGGAAAGTGAACCTTCGTGAGATGGATGCTTTCCGCGATCTTCCGGCGGATACGCGCGCCAAGCTTGAAGTGCTCTTCCGGGAAGACGGCACCCGCCGCGGACTAGAAGACATGATCTCTTCGAAGATGTCGGAAGCTCGTCGTCAAGGCATCAGCGAAGCCGCTTTCAATCGCATCTTGAGCGAAGCGTATCGAAGCTGCGCCCGTTAGGGTATGAAGCCCGAGCATGGGGTGGTGGAGGTTCAGGACGTGGGGTTTTCTGTGGGTCCTTTCACTGGGGCTGACAGGCTCTGCGTGCTTCCCAGGTGCGGATGCATGGGCTGCAGAGGCGTCTACATCTACATCTACATCTGCGGCTGCGGCTGATTCCGCGGCTTCGGTGGCCCGACTGGAGGCGCTCCTTCGGGTCGATCGACTCGACTATTATTTTCGACAGCTCCAGCTTCAGTGGCGAAAGCGGGGATTGGCTTTTGAAGCGGAGCTTCTGGCTCAGGCGACTCCTCAGAAACTCGAAAAACGTTTTTCTGCCGATCCGAGAATTCTTGATCCGCTTCTGATGGATGATTTGGCTTTTGATTGGGTGGCTTCGCTTGCAGCGGGGCGCCCGATGAGCTCGAAAGAAACGCTTCGCTGGACGTATCCTTTTTTTAAAAAGAAATTGGGCGAGTACTTCCGTCTCTCTCCACATTCGTTTCAGCACACGCCTGGAACGCCTCCAGTGAGCCGAAACCCCGAGCCCCAAGATCAATGGCCGGGAGTAGATGGTGGCCTAGATCCCGCTCAAGTCACGCTGGATGTCGAGGACTACGCATCTTGGAAAACGACACGAGCCATTTTCTGGGAAGCAGAGCGATCTGGCTGGAAAGTGGAATTTCATTTAGGCAACGCTCGCGATTTTCAGCTCCACCTTCAGGCGCAGCGGGGCCGGACTCTCGGGGAAGTGAAGTCACCTGGGCGAAATTATAACCCCATCTTCTTGGTAGAGGTTCCGGGAGCTGAAGTGGGCGATCCGCCCCGGCTTCATGTCGCCGTAACCGGGATTTCTGGGGGAGATCGTCTTCAGCACCTCATGCAGCAAGCATCGCTCTTGCGCTGGGGAAATATTGGGAATCGGCTCGATGGATTTCGGGTATTTGGAAGCCCCGTGGGCCAGCAGGCTCAGATGCGAGAAGGGTTTACTCGTGTTTACCGCGAGCTTCCCCGCGCAGACCGCGTGGTGATCGGACAAAAATCGGCCATCTTAGGAACGCTTCGTGCGGCAGCCTGGGCATTCCGAGTCACTGAGCTCTCCAAGCAACGAGCTTCCGAGGTCGAAGCTCTGATCAACGATGCAGAACGGAAGCTTCTAGCGCGAGCCCAGAAAGCAGGGTTTAACTTCCTGGACGCCGCTAAGGACGCATCCGCTTGGGAGAACCTGGGGAAGCGCCTTCAGTCGCTCGATCCAACGCCGCTCGAAGACGGGGTGGAGCTGAGTTTGGATCTGGGAAGCCACGAAGTCGCCGATGTTCGTGTGCGCACTCGCTCGGGCAAAGTTGAACGCTGGCGGCTCATTTCGAATACCTGGGGCGATGAAATCGTCCCCATCGCTCAGGCATTGAAAGCATCTGGGCACCATCACGTGGTTTATATTGGGACTGCGGGAGCGCTTCCCGGTTCGGGCCTGGAGGTAGGCGCAGTCGTGCAGCCGGTTCGAGCCGAAGACGGCAATGGAAACACGCGCCTGATTCCGCGCCGAACGGGCGAAAGCTTGCCTGCTTTCATTCGTCGCGAAGGAACGGTCGCAAATGTCCGAACTCCTTTTCAGGAAACGCGCTCTTGGCTGGAGTCCCTTCGGGGCAGGGCGCAGCTGGTCGAGCTCGAGACAGCGCATTTGGTACGAGTCTTTGATGGTCCGGAGGATTCGCTCGAGGTGTTTCTCCTCGTTTCTGACCAAGTGGGTACGGATGCGGATTTAGCGGCGGCTTCTCAAAATTCAGGTCACGCTCAAGGAAAGAAAAAGCTCCTGGAGCACCTTTTAGGAACGGCCTTTCAGGCGGAGCACCCCGCGAGTGGATTGCCCGCGGGAGGGAAAGTGGATGCCGAGTTTGCCCGGGTGCAGCGCCTGGCGCCCAAGCGGGACTCCGTGTCTCAGCTTCAGTTAGCGCGTGTTCTGAAAGCACGCGGCATCACGCGAAATGATGAAGCTCAAGCCTTGATCCAGGCTGAGCCCGCGTTCACGGCGGCATCCTTGGATAAGGCGCTGCTTGAGCTTGGAGCGCCGCTTGAGGGGCTTCTGCACGCACTCGAGGGCCAGGGCCTGGCGGTCCGCCCACACCTGCGCCAAGTCGGGTGGTGGGACGGCACTTGGAGCCCCAAGCGCGGCCCGCTCGAAGTCCTTCTCGCGGTCGATACGCAGGCGCAGGAAACTGCAGTCCGCGCAGCTTTGGCCGAGTGGGAGGGGCAGCTCGGAGCGCAGCTTCGCAACCGTCTTCAGGTGAAGCTCGAGCGCGGCCCGCCCAGGGCCGAAGCTTGGGGTGCTGTTCCCACACAGTGGTTGCGCTCCCGCGGAGGGTTGCTCGCGCTCTATCAAAGGCTTGCGCTCGAGTGGGGAGGGCTCGTGGCGCGCTCCACGCCCTCAGGAAACCCGGTCTACGACGTCATTCGCGTGCGTTCGAACTCTCCTGCGAGCGCTCGTCCCTTAGACGCTCTTGCTTTTTTCTCGCCCGATGAAGCCACTCTGCAGTGGCTTGCTCGTTTTGATCGTCGCCAATCCCTTGAGCCTTGGCTCAGAAGTTGGCTCGCGCAAATTGCGAATGAGCTTCCGGTCAGGATCGAGAAAGTGCCCCCGAATCGTTCTGGGTTTCAGGACGGGCAGCAGGCCTCTTTGGAGCCTGACTTCGTGGCGGGCCAGCCCATCGGAATCAAGCTTCGCATCACGGAAGCGGGTCTTCATCACCCCATGGTGGTTCTCGAAGAGCTTTTACATCTAGCGCAAATTTATCAATTCGCTTGGCAGCTGAATGGCGTCGAATTACTTCCGCCCAGTGGGGATCGTCCGAATATTTGGTTTGAAACTCACTTCAACGCAAAAAACGGGAGTCGAAAGGCGCAGGTGCGCCTAGCCCTTTTGGAAGTTGAGGCCTTGTCCGGCCTGGAAGTGCTTCTCAGGCGATTTCCCACTGTTTTGTCGGCAGACGAACTGCCTCTTGCAAGCGAGTACCTGAAGGCAAGGAAAGCCCACGCTTTAGGTCTTCTCGAAGAAGCTCGTCAGGTGGCCAAGGTCGACGCCTCTGATCGGGAGCGCCAATGGACGAGTCAGAAAAAGCGCCTCGACGCTTTCGAGGCTTCCACTGAGCCCAAGCTCAATGAGCTCGTGGCTCGGAACGACCGCGTCGGGGTCAGAAAACTCCTCGAAGCTTATCTACCCTGGCCACTCATGGAACCTGCAGAAAAGGCCGCCTGGCGTGAGTGGCTGAATGCGATCGAGAATCCCGATCCTGCTCGCTTGAAGGTAGTCTTCCGAGGGCTCTCGGATGATCGCTTGATGCACACTCCCGAGGGAAAGCCGTTTCTCTTTTCAACGCTTTTGACCCGGAATCAGGGCAGTTACACCCGTCGCCTTCGCTCTTTAGAAACGATGCGCGAACGTCTTCATCAGCAAGCGAGTCCCTTTGTGGGCGGAATTCGCCAAGTCTTGCTCATGAAGCTTTTTGCGGCGCACGCTATGAGTCCGCAGGGTTCTCCGTTTTTGTCTTTTTCTGGGCTCGAAGTCGCGCTGAATTTTGCCCAGCCCCGAACCGGTCCACGCGGCCAAGTTCGGGTAGGGGCTTTCCGCATCGATGAGCGGCGATTAGTCGGGAACCCTGGAGGCTGGAATGGGGAAGCAGAAGTGCTCGCGCCGCTTCTCGTTTTCCCTGACGAAGTGGTCGACGTGATTGATGGTCCGCTCGAGGAACTAGGCGCAACGCAGCCTTTGATTCGGAGTCGATTCCGGCTGGCGCTCGAGAAAACTCTCGGAAGGGCTCTTGCAACCACTGACTTCCTCGATGTTTCTGACGCTTCTGAGATCATCAGGCCAGGAAGTGGAGAGCGCCTGCCGCTCGATCCCCACGCAGGCTCAGATCTTCGGCGAAGGCGTCAAGGCTTGGGGTGGCTGAAAGACGTGATGGATCGATTCCGCCCCGTCGAGCAACGCGACTGCGTGGAGCGTGCTTTAGAGCGAGAGTTTCCGGAAATTCGCTAAACGGGCTCCCTCAGGCTTTTGTCAGCCGTGCCTGAAGGTCTCGAGCTGCAACGAGTAGGCGCTTGGCCTTTTCCGACGGCATTTGATCGTGCATCCGAACCATCGTTGCCATTCTGGGGTTCTTGGCAAAGTAGGCGCGGTTTCGATCGATGAATGCCCAGTAAAGGCCGTCGATTCCGTCTTGCCAGTCGCCTTTCGGGTAATCGCTCATCTTCAACCAATAATTCGATCCGCAAATGTAGGGCTTGGTAGCGAAGAGTCCGCCATCCGAGAATTGGCCCATTCCGTAGACGTTCGGTCCCATGACCCATTCGGCTGAGTCGACATACATTTCCATGAACCAGCGGTGGGCTTCTTTCGGGTCGACTCGGCAAAGCAGCATGGTGTTGGAAATCACCATCAGGCGCTCGATGTGGTGGTTGTATCCCACGCGCCTCGCCCGCCGAATGGCGATGTCGAGTGGTGGAAGCCCGGTGTCGCCGGTGTACCAAGCGTCCGTGAGTTTCCGGTGATGGCCAAAGAAATTGGTTTCTTCCTGCTGCTGACTATAGTTCCGGTAAATTCCGCGGATGAACTCTCGCCAGCCTAAGATTTGCCGGACGAAACCTTCCAGCGAGTTCAGGGGAACTTTTTTTGCTTTTCCGTACTCCAAGGCCTTTTCAAGGACCTCCTCGGGAGTGATGAGGCCGATATTCATCATCGGAGTCAGAAGCGAGTGATAAACCGATGCCGAGCGCTGCGGCATCGCGTCTTCATAATCCCCAAAATCACGGAGGCGCTCTTTTAAAAACCGAGTCAGCCAGCGCCTAGCCTCGAGATGGGTCGTCGGCCAAGCAAACTCATGGGCAGACCCTGGGTTCTCGCCGTAATTCTTGCCCACCCAGTCGATTACTTCTTGGGTGATCTCATCCGGCTCCACCCATTTCAGGGCAGGTGGATCGACTTCTTTGGGAAGTTTTTTTCGATTTTCCGAATCGAGGCTCCACTTCCCGCCCGCGGGCTTTCCTTTCGAGTCGATCAGGATGTCAAAATGCTTCCTCTGGCGCTCGTAAAACGTTTTTAAGAACGGTTTTTTGACCTCTTCTAAATAGCTTTCGAATTGCACTCGGGAAGTCATGAACATCGGGTTCGGGAGGATGTCCCACTCGATGGATTCCGTTCGGCAAAATTCGCGAAAAGCAGCTTCAAATCCCTTGTTCTCGATTTCGAAAGTGACGATGCGCTTCGCGTCCAAAAGTGAAATCGTGCGTTTCAAGCGTTCCAGATAGGACAGTTCACCTTCTTCAGGCTGATCCAGGCGATGGTACAAAACATCGCGCCCTTTGGTGCGCAGCTGTTCTGCGTGATGTCGCATCGAGCTCAGAACCAGCACCAGTTTCTGCTGATGGTAGTGGTATTTCGAGCAGAGGTTTCGGTCCTCGGCCATGAAAATGGGAAGGCCCTTCGGAAGGTAGCGGTCTTCGAAAAGCTGATCTCCCAAAATCACCAAAAGCGAACGTTTCATTCCCTTAGCGTTCCACGAAGTCGAGATCCTTTCCATAGGGCTCGCGTAAAGTTGCGAGTCCTATGAAAGCAAGGGTCAAACTTCCGGCGCCGACCATCAGAGCTGAAGGTAAGGCCCCGTAGCTGACAGAAAGCGCTTTGTAGGAAAAGGTGTTGATCACCACAGAGCCGCGAACAAAATTGGGGACGGTCGTGGCCACGGTGGCTCGTAAGTTGGTTCCAAACTGCTCAGAAGCATTCGTTACGAAAACGGCCCAGTAACCCGTGGTAAACCCGAGGGCGCAACAGAGGGCGTAAAAACCCTCCAGGCTCATCCCACTGCGAGTGCAATAAAAGAGCGATAAGGCAACGGTCAGGACCAAAAACGTCGCCAGAGATTTTTTCCTGCTTTTCCACCACTGGGACAAAAGCCCTGCCGTGAGGTCTCCTGCGAACCCCCCGGTGTACGCCCAAAGGATGGCGCGCCCGCCACTGACTTCGCCTTCAACCCCCAGGTGCTTGGAGAGTTCCGGCGAGAAAGTAATCAGAAGCCCAATCACGTACCAGATAGGCAGCCCGACCAGAATGCAGGCCAGGTACCGCTTGAGTCGTTCCGTGTTTCGAAAGATCAGGAAAAAATCACCGTGGCGCACTTCGCTTTGCGCGCGGCTTTGTTGAAACACCTGGCTATCGAGAGTTTTCACACGCAGCGCCAAAAGGCCAAGTCCCATGATGCCGCCCACCGCATAGGCGGTGCGCCAGTCAAAGAAGTCGCCGACGAGTGCGGCAAAGACTGCGCCCAGAATACCAATCCCCGCCACAATGGCCGTACCGTAGCCGCGGGCTTCCTTCGTCATCACTTCACTGACTAAAGTAATCGCAGCACCGAGTTCGCCCGCCAGGCCAATTCCGCCGATGAAGCGCAATGCACCGTAGGTCGTAGTGTCATGGACAAAAGCATTAGCCAGATTGGCCAGGGAATAGAGGAAGATCGATCCATAAAGGACCGAGACGCGCCCGCGTTTGTCGCCCAGGATTCCCCAGAGCAGACCCCCCAGAAGTAAGCCCATCATCTGTAAATCCATGAGGTGCATACCGACGTGCATCAAGTCTTCGGGTGCGGTTCCAAGGGATTTCAGGCTGGGAACGCGTACGATCGAGAAAATCAGCAAGTCATAGATATCGACAAAGTAGCCAAGTGCTCCAATGAGCACGGCTGAATTGAGGATGCGCGTTTCTTTGGGTGGGTTCTGCGTCATGAGGCGAAACGCTAACCCGGGTCTTGCTGAAATGGGAAGGGCTGCTAACCTGAAGGTCATGAAAAAAAGTACGTGGCTAGCTTTGGGCCTGCTTTTGAGTTTCGGGTTGTCAGCTCAGGCTGCTGGGATTCCAGGGCGACTGGTGAATTCCGACCCCTTTCATCCCGTGGAGCTCCTCGATGAAACTGGAGCTCGCGTTGCGCTCGAAGACGAAGACTATGATTTTCGCCTCAGCAATCAGTCGAAGAATCTGACCGTGACCAAGATGCAAACTGGGCAGGCTTGGAAAATGCGAGTTCCCCAAGGTTGGCCCGATGGAAATCTCCGCAACTTTTTTGTCTCGGGTTCTGATCTCGGCCAGGATTTTGACCTTCGCGGCGTCACCACCGACAAGGTTTCCGGAAGTTTCGTGAACGACGAAAACCGTTCCTGCATTTTTTACGATCCCATTTATTGCCGGGCAGGTTGCTGGGGTCGTCAGTGGGTTCGAGTGACTTATCAAAACCATGTGCGCGAATTTGACCTCGATTTTCTGCACCCTGGACAAGAAGCGTTGAGGGCCCACTTCCATGGCATCGTGGAGCAGTGGCTCTCGCGCTTGCAGGAGATCCCGATTTCTTACTGCCGCTAAGCGGGAAGTGTGCGAATTCTGAGTCAGTCGTTCAGAGCGCCTGTGGTTAAGTCGACGCGGTTAAGGAAGGGCGCGAACTGACCGCGGTAGAAAACGTGCGCTCCGCCCACGTAAAGACCTGTGGAGTCAGGAGCTTCGAGTGCGCCGTAAGTATAGACCGGAGTGGCACCGAAATAGACGTTTGAGTTGGTGAGAGTTCCACCGCCAAAAGGGTACTTTTGATAAAGCGCGAATTGTCGGGAGCCACCGTAGCCGAGCTGCGGAGACACGTTAAAAGTGGTATCCGGAGTCAATGTCGTGCTGCTGAACTTTAGCAGCCCTGGGCTCATCGTTTGACTCGCGGCATTTTGAGAGCCGAGCACATACACAGAACTCGTGGTCGATGAATAGGCCAGAGCATTGATCTGACCGGTTACCGCGCCGGCGCAAGTGCCTAAGACGCCCGTTCCGGCATCCATTTGGAGTAGGCTTCCGCAAGTGTTTCCAGCCGCGCTGATCATGTAACCGCCTGCGTAAAGCGTGGTCGGATTGCTGGCGTTCCCGGTAATAGCAATCACGCCTTGGGCGTTACTGGAGCTTGTGCCGGACGAGAGAGTCGGAACGGGGGCAAAGCCCGCATCGATGGCACCCGTCGTGGGGTCAATCTTCATCACTCCCTTCACGACCGACCCTCGGAATTGGCCACCGCCAGCCCCTGTGATCCAGACCTTACTATTGTCACCACTACTCAGAACATCAAACAGAGGGGCGTCGTTGTAAGTGGCGTTCCATTTCGGAGTAACCGGATCGTAGGTTGCGCTGTTCACGGCGTGAAAAGTGGTGTCTGCTGCACCCGTTGAGGTGCTGATTTTCACGATACCCCCGAGGTTCGTGTCCCCCCGATAGGTCCTGAATTCACCGACTAGAAATTGCCCGTTTGAGCTGATCTTTCTTACGGCGAGGCTGGGGCCGCCTGGATTGGGTGACCCCTGGAAAGTGCTGTCGTGAGCGGCGAGTGCAAGTGTCCGTTTGTTCAGGTGGTTGACCTGGTAACTGCTGCAGACGTTCAGATATCCACCAAAAAGAAACGAGCTTCCGGTGATGGCGATACTGTTTGTGTAGGCCGTCTGAATCCAGTCACAACTCAGGTTCCAGCCGCTCGAAAGTCCCCCTGTGGATGGATCAATACTGGTCATCTTCGATGAAGCCGTTCCTCCGGCCCCGATGAAGTCTCCGCCCACATAAAGTCGGTTTCCGTAAGCCCGAAGCGCCAGAGGGCCCGGTGCAAATGCAGTCAGCTGCGCCATGCCCGAGTCAAAAGTCGTGTCAGATGCATAAGTTTGAGCGTTGAATTTTTGAAGATAAGGCTGAGCTTC
>JBBARP010000009.1:116255-203839 GCA_040399745.1 Bdellovibrionia bacterium | reverse complement strand
TCCTGACTCAGAGTGAAAGAGCTCGAGTGAGAGGGATCTTCCTTAAGCTCTCTTTTTCCGGTTCTTGGTGGCATCTTTCGCAAGGCCTGCGACGTTCTTCGCGGCATCCCTGACCTTGCGGATAACGCCTTTTACATTCCCTTTGAATTCGTCGACTCGGCCCTCCGCCCTGCGACTCCTATCTCCTGTGACACGCCCTTCTAGTTGCTTGGCCTTTCCTTTGGCTTTGTCGCTGACCTCGCCCATCACATTCTCCCATCGCAATTCTGCGTCGACTCAATCGATCTGACGCTTGGTTTTCTTTGCCTGGCCTGAGACGTCCTCTTCGATAGTCTGAGCACTGTCTTTCACGTCCTTCACCCGATCTGGATGCCCAGTCTTTTTGCGAAGCTTCCTTTTTTCCTTTCGAACGGCCTGCCGGGAGTTCTTCGCCGCCGACTCAGCAATCGTCTCTGCTCTTTCAACGACCGTCTCGTCGGCCAAAGCCGGTGTCGCCACCAGAACGAAAGCGACCATGGAAGCTATTTTCATAGATTCTCCTGATAGCTTCGCTGCAACACTCTTGCCGCGAGCACATAACAACCAGTCAGGATTGGCTCATCTATTGCTCGCTCCTCATTCCTCAACATCAGTGGTGTGGCGACACGGTTCGACACTCGGCGGAAGGAGCTTATGCTCGAAACCCTTGCCGTAATCTTAATCCTCTTATGGGTCCTCGGTTTCGCCACCAGCTACACGCTAGGCGGGCTGATTCACATCCTGCTAGTCATCGCCGTGATTATAGTGATTCTCAGAGTCATCCGAGGGCGTGGGTCAAAGAACTAGCGACAAACCGTTTTAGCCATCAGACGCTCACTGCGCCTTAAGCGAAGCTGATTTCAGTGACGTGCTCGGCTAGCTGCTTTAAGAGCTGCAAATCGGTGGGCGACTTTAAAGACTCACTGAACAACTGAAAGCCTGCCGGGTCGTTCGTTTTCAGCCAATGAAGGGCTGCTTTGGAGCCCTGGTACCAATGATTGCGGAAGGCGAAATAATCCTCAAGCAGCGCAAACTGCAGCCAAGTGCGCCGGTAGCTCCCCTCGTCATCGCCGACGGCTGCGCGGTCGAGCATTTTCTTTGCCCAGATTTTTCTGGTCTGAAGCTCATCAGGCGGAAGTGACTTAGGCCCTTTCGCAAAGAGCTCATCCAATTTGGATAGAAAGCGCGTCCCGATTTGATCGCGCTCGAGAAGTACCACCCCGCCCCGGATATGGATGTGATCCACCGTCGGTGATGCGATTTCGCCGTCCGGATAAACGAACAAGTCCCAGTAAGCACCGTTCACCTCGCGGGCGTCGCGAAACTTCCCGCCAATCGAACGAACGCCCATCACATCCTATGACCCACCTCGTTCTCATACCCCTGCCCCGGGCGGAAGATCTATGGTAGGCGGCACTTCACGATGCAGACACCCCCACCCCATCCCCGCCGCGAAGTCATGGTCGGCGACGCTCTGACCTGGCTCAAGGACCACCCAAGCCACCCCGGAGCTTCGTTCATTACCTCGCTGCCCGATCACTCTGAGATTGCGCGCCTGAGCCTCTCTGAGTGGCAAGCCTGGTTCATCGATGCGGCAGCCTTAGTTCTGAACAGCACGCCGGACGACGGGGTTGCAATTTTCTTTCAGACTGACATCAAGGTCGATGGAACGTGGATCGACAAAGCCTTTCTTTGTCAGCTCGCAGCCCAGAAGACGGAGCATGCGCTTCTTTGGCACAAACTGGCGTGCAAGGCCGCACCCGGAAACACCACCTACGCTCGCCCGGGTTACTCGCACCTGATCTGCTTTTCAAAGACGATCCGCGCTGAAATCCAAAAGTCCTCGCCCGATGTTTTGCCCGAAACAGGCGACGTCACTTGGGCCAAAGGAATGGGCGTTGAAGCATGCCGCGAAGCTTGTAGGTTCATCCTCAGTCACACTCAAACCCGAACGGTGATTGACCCATTCTGCGGCCACGGCACGGCACTCGCGGTGGCTAACTCCCTGGGCCTGGACGCCATCGGTGTTGAACTAGGCGGCAGCCGCGCCGACAAAGCACGGCGACTCACGGTGCTTCCAGACGGAAGCCTGGAGTTTCAGGCGGAGTGAGTGAGAGGTCAGGCTAGCCGCCTCACCCAGCCCCAGGAGCGGGCGAAATATTCCTGAAAAACTACGGCCCAGGATGATGATCGCTGTTCTTCTTTTGGCTTGCTCCGCCCCCATTCCGGAAGCCATTTTCAGGCCCCTGGGAAACCAAACAGACAGCCCAGCCAATCAAGGGGCTCTGCTTTCGTCTCGTTTCAGGATATAAGAAAGTGAGGATTTCAAAAATGCACCCCTGGCACGAAGTAGAAATCGGCGAAGACTCCCCAGAGATCGTGAACGCCATCATCGAGATTCCGAAGGGCGCAAAAGCCAAGTACGAGCTCGACAAAAAGAGCGGCCTCATCAAGATGGACCGCATTCTTTTTAGCTCGGTTCACTACCCGTCCAATTACGGGTTCATCCCCCAAACCTACTGCGAAGATAACGATCCGCTCGATATCTTGGTCCTGGGCCAGGAAACTGCCGTTCCTCTTTGCATCATGCGCGCGAAACCCATCGGCGTGATGAAGATGCTGGACCAGGGCGAAGCCGACGACAAGATCATCGCCGTTCACGCCGACGATCCGGAGTTTGCCCATATCGAGCATCTGACCGACTTGCCACCTCACCGGATGAAAGAGATTCAGCGATTTTTCGAGGACTACAAAATCCTGGAGGAAAAATCGGTCAAAATCGATCGCTTCCTCGGTAAGGCGCCCGCTCTGAAAGTCATTCGAGAAGCCATCGCGCTCTATCAAGAGGAAAAGGCGCGACTCAGGAAGTAAGCTTCTGAATCCCGCGAGAGCAGATTGAACGAAACGCTTTGACTTCGTTAGATCGAAGCAAGGCCCGCTCAAGCGCCCGCCTCAGAGTCGAAAGCAAACGATCCGGCCCGCCTCCGCGGTCCAGTTCCAGTGCCTGGAGAAGTTCGCGCAAGTGCTCGTAGAAAGCCTCGCGGTCGCCGTGCGGCGCCGCTTGCAGGGCATCATTCGAACTGGATGGGGCACCAACACCCGGGCCCGAGGCTCGGCCTCCCGCTTCAAATAAGCGCGATAAAACAATAGCCACAGCGTGACTCAGATTCATCGACTCGAGACTTGAAGACACAGAAAGCCTCACCACGTGAGTGCATCCTTCGATGTCTTCCGCCGAAAGCCCATTTCTTTCGTTTCCAAAAACTAAGGCGATTTCAGGATGGGAGTGCGAACGAATCCAACCCTCTAAGTCCTGAAGGCAAGCCCGCGTGGGTTCCTTCCGAAAGGCCGACTTTTCAGAAAAAGCGACACTCACCCGAACCTCTCCAAGGGCCGAAGCTAAGTCCGGCACCACTCGAACACTCTCAAGTCTTCGCGCTGAAATCCCAGTCGCATAGGCAAGAGCTTCTGGGTCGCTCGGGCTGCATTTGGGGCTGACTAGCACCCAGTCCTGAACTTCGAAGTTATCCAGAAGGCGCGCCACTGCGCCCAGGTTTTGAAGCCCATGCGTTTCAACTAAAACCACTCGAACCGGAAGCGTCACGACCAAGCTCCTTGCTTTGGGTAGCCTTTAACACAGCCGTCAGCGCGTGCTAGCATCAGGCCTCACCCTTTCTTGGCGGACCCACCATGGAGCGACAGCACCTCATGCTCGGTTTTTTCATGACCCTTTTCAGCGGCTGCGCATCGGCTTCGCCCTATCCGAAGAGCGATCATTACGACGGAGAGCGCTTCTTCAACCCCAGCGGCACGGTCGTGAAAAGCTTCTGGCAAGTGCTGAAGTGGCAGGCCACGAGCAAAAAAACGCCGTGGCCCGAGTGGCGCGACCTGATCGCAAAGCCAGCTCTGACTCACTCTGGCCCAGAGGGAACGGCCACGGTGACGTTTGTGAATCACGCCAGCCACCTGATTCAAACTCCGCGCTGCAACACCCTGACGGATCCGGTGTTTTTCGAACGCGTGAGCCCCGTCAGCTGGGCAGGTCCGAAGCGAAAGCGCCCCCCTGGGGTTCCGTTTGAGGCCTTGCCCAAAATCCAGCTCGTCGTCATTAGCCACAACCACTACGACCACTTAGACGCGCGCTCCATCGAAGCTTTAGCGAAAGCCCACAACCCCCAATTTGTCGTTCCGCTTGGAAATGCAGAACTCATAAAGGAATTTGGCGCCAAGCGTGTGGTGGAACTCGACTGGTGGCAAACCCACGAGCTACCTGAGCTTGGATTGAGCGTCACTCTCGTTCCCGCCCAACATTGGTCGGCACGTGGATTCGGGGACCGAAATCTTGCGCTCTGGGGCGGCTACGTTTTGAAAGACACATCCGGTCTTCAGGTCTACTTTGCTGGCGATACCGGTTACGGGCCCCATTTTCGGCAAATCCGCGAACGCCTAGGCGTGATGGACTTAAGCCTCATCCCGATCGGCGCCTATGCACCTCGCTGGTTTATGAAAGAGCAGCACACCAACCCCGATGAGGCCATCCAGGCGCACCTGGACCTCGAGTCGCGCTTCAGCATGGCCACTCACTTTGGGACTTTCCCCCTAGCCGACGACGGCATGGATGAACCGGTCGCGGACCTGAAAGCGGCTCTGGAAGCGCGAAAGCTGACCGAATCCCATTTTTACGCCCCCGAGCATGGCGAAACCCGGGTGATTCGACTCCAGGGGCTCTAGGGCTGGCTTAGGGCTAAAATAGGCCCTCTGCAGGCACAGCTTTTTACGACGCACCGTGATAGTGTACCGGCATGATCAAGTCCGTCCGCCACCGGCTCGAGCCTTCCGACCCTTTTTGGGTGGGTGACGGCTTCCCCGTGCGCAATTTCTTCTCCTACGACAACCCGGCGTTGATTCAGGAACTTTCCCCGTTTCTGCACCTGGACCACGGGGGGCCGGTCCGCTTTGAGCCGACCGAGAAGCGCCGAGGCGTGGGCGAGCACCCGCATCGCGGTTTTGAAACCGTTACGATCGTTTACGAGGGCGAAGTCGAACACCGCGACTCGAGCGGCGGCGGCGGGAAAATCGGTCCGGGCGATGTGCAGTGGATGACCGCAGGCTCGGGCGTCGTGCACGAAGAGTTTCACGGCCGCGAGTTTGCGAAAAAGGGCGGCTCTTTTGAAATGATCCAGCTGTGGGTGAACCTCCCCCACGCTCAGAAAATGACCCAGCCGCGCTACCAAGGCCTACTCGACGCAGAGATGCCCCGAGTTTCTCTCCCAGGCGGAGCGGGCGAAGTGCGAATCCTTGCCGGAACACTGAACGGAAAAACAGGACCCGCCCAAACCTTTAGCCCGATCAACGTGTGGGATGTTCGATTGAACCCAAACGCAAAGGCCGAACTCCCTTTTCAGGAAGGGCAGACTTTGGTGGTCTTCGCTCAGAACGCGCCAGTGACATTGTCCGGCCGCGACCTGATTGAGAAAGGCCAGATGGTTTTGATGGAGCGAAAGGGCACCGAGTTGCACGTTCAAGCCGGGCCGGAAGGAGCGCGCGTTTTGATCCTAAACGGCGATCCGCTGAATGAGCCCGTCGTGGGCTACGGACCTTTTGTCATGAATACGCCCGATGAAATTCGGCAAGCGTTCAAAGATTATCAGAACGGAAAGATGGGAAAGCTGTGAGTAAAACCCAAGAATGCGCTTCGTGCCGAAAACCCAAAGCCAGCCTCGTGTGCGGCGTTTGCCAAGAACCCGTTTGCAAGGACTGCGAGCAGTACCTCGAGCCCGAGACCTTCTCCTTTAAAAAGAAGGTACCCGCCGAGCTTTCTCACCTTCATTACTGCGGCCGCTGCTTTGACGAACACATCGTTCCTGCCCAAGAAGCCTTAGAAGCGACGATGGTTTTGGCACGCGAAGTCTATATTTTCTTCGACACTCAGAAGCGTAAACCCCGCCTTCTTAGCAAAGCCAAGCTCCCAGTGACCGTCAAAGACGTTCCCGATCGGGACGAAGCCATCCTCAGGCTTGCATTTCTTGCAGCAGAAGATGGATTCAACGCGATTTTAGATGTGAATGTGAAGAGCGAGAAAGTGCGAAACGAAGGCTGGCAAAAAATGCGCTGGAGCGGATCAGGACTTCCCGTCGGCGTCGATGCGGTCAAAATTGAGCGCGATTTCGATTAAACGACGGCGATCTCTGGAAGGTTCAGACTTTTAAGGGTCAATCTTTCAAAGGATTGACCGGATCTTGCCTGAGCTGCTCGCGAATTTCTTCGGCTGACCAAACACGGCCCTTGCCCACGCCCGGACAAAAAGCCGTGACTTCTTGGGTCCAGGCTTTCGGCGTCAAATTCTCCGGCCAAAAGGGCCAGGTGCGGCACTGCGCAGGTCGCGCTTCATAAACCGTGCACCCTTTTCCTTCCAGAAACGGGCAATCCTTTTCCGGATTCTTCAGGTGCACATGATCATCCGTCTTCCCGCAGTACTGGCGCGTGAACGCGGCAGTCGTGAGCTTCAATGCTTTCGCCAAACGCTGCCGATCGTGCAGCGTCAAGTACACAAAGCCGTAGCTGCCGCGCGACAAACAACAGCGTCCCGTGCCCTGACACTCAAACCGGATGCCATCTTCCCAGAATTTCTTTTTCGCCATGAATCGCTTCCGACCCTACCCTATCTCCCCTAAACTGGGGAGATCATGATGCCCACTTCCTTTGAGCTCTTTGCCTCGATCTGCTTTGGACTCGCTCTGATCCACACGTTCTCCGTCAAAGCTCTTCAAAACTGGGCCAGGCGGTTTCCCGAAGGTTCCGTAGCAGAGAACGTCCTTCACCTGCTCGGTGAAGTGGAAGTGGTTTTTGGTCTTTGGGCGCTCTTTCTACTTCTTTTCTTAGCCTTCAACCAAGGAACAGAAGAAGCCATTCACTTCATGGAGTCGAGGAACTTCACGGAACCTGCGTTTGTTTTCGTCATCATGACGGTTTGCTCCACTCGACCGATCTTGGCCCTGGCCGCAAGTCTGATCGAGCGCGCTTCTCATGCACTTCCCTTCCCCAGGGCTACGTCGTTTTACATCACCGCGTTGGTCCTAGGCCCCATTCTTGGGAGTTTCATCACCGAGCCTGCCGCCATGACGGTGACCGCCCTGATTTTGCTGGAGCGCTTTTACGAAAAAGGAATTCCCGCGCGCCTGAAATACGCCACTTTAGGACTCCTTTTTGTGAACGTCTCGATTGGCGGAGTCCTCACGCCCTATGCTGCGCCACCGGTTCTGATGGTCGCAAAAGTTTGGGATTGGGATCTGTCCTTCATGGCCTCAACCTTTGGGTGGAAAGCGGCTCTCGCCGTCACGATCAGCACGCTTTGGACTGCGTTCCGTTTTCGGCGGGAGCTCGGAAAACTCAATTGGGAAAAAGCGAAGTCCTCGAAAAAGCTGGAGATGCCCCTTTGGGTTTCTCTTACTCACTTGGCATTTTTAGCCCTGATTGTTCTGAGTTCTCATCATCTCGTTATTTTCTCCGGTTTCTTCTTATTCTTCTTGGGCCTGGCAACGGTCACGCGTGAGTACCAAAGCGAACTGAAACTTCGTGAAGGGATGCTCGTGGCGTTTTTCTTAGGCGGCCTGGTCATCTTAGGAAGCCCTCAGCGCTGGTGGCTTGAGCCCTTAATTACGGAACTTCAGGCGCTTCCACTTTATTTGGGGGCCTCCGCACTCACGGCCATCACCGATAACGCGGCCCTGACTTACTTAGGCGCGCAGGTGCCCGACCTCACTGAAGCTTCAAAGTATGCCCTAGTTGCCGGCGCTGTGACCGGCGGAGGCCTCACAGTTATCGCCAATGCTCCGAACCCGGCCGGCTATGGCATTTTAAATCCAAGCTTTGGAAAAGATGGGATCAGCCCGATTCGCCTTTTCACAGCAGCCCTGGTTCCGACCGCAGTCGCAGCTTTCTGCTTTTGGATTCTCTGAAGTGAAATCTTGCCGGGGCATCCCGATTCTGGGACAATTTTTCACATGGCCCCCTCTGCAACCGAGACTCTCTACAGCAAGTATGGAGGCACCCCGACCGTCAGTTCGGTGGTTCACCAGTTCTACGTAAAAGTCCTGCGCTCCGAGCTCCTTCAGCCCTATTTCGAGGGGGTCAACATGGAGAAGCTGATGAAGCACCAAATCGACCTCTTCAGCTTTGTCATGGGAGCACCCATCCAGTTCGATCTCACGGTGCTCAAGCGTTCGCATGCTCACCTAAAAATCACCCCTGCAGCTTTTGATGAAGTGGCGAGCCTGCTTCAAGAAACCCTCGAAGACGTCGGAATGAGTAGCCCGGATGTCGAAAAAATGATGACGATCGTGGGCTCTACCCGCGGAGATATCGTCCATTCCGCATGAGCACAAACGCGCTCGACGAGATCTTAGAAGGCTTTGTGGTTTGCGAACCGGGCAGCTTTACCGTCCGCTTTGCCAATCTCGCCGCTAAGCGCTGGTTTCCTGAACTGGGACCGGCGGCCGACTTTGGGCCGCGTCTAGGAAGCCTTTCCGCACAACTCGTCAGCGAGCGCCTCAAAAAGCGATCCCTCTTTGAATGGGACACGCCGTCTTTTGAAGTGAAGAAAGGGTATCCCACACGGCTTCACGCAACCTTCCGAAAAGGCCACTGGGAAGGCTCGGAAGCCTGGATCATCCATCTTCAAGATGATCAGCGAGTGATCGAAAAAGAGCTTCTTCTGAACGGGTTCACAGGGATCCTGGAGCAGGAAAAAACTCAGGTCCTTCGCGTGAATCACTCGATCCGAAACCTGCTCGATAGCTTGGGTCAGGGCTACTTTCTTTTTAATCAAAGCGGCACCTGCCAAAGCATTTATTCGGCCGCATGCACCTCTCTTTTCGGAGGTACTCCTGAGGGAAAATTGTTTTGGGACTTCCTCGCCGTTCCTGACAAAAAAAGTAACGACCGAATCCGCCAATGGGTTGAGCTCCTTTTCACCGAAGGAACCGACTTTGATGATTTGGTGCCGCTCGGCCCGAAGGAAGTCCATCCCTCACCCGAAAAGACCGTATCCCTCACTTACCGGATGACTTACCACCCCGAGTCCGGCGCCCCCGAATTCGTTGTGGTGATTGCAACGGACGAAACCGAGACTCGCGAAGCCCAAGTTCGCGCAGAACACGAGGCTGCGTATTCGCAGGCCATCATCCGAATTTTTAAGAGCCGCTCCCGTTTTTTCGAATTCATTCGAGACTCAAAAACTTTTTTCACCCGACTGGAAGAAGAACTCGGACTTCTCCAGGCTGACTGGACGCGGATTGCCCGCCTCGTCCACACTTTCAAAGGCGCATCGAGCTACTTCTCACTTCTTGAGATGACCCGCCTCGCTCACGACGTAGAAACTGAGCTTCAGGCCCAGCGCCATCAAGAGTCACCTTCACCCAAGCTCCTGGACCTTTGCGGGAAGCTCAAAGAATCGTTTGAGCATTTCTTGAGCGATCACAAAGACCTGCTCGAAACCGAGCCCGACAAGACCCAGCGCAGCGTGGACATTTCTCTGGACCTCCTCCAAGCTTTTGAGTGGGTGCTCACCCACACTCCCGAGGAAGAACTGTCTCGCAGGGACATTCCCCTCGAATTCAAGCGGACATTCATGCACGAACCCATCTCGTCCAGCCTTCAGTTTTTCGACCACGTGATTGCCGTGGAAGCTTCGCGGCAAGAAAAGGAAGTCGAGCGCCTGCAACTTCGAGGCGGCGCTCTGAAAGTGAATTTAGAGAGCTACCGCGACTTGATGTCGAGCTTGATCCACATTTTTAGAAACACTATCGCTCACGGAATTGAAACCCCTCGCGAGCGCCGCGAAGCTGGCAAACCGCCCCAAGGAAAAGTCTGGGTCGAGGTGACTCGCCCGACTGAAACCACTTTGCTGCTGGCCATTCATGACGACGGCAAAGGCGTCGATGCAAAGGCGGTTCGTGCAGCGGCCGCTGCTCGAGGTGCTACGGTTCCAAGCGATGAAACCGACGAACAGACGCTTCAGCGAATCTTCATGCCGGGCCTGAGCACCGCTGAAGAAGTCACTGAACTCGCAGGACGAGGCGTCGGCCTCGAAGCCGTGCAAGCCGAAGCTCAGAAGCTGGGCGGCCGCGTCTGGGTGGAGTCGCGCCCCGGTCAGGGAGCGTCGTTCTTTATTGAAATTCCCTGGCAGGACTGACCCCTCATAGCCTAGCCCCAAAAAGGCAATCGCCGCATCCCCCGGAGTCCGGAAGATGCGGCGATTGAGAATGCTTTTTTTGAGCTTAGATCAGCCGCCGGCGATGGTGCCGATCAGGATCAGGATGATCCCGATGATCGAGCCACCTGCGATGATTCCAGCTGCCAGGGTTTCCTGGTTATCGACGAAAGCACGGTAGCCCACTGACTTCTTGTTGGTGAACTTCTTGCCGCAGAGCCAGAAGAACAGGGTGCCGGTAGCCATCAGCCAGGTGTCCGAGAAGCGAAGCACGAAGGCCAAGCCCAGACCCACTGCCGAAATGGGGAATTTCCCTTTGGTTCGAATGTTCAAGAATTCGATCGCGATCCCAATGAATGCCCCTACCAAAGCTGCGGCTTGCGCCGTCGGATGAAGGGAATGAAGTCCTTGAGTCAGAACCTCGGCAACCCCTTTCCAAATCGCTGCCCCGGGAAGCGGCATCGCGTCCGAAGTGAACTTCGAGATGTCGCCGGCGAAGATGGCGTAAAACACAGGAACTGCCACTAGGCCACCGGCAAAGATCCCGAGCACGTGGCCAATGGCCTGGTGACGGGGCTTACCGCCCAGCATGTAGCCTGGCTTGATGTCCATCAGCAGGTTACTGGCGTTCAGCGACACTTCCGAAGTGATACCCGCAGTCATCAAGTTCACGCCCACGTTGCCTGGCGCCAAGAGCGAGTAAGAGATCTGAGTCAGCTTACCCAGCGCCCCGCCCGGAGTGATCGCCGTAAGTGCCGTAGAGGTCACGGCAATCAAAGTGAACACAAAGACCAGCGGAATCGCGATCAAGCCGAGCCACCAGCTGATTCCAAACCAAGCGTGTCCCATCCAAACCAGCAGCGAGCCCATGATGGGAATCCCGATGGCGGAGATCTTCATCGGAAGTTCGATGTCCTTCAGCTGATCGGCTTTCCTCGAGCCCTTCTTGCTGAAAGCCTTCGTGAAGGAGTCGATCAGCATCTGGGGTTTCGAGAAGAACGCATAAAGCGATGAGGTGGTCATCATCGATGCGCCAAACCAGAGCGACCACATCGTGATGGCTTTGAACTTGGCTTCAGGGATGATGCCCTCACTGATCAAATACGGAGCAAACACGAAATAGTTCAGGAAAGCGCCTAGAAGCATCGACATCGAAGTCTTCATGCTCATCAGGCCACCCGTTCCGAACATCACAATCGAGCTATCCCACTGAACGGTCAGATCCTTCAGAGGGGTCCCCATGATTTTCGGGGTCACAAACTTGTAAATGAAATCATCCCAATGCTCGGGAAGAGTCAAAAACTGAAGTTTCAGAAACTGCATGACGGTGCTGTCACGCAGGGTCTCAATGAGCGCCGAAACGCCCATGCCGCCAAAGAGAACCTTGGCCTTGAACATCCCCGATTTTCCACCTGCGTCGGAATACAGGTTATCGAGAACCACGCCGGCTGCGTAGCCTTCGGGGAAAGGAAGCTGTTCTTCATTGATGAAGCGCTTCTTCAGAGGAAACGCGAAAAGCACGCCCAAGAGCGACAGGACCACGATCCAGCAGAAAGTCTGCCACATCGGAATCACTTGGCCTGTGACCATCATGTAAGCCGGGAGCGACGCCATCATGGGGGCAGTCATGTAGCCCGCGCTGGTCGCAATCGACTGCATGGCATTATTCTCGAGGATCGACATTTCCTCGCCGATCTTCAGCCGCGACATCAAGCGGAACAAAGCGAAGGCCAGGATTACCGAGGAAATTCCGACACCTAAGGTCCAGCCCGTTTTGATTCCGATATAAAGGTTGGTCATGCTGAGCACGCCACCCAGAATCATTCCGGTCAGGGCGGAACGAAGGTTCAGCTGGGGCATATTGCCCTTGTAGACGTTCTTCAGCCACCACTCGTCCTTCTCCTGAAGGGTCATCGAATGGACCTGCTCAGTGGTCAGTTCCTGGATTGCCATCGCTCTAGTTCCCCATTTTTTTTGAGTGAGTCTCAATGGATAGCGGCCCTAGGCCGGCCGGGCAACTGATTTCCTGGGCTAGAGCTGGACAAACCCCCCCTGCCCGAGCGAGAAAGCGCCGTGGGGCGTGGGTTATCCGTCTTCCTAAGTCTGGTTCTCAGCGCGACGATTCTCGTGGTCTCGGGGCAGCCTGCGAGCGCCCTCGATGAGGAAAATCCGCGTTCGCGCTTTCCCACCCGAGAGGTCAAAAAAACTCGCACGCATTTGAAACTCGGCGCCTGCATCGGCAAAACGTTTCAGGGACTACTCGAGGAAGTCTATGAAGTCTCACTCGCAGGCCAAGAAGCGCCGCCCCCCGAATCCATTGTTCCCGGCCAGGTCGAGCTGATTTGGTGGACCAAGCCCCGAGACCCCCTCAAGACACACGTTGAGCTCTCGATCGAAGGGACTCTTTACAATAGCGCGGGCAACTTCACCCGAAGCGGAACTCTGGCCTCGGCCGAACGCCTAGCGGAGCAGCGGCCTACGCGGGCCTTCATCGGTTTCAGCTTGAAAGTCAGCCCCGAGGAATTCAGGCGACTCAAAGCTTTCTATGAAACTCACGAGGCCGAGTCCCTGAGCCCTTTCCAGAGCTGCATCAGCGGAACCTGTCACGCGATCAACTCGAGCACTGGCTTTAAAATTCCGTGGCCGTTTTCCGCGGTTCCGACCCTTGCAGCCATTTACCTCACGTCGACTCACTACCTCGGATTTCAGCGCATCACCGAGATCCGCGTGGTGAACCCCTACCGAAAGCCACTGCTTTTATCCCAAAACCTCTTGGGAGAAACGGCTGTCATTGCTGGAGCCACCTATTTTGCCAGCAAACCCTTCCTGATATTGCAGGTCTATCTGCAAACAGGCTGGGGCGAAATCGAAGAGTATCTGATTCAGGTGGAAGAAGACCTTAGATGGCCGCAGCTTTTACCATCATCCTGGCCAGGACCTTGACCAGCTCGGGTGTCTTCAGCGGCTTATTCAGATATCCAGTAATCCCCAGCTCATGAGCCGCTTTCACGATCGATTCTTCAGTCTCGGAGGTGAGCATCACAACCGGGAGTCCGTTGAAACGGTGGTCGGATCGAATTTTCCTCAAAAGCTCGATGCCGTTCATGTTCGGCATGTTGACGTCTGAAAGAACCACCTTGAATTCATTGGGCTGTTCGCACAAGCGATTCCAAGCAATTTCCCCGTCGGCAGCCTCTTCGAAATTCACGCCGATGGACTTCAACTCCTTGCGGATGATCATCCGCATCGTGGAAGAATCATCGACTACTAAGATTTTGATGGTGCTCAAATCCATACCCCCATCTTGGGGCATTCAGGGCGTTTTTAAAATCCAAAAACGGCGCGGAGCCGGCGACACAAAGCTCGAACTGCACTAGGATCCTGGGCATGCTCGATGCGCTGATTCGACTCTCGCTCAAGAACCGCACTCTCGTGACTGGCATCACGGCACTGATCCTGGTTTACGGATGGCTGGTTGCGAAGAATCTCCCCGTGGACGTCTTCCCCGACCTGAACCGACCGACCGTGACGGTTCTGACCGACGGGCATGGCATGGCCCCAGAGGAAGTCGAAGTCGTTCTGACCCGTCCAATCGAGAACGCCCTGAATGGAATTCCGGGTGTGACTCGGCTCTACTCCACCTCGAACGCCGGCCTTTCTGTCGTACGTGCTGAGTTCGGTTGGCAGTCGGATGTGAAAATGGCGCGACTGGAAGTGTCCGAGCGCCTGCAACTGGTCCGCGATCGCCTTCCTAAAGACAGCTCACCGCAGCTGTCCCCTACCTCGAGCATTCTCGGTGAAATTCAACTGATCGGACTCCAAGGCGAAGACCTCACGGCCCTGCGCACTTGGGCCGACTGGACTTTGAAACCAAGACTCCTCACCCTGGCGGGCGTGGCCCAAGTCACGGTTCTTGGGGGTAATCCGCGCCAAGCCCAAGTTCTTGTGAACGCCGATCAGCTCAGAAAAAAACAAATCGGGCTCCTGGACCTGAAAGAGCGGATTTCCCGCATTTCCGAGTCCTCAAGCGGAGGCTTTCTCGAGACTCCCGATGGAGAGCAAGAGCATCTGATTCGAAACGTTGGGCGAATCCTGAACCCTGGCGAGATCGAGACCTCGGCCGTGGGGATGCACTTCGGGATTCCGGTTCAACTCAAAGACGTCGCAAAAGTAGAACTCGCCCCGGCTCCGAAACGCGGAGAAGCGTCGATCAACGCCCAGCCCGGAATCGTGCTCATGGTGTCGAAACAGACAGGCTCCGACACTCTTAAAATCTCGAAAGCCATTGAGCGAACGCTGAGTGACCTCTCTCCTTCGCTTCCTCCAGGTGCCAAAATCGAGCCTGCACTATTCCGCCAATCCGATTTCATTCACACCGCCATTGAGAACGTCGTCGAAGCCCTTCGCGACGGCTCCCTCATGGTCTCTCTCGTTTTAGTCCTTTTCCTTCTTAATTTTCGCACCACGGCAATCACTCTGACCGCGATTCCCATTTCTCTTCTCATCACCGCGGTGGTTTTCCAGCTCTTTGGAATCGGCATCAACACTATGACCCTGGGAGGTCTTGCGATTGCACTCGGGGAACTCGTGGACGACGCCGTCGTGGATGTTGAAAACGTTTTCAGAAGACTCCGCGAGAACAGAACCCTCCCCAAGCCACGCCCCACTTTAGAAGTCGTCTTTGAAGCTTCGAGCGAAATTCGAAACTCAATCGTTCTTTCGACGATCATCGTGGTTCTGGTGTTCATTCCGCTCTTCGCATTATCCGGCGTGGAAGGACGACTCTTCGCCCCGATTGGGCTGGCCTACAGCATCTCGCTCGTGGCTTCATTGTTAGTGTCCCTGACTCTGACTCCTGTGCTCTGCTTGTGGCTTCTTCCCAAGCAAGCGGAACGACAAGAAAAGGATTCTTGGTTAGCCGAGAAGCTCAAAAACTGGGAAAAAAGGCTTTTACAAAAAACCCTGCAACATCCACGGCAAATTCTCGGCGTCACAGGTCTCCTTTTGGTTCTGAGTTTGGCCGCCATTCCTTGGCTGGGAGGTAGCTTCCTTCCTTCCTTCAACGAAGGAAGCGCGATGCTGGAAGTGGACCTGAAAGCAGGAACGTCGCTTTCCGCTTCAAGCGGACTTGCCTTAAGGGTTGAGAAGTCGCTCCTCGAAGTGCCCGAAGTTGCATCGGTCGGACGACGCACCGGACGCGCCGAAGACGACGCCCATGCCTCAGGCGTCAATCATTCCGAGTTCGAAGTCAGACTGAAACCTGAAGGACGCTCCCGATCAGAGATCGTCGAGGACTTCCGCACCCGAATGGCCTCGATCCTTCCCAAGGATGCCTATTACAGCGTCAGCCAGCCCATCACGCACCGCCTGGATCACGTGCTTTCTGGAGTCAAGTCGCAAGTGGCTTTCAAGCTCTTCGGGCCTGATCTTCGTGTTCTTCGCCAACAGACTGCCGAGATTTTAGCTCTTCTCAGGGACGTTCCTGGAATCGCGGATCTTCGCGCGGACAGCCAAGCGCTTTACCCGCAGTACAAAATTTATGCGGTCCGCGAGGACCTTGCGAAACTCGGAATTTCTCCGGGAGACTTAATCGAGTCCCTGGAAGCCATGCTCCAAGGCGTCCCGGTTACTCGAATTATTGAGAAGGATCGGTCGATGGAGGTTTTCCTTCGCCTTGATCCTGCCTCACGAAAGAACATCGATGCGATTCGAGCGCTCCCCGTTCACGTGCTCCCTACCGGTCGCGTTGTGAAACTGGAAGAGCTCGCGGACATTTTTGAAACCAGCGGTCCGACCAGTATCGAACGCGAAAACCTGCAGAGGCGCGTGGCCATCGCTTTCAACACCCAAGGTCGAGATCTGGCCTCCGTGGTCGCTGATGCAGAGAAACGGGTGCGCGAAAAAATCACCCTTCCGACCGGATACTTTCTAGAAATCGGGGGGCAACACCAAAGCCGCAGCGAAGCAGGGAAGCAACTCTTCTGGCTAGGCGGCACTTCGCTTCTGGCCGTATTCCTCGTGCTTTACACCCACTTCTCGTCGGCACGGCTCGCGCTTCAGGTCATGGTCAATATTCCTTTGGCTCTGATCGGCGCGGTCTTCGCCATCGCCCTGACCGACCGGACGGTCTCGGTCGCAACTCTGATTGCTTTCATCACACTCTGCGGGATTGCCAGCCGGAACGGAATTCTCCTGATCACCCACTACTTGCACCTGATCCAAAACGAAGGCCAAAAGCTTACGCAGGAGCTGATCATTCGAGGCACCGTCGAGCGCTTGGTCCCCGTGCTGATGACAGCGCTCTCGGCCATCCTTGCGCTTTCTCCGCTGCTCTTCGCCAAAGACCAGCCCGGGAAAGAGATTCTCCACCCTGTGGCCGTCGTCATTATCGGCGGGCTGATCTCGTCCACCCTGCTTGACATCTTTGTCACGCCCGTCATCTTCTATTGGTACGGAAGGAAAAATCTCAAATGAACCGCCAATCCTATCTCCTCCCACTGCTCCTCCTGGGTTCGATCACCGCACACGCCCACGGCGGCCATGTGCACGAACCTGCACTCGAGGCCCCTCCTCATGGCGGACTCTTGCGCGACGCCGGGGTTTTCAAAAGCGAAGTCGTCATGAAGGGCGATCTGGCCAAAGTTTATGTCTACGACCGGAACCTCAAGCCTGTGACCCAAGGCCCCGCCCAACTAAAAGCCGATTTCCAGCTCCCAAAAGAGAAAAAAGGGAAGCCCATCGTTTTCCTAAAAAAGGATGACCATTACGAAGCGGTCCTGCCAGGGGTCAGCCGAGCACACCGTTTTGACATGCACGTCTACATCGAACTTGAAGGAAAAAAAGGCACGGCCGACTTCGGCGTCGACAACATGGAGTGATTCTTGCTCCCGGTCGAAGCCCATGTGGGACCTGCACACCCTTCCGACCGGCGCCTATTTCTGTGACTCAGAGGGCTGGATTCGTCAGGCCAACCCGGAAGCCTTGAGAATTTGGGGACTCCAGGAGTCCCAACTTCATAGCCGAAGGTTCTGCCCGGCTCAAAAGCGCTTAGGGCCAGATGGCAAAGAGCTTTCGATCGATCAAACTCCACCGGCTCGTGCAGTTCGCTTGGGAAAACCGGTGCGGAATGCACGAATCCTCATTACGCGCGCGGACTCGCGCCTCTGGTGGGTTCACTCGGACGCGTCTCCTGTCTTTGACCAAGGAAGACTCACCGGCGCACTTGTTCTGATGCGTGGCACGCCAGCACGTCGCGACCCTGCACCGTGGATCTTAAGCCGAATGGAAGAAGGCTACGTGGGGCTCGACTCTCGACAACGCATTGTCGTCGCCAATTCCACTTTCCTTCGGTGGTCTAAACTTCCTCGGAGAAAACTTCATGGCTCCCTCTGGCATGAGGTCTGGGAAAAAGTATCCCACTCATTCCAACTTCAAACGCGCACCTACCCCGAGCCTTGGGGGCAAAGCATCTATATCTCTCGGCCGTCTCAGGAAACCTGGGAGATCGAGAATGCTCTTTACGCCGCCGCCCACGAGATTCGAACCCCTCTCACTGCCCTGAAGCTTACTCTGGATGGCGCACTTCGCTTGGCGACTTCAGACCCACTTCAAAAAATTCTCAGCCGAGGCGAAAAAAACCTTCAGGCCGCTCAGAACATTCTCAGCCAGGTCGTCGATGTTGCGCGTCTGCGCTTAGGAAGAGAAACACTCAAGACCTCGCCGGTCGAGTTAAAGGACCTTCTCGAAAATGTGGTGGAGCGCCTCCAACCCCTTCTGAGTCACGCCGGATGTGAAGTTCAGATTCAAGCTTCTGCAGGACTCATCGGGCAATGGGACCCTGGAAGGATCGAGCAAGTACTCAGCAACCTCCTAGTGAACGCTTGTCGCTACGGAGGGCCCGGCCTAGTTCAACTCAAAGCCGAAGCGGACTCAAAAAAAGAGTTCGTCCTCATCACTCTTCAGGACTCAGGAAGTCGTCCGTCCAGTCCCCCCAGCGAGCACTTCCCCGAAGGATTGGGAATCGGACTCTTCATCGTCCGGCGTATTCTCGAGGCGCATTCCGGGAAATTTT
Organism: Bdellovibrionia bacterium; assembly: GCA_040399745.1. GTDB lineage: Bacteria > Bdellovibrionota > UBA1018 > UBA1018 > UBA1018 > CANFHS01. Next base: position 185,540 of record JBBARP010000009.1, on the reverse strand, counting down.
CTCTCGAGGTTCAAAACGGCCAGCCAGGGCTTGCGAAAATTGAGCTGCCGTTAAGCCCTCAGACGCCTCTAAAAAGAGCGGCCAAAACTGAGGCCTAGGGACTCCACCTGAAAAGCGTGCGTCCCCCCGAGTGCATTCCGCGTTTCGTTGATGTGCTGAGAGCGAAAATCGCGACTCGCTAAGTGAAGCCCCACGTACCAGTACTCGGGATCAAAAAATGGCATTCCCCAGTCGAACTTCCAGCGCACCATAGCGCGAAACCCACGAGGCAAGTGGTAGCTGACTTTCTCATCCCAATTGGTTCGAGCCACCATCGAGTAGCTGCCCGCAAAGTCATAAGAGCCGAAGAGGAAGAACTGCCCCAGCGTCAGTCCCGCCCCTAAACCCGATACCCAGTGCGTTCCCGAGATATTCGTTCCACCCGAACTCGAAGGCGCCGCAACTTGGCCAAGCCAAGTCACTTCGGTGTTCGTGCCTAGATGAAACGCCCAATCGCTTCCATAAATAGAAGTCCCCAGTAAGGCCTCTGCTCCGTAACCCGACATATTCCGAGTGGGAACATAAGAAAGTGAGGCACTCCCCACTTGGGCGTATTCTCCGCGTACTCCAAAATCAAAAAGCAACCCAACACCAACGCCGCCGTGAGCAAGCTCTGGCATGACTAGGTCTCCTGCTAAAGCCGCAGGCGCAAACAGCAAAGAAAGAAGGAACTGCACAAGAAGAGATGCCCGAATCATGGGAAGGTCACCGTCGTCGTAGCTCCCGTGAGTCCTGAAGCAGACACAGAGAGCGTAGCCGATCCCGTCGCAGTCGTCCGGTAAACATAAACAGGAATCAGGCTGTCGCCCGAGTAACCTGTGACTGTAGTGACAGGATAACTGCAGGCTGAGTCGAGGAAGAAGCTCGCTCCTGTGGGTAGGCCCGAGAAGGTGAAGGTTTTAGAAGCAGTCAGAGTTGCTGTCGCCCCATCGCTTGCCCGGATCTGAACCGGGAAACCCGTGCAAACACCGACCGCCACGCTCGACGGTGGACTCAAGAAAGCCATCTGAGAAGCAACCGGCGTCACCGTCAGCGCTCGAGTTGCAGAAGTGAGGCCTGAAGAACTCACCGTCAGGGTGGTCGATCCCGACAAGGCAGGCTTGTAATAGAAAGTGGCCGAGGTACTTCCGCTCGATTGGCTGAGCTGAGTGATGGTCGACCCTGCCGAGCAACCGCTTGCGCTGTGAAACGTACCACTCCGGCTGCCGTCAGAAAGGTTGTAAGTCAGCGTGCTAGAGGGTGCGACCACGTTTGCCGAGGAATCTGTCAGGTAAACGGCGTAGCTCGTGCACGCCCCCATGGCTGGCGTGGTGCTCCCCGAACTAAATGAAATTTGAGAAGGCGTTCCACCTAGGAAATTAAAAGTGCGCGAGGCGGGAGTGAGCACGGACTGCGAGTCCGAGGCCGTCACGGTCAGGGTTCCCCCGGCCGAATCCTTCACATAAAATGAGCCCGCGGTGGAACCACTGAGCGTGATCGAAGTAATCGTGGAACTCGTGCAGGAAGAGTTTGTATAGAACTGGGTAGTGACCAATGTAGAAGTCAGCAGGACGCTCAAGCTCGACCCCACCGAGGTGGTCAAGCTGCCCTCATCCTGAGCCGCAACAGTGAAGCTGCGACAAGTTCCTCCCGTGATGTTTTGTCCTGAAGAAGGCGCATTGGTGTAGACCAGCTTCGTCGCGACACCGCTCGTATAAGTCACGCTTCGAGTCGCAGATGTGAGCACGGAGTTCGAATCCGATGCCGTCAGTGTGACCGAACCCGCAACATTGCCCTTCACATAAAAGGAAGAACCGCTTGAGCCGGAAACGGTGACTGATGAAATTTCAGATCCCGAGAGACACGATGAGTTCGGATAGAACTGAGCACTCGCGTTCTGAGTCAGGTTGACAACTACCGAGGGCGAGGGAGTAATCGCGGTATTGCTGCTATTGCGAACCTGAACCGTCAGTGAACCGCAGTTCAGGGCAGAGACCGTTCCGCTCACCCCGCTCGAGAAAACCAACTGAGTTCCCGCATTACTGGAAACGTTCAGAGTCAAAGTCGCCGCCTGCAAATTTCCCGCTTGGTCTGAGAAACCTAGACTTAAGCCCGATACAGCCGAATTCAGGCGGTAGTAAAGGGCGCCCGAGGAGTTAGATGCTTGAATGGTTCCTGAGCTCGAGGCGTTCAGCTGGTTATTGCAGTCGGTGAGGCTTCCATAAAAGCTTCCACCCGCCGAGCTATCCGAAGCCACAAAGGTCACGGCACTTGAGACCGCCGAGTTCACGCTCGCTGAGTTTTGAGAATAGACATAAAGGGTCGTGCAAGCGCCCGCGAGAACGCTCGTTCCTCCGCTTGCAGTCGCATAGAGCTTCACAGGCGGAGCCAGAGTCACGCTCAGGGCCTGAGTGTCGGCGATCATTGAAACGGCCGTCACCTGAACCGTCGCCGTCGTCGCAGTGGTCGACTTGAAATACACTTCGTCGTAACTCCAGGCACCTGCAGGCGCCGTGGCTTGGGTCATCGTCGAGGTGCAGGTCGCGTTGGAATAAACGGAACCCAGGCCGCTGATCACTGAAAAACTCAGGGTTGCGGAATTCGAGTTCACCACATCATGGCCACTTGCGTCCTTGAAGCTGATCGAAAGCCGCTGACAGTCGACCGTCGTGATCGAGGTCGAAGAAGCGGTGATGTTGAGAATCGTGGCAGGGCCCGCGCCCAAGCTCAGAATGAAACTCGCAGAACTGAGCCCCGTGGTCTGCGCCGTCAAGGTCAGGTCGGGCGAAGAGGCGGTTTGGCTGTAATAGAATGTCCCGGAGGTCGAACCCTGGGGAATCGTCAGGCCGCTGATCAGAGAAGAGCAACTGCTGTTGGAGTAAAAGGCCCCGGTTCCGCTCGCCCCCCCGAGCGTTACGGAAGCGGCCTGCGTCCAGGACGCCAGGACACCATCGGCGTTCAAAAGCCTCACACTAAAAGCAGCGCACTGACTGGTTCCGATCGCACTCGGGCCGGTAATACTGAGCTGGGTTGCCGGGGCGACACTGATCAACACCGTCGCGGTTCCCGACGTGAGGCCCGTGGATGCCGCCGTAAGGACGGAGGTGCCCGCCGAAGTGCGCTTGTAATAGACCGAAACCGTGCCTGCTCCCGCTGTCACTGAAACCGCAGCGGCCTGACTCCCCGCCGAGCAACTGGAGGAAGAATAAAACGCCCCAGAACCCCCGCTCGATAGTGCGATGGACCCGGAAGAAGGAAACAGCGTGGAGTTTCCCGAAGCGTCTAAAACTCCCAAATCAAAAGCCAGGCAGTCGGTTGTCGTGCCCGACCCCGTGCCACTCCAGGACAGCTGAGATGCGGCGGGAGCAACGATGGCGACGCTCAAGGTGGCAGACGCCAGGCCTGAAGCCGAAGCCTGAAGGACCGCAGGACTCAAAGCGTTGGCTCTTTTTACGAAGAAAGGAAAACTAGAAGACCCGGCCGGAATCGAAACCTGACTGACCGCCTGAGTGCAGCCCGAGTCCGAGTAAAAACCGACACCCGAGGACGACGAACTCAAAGCGACCACCGTCGTGGACTGAGCCGGAACGCCGTTCCCCCCGCCGTCTTGGGTCAGTACCGTATAGGTCCCACAAGCGTAGGCCTGAAGGCTTGCCGAACCGCTCAGCGCGAGCTGGGTCGGGGCCGAGCTGTACACAGTGAGGTTCAGGGAGTCCAAAAGCGTGAGGTAGGTCCCTTGGAGGGTGACCGCCCCGCCCGAGGTCTGGCGGTAATAAAAACTGACCGTTCCCTGGTGCGCTGGAATCACGACCGAGCCGGAAAGTAAGCTCGTGCAAGCCGCGTTGGAATAGAAGCCACCACTCGAGCTTCCGGTCCCTGAGGTAACCAAACTGACCGCCATGGGGTTCGAACTTTTCGTGAGCCCGCCGGAGGCGCTTTTTTGAGTGAGCGTCAGTAGCCCGCAGTCCGAGGTGCCCTGCGAAGACGGTCCCTGAAGGTCCAGACTCGCCACCGAGAGGTACCCCACGGTCACGGAGTCGGTACCGCCACTCAGGCCCGTGGAGCTTGCCTGAAGGGTCGGCGTCCCGGGTAAAGACTGGTAAAAGTACACAACCGCACTGGAAGAGCGAAACGGCATCTGGACACTGGAGGCCCCCTGGGAGCAATTTCCGTCCAGGTAGAACCCCCCGCTCCCCGTCTGGGCCAAACTGACCACAGTCGAGACCTTCGGATAGGTGGCCAAACCGTCTGAGCCGTAAAGTTCCAGGGTGACCGCGGCGCAGGAACCCGCTTCGACAAAGGCGTCGGCCGAGATTCTGACCTCGGCGGGCTCCAGCCTCCATGCATCAGGATCTGTGTAAAAAGACACCCCTTGAGTCATGCTGCAGGCCGAAATTGCCGCAAAAAACGGCAAAATAAAAAAGGCTTCCCTCAAGCGCAGGAAAATGCGCCTTGAATAAAAAATCCAAGCCCATTGGCGGCGATCCGAACTTCGCAGAAGGGTCCCTCCCCTCTATTAAGTATGGACTCCGGGAGCCGCTCTGGGAGCGCGTCCTTTATGACACACTAAATATATTTAAAAATTTGACAGCTTTCCGGGGCCCCATCCGAAATTTTTCTCAACTTGTCATGTCTTTTTCTTGACGGTGGGTCCGGTGGCACTTATAAGCCCCCTCCTTGAACACAAAAACCTTCGCCGTCACTGCTGCTTTTCTGACCCTGGTTGTCCTCGCTGGACCGGGCGCCGTTCGTGCAAACGCACAAGAAGATACGGACGCCCTGACCGCGGAAATGGAACGCCACGAAGCAGGCCGTACCACCGCCTCAGCGCCCCAAGCGGCGCTGCAGGCCTACGACACTCAAGAAGACGCCACTCACCGGTTCAAGGCCACGATCAACACCCTGACCGTCGAGAATAAAGCCTCGGGCGAAAGTGTCTCTCTCCCCATGACCGTAAAGGGCATGGCTATGGCCTACGGCCGCCTCTACATTGCTCAAGGACGAAAAGGACTCATCGCCTTTGACCTGAGCACCCTGAAAGCTCACCGGGCCGGGAAGAAGCTCCTGGCGACTGAGCGGATGCTCAACCTCGACGCTCACGGCCTGGCCATCGATTCTGAGCGCCAGATCGCGTTCATCTCCCGCTCGCAAGCCGTCCCGGGAAAATCGACCGCAACGTCGGGCGTCTCGGTGTGGCACTTCCCCGACCCCCGCAAGCAAGACCTTCCCGTCTTCCCGATGGTTCCCATCGCCTTTCAACCTGCGCCCTACGCAACGGGTCTGGCCTACGACTCGAAGTCAAGCCGCCTCTACGTTGCGGCCCGGCAGCTCGGGATCGGCTCCTTTGACGTCAAGCAAAAGGGCGAGTCCATCATCCTAGAAGCCCGAGGCGTCGCCCAGCCCGTTGGGCAGCTCAGAACCGCCGACCCCACCACGATCTGGACGGGTGTTGGTCTTTCGACTGACCACAAGGCCCTGATCCTGACCGGACGCTCCTACGGGACCGCCGCAGAACGCCTGAACTTTGATCCGGTTCAAAGCCTGTCCCTGGAGCAATACGAGAAGCGCTTGGCTCAAACCCAAGAGCAAAGCTTCGCCGAAGCAGCCCGGGCACTCGACTCCCCGTCTGAGCGCGCCTACATCGCTTGGCTGAAGTTTGGCCAAGGCTTCTTCTCGATGCACCCGGATTCGGACTTCGTCGACGTCCTCTATAAGGCTCGGGCCATGGAGATGCTCGAAAAGGGCGAGCTGACGAAACCCGAATACGACCGCCTGATGTCCCGCGTGGCAGCGACCGAAACCGCTGGCCGAATCGTCGGCGCCACTTCGTTCGTGGTCGTCACCAGTATTCTTCCTGCCTTGAGCGGCATCCGCGCTGCCGGCGGCATCGGCGCCGCTACCACGGCTTTCCGGGCGGCCCTGGCCAACCCTCGGGCTTTGATCCCGGCCCTGGTGCGCTTTGTCCCGACCCAATTGAAGAACTTCAAGAACAACCCCCGCTTCTGGGAAATCACCATGGACTTCACTTGGTCCACGGTTCTGACCTACGCGCTGGACGTTTACTTGGAGCGCCCAAAAGACCTCCTGATCCGCGACATGGTTCTCATGTCCTTTTACTCGGCCATCTTGAGCGTCGTGGGGCTTTCTCCGAACGTCACCCGCATGCAACGGGCCAAAGTGTTCGCCGGCGCTGCTTTTCAGTCCACCCACATCACGATGAACATCGAGGGGCGCGACAGCGAAGAGTACCTCCGCACCCAAGCCTACAGCCTGAGCTACGCTGTGGTTCCGCTCCTTCCGTGGTCGTCTCTGACCCGCTACGAAGTGTTTGAAAAGATCCTGAATTGGATTGGCACCTCGACCGGAAGCAAGCACGACAAGATCCTGGCCCCGGCTCTGGCAGCCTGGTTCAAGAACCACCCCAAGTGGACCGCCGGCATTCTGTTCGCCACGAACCAAGGCTACGCCACCGTGGCTTACGTGAAGTCGGACGAGTTCTACCGTAGCACCATTTGGCCCGACGCCAAGGCACGGGAAGGTTTCCGCGCCTCGCTCGATAAAGTGACCGAGCCCTACCGCGCGCTGCTGGATCGCCCGGCAACCGCTCAGTAAAGGGTTAGGCCGCAGTCCGCAGAAGCGCTCAAACGCCGGCCGCGCTAGCCTTTCTTCAAAGGGGCTGCTGCTGCCCAGACACGCGCGTTGGCGATAGCCTACAGCCGAAGCTTGAACTGTAGGCAATTGCCTACAGCTTCTCTGGGGTATGAACTCCGATTCCCGCACTCAAGGCTCCTCCCGGGCCTATCTGAGCAGGCACAGCCATTGCACATCCGGAAAAAATCCTATGTTCCCACTTCGATTTTTTCCGTTATTCGTCGCGTCCCTCATCCTCGGACTCCCTGTCCTACAAGCCAGCGGAGAGGAAGCGCCTCTTCCTGGCAGCCCTCGCTGGAGCCGGAAGGAAAGAGTCAGAGCTTTTGAAAATCTCTGCGACGGCCTCCGGAAGGACTACGCGGCTTGGTCGCTCAAGAAAAAACGCGGGATACTCGACCCCGAGCGGGCCTGTGGCCAGGCCATTCAACACGAGGGCCGCCTTCCTGACCCTCGCTACACGGCCGAATCCCAAGTGGCCTGGGCCAAGCACAATCTCGAGTTCCAAGAGCGTTTAACTCGCTGGCTTGCTCGCTTCCACGACGCCCATCTCAAGCTTCGAACGCGGGGCCTCGGTTTCTACAGCCTTCCCATCCAACTCAGCGCCTTCTCCGGCGACTCGATCCGAATCATCGGAATTATTCAAAGCAGGCTTCCCACTTCAACTCGGCTTGAACTCGGTGACGAGGTCCTCTTGTGGAATGGTGAACCTGTCCAGAAGGTGATCCGACGCGAAATCATGCCTCTGGTTTCAGGAGGAACGCCAGATGCGGCCTTCCGGAAAGCAACGATTGAACTAACCGACCGCCGTCTTCCTTTCCCCAGAGAGGCGCTCGTCCGGCTCGGGTTCCGAAAAAACAAAACCCAAACCATCCTCTACGAAACAGTGAACTGGAGACTCTCTCGTCCCAGTTCAGAGCAAACCCTTCTCGCCGATCACGCGGGAATCAATCGCGTCGAGCCAGCGAGCCCAGAGAAGCTTCGGACCTACGACAATGAATTTTCGGCACCAGATCAGGAGATCTTTTACACCTCGGAAGATGATTATAATTCGAACCGAAAAGTGATCGTATCTCAATCAATCGAATGGGAATCTCAACGCGCTTTTCATCTCGCAATCTATACATTCGACTCCGATCATGTCCGCGGAACTAGCGCTGAAAATTTGAGTTTTGAAACGGCTTTGACCCGGGTCATCCAGAAAATATCGACTTCAGGCCTCCCACTGGTTCTCGACCTGAGGTTCAACGACGGTGGAAGTGGGCAGAACGCAGACGCACTTCTTCGATTGCTCACAGCACCAGGGACCCTTCTTTATCCCAGGACCTTTGGAGTCGCCCTGAACTCATCCGGGTTTCACCTGAGCCAATCGCACCCAACTGAGAGGATGGCTTTCTCGAAAGCGGCGAAGGAAAAGAAAACGACATCGTTTGGTGTTGTCGGCCCAGCCCTTCACTCGGCAGTCGATTCCTTCGGAAAAGAAATCGGATTCGCCGGAAAAATGGTCATTCTGATCTCTGATTCCTGCCGCAGTGCCTGCGAAGGGGTTGGGCAGGTCCTTCGCGCCAATCGACGGGGACTTTTCATTGGAACTCCTACCGCCGGAATGGGTGCCGGATTTATGTCCTCTTCTCGAGTACCGACGCCTGAAATCCGAATCTCAAGCTCGGAAGGCCTGTTGGTCGAAGTCCCTAACTTCCTTTTTGGGCCGCCCACCGGCGAACCTGAAAATTCCGTCAGCTCGAAGCTTATGGAAGACTGGAGCTCGGAGAACCGTTCGGTAAAGCCGGATGTCTACGTTGAACCGACCTTCGAGGCTTTCAAAGCAGCGGTCGCACCCGCCATTCAGCGGGCGATTCAAAAGCTGAGTCTGTGAAGCAGGAGTCTGTCATGTTCAAAAAATCACTTAAAATTCTCTCCCTAGCGGTGGTTGGGTCCATAGCCCTTTCAAGACTCGTCACTATTTTTCTGGACCCCACACTCATCGCAGTGCCGGTAACATCAAACCCAGCCGAACAACTTCAGAACTTTGAACGGCTCCTGAAATCCTACTCCGGGCAAGGTTGGTTTGACGGAATTGCGGTTGGCGTGAACGCCGAAGGGAAGCCTTGGTTTTTCCCATCCCCCATCGAGCGAAAGCCGCCCCAGGCGCGCACCTTCAATGAAGAAAGCGTGTTTCTAATCGGCTCACTCACGAAGGGATTTACGGCGGCGGCAGTGCTTCGGCTCGAAGAACAAGGAAAACTGAAGATCAGTCAAACGGCCTGTACTTTTCTGAAATCGTTTTGCAATCCCGATTTAGAAAAAATCACCCTGGAACACCTCCTTCGTCACCAATCGGGGCTCAAGCGCGACGCAACCACACCTTGGGAAAGAGGCATCGACTACCTGAAGCTGGCCTTTAGAATCGCGCCCTACCCTGAGGAAAAAAACCACGCTGAATGGAAACTCGTCCCCGAGAGACTCGGAAAACCGGAATTCGAGCCCGGAACAAAGAAGAGCTACTCCAATCTTGGTTTTATTGCCCTTAGCCGAGTGATCGAGCTTCAAACGGGGAAAAGTCTCGGGCAGTTTTTTCAAGACGAGTTCTTTCATCCACTTCAGATGAAGAACACGGCTCTGGTTTCGCTAGAACACCCCACGCTTCCAGAAAAATTCATAAAAGAAATCCAAGGCACCTTTGAAACCGAGCCCGACCCAGGTCTACCGGGCCTTTCTGGTGCAGGAGCCCTTTACACAACAGCTCATGACTTTCTGCTCTGGTCGCGAGCACTAAGAAACCACCACGTTTTGGGTAAAAAGGCAGAAGAAAAGCTCTTTGCCTTCGACTCCAATCACGGGGGTATGGGTTGGATGAGCGGTCAAAGCCTACTGCCTGAAGCCGAGACCTACGCCTGGCATGGCGGAGCCACCTTGGGTGCGAGCTCCTTTTGGATGCGCGACCTAAAAAGCCCGAAGGAATTCATCCTTCTCAGTGCCACCGATACGTATGAAAAGACGGATGAGCTCGGCAAACAGGCTTTTCGCGCCCTTCAAGGCCTTCCCTTTCAAATGCCGCTTTCTGCTCAAAGCCCCAAAAAATAAACCGCAGAAATGTAACCGACAAAACCCCTTGAAAGCGCGCGCCCAATCCTATACAAGACCACCATGGTCAAGCTCTCAAGCCCAGTCACCCTCCTGGCCCTTTCCCTTGGTTTCAGCTCGGTGCCCGCTCAGGCCTATCCAGCGCCGGTCGTGCACTGCACTTGGCTGACGGAATCCCCTCTGAAAGTGAAGAAGGCCGGCAAACTCGCTTTTGAACCCAAGGACGTGGACTACCGCCGCGACGAGACGGCGCCGATGCCGACCGCAAGCGTGCGCGCCTCGATTCCGGGCTACGGCTTCAAACTGAGCTGGGACATTGCCTCGAACGAAGGCGAACTTCGCCTGATCAGCAATCTGGGCAAGACCCTAGCCGTCGTTCACAAGAACTTGGCGGACGAGGCACAAATTGGCGTTTACCGCTCGCGGCTGCTCACTGGCAGCGTCGAAGTGGTCTGCTCAACGCACTGAACCCCAGAGCCTGCCTTCTCAAAGCGTCTGCACTTTTTCGAGGCGCGGTCCCACGACTTCCCAAGGAAGCGTTTCGACCAGTTCAAAGAAGCTAGCCGAAGCGGCGCGTCCACTGACACACAAGCGCATGGGCGAAATGAAGTCGCCCGCTTTCACGCCGTGTTGCTCAGCCGTTTGCTTCACGAAAGCTTCAATGTCGGCATGGGTTAGGCCCAGATCACCCAGGCTGGGTGATGCGCCCCAAGCGGAGTCTGCGCCCGCACGCGGGCTCTTCGTCGCCGCATCGACACGCTTTTGCCAGTCGGCATGAAGGTGCAAAACAGCGTTCTTCACAGCCGCTTTGACGGATGCGTCTTTATTCCACTTTAGTCCCGAAGTATCGACTTCCACGGGCTCAGTCATGCAAAGCGGTACCAGTTGATCCGCCATTTCTTTCATCAGCTTCACTTTGGGCTGAATGAGCTTACAGAGCTTAGCGCCGGTCGGCGTCGAAACGCGGTCCAGCCGTGCTCCTGCTGATTTGAAAAGATCAGCGTAATCTTCAGCGACAATGCCAGCCAAGCGCGAAGAATCGGCGCGGCGAATGTGCTCGCCGTTGAGCCACAAAAGCTTCTCCGGGTTCCACACCGCTCCTGACTTCTGAACGTGATCGAAGTCAAAGAACTCGATCATTTCTTGAACGGTGAACACTTCTTGGTCGCCATGACTCCAGCCCAGGCGAGCCAAGAAATTCAGCATCGTCTCGGGCAAGTAACCTTCGGCGCGATAAGCGCTGACGGCCGTCACAGCATTTCGCTTCGAGAGTTTCTTCTTATCCGCGCCCAAGATCATCGGAAGGTGCGCAAAATGGGGCGGAGTGAGGCCCAAGTAACGGTACAGGTGAATCTGCTTCGGGGTGTTGTTGATGTGGTCATCGCCGCGCACGATGTGCGACACGCGCGACTCGGCATCATCAATCACCACCGACAAATTGTAAGTCGGTGCGCCGTTGGATCGGATCAACACAAAGTCATCGATCTCTTCATTAGCTACCGAGATCGATCCGCGGATCAAATCCTTGAACTCAACCGATTGGCCGTCTTGAGGAATCTTCAGCCGAGCCACGGCCATTTCGCCTGACTTCGGAGCGGGCCGCTTGAGTTCGCTGCAGCGGCGGTCGTACATGGGCTTTTTGCCCTCAGCCATCTGCTTTTCGCGCATTTTCTCGACGTCGGCTTCGGTGCAAGTGCACCAGTAAGCGTGGCCATGCTCCACCATTTGATCGACCGCTTTGCGGTAAATCTCCATGCGCTTGGACTGATAAAGAGGCTCTTCATCCCAATTCAGACCCAGCCATTTCATGGCGCCCAAGATGTCTTGCGTGAAGCGGTCTTCGCTTCGCTCAAGATCCGTGTCTTCGATTCGGAGCAGAAACTGCCCGCGGTGCTTTCTCGCCCAAAGCCAATTGAACAGCGCCGTGCGAACGCCGCCGATATGTAAGGAGCCGGTCGGAGAGGGAGCGAAACGAAGACGAGGTGCGGTCATAAGGCCAGCACCTTACCGGGAGCGAAGCGCTTTGGGTAGAGGCACACCTCTCGCTCTCGCGCCTGGGCACCCATTCACTGCGCTTCGTTCACTGCAGCTCAAACCCTGCGCTCTCTATTACTGGGCGCCAAAAGCGGTCAGGTAGGTCGACAAGAAGCGAAGCTCCGGGCCTTCCAGCTTCGGAGCGCCCGCAACGCTGGGGTGCCCCTGCCCGACCAGCTTCTGCGAGGCTTGCACCTGAGTCACTTGCACCATATTCGGGCCTAAGCCGGTGGCGTGGCAGCTGACGCAAGTCCGAAGGAAGATCTTCTCGCCCTTCATCGCAGCAGGGTCGGTGCGGCGCTTCAGCCGGTAGCTGGAATACAGCTCCTGACTGTTCAGAAACTCGAGCTCAGCCACCCCAGGCAGGAAGAAACGCTCCAGCGGGGCGCCTTCTGTCAGGACCTTCGATTTCGAAGTCCAGGGAATGACCGAATACGGGCCTTTCTGGCCCAAAGAATGATTCTCCCGATTAAACGCCAACAAAATTGGGTACTTAACAACGAAAGCGCGAGGAATCAGCGCTTTTTCGCCCGCTCCGTTACGAAGCTGGATCAAGTCGATCTCGGCTTTTGTACGAGCCGAGAGTCCTTTAAGTGCCTGCTCGACCACTTCAGAAAGGAGGATTCCTTCCCATTTCACCACCTGGCCGGTGGACGGATCCTTTTCCCGGCTACTGTGCCGCTTCAGGGAGCGAAGCTCATCCTGGGTCCAGGCCTTCAGGGGCTGGGCTGCCGCCTGACCCGGCTCTTTCAGACGCGCTACGAGCGACGGCAATGCCTGGGCTTCAGCCTCCCCAAGCATAGGGAAAACAACGAGAAATCCGAGAGTTGAGGCAACCATCCAAGGCCGACGTAGCAGGGAAATCATGAACCTTCATTCCATCAGCACGGCCCAAGGGCTGTCAAGAAACCTCAAGGATACTATTGAAGAATTTCAGGAAATCATGGTACTTCCCCGGTGCCAGACAGGAACGCTGCAAGGTGTGCCTACCCAGGAACACCTTTTTTTTCGTCCGAAGCTCGCTTCGAAGAACGGCCCCTCTCGGCAAAAGTAAATACAACGCAATGAATCAAAGTTTGAATTCCACCTCCACCCCCTCGACCAGTCTGACGCCCCAGCAAGCGCAGATCATGGGCGTGCTCGAGCCCTTGCTCGCACCGATGGGCTATTCCGTGGTGCAAGTGGAAGTGAGCACGCATCACCAGAAAGTTTTGCGCATCTTCATCGATCACCTAGGTTCCACTGCCGATCACGGCACGATCGGAATCGAAGATTGCGTGAAGGTGACTCGCGCTCTGGAAGAGCCGCTCGATCAGGTTCCCGAGATCGAAGCTATTTTTCACGGAGCTTATGAACTGGAAGTCTCGTCGCCGGGCGCCGATCGTCCGCTTCGAACCAGCCAAGATTTCTTGCGCTTCACCGGCCGCCGCATTCGACTTCACACTTTCCGCCCGCTCACTGCGGAAGAAGCGGGAAATGCGGACCACATTGCGAAAAACCCCCGTCAGAAGAATTTTCTCGGAGTGCTACAAGGTCTGACTGACGAAGGCAAAGTTCGTCTTTCTCTTCAAGCAGACGACGGAACTGAAAGCGGCCAGAAAAAAGGCAAGAAGACCAAAGCCAAGACTCCGGAACCCGCATCCGCCAGCGATAGTGCGCCGGCCGTATGCATCCCGATGAATTTGATTTCCAAAGCTAACCTCGAACCTGTGTTCGAGTTCGATGACCAAAGGAGCGAATCATGAACGCCACCGAACTAACCCGAGTGATTGAATCCGTCGGAAAAGACCGCGGCATCAAACGCGAGATCATCATCAGCGCGCTGGAACAGGCCGTTCTCATGGCTGCGCAGAAAAAATACGGCCCGAACGCCGTTCTCGAAGCTCACTACAATACGGACAGCGGCGAGATCGACCTCTTCTTGTTCAAGAAGGTCGTCGAGTCGGAACCCGAAATGCTGGAAGAGTCGGAAGAGATCGACATTCAGGAAGCTCGCAAGTTCGACCCCGAAGCTCAAATTGGTGACGAACTGGGCGTGCGCGTCGAAATTCCTGATTTCGGCCGGATCGACGCTCAAACCGCCAAGCAAGTCATTTTCCAAAAAGTGCGCGATGCTGAGCGCGAGCTGATCTACAACGATTACATCCACCGCAAAGGCGAGATCATCACCGGGATCGCCCGCCGGATCGAACGCGGAGCCCTGGTCATCGACTTGGGTAAAACCGACGCGCTTCTTCCCCGCTCTGAAATCATTGCGGGCGAGCAGTTCCGTCCCGGCGACCGCGTTCAGGCCTACCTTTCGGACGTGGCGCTCGGTTCGCGCGGCCCCCAACTTTACCTGTCACGCACTTCTCCGAAGTACTTGATGAAGCTGTTTGAAATCGAAGTGCCCGAGATTCGCGAAGGCATCATCGAAATCAAGAACTGCGTGCGCGAACCCGGTGCTCGCGCCAAGATCGCTGTCATTTCCCGCGATCGCGACGTCGACCCGGTCGGCGCTTGCGTGGGCATGAAAGGGATTCGCGTTCAGGCCGTCATTCAGGAACTGAAGGGCGAGAAGATCGACATCATTCCTTGGTCGGATAACCCGGTGATCTTCGTCCGCTCGGCTTTGGCCCCGGCTGAAATCTCGCAAGTCCGCATCGACGAGCGCACCAACACCATGGAAATCATGGTCGAGGACGATCAACTCAGTCTGGCCATCGGCCGTAAAGGACAGAACGTCCGCTTGGCCTCCCAGCTCACCGGCTGGAAACTGGACATCATCTCCAAGTCCAAGCTGCAGAAGCGCACCCAAGACGCTTTGGCAGCCCTTCAACAGATTGAAGGCGTGAGCGAAACTCTAGCTCAGGCCATTTACCAAACTGGCTTCCTGCTGCCTCGTCAGGTGGCTCAGGCTGGCTTGGCCGATCTGATGAAAATCCCCGGATATGAAGCCGAGGACACCGCTCAAGTGCTGAAGAGCCGTGCCGCCGTTGCAGCCACCCAGATGGTGGAAGCTCCGGTTGCTCCGCTCGAACTGCCAGTAGCTGCAGGACCCCAGGAAAAGGTTGGCGCCAAAGCTGCGGCCAATCAACGCCTGAAGGCCGCACTCAAGGAGCAAGGCGAGACGGAGTGATCTCCGTTTCGTCACGCGCATCCGACTTTCAACGACCGAGCAACTGAAGGCCTCGAAGAAATATACGCATGGAACAACAGACCACGGTCAAAGTCTACGAACTGGCAAAAGAGCTCGGCATGGATTCATTCTCCCTGCTCGATAAGCTCAGCGGGCTCAACATCAAAGTGAAGAGCCACATGAGCGAGCTTCCGCCCGAAGACGTCCAAAAAGTGCGCGAGGCACTGGATCCCAGCAGAAAATCTGCCGGTGCAACTCCAGCGAAGAAAGCCGCGACTCGTGTTCGGAAGAAAGCGACTGCGACCGATACGGCCGCAGCCCCGGCCACTCCGGCACCCGAGAAGCCCGCAGCGGGCGCAACGGCAGCAGCCGGTGCAACCGCCGCAGCCGCTCCCTCGAGCGCTGCAGTCATCCGACGCCGCGTGAAAGCGGATGGTGAAGTCGAGACCGCCGCTCGCGGCGTGAACCTCGGTCGAACCGTGCACGCAGAAGCCGGCGAAGGCGAAGAAGAACAGGCAGCCGCTGCTGAACAAGCGGCGGCCGAGCAAGCCGCCAATGAGCAGTACGCAGCCGATCAGGCCGCGTACGAGCCAGTGGTTGCCGCTGAGGCTCCCGCCGAAGCAGCCGCAGAGGCTCCGGTGGCAGCGGAAGTCGTCCAGGAAGAACCAGGCAGCGAACCCACTCCGGGAGTCGAAGCAACGCCGGTCGCAACTCCGGCCTCCGAAGCTGGGGCTCCTGCCCCAGTCGAAGCCAAACCCGTAGCAGGATCTCCGGTGGCGAAGAAGCCCCCGGTCATTCTCCCTCCGCGGCCGGTGGCTCCTCGCAAGAGCTTCCTGAAAATTGTCGAACCTTCGGCGCCTCCGCCGAAGCCTCGTTTCATTCCACCAGTCACTCCAGGTCTGGCTCCGAGCGCAGGCGGCCCCAAGGTCACCCCGCGCGGTACTCCTGGCGCACCGACCCCAGATCGCGATGGCTTCCGTGTCATCAAGATGAACAAGGAAGGTATCGACCAACTGGCTGAGGAAGAAGCAGCCAAGAAACGCGGCGGCGGCGGTCGCGAAGTCGAGATCAAGCCTGAAGACGTTCGCTTTGCTGATTACCGCAAAAAGGAGATGGTCTTCCTTCCGAAGAGGAAGCGCCTCCCGGTGGGTCGCGAAATCAAACGCACCCAGCTCACCACGGCAGCCGAACACAAGCGCGTGGTCGAAATGCCAGGCGATACGATCACGATTCAAGACTTGGCCTCGCAAATGTCGGTCAAAGCCATCGATGTGGTCCGGAAGCTCATGCAAATGGGCCAGATGGTGAACATCAACGCTTCGGTCGATCGCGATGCGGCATCCCTCGTGGCGGCCGAGTTCAAGCATGAAGTGAAAAACACGGCGTTCAAGGAAGAGGAATTCATCGAAGTGGGCGTGACCGACACCGAAGAAACCCTCCATGCGCGTCCTCCGGTCGTGACCATCATGGGTCACGTCGACCACGGTAAAACGTCGCTCCTGGATGCCATCCGTTCGGCCAAAGTGGCAGCCGGTGAAGCAGGCGGGATCACTCAGCACATCGGCGCCTACACGGTCGAAAAAGACGGCAAGCTCATCACTTTCGTCGATACCCCGGGCCACGAAGCCTTCACGGCCATGCGTGCTCGCGGTGCGAACGTCACGGATATCGTCATCTTGGTGGTCGCTGCCGACGACGGCGTGATGCCGCAAACTCGTGAAGCTCTCTCGCACGCGCAAGCGGCGGGCGTGCCGATCATCGTTGCAGTGAACAAGATCGATAAGCCCGGCGCACAACCGGATCGCGTCATGCAGCAGCTCTCTGAGCTGAACCTGCTCCCCGAAGAGTGGGGCGGTCAGACCATGTTCGTCCCGGTCTCGGCCCTCAAGCAAACCAACCTCGACAAGCTGCTGGAATCAGTCCTGCTGCAAGCCGAAGTGCTCGACCTCAAGGCAAACCCCGACGCTCAAGCCTCCGGGTCGGTCTTGGAGTCTCGCCTCGAAAAAGGCCGTGGTCCTGTGGCTTCGGTCCTCGTGAAACGCGGCACCCTGCGCGTCGGCGACGCCATCGTCTCCGGCCCGCACTGGGGTAAAGTTCGCGCCATGATGGACGACAAAGGCAACCCGGTTCAGGAAGTGACTCCGGGCGTGGCTGCTGAAATCCTGGGCTTTGAGTCGCTCCCCATGGCGGGCGAGCGCTTCGATGCTCCTGAGTCAGTACCCGATGCTCAAAGAATCGCTGAAGTCCGCCAAGACAAAGAACGCTCTCAGAAAGTCGCCTTTAAAACTGGCGTCTCGCTCGAGCAGCTCTTTGCCAAGGTCCGAGCTGGCGAAGTCAAAGAACTCGGTGTGGTTCTCAAAGCTGACGTGTTCGGCTCGGTCGAAGCCATCAAGGACAGCCTCCTGAAACTCTCCACCGACAAGGTGAAAGTGAAAGTGCTGTTCTCGGCTCCGGGCGGGATCACCGAAAGCGACGTGCTGCTGGCATCGGCATCCGACGCCATCATCATTGGCTTCAACGTTCGCCCTGAGACTAAGGCTCGTCAAATGGCCGAAGCTCAGCACGTCGAGATTAAGACCTACTCGATCATCTATGAGCTGATCGACGACGTGAAAGCAGCCATGACTGGCATGCTGGACAAGAAAAAGGTGGAACGCTTCCTCGGCCGCGCCGAAGTTCGTCAAACCTTCTCGGTCCCGAAAATCGGCACCATTGCCGGTTCGTCGGTCATCGACGGCAAGATCATCCGTGGCGCCAACGTTCGTTTGCTGCGTGAATCGCGGATCATCTACGAAGGTAAGATGTCCTCGCTCAAGCGCTTCAAGGACGACGCCAAGGAAGTGGCCCAAGGCTTCGAGTGCGGTATCGGACTCGAAAACTACAACGACCTTAAGCCAGGCGACCTCATCGAAGCCTACCAGATCGATCTGGTGGCTCCGGAGCTGGGCGCTTAAGCCAAGGCCAAAAAGTACCCAAGAAGCAGTAGGACAGAAGCAGTATGCAAGAAACTCGTCGCGCACGTCTTCAGGCGGTGATCCTGGAAGAACTCTCCTTGGTCATCCGGACACTGAAAGATCCGCGCGTGCCGATGGTGACTTTGACTCGGGTCGAAGTCACCCCCGATGGCGCGCAAGCTACTGTCTTTTTGCAGCTTCTGGGCGCCCTCTCGATCGATTCTTCGGACGAGAAGGCCGCAGTGGCAGCACGGGAAAATATCCGGCAGTGTCTGGAAGGCCTGAAGTCGGCTTCCGGCTTCCTGCGCCGGCACCTGGCCGGTGTGCTCACCGTTCGCCACATTCCGTCGCTGATTTTCAAAGAAGACCGTGGCCTGGAGAACACTCACCGGGTTCACGAACTTCTGAGAAAAATTGGCTCGGAAGGCGGCTCCTCGTCGAGCAACGATCCCTCCTCTTCGTCTAAGCCTGACTCGGGTCAATGAGCGCCCCGTCCCCTTTCGAAAACCTGCATGGAGCCCTGGTCATCCGAAAAGCAGCGGGGATCAGCTCGTTTGGAGTCGTCGAACAGCTCCAGCGGTCTCTTCGCGAGCAAGCGGGTGGTAAGGCCAAGCGGAAGGAACTTCCCAAGCTTGGCCACGGAGGAACGCTCGACCCTTTCGCAACGGGAGTACTCCCCATTTGCGTGGGAAACGGAGTGAAGCTGGCTCGTTATTTTTTGGAGTCGCCCAAAGAGTACACGGGCGAAATTCATTTCGGGAAAGCGACTGCCTCGGGTGATCTCACGGATCCCGTGACTGAGGAGTCATCCGTGATTCCGGGTTCACTCGAAACCATTCGCGCTTCAGCGATCGAGTTCACGACTCAAGACTACTGGCAGACGCCTCCGATGCACTCGGCAAAAAAGCTCGAAGGGACTCCCCTTTACGAGCTTGCCCGGCAAGGCATCGAAGTCGAGCGTGAAGCCAAACTTTGTCGAATTTACGCCTTCGAAATCACTTCCTGGGAAGCACCCATCGCCCGTTTTCGCGCGCGCGTGAGTGCCGGAACCTACATCCGCGTTCTGGCTCAGGACTTGGCAAAGAAACTAGGAACGCTGGCCCGCCTGGACTCTCTCGAAAGGACGCAAGCCGCGTGGATGAAAATCGAAAACTCCCTCAGCGCTGAATCCCTTCAAGCGCCCTGGGACCAGTCGCCAGCCTGGGTCCCCTTCGACCAAATCCTTCGTGGGCTGGCCCGGGTCCAAGCCACTCATGAAGAAGCGCTGGCCCTAGAACGCGGCCAGCAAGCGGTTCTCGAGCTTCTCACTCAGAAGATCAGCCCTGCCGCTTCCGATCAACCTCAGGACCTTCGAGCCGTCTACGTAGGTGAACAGCTGGTTGCAGTGCTTCGCCAGGACATGACGCCTGAAGCCCGCTGGGGAATCGAGCGCGTCTTTCCCCGATCGGCGCAGGACTTTAACGGAGCTTGAGCGCGGGTAGAATCCTATCGCAGCTTCAGCGGGGCGACTTTTCGGCCCTTCCCTACCTGCCACTCGACATTCAGGGACGTGCTTTCCGCACCACTCAAAAGCTGCTCCACCTGCCAGGAATCCAGGTCCTCGACATCGCGGCCAGCGAGAGACAAAATCAGGTCGCCCACTTTGAGTCCTGATTTGCGCTCCAATGCTGCTGCCGCAGACCCTGGACGTATCGCTTTCACGCGCAGCTGGCGCTCTGCCCCTTGAGCAAGCTCGAATTCCAAATCCAAACCCGATCGATTTTCCAAAACTGGCGCACTTGCCGTGTCGCGAGGAATCCAGATGCGGCCATTCGCAGCATCAAGAACGACCGTACCTCGACCCAAGATCTCCATGCCGACCGTGGCAGCGGGCACCTTCGAACGGAAAGGGCTTTCTTCTCCGCCTAAGTCTTCAGCACTCGGGGAGGTCACTGAGAAAGCTTCGGCCACTTTTCCTGCGCCTTCGCAGCCAATGGACCAGGAACTGCGAGAACCACCCTCAGGAAGCTGCGAAAGCCAGGGAGCATGAAGGTCAGTCGCCATCTCGCTTCCTGAATCCCAGCGAACTCCAGCCCAAGATCGGCCAGAAGAGCGACTCTTCAGGACACATCCCGGAGAGTACCAATCCCCGCTAGGGGTAAAGCGCGCTTCAATCCATGGAACGCCCTGCCCTAAGCTGTAACCTCGAGGATCCAAGAGCACGACGGCCGCTGGCTTCGTCGGATAAAGTTCGACTGCATAATGACGAAGGAAGTCCATTCCAAGAATTCCGTCGCAGCACCCAGACGGATACTGAGGCGTCTCAAAAAGATCTGTCTCCATCAGTAGGAAAGCAGGAGTAATCACCGGAACATCGGCGATTTCCGCTCGAAGGGGGATCGCGCGTTTGGCCAACCCTGAGCCTCCGCTCCAACTCACGCGAACCGGCGCAGCGCCTGCTAGTTCGATTTTCTCAGGAGTGATCCCTTGCGACCGAAGCCAAGCGGGGGACACCGCACTCACGGCGGATCCTGAATCCACCAGGAACTGACCGATCAAGGTCTTGGGTCCAAAGACCAAGCTCAGGCGAATCGAGTACAACCCGCCCCAGCGGCGTGCCGGGGCTCGCACCCATTGTTTTCGAGAAACATCCGCAGAGGGCTGCTCCATCTGCGAACGCACTTCCGGCCTCACCCCAGTCCGCCCGTCCTTGCGGCGCTTTCCCGCTTGCGGGGCACAAACGCCTAAGCGCGAGCCTTCCTGCAAATAATGACGCCACTCAGTGTGCCGTGCTTCACGAAACGCCTCGCCGCGCCACTGCGGCTCTTCACGCTCTAACCACTCGTGGAGAATCTTTCGAGCGGCTCCGAGAGCGACTTCTTCGGCATCCGCTCGAACTCGACCCAGCTGAGCCGCGAGTAAGTCTTGAGCTCGGCCGACTCGGCGATCCCAGTCGCGAGCCGCTGTGGTGGCGGCTAACTCCGCTCCAGCGCGTGTGGCAAAACCCTCTTGAGGCTCAGGGGAGCAGGAGAAATCCGCGATCGAGGAGTACCAGGGACCTTCAGGCCGAGTTCGAATCAAACCGTCGGTCCGAAGGCCTTTCGCCTGAAGCACCCAACTCTTTTCTGCCTGGGTTGCGCGTAATTCCTGCCAACGCACCGTTTTCTCAAAATGCCAAAGCGTGCGATGCGGATTGAGCTCCTGAAAGTCCAACTCGCCGATGCGATCGTTAGAAAGCCCCTCGGGGCTGACCGACCAGCTGGATACGTAGGTCATCTCGGCAGTCTTTGCGTCGGCTGCCGCAGACCACACGAGACCGCTAAAAAGAACCGCAGCCGTCAGGACGAAGAAAGGGCGTCGCATCGTGGCCAGATCCTAACGCCGGCCCCTAGGCGGCCTCAAGGACGATAGCGTTCCAAACCGAGTTTTCGAGCCCAGCCCCCGGCAATCCGAACTCGCAGGAAAGTGCCCTTCTCCAAGTGTTTGGATTTCTCGATGTTCCCGTGGGCATGCACTTGCGCTTCCAAGCGGCTTTCGGAATAGGGAATGACGATTTCCCAGACTTCCAAGTCTTTCCGGAAAGTCTCTAAAATCCGATCCCGAAGGCGATCGCGGTCAGCGGGGTCGAGCGCCGAAATCAGGAGGGACCCCGGAGCGAGGATCCTGGCCTGCGCTTTCTCGCCCGGCGTTTTCAGGCGGTCCGCTTTATTCAGAACGACCAGCCTCGGCTTCTCATTCACCCCGAGCTCGGTCAAAACCCCTTCGGTCACGTCCATTTGCTCGCGCGCCTGAGGAGAACTGGAATCGACGACGTGGACCAGAAGGTCGGCTTCGTTCAGTTCTTCCAAAGTCGAGCGAAACGAGGCCACCAAAGAGTGCGGAAGGTTGGAGATGAAGCCGACCGTATCGATGGCAACAATCGGCGGATGGGCGTGGGGGTCGAGCATCCGAACCGACGGATCCAAAGTCGCAAAGAGCTTATCTTCTGCCAAAACCTTGCTGTGGGTCAGCGAATTCAGAAGGGTCGATTTCCCTGCATTGGTGTAGCCGACGATCGCGACCTTCAGCACATCGCTTCGCTTGGCGCGTTGAATTTTCCGCTCTTTCTCGATTTCTTTCAGACGCCCCCGAAGATTCGACATCCGGTCCTTGACCAAACGCCGATCCACCTCGATTTGCTTTTCGCCCATGCCGCGGCTCGTAGCCCCACCGCCCCGTTGTCGTTCGAAGTGGGACCAAAAGTGCGCCAGCCGCGGATAAAGGTACTGAAGCTTCGCGAGCTCGACTTGTGTCTTCGCTTCTTTGGTCCGCGCATGGCGCGAAAAAATTTCCAGGATGATGCCGCTCCGATCGAGCACGGGCTTTCCGATCAGTTTTTCAGCATTGCGCAATTGGTTCGGCGAAAGATCGACATCAAAGATCACTGCCTCGGCTTCTTGCGCTTCGCAAAGAGAGCGGATTTCCTCAAGCTTACCCTGGCCCGCATAGGTGGCCGGGTGAATCCGCCGAATCTGCATGATCAACCGATTCACGGGTTTCACATCCAAGGTGGCCAGAAGCCTGCCCAGCTCGTCGAGCGACTCTTCCTCCAAGCCGGCGCAGAGCACCTTCAGGGGACCTTCGTGGGCAGGTTTGGGTAACAGTGATTCGGTCGACTCAAGCATTGATTTGGGCTACCTTGGCCCACAGGTATGCAAAACGCTCTGGTGAACGTCAACGGACAGATCCTTCGTCCCGAAGAAGCCAAGGTTGGCGTCTTTGACCGTAGTTACCTCTACGGCGACAGCCTGTACGAGGTAGTTCGGACTTGGGAGGGCAAGATCCTGTTCATGCAGGAGCACCTGGAGCGACTGGAAGCTTCTGCTTCACTTGCCCGAATGAACCTTTCGCAGGGTCGCGCCGAGTACCAGCGCGAAATCATCCGGACTCTCGAGGCCTGGCAAAAGCTCCCTGGGAAGAAGGGACTCGAGGCCTATTGCCGGCTGATCGTCTCACGAGGCGAAGGAAAAATCGGTTTTGGTTTGTCGAACCTTCTCACGCCCACTCAGTTCACGATCATCGTTCAGCCGCTCGAGCTGCCGAGTGAGCGTCAACTCAAGGAAGGTCTGAGCCTGGCTTTCTGTCAGCGCCTTCGAAACGACGCCCGCGCGCTCGATCCAGCGATGAAATCGGGCAATTACCTGAACAGCCTCTTGGCCTTCCTGGAAAGCACCTCGGAAGGTTTTGAAGATGCCATTCTTTGCAATGTCGACGGCCACGTGACCGAGGGTACCACCTACAACGTGGGCTATTTCAATCGAGGCATCCTCACCACCCCGCCCCTGGACATCGGCATCCTCGCAGGTATCACTCGCGCAAAAGTCATTGAAGTGGCCCGCCAGCTCGGCATTCCGGTTCGAGAGGTTCGCTTCCCGAAAGAACGGATGCTGGAAGCAACCGAAGTTTTCGCTCTCTCCACCACAAAAGACATTTTCCCAGTCACTTTGCTGGACGGACGAAAAATCGGAAACGGTCGCCCAGGGCCCCTCACCCTCAAAATTCGAGAGGCCTTTCAAACCTTCATGAAGGAGCGGGTTCGCCATGGCCACAACTAAGCGCAGGCAGAAAACCACTCAAGCCAAACGCCCTCGGAAACCGAAGGCTCTGACCGATCCCTCTCCGAAGCTCCTGCTTCGAGCTTTGACCGAAGCCGCTTTGGCCGCAGGAAAAGTTCTTTCGCGCTACCATGAGCGCGCCTTCAAGGTTTCCGAAAAGGACGGAGCGGGCTTGGTGACAGAAGTCGACTTGGCCAGCGAAAAAGCCGCCATGCGAATTCTGAAACGCGCCCGTCCCGATTTCACGTTCCTGAGTGAGGAAGCTTCTCCCAAAGCCGCACGCGCACCCGAAGGCGGACGCTGGATTCTCGACCCGCTCGACGGAACGACCAACTTCGTCCACGGTTTTCCCATGTTTTGCGTTTCAATCGCCGCCGAATGGAAGGGCCAAATTCTCGCAGGCGTCGTCCATGCCCCGATCCTTCGTGACACGTATGCCGCAGCCAAAGGTCTCGGAGCTCGCATCAACGGCAAACCCATGCGCGTGTCAAAGACTACAAAATTGAAAGATTCGCTCCTCACCACCGGATTCACCTACCGAAAGGACCAGTGGCTAAGGCGCGAGATGGAAGCTTTCGAGCGCTTGAGTGAAACGGCGCGAGCTATTCGCCGTCCAGGAAGTGCGGCACTGGATTTGGCTTATGTCGCCCGTGGGGTTTTTGACGGCTTCTGGGAGCGCAGGCTCTCCCCTTGGGATGTAGCTGCGGGCCTGATCCTCGTCGAAGAGGCCGGCGGACGCGTGACCAACTTCCGGGACCAGGATTTCGACATTCACGGCCGAGAAATCATCGCGACCAACGGAAAACTTCACTCCGATCTGCTCAAATCGGTTGAAACCGACTTCTGCCCCATTTGACACCCCCCCTGTCCATTCTTTACAATTAAGAAACAAGGACTTGCGCCCAGGAGGGGCCCGATCATGTTCAAATCTTGGGTACATCTCTTTTCGAAGTTCACTCCTGAGGCCCTGATTTTCGAACTGCTGGCGATTTGCATTCTCCTCGCCAGCTACACTGCCTTTTATGTGATGAGAAAACGTCGACTCGGGACCATGGAAGAAACGGTTCCCACCGGCGTCGTCAAAGCTTATTTGAACGAGTTGATTGTCGATGCGCAGAACATGAGAGCCTTGCTGTTCGGGCTTCTCCACGGACGCGACATGAGTGGCAACCCCATGCTCCATCAGATGATGGGCGGCGGAATGCAAGCAATGGGCGGAACGATCGGCGCCGCCCCGACTTCAGGTGGAATGATCAACGCCACCGGCGCAACCACCATCGTTCCGGTCGATCCATTGGCGCTTCAGAATTATCTGAAAAATGCAGGCGTCACGATCGATCCGACGGACCTTCCAAAAATTCAGCAAGTGATCGAATCCCAACTCTCTGACCAAGCTTCGCGCCTGGCCTTGATTCAAGCCGAAAAAGAGCGGATCGAGCAGGAACTGGCTTCGACCAAAGTTGTCGCCGACAAAGCCGCTCACATGGGCGACTACGACGCGAAGTCAGCCGAGCTTCTTGCGCTGAAAAAGAAGATCGCGGACATGGAGACCCGCCTCACCGAATACAGCATCATCGAAGACGACTTGGCCGATTTGAAGCGCCTTCAAGCCGAGAACAAGACCCTTCGCGATCAAGTCCAAACGGCAACCGAGCAAGCCCAAGCCGCATCAGCCGCTGCCAACGAAATGGCCATGGCGCAAGTTCAAGCACCCGCTCCCGCCGCGGCTGCCCCTGCACAGGCAGCAGAAGCTCCCGCAGGCCCGACCCCCGAAGAGGAAGAAGCGCGCCTGAAAGCGGAGGAAGAGGCACGCCTGATCGCGCAATCCGAATTCTCGATGATCGATCAAGACCCTACTCAGGCCGAGCCGGCGCCCGCCCCGGAAGCCGCCAATTCTGCGCCAGATGCAGACGTGCCTCCCGCAGCCGATCCCTTGAGCATCACTGCCAACATCGACTTCGGTTCAGCGGCCGCTTCGCCAGACACCCCCAGCCCAGAAGCCGCTGCCGCCGTCGATCCGCTGGCCAATATCGACTTCGGCGCAGCTCTCGCAGCTCAGCCGGAAACCCCGCCCGAGCCTGCGGCTGACGCTCCTGATCCGTTCGCCAACATCGACTTCGGTGCAGCAATCGCAGCCCAGCCAGAAACTCCTCCCGAGTCAGCCGGTGCTCCTGATCCGCTCGCCGATATCGACTTTGGTGCAGCTCTCGCAGCTCAGCCGGAAACCCCGCCCGAGCCCATTGTTGCCGCGCCGACTCCAGCTCCTGCGGCCGCCCCTGCCAAAGCCGACGCAGGGATTTACTCCTCCGATCCGTTTGAGCGCCTCTCTGCAAAAGTCTCGCAGCAAAGTCAGAAACCCGCAGCACCGGTAGCCCCGGCAGCACCTGCTGCTGATCCGTTTGCCAATCTGGTCGACCAAGTCGAAGACACCCTACAAGCTGAAGGCGATGCAGCCGCACCGGCCGCCCCCGGAGGAAAATCGGATGATGAATTGGTCGCAGAATTCGAGAAACTCCTTGGTTCGTAATTCGCTGTTAGCAGGTCTTTGGTGCTTTCTTGCAGTCTCGCCCACGCTTTCAGGCAATGCATGGGCCGCCGCGAGCCCATTGAGTGCGACACTTCGGTCCGACCTCACCACACGTCGAAATAACTCGTTTGAAGCTTTGCTCCAGCACTGGGCAAAGCAACACGGAGCGAAGGCCTCCTTGCCATTACTCGAGCTCACTCGCGACTCTCGCCTGGCCGATGCCGATCGCTACCTAGCCCTGATGGGAGCCACGCGACTCGGAGGCCAGGCGCTCGCGCCCGAGCTGGTGCCCACTTTGAAGGATCGCTCGTGGATGCTTCGTTCGGGCGCTTTGCGCGCCCTTTCCGCACTTCAAAATCCTGCCACTCGAGACGCAGTCGTACCGCTGCTGAAAGACCCCTCGCTCGTGGTTCGAACGGAAGCTGTGGAAGCGGTCCGCATGCTTCGCCCGGAGAGCGCTCGAGACGCCCTTTTGCAGGCATTAGAAAACCCGGCCAACTACCACCGTGGGATTGCTCAGTGGGTTCCTCAAAGAGCCCTCCAAGCGCTCGTAGCAATCCAGGCAAAAGACGCAGCGCCGCGCCTACTTCCCCTCCTCAATCGGGTGGGCGACCCCGCTCTGCAAGCCAAAACGATTGATGCGCTTGAGTCTTTGACCGGTAAAAAACTCGGAAAAACTGGCACGCTCAAAGTCCGTGTCGAAGCCTGGAAGCGAGAACTTTCCAGCGCTGCTGCACCCGTTACTGCTTCGGCGAAGCGTTCGCTTCAGTCGCTTCGTTGACCTTCTCGAGTTCCGCTAGCCGGGTTCGGATTTTCACGACCTGCCCCACCCGGTACAGGAAGGTTTTTTCCTCAATTCCATCTGTTTCCAAGGGACGCCAGCCTTCCAGAACGTCGCGCTGAACCAACTGATCGCGCTGAACCTGGACCTTCACGGAAGACTGCCCACCGACCATTCCCTTGATCACGCTGACTCGGTACCGAAACTGGGCCTTTTGGTAGTTCGGCGTTCCGCCATAACTATCAAAGAAATTGCGTTCGGCCGTATTGTCGGTCCACCGGGTTTGCAAGTACCCCCCCTCCCGGTTGCTCACATCCAACCGGTAGGACTTCAGGGCCTCTAAAACGGACTGCCAAGCGGTATTGAAGTCCGTACGGTAGACACGCGTCTCAACCCGGTCGGTGTCGGCTCCGACGCTCTGAAGATAGGCTTTCATGCAGCCTGACCCACTCAGAGCGATGCCCAGAGCACAGCCCAACCACCTCAGTTTCTTGTTCCAGCCCCCTGCCTTGGGATTCATCGTTTCATTTTAGCACAGGCAGTGTTTTAGTCGGCCCATGGACATCATCCAGGAAGTCATCCGGGTGCTTGAAACGGAAGCCGAAGGCCTTCGCGCCTTTACCGAACGCGTCCGGCAGGATTCAGCGCGCACCTTAGAAAAAGCCGTCCAGCTCCTCTCGGGAACCCTCCAGCAGGGCGGGAAGATCGTTGTCACGGGACTAGGAAAGTCCGGCAAGATCGGTCAAAAAACGGCAGCTACTTTCTGCAGCACCGGAAGCTTAGCGGTTTACCTCCACCCTACCGAAGGCCTTCATGGAGATCTCGGGGTCGTCTCTGAAAAAGACTGTGTCCTGGCCTTCTCCCAAACTGGAAACACGGAAGATATTTTGAACCTCTTGCCAGCGCTTCGCGAGCGCGGGGTCAAGGTGATTGCCGTCGCAGGTAAAGCCCAGTCTCGTTTGGCCCAAACAGCCGACCTCTGGATCGACTCATCGATCCCTCAGGAAGCTTGCCCTCATCAGCTGGCGCCCACCACTTCAACGACCCTGGCCCTTGCCATCGGAGACGCGCTCGCCGTCGCACTGATGCAGCTTCGCGGGTTTGACGAAAAATCTTTTGCCAAGAATCATCCAGGCGGCGCCTTGGGACGACGACTCACACTGAAAGTGTCGGACTGCATGCATTCCGGCAGCGCTGTCGGCACGGTTACTCCGCAAACCACCATGGAAGAAGTCGTTCATGCTGCGACCCGCAGCCCGCTCGGAGGAGTGCTGGTTACCGAAGGTCCGCGTCTGCTCGGCCTGATTACGGACGGCGATATTCGTCGGGCCCTTTCGCACCGAGAGAAATTTTTCGACCTCAAAGCAGCCGACATCATGACCCGCCAACCCATCACGGTCACCACGGACCAGCTCGCCACTCAGGCCTTGAGCCAAATGGAAAACCGCGAACGCCCACTGGGAGTTTTACCCGTAGTGAACGCAGAGGGTCATTGGCGTGGGCTAGTGAGAATTCATGACCTCGTCCAACTCCTCTGAAGCGACCTGTCCGCACTGCGGAGGCCCCACAACGCAGCGGCCTAAGTTTTCTTATCCGCTCCTGAGCCAAATTTTCTTCGGGGCGAGCTTCCTCGCTTTTTGGATCGTTTCTGAAAAGCACACGCTTTCCCCCAAAGTTTTGATCGGCTGGAGCGTTTTTCAGGCCCTTTTAGGAGCGCACCTAGTCAGAGCCCGACTCCGAGCGCGCGTGCTCGAATTGCGTTGCATCCGTTGTGGGCTGGTCGTAGGCTGACCGCCAATCGATCGCCTGTTTTTCAGCGACAAACCCGTTCATTTCCGGAGGATTTCCAAGTGAAGAAACTGTCCCTGATTTCTACCGTCGCCGCTGCAGGAGCCCTCGCGGTCATCGCGGCGTGCAGCAACCAAGCTAAAGCCAAGCCAGTCTTCACGATCAAGGACGCTCCGAAAGCCGGAGTCGTTGCGAAGATCGGCGCTGAAGAAATCACCGAAGATCAACTGGTCGGCAACGATCAGCTCGATTTCTTCGAGCTGAAAAAGCGCGAATACGAACTGAAGCTCGAGCGTCTGAACCGCTTGGTGGAAGAAAAACTCGTGGGCGCAGAGGCTAAAAAAGCCAGCCTGTCGACCGAAGAGTTCATCAACAAGAAAGTGGTCGGCGGAGAAACCAAGATCACCGACAAAGAAATCGACAAGTTCGTCGCTGAAAAGAAAATCCCGAAAGATCAGCTGAATCCGCAAATCAAAGAGCGAATTCAGAACTACTTGACGGCTCAAAAGCGCCAAGAAAAAATCGCTGCATACGTGGCTAAGCTCGTGAAGAGCAACCCAGTGGAGCAGTACTTCAGCAAGCCCAAGATGGAAGTCCAAGTCGAAGTCGGCAAATCTCCTACGATGGGCAAAGACTCGGCACCGGTCACCATCGTCGAGTTCTCTGACTTCCAGTGCCCCTTCTGCTCGCGTGCGGCTGAAACCGTCACCGAGATCAAGAAGAAGTACGGCAACAAAGTCCGCGTGGCCTTCAAGCACTTCCCGCTGCCCATGCACCGCGAAGCAGGCCCCACCTCGGAAATGGCGATGTGCGTGCACGAACAGAATCCGGACAAGTTCTGGAAGTTCCACGACCTGGCCTTCAAAAACCAAGACAAGCTAGACGAGCCCAACCTGATCAAGTTCGCAAAAGATGCGGGCGTTGACGGCAAAAAAGCAGAAGAATGCCTGAAAGCCGGCAAGTTCAAGCAGATGGTTTCCGAAGACATGGCCTACGGTGAAAAAATCGGCGTCCGTTCGACTCCGACCTTCTTCATCAACGGTCAGCTCGTTGCCGGCGCTCTGCCGATCGAGTCGTTCTCCGAAATCATCGACGAAGCCATTTCGGAATCGAAGAAATAAGCTCAGACCCAATCTGACTTAAAAAAAAGGCCCGGTGGATCTTGGATCCACCGGGCCTTTTCATTTTCAGGCGTGCCTTCAAGGAGGCGTTAAAGT
The DNA here is from genome assembly GCA_040399745.1 of Bdellovibrionia bacterium. Lineage (GTDB taxonomy): Bacteria > Bdellovibrionota > UBA1018 > UBA1018 > UBA1018 > CANFHS01. The sequence goes on along the minus strand of JBBARP010000009.1, from coordinate 155,798 downwards.
CGAGTTCCCGAGATCCATCGCAATCGCCACTGCCAGGCGACTGAACATCGCGGAGTGTTCAAAGTGGCTAGCCGAATCGATGACATCTTTGGGCGTATGAAGGTTCGAGTTCATTCGGTCAAAAGTCGCCTCAAAGGGCATGATGGCGGCATAGCCCGACCGATGCCAAGAAGCGTGATCGCTGCAACCGTAACCGCACTGGTCCTCGACGATTTTCGCTCCGAGATAGAGTCGGTTCAGTTCTGACAAATACTGCCGCATCCAGGGGCTCGTGAAATCCGTCATGGAGCCCAAGACGAACGGACCGTCGCCCGGATAAAGAGTCATATCGAGCTGAAGCACACCGACCACTTTTCGTTTGGCAGCTTTGTATTGAGCCGCAATTTCGGCCGACCCCAAAAGCCCGCCTTCTTCGCCTGCGTACCAGAACAATTCGATGGATCGTTCCGGTTGTCCCTGCTGAAGCAGCACTCGGAGCGCTTCGAGCAGGTTTGCCGAACCTGAAGCGTTGTCGTCTGCTCCGGGTGCCTTTCCGGAACCAAACCAATCCTGATTGATGCTGTCTAGGTGCGCGCCCAGCACCACGGTTTCATCCGGCCGAACGGATCCCGGCAGACGGACGCGGATACTTTTTTGGCGCGTAGCCCGATGCCCGATCAACTCGACCGTTGCGGGAAGTTTTGCACCCGTCAAAAGATCGACTAATTTTGATCTGAGCTGCTCCACGTGCACGTTCGGATCTGACGCCGTGTGAACCCTGGAACTAAAGGACGAAAGCCAGGTCACCCAAGTCTTGAGCCGAGAGGAGTCCACTAAAGGCAATGCCCGAACGATCTCGGGACGAGCATCCAGCCTCAGGGGTGCCTTTGATAAAAGCGTCCACTGGCGATCCCGATTCTTCAGCGAACGCAGCTCAAAAAGTAACTCCGCGTCGTCTGAAACCGTTCGAAGCGAAGACTCAGGCAAGGCCTCAAATCCGCCGCACTTTCCTTCCCGGTGCGCCCACATTTGAAGCCTCATTCGAGAGAATGAATCCACCTCTCCTAATGCAACCCCAGTTTCAGGCTCAAATTGAATCACCCGTGCGCCCGCTTTACGAAGAAGCGCATGGTCAGCCAAAACTCTGACCCGGCTATTCGGGCCAGACTCTCCAGCTGCCGATGCAGCCACAGCCGATAACCCCAGAGCCCAGACCACTCCAGCCCCGGTGACCCAGTCGACCCACCCCCACTGATGCTTCGCTTGTGCGTGATTCATCGCAATAGTGTCACGCGAATCGGGCGGCTTGTCTCGGCAGAACTTGCCGGCAGGAGCTGCTCACCCCGACCTGGGATATCCTAAGAACATCGGCCTTCGTGCCGAAACTCTAGAGAGAAAGGCTGTTGGAGGAATAGGATGTCCACCGTCACCCCCGGAGATTCAAACTACTCGGACTACACCACTCGCGTGAAGGAGTTGGAAGAAGAGTACCAGTCCCAAGCCAAGAAGCTGCGAAAGACCCATGATGAGGAAATTCGCGCTCGGGATACAAAGCATGACCGGGAGATGGAGCGCCGCGATTCGGAGTACGGTCGCGCGATCGAAGATATCCGGAAAAACACTACTGAAGCCCTTTCTCGCGAACGAGAAAAACAACGAGCTATCGTTGAGCAAAAAAACGCCGAGCTCTATGACCAATACGGCCGTGTTCGCTCCAACGAGCTTGAAAACATTCAGGACTCGCTTCGCTCGGCCCGCGAAGATTTTACTCGCCAGCTCGAGGCACAAAAAACAAAAAACGAGCAGCAGCGCGAGCACGAACAAAAACTTCAAGAGCAACGCGATAAGCGTCACGCCATGCAGCTCGAAGAAGCTGCAGGCACTCGAGCTGGAACGGCCCGTAAGGAAGTTAACGACGCCGTCCGTGATGTTCGCGTGAGAGAAAAAGAACGCTCCGAGCGGATGACCAACGAATACGATCGCCGGTATCAGCGGGTCCAGATGGAAGCCAACACTCAGGACCAAAAGACCCGTAAATTGGCTGACCAGCTGGACAGCGATTATCACACTCGAACTAAAAACTACGACGAAGTCGAAGAAATGCGCCGGGATGAGCTACATCGCCGAATCGCAGGCAAAACAGAGGACGCGGTTCGAGTCGAAAAAGACGCTCACTCCCGAGAAAAAGAAGGCCTCTCCGAACAACTCAGGATCCTCACCCGTTTTAAGGACGATTACTCGAAGACTCGAGCCAATCTGCGTGCAGAAACCATCCGTGAAACGGAGAACGAGATCCGTGGCGACGCTCGCGTTGCAAACGATCTGTACAAAGAAGAACTCCAAAACTTCCGTCGAGCCATCAACGAGCGAGAAGATTACTACGCCCGGATGAATAACGAGACTTTACGCGAGAAGGACCGGATTTTTAACGAAGTCCGTTCGCGCGACCAAGAAGACCACCGCCGAGAACTCAAGGATGCCAAGGAAGTTTTCGAGAAAAACCGTGGGCAACTCGAAATTCGAAACAAACTCGATCGCGACGCCCACCAACGCACGATGGAAACCTACGCCGACGCTTCGAACCAGGAGCGCGAGCGCGCCTTAGTCGAACAGGCAAAAACCTACAGCGAATTGGTGAAGCGGATTGACCAGTCTACAAAATCGGACATTCGCCGCTTGGAAGAGGAGCTGACCGAACGTACTTCGTCCGACAAAGTGGCCCTTGTCGCTCCGGCCGCTGAAAAGAAAATCACCGACTCAGTTCGTAACGAGTACGAAAAACAATTTACAGCCGAAAGAGAACGCCACGCAGAAAGCGTGAAGTCCATTCAGGAATCGACTGCAGGCGACGTTCAGGAAGTGCTTCATAAAGCCGAGAAAAACTTGGCCAAATCCCAGCGAATCGGCAGCATGGAGCGTTACGAAGAAAGAAACGAGCTCCTCGCCCATATTGCGGATACGGAAGCAACCAAAGGCGCCATTCTTCGCGAGCAGGAACGCGCGAACGAACGCTCCTTGGGACAGCGCGATCGACTCCACGCTTCGGCGGTGGAAAGACAACGCAGAGAATACGAAGAAATTATCTCGGCACTGAAGACTGACTCCTCATCGAAACTAGCTGCAGTGCGACAGCAGGCGAATTTTCACGAGAAGTTGAACCAAAGAGCTTTCTCGATTCGACAAAATGAGATAATTCGGGAGTACGAGAAACGACTTACCGACCAACGCACCGATTACACTGATCAGATCACGCAAGTGAAAGCCGACGCAGATGAGAAGGTTCGAGACGAAGCTCGCAATGCAAAGGCAATGATCGAAGAGGCAACTCGCACCTACGATCAGCGCTTGGCCCAACTTGAAAGTCAGTTCAGTGAACGGGAACAGAGGGTGGAAGTGAACCATCGTGAAGAGCTGGAAAAGGTGCAGCGCGCGAATGCCCGGATCATCCGCAAGAAGAGTTAAGATCGTCTGTACGCTTGGCCCTTCATCTCAGAGTCCTGAAAGGATTCGAGCGCTCATCGATGCCGGAATGGACATCGCTCGGCTGAACTTCAGCCACGGCACTCACGACTTTCACCGAAATCTGGTGAAGACCGTTCGTGAAGCTGCCAAAGCGGCTGGGAAGCACGTCGCCATTCTTCAAGATCTCCAGGGTCCGAAGATTCGCTGCGGAAAAATACCCGCCCCCGGGATCGAGCTGAAGAAGGGCGACATCGTTCTTCTCTACCCTGAAGGTAAAACGCCGCAGCAGTCGACAGACGGCAAGATCCTGATCCCCATCTCTGCGGAAATCGCACAAAGCGTTTCTAGCGACGCTCGAGTCGGCGCTCGCATCCTCTTTGACGACGGCAAACTTTCGACTCGCGCTTTGAGTATCTCACCGCCTGAAATGGTCGTGGAAGTGGAAGTCGGCGGGCTCCTCACCAGTAACAAAGGGATGAACCTTCCTGGGACGCCCCTATCCATTCCGTGCCTCACGGAAAAGGACTATGAAGATCTCAAGCTTGGACTCGAACTGGGTGTCGATGCCATTGCGCTTTCTTTCGTTCGTTCTGCCCAAGACATCGTCGAAGTTCGCCAGCGCATCGAACATCTGAACCCTTCCGAGAAGCCTTGGATTGTGGCGAAGATTGAGCGCGAAGAGGCCGTTGAGGCCATGGACTCGATCATCGAGGTCTGCGATGGGCTCTTGGTTGCTCGCGGCGACATGGCAGTTGAAGTGGGCGCAGAGCGCGTCCCTGCGATTCAGAAACGCCTCATTCATAGCTGCCAAGCCATGGGCGTTCCGGTCATCACGGCCACCCAGATGCTGGAAAGCATGATCCACACTCCCGTTCCGACGCGCGCCGAGGCTTCTGACGTGGCAAACGCCGTTTTCGACGGAACAGACTGCGTCATGCTCTCGGGCGAAACTGCCTCAGGCCAGTACCCCATCGAAGCGGTTGAAACGATGGCCCGAATTGTCCTTCAGGCTGAACAAACGCCCGAGTTCTTCTCGGGTCAGAAGGGGCTTCTTCCCCTTCCCGGCTCAATCGTCGAGAGCATCGAGTTCTCGACTTCGCGGATCGCAGCTCACGTGGGAGCAACCGCCATTGCCGTGATCACTCACTCGGGAATGGCAGCCAAGGTGCTTTCGAAATACCGACCCCAGACCCCGATTGTCGCGATTACGGAAAACGAGTCGGTCCTTCGGAAACTCACTTTCATGTGGGGCGTTCGAGGCCACACGATCCCGAACATCGTCGCAACGGATGACCTCTTCCACATGGTCGAGCAGGTCCTGACCGAACGGAATTGGGCGCAAGCCGAGGACCTCGTCGTGGTTACGGCCGGAATCCCCACTCTTCGTCGCGGGACGACCAATATGGTCAAGGTTCACCGAATCGGCTCGAATCATTCGCATTAACGCATCGCGTTAACATTGCTGGGTGAGCGGGTGCGCGATAAGCGTTTCCCCTCATGGCTAACGAACCGACTCCGCTCATGAAGCAGTACGCTGAACTCAAGGAACAAGCAGGCGATGCCTTGCTCTTTTTCCGAATGGGCGACTTTTACGAGCTCTTCGGGGATGACGCCGTCGAAGCTGCCAAGATCCTCGATATCACCCTGACTTCGCGGGACAAAAACAAGCCCGACCCACTCCCCATGGCTGGGGTGCCTCACCACAGCGCGGGTAACTACGTTCAAAAACTTCTGAATGCCGGAAAAAAAGTCGCCATCTGCGAGCAGTTCGAAGAAGTCGCCGCTGGAAAACCGGGGAAGACCCTGGTTCGCCGCGCCATTGTCCGCCTGCTGACGCCCGCCATCCAGTTCGACGGCGAGAGTTCGGAAACCTCCTATCTCGCGACGGCTCTCGCAGAAACTCCCGGAGACGCCCAGTCGGCCTGGGCACTGGCGTGCCTGGACATCGCAACGGGCGACTTCCGATTCGCTCAGCTTTCCAACTTAGACGAACTCACTGCCTGGGCCTCTGATCTACCCATCCGCCACTGGGTTGAACTTCAGGGGCTAGCGCCTTCGGGTCTTGCGGCCACTCTTCAAGCAGCGGGCCAAGGCGTGGGTCGACCCGTTCTCTGTGAAAACCTCCCGTCAAACTACCAGGGACAGGCCGCAGCCGAGGAGAAACTCAAAGCTCAATTCGGACTGGCCTCACTCGATGCTTTTGTCCCCGAAGGAGTCACCCGGCGCGCACTGGGCGTTCTCCTCACGTACGCTTTGCGTTCACAAAGTTCGGCCCTGGGTGCTGCAGAAGCTTCGAATCCAGCCCTTTCGATCCCTTCGGCGCCCAAGCTTCAGCACCTTCGCCTTCCTGAGCCGCTTCGCCGCTCGCGTTCACTGGTCTTAGGGCCACGCACGGCTCAGCACCTGGATCTTTTCCCCGATCTTTTTCAACTCATCTCGCGCACACGAAGCGCACTCGGTACTCGGACCCTGAAGCGACTTTTGATGGAACCTTTGCGCGATCCGCAGGACATCACTCACCGCCAGGAAGGCGTTCAGGAACTGGCGCTGAAATCGGCACGTGCCGAGAGCTTAGGGAAACTCCTTGGGCAGCTTTACGATCTCGAGCGCATTTCTGGCCGCCTCACCACGGGTCAGGCCAATCCGCGCGACACTTGGGCACTGGGGGCTTCGATCGGCACTTTGCCCGAGCTTGCCCGAATTTTGGATTCCGCTGAATCTCCTCTTCTTCAGGAGCTTCGCGAGCGCTTGCTACGAGGCGCTGAAGCCCTAGGGAGTCTGTCGCATCGGATTCTCGAGACACAAAACGAGGAAGCCCCGCTCCTGGCGCGCGAAGGCGGCATCTTCAAAAAAGGAACCCACACCGAACTCGATCGGCTGATTGACCTTTCGACCGAAGGTTCGAAATTCTTGGTTGAACTCGAAACTCGAGAACGCGAGCGCACTGGAATTCCTTCGCTGAAAGTGCGCTACAACCGCGTTTTCGGCTACTACATCGAAGTCACTCAAGCTCATCTGAAGAACGTTCCGGCGGACTATCAGCGCAAGCAAACCACCGTTGGAGCTGAGCGCTTCTTCACGGAAGAGCTGAAAAAGTTCGAGGACGAAATCGTCACCGCCGAAGACCGCAGAAAACGCCTCGAACAATCTCTTTTCTCGGACCTTCTCGAAGAGGCACAGCGCCATACCGCGCGAGTCATGGACGTCGCGCGCGCTCTGGGTGAACTCGACTCCTGGCTTTCGCTTTCGCGCCTCACTGAGATGCCGGGCTGGGTTTTCCCTCGGATCGACGATTCTTTGGACGTTGAGATTCTGGGGGGACGTCACCCGGTCGTTGATTCCGTATCGCGCGGAAAGTTTGTCCCCAATGATTTGAAGCTGGGCCCAAAATCCCGACTCTCGCTCCTCATCACCGGACCCAACATGGGCGGTAAATCGACGGTCATGAGGCAAGTGGCCTTGATCGTGCTGCTGGGTCAGTGCGGTGCCCCGGTCCCGGCTCGCTCTGCGCGTTGGGGCGCGTTCTCGTCGATCTACACGCGAATTGGCGCACACGACGCCATCGCACGCGGGCAATCCACCTTCATGGTCGAGATGAGCGAACTCGCGCACATCCTGCACCGCGCGGACGAACGCTCGCTGGTTATCTTGGACGAGATCGGTCGCGGAACCTCGACTTACGACGGCATCTCGGTGGCGTGGTCGACTCTAGAATGGATCTGTAAAAAACTGCGCTGCCGCACTCTCTTTGCCACGCACTACCATGAGCTCACACACTTAAGTGAAGAGCTACCGCGCCTGGGCAATGCCCACATGGCGGTGGCCGCTCCCGCGCAGACCAACGAAACTCAGCTCCGATTCCTTTATCAACTGCGCGAAGGCGCAGCGAACGAGAGCTTCGGGATTCAAGTGGCACAGCTTGCTGGTCTTCCACGCGGAGTGATCGATCGCGCTTGGAAAGTCCTTGCTCGCCTAGAAAGCGAACCAAGGACTCCTGGAAACGCAGCTCCCGAGCCGTTGCTTCTTGGGTCTGGCCCAGGAGAACAACTCGACGAAGTGCTTCCGCTCTTTGCATCCGCTTCCAGTCAGCGAGGTCTGACCCGTCGCGCAGATGACGCCGAAGGCGTGGGAAGCATCGCAAGCACTGCCCCTACTCTGCCTTCGATCCGAAGTGCGCTTTCTCGACTCTTCGACGGGGACGCCTCTTTGGGTGGTGACTCGGACTTGTCCGGGGACCTTTTCTCAAGTCAGGACTCAAAGGCTGGAGCAAGCACCCCATCTCAGCCAGGAGCAGATGCGTCTGCCTCTGTCCCTACGCGCGGCCTTCCGGTTGAGCCTCCGGTCTGGGCCTCTGAGCTTGCGCGCGCCGAGATCAGCAATATGACTCCGCTCCAAGCCATGAACTTCTTGGCTCAGCTTCAGGAAAAGGCCCGAAGCTCGTAAGGCAACGCGCATCTAGCCAGATACGGAAGTCGGCGGCACGACCACGGGTCGTCAAATCTTCGACAGAAACGACTGTGTGAAGAAGAACCCACGTTCTTCCGATATTCCCTTGATGAGCTCTCTTCATCGCCCACCCCGATGGAAAATCCGCGGCAAGCAGCTTCTGGCGTTTGCCCGCACTCGCGTTGTCTGGATGACCGGACTTGCGATGGCTTCCGTTTGGGTCGTGTCGGCCGCACTCACTCTGCGGTTCGAAAAAAATGCCGTGGGCGCAAACATTGTTTCCTCGGCCGACGCGCTCTGGTGGGGAATCGTGACCTTCCTGACTGTGGGTTACGGCGATCGCTACCCGGTGACGACGCCGGGTCGTCTGATTGCTTCAGGCCTCATGCTGTCTGGCGTGATTGCCATGAGTATCGTCACAGCGAAAATTTCCTCGTTCTTCCTCGAACAGGCCCTCAAGAAAGGCAGGGGTTTTGTGGACACTGATCGTTTAAAAAACCATTTCGTCCTATGCGGGTGGAAAGAAGAAATGCCCCAGTTGGTCCAACACATCCTGGACTTCAATCCGGATCTGAACCCATCCGACTTGGTCTTGATTGCCGCCATTCAGGAAAAAGCGATTGAGGAATTTCGAAGCCATCCCCGACTGAAGACTGTGAAGATTCTTGCCGGCCCCTATTACGAGGAAACCTGGCTCAGGCGAGCAGCTCCGGAGCGCGCCCGAAAAGTGATGATTCTGGCCGACAAAGCTCCGCAAGCGAATGGCCAAATCCCGAGCGCCTCGGAAGTCGACGCGCGCACCATCATGGCGGCGATGACTTTGTCTCATGTCGCGAGAAGTACGCCCGTGACGGCTGAAATCATTGACCCGAAAATGGATCAGTACCTGCGCTTGGCGCAGGTCTCCGAAATTCTTTACTCGCGAGAATACTCTCGACTCCTCATCGCAAACGCATCCGGTGGCACCGGCGTTTCCAACATCATCTATGACTTACTCGACCCCAAGAACGCCACCTGCCTCACCACTCGCTCTATCGATGCTTCGATGATCGGGCTGAGTTATCCCGAATTAAAAAAACAGTTTGAAGCAAACCATCCCGGTGTCGCGGTGATCGGAATTCTGGAAAACACAGGAAATCCCCACACCCTGAAAGAATGGGCCGTGAGACAGGCTCAGAAAACTGCAGATACCGGAAAACTTCTGGAGAACCTGAGAAGCGTCAAACAGATGCGCTGCAATCATCCGGTTTTCAATCCGCCGAATCGGTACTCCATCCCCGAAGGTTCGATGGCGATTGTCGTCGAAAACCAAGAAACCGCCGCAAGCTTGGAATTAGCTGCATAAATGGATACCCACGCTTCATCTCTCAAACGCTTGCACGACCTCCTGAAAAGCACTCCCGCGTTTGCAGGAATTTGTGACAACGCCAAGTGCTTAGAAGCGCTGGGCGCATGGTTCAAAGAAGTCACTTTCAAGAAACACGAGAAGATCATGACCGAAGGAGAAACGGGCGATCAGGCCTACGTTCTGGTCAGCGGCACGCTCAGTGTTTTGAAAACAACACTCGACGGAGAGACCTACAAAGTGGCTTCTCTTTCGAGCGAGGTTCATCCGTTTTTCGGGGAAGGCACTTTGCTAGACTCGGATCCCCGGTCGGCAACGATTGTTGCCGAGAGCGATTGTGTTTGCCTGGCACTCAGTCGCCAAGACTTTGAATCGTTCTGCGCGCAACACCCGGCCTGGGCATTACCGATTCTCCATCAGATCACGCAGTCGGTTTTCAAAAGGCTCAGGAAAGCGAATCAGGATTTGCTGCTCCTTCACCGCGCCTTGATCGCTGAGATTCGCGGACAAACGAACTAAAGCGAGTTGAAGCGACTGAAAGCCTCAGTGCCCGGGAGAGATCAGCACTCCGGCCAAGAAGTCGGACTTCACTGTTGCCAGATCGTCCCGACAACTCGGAACGCTCGGAACCACTTTCGCGGCAACGTGCTCGGCGCATTTTTCGCGCTCCGACTCATCGCGCTGCGTCATGCACTTTTGCTGAAACTGGCGTCGCAAAGCACGCGCATGCCCCTCACAGTCTGCGTTCGCAAAAGCAGGGCCCGAGCCCCCGAACAGGGCCAGAATCAGAAGTGAGGTCCCTATCCATTTTGGAAAATTCATCTGAAGTTGAAGTGGGTTACGCGACATTCTTTAACCTTGACTAATTTTGTCAGGAAAAAAGAAGAATCCCAAGCATTCTCTCAGGTTGATCCAGAATTTTTTCCTACTTCTGCGTAACGTTCGAGAATCATAGATAGAGTTTTATTGAACGAGCTGCCTACCGCCACCCCAGGCGACCGGGGATCCACCCAAAGCCAGCCCGTGGACTCGGTAAAACCACCTCCACCGTCCGGGCTTCCCGTTAAAACGCCGATTCGGGTCTTTCTCTCGATTTTGTGGCGAGTCACGACGTGACGACTCAAAACCTCGCTCCCGACACCCGCCACCCAGTGCAGCGGGCTTTTTTTGAGCTGCTTTTCGCGGTCCTCGGGGGACGGCAAATCCCAAAGCCCAGCCCGCCACTCCCCAGGCAGACTCTGGCGCACCAGAACCTGCCCCAGGCGATCAAAGACAGCTTCCCGCACCTCTTCCACCTTGAGCCACTCTTTAGGCTTCTTGCGCTCTGGGAAAGCGTCTTCCTGCCCGGGCTGGGTCTGATGGGCTCGGCAGAGGTCCGCCAATGGGCAGACCGAACAGACAGGGTTCCGCGGGCTACAGTGCGTGGCCCCGAGCTCCATCAAGGCCTGATTGAGCACTCTGGGCCGAACCCCAAAGCCGACTCCTTGCTGAACCAGCAGGGCCGAAAGCCGCCAGAGGCGTGCCTTGGCCTGAGCTTCGCCCCGAGAGCGCCGAATCAGGCGCAGACGTGAAAGCACTCGCTCGACGTTGCCGTCCAGAATGGGTTCTGGCTGATCAAGCGCAATCGAAATGATTGCGCCAGCCGTGTACGGCCCCACCCCGGGAAGCTCAAGCCACCCCTCGCGGGTCTCTGGGAAGGCTCCAGCGGCTACAATGAATTGCGCCGCCTTCTGGAGGTTCCGGGCGCGAGAATAGTAACCTAAACCCGCCCAAGCCTCGACCACAGCGCTTTCTGGGGCGCAGGCTAGGTCCTGAACCGTCGGGAATCGGGCCAAAAACCGCTGAAAGTAAGGCACCACGGTCACCACTTGGGTTTGCTGCAACATGATCTCCGAGATCCACACCCGATAAAGACTCGGATCGTCCCGCCATGGCAGAACCCGTTTTTGGCGGTCAAACCAGTCGCCCAAACGCTGCAGACCTTGCCCAAGCTTGCTCATGGAAAAGCGTGTCCCATAAGCTGGAAAGAAGCTCAATGTCGCGCCTCTCAACGTTCTTATTCTCAGCCCTAGCCCTCGCAGCCTGGAACCCTTCAGGGCAGGCCGCCCCGCGCCCTTTCCGGGTGGTGCTGGATCCAGGCCATGGAGGCGCCGACCTGGGCGCCACTGCTGAACACGACGGAAAGGTTTTAGCCGAGAAAGACCTCACCTTGGCGCTCGCCCTGGAGGCCAAGAAACAACTTCAACTGCGCGGAATCCAGGTTTCCCTGACTCGAAGCCGGGACGCCGAAGTCCCTCTTTCGGAACGGACGGCCCTGGCGAATCGCCAAAAGGCCGATCTATTTATTTCGATTCATATGAACTCGACCCCCACCGGCCAAAGAAATCCGTCTCCCCGGGGCGTAGAAACCTTCATCCTGAACAACACTTCCAGCGAAAGCTCGCTTCGGCTGGCTTACCTGGAGAACAGCTCCAATCGCCCCAACCTCCCAGAAGTGAAAACTCAGGCCGACTCAGCCGACGTCGCTTTGATCCTGAAGGACCTGACCTTGGACGCGAATCTCTCGGACTCCAAGCGCTTAGCCTGTGCCATTCAGGACACACTGGTTCGGGTCACAGGCGCAAAGGGCCCTCGCGACCGAGGCGTCAAACAGGCGCTCTTTCACGTCCTTCTCGGAGCCGACATGCCCTCGGCCCTACTCGAAGCCGGGTTCATGTCGAGCAGCGAAGACCGCGTACAAGTGCTCCAACCCCTGACCCGAATGAAGCTGGCCATTGCGTTGGCCCAGGCTGTGGACCAGTTCCGGAAGGACTCCGGTACCCGATTGGCCCGCCAGGCCCTCTCCCAGTGCCGGGTCCACTAAATCCGAAATTCGAGTCAAAAACGGTCCTCTTTTCCTGACTTCGCAGGACAGGTGTTCAAAACCTAGACACCCCGGTGCCAGTTACTGAACATGCCGTTCACCCAACGGTGTTGATTTTTTCCTTTCATTCCAAGCACTCCTATCGCATGAACCGGGACAGCAGGGGTTGGCACCGGCCTTGCTGAAGAGACTCCTTGAGAGAGCAGTCTCATTTTGGAGGTATTGAATATGCGTTCCCCGATTACTAAATTTTCCGCCCTGGCGCTCGTTGCTGCAGGACTCTTCACGGCCTGCGGTCCCGCCGCAAATCAGAACACCCCGATTGGAGGCGTCGGCAATCCGTTGTTTCCAGGCGGCGTCAACGGTGGCTGTGCCCCATTGACGGGAGCCATCGCCTTCACTGGCCAAGGCTACATGGACAGCGCTTCGCTCAGCATCACTCAAGCTCAGGTTGGCGCCGGCTTCAACGGCGCGGGTTTCGGAGCAGGTTTCAATGGAGCAGCAGGCTTTGCTGGCAATACCATTCAGCTCACCAACCAAGCCAACGGCCGCATCCCTGAAGCGAACGTAAACATCCAGGCCACTTCGACCACGCCTTCGGTTTACGGAAACTACATGAGCTATCAAGCGGGACCGGTCCAAGTCACCGGTCAACTCACCTTGAGTGCTCTGAAGCTTCAGCAGATCGTGACCTACATGCAAGCTTACGGTGGCGGTGGATTCAACACCGGCATGGGCTGGGGCGCTGGCTTCAATAACGGTTTTAACAACGGTTTCAATAACGGCTTCAATAACGGCTTCAATGGCGTGAATCCGGCCATGACTCAGAACCTTTGCGTCACTGGTCTGAACCTTCAGCGTGCAGGCCGTTACGGTAATCTTCTGTACGGCGGTCGCATGCTCATGACCATTCAAGGACTCCCCCAGCCCATCGACATCAACATCTGATTGGCTGCTATCGGGGAGGTTCTCCCAAATACTGCTCTCCCCTTTCGAAGCGGGGATTCGCGCTCTTAGCCGAGCGTCGGATCCTCGCTTCGGCTATTGATGCGAAAGCGTTCTCCGATCCCCGGATCCGAAAGTAAAAGCGGGTACCGTCCCCGCGCTTGCCAAAGGCGTTCTCGCTCGCGCAGAAGCAACTCTTCTGAAGGACCCAAACGCTCCGACAACTCAAGCCAAGCTTCAGGGGCTACGACTTGTGGAAACGAGTTTGCTCCCCACCGTTCGGCCGCACGAAGTAAAAACTCGGTTCCCAGAAGCGGAAGAAAATCGGGATTCCAGCGCGGCGATTCAGCTCGAACATGGAAAAAGCCACTCGCTTCAAACCCCAAACCCGACTCGCCCAGCAGTGCGCGACTATCGAGCGCGCACTCCGCAATTTTCACCGCTCCGGTAGATTTTCCTCCACCCAAGACGGAACCCACCACAGGACGTGCACTCAATTTTCCCATGCGCAAACTGGGTTGGCTTTCTAAGAAAGAAATGACCGTACCGACTGACTCCAAGCCCAAAACCGCCGACTCGTCTGCGTAGAGAACGAAAGCGCCTCGCGCTTCGAGGAGTCCCAGATTTCTGGCAAAGGCTAAACCCGTACCTTGGCGAGGCTTCGGCATCTCGACGTAACTGATCCCCAAAGCATCATCCAAAGCCTCGACACTTCGGCGAATCGCTAAATCGCCGCCTTCATTCACAATCACCCATTCAAAATCAGTCGCACTTTGATTCAGAACGGAAGGCAAAATCCGCTCAGCAAAAGCTTTCGGATCTTTTCCCGTGCAAGTGAGCACGCTCAGGTGGGGCTGCGACCAAGAACGAGGACCTCGACCGTGGATGCCTTTCATTGAGCTTGAGCCTCCGGACATTGGCGACGGTGTGGACACGTTCCACACAATGAACTGACGCGAGCCATCCCGTCTGATCCTGCCACAATCGCGGCGGCCTGCGCAGCCAAACGATTCGGATCTTGCCCCACTTTTTCTAGAGGCAACTTCCAGCTTTTCGCCTCTTCGCGGGTCAGGTTCACAATGACCACATCGGTCTTCCCTTGAGCCGCTGGCTCGAGAAGCTCCAAGGCGCGGGCATAAAGCCTGACTTGATTACCGTAAGCTTCAAAGAGCTCGGCTTCTCGCTTCAATTTTTTGGTGAATTTGAAATCCACTACGGTGTAGCGGCCGGCATCAAGCACCAAGCGGTCCATCGAGCCGACCAGCGTTTCACCCTGAATCGAGACCTCAAACGAGAACTCCTTCCAAACCTGGCGCCCATGAGCAGCGTCCGGCGGAAGCATCAGAGGATCGCTCTCTGCCCATTCCGCAGCAGCAGCGGCGCCAAGAGCACGAAGCCCCTCAAAGTCACCCAGTTCGAGCAAACGATGCACTTCGGTCCCCAGTTCGGTCTGCTCGTTATCCTCATCTTTTCGTCGTTCACCCAAGCGGGGCCTAACGCGAGTCCATTCAAATGCGCGAGGACAGCGCCCAAGCAAGTTCCACTCGGTCACGCTGTAGCGAGGTCGATGAAGTAGAACCGTGGGTTTAGTGAGAGCGGCAGCGGAAGCAGCGCGGGGCATTTCTGGGCTGGAAACAGAACGGAATTCCTCCGCCGGGGCAACGTCTGCTCCGAGCACGGGCGTGGTGGCCGAAGCGAAGTCATAAGCCGGAACACGAGCGCTGGCTTCAATCCACCCGCGCCAATAATCTTTTCCGAGCGTCTCTTCCCAACCGGTCTCAAGCTCCTTCGGCGCTTTTGCTGACGGCGGATAGACCAGCCACAGACGCTCGCGAGCCCTCGTCAAAGCGACATAAAAAAGTCGCTTGGATTCAGCCAATGCTTTCGCCTTTTCCAGATCCTTCCAACGCGCATTTTCGGTGTTCTTCGAATCGCGATCCCCGTCTTCGTCTCGGCGCACGAGGTAGGCGCCCTCTTTGCGATCCCAGTACAGAAGAGGACTGTCTCCAGGGCGTGCCGAGCGTGCGGGAAGGTCGATCAAAATCACGTGATCAAACTCTAAGCCCTTGGAACCGTGAACGGTCAGAACCGTCAGTTGACCTTGCCCCCGCGGCGGCGGCACTTCCGCTTCACGCCGCTCCTCTTCTAAACAAGTCTGAAGCTCCGAAGCGACTGCGTGAAAATCAAGACCGCGCGAACTCCACTCTTCCAAGCGGTGCCAAAGCCCCAATGCTTGAACGCCTAAGTCCCTCTCAATGAGAGGATCATCCAAAAGTTTCAGAATCAACTCGGCCGGCCGGACTCGCTTGCCCTGAAGGGGGCGAAGAAGCACAGCCAAGCGATGAGTGGACTCAAAGAAAGCTTTCTTCAGAGAAGGATCTTCTCTGAGCCAGTGGTCCAGAGTGGCGTCATCCACTCCCACCCAAGGCGCACGCAGAAAAACTGCGCCACTCAGAGCGTTCCCGCCTAAGTCCCACCAGCGAATGAGGGAGGACAATTCTCGAACGCGCGGTTCTGCCCAAAACAAGCCGCCACTCCCGACAGCGACCGGGATACCTTCCGCTCGTAAAGCTTTCAGCCAATCTTCGTTGCCTCGAATCTTTCGAAGGAGCAGGGCAAAGCTGCCGAGTGGAATGCCTCGCTCCACTTCAGCTCGAATCGCGCGCGCTAAAGCTTGAGGGCTCTCGATTTCGAGCTTCTCTACCGGAAGAAGCCCTTCAGGATGGAGTTCCCGCTTCGGGTCCAGCGGTACGTACTCCAGTTGCGACTGTTCAAAAATCGGCGCGCAAACTTGGTTCGAGAAATGAATGATTCCGGGGCGACTTCTAAAGTTCCAGGTCAACGTCACTCGCACCGGAAGGCGCGAGCAAAGTTCTTCAAACACGCTCACGTCGGCGTCGCGAAACCGATAAATGCTCTGTTTCGGATCCCCCACGACGCAAAGATTGGTCGCTCCAGGCTTCGCCACGCGCCACAAGATGCGCGCTTGCAAAGGGTTTGTGTCCTGAAACTCATCGACCAAAACCAAGTCAAAGCGCTTCTGAAGGGCTTCCTGAACTGCCGGGTGCTCAAGCGCGCGATCGGCGCCCATCTCGAGATCGCCAAAATCCATCTGCCCGCGGCGACGCTTCAAGCGCGTGTAACGCTCCAGAACGAATTCTGAAACGAGCTTCAAGTCGACTGCCGAGGGATCTAAAGCCTCTGGCTCCAGGCCGCGAAGCCTCGACAAAACGCCAAACGACTCAAGCTCCCGAACCCGAAGGAGGAGCGCTTCAAGCTCCTCACGACGTTCTCGCTCCAAAAGCCGATCTAAAGCTGCGCCTAAAGCTTCGGGCAATTCGTCAAACCAGAGCGCGGACACTGCTTCTTGCCAAAGTAGGCGAGACGACGCTTCGTCCATCATCGCTTCTTCGCCTTCAAACCCCGCTTCCATCGGAAATTCGCGGATGATGGAAGAACAAAGCCCGTGAATCGTCGCTACCCAGTGCCGCCTGAGTGGGTCCTCGCCCGGAAGACGCGTAGAAAGCTTCTCGCGCAAATCAGAGGCTGATTTTTCGGTAAAACTGACCGCGGCAATGCGGGCTTCGGGATTGCGATTCATCAGCTCCTGACACTTCACGACCAAAGTCGTCGTCTTGCCAGAACCCGCGCCCGCCAGCACGGCCATCCCGCGACCCCACTGGTCGACGACTTGCCTTTGCTCGGGAGTGAGCTGCGCAAGCGTACTCATTTCAACCTCTCCAGGAGTCTCATTCTTCTTCCTCGATCCCGCGGCGTCGCGCACCGCAGAGGTCTCCGAATCGACAGCCGTCGCAGTCCTTCGGATCCACCGGGCGCGCCTCGAATTCACCGGTAAGGTAGCGAGTCCCTTTTTCCAGAAGGTGATCTTCTACTTTTGACCAAACGTTTTCCGGCTCCTCAGAAATGAGACTCGTCGAATTCGCGGTGGTAGCCGTCAAGCAGCCAGGCTTTTTTCCATTCCAAGCTTTGAAGAAAATCCCCTGAGAACGAGCGGCTTTTCGATTCAGTTCGACAAACTGCACACCGACAGCCGTTCGCCCCAACTGCCCTTGCACTGCCAGTGCATAGAACGGGAGCTGAAGTTTATAGCCCTGATCGATCATTTGCCGGCCTTTGGCGTTTTTCGATCCCGATTTGTAATCGATCACAAAAAGGCCAGCTTCGTGCTGGTCGATCCGGTCGGGCCGACCGGCCACGACAAAATCACCAAAATCCATGCGAAGCTCAGGGCCCTCGAGACTCGAAACGCGAGCTCCCGATCGACGGGTGTATTCGGCTTCTTTCTCGCAAAACACTTTCAACACCGGCAAAAGACGCTTTCGCGCCAAAGCGTGGAGGCGTTGCCCTTTCCAAAGTCCTTTCAAACGGTGCTCTTCCCAAGCCTTCTCAAGCGCCTGCTCGGGTGAAATCAAAAAGGTGCCTTCATCACTTCGCGCTTCGACCAAGAGGCGAACCGCGGCGTGCAGCAACACGCCTTGCTGATCGGGCCAAAGATCGGGCTCGGAGGTACGCACATCGCGAAGCTTCCATCGACTCTGAGTCAAACCCACGAACGAGCACTGACTGAAGCGATCCACGTCGGTGGCTCGAAACAGCGGCTTTCCGGTTGCTTCGTCGAGCTTGTGAGCCGGATCGCGCCCCAGCTTCGACACTCGGACCGGCATATCAGGTGCCGGTCCGTGACTGGGCGCCCAGGCTGCGTTTCCGCCGGAATCGGTAAACTCGGGCAATTCCTTGCCCCAAGATTTGAAGAGCGGAGCCAACGACTCTCGCTCGCGGCCATTCCACTCGTAGCCAGCATCGATCACTTCGACGGTCCCGCTTGAGGCGCCCCACCAAAGATCGAGTAGTGCTTTTCGCTCTTGCCGCTGCCTGACTCCCGATCGCAGTGTGAAGTCTGCCGCTAGGGCTTCTCGTTCGCGCGCACTGAACCAAGCATCTCCGACGCTCTCGCCTCCGAGCCATCCGGCAGGAAGCCCAAGAAAAACCACTCGCTCAAAGCGAGTGAGCGGCGCCTGAGTGAGTCGATAAATGGCTAAGCCGTGCCGGGGGCGCGCGTAATCCACCGGAGGCGAGCCTTCCTGAACTCGCTCGCGAAGCTTCTCAATCCAAAAAAGAAGGGGAGCTTTACGCGTCAGGCCCGTTTCGCCTTCTAAAAGCTCCAGATCCGATTCGATGGCGTCCCAAGTCCCCTCAAAAAAGCTGAGAAGCTCGACTAACTCTGGGCTTCGAGAAGCTTCAAAGTCGAGTTCGGCTAGGTGCTCTGCTTTCAGATCCTTCACGCTCAGGCGGCGAGAAAACCGCTTTTCCACGCGCTCGAGTTTGGTGTGAAGCCAATCGAGCCTTCCCCCCGAATAAGCTTCTAAGCCGCTTCGGATGCCTCGGTCGTGAATCTCCTGAGCTTGCTCAGGGGAAAGCTGGTGACCGATCCACGAGAAGACGAGTTCACGCTCAAATCGCGAAGCCACCACTTCCAAGGGCAAAAGTCCGCGTTTGATTCCTTCGTCCCACCTCAGGCGCGAAGGGTCGCGAGTATCGGCCAGCGGAATTTTCGCAGCTTCCAAAGCGCGAAGCAAAGATCGGCGAAGCGCGGGCTGATCGGGAATCACCACGACCCAAGGGTTTTGACTCCAATCCGGATTTTCCGCGCTGAGGCGTTCGGCTAAATCGCGACAAGCATCATCCCAAGTGTGCCAACGCTTGCCCAAAATTTCGGAAGCCTCTACCGCAAGCCCAGAGAGCCGCTCTGGGGGCACTTTCAAGCACTTCACTTTTTGCTCAAGCTCGTTCCAGAAAGATTCTTCCAGGCCTTCCCGAGTACCTAAGCTTAAATCCAAAATCCTCTCGGGCCACTGAAGCGACACTTCTCGGACCGCCGAAACCGCGTCCCGAAGTAAACGCACATCGTCCCAAAGATTTTGCTCCTCGAGCCAGACCTGCCAAGCGAGCGAAAGGATGCGGAGCTCGCGGCGGAGTCGCCCCGTGCCATCGCCCAGGCGCTCCACGAGCCTTTCTTCCAGGACGGCTTCTTCGGCTTCTCCTGAGAACACTTTGCGGCCCGCCTGAAGGGCGCGATCGAGCTTTCTTAAGTGCGTGCGACTTCGGCGCAGCTTTTTGATCTCGGGCAAGTGCTCCAAAATTTCAGGGCGGACAATCAGTGACTTCAGGGCTTCTTGGCGAGCAAATTTGCCGAGAAGGCGCTCGGCACGAAAGCCACTCTCAGGGTGCTCTTCCAGAACTCTTCGAGCCAGCCCCATCGTGTTGGTCACGGCCGAGTCGCTGAGCGCTAAGCCTCGGACTAAGAGGCCCGTCTTCAGCTCTTCGCGCGAGTACCCCTCGCCCACACACAGCCAAGACGATGGCGTCAGTCCACCTAGAGATTCCCAAGTCCAGGAGGAATCTTCAGTCTCGCTTACTTCCCGAGCTAAATCCCGCACTGCCAACCACCTTCATCGCTCAGATCGAGCGAAGCGCTTCCTGAAAGGCGTTGTTAAAGAGTTCAGCGCCTTGTCCCGGTGAACCACTCCTGCCCGGCTGATACGTCCAGTCCGGGTGCGCTGTCCAACGAAGAAACGCTTCCGGGTGCGGCATGAGGCCAAAGATTCGGCCCGTCGGGTCGCAAAGCCCTGCAATGCGCTCGTCGCTTCCGTTGAAATCGCTTTCGTAGCGCAAGCACATCATTCCGTAGCGCTCCATCTTGGCCAGAACCTCGCGCCGACGGAACGAAGCGATCATCACTCGGCCTTCCGAGTGCCTGACAGGAAGCTCCACTTGCCCCACGCCTTTTAGCCACACGCAGCGGCTGCCCGAGGGCAAAACGCGGACCCAAATATCTTGGAATTTTCCGTCGATATTGCGGGCAATCGAAAGATCCTTTCCGAAAACGCCCATCCGGATCATGGCCTGAAAGCCGTTGCTGACCCCCAGGATCAATCCTCCGCGCGCAACGAAGGTCGAGAAATCCCAGCCTAAACCGTGAGAAATCCGAAGCGCCAGGAGCTTGCCCGCGCCCAAGTCTGCGCCGTGAGACGCGCCGCCAGGCAGAACCAACACTTGAAAGCGCGCCGACAATTGATCGAGCGAGAAACGCTCGACGATCAAATCGTTCAGGTGGCGTACTTCCACATCAAAACCGGCGCGCAGGAAGCCTTGAGCGGTTTCGCGCTCACAACTAATTCCTTCGCCCGTCAGCACCAAAGCGCGAGGTTTTCTTGGAGTGCTCATTGCCAGTACCCGTCCTTCCTCCAGGCTCGGCGAAGTTCACCCACCTCGACGGCCCAAGATTCTACCGAGCCATCGGGCTGCTGATTTCGCACTTCTAGTTTCGAGGTCGCGTTCACTGTACCGAGTTTGCGCCAGGGAATGCCCAGCTCCGTCCACTCCGACTCCATCAGCAAGCCGTCGGCCTCGCTGACCGAGACCACAAACGCGCTGAAGCCTTCGCCAAACCAAGCTTCCCAAGGCTCGTCCCGAGTCACCACCACGGCGCCGAGACTCCGAGCTAAGCAACTCTCAGCAACAGCAACCAGAAGGCCGCCATCGGAAATATCGTGCACGCTCCTGAGGCGAACTTGCTCTTTGCCTTGCGTACCTCCGAGCCAAGCGTAAATGCGGCGCGCGCCATCCCAGCGCGGCTCGGGCAAGCGGGGCCGCGTTCCCGGCAGGTTTCCGGGGCGCATGGAGTGGTATTCTGAGCCAACCAAGCCAAGCACTTCGGCACCTAAAACGTAAATTCCATCGCCCGGAGATTTAAAATCGGCGCTCCGAACGTAACGAACTTCTGGAACGCGAGCGA
Organism: Bdellovibrionia bacterium; assembly: GCA_040399745.1. Classification (GTDB taxonomy): domain Bacteria; phylum Bdellovibrionota; class UBA1018; order UBA1018; family UBA1018; genus CANFHS01. The sequence goes on along the minus strand of JBBARP010000009.1, from coordinate 134,942 downwards.
CGGCCGTCACGGTCAGCGTTCCGGGGATGGGCACACGCACATCCTTCCCTTGCACTTGGCCGCGGTACTCTTCCGAAAAGGCGTGGTTCCCCGCAAGAATCGGCGTGGAGAGTTCCAAAGCGGCTTGCCTGAGCCCGTAAAACCCACGCACCAAACCCGCTAAGCTGAACGAATCCTGCGTGGGATCTGCCCAAGAAAAACTCGCTGCCAGGGCCAGAACGGAGTCGGTGTTGCCGTACTCGCCGCCTGCCGCCACGACGTTGCGAACAGCCTCGTCGACCACACCTTGCGCCATCAGGTAAGGATCCCAATCCGAGTACCGAGGTGCCACGCCGGTTGCGATCGCTACGCCTGCAGACGAAGTCGACTTCGGACGAAGTACCGAACAGTCATTAGGCGAAACATGCGACTCACCCGGCTGAATCGGACCGGAGAAAGCTTTCAGAACAGACGCGCCCTGAAGTTCGTGGTCGACGCCCCTTTGTAGCCACTCTTTCGAAGCGATATTGGGTCGAGCGAGAAGCTCGAGGAGCGCTTGGCGGCCGTGTTGCGAGAAATAATAGCCTGGCAAAGCCTGCGGCATCTCGGCAGGAACGGACCAAACCGCATCGAGTTTCACCCGAGGACAACCGTGTTGAATGAAGTCGAGCTCCACAAAAGCAAGCCGGCGAGTTCCCCAGTCCACTTCCAGGTGTCCTGAACGGGTCAGCTCCCCCAAGTCAGCCACGGGAACCCCGCGCCGCTCGGCCAGGGCCATGAAAAGGCCGTGTTTTTCTCGGTCTAAGGCCACCAGCATTCGCTCCAGCGTCTCGCTGACCCAGATTTCAGAAGGCTTGAGGCCTGAAATCTTTTGATCGAGAGAAGCGAGATCCACTCGCACTCCGCCCGCCAAATAACCGACCCGGAAAGCAGCGACAGAAAGACCGCCTTCTGCAACGGTCGTTACCGAGCGAACGAGGCCCATTTCGCGGGCTTCAAGAATCAGATCGAGCACTTTTTTCTGAAGCGTCGGATCGACTCGCTGAACCAGAGTCGAGGAAATCATTTCGTTCGGCGGTTGAAAGCCGTCGCGACCCACGGCGCTTCCCACCACGCACAAGCGATCGCCCGGACGTGGAATGTTCGGATCGTCTGGATTTCCGGGAGCGGGAATCAGCGCACGAGGCACTAACCCGGCTGAACTGAAAACCACTTGAGGCTTGCCGAGGAACCTTTCGTCAAAAACCATGGCCCCGCCGACGACGGGCACTCCCGACAAAGTAATTCCCTGCTCTAGCCCAGCTCGGAAGCCTGCCAAAACGCGGCGCGGATGCCGAAGTCTTTCAGGCAACGGACCTGCGTAATCCAGCGCTCCCGTACAAAGCACGTCGTTCACGGCAAAGGGACGCGCGCCTGGGCCTACTGCCACTGCTCCTCGAACCACTCGTGCCGCACCTGAAGCCGTGCCTGCGCGAGGATCAAGCGCCAAGGAATCTGAGTGCACTTCGCTTCGAAGCGTAATGGCGTCATCGTCATCGAAAGCGAGCGCGCCCGTTCCATTTTGAAACTCAGCGAGCATCCAAGGACGCTGCATTTCGGCGTTTGCCAGCCCCACGGTCTGTGCATGAAGCCCGTCGATCTCGCGAGAAATCTCAGGTCCCCCGAGTAGCGGGTCATTGTCTTGATAGCGAATTTCAGCCGAAAGAAGCTTTCCTCGCGCAGCCTCAGACCAACAGCGAGAAAAAGTCTCCAGCTCCACTTCCGTCGGGTCACCCAAGCCCTGAGCCTGACGAAGTTCGCGAAGCGCTGGATTTGCGAAATGCTGCTGAATAGCGACCATCTCGGCTTCGCTCAGATTCCAATTCCGCTTCCGAGCCAGCGCCGCCAATTCACCCGCAGGCAATTGCCCGAGCGAAAAAGTGTCCATCCGGTCAGCGCCCCGAAGCACCATTTTCGGCAGATCCCGCCGAATGCGCTCTTGGTGGAAGCGATCGCTCTTGATCAGCTCGGCTTCACTGTAGAGCGTCCAAGTCTCCATCATTTCATTGCACAGTACTTCGCGAGCAATCACGGCCAGCGTTTCTTCGTCGAGCTGCGGGCCTTCGAGAAGCAGCAAACTTCCCGATGCCGTTCGACCTTCCGGAAGCGAGCGGCCTGCGACCACTTCAAGTGCGGTCAGCGCACTTCGAGCCGAGTGGTCCGTCACACCCGGACGGTAGCGAGTTTCCAAAGCCCAGAAGCGGCCCGGTCGGTGCGGAGCGGCTTCCATCAAATCCAAAATCGAGCCGTGCTTGCCGGCTGCCGAAGGAATCAAGTTGCCCGAGAACATCCACTTCAACACGGGGTCCCAGAACACTTCGTTGATGGCCGGAATCATTTCTTCGCGGCTCATCGGAAAATCAAACCAGAACACCTCAAGGCAACGCGCCCAGCGAATCTTCTTTCGGATAGCAGGGTACGAAAGCTCCACCTGCCGCAGCAGTTCAGAAGCAGCAGGATCGGCGAATTCAGGATGCTGAGCGACTTCGATGCGTAGAAACACCTGGAGACCCCCGGAGAAGACCGTACAAGATGAACTAGAACTTGGGACTCTAGCACACGCCGCCAGAACGCCGAAGATCCCCGAAAGCGAAGGAAACGGCTTTCCAAACGACGCGTTACGCTAACGCGGTGCAAATCAAAATTCCGCCAAAAAGTGGTCGGACAGTTGAAACCCGACCAAAGAGCTACTACACTTTTTTCCAGTCCTGGGGAGGATGAGGGAATGAGTCAGAACGGCAGTCCGGTCACTGGAATCATCGAAGAAGATCAAGTGATCATCGATTTCGGAAAATACGAAGGAAAGACCGTCTCGGAAATCGCCGAGCTGGATAAAGCTTTCTACGATCGCTTGGCCACGGAAAAAGAAAACGGAGTGTTCGCAATCCGTCGCCACCGCGACAAGACGTTCCGTCTGTACATCAATCCGCTGAGTAACATCGATCACTGAGATCGAGCTCAGAAGTCACTGAGCCGCGGCTCAAAAGCAGCGGCTCAGCGCGAATTCAGGATTTCACCTGTCTCGGAATCGAAGGTTCCTGAGCCCAGCCACGTCGCAGGACCTTCCATCATCACGGATTCGCCTGGGCCAAACCACGAGATCTTGAGCGGCCCACCCGGCATCACGACCGTCACTTCGCCCTGCACTTTGCGGTTAGCCAGTGCGGCGACTCCGGTCGCGCAGCCGCCCGTGCCGCAAGCCAGGGTAAAGCCCGCACCGCGCTCCCACACTCGCACTTGCACGCGGTCTCGGGCCTGCACTTCCACGAACTCCAAGTTCGTTCTCTTGGGAAAGCGCGGATGCTTTTCTAACCAGGGCCCGAGCACTTCGCAGGGAAACTGTTTCAAGGACGGAACAAAAATCACGGCATGGGGGTTCCCCATGCTCACTTCCCAGAATTCCACTTCCTCAAAAGGCGCCTCAAGTCCTGCTTCCTGAAAAGCCGGGCGGACATCGATTTTTTCGCCTGAGGTGGCTTCTCCGCCCCGGTTAAAGCCTGCGCCTAAGCCCGGGGGGCCCATATCGACGGTGACTGACTGGCGCGACTTCACCATGACCGACAAAACGCCTGCCAGTGTTTCGATCGTGTAAAGCTCACGCCCAGGCCGCGCTCCACGCTGGCTTAAATAAAGGCCCACAGCGCGAATGCCGTTTCCGCACATTTCTGCGGTCGATCCGTCGGCGTTAAAAATCCGCATCTCGGCGTCGTGAGTGGCGTCACTCGGGGGCCTGAGCCAAAGAAGCTGATCGGCGCCAATTCCGGTCTTTCGATCGCACATCCGAATGGCAAGGTCAGGCGTCAGCGGCGGAACGCCCACCATAGTGGGCTCGGGCCTGAGTTCCCGAACCGGACTCAGGTCGTCGATGACGACAAAATCATTCCCCAGACCTTCCATTTTCACGAACGGGATTCGCATAAAGATGGGCCTGATCTACCACTAAACCGGTGGGCGTGGGGGATCAGTTTTCGACGGTGTTCGCCCCTGAATCGCCGGTTTTGCCGAAGACGTCGAGGATGCGCTTGGCCCGCGATCCAGTCGAATCTAGGACTTTCACGCAAGTCGACTCCTTGCCGAAGGGATCCACTTGACCTGTAGTTGTAGAGCTAATTTTAGTCGAACATGCATTCTTATCCGTCGTATCTTTGGCCAGCTTTTCGCACGTCGCCAGAGCCGCTTTCGGATCGCAAAGAATGCCTTTACTCAAATTCGGTGGAACGGAAATGTCGATCGATGAAAGATCGACCAAGTTTTTCCAGAGAACAGAAAGCGGACTTGAGTCCTCACACACCTTCGTCCCAAAACAATCCCCCGCCGCCAGAGAAGCGGCAAGCCCCGTCAATCCCTCCGCCAGCTTCTCGGCCTTTTCCTTCGGACAGCGTATCGCTAAGTCTTCCAAAAGCTGAACCGAGCCTGTCACTTTCGCGAGCTTCTCGTTCAGCTTTTCCACTCCGTCCGCAATGGCGGAAGCGCCGCCTTCAAATACGTCGGCTGAGACATCCAGAAGCGGAGGCGACATCATCCCGCCCACGAAGTTCAGGATGTTTTTCGGCGGCTTCATTAGGCCCTTTTCCGACCCACGTCCTTCGGCTCCGGCTTCTTCTTCAAACTCGGGATCTTCCGCTTTCACCGAGTCGATTTTGATGGATTTCGAAACGCCGAGTGATCCCAGTGCCAGATTCAGTGCCTTCAAATGCGCCATCAATGCCTGGCTTTGTGGCGAAAGCTGCCCTGCAATTTGGCGGAAATAATTCTGGATGTTGCGGTTGGAAGTCTGAATGTAGTTTTGCCGCGAAACAGTCGCTGCGCGCTTTTCTTGGTCAATTTGCGTGTGCTTTTGCTGAAGGGCTGCCACGCATCCCGAGATGCCGTTGCAGTCCATCAAGAATGCGCTTTTTGCGCCTTGAATTCGAAGGGTCATCTTCGAATTCGGGGTGCTCCCGCGAATCATGCCCCGCACGTTTTCCTGAATATCGCGGTAGCAAGCGAGCTGCGCATCGAGCTCGATTTTCTGCCGCTCACAACCCGAAGTATCGAGCGGAAAGTTTTGGCCCGTCAGCGCTTTCAGTGCGCGCGTGTAGGACTCGGCGTAACCGCGGATTTGCTCGCGCATGTTCGAGCGCATCGCCTCCATCTGCAGTTCGAACTGAGCGTTGGCGCGGGCCTTGGCAGGCGCTTGGCGCTGAGCAGCCTCTGAGAAGCATTTCTTCGCGTAAAAGCTGACAAAATCGGCGGCCGTTCCTTTTTGAGTCTTAAACGCCGAAAGTTTCGAACCGTAAAATTTCTCGATATCTTCAGCTTTCCGAATCCGATTTTTCCCGGCTGGCGGCGTTAGCTTCGTGAGATCTTCCGGGATCTCCACTTTATCCGGCATATCCGAGAAAAGCTGATTCAGGACCGCATCCAAAGCACTCCCTTTGGAACTGCCTTGGCGCTGGCTCAGTTGATCTTGCTTTCGATTCCCCTTCTCGTCCCGAAGGGTTTGCTGCTCGACGATGCACTTCATGTGCTCTTGCAAGGTGACCGGGCTTCCATTCACCGCACAAAGAAAGGTCGGCTCTTTTCGGGTCGCTAAGCACGCTCTTGCATCCGAGGCCAAAGCGGCATCGAAAGTTTGATTCAAAGTGATGCGCGATTGTTTGGCAATCTCAACTCCTTGCTCCGCTTTTAAGCGCTCCTCACCCATTTTTTTCACTAAGTCATCCGGCGCCTTAAGAAGGTTCGTCGCACCTTCCATTTCACTCACTTCGTCGCCCTTGAGGCGCTTCAGCACCTCTTGATCCAGCGCGCTCATCTCGTCGATGTAGCCCTTCATCTGAGCCGCTTCACCCGCCATTCGGGCCATTTCGCCCGCAACACCCGGAGGCTGCCCGCCCGGGCCGCCGTTCTGAAGCTGTTGAATCATTTGGGCCAGTGAATTTGCCTGCTTCGACAAGCAATCCATCTCGCCTTGAATGGCTTGGAGCTTGGACTGCTTACACTGAAGTTGCAGAAGCGCGAGCTCGAGCGCCTTTTTTTGCTGGGGGATACTGGCCGCGTTGAACGTTTCGCAAGTGCGACGCGAATCATCGGGAATCGCTATTTCAGCTCCACACACAGAGCCCGCGCTGACGCCTTGGCCCATGAGCTGCGCCAAAGCCACTGAAGCGTCGTTTGCACCCTTTCCAGGGGTGCCTGATTTCGTCCCCAGAGCTTTAAAAGCTTCATTCAGCGGCGTGGGCTGGCAGCTCACTAAAACTTTTCCAAATCCCGCGGGGTCGGTTCCCGTTCCAAAGACCGGGTTCTGGCCGCCGGGCTTGGTATCAAAAGGCGACGTGTCCTGGCTGAAAGCCGCCGGCCCGGTCCAGGTCAGGAGCGCTGCTCCTAAAACACTCCCCGACCAAGCCCAAGCTTTCGCTCCGAACTTCCTGTTCTTTCGCATAGCTGCCATGGCGCGCACCTTTCCTCATTTTCCAGTGTAAGGGGGGGCGCGAACAGGCGCTACAGGGCAAGTTCTGAAAAACGAGGAAAGCCCGCACCGGGAGAGACTCCACAGTGCGGGCTTTCAATTTTTTGACGGCTTTTCGCCTATCCTTTGGCCTTTTGGCCCGAGATCAGGCGCGTTCGGTTGCCACTTCGCGGATTGCGGCCACGATGTGGTTCAACTGCGGAACCGAAGCCATCTCGAGCGGATCGGCCAGACCGATGCCCGGGATGTGTGCGCCGGCCAGGAGGCGCGGACGCGCTTCGAGTTCGTAGAACAACTCTTCCACCGTGCGGCGAATGAGGTGTTCTCCGAAGTTCGTCACTTCCAGTTCTTCGTTCACGAACAGCGCGCGACGAGTCTTCACGATCGAGCCCTTGATCAGCTCCCAGTCGTACGGGAACAGGGTGCGCATATCGATGACTTCCACCGAAATGCCTTCCTGAAGAAGCTGGTCTGCGGCCTGATTGCAGAGAGCCACGTGGCGGCCGTAGGTGACGACCGTCAGGTGTTCGCCCGAGCGGGTCACTTTGCCTTGGCCGATCGGCACCGTGTAGTCGATCAACTGCGGCCAAGTGGGTTTCCACTTCGAAGTATCGCCCACCACCGGCTTGTCGATCATCTGCGACAACTGCTTTTGGCCTTCCACCGTGAGCGGCGGCTCACCGGGGATTTGCTCATCGCCGCGAACGCGGAGAAGGGCTTTGGGCTTCAAGTACAGAGTGGGATTCGGGTCCTTCATACAAGCCAGAAGGAGTCCGTAAGCGTCGAGCGGAGTCGACGGCATCACGACCTTCCACCCTGCCAAGTGCGTCGCGGTCGCGTCGAACGAGTGCGAGTGATAGATCGAGCCACGAATGCCCGAGCCTGCCGGAGTCATGACCGTCATCGGCAAGTGCCAGTCGCCGTTGGACTGCCAGGACTGAAGGCCTGCCACTTTGAGCAAGTCGATGGTGTTGTAGATGTAGTCAGAGAACTGGATTTCGGCCACGCAACGCACGCCCGAAAGACCCAGTCCAATCGCTGCGCCGATGATGCCGCGCTCGTCGAGCGGAGCATTCCATGCGCATTCGATGCCTTGCGAAGCCGTGAACACGCCACCGAGCGGCGGACCCACGTCTTCACCGAAAACTTCCTTCAATCCGAGATTCTTTTCTCCGTAGTGGAGGGCCATGCGGATGGCCTGTGCCATGTGTGCCATTACCAGTACCGCCCTTTCTGACCGGCGAAGGTGTGATCGTAAATCGTCGAAGGATCCGGCATGGGTTCTTCACGAACCTGCTTGGACATTTCGAGCATCTCGGCGTTGTACTGCTCGCGAAGCTGTTCCATTTCCTTGCGGGAAAGGTAACCGGCTTTTTCGAGCTTGGCTTCGAAGGTTGACAGGCAATCTTCTTCGCCTTGCACCAAGTTCGCGCCCGTAGCCGAGCTGTGACCGTAAAGCCGCGACACGCGGGCTTCGAGCAAGAAAGGCTTCCGCTCGTTACGCACGTAATTCATGGCTTCTTGGATAGCGAACCACGATTCCTCGATGTCGTTGCCGTTGATCAACGCCGTGCGGATGCCAAAGGCCTTTCCGCGGTCCGAGACGTTCTTTTCACCGTGTTGACCGTCGTACGGGGTCGAGATGCCGAACTTGTTGTTCGTCACGATGATGAGCATCGGAAGCGGGAGCATGGGACGCGAAGCCCAAACCAAGCACGATGCGAAATCGCCTTCGGCCGTTCCAGCGTCGCCGCCGGTGACGATGGTGATTCCTTTACCGCCGTGGCGTGCGTGAGCAATGCCCGAGCCGATCGCCGTCAGGTACTGGGTTTCAATGGTCGAAGTGACCGGCACCACGTTCCACTCGCGGCGCGAGTAGTGCGAAGCGAAGTTCCGGCCGCCCGAGAACGGGTCGGTTGCGGTGTTCGCCATCTGGCGCATGGCATCTTTCGGGTCCAGCCCGAGGCACAACATGGTCGGCCCTTGGCGGTAGTGAAAGTGCATGAAGTCGTGATCCAAGCCCTGACCCTTGTGGATCTGCAGGCCGAGCGGAATTTGGAAAGCTTCTTCGCCCGGACCGCCGAGCCAGAAGTAGCCTTGAGATTGCTTGTACATGCGGATGAGACGCTCTTCCATGATGCGCGAACGGATCATCAGATCGTGCATCTTCAGAAGCTGCTCTTTCGGGAGCCGGAACTTGCCGGCCGCCGTTCCCGCTGCTGCGGAGGAACTGGACGTAGTGGTTTTTGTTTTCATCGTTGGGTTCGTCATCGGTTTTGTCTGAAGCTTTTGAGCCTGGGATGACAAGAAAGGACGTGCCTTTCCGTTCTTCCCCTGCTCGCTTTTCGAGGCAGTACGTTTCAAGGAAACCTCCAAAAATGGCGACGGCCCGGACCCTATCGGATTACTCCAGTTTTCACAAGCCATTGCCGTTCAAACACAAGCGCTTGCACTCGGTAAAGGACGCGGCTACACCGAAGGAACATGTACAACTGGTTCCGTGGCTTTATCCAAGGCAAGACCCGTATCGTGACGGCATGGATTTTCGCGGCTCTGCTGGTGTTTTCGGCGCGCGAATACCCGAGCCTCCCCGGCATTCTGATTTGCTTTGCCGGCGCGACTTTGCGCTTCTGGGCGTCTGGCTACCTCAGGAAGGACAACCGTCCTGCCGTAGGCGGCCCCTACGCTTATGTGCGAAACCCGCTCTACTTGGGTACCTGGCTCATGGCCATCGGGACGGCGGTTGCCATCGAAAACTGGTGGCTGGCCGGCACGATCACCGTGCTGTTCGCTACGCTGTACCACTACATTATTTTAGATGAAGAAACGAAGCTTCAGCGCATCTTCGGCTCCCCGTACGAAACGTACTGCAGCCTGGTGCCTCGGTTCTTCCCCAGGCTTTGGCCCGCCAACTCGACGCTGCTAGCGCAGGTCAATCCTGAGCCCAACCATCACCGCTACGATTGGCCACTGGCTCTTTCCAAGCAGAATAAGGCTTGGGAGCCACACCTCACTTTCCTGGCGCTGATGGCGTTTGTTTGCTGCGCGGCTTGGGCCTGGCAGCACCTGGGCGCGCCGACCCTTCAGTGAGGTCAAGGCCCACTGAAGCGCTCCTGATCGAAATTTCTTTAGCCCGCTGAAGCGGCACAATCTACCGCGCCCTGACAGCCCCCCCACCTGTCTGGGACACTCAGAGGAATGCGTCGCTCGCGCTGGATCCTCATTGGCCTTCGTCTGTCCCTTTCCCTAGCTTCGACCGCCTTGTCGTCGGTCAGCGCATCGGGGGCTTGCCCTGACCCACGCCTGCTGCGCGACGTGGCCGAATTCTTTTCTCCCAGCTGGGAAGATCAAATTTCCGCCCAAGCTTCGCTTCAACATGATTCGGGGTTTCTACGGCTGCTCAAAAACATCGAAAAGCGGCCTTTGGGCCAAGTCCTTTCGATGGACCGGGACCGAAAGACGGGCCTAAACGCTTACGATAAGCACATTCTTTCCACCCGGGATGACCTCTTCGAGCGAATGCAAAAAAACCCAGGTCTAGAAGGCGCCAGCCGCTTCAAAAGCGAAGAAACCGCTCGGCGGGCGCTACTCGAGCTCCCCAAACAAATCGACCGCCTCTTCGGGGGCGTGGAAGGCGAAGTAAGCCCCGTCCTAGCCAAGCACATCTTCTTTCCCGACAATCCGCAGTCTGACCGTTTGCGACTGACCTACGAACTAGACTACCCCGTGGGAACGGGGCTCAGGCGGCTTCGCAAAGGCAAAGTGGAAGAAATCTCGGACATCAACCGAGTGACCGTGATCCTGACCCGCCACCATAAAAAAGATGGCGACCTCACCTATTCGGTCTACACCGCCTACCCAGAAACCCGGGTGACTCCATGAGTTTGCTTGTTGATCGCCGCTCGTTTCAAGGCCTTGCCGTAGCCGCCTTGGCGCTGGTTCTGAGTCACTCGCTACCGGCTCAGGCCGAGTGCGACTACTTCGACTTTCTCGAAAAAACGGCCGATTTTCTCCAACCGCAGTGGCGCGACAAAATCAACGCGCGCCGCGGGTTAACTCCCGAACCCGGGATTCGCCTTTTGTTTTCGACTCTCGATCAGCGCCCCCTTTCAGAAATTCTGAAATGGGACGCCGACTTCCAAGGAAAAACAGCTTTTCAGCGACACGTTGAAATGCCCGCAGAAGAACTTCAGGCTAGGCTCAGAACCAGTCAAAAAACGAAACAGATCTCTCGCTTCACCGACGAAGCGGCGGCAAGAAAAGCTCTGAGCGCTCTGCCAGCAGCGATCGAAAAAGCATTCACGCAAACGCCGACGACTCCTGGGCGTGTTTTCATCACGCCCTATCCGCACGTGCCTGGAAAACCCAGAAACATGCGCCTTCTAGTGAGTTTCGATGTGGGCGAGCCCATCGGTGTGGGCTTCAAAAAAATCGAAACGGATCAGGGAATTTTTATCAAAAAAGTCCCGAACGTCACGCGCGTTCAGGTCATTCTGAATCGCTATGAAGGACCGAACGGGCGGATCAGCTACAACATCCTGACCGCATTTCCCGAGACCACGCCACCCGGCGCCGTTCGAAACCAACAGAGCCGCACTCAAGGATGGTCTAACGCGAATCGCTCGACGCCGTCGCGATCGCAAATTTCTGAGCCCCCGCGCGGCGAGCCGCATCCATGACTTCAATGGCGTTTCCTAAGAAGGCTTTTTGATCGCCTTCTAAAACGACGAGCGGCGAACGCGCTTGCGGAATGGCTTCCCTAACTTTGCTTTCCAATTCGGCCATTCCTGAGACTGCCGTTCCATTCACTTTCACAGAGCCCCCAGGCAAGAGCGTCACGATGACGCCTTCAGGCTGCGCGCCTGAGCTTCCTGAACTGGCTTTCGGGAGGCTCACTTCCATCCCCATCTGCGACATGACGGAACTCGTGACCATGAAAATAATCAAAAGCACCAGCATCACGTCCACCAGCGGAGTGATGTTGATCTCAGCGACGATGTCGCCGCCCGATTCCGAGTCCGCTGAGTGGCCGACCCCGGTCGGCTTAAGCCCCACTGCCCGACTCCCGATTCGAGGTTTCCCAATCGCCCAAGTACTCGGCCAATTCTTCGGCTTGAAGCTTGAGCGTCAGAACCAGCGCACTCCAACGCGTCTGAAAAGCGTTGTAAGCAACGACTGCGACCACAGCCACGCCGATGCCTGCAGCGGTGGCGACCAAAGCCTCAGAAATACCTCCGGCGACGACTGCAAAGCCCCCTGCGCCACTTCTTGAAATGTCGCCAAAGGAGCGCAAAATCCCAATCACCGTTCCAAAAAGCCCCACAAAAGGCGATGCGGTTGCAATCGTTCCCAAAACCCAAAGGTTCGAGCGAAGCGCCTGATTCTCTAAAAGCCTGCGGCGCTCGACTGCCTCGGCCCAGCGCGCGCGAATTCGCACGTCTTCGCTATCGAGCCGCTCAAGCGCCGCCAAAACCAAGCGCGCGGAAGGCAGCGAGTCGCGCTTCTGACAAAGCGTCCGAAGCCCTGGCCGATCGCGGCGCAAAAGTGCTTGAACCGCCTGAAGCTGAAATTCGCCCAGTTCCTGACCCAGCTTCCGATAACACGACCACCGCTCGAAGATGACCGCCCAGACTACGAGCGAGCACACCAGCAGCAGAACCATGATGAAACCGCCGCTCTTGATCAGATCCCAGGTGGCGCCCATAAGTGCTTGCAAACTAGCCACCGCCGCCTACGATGTCAACGCCATGAGCCTGCGTCACTGGAGCGTCTTCTTTCTGGTTTTCCTGGGTCTGGGATTCTCGACGGGCTGCTCCCGCAGGGAGGCTTCCACTGAGGCGCCGCAGCTGGCGTTGAAGCTCCCCCCTGCCGGGTTTGCCCCCGAGGCGGTCACGGAACTGAGCTTGGCTAAGAATGATGCGCGCACAAACGACACTTGGACGGCCAGGCTGGTGCGATCCCCCCGGCAAGGTGATTGGCAGGTGGCTTCGGCTCCGCAGGGTGCAGACCTTCCCGATCGCTTGGCTGATTCCACTTTCATCAACCACCTGATGGATCTGGTTTCGCAGTTGATGGTGGTTGAGCAAGCCCCAAACGGCCCGCTTTCGAACTTTGGCCTGGAAACCCCGCTCTTCACTTTGCGATGGCGTTCAGAGGGCGCAGTGCAAGGTGAGCAGGAACTTCGCATCGGCGACACCGCACCCGACGGACAAGGCGTGTTCGCCCAGGCGCTGGTGGGCGGAAAGCTGAGCCACCCTGCCGTGATTCGCGGATCCGCCCTGCAGATGCTGGGAATGGTACGCGACTTCTCGGTTCTTCGGCGCAGGCGGATCGCCACTTTCGATCCGGATGACGTCGACCACTTTGAGCTTTGGCAGGGTGGAAAACGAAAGTGGCAAGCAGAACGCGCAGGCGACGATTGGAAAGAGCCTCGCTCGGGGCGCCTTTATTCGGCGGAAGCTGGGCGAACGCTTGAGCAACTGACCTTTCTTCGTGCAGAAAGTTTTGCGGACTCCCCGGATGAGGCGAAGAAAATTCGCGAACGCCTCGAAAAAAGTGCTGAATACCGCGCTCGGTTTTTAGACCGCGAAGGGCACGCGACTGAATTCCAAGTCGGGAGCTGGGACGGAAAAATCTGGGCCAGAATCTCCACGCGCTCAGACGGGGCTTTCACTGTTCCCGTCGAAGCGATGAAGCTTTGGCTTCTCCCCGCCCCCACTCAACTGGGTTCTACTCGGGCTGGCGCAAAGAGCGCACCCAAGTAGCATTCACTTGCGTGAGGTCTTTCAAATGCCAGTGAGCGGCAGAGGTGTCCTGCTTCATGGCGTTTTGGCCAGTGACGGCCGCAACCCAAGCTCCCACGGCTCGCCCTGAAGCAATGCCCGGGTGTGAGTCCTCGAAAACCAAAGTGCGCGAAGCATCGGAAGTGAGAAGCCCCAATGCTTTTGCGTAACCGTCGGGCGCAGGCTTGCTGCGCGGATAGTCTTCCGCTCCGAGAACCACTTCAAAGTGCTGCCGAATTCCCAGCTGTTCCAGTGCCCAGAAAATTTCGCTTCTGAAGGAGCCTGAAACGAGGCCCATTTTCAGGCCACTTTCTGCCAAAGCCCGCACGCAATCGGCCGAGCCCGGCACCGCGTCGACGCCCTGCTTGAGCTCCTGGCGGTACTGCTCGATCACGGTCTTTGCGATTTCTTCGGGCGAATGCTTCGGTTGATACTTCTCGAGCAAGTACTGAAACGCCATCTCCCAGGTACGACCCGTGACATAGCAGGCGTCTTCATGGGTCACTTGCATTCCGAATTTGCCGAAGCACTTTTCAACGGCTCGTGCAGCGGCTGGCTCGGTATCAATGAGCGTTCCGTCCAGATCAAAAAGGATGGTGTCGATCGTGAGCACTGACTTTTCCTTGCTCATTTCAGGGAGCTCCCTTCCCAAGCTAAATTCTCTTTCCAGTACTTCGAGAATCGAAGCGCCCCATCGGGCTGCCCCAGAATCAGCGACGTCTTAATGGAAGCACATTCCACGGTCATATCGCCCGCAAAATGAACGCCTTCGTCGCGAAGAAGCTGACCCGCGCTGTAGCGAGGCATTTCCTTCAAAGCGCCATTGGGCGGCTCAGACGACCCTTCGGTCACCGCAACGACCGGCACATCGCGGCTCTTGGCTTCGCGGAGCAAACGCTTCAGATCGGGGTCGTTCGTGGGCGCCGTGCCGGACGGGAAAATAACCAAAACCAAGCCTTCGATCCCAGGCAAAAGACGTTCGGCAAGGACTCCGGCCGGAAACCCTGGGGTGACATGAAGCGTGGCCACCCGTCTCGAAAACTTAGGTTTCAGCGCCACTCGGCTCAGCTTGGGGCGTTTGCCGGCTTCTAAATACCGAATGGAAGTTCCCACTACCCCGAGCGGCGGAAGCTTCGGGCTCTCAAAGGCATGGAAGTCAGAAGCACTTCGCTTGCGGGTGCGGTTACCCTGGTACAGGTGATCGTTAAAAAACACTGAAACCTGGTTCACTAAAGGGCGCGGTCCGTGAGCTGCGATTTCAACGGCTGAAATCAGGTTTCGCCGGGCATCCGAACGAATCCCCGCCAAAGGCCGCTGAGCTCCGGTCAAAACCACGGGAATGGGGCAAGGGCGCAGCAAGAAAGAAAGCGCCGAAGCCGTATAGGAAAGCGTGTCGGTTCCGTGAAGAACCACGACCCCGTCATGAGTCTTCGCTCGGGCTTGAATCCTTCGGGCCATCTCGACCCAGTCCTCAGGGCCCAAATGGGCGCTGTCGCGGTTGAATGCGACTTCCACTTCACACCTTGCCAGCTCCTCAATTTCCGGAACTCGGGCCAAAATGCGGCGTTTCAGGGAGTCAGGGCTCAAATCCGGCAGATCGAGCGGAGCCTGGGGATTCTTCGGCGAAGGCTGCATCCCGAAGGTGCCGCCCGTATAGAGGATCAGAAGCCGTTTTCGCATGATGCCTGGCAAGGTACTGGATTGGTCGACCCGCGGCAAGATGGCTTGGTTCCCGCTCGCCTTCCGTGTTAGCTTTCTCGGCCGTATGAGCGCATCTTCCGTCGATCAAGAAAAAACCAAACTGGCCGATTTTGCAGAACCCGAAATCCACTCTCCCGTGGAAACCATGCGCCACTCCGCAGCGCACGTCATGGCCCACGCCATCCGACGTTTGTGGCCGGACGCCCAGTTCGGGATCGGGCCCACGATCGACAACGGTTTCTACTACGACGTGGACATGAGCCATAAGCTCACGCCCGAAGACCTTCCGAAGATCGAAAGCGAAATGCGAAAGGTCATCAAAGAAGGAAAGCCCTTTGTTCGCCACGAATGGCCGATCCAAGAAGCCATCGGCATCTTCGACAAGATGGGCCAGCGCTTTAAGATCGAGATCATCGAGAACTTGCGCGACTTGGGCGGCGCCACCACCGTCAGCGGTTACGAAGAAGGCGACTTCTTGGACCTTTGCCGGGGTCCGCACGTCAAAGCCGCCAACGAAGTGAAGTACTTCAAGCTGATGAGCGTTGCCGGCGCTTACTGGCGTGGCAGTGAAAAGAACCCACAGCTTCAGCGCATCTACGCCGTGGCCTTCCAACGGAAAGAAGAACTCGAAGAGCACCTGCACCTGCTCGAGGAAGCGAAAAAGCGCGACCACCGAAAGCTGGGCAAAGAGCTCGATCTCTTTAGCTTCCACCCCGAAGCTCCGGGATCACCTTTCTTCCACCCCCGCGGAACCGTGGTCTACAACCGACTGACCCAGTACGTGCGCGAGCTTTACGGCCCGTACGCTTACGATGAAATTATCACCCCGCAAATTTTCAATTCCATCCTTTGGAAGAAGTCGGGCCACTACGAGAATTACAAAGAGAACATGTTCTTCACCGAAGTCGACGAGCGCGAATTCGCTGTGAAGCCCATGAACTGCCCGGCCTCGACCTTTGTGTATGCTTCGACCAAGCGTTCGTACCGCGACTTGCCTTTGCGTTTGGCCGACTTCGGGCGCTTGCACCGAAACGAAATTTCGGGCGCACTCTCGGGCCTGACCCGAGTGCGCTCTTTCTGCCAGGACGATGCACACATTTTCTGCACGCCCGAGCAGATCGAGAACGAAATCACGCAAGTCGTGTCGATGATTCTGAAGACCTACGATTTGTTCGGCTTCACGGACACGAATATTTTCTTGTCCACCCGGCCCGAGAAGCGCGTGGGCTCGGATGATCTTTGGGACAAAGCAGAAGAGGCTCTGAAAGCCGTACTTGATAAACTGGGACGTCCCTACGGCGTAAACCCGGGCGACGGCGCCTTTTACGGCCCGAAAATCGACTTCCTGATTCGCGACGCTTTGAAGCGCGAACACCAACTGGGAACGATTCAGCTCGACTTCAATCTGCCTGAGCGATTTGAGCTTGAGTACACGGCCTCGGACAACTCGGGGCAGCGTCCCGTCATGGTTCACCGCGCAGTGCTGGGCTCGATCGAGCGCTTCATGGGCATTTTGATTGAACACACGGCAGGTGCCTTCCCGTTCTGGGTGGCTCCGCTTCAAGCTCGCGTCGTGCCGATCAAAGACAGCCATAACGACTACTGCCGTAGCTTCATGATGGACCTGAAAAAGCGCGGCTACCGCGTGGACATCGACGACAGAAATGAATCGATGGGCCTAAAAACCCGCGAAGCACAGATTCAGAAGGTTCCGTTTTCGCTGGTCGCAGGCGACCGCGAAATGGAAGCCGGCTCGTTTGCGGTCCGGAAGTATGGCGAGCGCGACTCAAAGGTCATGACTCGCGAGGAAATCATCCAGATCTTCAACGAACTGGATGCCATTTCGCATCCGAAGTACGAGTAAGCGGGCAGTGACACTTCAAGATTGGATTTCACGCGCCATTTTCTGGATTGTGGTCATCGACCCGATTGGAACCTTACCGGTTTTCATCGGAATGACCCGCAGACTCTCGACCGAACGTCGCCAAAGAGTGGCCTCCAAAGCCATCCTGATCGCGTCACTCGTGCTCTTGGCTTACGTGGCCGTGGGGCAGCTTCTTCTCACAGCGCTGCACGTTTCCGTTCCTGCGTTTCAGTTAGCCGGCGCCGTCATCTTGTTTTTGCTTGGGCTCAGGATGGTTTTTGAAACCGAAGCCGAGTCGCATGATCTGCACGAAGAACCTGGGCACGACATCGCCGTGTTTCCGCTCGCCATTCCTTCTCTGGCAGGTCCGGGAGCCGTCATGGCAGCCATCGTGATGACCCAGGACGGACAATTCAGCCCCGCCGAGCAATTCGGAAACACCGGACTGATGATTGCGACCTTGCTTCTCACGCGACTCCTGTTTCGCTTTGCCGAGCCCATTCAAAAGGCCTTGGGCGAAACCGGGGCCAACGTCATTTCACGCGTGATGGGGATGATTCTCTGCGCGCTCGCAGTCCAGTCCATGGTGGACTCGCTGCGAGCACTGATCGGTTAAGGGGTCACAGATTTATTCATCTGCCGGATCAGCCACCGGACGCTGCAGGCCGGGATTTCTCACGCCGGTTGGAACTTGAACCGGGGTGATGGTGGGATCCGCTGCAGGAATCACCGTGGGAGCTACTCCGTTGCCCAGAATCACCCGATCAAAGCAGGCATTTTGCTTCTCAAGCGGGAGGGTTCCAAACAGGTCGTTTTTCACCCATTCATGCTTCCGGATGCGGAAACCGAGCCGCTCCTTCGCACTCTGAATCTGCAGGTATCGGCACTGAAGGACTCGAGCGGTATCCCGACAAGTGCTCTTCGAGAAATAGTCAGGCGAGTGGTAATCAAACTCACGCCACTTCAGCTCCACAACAAGCTTCATATCCCTCGGCGATCGCGCCAACTTTTTCCGAAGGCGTTCGATTTTTCGATGCAGCTCTGCGCGGGTGAGACCCTTGATTTTCTTATTGGCGTCTAAGAAGCGTCCCGTACAGTCACCCTCTTTTAGGTCGCCTTTCAGTTCCTTGAACTGGTCTCCGGAGAGTTTCAGTTCCTTGCGCAACTGATTATTACTGCAGGTCGACTTCCCGCACTCCTTGTCACTGCGAATCGGGCAGAGGTAGATACTGGGGCCAAAATCTTTCAAGCACTGCGTCATCTCTTTATCGAGTGCAGGAAGGAAGGTCGTCACAGGGTCGACAACTGGCGGCGTCGGCGGTGCCGGCGGCGTCGGCGGCGTCGGGCCGGCCATCAGAAGGATGAGAGCATCCATCTGAGTGATCATTTGGCGCCCAAGCTCCGACATCTGCCAACGAAGGGACTCAGCCTCTGGGCTATTCCCCTTCCCTTCCAAAACCAGCTTCTGAAGCTGAGCGTCTAGGTTCTTCAGCTGATTCTCAATCGCACGGATGCGACCAAAGAGGTCGCTCGTTGCGACACTCGTACCCGCAGGCAGACTACTGGGGTCAGCAAACCAGCTGATGGCCAAATAGCCCGCTCCTACCTTCCGATTCAGCTCTTCGAGTTCTTTTTTGAGAGCACTCAAAGCATCTGCCTGCGTTCCGGAACTTTCACGAATCACGCGAGTCAGACCTTCGATCCGATTCTTGTATTCGTTGACGATCTCGGCGAGCAATTCGATGGACGGATCAACAGGATTGACGATGGGCGTAACCGGAGGGTTCGGCGGCGTAACCGGAGGGTTCGGCGGCGTAACCGGCGGCGTAACCGGCGGCGTAACCGGCGGCGTAACCGGCGGCGTAACCGGCGGC
>JBBARP010000009.1:0-116155 GCA_040399745.1 Bdellovibrionia bacterium | reverse complement strand
GTAACCGGCGGAGTCGGCGGCGTAACCGGCGGAGTCGGCGGTGAGACCGGTTCCTTCCAGTTAAATCGGAATTCCCACTTCGCCAACTCCTCTTGCGAGAGCTTAATGAGGTCCTCGCGCTTGAGCCGAATCGCGTCTGCTAGTTCGCGGCGCCAAAGCTGAACTGCCCAACCTGCTTTTACTTTCTGCTCAGGCGTGGGCGGAGCTTGATCCACTACGATCGGCGAATCAGAAGCGGGCGATCGTCCGAAGTTTTTGAAAACTCGCGGGGCATCGGTGAAATTACTATCCAACCAGGCTTCCACCGAGCGAGGGCTCAGGAGCAAAAGGGAGGGTGCCAGTAGGAGGTAAGAAAGGACGCGGGTTTTCAGCATAAGGTTCCTCGACATCCTCTTGTCGGTCAGACCCAGGAAAACCTTGAGGCGCCAAACACTTGACGCGAGAAACTCTTTTCTTTTCCACTTCAAACAGACTGATAGAATAGAAAGAAACGAGGAGACTCTATCGTCATGGTTCAGAAAAAGCCGATGCTCGCCGCCCTCTCTTTTACTGCAGTCTCACTCGCCCTTGCAGGATCGGCTTTAGCTGGCTCCTTGGAAAAGCTCTCGGAAACGAAGCTCTTGGGTTGCCATTACGCGATCTCGCGCCTGAGCGGCGACGACTGCCAAGGCGACCCACTTGCTCGCGACCATAACGCAAGTGGCGGGTTCTGCGACGAGCTCGAGTGCCAGAAAGGGAAAAAAATCCCTTTCGCAGCCGTTGAAGTACAACTAGGAACCAAGAAAGTTCTTTGCACTTTTCACTCAGGCGAACTTCACGCTTTTCCCATTCAAGCAGGAGCCACAAGCGGCGCTCTGAACAGCGCTGAAGAGGGGAAGACTTACGGCTTGAATGTCCAAGGCCTTAAGAACAGCTGTAACCGCGACTTCCTCTCCCTTCGATACGGAAAGAAGGACACGGGCGCGATCACCTTTGATGCTAGCACCCACCCCAGCCGCGACTGGCAATCGGCCAAGAACCGCGGTTACTTGGGGAGCGCAGACAAAGCGAAGCAGAGGGCTGAATCCCTTGAAACCCAGGAACTCATGAAGAAAGACGCCTTACTTCACAAACGGGACTTCTACACCGAACAAGCGAAGAAAAATCGAGTCGACGAAGTGATGGATGTAAAGATCCGGAACGCTTGCAAAGAGGAGCTCGTCGCAGCGATTCAAACCCGCGCGAGCAATACCGCCGAAATCAAAAAGACCGACTTCAAAGGCAGCAACCTACAGCCCTACGCCGAGCGCCTGATGCGCGACTGCGATGGCATCACGCCGGACTTCTCAGACAAGCTTACAAAAACTTTCGGAACTTCGGTCCTTCCTGCCTCATCCAAAGCGGGCGCAGGTTCAGCCGACTGATTCTTTAGAGTACGGTCACTTTCACGATCGATGGATAGGCCTTCGCCAAGGCGAAAACTCGAGCTGCAATCGAGCGCCGCATGCGGATGCACCCATGCGATGCCGGAAAGCCTAGGCGACTGTAGTTGCTCGGGACTGTGGAATGCAGGGCAATTCCGCGCGCGTCGTCAATGAACATCGCGTAATCCATCCAGGCCGTGACGTCTTCAGTTGAGTACTTCTTTGAGTAATAGCAGCGAACTAGGCGCGTGATGGAGACCCCTTGGTAGTCCGGGGTCTCATGACCTTCCGTACCCGTGCTGACGGGATAGGTTGCCACGACCTCACCATTCACGATGACCCGGATTTCCTGGCGTTCGCCATCCTTCCGCCGATCATGAGCCTTCGTCACCAGGAACCGTACCGAATGAACCTCTTCTGGTTCGTCCGAGCCCTTCACCTGAGGGAGCCATCCGTCGGGAATCCCAACGTCGTCAAACTCAGTGTGAACCTTCTTGATATGAGCGGGATCTTTTCTAGGGTCAGCAGAAGGTTTCCCATCCGATTCGTCCCCTAAATGAATCACTTCGCACTGGGGTTGATCCTGCGTCGAAACGGCTGGGCCTCCCGCAAGGGCTCGCCCCCCCATCATCAGAACACCGATCACGATCCAAGCACGATTCATAGCCGTGCGCTTACCAAAGACATACTTATACAGTCAAGATTTAAGGATTACCCTGCAGCAGGAAGGCTCGAGGCATCCAGCCACTGCTCCAAAATGAATCCTGCAATCAGGAGCGCCACAACCGAACCCGAGTTCAACTCGCCTTGGAAATCAATTCCTTTACTGAATTCGGAACCGAGCCTTTGAAGTACATCCCTCTGCTTCCCGAGATCGATTCCAATGGCTTTGGACACTCCAAAAAGGTCGGCCTCTTGTCCCTCCAGGGACTCCAAATAAGCCATCAGCTTCGGATCCGAATTCCTGACCGCGTGAACCAGTCGATGGGAAAAGCCGATCATCAACTTTAAGCCCGCCACGTCCAAGGTGCTGTTAAACATCCTGAACTCAAGGGTTCCGTGTCGTCTGAGGGCATGAAGGTTCAGTGCGTGATGCCGGGCCGTCCGGGTCGAACTACTGGCATAAGCTTCCAAGAAAACTTCCACACTCCGGGTGTTCACCACCAAAGGGTGCAGAACATTGAGAAAATCTTTGGGTACTGGCCGGGCATAGAGACTTCTTCCAGGACGAGGGCCAAAGTACCGAAAGACATCAAACTGAATCTGGGAAAAAAGCCGCGCAAGGACTCCCAACTCCAGCACCTGCGGCTCAGGCATCCCCACATGCACGTGCGTACCAGCACTCTGGGGGTCCGCCTTGAAGCCCTGGTACTTCAACTCGTGCATGACCGAAGTGTAAATTTCCAGATCAGGCGAACCAGGCGATAAATCTAAGATAGGAGAGATCACCTCGGACCCCTCCCAATCGGCAGAGGAGTCCAAGGAGGAATCCCCGATTAGCTTCCAGGAATGAGTCCGACCTTCAACTTCGTAGGTGTAGATGAAGTTATAAAGACCGCTTTCGTTCTTTTTCATTTGCTCGGCCTTCACTCGAGTTCCCTTGGGGAGCGCCGAAAAAATTGCATCGTGCATCTGACTAGTGAAGCGAGCGCGAGCCTCTCCCGGAAGCCAGTCCTCGTGCGACGGCAGGTAGCCTTCCACTTCGACTCCCACCGTGGGCTTGGCCACCAACCGGTCCAAGGCGCTGATCGATTCCAGATAGCCTAGAAGCTGTCGGTTTACGCACTCTTGGGTGGGTTCGGCTTTGTCGCTCGCCTGAGACGCAGAAGCGCTCACAAGCAAGGCCAAAAGCAGCAAAAAGCCGAGTCGACGGATCACACTCAAAACCTTTCAGAACCCTGGAACACAATCGGACGGAACGGAAACACGCCTTTTGATTGCGGACCGATCTGATAAACTAATCAGCGCGAAATGAAAACTCCCCGGACTGAAAAAACCGCAAATCCGGGCCTTTGGGACCTACTCCCGAGCCCGCTTCCCACCCCCCAGGCCCGTGATCTGGCGTGGGCCCGGCAAATCCTTGCACGAGCCACCTTTCCCGGGGCCGAATCAAAGCCCCTCAAGCTCATTCGCCCCTGGATCCGGGCCCACCGGGGGCCCCGCCCCGTCGATGCCTGGGACGCCCTACTACGCCCGCACCTCACCACCCAGCGCTTCTGGCAAATTGGCGAAGAGGGGGACCCGGCCGTTCAGGGGTGCGAAACCTACGTTTTTCTCAAGCCTGGCTCGGCACGCGATGCCCGAAGACTCGCCGCCCTCCTCGAACTGAGTCAGGGCTGGTTTGAAGGGTAAGTCGACCAACCTCGCCTTGGCCCCACCCAAGCCCGTGTTACAATTTCATTCAGGAGGGATTAACTACCCTTGGCCACTCCCACACGCCGTCCGCTTCGCACCTCTCGCATCATCTACGACGTCATGTACGGCTTCATTCCCATCACCGAGTGGGAAGAGAAGATCATCAACTCTCCGTTCTTCCAGCGCCTGCGCTGGATTCGGCAGCTCGGCTTTGCGAATTACATTTTTCCCGGCGCGGAACACAATCGCTTCGCTCACGTGATCGGTGTCATGCACTCGATGGACCAGATGCTGAACTCGCTGGGCCTGGCCGTTCCCGACAGCGAGCTCTTTGACCCTCGAGCCACCAATCCGCAAGCGATGCTTCACAAAAGCCTCCGGATTGCCGCGCTGCTTCACGATATTGGCACTGCTCCGTTTAGCCACGCCGTCGAGTACGCCTACATTCGGCACGGGAATGATGCGCGCTCTCCTTCTCTGGACCGAAAAAACGGAACCCGAAAAGGGCGAGCCAAAAACCTTCCAAACAGCCACGAACACCTCGGCTCGTTCATCATCAAGAACACGCGCTTCGAAGGCGGCATCACGCACATCTTGGAGCACTACGGTTTCGACGTTCAGACCATCTCAGACATCATCAAAGGGGAAAGCCCCTACCTGTTCGCCAACCAGCTCATGCATTCGGACCTCGATGCCGATCGCATGGACTACCTGATGCGGGACGCTCATTACACCGGCATTAAATACGGGATGTTTGACCGCGAGTACCTGCTTGCGAACCTGGTGACGTACGACGCAGGCAACGGACAGATCGCCTTTGGAGTGCGTGAAAACGCGATTCACGCAGTCGAAGACTTTCTGATTTCTCGCTACAGCTGGTACAGCCAGGTCATTAAGAACCAGGCGTCAGCCAAGTTCGACGTGATGAGTACGCATGTCGCAAAAGCCCTACTTGAGCACAACCTGATCCACCAATTCCAAGACCTTCTGGAGATGATCGAAAAGCGCGACGAGCGCTTCTTCTGGTGGAACGACATGTATTTCATGCAGCGATGCCAAGAAGTACGACTGCATCACCTGATCGACGACCCTACCGTCAACGAACAGGTCGAAATGCTTCTTTACCGAAAACCGCCCAAGACCATCCGACACGCGCTGTTCGAACACCGCATGATCGAAGACGCCACCGATTCCAAAGAACGCGAAGCGCGCGTCTTGAAAATCGAGAAAAAGGTCGAAGAATTTCAGCGAATTCTGAAAAAGCACGGCACGGGAAAAGAATGGCTTTTGGCCGACATCCCCGAGCGCGACGTGGTCTTCACTCGCCCGCTCAGCCACATCGTGAAGCGTCGTAAGAGCGAGAACCTTTACCTCGAGCGCGACCCCGTGAAGGTGGTCTCGAAGCATGGAAAACCCTCGCTCTTGGTGGAAAGAGAGAACACTCTCATGCGGCTTCTGTCTGGCTACGTGAACTTCGTTCCCTCGGTTTACGCAAACGAACCCGCGTATCAGCTCTTGAAAGCGCGCGGACTCCTCGAAGACCGGGGTTAAGTTCCGCTGAATCCGAACCGCCAAGATGCCTTAGCGCCCATCGCCAAAGAGGCAATTGGCCCGCCCCTGGTCGTTCACGCGGATGCCCTTCACTTCGCCCTGTCGGGTCGATGATGTTCCGTTGAAACTAAAAGCCGGGTACATCAGCGCGTAAAAATAATCGGAGGGTAGGCCCGAGTTTTTACACCCCGGAATCCCGACTCCCGCCTGCACTTCGCAGGAATGCTCGAGACCAAAAAGGTGACCCATCTCGTGAAGAACGACGGACTTCAGATCGGGAACCTGAGTCACTCCACTTCGCCCCTTGGATGTTTGCGAGACAAAGTAATAATCCCAGTTCACTTCAATCATCGCGTTTTGGAGCTGTTTTCTAGGCGATCCATCCAAACTACATTTCGTCGTGATCGCAATGGCACTCGTCGCCCCAGCGTAAGGCCAAGCCGTGCGCTTATAGATCGCAATGGAAGCTCCCGGGCGCCAGCTCGACCCTTGAATCGCAGTCGGTGTCTGTGAACTACAGAGCTGAGAAGCAGCAACGGCAGGCGCCGAAGAAGCCAGCACCCGCAAACCACCCGACTCAAGCCCTAGTCCATTCACCCCTTGAGCTACCGAAAGGTGCGAATTCCACGCTTGCGCGGCATCGCGAATCGACCTGAGCTCCGCTTCGCTAAAACTTCCCACGTCGGGCTGAACGCCGGTCCCTTGAACCACGTGAAACGGGATTTGAGGTGCAGCCCACTGGTAGGGCAAGGTCCCCTTTTGATCTGCCGGAACCACGCAGTCCATGACTCGGGCCAGAGACTCGTCTTCCGCGCGCATGGCGCACCCGTTCCCGGCGAGCAGCGCAAAGACTGCAACCCACCCCACGGTCAGACACCCGTTCAACTTGGACCGAAGCGGTCCGAAAAGAGACAACCCCAAGAATGGCCCTCACTTAATAGTTTACCTAAATGGTCCTCTATTAATAGGGCAATCTCACAGCCTCATTTTCCGGCTTCAAACCAGAGGCAAAGCCTTGTTTTTAATCAGATTTCACCAATTCACAGGGGCGCAACGATCCAATTTCACCTGAAACGAATGCATCCCGTGCTCATGGATCATGGCAACGCCGCAGGACTGAATTTCAATCTCGAGCTGGTCGTCCTCTTCTTCGCCTGTCACCGCGCCCTTGAGGGTGCCCGAAACCGCGCAATTACAAGTCGAGGAAAACACGAGCGGAGAGGTGATCGACACGTTCGCCGTCCAACCCAAGCGATGTTGCACCAACTGCAGCGAACCCGATGTGACCACGCGCGAGCTTCGGCTCTGCCCCCCGGTGATGGTCCAGGTCGAGGGCGTTGTCACCGTCATGGGGTAATTGCCATCGTTATCCGGCCAAAAAAACAGACGCTCCAAATCCTGAATCACGAAATCATAGCCCGCGGCGGTTTTAGTCAGGACCTGGCCTTGAGCACTGGAGGAGGCGAGCAACTCGCCCATTTTTTTTCCAGTCTGAAGATAACTTGGCTGACGCGCGACCCACTGGTCGACGGACCCCATGCCGCAGTCGTTCGCTGAGTACCGAAAAGTTACCGCGCCCGTCAGCGCCGTCCGAAGGCCGCTTGAGCATTCGCCGTCTAAATTCCAAGTACGAACTCCTGAAGAACAACTCACGGAAGAAAGTGGCGTGGTTTGCAGACAGGACAAACGCTCAGGCCCTGTCAGATCCGTCTCTTCATCGCCGTGCTCACTATGAAAAAGACCGGGTGAACTCAGGGCAGCACCACTGATCACCAGCATCTCATCGAGACTCGCTAAAGCGTCACCCACCGAATGGGCCACTTCATCGACTTGTCCGACGAAATGAAGCCCCCCACAAGCAGGCAGCATCAGCGCCGCACTCGCGACCAGAAGAACTGAAACACTGGAAATCACTCGCCCCACCCACATACCGCTATTTCCCCGCAGTTTTTAGGAGTTTTCAACTCTAAACTTCAACACCGCTCGCGACTAGCTAACGAGCGCCGCACTCCTCAGCGCTTCCACTCGAGCGATCCCACTCGGTCGGTGCGTTCAAAGCGAGGCCCCCAGCCTGCTTGCGAGAGCCTCCACAGAATATCCGGATGTGGGTGCCCGTGAGGATTTCCTACTCCGGCCGAAAGCCAAACTCGTTCGGGACGAATGACCTTCAGCAGCTCGCTCGCACTCGAAGTTTTGGAGCCGTGGTGACTGAGTTTGAACAGGGAAGCGCTTCTGACCTCAAGCGGAAAAGCGCGGAGGAAACGAAGTTCCTGCACCGAATCCGCGTCACCAAAATTCAAGTAGCCTCCCCCTTCCGGAAAGGGAACCCAAACGCCGGTCATCCCAAAGTTCGCGCTTTTTCGCCCCGTGCGAGAGGCTGAAACTTCAGCAGGCGGCAAAGCTTTGAAAGGAAAGCAGCGCTGTTCTCGCGGGCGCCCTTGATCTTCCTCCACGGAATGAATACGCACTCCTGAAGCCTCTAAACGCTCGGCCAAGGCTTGCCCCCGAGGCGAACGCCACTGGACTTGGGAGGTCGTCACACAACCGATGGGAATTCGACTCACCCAAGTTTCAAGTTCGCCTGCGTGATCTTGATCTAAATGAGTCAAAAGCACGTAGTCGATTTTATTCACCCGATTTTTTCCAAGCCACTCCCACGCTAAAGCTTCCCGCCAAGCACGCGGGCTCCCGACATCCACAAAGCCGAGAGATCGGGACCACCCCTTCCCGTCTGAACTTTCCAACCAAGCGGCATCTCCTTGCCCCACATCCAGCTGCACCAAGCGTTGAAGAGTCACTGAGGGTGCGGGAAGCTCTGGGGAAAAGAAAAAGATGGCGCCTCTTCCGAAGCCCAAAAAAACTGCGGTGAGTAGGCTCGCACGAAACGATCGTCCCCAAAGTAACAGTGAGACCGTCACGCCCCCGAGGAGTGCGAGCGGCGAGACCAGCCAAAGCCATCCAGGTTGGCTCATCGAAAGATAAGCGGCCGCTTCTAAGCCGAGACTCACCCCTTCACCCAGTACGCTTGCAAGCAGTCGCGCAAGTTCCAACCACTCCAGAGCCAGGAACCCAGAAATGAGGATCGAGAGTGGATAAATCCACGAAGCCAGGAACGGGATTTCAATCAAACTCCAAACCGGTGTGCCAGGCGCTACCCAACCCCGAAGAAGCGCTTCAGCGGGCGCAACCAGAGCCCACGAACCTACAGCCAAAGCCAAGTGCTCGGTCCAAGCTCCACGACCGCGCGCGTACTCGAGCGCAAGGAGCCCACCACCCACCGCACCTGCGTAAAGCCAACGCCCCGGAGCCCAAGCGTCCGAGCGCCCAAGAGCGCTTAAAAAAAGCGCCACACCGAGATCCAGCAAAAGCGAAAGAAGCAGCGGCGCCCATGCGCGCCAGCGTAAACCCAGCGTTTCAGCACCCATCCGAAGCACTACCACGACCAGCGGACGGAGCATCCCAGGGCGCGCACCTGCCAAAATCCAGAGCCAAAACCAAAGAAGTCGCGCTGCGATTCGCGCGCTTCGCTGAATCTGAAAGAGCGAGCCAAACGGGAAGCGTGATAAGCCCCATTCGCAGGCTTTCTCCGACCAGCGCGCTACCGCATAAAGATGAATTCCTGTGGCGGTCATGACGTGCACATGTCCCAATTCCCGAAGCACTGCCGATGCCGCGCCCGCACTCTGCCCTAAAAGAAGGCTTCGCAAGGCGCCAGAGCGGTCGCCTGCCTCGAGGAGCACCGAGAGCCGAAATCGAAGGCGCTCCACGGGCTTCTTCAGCCGAAAAAAAAGGCTGCTTTGAGCTTGGCGGTTTTCTGACCCCGAGGCTTGACGTTCTGCCAGAAACTGAAGCTCAGTTTTTTTCAAGGCATTCCAGCCAAAGCCTACTGCAGGCGCAGAGCGAACTTTCCAGCGCCCCGAGAAACAAGTCGCATCCCCTTCCAACCAAGCCAGAGCTGCTGCTTCAGAAAGGCACACGCCGGCTTCGCGCTCTGGCCATCGAAACCGTAGCCGACACCCCGAGTGGGCTCCTAAGTTTGCCCAGCCCGACAGCGAAGGGCACTCGACACTTCGGGGCGCAGGCCGCCCCGCAAAGGCTGAGGGAAAACCCCAGAAGAAAAAGCCCAAGAAAGCAGTAAAACAGATCCCCCCTCCCCACCCACGCATCTTGCTTGAGATCGGGGCAACCCTCGTGCCACCCTCAATGAAAACAGATTTCCCAACTGGCATGCAGAACGAAACTGAATCCCTTCCTTCCACTCCGCCTCCGCTTTCCGGAAAAGCTTCGCTTTTCTTGGGCACTCAAAGCTTGATCTTGGGTCTCTTGATCGCGACTTTTTTCGTCTTTCTTCGAAAGCAAAAGAGTCCTGAATCTCGCTTCAAAGTCCGGGAAGCTGATCGACCGAAGAAGCCATTCGCGAAATCTCAAAAAGAAACCAACTCCGGTTCCTCGAATCAAAGAGAGCAAGCCGCACTCCCTGGATTTCGGATCGATGGCGAACCCCACGAAATTTTAGGCGTGGCGATCGATGCCAGTTCGAAAGAAATTCAGCGGGCATTTCGAGAATTGATGAAACGCTACCATCCCGATCACGTGGGCAGGCCAGGCACCCGTGAATGGAAAGACGCTCAGAAATTTGCCGAAGCCCTGATTCGCGCCAAAGAAGCGATGACGAAGAAAACGAATTAACTTTCATGGAATTCTACAAAGAATAGAGACTGGCACTGGCTCTGCATCCCTCTTGGATTCATGAGCACGATCCGAGCGCCTCTGAACCACTCGCTGATTCCAGAACTACAAAGCATCGAAGTCTCGACCAGCCTTCAACTGCCTTCGATTCAGATCGTAGGACTTCCCTCGCAAGAGGTCAGTGAAGCGCGTGAGCGGGTTCGAGCCGCGTTTTCAGCTTCGGGTTTTGAGTTCCCGAAAAAGCGAGTGATCGTGAATCTGTCCCCGGCCAGCATCAAAAAGCGTGGCACTGGCCTAGACCTTCCGATGGCGCTCGGAATTCTGGACGCATCGTCTGAAAATCGGTCGCAAGAAGTGGTGGCCTGGGGCGAACTCGGCTTGGACGGAAGGCTTCATCCGGCTGGGCAAGAGCTTCGGGCCGTTCATGCGACTTGGTCCCGCGGGATCGGTCGGGTGATTCTGCCAAAGAGCGCTCTCACTTCCGAGAAACGACAAAAACTTCTCGCACTTCATCGCAGCCAGGCGTTCTCTCATCCGTTTCCTGCTATCCAGCTCGCGCACAATCTTCCCAGCGCTTGGGATGCCCTTCATTCGGTGAAGCAAGGGGTGATCGATTGGCCTCGCAGAGCCTCTGAAATTCCCCCTTCCGAGTCCTCAACCGATTCGCCGCTTCTGAGGCTCGACCCGTGGCTTGAGCGAGTGATCGGTGTTTCTTCGAGCGGAGGCCACCATTTGATTCTTCTCGGATCGCGAGGAAGCGGAAAAAGTACGGCTCTAGAGTGGCTTCTTCACCTCACGGAGACTCCCAGTCCCGAAGTTCAGGCCATGCAACTTCTGATGGAAGACCTCTCGCTGAGCCCATCCACTCAAGGCAGAGCCCTTCGCGCCCCGCTTCGGCGCGTTTCTTCGCAAGTGAAACCCTCGGCTCTGGTCGGATCGATCAGCGCAGGCGGAATTCGTCCAGGCGAGTTCGCACTGGCTCACGGCGGAATCCTTCATGCCGACGAATTTCCTGAGTGGTCGCGCGATAGCCGGGAAGTCCTTCGCGAGCCACTGGAGACGGGCTGGGTGAACTTGACGCGAACTCAAGGATCGCTCCAATTCCCTGCTCAGTTTCAGCTCGCTGCAACGGGAAACCTCTGTCCATGCGGGGGTTGGGACGGAAGCCAAGAAAGCCTTCGTCAGGAATGTCGCTGCACCCCACAGCAACGAAAAACCTATGTCGAACGACTGAGCGGCCCGGTTCTAGACCGGATCGATCTTGTCGCGCGAGTGCCCGCTCCTCACCGAAGGTCCTTTGAGACGCCCCAGTCCGAACTCTTTTCCCTCCCCGAGCGCGTTGCCCGAACTCGTGCAGCGCTTCGCTCCCACTGGAACGAACTTCCCGGGCGGATCGCTGCACAAACGCTCGAGACGATCCTGGAACAGCGCTCGGCCTTGAAGCAAGAAATCGACACGTTGGGCCGGCAGAGTTACCGCGATCGCCACAAGATTCTTCGCTTAGCACTGACTCTCGCAGCTTGGGATGGTCACTCCGAGCCACTGGCCCAGCACATCCTGGAGGCCCGCGCGTACCGGGACTTTCCACTGGCATAAATGATGAAGCCCCACTGAGGTCCACTTGGAGGATATTCCCCATGCTGCCCTCCCTACGAGATTTTCCGGTCCTTGCTCTGATCGCTGATGGCTTTAGTCAAACCGATTTGGAGACGCTGAGACGCGCCCTCACGGGGCGTGGCGCCGATTTTCAAGTGGTCTGCTCGGGAAGTGAAGCGCAAGGGGTAATCGGCATTCAGCCCGGTGAAACCCTTCTGTCCTGCCGACCTCTCGATTCATCCAGGGCGGATGATTTCCAGGCACTCATCCTTCCAGGAGGAGTGCTCTGCGCCGACGCCCTGAGAAACGATGCTCGGGCTCTGGCGCTGGTGCGCGACTTCCAAAGTCAGAGAAAACCTATCCTCGCAGTCGGCCACGCCGTTTGGATTCTCGCGTCGGCGGGGCTGGTGAGTGGCCGTCGAATTTCTACCCCCTCGAGCATCCGTGAGGACTTGAGAAACGCGGGTGCCGTTTGCGGGGATGCGTCGATGGTACAGGACGGTAACTGGCTGACCTTGGGGAGCCCAGATTCCTGGCTTCCCTTCCTCAGGAGCGCCCTGAACCTCCTGGAGCGGGCATGGAGCGCCCCTCCCTTCCCTCAGGTTCCTCAAAGCGCTTAATCTGGGCCTATCGGACCTTTTTATTCATTCGCTGGGTCATTTTTGGTAAACCCCGCAGCACCATGAAGCGCGCCGTTTTTGTTACCGGCACAGATACCGGAATTGGAAAGACTCACGCCTCGGCCCACCTGGCGTTTGCGCTCAGTCAGGCGGGGTTTCGACCGGGTTATTTCAAAGCCGTGCAAACGGGAGACGACGACGACTGCGCGACCGTGAAAGCGCTTCTGGGAAGCTCCGCCTCCTGCCAGATCGAAAATCCTGCGCACTCGCTGAAGCTTCCTGCAGCGCCTCACCGTGCCGCTAGAGCCGAAGGAAAACGCCTCGATTTTGAATCGGTTGTGCGCCACTGGAACCAGCTTTCCAATGACCCGGCCTGGATTGTCGAAGGCGCAGGGGGACTGCTGGTCCCCATGAACGAGCAAGAAAATCTCGCTGACTGGATCGCGCGGTGGCAGCTCCCCGTAATCTTGGTCAGTTCGACTCGTCTGGGAACCATCAATCACACGCTTCTTTCCTTGGAAGCCTGCAAGAACCGCGGAATCCCGGTCTTAGGAATTCTCCTAAACGGTCCAGAAGACCCCGGCCTGGAGGAAGTCCTAAACGAGTTCGGGGGCGGAGTAGAAATTCTCGGACGCCTGCCCTGGGAAAGCGACGCAGCACGGCTCAATCCAGATTTCAAATTGCCCAAGCGCGTGAGGCGCCACTTCTCCGAGACCGCTCCGGGCCCCAGCACTTCCGAACTGGATCTGCGCCATGTGTGGCACCCGTTTACTCAGCATGGCCTCGAGGCCACCCCGCTGCCGGTTCGCCGAGCCCAAGGCCCGTGGCTTGAGCTCGAAGATGGTCGCCGTGTTTTCGATGGAATCAGCAGCTGGTGGGTGAACATTCATGGCCACGGACGCCCTGAAATCGCACAAGCCGTCGCTGCTCAAGCACGCACGCTTGAACACGTCATTTTCGCGGGGTTCACGCACGCACCGGCAGCTCGCCTCGCGAAAAATTTAGTCGACGCCGCGCGCGTTCGTGGGACGAAACTCGGGCGCGCTTTCTTCTCGGACAATGGATCGACTGCTGTCGAGATCGCGCTGAAACTTGCGCTTCAATACCAGGGCAATATCGGCCGCACTTCGAAGAGAAAACTCCTGGCCCTGAGAAACAGCTACCATGGCGACACTTGGGGCTCGATGTCAGTCAGCGAACCTGAAGGCTTCCACATTCGCTTCAAAGACCTGCTGGTACCAGTCGACTTCATCGAACCCGATGATTTGGCTTCCGCACGCGCACTCCTCACTCCCGATTCCCCTTATGCTGCCGTCATAGTCGAACCGCTCCTTCAAGGAGCTGGCAGCATGCGCCTCTACTCGGTCGATTTCTTGAAAGAGCTTTCGCGCCTTTGCCAAGGCTCTGGAACGCTGCTCATCGCCGACGAAGTCATGACGGGCTTTCACCGGACGGGGCCGCTCTTTGCTTTCGAGCACGCCGGGATCGCTCCCGATCTCGTCTGTCTTTCAAAGGGTCTGACCGGAGGCTTCTTGCCCCTTTCGGTCACCTTAGCGACGGACGAAATTTTTCAGGCTTTTGAATCTCGCGATCTTAGCCAAGCTTTCCTGCACGGGCATTCCTACACAGGAAACCCAACCGCTTGTGCTGCTGCACTGGCCTCTTGGGAGCTTCTCCAAAAACCGGGTACGCAAAACCGAATCCGTGAAATCTCGGCGCTTACAGCCGAGCGGATCGAGCGAATCCGCGCAAAAGGGCTCGGGAAAAATCCAAGGTCCTTGGGAACTCTGGGAGCCGTCGAACATCCGGCGGGCGCGGCCTATGGCTCGGACCTTTCGCGAAAGCTCTATGCTGCTGCGCTTGAACGCGGCGTCTTAATTAGGCCGCTGGGGAGCACGCTTTACCTGCTTCCTCCCTATTGCTCTTCGGACCCAGAACTTCACCAAGCGTGGGACGTTTTGGAGTCTTTGCTTCAGAGCTACTGAACGCGGCCTTCCGAAAGAATCCGCAGGGCGCTCGCAAGCTTCGGCCTAAATCCTGCTTTCTGGGAAGGCATGAAAAAAATCACTCTGCTACTCCCCGTGTTCGCCTTGGCATTGCCGCTGATCGCCAGTGCAGCCAAGGGAACTGCCTGGAAATCAATGACCCGAAGCGAAATGCAAACCCACCATGAGCACATGGCGCAAATCCACCAAGAAGTGGCCGACTGCTTGAAGTCAGGCAAGACGGAAGACGAGTGCCGCGAGCCTCTGCGTGAGCACCGCATGGAGATGATGGAAGGGATGAAGGAACGCCGTAAGACCCGAGCAGGAAGCGTAGAGAAGAAAACGGAAACCAAGACTGAGCAGTCCAGTGAGACCACTCCTCAGATGGTTCCCGGAGCAAATCCGTAAGGATTCCTCGCCCCCAAAGCGAGGTATCTGACCGGACCGAGCGAAGGGCCTGAGCCGGCGAAAGCCAGGCCTTAGGCCCTTCGTTTTTTGTCTGAAAATCGCGACCTCAGCCTGTTTCCTTCCGACCCATTTCAGTCAATACTCGGGGTCATGAAAAAACTTTGGCTGGCTGGACTCCCCCTTCTAGGAACCCTTGCTTTGGCTGCTGAAAATCCCATCAGCCGAGAAAAGCTGCTCAAAGGCTCTGAATTTCCCGAGCGCCGAGAGTTTCCAGTTTCTGAAGCCCATCCGCCTTGCGAAAATTTCTACGAATACGCCTGCCATCAAGCGGTCGCGAACTTCAAACTGCGTGAGGACCGCAAGGGCCATACGTTTAGTTTCGGCGACTCGCGCGAGCGTCTTCTTTACGCCAAACAACAGTACCTCAAGGCGCTTCCGGGGATGACTGAGCTCAGCGAGCGCGCAACCGCCATTCGCGACGTCTACGGCGCCTGCATGAACGAGGAAGCGGGAAAACAAGAAGAGCGAGAGTTGGTGAAGCAGGAAATTGCAAAAATCACTGCCGTCCAGACGCTTTCAGACTTCCGAAAACTCCTGGCCTCTCGCATCGATCGCCCCGAGCGCGGCTTTGTTTCTTACGAAACGATTCCCAATCAAGACGACCCGCGCTGGGAAGATGTGCTCTTTGACTTGGACGTGCGGTCCTTCCCCGAACGCAGCTATTACGAGAACCCGGAAGCCATTCGGGATCTCGAAGTCCTGGCCAGCGAATTCTTCAAAACGATTGGTCTCGATCAGCCCGAAGCTCGCGCCAAGTCGGTCGTCGAGTTCGAAAAGGCACTCGATCAGCATTACCCGAAGCCTGCCGATATTCGCGACCGCGTCTCTCAAAGAAATTCGGTTTCGCGAAAAGAGCTCCTCTCGAAATATCCGGCGCTGGAATTGTCTGCTTTCCTGAAACGTATTCCCGCCCGAACCAAGCTGAGAAACCTGATTCCTGAGACTCTCGCTTTCGGTAACGAACAGCTCGAAAAAGGAAACCTGGAGCAACTGAAGAATTTGCTTCTTTTCCGTTCAGTGACCGGCTTTATGGATGACGCTTACCCGGAATTCTTCGCAAAGAAATTCCAGTTCGAGCACAAGCACCTGGGCGGGTCGCCCGCTCGTCCCGTCCGTCAAGAGCGCTGCACGCGCCTCGTGATGGATCAATTCGAGCGCGAGCTCGACGCTGAAGTGATGCCCATCCTTTACCCGAACTTCCCGCGAGAAAAGGTCGTGACTTTAGCCGAGCGCGTCCGCAGCGCGCTTCTCGATGGCCTGAAAGAGAACACCTGGCTTTCTCAGAAGGCCAAAGCTGCCGCCATTCAAAAAATGAGGACGGCGCGTCTTCTTCTGGTTGCGCCTCAAAACGATGGCGAGTGGTATTTCAATCCGAAAGCTACCTACAGCCCCACTCAGCGTTACGCGAACTCGATTCTGCTGAAGAAAAACCGCATGGACCGCGAAATTCGTGAACTCGGTGAAGAGCGAAACCGCAGCCGCTGGCTCATGGGCCCACTGACCGTGAACGCTTACTACATGCCCATGGACAACGTTTTCGCGCTTCCATTGGCTATCCTTCAGTACCCGTTCTTCGATGCCAGTCTTCCCATGGAAACGAATTTAGCAGCCATTGGGTCGGTCGTGGGTCACGAACTGGGACACGGCATCGACGACAAAGGCGCGAAGTACGACCAAAACGGCAAGCTCAAGTCTTGGATGACTGAAGCGGACATCCACGCTTTCCAAGAGCGTGGCGCCAAGTTCATCGCCCGCTTTGAGAAGATCGGTCACAACGGCCGCCTGACTTTGGGCGAGAACATCGGCGACCACGTCGGAATTACTTCCGCTTACCGTGCAGCTTTTGGGACGAAGCCCGTGAGCCTTGAGGCCAAAAAGGCTTTCTTCCTGCAGTACGCTCGTTCTTGGTGCGGAATTCTCAGGCCCTCGTATCAGCAGCTGCTGCTGAAGACCGATCCCCACGCCCTGGGCGAAGCCCGCGTGAACGAGCAAGTGCGGCACCTGGGCGCCTTCCACGAAGCTTATGGCTGCAAGGCCGGAAACGCGATGTACCTGCCGGAAAGCGAGCGCATCCGTGTCTGGTGAAGCCACACCGAGTCACGGACGGCAGCTTCCTGCCCAATTCTACGTCTCGATCACGGGGCTTCGGGTCAGAAGCTTTTTGTACGTCCTGACGTTTTGGAGGCACGCCATCGCATCCAAGATCCAATCCGAAAAAGCGCCAGGAATCCTTCATTCCGACGTCAAACGGATCAACGGAATCCAGCACACTTTGACGGCATGGGAGAACCGAGAGGCGATGAAGAAATTCATCTACTCAGGCCCACACGCACAGGCGATCCGCGTTTTTAGGAAGATCGCTACGGGAAAAACCTTTGGCTTTGAGGCCTCAAAGCTTCCCAACTGGGATGAAGTTCACTCGCTTTGGAAAGAACACGGGAAAGACTACTGAACCCGAGGCTTAGAGCGCGCGAGTCGTAATTCTTTTCAGAATATTCATTCCTTATGTAATGCTTTCAGCTGAATGCCCCTCCCCTCAGTAAACTCCTGAACACGAAGAAGAAATTTCGAACTGCTAATTTCTCTTAATAATTAAGGGGTTTTCTCGAGCGGCAATCCCAAAAACTCTTTTCCTGACCAAAATAATCAGGCAATATTTGAGATGGTAGCGGTCAGTAATCTCAACTCGAACATCGACGGTTCATAAGAAGTCACCACACCTTTGCTGAGCATCGCCCTCTTCTGATCCTTGCGCCTGGCCGGGCCAAAATAAACAACACGCAAAAAAGGAATCAACTATGAAAAATACCCTGTTGGGATCCCTCGTGGGATCCTTGTTGGCAGTCGTGTCTCTTTCGTCCGAAAATGTCCAAGCGAAGAATGGCTGTAGCACCTTCGACTTCGGGCAGACGGTCTGCGATTGCGCAGGCATCGGGAAAGACCCACAATCAGTCCCTCTGGACCACGCAACGGTGTGCGCCGTCGACAGTGACGCCGCCCGGTTCCAGACCATGTCTCTCTGCGATAGAGCCTGCTCCAAAAAAGGATTCAGCAGGTTCACGCCGAAGCCCACGGTGGCAAGCCCGACCCCGGGCACCAAGTGCGGTTGCCAAACGGTTTGATCAAGCTTTGATCGGGACGCCTGACGTCTCGTTCGGCTAGATCACTCCCAAGCGAGCTGGGTCCGGAAGAGTCATTACTCTCCGTAGCGCCCTTCCGGACCCACTCGTGATTACTTCACAAACTTCGCCACGGGCAAAGTACTAAACTTGAACTGCTCTTCCACGGTCATGGCCGTCAGGCCTTTACAATCGCGGGAGACTTGAGTCAGGTCCAAGTAAACCAGAAGCGAGCCGCCCACAGGCTTGCCTACATAAAGGTCCTGGCTCGGAACGCCTTGAATCGT
This sequence comes from Bdellovibrionia bacterium, assembly GCA_040399745.1. Lineage (GTDB taxonomy): Bacteria > Bdellovibrionota > UBA1018 > UBA1018 > UBA1018 > CANFHS01. The sequence continues at coordinate 98,082 of JBBARP010000009.1, read as the reverse complement.
CAGCTTCTTCCCTGCTTGAACTTCAAACACCTGAACGCTGACCAAGTAGGTTTCCTTGACCGGAGCCCAGTTCAGTTTCGTCACCAGCAGATGATTCCCCAACGTGCGCTGGCGCTTCACCGAGGCCAGAACCGGGCCTTCCCGCCAGATGCCCAGGTACGCCTGAGACGAGTCATTCGGCTCGGTAGCCACGGCTGCAAAGTCAGGAGCCGAAGTGCGGTAACCCGCGCTTCCGAAGCCCTCGCGAAAAATCGCGTTCGTCTGATTTTTTGCCTCTTGAGATGCGGCTCCGAGATTCTTCTTCAAGGAATCCCACTGAGCGTCGGTGAGCTTCAAGATCACCGGATCGATGATCTTCGAAAGCTCAGCGGCAAGCCCACTCGAACGCAGGAATTTCTCCTGAGCAGCGACTCGTTGCTTATCGCAATCGGCAGCCACGGAATCACCTAGTTTTGGCTTGTTGGTCAAAATCAACGGGCCGACATTAAAGGCGCCAACGGTCGAGACTGGCTTATTCGAGGAAATCTCGATGGACCCGACTCCCGTGCGTACCGGCTCAACCGGAGCTGCAGGCGAAGCCTGCGGGGACGGAGAGGGCTTAGGTGAAGGCTTCGGAGACGGCGAAGCCTCCGGAGTCGGAGAAGGCTTCGGCGTAGGAGTCGGACTGGGCGAAGGCGATGCCTGTGGAGCCGGCCCCGTCTTGGAAGGGCTGACCGAGCCACGGTCCTTCACGGTGACGGATTTTCCGCACGCGCTTACCGTCAGCGTCATCGCCAAAATTCCTGAGGTCAGGAGTGATGAAATTCCGTTTGAGTTCAAAGACACGTTTTTCTGTTTCAACATAAGAATGGTCCTATCCAAAAATTCGCCGACCGTTTCGGTGCGATTAGAAGCTTTCCTGCAGTTCCTTCAGAAGCGCTTCAGGGTCTTGAACCCCATCGATATAAACTTCTACGCGGCGGTTTCTGCGAAGGTTCTCGACATCCTTCCCGCGGTACAGCGGGCGCGACGCGCCAAATCCCTTCACGACAATGCGCGGAGAAGCAACACCTTGCTGATTGAGCTCGAGCGCAACGGCCTGAGCGCGATCATAAGAAAGGTCTTGGTTTTTGACCGCAGGACCACGCCAATCAGCATGACCTTCGACACGAACTTCTTTCCAGTTCGCCTCACGTTCGACCAAGAAGCGTGCGATGTGATCAACTAGACGAATGCCCTTCTCTTTCAGATCACTCTTATTCGTATCGAACTGAAGAGTGGACTCATCCAAATTCAGTTGGACCGACGCGGGCAGAACCACCTTCATTTCCGGGGCGACCATCGGGGCCAGAGCCACCGGAGTCGGTGAAGGCGAAGGAACCGGGGCGGGTTCAGCCAGCGCCGCTTCCTCGGCTTGCTGGCGAGTGGCCACAAACTTGTTTGAATCGTCGGCTTCCGATTGGAACGGAAGTTCGAGTGCCAGCTGGAATCCTAGCCAATTCACTTGCCGGTTTGCGATGTTCAGATCCGTTTTGTAGTACGCGCCGATGCGCGCATCGACGGAACCCAAAGTCACTTCACGATCGAGATGAATCGCCGCAAGGAACGCCGTCTTCTTGCCGTTATCTAAAGTATTTTCAATGAAACTGACATCAGTCCCCGCCAAAAGCTGGAGCGATGGACCGATCTGCCAGCCCGAAGACCGAAGGCGGAAGCCCAGGTCTCCGAGGAAGTCAGTCTCTTTCAAGCTCAGTTCCTGACCGGAAACCGTTCCAGAAAGACTGGTCTTGAGAAGACCGCCTGAGAGCTGGAATACCCAATTGGGCTGGTAATAAAGCACGCCGAGGTCGGCGCCCAGATGACTTCCGCGTTTGGCGATGTCCGTGCCGCCTGTGGGTACGGATTTGCTGGAATAACCACCGAAGATGCGCGGGCTCAGACGCCAGCCCTGGCGATCCACGGAGGACTCCTGGCTAGCGAAAGAGGGTGCAATTTGACCAATAACAACGGCAACCCCGAGGAGGGCCAGAGCTTTAACGCGGAAAGTCATATGGCCGACGAATTACCCAATTTCCGACAAATCTACAACGGAAATAGAGAACTACCCGCGACGTACCCCTGCCGACTCCGGGCCTCAGTAGCGGCGATCCTACAGCCATCTATTCACCTGACTAAAATTTCTACAAAACGGGTTCCGCCTGAAGGCTTATCCGCGAATGATCTTTTAATTTTAATTCCAATTTAAAAACTCAGGAAATTCGATTGTTTCCCAATCGGAGTCAGCCTTTCTCTGACCGCAAATGGCGCAGCAACTCGCCTTCGGCACACCCATTGCTTCTGCGGCGCAAACCCTGTTCCCCAAAGGAAGACCCATGAAGCATTCGAAGAAGTGGATCAGTTCGGCTCTTGTTCTCAGTCTAAGCGTCGGCCTCAGCGCCTGTGGAAATGCAAACGATAAGAAAAAAGGAACGAATGGTTCGGACAAAACCGCAAGCACCCAATGGGCTAAAGGCGACGCCTGCCCAAAGGTCGTGAGCGACGAGTACTTCGCGAGCGAGTCACCAGACACTGACAAGATGAGTCTGGACGAAAAAATTGCAGTCTACGAGAAGACGAAAAGCCTGACTGAGTCATTTCATAAAAAATACTTAGGAAAACCCGGCTGCAAAGTCGAAATAACTTCCAGCTCTGGGGAGAAGATTCCCTTCGAGATCGAATTCCTTGATCAGGAACAGTTGGACAACTTGATGAAGGCGCGAAGCGCACACATCGAAGGTCTAAAAAAGAAGAAAACTCAAGGTTCTACTACGGGCGGTGGTTCGACTACGAGCACAGGTTCGACCGGTAGCTCGTCCCAGACCGAAGAGCGCACGACCACGATTCAACAGGAATACCTCCGGGTTGTGAGCATCGAAGGCGAAGCAGCTAAAACCGTAAAGCGAGCCAGTGATGAAATGGCAAATCTGGATCCGACTCGGTTTCATTTTCCTGAGGAGATCAAGGCCATCCAAGCAGGGTCACTTGCGGAATTGAAAGACTTCGGGAAGACCATCGAGAACGAAGCCTCCGAGTTCCTTCGAAAACACCTCGGCGAAGAAAGCTGCACCATTGAAGTGAAAGACGCAGAAGGAAAGGTGGCGCAAAAAGTCATCGACTTCCCTAAGGATCAGGAAGGGCTCGATCAGAAACTTGAGGAGCTCACCGCACCTGTAAAGAAATGGGTGAAAGAACTTGAAGGTGAATTAGAGAAGGCGCTGAAAAGTGCGCAAGTAGACCAGGCTGAGGACTCGAGCGCTCCAGTGAAGCCAATCGCTGCCCCGGCGAAGCCTGTAGCTGCTCCGGCGAAGCCTGTAGCTGCTCCGGCGAAGCCTGTAGCTGCTCCGGCGAACCCCACTGCTGCTCCAGTGAAGCCTGTAGCTGCCCCGGCGAAGCCTGTAGCTGCCCCGGCGAAGCCTGTAGCTGCTCCGGCGAAGAAGCCCGCTACTGCTCCGGCGAAGAAGCCCGCTGCTGCTCCGGCGAAGAAGCCCGCTGCTGCTCAGACGAAGCCCGCTGCTGCTCAGACGAAGCCCGCTGCCGGACCTTCCGAGCAGAGCAACTCAAAGGCTCCGATGTGCGAAGATGAGCTCGTTAAAGACTTCATGCAGTTTTCAAAGTCCGAAGAGGAAAAAATATCGGGTATGAACAAGGACAACGTCGTGAAGTTGTCACACCAAATGGCCGACCGCTTTAAAGGATTCTTGGAAAAATACTTAGGTCACCCGGATTGCATGACCACCGAAGACGGAAAGCTCAAACTGCATCAGTTTCCGAAAACACCCCAGGAGCTCAACAAGTCTATCTCTGATTACAAACAATCTATGGCCGACTTGGCCGCCGAGGTGGCCAAATTCGAGAAGCTCCAAGGAAAATAACTCTGAGGAACGGTATCCAACCACCACACGGAACCCAGACTTGATCCCTTGAAACTCCCACCGAGCTCCCTCTGACCGAGGGGGCTCGGTTTTTTTGCTGTGAGGACTGACTGCGACTGGACACCTTCTTCAGATGTCTTTTTTGTGTCTTTCGAAACTCTGAGCTGAAACCTAGTCGACTTGAGCCGCAGAAATCCGCCAAGAACTGAGCCACATCGGATACGGGGGACTAGCCACCTCGATTTTAGCCACACCTGGCGAATCAAAAAGACACAGAAAAGACATCTGAAGAGGGGGCGGATGCGAGCACAAATCTCAGGCATTAGCCGCGCCTCCAGCCGCTGGACAAAGCGAACAGATGCGCCTGTTCATTTCGCGAACCGCTTACCTCGCTCAACTGCACTCAACGCCATCTGTTTTTCGGCGGAGCGCTCTGAGGAGAGCTAAAAATGGTTGGCTCGACTGGGGTTGAACCAGCGACCCCTACCGTGTCAAGGTAGTGCTCTGCCACTGAGCTACGAGCCAACACAAACCTTCGAAGTGGCAAAAACTCTCGAACGTGAGCCGGATATAGCCTCGGGCAGCCTGAAGCGTCAAGTCAAACCGAGCCTCCCGGGGCACAGCCGCGAACCGCCGCCTACCTCAAGAATCCAGTCGCTGCACCAGCACGAACGGCTTCACCACGAGGCACCAAAACTTCCTCGCCGGATCTTGCTCCCAAGCCTGTAGATCCGCTGCCTGAGGCTTCCCCAGCTTTCCTGCCGCAATCCAGGCCTGCACCTGCGTGCTCTGATTGGCAGAAAGCACCTGGGCCACCGCCTCAAGCTTCAGGCTCGGGTCGACCAAGATGACCGCGTCCCGAAGCGCATGGGGCTTGATCCAAGCCCATTCCGCCTGATCAGGCCGAGTAATCCCCAGTTCATCCTGTTGATCGTCGTCATTCGGCATCCCGAGGTCTCCCATCTCCAGAGGCGCGCCAGAAGCGCTCCAGAAGCGCCTCCTGAAGCTCTGCGCCCACTTTCTCAAAGGTAGTGCCGCCGCCATCACCGTCGCCGTCCATACCCACGCCCGCCTCCCCCGCCAGGAACGCAGGCTGCGCATCTAGGCCGCAAGCCCGGAGCCCGAGAAAACTCCCCGGATGCCTTCGCACGTTCAGCGACAGGCCATGCAAAAGCACTCCGCGCTCGACGTGCACCCCGATCGAAGCCAGCTTCCCGCTGCCCGGCAGCCAAAGCCCGGTTTCAGCACCCCAGCGAAGCTCGACCGAAGGCTCATAGCGGCGAGCCACCTCGGCAGCTGCTTCCAAAAGCCCTTCTACGGCCCGACGAACGCCCCGGGAATCCCCCGTCAGGCGATCCAAGCGGTCCACCGCAAAGGCCACCCACTGCCCCGGCCCATGCCAGGTGGCTAAGCCACCCCGGTCAACAGGCAGAAGCTCTAGGCCCCGCTCGCGGTAGGCCGCCTCATCCATCAATAGATCGGCAGGAACGGTTCTTCGGCCCAATGTGATGACCGGTGCCACTTCTGAAAGCAAAAGCGCCCCAGGCGCGTCTGAGTCCCGGCGCACTCGGTCGGCCACCTCACGCTGCCTCTGGTCCAGCCCCGCATAAGTCCAAGGCGCCTGACGGGTGTGCCGCCTGACTTCAACCTCGGGTAAAAGAACGGGAGATTGGGATAGGGAAAAGCTCATCGCGGACCGACCCTGGCCCAAGCGCAGGCCCGCTGTCAATACAGGCGGACCAGATCCCCTTCGCCGAAGCCGCCGCCCGTATGGAGTTCCGCCACGGCACCATCGGTTCCGATGAAGTCGACCACTTCCAAAGTTCCCTTGAGCTGTCCCGAAGTGCGCCCCAAGTAAGAGCCCGTTTTCGGGTCGTAGATGTCTTCGCCATTGGTCAATACGCGAAGAATATCGCCTTCCACTAGGCCCGACTGCTTGCCAGCGTTGACGTAAACTTTGGTGCCGATGATTTTTGCGATGTGCCCTTGCCAGGTCATTTTCTCGACCGCACGAACCACATCCGGCACCAAACCATCGGTCGCGTGACGCACGGCCAGCTTAGAGAGTTCACCTCTAAAATCTTGGCTGGTCTGGTTTTTATCTTCAAACGCCACGAGCGAATTCGAGGCCGCATCGCCCGAACGACCTACAGCAAGAATTTCTCGACCCCCGGTCACGTCGAAAATTTTCAGCTCCGCATCGACTGCTGCGAGAGATTGCTTCTGCCGAAGGAGTCCCACTTCTTCTCCTCGCTGGCGGAAAACAATTTTGCTGATTCGGCCGATGACCAAAACAGAAACACCCAAGCGGCGGCCTTCGCGGATGAGCTGCGCCACCTTGACCTGATCGCCCTGAAGGAAATCATGAGTCGTGAATTCCGACTTCACGTCGGTCGGGAGAATCATGCGCTGAGTGGCGAATAGGCCACGGCGAAGTTCGTCAGCTGCAAATTTTCCGATCTCGTCATCCTTCACCGGAGTGTCGTTCCAGAAGTCCAAGACGACCACGCGCTTTCGTGGCTGCCCCATCGACTCGAGCCTTTGAGACTGAGTGCGAGTCTCGGGCTGATAAAAAGCCTCGTTACGCTGAAACTGAGTCGAACGGGTACATCCCGTCAGTGCCGCAAAAACGCCGGCAATAAGTCCTACTCTGTGAATCCCCACCCAGCCGCGATCCGAAAGCATCATCGTTTCTCCTCGGGTAATTCCGAGCTCACAGGAAGCGCTTCCTGCGTTGCCATGTCTTCCACTTTTACTGCCGCTTCTTTGCCGACCGTTGCAACCGCGAGCGACTCCACCTCAGCCTGCGACTTCAACGTCCGAACGCGGAAGTCGACTCTTCCCCGCAGATAAAGCTGCTCATCGACCGAGCCCAAGGGCTTCAGCGCTTGAACCAAGCGTGCTCGCAACTCGCGGTACTGCTGCCAGCCTTTAAAGCCCGTCAGACTCAGACGCAGCTCTCGGCCTGAAGCTTCTTGAGCACGAGTGGCAGAGGACTCTAGAAACTTCGAACCAAAATTAGCCACTGCATCGCCTAGCAACCGTTCGGCGGCGGTAAAGAGAGAATCATTTTCGAGAACTTCCAACTGCCCTTCATGGCGAAGTTCGGAACCCCGAAGTCGGTCGAGCTGAAAAATCTTCGCCAGATAAGTGCGCTCATCGGCGTGAGCACTATCCGGATCCACAGGCGCCAAGCGCAAGTCCATCCGCACCAAACCGACCAGGCCGCGCTTTCTCGCTAGCTCCGAAAGCTTCTCATTCAAGGTTGCTCCGACCCATTTGTCGGAAGCAGCCACCGGATCTTCATCGAGGAAAAGTGCTGAAATTCCGCGTCGATCCAGCCGCGCTTTGATTTCTTTCCGAAGGGGCAGCGAAGCCTCTTGGCACTTCATGCAATCGGATCCTGCGCGAACTACCACTCCAAAGCGCAGCACTTCCGATTTCGGGTCGGTTTCCCGTCCCCAAGTCAAATAGGCCTTCATCCCCGGAACATCGATGTCTGCAACCACGCCACTTCCACCGGGGCGATAGTCCCGCACAAAACGCGTGTACTGTGGAAGCACTTCTTCTTTGAACACTCGGTCCTGCCAATCGGCCAAGGTCCCGATCTGCGGCAACTTGGTTTGAAGCTCGGCTTTCAAAAGCTCGGAAACATCTCGCTTCGGCGAAGAAGCTTGTGTGGGACGCGGAGCGGCCTGCACGCGGCCAGGAAATGCGCCCAGCGCAGCACTCAAAACCAAAACAGGAAACCAAGCAACCGCGGCTCGACTCCCACTCGCCTTAGAAACTCCTTGCGCCCCCAGCATAGGACCATTCTAACACTGGATGAGCGCAGGACAATTCCTGATTCCGTGCGAGTCGTTCTAGCCCAGGCGAACCACGTCGCGGCCGAAGATCTTCTTCATGGCTTCGACCATTTGAGGCGTGCTCTGCAGGCCTACCGTCCTAGGCAAATCTAGCCGAGTGCGGAACTCGCGGCTCGAAAAGTCGATTCGGACCGGACATTTCCCTCGGTGCTCGATCAACCCGCGCTTCAAATCCCTGAGCTGCCCGCTGGAGATGGCTTGAGGGTCCAGGCACAGCGTCACTTGCTGAACCCGCCCTTTATGAGCTTCGCTGACCCATTCCAGGGTCTTCGCCAGAATTTTCGGGACACCCTCTTCGCCAAACTCCACGTCGCCCACGATCAAAAGGGGCTCGGCTTCGGCTGCGGCCTTCCGGAGCATTTCTTGGCAGTTTTGGTAGGCCTCGGGGAAGAAAACGATTTCCAGGCGCCCGTAGAGATCTTCTGCCTGACCAAAGGCCATTCTGGAGCCTTTTTTGGTCATCACTTCGCGCATTTCACCGATCAAGCCGGCCATGCGGACTTCGGTTTTGGGTGCCCGCTGACGGGAGACCCAGCCACTGGGTTCAGGCTGCGAATCGTGTGATGCGGCTGCGGCGCGCTTCTTGGCTTCGGCTTCCGCTTTTTGCTGAGCCCAAGTCTTGATCTTCTCAGAGGTCCAGCCCAGCCACTCTTCGCAAATTTTCTGCCAAGGATCCAAAGGATGGCCCGAGACGAAAAATCCGACGACCTTCTTTTCTTCGACGAGCTTCTTCGAGCGCGGCCAGTCTTCTTCCTGCTTGAATACTTGCGCAAGCGGCATCGAAGGCTTCACTTCTTCGGCACTGAAAGTATCAAAGAGTGAATTCTGCCCGAGCTCTCGCTCTTCTTGCTCGTCGCCTGCGTACTTGATCAGGTTTTCAATCGAAGCGTGAACCGAAGCGCGGTTGGCTTCCGCGATTTCCTCAAACGCACCTGCGATGGTGAGGCTTTCGAGAACTTTCTTGTTCACCTTGCGAGTGGAAACCCGAGTACAGAAATCTAATACATTTCGGAACGGGGAAGCTTGGCGAGCTTCGATGATGGCGTCGACCGCGGCACCGCCCACGCCTTTGATGGCTTCCATGCCGAAGCGGATGCCTTTGATTCGGCCTCGCTCGGGGTCATTCACCCATTCCACGCTGAAGCGCCGCTGCGAGTGATTCACATCCGGAGGCAGAATCGGAATCTCGTGCGCTTTGGCGTCGGCAATGTACTTCGTGATCTTATCGGTGTTGCTCATTTCCGTCGTCATGAGCGCTGCCATGAACTCTTCCGGATAGTGCGCTTTCAGATAGGCGGTTTGATAAGTGACCACCCCGTAAGCAGCCGAGTGCGACTTATTGAAGCCGTATTCGGCGAACTTCGCCATCAAGTCAAAAATAGTCTCGGACTTGACCGCGTCTAACCCTTTGCCGACAGCGCCTTTGACGAAAAGCTCGCGCTGGGCGGCCATTTCCTCGGGTTTTTTCTTACCCATGGCGCGACGGAGCAAGTCGGCTTGTCCCAAAGAGTAGCCGGCGAGTTCACGCGCTACCTGCATGACCTGCTCTTGATAGAGCATCACGCCGTAGGTTTCTTTCAGGATGCTTTCGAGCTGCGGAACCTCGTAGACCACGGGTTGACGCCCGTGCTTACACTCGACGTAAGTGTCCACCATGCCCGATCCGAGCGGACCCGGACGATAAAGCGCGGCAATGGCGGTCAGGTCGTCGATGTGCTTGGGAACCATGCTCACGCACAGTTCCTTCATGCCCGAGCCTTCCACCTGGAATACGCCATCGGTGTCGCCTGAGGCCACCAGCGCAAAAGCTTTCTCGTCGTCGTACCGAATGCGGTCGATCGAGAAAGTTTGCTCGGGCGAACCGGGCTTTGCGCTCAAACGAATCAACTTCACCGCGTAATCGATCACGGTCAGGGTCTTCAACCCCAGGAAGTCGAACTTAACGAGGCCGATTTTCTCAGCCGAATCCTTGTCGTACTGAGTGACGACGTCGCCGTCTTTACCGACGTAAAGCGGACAATAGGTCACAACCGGCTCTTCGGTGATGATCACGCCTGCAGCGTGAATCCCCGCGTTTCGGTACAGACCTTCCAGCTTCAGAGCATAGTCCATCACCTTACCGGTGCGGGGCTCCTGCTCCATCTTCTCGCGAAGCCTAGGTTCTTTTTCGATGGCATCGGGCAGCGAGATGCCGAGCTCCTCGGGAATCAGTTTCGTGATTGCGTCGGAATCGGCAAAACTGAGTCCTAGAACGCGCGCTACGTCTTTCACTGCGGCGCGCGCTTGGAGCTTTCCGAAAGTGATGATCTGGCAAACGTTGTCTTTGCCGTATTTTCGCTCGACGTACTCGATCACTTCCCCGCGGCGCTCTTGGCAGAAGTCGACGTCGAAGTCGGGCATCGAGATCCGCTCGGGGTTGATGAAGCGCTCGAACAGAAGCCCGAACTGGATGGGGTCGATATCGGTGATCTTCAGGCAGTAAGCCACCAAAGAGCCCGCGCCCGAGCCCCGACCGGGACCCACAGGAATATCGTTCGCCTTGGCCCACTTGATGAAGTCCGACACGATCAGGAAGTAGCCGGAGAACCCGGTCTTCTCGATCATGCGAAGTTCGTCATCCAAGCGGCTCCAGTACTGAGGCTCTTTCTCGGCCCAGTCAGGTGCGTTTCGCTTGTCTTGGAAGCCGGGCTCTTCAAACCGCTCGCGAAGGCCCTGCGAGGACTGCTCGCGGAAATAGGCGATCAAGTCAAAGTCGTCTTCCTTCTTCACGCCCTCGGGGCGGAAGTTCGGAAGCCGGTAGATAGTTCGGCCCTTCTCGTCCGTGAAGGGAAACTTCACATCGCACTTCTCGGCGACTTTCAGCGTTTCGTCGCAGACGCCCGGAAACCGCTCAAACGCTTGGCGCATTTCATCGGGCGATTTCAAACGGAACTCGGAAGGCACCAAGCTTTTTGGTCGGTCGAAATCCAGATTTCGACCTTGCTCGATGCACATCAGGATCTCGTGGGCTTCAGCTTCCTTGGCGTCGAGATAATGCGCGTTTGAAGTGGCAACACACGAAACGCCGAACTTTTGACCGATATTGTAAAGCTGCTCGTTCACGGCCGATTGTTCAGGAATTCCGTTTTCAAGAAGTTCTAAGTAGAAATCTTCTCCGAAACGTTTCTTGAACCACTGGATGGACTCAACCGCAGCTTTCTCGTCTCCGCTCAGAAGCTTGTACGGGATCTCTCCGCGCAAACAGCCCGAGAGCACGATCAAACCGTCGCCGTATTTATCGAGAAGGTCGCGCTCGACCAGAAACCGTGGCGTCTGGGCTTGCCCCTTCTGAGGCGGTGGGGCGTCCATGTAGGCGCGCGTGAGGAGCTGAGAAATGTTCTGATAGCCTTCGAAGTTCTTACAAAGCAGAACCAAGCGGTGAAACCTGGGGCCCTGAGCTGCCGCTCCGCTGGCCGCCATTTGCGCTACGGCATTTCGACCTTGGGGAGCGTAGTAAATCTCGCAGCCCAAGATGGGCTTCACTTTCCCCTTCTTCGCTTCTCCTGAAAATTCGATCGCGCCGAAGAGGTTATTGGTGTCCGTCATGGCTACAGCTGGCATGCCGAGCGAAACGACGCGCTCGATGAGCTCGTCGGGACGGATCGCTCCCTCGAGCAAGCTGAACTGGGTGTGCACGCGCAGGTGGACAAAGGACATCCGGAGCACCTTAGCGGATGCGGTCCGGGTTCGCTACAAGTCGGACTTCAAGACTGAAAACTTTCCTGGACGCAGCGCGACACACCCTTGTTTTCAAAGGGGTTATTCGTCCTCGCAGCACTCAGAAAAAGGCGCAGCTTGCCCGACCGAGGCTCATTCCCACTCGATCGTGGCCGGGGGCTTGGAACTGACGTCGTAAACCACGCGATTCACCCCGCGCACTTCATTGCAAATTCGGCGCGAAACCCGAGCCAGGAAGGGCCCATCAAACGGGTACCAGTCGGCCGTCATTCCGTCGCTTGAAGTGACCGCCCGAAGCGCGACCACATGATCGTGGGTGCGGCCATCGCCCTGCACTCCCACGCTCTTAATCGGAAGAAACACGACAAAGGCCTGCCAAATTTTGGAGTAGAGGCCTTCTTTGCGAATCTCCTCGATGAAGATGTGATCGGCTTGTTTCAAAATTTCCAAGTACTCGGGACGAACGTCGCCAATCACGCGTACGCCGAGACCCGGGCCCGGGAAGGGGTGCCGCTCGAGGAAGTCGTTCTGTACATCGAGCTTTCGGCCCAATGCGCGCACTTCGTCTTTGAAAAGATCGCGCAAGGGCTCGATCAACTGGAAGCGCAAGTCTTTCGGCAAGCCGCCCACGTTGTGGTGGCTCTTGATCGTGGCAGAGTGTTTTCTGCCGCCGCCTAGCTCACTGATCGATCCCGGAGGCGGGCTCGACTCGATGACGTCTGGGTAAAGAGTTCCTTGAACGAGGAAGCCCGGCTTCTTCCCAAGCGTTTTCTCCAAACGAGTCGCTGCGTCTTCAAAAACCGCGATGAATTCAGCGCCGATGATTTTTCGCTTCTGCTCGGGATCGGAAACTCCCGCAAGCTTCGTCAGGAACCGCTCGCGAGCATCCACGCACTCGACGGGGAGTCCCAGCTTCGCGCCGCAAGTTTCCATCACCCGCTCGCGCTCATTCAAACGAAGAAGGCCGTTATCGACAAAAACACAGTGCAAGCGATCGCCGACCGCACGGTGCACGAGTGCCGCGGCCACAGCTGAATCGACGCCACCGGAAAGAGCACAAATGACGTGCTCATCGGGGCCGACTTTTTGGCGGATCTTCGCGATCTGTTCTTCTAGGACATTCCCCATGTCCCAATCCGACTGGAGGCCCGCAAGCTCGGTCAGAAAGCGCTTCAAAATGGCCGAGCCACCTTCGGTGTGGGTGACTTCAGGATGGAACTGAAGAGCGTACAGGCGCGCTTCTTCGTTCTCCATCGCGGTGATTCCGCCCGCTTCACTCAAGCCCGCCACGCGGAAACCCGGAGGAAGGACTTTGGTCTCGTCGCCATGACTCATCCAAGCCTGGAAGTAACCATTTGTCACAGCAGCGCCCGAGAGAATCTTTGCCCCTGCCTCAGGACGAACGCCCATGCGGCCGTACTCGCGCACGTGGGCTTTCTCCACTTTTCCACCCATGCGGTGAACCAGAAGCTGCATCCCGTAGCAAATTCCCAAAACCGGCAAACGCGTCTCGCGCTGCCAATCCAGGAACCCTTTTGGAAGATCCGGCGCATCGGTGTCGTAAACCGAGCTTGGGCCGCCCGAGAGAATCACGGCCTTTGGCTTCATGCTCTGAATGCGCTCCAGGCTTGCGTCACCGGGAACGATGAAAGAGTACATGCCGTTTTCGCGCACTCGGCGGGCAATCAACTGCGTGTACTGCGAGCCGTAATCCAGAATCAAAATCATGATGGTTCAAGCTCCCGAAGGTCGATAGTTCGGAGCTTCGCGCTCCAAGGTAATGTCGTGAGGGTGGCTCTCGATGAGGCCTGCGCCCGAGATCCTGACAAATCGCGCTTTGTCTTGCAGCTCTTTCACTGAAGCCGAGCCGCAGTAGCCCATGCCCGAGCGAAGTCCGCCCAAAAGCTGGTGAAGGTTTTCAGCCAAGGTGCCGCGATAAGCGACGCGTCCTTCAATTCCCTCGGGAACCAATTTCTTGGATTCCTTCACTTCGCCCTGAAAGTAACGGTCTTTGGCTCCCGCACCGCGCTCCATGGCGCCCATCGAGCCCATGCCGCGGTAACTCTTGAAGCGTTTTCCGCTGACTTCCAAAACTTCACCAGGAGACTCTTCCGTTCCTGCCAGAAGGGAACCCAGCATCACCGTGTCGGCGCCTGCTGCCAGAGCCTTCGTGATATCGCCGGAAAGTTTAATCCCGCCATCGGCGATGATAGGAACTCCGCGAGCTTTTGCCACCGAAACCGCTTCGCTGATGGCGTAAAGCTGGGGAACGCCCACGCCTGCCACCACGCGAGTTGTGCAGATCGAGCCAGGCCCAATGCCTACTTTTACGGCATCTGCGCCTGCTTCAATCAGCGCCAAGGTTCCATCGGCCGTTGCGACGTTTCCGCCCACAACGTCCACCTGGGAACCGAATTCCTGCTTGAAGCGCTTCACCGCATCTAAAACCCCGCGCGAATGCCCATGCGCGCTATCCACAAAAAGAACATCGCAGCCCGCCTGGACCAAGGCTCGGGCGCGCTGAAGTCCCTCTTCGCCCACACCTACGGCGGCACCAGCCAGAAGGCCTGTTTGCTTCACTTTGGCGACTTCCGCGGCCTGATCTTCGACGCTCAGATTCTTGTGAATCACGCCTAGGCCGCCTTCGCGTCCCAGCGCAATCGCCATGCGCGCTTCCGTCACCGTGTCCATCGCAGCCGACAAAACCGGGGCTTTCAGAGAGAGCCTGCGGGTCAGGCGCGTCTCGAGGCTGACTTGCGCAGGAAGCACTTCCGAATAGTTCGGGATCAAAAGAACATCGTCAAAGGTCAGGGCTTCGACCAAGTTTTTCATCGCTTGTCCTCGTCTTCGCGAAACTCTTCCGCGTTACCGAAATTCTCAAGGTCATCGAGTTCCTCAAGATCGCTGTCGTTTCGGCCCAAGACTTTCGGGCCACGAACCAAAGTCTGGTACTCGCGGATATCGCCCACGTAGTTTTCTGCCGATTGCTTGAGGAAAGCCAATTCTTCGGGCTTCAAAGTGCGAACCACTTTGGCTGGGCTTCCCATCACAAGCGATCCGGAAGGGATGACGGTTCTTTGAGTCACCAAAGAGCCCGCACCGATGATGCAATCGTCCCCGACCACAGCGTCGTCCATCACAATCGCGCCCATGCCTAAGAGAACGCGATTTCCGATGGTGCAGCCGTGTAGCGTCACTCGGTGCCCAACGGTCACCTCATCGCCCACGGTCAGCGGGCTTTTCCGGCGGGTGACATGAAGCATGGAGTGATCTTGAATGTTCGTGCGCGAGCCGATTTTGATCCAATTCACGTCGCCGCGAACGACCACCTGAAACCAGATGCTCGAGCGCTCGCCCACCGTCACTTCGCCGATGACATCCGCCGAAGGCGCAACCCATGCCGTTTCATGAATTTCAGGCCATTTGCCGTGATGAGGAAGAATCATGAAGAAGCCCTCTCGGCGAAGTCTGAGTCGTGGAAAAGCTTCCCGACCAGGGAAAGAGCGGTGGAATCGGTGATCTCGACCGGAACGATCCTTCCAACCAGATTGCGACCATCATCGCTGACGAAATTCACCACGCGGTTGCACTCCGTGCGCCCAGTCCAGACTCGGCCCGCATCGGCTGCTGTCCGAAGGCCAGGAGCCACAGTCGCATCGCGGCCCGAATCACTTGCATCGCCCAAGTGTCCTGCGTTTCGTAAAATGTTCTGATTTCTCGCCAGGCCTTCGACCAAAATGCCCATCACTTTGCCGATGCGTGAAGCATAGCGGGTTTCGGCGATTTTCATTTGGTGCGCCAAAAGGCGGTTCAAGCGGTCGCGCTTCACTTCCGAAGGCACGTCATCCGGAAGTTTCGCAGCCCGAGTTCCTGGACGCGGAGAGTAGGCAAAAGCGTAAATATTGTCGTACTGGACGCGCTCCAAAAGCCGCATCGTTTCCTGGAATTCTTCTTCGGTCTCGGTCGGAAAGCCCACGATCAGATCGGTCGAAAGGCCCACGTCCGGGTTCAGTTCCCGAAGGCGGTCCATCTGCGCGATGTAGCCTTCGATTTGGTGATGGCGGCCCATCTTCTGAAGCACCCGATTCGAGCCCGCCTGAACCGGCAAGTGAAGATGCGCTGAAAGCTTCGAAACGCCGCCTTTTTCCAGGGGCGAGTAGCACTCAATCAGCTCATCCGAGAAGTCCAAGGGATGGGACGAAGTGTAGCGGATTCGCTGAAGGCCCTTGAGCCTGGGGTCCTGGTCCATGGCGCGAAGAAGCTGCGGGAAATTTTCCTCGCCCGCGCGCGGTCCCACTTTCCCGATAATGTTGTGAAGCTCTTGGGGTTCGCGTCCCTTTTCGTTTGGATTGCCTTTTCCAAAGCTATTCACGTTCTGCCCAAGAAGCGTGATTTCGCGAACGCCCGCTGCGACCAGTCGAGCGCAGTCGTCTAAGACTTCATCGATGGTTCGGGATTTTTCCCGACCGCGCGTAAAGGGCACGATGCAGTAGGTACAGAATTTATCGCAGCCCTTCATGATGTTCACGAAGGCCTGAGCGCTGGGCTTATGGATTTTAGTCTCAGTCGAGTAATCCATCGACTTGTCGAACTCGGCGTAAACGACGTGTTTTTCGCCGTTCTCCACTCGGTGCAGAAGTTCCGGAAGATTGTCGATCGTATCGGGACCGAACACAAAATCGATATAAGGGGCGCGCTTGAAGATCTTACCTTGGGTCATCTGACCCACGCAGCCGCCCACGCCGATGATGGGCTTCACTGTGCGGCGAGTGACAATCGAAGGTGTAGGCAGAAGCTCATCTTCGCGAACGTCGTCGTCCGCGCCTGAAGCGCTCGCGCAGACTTCCTTCTCTTGCCCGCTTCCGATCGAGCCATAGGTACCCAACATCGAAAGCGCTTTTTGAACGGCCTTTTCGCGAACGGTACAGCCGTTCACCAGGATCACATCGGCCTCTTCAGGCAACTTGGCTTCCGTCATCCCGCGTTCGGCCAAGAGCGAAGCCATTCGCTCTGAATCGGCAACGTTCATCTGGCAACCGAAGGTCTTGATGTAGAACTTTTTTTCCATACGCGGCGTGTCAGGGCTTATAGCCCAAAACCCTGCCCTGATCCACCATTCCCGACTCAAAAGGTCAAAACGGGATTACTTGAGCTTTTTCGCGAGCTTCTGAAGCGCACTATCAACCCGGCGGCGATTCAGAACGAAGAAGCGCTGCTCTTTACGCTCTTCAAAGAATCGCGTAGCGCCTTCCATGTCTCCCCGCTCAGCAAAGTGTCGAACGGCGGCGTCCAGGATGTCCATCCCCCCCCCACGGCGTGATTTCTCCAGGACGGCCCGAGAAATGGCCAAAGCATCCGCGCGCACTGCTAGAGGAGAACCCGGGTCTCGAATCTCCGGAATACCCTCAAGTACCCCAACTGCCACCGCCCGCCCGGATTCCGTTCCGGTCGCCAAAAGCTGAATCACAAAGTGAGTGAGAAACGCTGGGGGACGATTGCCAGCCCTAGCCGAGCGCACCACTTCCGAAAGCAGATCACAAGCCAGCTCCGGGTCCTTGGCTTTCAACTTCAGAGCCAAGGTGTAGGAATCCAGAAGTCGCTCAGGATTTAACGGGCGCCGCGCTTCATGCAGAGCGACTAAGGCTTGTCGAGTCTCCAAGGCATTGAGCGCCGGCCGATCCAAGACTCGGTAAAGGTCGTCTGCTGTCAGTAGGTTTTCTCGCCAACTCGGAATCCGAGAATCAATTGAACCGAGATAACTCTCATTTTCAATCAGACGAGAGTACTGAAGGTAGATCCGAGCTGCTTCTTCGCGCAACTTCGGAACGCGACGCGCGCCGACTAAAAGCGCATGAAAACCGTTGGTGAGAAAGTCATAGCTCCACTCGCCTCGAATGTTCGAATTCATCTGCCTGGCGCGAAGCGCGTGAATCGGGTCACGGTCGATCAAGTCCACGAAAGAACCGACCACTTCAGAAAGCCTCTCGGAGTCGAGGGTCTCCAAAATTTCCAGAATCGGCGCCGAGTACAATTCTTCACGGAACAGCCTGAGAAGTGCACGCTTTCGAAGCACCCAAGGGAGTTCAGGAAGCTGAACCAGAGATGCCAGTTCGGGAACCATGCCGTCCGGAAAAACTGAAAATTCGGCCAAGCATTGATCCAGCACTTCGGTCTGCTCTTTGGTGTTCAGAAGTGAGCTGAGCGTTCCATTCTTCAAAGGTACGCCCGTTCGAATGAGCTGAAAAAAAGCTCGTTTCCTGACTTTAAGAGACTCACCCGGATCCTTCAACCAGCCAAGGAGCGTCTCTGAGTAAAGCGGGTCAAACTTGCTAATCAGATCGTTCGGGAAGTCCCCCATGTAGAGAAGCTTCGAGCGCTCATCTCCGTGCTTCAGCGAGCGAAGATTTCCGCTGTGGCGCGAAGCTTCGGCAGAATCGAGCACGCTTCGATCGGGCAGCTCGCCCAGGCGAAGCTTGGCTGCGCGCTCCGAAGCCAATGGCAGGATCGGGTTCATCGGAAGCCGCCTATCGGCGCGCGAATAGTTAGAATCGAGCGAGTAAGGCCTGGGGTGTGGATTCGGACGGTAGCCTTCGATGAGCTGCGCGTGATCGACCGCAACTCGCATGGCGAGAAAGCGCGTGGTCTCTGCGTAGTTTGAAATTCCGTTATGCCCGCCTAGGTCGATAGGCAAAGCCAGCACGTACCCCTGATCAGCGACGGACTGCCGAATGCCTTCCAAGAAGTGCGGCAAATCAGAGTCTGAAACACCCTGAACTTTATCAATGAAAGCGACCTTCTGGGATATCTGACCGACCTTTCCTTCCCCGAGCACGATCGTCACTTGTCCTTGAGAGTAGCCTGCCGAATCGGTCATCGTGAAATAGTGGT
The DNA here is from genome assembly GCA_040399745.1 of Bdellovibrionia bacterium. GTDB lineage: Bacteria > Bdellovibrionota > UBA1018 > UBA1018 > UBA1018 > CANFHS01. The sequence goes on along the minus strand of JBBARP010000009.1, from coordinate 79,721 downwards.
AGTTCGGATCCAGTGCGCGAGTCAGATAGGTTCGACTCGAACAATCCGATCCGCCCACACATGAACGGAACGGAGATTCCGAGACCGACAACTGCCGAATGGTGCGAGCCCGAGGACCTGCGCCTTGAACTACGGTGGCGCCCTTCTCTACTTCTTCCGAAAACTGGCTCAGAAGCGAAGCGTGTAGCTTTTTTTCCGAGGGAATGCCGTCCGGATTATCAATTCCCAGCGAGCGCAAGACCTCGGGAAAATGATCTGGAAAACCCAGTACCATGGCGAGTTCGTCGCGGAGCTCAAGGACCCTTCGAAGGCTTTCATTGACGGTGCGGCCTTCATCGGATTTCAAGCGCTTGAGGACTCGGGGGTCCAAATACGCCACGGTGTGAACGACGTTCACCATCACGCGCGAAATGGCGCGGACGTCTTTTCCGTCCTTGAGAAGTTCGTGCCTGCGCTTGGTGAGAATCTCGAAAAGCAGCCGCGCCCGAATACCTGGGGAATTCGCATCATCCACCAATATGCGGCGCACGGTCGGAGTCAGGGCTTCTAGTAGATCCCCATCGAGTTGCAGGATCTTTCTCCAGAAGCCAATATTTGCCTCGACGTTATAGAACTTTCCGATATTCGTTCGGGCAGCGACCAAACTATCGCTCACAAAGCGCCTGAGACTTTCGGGCACAGGCGCACGAGTCTCATCACTCGACCAGAGCACTTCTCGGAATGGCTGTTTCTTCGCCAATTCTGGATATTTTTGGAGCACCTCAAGAACCAACTCCACGGGACGTGTTCCGACCTTGGTATCGGGATTTCCGAAGAGCGAACGCCGATAGTAGTCAAACATCAGAGCTTGATCGGAGTCCGTAAAATCGACTTCTACGCCCGAAGCAAATTTCCGCATCAAGGCCTCGATACCCTGAACGGCTTCCGAGCTATCCAGTGGCTGCGCTTGGGGGGAAGAAGGCTTAGGCACCCGACTCACCTGAGGAACGGCTTTGGGGGCTGGTGCGTGGACATTTTCAGCCGCTGCAGCAACTACAGCCACGTCAGGCCGAGTTCCAACGCGCGCGGGCTTTGCTCCTAGATTGAGCGGTCTCGGGCGAAGAGGACTCAATACCCCGTTCGGACGAACCACTTCCATCAAAGGAAGGAAAGCCATCGCCGTGTCGGCTACCGCATGAAGGTGCGCTTCGCGGGTCTCTGCACGAGCCGCACTCGAAACTTCGCTTTTATTCCCCGACTCTTTCTCGACTTTCTGAGTGAGCTTCTCAGTGGCCTTGGCATGATTGATCGAATCGAGTGCCTGCTTGCCGCCCATCGCAGACATGGCGACTAACCCCGTTTTGGCGAGATTCTTCACAGGAACCACTCGCAGAACACGCGCGGTGCTATGTGTAGCATGTGAGAGCCCACTGACGGGCGCAAAGGCCAGGGACATCATGAAGCCTTGAGGAAATTTTCGGTCGAGTTGCTGCGCCAAATGGCAAGCCCAGTCCCCGCCTCGCTCTTGGACATTGCCGCGAGCTGTGAATCCCGCATCGGCCACAGTCAAGCTCAGGCCCACTCCTACTGCTGGAAGCCAACCGAAGGCCGCAATCGGTGCCAAGAGTGGAGCCACCGTAATTGCGACGACCTTCTCTAAAAGTTCGCCTTCGACAATCAACCGATTATCGGCAGCGCGCGCATGCACGCCTGCCCAAGCCGAAAGCAACTGATGCATCTGCTCGCCGCGAAGGCCCCACTTCTGAACCAGTCGCTCTAAGCGAAGCTGCATGGCCGCACTTGCACTTCGCTGCTCGGCTTCATGCTCGCGCTCCCAGCGTACGCCGTTCCAAGCTTCGTGGGTCCAATAAGCGCTGACCTCACGAATCAGATCGGCCATCGTCCCGCCGCTTCGGGAAGCAGCCAGGTAATCCCGGAACGCCTGATCCAAGTGCCGAAGCTCGGAAACTAAAATCGCGTGATACTTCTCAAGCGGAATGGCGGCAGTAAACTTCTGCCCAGGCGCCGCCACTTTCAGATAAGGCGGCAAAAGTGCCCAACCTTCGATCAGAATCGTCTCTTTTCGTTTCGGGTGAGCAATGGCTGCAATCCGATTCCTGGCCGAAGGAAAGACTTTCAAAAAGCTATCGCGCAGCCCTGAATCCGTCGCAAGGCGCTCGAAGGGAAACTCCTGGAGTCGCAGCTTCCCCTGAGAGTCGACTTTCGCCCCTGCCTGAATGAGCTTCCTCACAGCAGTCCGTGCCGGGTGATCGGGACTTTGGAGCGCGCCCCGGAAAAGGCTCTCGACTTCGCTCGAGAGGGTCCTTTCGAACTGAGAAAGAACCTGAAGGTCCGCCAAAGAAAGTTGTTTGAGGCAGTCCTGGTTTGACCTCTTTGCGGCCGAGGAGATCACCGACTGGCGGGCGCCGCTGTGATCAGGACGCTGAGATTCGACTGCACCGGCCTGAACACTGAGAACAAAAAGAAGCGTTACAGCAGGAAATCGGAACTTTGAATTCTGCATCAGTGCCTAGCCTCCGCCCAGTACTTCAGCGTCCGGTGGGCTCGCAGCATCCGCTCACTGGGAGCGGTATCCAGAACTTTACGGTACGAATCGAGGAACGACCTCAAGCTTTGGCGATTCTCAGCTTTTCCGAAATAATTCAAGAGAGCGCCCGGCAAATCCCTAGCCGGGGCTGCCAGCACCGAAACGTTCATCCAGTCGGCCATACTCGCGACCGCGCGAATCTCTTTTGATTTCCCAAGCGATTCTTGGCTCAGGCCTTTGAGGAGCTCAAGGCCTGCGTAACGGTATTTACTAGAAGACCCCTCTTGAGCGAGCAGGGTCAAGAAGTAGCGAGAAAGGACATCTCCATTCACCGCATCGGAATTCAAAGCTTCCAAGAGCTCTTCTCGAAGTGCACTGGCCGTATCCGATTTCTGAGGAAGTTTTTCCACGAGGGTTTCCGTAGCCAAAAGGAGCTGACTCTGGGTCTTCGGTCGACGAACCGCTTGGAGTGCCGCAAGTGCCCAACTGGTTTGGGCGGTATTGAGTTTTTCATCCCGAAGAATCTGGCGAATCTCGACTCCGTTCATCCGGTCTTCGCGCCAATGATCCATCGAACGGACCGTTCGGTCTCCTGGGTCCAGAGGCGAATCGTTCCGACCGTACTCGAGGAACATTCGGATCGCTTCATCCTGGAGTTCTGGCACTCGGCGGCTCAAAGCCACCAAGCTTCGAAGCGTGCTTCCGAACTTATCCGAGCTAAATCGGCTTTCGATCTGCCGATTCCCGCGCCGCAAGTGAAGGATTTCCCACTGATCTTGTCTCAGGTCCCGAAGCATCCGCTCGAGAACTTGCTTCAATTCTCTTACTTCTAGTGAATCGGCAATCGTTTCGACTGACGAGTACGGATAGCCTTCTCTGAGGATCATCAGGATGGCTTCGAGTCGAACATTCCAGTCAATAGTGGGATCTTTCAGATAGGGCAAAACCTGAGATGCTCTTTTCGTATTCAGGTAGTGAGACCGTAAGCGCTCGTCCTGGATCGCAATCTCTAAAAGCTCTGAACGCACTTTGGGGTTGGAAACTTTTTTCAGTAAATCGCCTAAATTCTGATCTTCTTCAAAAATGAGGCGATTCAAGGCGCTTCCGCGAACCCGTGAGGACTCCTGATCAGAACGTAAGACCTCGATCAGTTTCTTCACATAATTGGGTTCGAGCTGGCGAAGAAGCTCACTCGGAAGCTCAGTTAGGTAGACCAGCTTCGATTTTTCGTCCCCTTTGGGAAGGTCGCGAATGGCCTGGGTCAAATTTTTTACTTTTTCGGAATCCAGTGGCGCACGATTCGGCATTTGACCGAGCCGCAAGAACTTGGCCTTTTCTTCGCCTAGCGGCTTGATCGGATTCATCCGCAGGCGCTGGTCGGCACGTGAGTAGCGGGAATCCAGCTGATAGTGATGTGGATGCGGGCGATATCCTTCAATCACTTGATCGCCCAAGACCGGAACAAAGCGATCGATGAATCGCGTGGTTTCTAGGTAGTTTGAAATTCCGTTGTGACCGCCCTTTTCCTCAGGCAGGGCTAAAATATAGCCCTTTTCAGCCATCGACTGGCGAATGCCTTCCAAGAAATACGGGATCTCTGGGTCCATCACGTTTTGCACTTTGTCGACAAAAGCGATGAGTCTTCTCTGCCCGTTCACTTGGCCTTCGCCCAAGACCACGGTGACCTGACCTGACGACGCGCCTTTGGAATCGGTCATCGTGAAATAGTGGTAGTTCGGATCGAGTGCCCGAGTGAGGTAGGACGAGGAAGAACAGTCCGACCCACCCAGGCATGAACGGAAAGGCGATTCGGTTGCGGAGAGCTGCCGAATGGTTCGGTTCTGAGTCGACAGAATGGAGCGCGAGCCCGCTTCCACCTCGGCCGAAAGTTTGCCCAAGATTTCGGGCAAGCGGCGCTCCGAAGGAATCCCTGCAGGCTGACTGACTCCGAGCGATTTCAGTGCTCCTGCGAAGTGGTCTTCGTAGCCTAAGAGCATGGCCAATCGGTCTCGCGAATCCAAGACATGGCGAAACCCAGAAAGCACCTGTCGGCCGTCCGAACTTCCTAAGTCATGAAGGATATCGCCATCCAAATAACCCACGGTGTGAATCACGTTGGCGATGACCTGCGAGATGGCGCGAACGTCCTTGCCTTGGGCTTGCAGTTCCTTCATTCGGCGATTGAGGACTAGCGAGAGCATCATCGCTTTGCCATCGGGAGTGCCGCGCGGATTCAAGAGCTTCGCGCGAACGCTCGGCGTGAACCATTCCGAGAGATCTCCTGAATCTTGAAGAATTCTTCTCCAAAATCCGATGTAGGCATCTACCTGGTAGTACTTTGCCAAGAGGGCCTTGGCTGATTTAATGCTTGAGCGAATAAAAAGCTTCAGCGACTCAGGGACCGGCGCTTCTGATCCTTTGCTGATCCACTCAATACTGCGAAATGGCTCTTTAAAACCAAGCTCGGGGTAAAGGCCCAAAGTGCTGATGATGCGTCGTAGTGGGATGTTTTCATTCTCGCTCCGAGACTCTTTCCCGAAATATTTTTTTCGATAGATATCAAAAAGCAACGCTTCAGCCGGATCGGACAAATCCGCCTCCGTCCCTTGAACAAAAGCTTGGTGGCTTTCTTCCAAGACTCGAGAAACCTCCTCAGGCTTCATGGAGGCTTTCTCAGAGGATCCCTTCCGAAGGACGCCCTGAACCCACTGCCTTCCGCCTAAGTGGAATTTTCTTACGGGAGCTGGCGCAAGCAAGCTTTCCACGAATTTCGGGCGAGTCAGTTCCGTGACCGGAGTTAAAGCAAACGCAGTGTCGCGAGCCGCATGAAATACGCTTTCGCGAGTATCGGCACGAGCCGCTCGAGTCAGCTCGCTTTGCATTCCCTGAGTTTCTTCGAGCTTTCGGCTTTTTTCGTTCAAAGGCTGAACCCTTTGAACCGAATCGACTGCTTGAACAACTCCAGCTGCCCCCATGACACCCAAGCCCACTTTGGCGAGAGTTTTCACGGGAACCGTTCTTAGAATCACAGCTTCGGTGTGCGCCGCTTGCCCGAGTGCCCCGACGGGCGAAAACGCAAGCGACATGAGGAATCCTTGCGGGAACTTTCGATCCAGCTGCTTGGCCAAGTGGCAGGCCGCATCGCCACCTAGCTCGTATCGATTGAGCCCAGCCGAGATCCCGGCGTCCGCCAAAGTCAGCACAATCCCTGCTCCTGCAGCCGGCATCCAGCCCATCGCAGCCACAGGGACTAAGAGCGGACTTAAACTCGTTGCCACCACTTTTTCCAAAAGCTCGTTCATTGCGGCTTCGCGTCCTGCAGAAGCTCGCATCTGCACTTCAGCCAAAGAATCGAGCAGCCGGTGCATGGCGTCTCCGCGAATGCCCCATTTCTGGATCAAACGCTCGGTGCGCGTATAAATTTCAGAACTGGCGCTTCGCTGAGCCGCTTCGTGTTCACGCTCCCAGCGCTCCCCTTTCCAAAAGTCATTCGTCCAGTGGGCACTGAACTCGTGAATCAGATCGCTCATCGAGCCGCCTTTTCGGGAAGCGGCTAGGTACTCGCGAAAAGCGCCGTCAAGTGCTCGAAGTTCACTCACCAAAGTTTGATGGTACTTTTCGATGGGGATGGCAGGCGTAAACTTCTGCCCCGGAGCGGCGATTTTCAAGTACGGCGGTAAAAGCGCAAACCCTTCGATGAGGATCGTGTCTTTTCGCTTGGGATCAGAAATGGCAGCGATTCGCTTTTTTGATGAGGGGAAAAGGCGAACAAACGACTCTCGAAGAGCAGAGTCGCTTGAGAGCTTCGTGAAAGGAAAATTCTGAAGTTGAAGGCCCGCTTGGGCGTCCACTCGGGCTCCTGCATCCAGGAGGCGTTTCACATCGGCGTGAAGTGAATGGCGCGGACTGGAGCGAGCTTTTGCGAAAAGGTTCTTCACCTCAAAAGCTAAAGTGGATTCAAAGCGATTCAAGACTTCGAGATCCTGGGTCGAAAGCTGCTTGAGGCAATCTTTCCTCGCTTCGGCTTGAGCGTGCGCGGAAGCAAGATTCTGCGCTTTGGCGAGTTTCGGAAGGGCCACAGACCTTTGACCGCAATCTGCGCAATTCTCGGGGGCTGGTACCTTCAACTCAGAATGCGCAAAACTGGGCACGACGAGCGCAAGAGCGCCGACGAGTCCTTGGTGAAATACCCAGCGAACGTAGTACGACCCGATTCGCATTCCCCCGAGGGTTCGCAAGGAGCGTGCCTAAGCCAAACTCGCTCTCATCCCAGAAGGAGCGTTTTTCAGGCGTTTTCAGTGTCTAAACTTTTGACAGATGAATTAGCTGAGACGACGGCCAGCGAGCTCGAGAAGGTAAGAAGGGTCGAGGCCTTCCGATGGGCAACAAGCGACGCCCATCTTCAAAGGCTGGCCCAAACGATCGCGAATTCGGCCCATGAGCCCAGGCGCATCCTCCGGCTTACAATCATCCAGAACCACAGCCACACGGTGGGCTTTGGGAAGAGCGTAGACCGAATCGGAAGCGCGGAATAACTGCGATTGCACGCGCGCTTGAAACTCGGGGACACTGAGCCCTTTCGGAACTTCAATCAAGCCAAGCGCAACGGCACTGAGATCGTGCGTAGATCGATAAGCGCGCGAAGCAAGGATGGATGTGAGCGCTTTTTCAGACGTGACTTCGGGAAACTCAAACCGCAGCCGCGCGCGTTGAGGTGAAGTCAGATCGAGACTGACCGTGCCTTCGTGAAGCTTCATCCAGTCCAGGAGTAAAACCCAGCCCGAGCCCAAGCCTTCTTCGTCCCGAGTCAAAAACTCGCGCTCGGTTTGCCGCGTCCCGCGGAACGCCGCCCCGGCGCGCCCCGCCGAGAGCTTGCCCTGCCGGGCCGCGTCCTGGGCCTCAGTGGTTGCTTCTGCCCAGGCGGCCCGGAGCCTCGCCCCCTGGCCCGCTTGAAGCTCGGCGGTGAGCGCCAAAGAGCGCGCGCCGACTTCGAGTTCCAAATCGCTGCCACTCTGCGCGCGCTCAGCCAAAAGCCCAAGCCCAAGATCCACCAAGCGTGCCAGCTTCTGCGGATCAGCCAGGACGGTGCGCTTCACTGTAATCTCACTGCCGGTCTCAACGCTTCCACTCAGCCACACCACGCCCAAGCCTCGGTCGCGAAGCGAAGGCGCCTGAAGGCGCACGCGGTCATGCGCCACGCGTTCTAAGTCGACTTCTCGAAGACTCAGACGCAGAAGCCCCTTTTCCACTTCGGCCACATCTAAAAGTGCGGACAAAGCGGCGCTGAGCTTCTCTGCGTTTCTTCGCGCCAAAGTGACCAGTTCGCCGGGAGCAAAGCCTTCTTCGTGCCCTTCTTCCAGAAGGGTCAAAGAATTCAGAATGCTCATGAGCGGCGTTCTAAGCTCGTGCGAGATCAGAGACAGAAGGTTCGACTGAAACGAGCGGAGTGAAGACCCCTCAGCGACGTCCGCGACGGGGTTTTTCTTCCTCGTCGTCTTCGCTGACTTCTTCGTCTTCGTCTTCGTCTTCGTCTTCGTCTTCGTCTTCGTCTTCGTCTTCATCTTCGTCTCCGTCGCCGTCGCCGTCGTCGTCTTCGTCCCCATCCTCGTCTTCATCTTCATCGTCGAGGTCTTCGTCATCTTCGTCTTCGTCCTCGTCCTCATCTTCATCTTCGTCCTCGAAGTCTTCGTCGTCATCATCAAACGACTCGTCTTCAAAGTCCGTCAAATCGGTGGGGTCTTGGATTTCTAGACGAACCAGCCAGCCTTCTTCCAAGGGGTCGTCCTGAAGGGCTTGAGTGTCGTCGGCGAGCTTCTCATTGACTGCTTCAATCAGGCCTGCGGCCGGCGACAGAAGGTCGATGCTTCCGCGCGAGCCTTCCAGGCTCAGAATGGCTTCGCCTTTTCCAAAATCGGCGCCGTCATCTGGAAAGTCGATGCCTTCGATCTGGCCAATCTCTTCGATGCCCCGATCGGTCAGGCCGAGCGTCAGGATATCTCCCCGAAGCTCGAACCAGCATTTGCCTCCCAGAAACTCACCACTCTTCGATGTACGGTCCGTCATGGGGCCTTTCTTGCCATGAAAAACGAACCGCGGCTACCCTCTCTCCCCCCCAGGTTCAAGGATAGCCGCGGCTTCGGTCGGGATTGCCTCTTTGGGCCTATCGGCCCAGGGCGGCAGCCATGTCGAGCACTCCCCCGGTCAGTACCTTGCCATTAAGGCCAGCTACTTTCCTTGCGCTCTTCAGGATGCGGTCCCGAATCTGAACGTAATTCTCTTCTGGATGCTGACTCCAAATCAAAGCAGCCGCGCCGGCCACGATGGGAGCGGCCATCGAAGTGCCATCCCAACTCATGACTTGTTCTTCGTTGGTGCGCGGGTTCTTAAAGCGAGTGATTTCCTGACTATAGCGCCCACCCGGCACGGTCGAAAGGATGCCGACTCCAGGTGCTGCAATGTGCACGGACTTGGCGCCGTAGTTCGAGAACTTCGCCAATTGATCTTTGGAATCGGTCGCAGCGACGACGATCAAATTATCCATGTCATAGGCGGCAGGAAAAGTGGGCTCGCTGTCTTGATCTTGATCGATCCCATCATTGCCGGCTGCAACGACCACGAGCACTCCGGCTTTTTGCGCCCGCTCAAATGCTTTTTTCAGCTCGCTTGAGCCCGCGTCCAAGCGCTCTTGACGCGCACCCCAACTGGCGTTGATCACTTTCGCGCCATTCTGAATGGCGTAATCGATGGTCTGAATGGCTGCGGCATCGTCGCCTTGGCCTGCGTGCGCCTCGCCGGCGTCGTAGAAGAATTTCAGAGCCATGATCGAAGCGCCCGAGCCCATTCCGCGCATGCCCAGAGCGTTGTCTTGAACCGCCGCCACGTGGCCTGCGCAGTGGGTGCCGTGGCCTGGGTTCACTAAGAAGCGCTCAGCGCCAAAGCCAATGCGGCACAGCGAATCGGCCAAACACGCATTCATATCGAACTGAACGACGTCAAAGGGCTTGGCGTTTTTGTGAGCAAAATCGTAGCCCACTTCTTCGGGCGTTCCGGGCTTGCGCCACATGGCCGAGATCAAGTCCTCGTGGTTGTAATCCACGCCCGTATCGATCACGGCAGTGGTGACTGAAGGTGCTGCTTTCAGGTCAAGAACGCGGTTCATCCCCACTGCAGCCACGGCCCAGTCCGTCGCCAAAAGCGGGTCTGCGCCCGTTGCTGGGCTGCTGGGGGGTTGAAGGACATCGGGAATGACGGCCTTCACGGCGGCGACAGGATCGTCCCAAGTTTGGCTCAAGCCCTCGAGCAAATTGAAAAAGGGCAGGCTGGAGCGCGCTGCCTGATCTTCTGGGCGAAGGGGCCGGAAGTGGTACCGCACGGCTTTTTTATAAAGGAGGTTCGGGGCGATCGACACCACTTGCCCGGAGCGCTCTAAAGCCTCACGCGCAGCGCGCGCTTGGGCGTCGGTTGCGAAACTGAGTTTCACGAGGCCTTCGGGCTCGTTCAAAAGCTGAGCGCGAATCAGGGACTGAGCGCCACTTTCAACGGCCATGCGGCGCGCTTGTTTCACGGAATTTTGCGGTTCGCGGAATCGGACAATCCACTCGCGCGGGACACCACTCGGAGCTGCCTGCGCCGAGACTGAAGCAACCGATGCCAAGACAAAGAGACCTGCCTGAAGACCCGGGCTGTGCTTTTTGTTTTTCATCCCCTGCTTCCCCTCTCGAGCGAACCGTTCGCGATTTGCGTCCCCCCACAGGATGCGCGGCGCCACCTTCAGCAAGCGTTGTGCCAAGTCAAAAAATCGACGCTTTTGCCGTAATTTCCGACACCCTGCCCCAAACGCCACCCCCTGCCTTGGCCCCCAATCGGAAAAAAAGACAAGTGACGCAGGTAGTTAGCCGCCCGCGTTGAAAAACTTGATTTCCAATCGCTTGATTTCTTGATCCTTTTAGTCGGACATGAAATTCTAGAAGAGTCAGGGGCACTTCGCCCTCAGGGGTAACCAAAAGGCATGAAGAAATTTCACACCCTCCCAGGCGTGATTCCACGCGTCGGCGTCGCCGAAGGCCGGGGTGCGTTTGCACGCTGGAGCTTCACCGCCAGCGCCGCGCTCCTTCTTTTGCTGAGCGCTGAGGGGGCACAGGGGGCGGATCCGACGCCTAGCCCGACTCCTACGCCCACAGTTGCAGAACTTGATAAGAGGGTGGACGAACTCAACGCAAAAATTTCCAAGCTTGAGACCAGGAAACGCATCATCGACGAAAATCAAAAAGGCAGAGTTTTTAAAGAAACTGACCCTAAGCTGAACCAGCTTGCGAATGAAGTCACGGACATCGATGAGAAACTAGCCAAGGCCAAAGTTGAGCGCGAGAAGGCACGCTCGGCACTCAAGGCGGCCACATCCACAGGATCTGAAACTCCGACTATTTCCCCAACGACTTCAGGTAACCAGTCGGACAGCGGTCTTGGCGGTTCCGAGCAAACAAGGGGAACTTTTAAAGCCGACATCACTACTCCCCGCAATCCCCAGTCACAATTCACGGTGCCAAGGCCCTCCCAAATTGGTGGCGGCAGCGGCGGGGTGCGGAGTTCATCAGGCACCACCACAGCAGCTAACGGCGCATCGACCAACACTAGTAACACCACCGCAGCAGCCGCCAGCGGCACCACCTCCGCCACGACGACCACCACCACCGGCGGCGGCGGCACCGGCCTCAACACCTCGGCCTACACTTCAGACATCGACGGATGGGGCAAGAGGTTTGACAACAAGCGCCTCGAGGATAAAAAAGCCCCCAACGCCGACCCTTGCGTCATCTCGGCCGAACTTGGTGAAGTCCAAGGCGGAATCTACAAATGCGCCGGTACCACCCGCGCAGTCAAAAATGCCCAGGATATTACTGGCGGAGCGGTCGTCGCAGGCACCGTGGGCATGGCGATGAAAAACCAAAACGCTGTGAACGATGCCCTGAAGTCAGGAAGCCAATCAGGCAACCTCGATGCACAAGCCAGCATTCAAGCCGGACAGGAAGACATCAGTAAAACCATCGGCGTAATCCAGATGACTCAAGCGCTGATGCTGAAAAGCAAAGCCGATTCTCACGGGAAGAACATCCGCCAGCTTGAGGGGAATTTGGTGAAGGACTCAGCTTTCGTGCGTAGTGAAGATGGAGACAGAGTTTTAAGGCACACCCATAACGAAGACGCGACTGCCGCATTAGAGAAATTTATCAACACGGGTAATGTGGGCCTTCGAAATGGAATAGAATTAACCAAAAAACCGGACACCAGTGTTGAATTACCGAAAAACCTCGACGTCGGAATCTTAAGAAAGGCCGATATCGGGTTTGGAGACAATGCCAGCACAGCCGAAGCCGTTGCAAAAGATCTCAACGCCGCAGTGAAGAAAGTGGGCAACGCTGCAGTTGCCGAACAAAAAGACATTCAAGACAAAGCCAGCGTCGAGTCGATGAAACTATTCCAGCAAGCCGCCATCGCATTCACCGTGGCTGAGCAGGCCCGGAAGAATAAAGAAATACTTCGGCAAACCGCCCAAAGCGTGAAGCAGGTGGAGAAATCCACCAAAGACCTGGCCTTCCAATTCGCACCGAACGATCGCTCGGCCAATCAACTGGCTGCCCCGAATCAGTCGCTCTCGCTCAGCAGCGCGCAAGACGCTTCGCAATCAAAGACCGACGGCTTAGGCCAAAACGGCACGGACGAACCGGGCGAAAGTCCGAACTTCGATTCGCCCTACGGTGCTCCGACCGACCCCATCCCCCAACCTTCGCCTCAACCCGTGGGTGATTTTCAGCGAAATCCCAATGGCGGCGGTGGGGGCGGCGGCGGAGGCGCGGGCGGCGGCACCAGCACCCAGCCCTCAGGCAACGACGACGACCACGGAGGCGGCGGCAGCACTTACGCTAAACTTGCCACCACCAGCGACAAATACAGCGCAGGTGGCGGCGGTGTGGGCGGAAGTGGTGGCGGCGGAAATGCCGGCATGGACTTCACCGGCATGCTCTCGCAATTTCTACCGAAGCCCGAAGACCAGGGGCCGAAAAACGGGATCCTCGATTTCGGTGCTCGCGCTCCCGCGCAGACTGCCCTGCCCTCTTCTTTACTCGATGCTTCAGCCAACTTGTTTGAACGAGTGCACGAAGCGTATCAGAGCAAAAACCGGAAGGGCCAGGTGGGACAAGCCGTGAGCGGAGGCAAGAACCCATGAAGGCCAAAGCCCAAGGGTCGCGCCTCCAGGCAGGCTTGCCTGCGCGAGCACTGAGCCTAGTACTCGCCTTCTCTTTGCTTTCCGCGCCCGCGGCGTGGAGCGCTGACACCGTTCGCCCGCCCAGTGCGCTTGCCAAAGAGCCCAGCGTCGATACTAAGGAAATGGAGCGCTATTGCCTGCGCCTTTCTCCTGAAAAAGAAGTGGCCTGTAAGTCTGACCAGGCTGTCTGCGATCCGTCGCCCGAAGCCACGAAAGCAAAAGTTCCGTTTTTCAATGCAATGAGCCCCGACATCGGGAACCAAGCCAAAGCTCACTGCGCGGCCCTTCGCACTGCAAACCAAACTCGCGACGCCCTGAAGGCCACCCGAAGCGTTTGGCAAGGTACGGCGCTGGTCTGCGGTGCTGTGTGCCTGGCTCCGGGTGGATGGCTGGGAAATTCGCCTTGGCAGAATGCTTGTTACGGCGCTGCAGCTCTTTCACTGGTGGAAGAAGTGAGGAAAGCGAAAAAAGTCGAAAACGCCCTAAAAAGTCTCACGCAATCGATTACGCAGGTTTTCTCGATGGTCGCAGGTACGGCGGCCACCCTGGGCCAGCTCGGTATGAAATCCTCAGCCAAGACCGCATTCAAAGGAAAGGGGCAGAAAAACGCCTGCTACACCGCTGCTTTTGCGGCCGTTCAAACTTTGGGAAAAACCCAGTCAATTTCTCAGTACGAGAACACCTCGCTGACCAGCGCCCGCGAGGTCAAAAACCTAGTGGTCGGGCTTGCCGAAGCTTCCAAGCTGATTCAAAACGGGATCACCCAACCCTACTCCAATTACGGGATCAACTCGGTCAGCGGTTCAAGCGCCATGCAACTGAACTCGGCCGCAGGCTCTGGGTTTCGCGGCGTCATTGCTGGGAGCGCAGGACTGAGCCAATCGGCCGCCCTGGCCGAAGTGTGCGATTCGGGCGTGAATGGCGGCAATAGCGCCGACCTGATTCGTTGTGCCACCACTGCCGACTCAAGCCTTCTTCCCGAAGTGAAAGACCCCGAATTTTTGAAAACCTTTGAGAAGCTAGCCGGAACGAGCCTTGGCGACTTCACGCGCCGCGGACTGGGGGCTGACTCAGGAACCTTGGCAAAAGCCTGGGGTGCAGCTTCCGGAAACTCCGGCGCCGAATCGACTTTATCGCAAGGACTGAAAGACGCCCAAGCCTCGCTGGACGCAGACGGTGGGCGATCGGGCCTTCAAAACGAAGGCACTGCCCTGGCCACCTATCACTCGGCGGGCAATGGCGGTGGCCAAGGTTCAGGCGAGGCCGCCGATCCACTTGCCGCGTCCCTGAGCGGCTTTTTAGACCAGCTTCAAGGCGGCACAGGCGACACTCAGCGCGACCCGGCCTCGGTCACCACGCTGGACTTTGCGCGCACCCAAATGAGTCAGCGAAACCCCTCGGCCGTGGTCGAAGACTCCCGGATCAGCCTCTTTGACCGGGTAACGGTTCGTTACAGCACCGTCTCGGAACGCTTGCGCTCGGCCCCTTAATCGGGTAAATCCCCCGGCACACCGTCTGTTTGAAGTTTGCGTGGGGCATTAGCTCAGTTGGTAGAGCGCCACAATGGCATTGTGGAGGTCAGCGGTTCGACCCCGCTATGCTCCACCATTCTTCAAAAAAGACGTGAGGATCGGCCCGCCCCGATCTAGCGGCAGTCGCGACAAGTCGCTGACGCCCATTCTCCCGGCAGGCCCCATCATCCCGAACGGGAAACATGCCGATAAGTTTGAGAACTGCCCCAGAACAGGAGCTTCTCGGCGTGTCGACCTCTTCTCCGACTGAAACCTTAAAACGCCTGCGTGACTATCTGAACGCTGCCGTTCACGGACAACCCGATGCGGTCGACGGCGCTTTGTGCGCTTTTCTTTCGGGCGGACACTTGCTCTTAGAAGGCCCACCCGGAACCGGAAAGACGCTTCTGTCGCGGACTTTGGCCCAAGCCTTTTCGGGAAGTTTTCGAAGAATCCAGATGACGAGCGATCTTCTGCCCAGCGACTTAGTGGGCATTCTTCGTCCCGGCGCGAAAGCTGGGGAATTTGAGTTTCGCCCAGGGCCTTTGTTTTCGCACTTCATCTTGGCGGATGAACTGAATCGCACCGGACCGAAAACCCAGAGCGCCTTACTGGAAGCCATGGCCGAAGGAACCATCACAGTCGACGGAACCACACACCCGCTTCCCGATCCGTTTTTCGTCATCGCCACGCAAAACCCGCAAGAGTTTCACGGCGTGTTTCCGCTCGCCGAAAGTCAGCGTGACCGCTTTGCCCTGTGCGTTCCTCTTCAAGTACCCGGCCCGCGTGAAGAATTTGAAATTTTGAGGCGCGGAACGCTGAATTTAAGCGAGCCAAAAAAGGTAGCCACTCAGCCCTTCACGCTCGAAGAAGCCAAAGCGCTTCGTCAGCTAGCGCAAACCGTGCACGTCGAGGACTCGGTCCTCGAATACGCAAGCCGCTTAACCCAAGCCACGCGCACTCGCCCCGAGGTTCGCTACGGAGCTTCTCTTCGCGCGGCACTTCAGCTAGTGGCGGTGGCTCGCGCTCGCGCGCTTCTTTTCGGGCGGGATTACGTGATCCCAGCTGATCTTCAAGCTTTGGCAGCGCCGGCTTTGGCGCATCGCCTGTGCTTAGACCCCTCCCTCGAAACTGAGGACGGAGAGGCACGCTTACGTCAGCGAATCTTAAGCGAGCTGATCGAGCGCACTCCGGCACCCCGATGATCCGCCAGACGCTTGGGCTAAAAGCGCGGATGAGCCGCGAAAAATTCGGGTGGAATGCCTGGCTCACGTTAGGCCACTCGCACCGAAAGCTCGAAGTCAGCGCCGCAGGCCATTGGTACTTGATCTTCACCGTAGGCTTAGGTGTGGCGGCCCTGACTTCAGGTAACAACGTGCTTTACCTGATGGAGAGTTTACTTCTCAGTGGCTTGATCTTGTCGGGCGTCTTGTCCGAGCGCACGGTGAGCGGTGTGGAATGCGATATTTTTCGAGGCCGCGCCTGGGCAGGACAACCTGCACCCGATCGCATTCGAGTCAGAAACCTAAGAAAAGAAGCGCAGTTCTGCGTTGAAATTCTCGAGTGGAAAAAAGTGGGTCTGAAGAATGAATGGACCCCGCTTGCGTTCTTGCCGCGACTCGGGCCTGAAGAAACGATTCTTCTTCCCTCCACGCAAACCTTCCCGAGCCGAGGCGAACATTCTTGGGCTGGACTTGCCATTGCCACTCGCTGGCCCTTTGGCTTTGCCAGGAAGATCAAGCCCCTCACACAGCCCGGGCGGCGTTTGATCTGGCCTGAGACGCGTGCCCACTCTTTCCAAGCCAAAGAAAGCTCGCAGCCTGTGAGAAGCCTTCGCCCGGCTGAAGATCCGCCCGAGGGGCAAGTTCGCCCGAAAGCCATCGACGAAGACTGGCGGCGCGTGGTGTGGACCGTGAGCGCAAGAAACCCGGAAGAGCCTTGGGTGAGGCTCCAACCTCCGGCTGAGCCGTGGACGGAAGCTGAAGTGCGAGTGGATCAACCCGAAGGTCAGACTTTTGAACTCTCCATTCAAAAGGCAGCGCGCTTTTTAAAATCCGCGAAAACCCAGGCAAGACACGACTCCCACCTTTCTCGCGAGGCCCCTGCTCGCCTTTGGTTGCTAGGACCCGGATCCCGAAGAAAAAAGATCGAAGGAAGAATTCAGGCTCTGAACGCCTTGGCCACGCTAAAACCCGCGGCGCCTGAGGAAAACAAAAAATGACTGCGCGCCAAGTGGCCATGCGCCTCACAGTCGTTTTGGACGGTCTTGGGTTTTTAGCTCTCGCTGCCACCTGGGAAGTGAGCGTGTGGATTTTATTCCTAGCCGGGGGAATTGCCCTCAGCGCCACGACCCAGTCGTCCATTGTTCGAAGCAAAAACTCCACCGATGTTCTCTTTAAAATTCTTCTCTGCACGTTTCTGTGCGGCCTGGGCGCTTGGCTTGTTCCTCGTTTTGGATTGAACGCAATCACCGTGGCGGCCCATACTGTGCCGCTTCTTCACGCTTGGCTCTGGCACGCACCAGCCACCCCCACCTACCGAAGTTGGCGAACTGGGCTTGCCTTTGCGGAACTGATCTTAGCTGCAGCCATCGCACCCGAAGTGCACTTAGGCGTTCTCGTTTTCCTCTACGCTTGCCTGGGCTCAGTCGCGCTCTCGAGCACTTTCCTAGAAACGCGCCTTCCCACTCCAGGCGAGCTTCCCCGAGGTTTTCTTCGACGTGCCGCCCTTCAAACCCTGGGAATGATGCTGGCCGCAGCACTCATTTTCCCCCTGCTTCCGCGAGTCGATCCCGATGCCATGAACCGCTGGGCCACGTCCCGAGTGGGTTACAACGAAACGGTATCGCTTCACGACTGGACACGGCTTTCTGGAAAATCCGGAGGCCCGGTTTCCCTTCGCTTAGAAGGTCCTGAAAATTCGCCCGATCTTCTTAGAAGAATTCCCCAAGGGCTTCTGCGGGGAAGAACGCTTGAGTTCTTCGACGGAAGAACTTGGCTTCCCTATACAGGCCCAGGCGTGAAAGCGCCGCCTTCCGAGCAGCCAGCTGGTGCGGTCGACACTCAAGCCAAGATTCCGTTTCGTGTGATGCGTGAATCTTTAGGCAGCGACATTCTTCCCGTTCCTTACGGCGCCGAGAGCGTCATTTTGGGAAAGGATTCGGACCGGCTGGAACCCCTTCGCAGCGGAGAATTTCGGGAAGGCAACTTCAGAAGCCGGCGCGTCGAGTACCGCTTTGAAATTCCTCCTGTGCGGGCGCGCTCTCTTGAACTTCCCCGCGACGGGGAACTCAAGCTCCACCGCACACTTCCCGACGGCGAACTGGGCAGAAGAATTGAAGCTTTGGCGAAGAAGATTTTTGAAGGTGCCCGGACTGATGACGAGAAGATCGATGCGCTTTTTCGCTACTTTCGGAGTCAGAACTTTTCGGCAGGCGACCCAAGCCCTTCGATTTCTGAATTCATAGAAACCACCCGCACGGGGAATTGCGAGCAGTTCTCGGCCGTGTCGGCTTTCTTACTCCGGGCGGCCGGAGTTCCCTCGCGCTTGGTCGCTGGATTTCGAATCAACCGAGCTCCCTTAGGCTCGGTTTTTCTCGTTCGCACGAGTGATGCGCACGCTTGGGTCGAAGCTCGAATGCGGGATGGACGCTGGCTCCCCATCGACCCGACGCCACAAAAATGGGAGTCCCCGACTTGGAGCGACCGCTTCCGCGATCAGATGGATCTTTGGAGTGGCGTTTGGTACCGCGCCGTTCTTTCCTATTCGCCCGAGCCGGGCTTTTGGAAAAAGCGCCTCACGCAAGCCGCCAAAGAGGCGTGGAAGTTCAGCTTGCGCGCCGACGCACTCGAGCCCCCACCCGCCCGCCGATGGATGCTGATCGCGGTGACCGTCGCGCTGGTTCTCCTCCTTGGAGTGAGCGCCCTCGTTTTCCGGCGGCGCTTTCGTCGCACTGAGTCCGGCTTTCTGAGCGCTTGGGAAGGCCCAGCGCCCTGGGCAAAAGAACGCAGTGCGTGGGAAAAAGCCCTGAAAATGCGTGAAAAAAAGCGAAGCTCGCGACTCATCAAAAACCCCGCTTCAGATCAAGAAGCGTTGCTTCTGGAAAAGTGGTCCACGCTCTACGAATCCAATCGATTCGGACGAGAGGTGCGTCACGAAACTTTGAAGGAATTGCGAAGGATCCGCGAAGAACTTTCTCGCTGCCCTCTGGCGTAATTTTGTTTTTTGCGGATAGAATCAAACCACGATGAAGATTCTTCTGATCGACGACGATCTCGATCATCGCGTGCCGCTTCAGGGCCTTCTCGAAATGGAAGGTTACGAAGTACTAGCCGCAAGCGACGGCGAGGAAGGATTTCGCATGGCCCGCTCCGAACTTCCGGAACTGGTGCTGCTCGATATCCGCATGCCGAAAGTCGACGGAATTGAAGCTTGCCGCTTGTTGCGATCCAACGAAGCCACCCGCTCGATCCGGGTGATCATGCTCACTGCCGACGATTCCCCGGAAACCCGGATCCGCGCTTTCAACCTAGGCGCAGACGATTACGTGGCGCGTCCGTTTCGCTTCGAAGAACTTCTCGCGCGAATTCGCTCGAAGCTTCGCCGCGTTGAAGAACTCAGTCAGCCTCAACGCGTTCTGACTTGCGGCAATCTCTATTTGGATCTGGACCGAATGGAAGCAAAGGTCGGGGAGCAACCCGTGACCTTGAGCGTTCTCGAGTTCGACCTTCTGAGCTTCCTTCTCAAGAACCGCGAGCGCGTCTTGAGTCGCCAGAAAATTCTCGAGGCCGTTTGGCGTGATTCGGTCGTCACTGAACGGACGATCGACACGCACGTTGCCCTGCTCAGAAAAAAGCTCACCGGCTTTGATCACCGCATCACCACGATTTACGGCGCGGGATACTCCATTAAACCCGGCGAAGGCTGAAGATCGTGCTGCTCCTTTGCCTGCTCTTGGGTTGGCTCCTTCGACAGGGCGGGGTGATGGACGCGCGCTCGGCGCAAGCTTTGAACCGAGTGGCCATTTGGGTGGCCCTTCCCGCTTTGACGCTCCACCAGCTTCACCGGGTCGAGTTCACCCCTGAGCTTTTCCTTCTAGCGGCCCTTCCTTGGGGAATATTTGCGATCACTTGGCTAGTCGTCCGCCAAGCAGCTCGTTTTTTTTCCTGGAACACGCAGACCGAAGGCGCCCTCCTTCTCACCGTAGGACTAGGCAACACCTCGTTTGTGGGCTTTCCGCTTCTTGAACTCCTTTATGGAAAAGAAGCCATCCCGTTTGGCGTAGTCATCGATCAGCCCGGAACTTTTCTCGTTCTTTCTACTCTGGGCGTCGTGGCAGCTAAACTGCTTTCCGAGAAAGTTCAGCACGCACAGATGGCAGGCCTTCGCCGACCCTCGCCACCCCGGTTTCAGGACTTATTTCTGCGCGTGGTGAAGTTCCCGCCGTTCATCGCCACGGTTCTGGCTTTAGCCCTTCGCTCGTGGACTTTCCCCGAGCCTTTGGACGTCTTCCTGGAGCGCTTAGGAAATCTGCTGGCGCCGCTAGCGCTCCTTTCGGTTGGGCTCACGCTGAACCTGGACCCAAAAGAACTCAGGGCGCATCGGGCCCCGTTGGCTTTTGGCCTGGGCCTCAGGCTCTTTGCTTTTCCGGCACTGACGGCGCTGCTGTACTCGCACTGGCTTTCGACTTCTTCCCTGCCCTTCCACGTAGCGGTTTGCGAAGCAGCCATGGCGCCCATGATCACTTCATCGCTCTTGGCGCAGGATTCTGAACTCAATGCCCCCCTGGCTTCACTGATGCTCGGCTTAGGCATTGTCCTTTCGTTTCTGAGTGTTCCGGCTTGGTCCGCAATGCTCGGGTTTTTTTGGCCTATCTAGGTTAAAATCCGGCGTTAAGATGCGCCGCGAGCACGCAGTCCATAACCATTCCCACGCTTGGCCCCACTGGGGGCTTTTCAGCGCAGGCGTCCTTCTGACCCTTTGGGCCGCTCTTTGGTTTTTTCTGATCGCTTTTCGCCGAGGCGTCGCAACGGTTAGCCCCACCGAATGGGCGCTAGTCCTTCCTTTTGCTTTCGTTTACACGGGCCTATTCATCACGGCTCACGATTCCATGCACCAAAGCCTCGTGCCCCGGAACCCTCGCCTGAACGACCGTTTAGGTGCCCTTTGTGTCGGCATTTTCGCGCTGTTTTCGTATCAGAATTTACTGAAGAACCACCGCCTTCACCATCAACATCCCGTCAGCGAAAAGGACCCCGACTTCAGTGCGTCTCGTTTGGGCTGGGTGGGCTGGTTCTGGAATTTCTTTTCGCACTACGTGACCCCGCTTCAGTTCATCGCGCTCTCGCTCATTTCCCAGGCCCTGCACTCGTGGGGCGGAGTTTCTTGGGAGCGGCTCATCGCCTTTCAAATCCTTCCGCCCGTTTTGGCCACGTTTCAGCTTTTTCACTTCGGCACTTACTTGCCTCACCGCCGGCGTAAAACTTCGCCCTACCCCGATCACCACCACGCGCGAACCAACGACTACCCGGTTTGGCTCTCGTTCCTGACCTGCTATCATTTCGGCTACCACCACGAGCACCACCTGGAGCCCTCGGTGCCTTGGTACCGCTTGCCTCAAAGAAGGAAGAAATGACCTGGGAACTGGGAGTCGGATTCATCGTCGGATTCTTGGGAGTCGAGCTGGCCTCGTACTTCCTGCATCGACACCTGTTTCACGGCGCTCTTTGGTTCATCCATCAAAGCCACCACCGCGCACGACGCGGCGCTTTTGAATGGAACGATCTTTTCTCGTTCGGTTTTGCGGGGCTCGCAGTCTTCCTGATGGTGACCCGGTCCGAGCCCGATTTTTGGTTCGCCGTGGGTGCTGGGATCTCCACCTACGGAACCCTTTATTTCATTGCCCACGATCTTTACACTCATGGCCGTTGGATGCGTTTTGAGAGCCGCTTTCCTGGGCTGAATCGAATCCGCCAAGCTCATCGCAAACACCACCAATCGGCATCCCAACCCGGGCAGGAGCCTTACGGGCTTTTTTGGTACCGGGAATCTGACCTTCAGGAGAAATCCCGATGACTCGCCAAAATCAGAAACTTGAAGTTTTGAGTGACGAGCTGGAAATTCGCCGACTGATCGCTGTAGCTACGGACAGCCAAGTTGCCGTCGACGTCAGCATCCCAGGACTCGGAATCCGCTTCGAAGAGAAGATCACTCCCCTCTCCAACGCCAAAGTGGGAGTTGAAGTAAAACTCATTCCGGGTCTCTTGAACCAAGTGAAAGAGCGCTCAGCTGAAGGTGAACCCCCAAGCCAAATGGAGGCGTTTTTCATCCTCTTCATCGAAGGGCAGATGCTCTTGGGAATCCAGGGAACGCAGCTCATTTGGACCGAAAAAACGGTCAGAATCGCACCGCCCTACAAGGTTCTCAAAATTCAGCGACGCAAGGAGACCCGCTGGGTGGTGCCCAAAGGTTACGACTTAAAAGTCGAGCTCCCCCTCGACCGAGGCATGAGCCAACACCGCAGGCTGATGGACTTGAGCTTCTCAGGCCTAGCCTTTCACGTACCGACGGACCGTGAAGCTTCGCTCTATCGAAAAGGAACGATCATTCGAGGCGTGCGCTTGACCCTGGACCATCGGTCGATGCTTTTGAACCTCGAAGTCGCCAATCAGATTGCGCTCCGAACCCCAAAGCAGAACGATGGCTACAAAATAGGAACCAAGTTCAGCGCACTGAATCCAACCGACCAGAACTGGCTGAACGGCTACATCACGCACCGTCTGGCGCAGTTAGGCCAGGGCTGACTTAGTTCGCTTTCAAGCTGTTGTAGCGAAGCTTCGAGGCTTCGAGCTTCTGACCGCCCGAGCTGGTCGGGGTGTCATTGTACTCGGGCGAAGCTTCCGGCGAGGCTTTCGGGCCAGGGCGCTTGGCTTCGAGCGCCTTCGCGTCTTCCCAGGCCAAAACACCCGGCTTTTCGCGACCAAAGTGACGAGCATCCAATCCAAACTGAACGCCGCAACCGGTGCACGCAATCGTCCCCAGAACCAGAACCGCCATCTTCGAAGCGCTTTTCATGATGCCTTTGGGTTTACCACCGGCCAGCCCGAAGGAAAAGCCACAGATGCAGGTCCCTCGCTACCGTGATAAGGCCCCCCCATGAGTTTTGAGTTGAAGTTCCTTCCCTCGAGCCAATCCTTTCAGATCCAGCGCGGCTCTGAACCCGAAGGCGGCATCGGCCAACCCGGAAGCCTGCTGGACCTGGCACTGGGCCTGGGTATCGACATTGATCACGCTTGCGGCGGCGTTTCAGCCTGCAGCACCTGCCATGTCGTGGTGCTCGAAGGGCTCAGCTCGTGCAACGAAGCCTCGGACAGCGAAGAAGACCAGCTCGACAAAGCGCCGGGGCTCACCCCGCAATCGCGCCTGGCCTGCCAGTGCATCCCGAATGGGACTGAAAACCTGCTGGTTCAGGTTCCTAGCTGGAACCGAAACCTGGTTCGCGAAGGAAACTGAGCCCACTCGACAGCGAATGGGCTCAGCCTCAAACTTAGCTCTTCGATGACTTAGGGCGATGGCGCAGATTCAGGAGCTCGACGCCCAACGAGAAGCCCATCGCAAAGTACACGTAGGCTTTCGGGATGTGGAAGCCCAGCCCATCGGCCATCAGGACGGTTCCAATCAGGAGTAAGAAACTGAGGGCCAACACCTTGATGGTGGGATGGTGATCGATGAAGTCGCTCACCATTCCGCCCACAGCAAGCATCACGGCCAGTGCCACCGCGTTGGCTGCAATCATCACGGGAATCTGATCGGTCATCCCCACTGCCGTAATCACGGAGTCGAGTGAAAACACCATGTCGACGATGAGAATCTGAACGACGACTGCTCCGAGGCTGCGGGCCGCGCGCTGCAAAGCTGCGCCATGGCCTTCGTCGCCTTCCACTTTCGAGTGAAGCTCAGTGGTGGCTTTGTAGATCAGGAATGCACCGCCGCCCAAAAGGATGAGCGATTTGCCGCTCAGGCCCACATCCCCGATGGTCACGATGGGATCCGTGAGGCGGCTAATCCAGCTCAGCGTCATCAAGAGGCAGATTCGCGTGAAAAAAGCTCCCGCCATGCCCCAACGCCGCGCAAAGGGACGGTCTTTTGCAGGGAGTCGACCCGTCAAAATACTAATAAAAACCAGGTTATCGATGCCGAGAACGATCTCGAGCGCCGAGAGCATAAGCAAACTAAGCAACCATTCCATAGGGCGGCCAACCTAGCCTCAGATGAAGAATTTTGAAACATTCAAACATCTGTTTATGTTCGACACGTAAATTATTGAAATCTAAATGATTTTAAGAGTTCACGAAGTCTTGGCTAGCGTACCAGGCTATGAGACACTTTTTCCAAACTGAGAGGAAATCAGCATGGAACCGCTTCAGCTTCTCGATTCGCTTCATCACCACGCCGCCACTCCTTGGGCCGCAGGACTCCTCGTAGTCCTTCTAGGCTTTCACGGCGCACCCCTTTGGGCTTGGACTCTGCTTGTCGCCGCAGTCTTTGGAGTTTACGAAGCCTGCACTACTTACTGGATCATCTTTGGCGCTTTAGCCGCGATCTTCAACATCAAGCCCATCCGTGCCGCATTGGTCAGCCGGTTGGTCTTGGCCGGAATGAAGGCACTGAAGCTCATTCCTGAGATTTCTGAAACGGAACGAACCGCGCTGAAAGCAGGCGATGTTTGGGTCGAAGGCGAACTGTTCTCGGGTCGCCCCAACTTCAAGCGCCTCATGGAAGAGAGTTACCCTTCTCTGAACGCGGAAGAAAAAGCCTTTGTCGATGGCCCGGTCGAACAACTTTGCGCACTCGTCGACGACTTCAAAGCTTGGGAAGACAAAGACCTTCCGGAAGACGTTTGGAACTACATCAAGAAGGAAAAATTCCTCGGGATGATCATTCCGAAAGAATACGGAGGCCTCGGCTTCACGGCTCTGGCTCACAGCGAGGTTCTGTCCAAGCTTGTGACGCGCTCCATTCCCGCGTGCATCAGCGTGATGGTTCCGAACTCACTCGGACCTGCAGAACTTCTCCTGCACTACGGAACCGATGAGCAAAAGAAACACTGGCTGCCTCGCTTGGCGAGTGGCCAGGAAATTCCCTGCTTCGGTTTGACCGAGCCGGGAGCTGGCTCAGACGCTGGCTCGATCACTTCGAGCGCCGTGGTTTTCCAAGGAGACGACGGAAAGCTTTATCTGAAACTGAACTGGAACAAGCGCTGGATTACCTTGGCTGCCGCTTCGACCGTGATCGGTTTGGCCTTCCGCTTGGAAGATCCGAACAACTTGCTGGGTAAAGGAAAGAGTCCGGGCATCACTTGCGCTCTGATTCCCTCGAAAACCCCAGGCGTGAAAGCAGATCGTCGCCACGATCCGCTCGGCGTTCCCTTCTTCAACTGCCCCACGCAAGGCAAAGACGTTGTGGTTCCGGTCGATGCCATCATCGGCGGTCCCCCAATGGCTGGCCAAGGCTGGCGCATGCTGATGGAGTGCTTGGCTGCAGGTCGCGGTATTTCGCTTCCCGCTCAGTCAACGGGTGGCGCAAAAGCCATTGCCAAAGTGGTTTCCGCTCACGGCGCTGTTCGCAAGCAGTTTGGCGTCTCGATCGGTCGCTTTGAAGGCGTCATGGAACCCATGGCCCGAATCGGCGCTTCGGCTTACTTGCTCGAAGCTGCCCGCCGCTACACCTTGGGCGGGATCGATCGCGGCAAGAAGCCTCCGGTCATCACCGCCATCGCCAAGTACAACTTCACCGAAATCAGCCGTAAGGTGATTAACGACGCGATGGACATCCAAGGCGGTCAGGCCATTTCCCGAGGTCCTAGCAACCTCTTGGCTCACGCTTACATGGCGACGCCCATTGGCATCACTGTGGAAGGTGCAAACATCCTGACTCGGACCTTGATCGTGTTCGGCCAAGGCGCACTTCGCGCTCACCCGTACGCTTTCAAAGAAGTCGATGCAGTGGAAAGCAACGACCTGACAGCCTTTGACCGGGCTTTCTGGGGACACATCGGCCACATCGTCCGGAACTTGTTCCGCTGCGTGGTGCTGAGTGTTTCTCGCGGAGCGTTTGCCTCGTCGCCGGTATCTGGACCGACGGCGAAGTACTGGAAACTGCTGTCCTGGAGTTCAGCTTCGTTTGCGATCCTTTCGGACATTGCCATGGGATCGATGGGCGGCAAGCTGAAGTTCAGCGAAAAGATCACCGGGCGCTTTGCCGACATCCTGTCGGGAATGTACCTGGTGACTGCAGTACTGCGTCGCTGGGAGGCCGATGGTCGTCGAACGGAAGACCTTCCGTTCGTGAAGTACGCCCTGACCCAGCAGTTCAACCAGATGAACCATGCCTTCGACGGCATCTTGCGGAACATTCCGGTTCCGGGACTTCACTGGTTCTTTGCAGGTCCGCTGTATTGGTGGTCGCGCGTGAACATCTTCACCCATACCCCGAGCGACGGCTTGGGTGCAAAAGTGGCCGAGAAGATGATGACCCCCGGCGAACAACGCGAGCGTCTGTTCGACCAGGTGTTCGAGTCCAAAAACGAGGACGATCGCTTCCGCCAGCTTCAGGAAGCTTTCCGCCTGAGTGTTCAAAGCGAGGGAATCTCGGTTCGGTTGCGGAAGGCCGTCAAAGCCAAGCAGCTCGAAAAGAAGCCCCTGCCTCAGCTCATCGAAGACGCCGTTGGCAAAGGGATCTTGACCCCAGCCGATCGCCAAATCCTCGAAATGGCCGAGCGCATGCGGAACACGGTCATTCAAGTCGACGATTTCCCGGCCAAAGCACCGGGAAGCGTCTCGAAGACCCACACTCAGTAAACCGTTTCCTCTAAACGGGCGGGGCAGTCCAAGGACCCAAGGGGTCGGCGGACTGCCCCGTTTTTTTTTGCGTGTTAGGATGGCTCTCAAGATGAGCAGCCAACCGAAGAACGCCCTCCCTCAAGCCTTTTTGGAAGCCCTCCGAAGCCAGTTCCATGAACGGTTTTCATCTCAGGACCCTTCAGATCGAGAAACCTACGGTCGTGACTGGACCAAAGTTTTCGCGCCGGCCCCATCACTCGTTTGCTTCCCTCAGTCGACCGAGGAAGTCGCGCGCCTGCTGAAACTTTGCTGGGAGCACGGTGTTGCGGTGGTTCCCTCGGGCGGGCGCACGGGCCTCTCGGGCGGCGCTGTGGCGGCTCAAGGAGAAGTGGTGCTGACCTTACAGCGCATGCGCTCGATGGGTGCTGTAGATACGGCTTCGCGGACCGTTCGCGTGGAAGCAGGCTCAGTCACCCAGGCCGTTCACGAACACTGCGCTCCAGAAGGCCTCACTTGGCCTGTCGATTTTGCCTCGAAAGGCTCTAGCACCGTCGGGGGAAATATCGCCACCAACGCGGGCGGCGTGCGTGTGATTCGCTACGGCCTGACTCGAAACTGGGTTTTAGGTCTTGAAGTGGTTCTTGCCGACGGACGCGTCCTGCAGCTGAACGGCGCACTCGAAAAAAACCAAACCGGTCTCGACCTTCGCCAACTGTTCATTGGCTCAGAGGGCACCTTAGGTGTGGTCACTGCCGCGACGCTGAAGCTTGCGCCACTGCCGCGCGAGCCCCAGGTTTTTTTCTTCGCTCTTCCCGACCTCCCTTCTGTTTTGAAACTTTTTCGCCACGTCCGCCGCTCCCCTTGGATGGTCAACGCGTTTGAGTTTCTGGGGCGCAACTGCTTAGAGGCCGTCCGCGCGCATCGCGGCTTAACGCCGCCTTACGCAACCGAGAGCGCTTACTCCGTCCTCCTTGAAATTGAATCGCCCGAAGGGGAAACAGCCGGCGAGAAGCTTCAAGCCTGGCTTGAAGAGCTTTTCGAAAAAGAGCTCGTTCAGGACGGGACGTGGGCTCAATCGCGAACCGAAGCAGAAAATCTTTGGGCGCTTCGCGAGGGGATTTCAGAATCTCTTGCCGCAAAAACCCTGCTCCATAAGCACGACATTTCAGTGCCCGTGGCCCAGCTTGAGCCTTTCATCGATTCCTTGCTTTCGGATTTTTCAGCCACCTACCAAGGCTTTGAAGTTTTCCTCTTCGGTCACATCGGCGACGGCAATCTCCACCTGAACATTGGAAAACCGCCTGCAATGGAGAAAGCCGATTTCTTGGGTCAAACCCGAGCCATCGACGCGCGCGTGTTTGAGCGCGTAGCACAGCACCAGGGAAGCGTTTCAGCCGAGCACGGAATCGGACTTCTGAAAAAGCACGGGCTCAAATTCTCCCGATCCGAGGAAGAGATGGCACTCATGCGCTCCATCAAAGCCGCGCTCGATCCGAAGGGAATTCTTAACCCTGGGAAAATCCTCGATCCGCAATGAACCGCGCCCGTACCCAGCCGACCAGATATAAAGAGCCCGTGACGAGAATCATGTCTCCCGGCTTTGCCGAGTTCAGGCACTTCTCCCAAGCGCGCTCCAGGTCTGCATCCAGATGCGCAGCCTTCGAGCGAACGGAAAGCGGTAAAAGCGCCGGGTCCGTGCCCTTAAAGGGCGTCCGAGTGAGCGTCACTTCCGCGTCGGGTAAATCCAGGAGCGGCCCTAAAACGGCTTGGGCGTCTTTGTCTTTTGCAACTGCCGCAAAAACGCGAAGGCGCTGACGTGGGTAATAGCGCAGAAGTTCTAAAAGGCTCTCCATGCCTTGAGGATTGTGATCGCCCGAAAGATAAATCGGCGCTTGGAGACCCGGCACATCCAAGCGCTCCATCCTGCCTGGCCACCGAGTGCTCTCCAAAGCTGCAAGCTGAGTGCTTGGCTCAAAGCCCAGTTCCTCAAACAGGGTCAAAGCGAGCATCGCGTTCTGCGCTGCGCGAGCCCCAGGAAGGCCTAAGCGCGCCTTTCCCCAGGGGGACTCTAAAATCCAAGCAGGGTCTTGATTCTCGCCCGCAGGAATCACTTCGACTTTCCACTCCGGGCAAGGTCGCTGACGGAAAGCTCCGATTCGCGCAGGCAAATCAGCAAGCTCACTTTTCGCTTCCTCTGGAAAGGGAGCAAAAACCAGAGTCGAACCGGAACTCACAATCCCTAACTTGTTCCGAGCGATCGAAGTGAGCGTCCCGCCGAGCTGCGCTTCATGATCGCGCCCCAAGGACGTGACGCAGTTCCAGTAGTGAGGAACCGCATTCACCGGATCGAGTAAGCCGCCGATTCCAATCTCCAGAATGGCCCAAGTGGGAGGGTTCTCGCGCCAGCCCCACTCCATCGCTAAAACCGTCAGCGCTTGAAAGCGCGTGAGTCCCAGCTCCAGCACTGTGGGCCGAATTCGAAGCCAAGAACGAAGCCAATCGGCTTCCTGAATTTCTGAGCCTCGGCGCAGTCGCTCGGTAATGCGCTCTAAGTGCGGCGAGGTGAAAAGCAAAACATCTTGCCCCGCTGACTTCAGCAGCGACTCCAAAAAAGCGCAGGTCGAACCTTTCCCGTTCGTACCCGCCACCACCACGATTCTCGACGGATCGACTCGATCCAGAAGGCCCAAGGCAGAGAGTGCCTGACCCACTCCTAGGCGAGGATCCATCGGTTGACCTGAGCCGAGCTCCAGTCCCGATGGCAACGCTTCGATCTCGGCAACGGCCGCCTCGAAATCCACGGCACCCCCCCTATTTCAGAGCAAGCGAGTCCGCATCGAAGCAGACAAGCCTCGAATGCGTTCCAAAACAGCACTGGGCAGCTCACGATCAAAATCCATGATCAGGTAGCCCACTTCAGGATCCGTGGCCAAATGCTGACTCAAGATGTTGGCGCCCGATCCCGCAACGGCTTGGTTGATCTCGGAGAGAACGCCCGGAACGTTTCGATGCAGGTTCAGCAAGCGGTGCCCACCTGAAACGGACGGCGCAGCGACTGTAGGTAAATTGACCGCCCCTTCGGTGCTGCCATTCTGCAAATGACGAATCAAAGCAGTGGCCACTTCGCGACCAATATTGCCTTGGGCCTCCTCGGTGGCGCCACCAATGTGCGGCGTGAGGATGACGTTCGGGATTCCACGAAGCGGCGTCTGAAATCCAGGGCCATTGCCTTCCGGTTCGACCGGGAAAACGTCAACGGCCGCGCCTGCGAGTTTTTTCTGCTGAAGCGCCTCGGCCAAAGCTTCGATCACCACGACATTGCCGCGGCTCGCATTCAACAGATAAGAAGCTGGTTTCATCTGCGCGATTTCTTCCGCACCCATCATCCACTGAGTGAGCGGTGTTGCCGGAACATGAAGGGTGACGAAATCCGCTTCACGGAGCAGGTGCCCCAGATCCGGCATGGGCTTGGCGTTTCCGAGCGGAAGCTTGGATTGAATGTCGTAGAAAACCACGCGCATTCCCATTGCCTCGGCCATCGCCGAGACCTGGGTGCCGATATTGCCGTACCCGACAATGCCTAGGGTCTTTCCCCGGACTTCAAAACAGCCGTCGCTCTTTTTGTTCCAAATCCCTTGGTGCAGCTCTACGTTTCGCTGGCCAATTTGGCGCGACAAAGCGACCACATTCGAAATCGTCATTTCTGCGACGCTTCGAGTGTTTGAGAAAGGCGCATTGAACACAGCCACACCCGTGCGCTTAGCAGCTTCCAGATCGACGTGATTGGTGCCCACGCAGAAACAGCCCACCGCCATCAAGTGCGGGCTTCGCTCGAAAACTTGCGCAGGAATCGAGGTCTTGGAGCGAACTCCCAGGACATCGACTTCCGCCAATTTTTCGACGAGCGCTTCCGGCGAAAGCGCCTGTTTCAACGTTTCCACCTCAAAGCCTCCCTGAAGGAACAAGTCGCGCGCAATCGCGTGAATGTTCTCAACCAGGAGGACCCGGACTTTTCCGGCACGGGAAGAATTGCTCATGGCTTTACCCTATCACGCCGCCGCGATATTCTTGAGAGATTCATGGCTAAGATCCTGCAGCCCTTTGGGCGCTACTTCTTGCTCGATCGCATTGCTCAGGGCGGGATGGCGGACATCTTTCGGGCTCGCTTTGGCACTCCAGGGACGGGCGGCAAGATTCTGGTCATCAAGTGTCCGCAAGAACGTTTTGGGCAGGACCCCGAGGCGCTAAAGCTTTTCGAGGCCGAAGGAACCATCCTGCTGAATCTGGTTCACCCGAACATTGTGGAGCTACAGGATTTCGGCGAGGCCGAATTTCAGGGCGGTGACGGACGAACCAACAAACGGCCCTACCTCCGAATGGAATTCATTTCTGGAATTCCACTGCGACGCATGATGACTCGGGCCAATGAAGACGAGCCGGCGAAACTGACCCCACCCGCAGCCGTCGCCATTGCGATCCAGACCCTTCGCGCACTGCAGTTTGCGCACGAACGAAAAGATCAAGCCACCGGGAAGTCCCTGCAGATCGTGCACCGAGACGTGAATCCAAAGAACCTGCTGCTGACTTGGGACGGCGTGGTGAAGCTGATCGACTTCGGAGTTGCCAAATCGCACATTGAGCTCACCCAGCCTGGAATCATCAAAGGCACTCCTGCTTACCTTTCACCCGAGCAAATCAGCGCGACTTCCGAAGTCGATTTTCGAAGCGACTTGTTCTCGCTGGGAATCGTTCTCTGGGAAATGCTGACGGGCCTGCGACTTTTCAAAGCAAAAACCGAACAAGCCACGCTCCAGAAGATCCTTCAAAGCGACCTCCACTTAACGGCGCCTTCGGTCCACAATTCTGCGATTCCACCGATTCTCGACCGTGTCGTGCTTCAAGCGCTTTGCTCGCAAGCCGCCGATCGCCACCCGTCCGCACAAGCCATGGCCGAGGACCTCGAGTGGGTGCTGACTCAAGTCGAGGGCTGGCCCGACCCCGATCAAGAGGTGCGACGAATCCTGAATCTCCATTTCAGCACGCTACGTGCTGAGGGCGAAACAGAACTCGCGCAACTGAACGCTCAAGCCGAAGCTTTGATTCAAGAAGGCAAAGCGCGTCCGCTCGCAGTGAGAACCCAGTCGTACAGCATTCCTTCGCTTTCTCTTGAAATCGAAAAGCCAAAGGCTCCTCCCGAGGTTCACACTCATCCTGAGTTCGCGGTAAAAGCAGAGACCCGGCCCGTCACTCGAACGGATGTCGAAGCTTCTGAACCGGTGATCCAGATGAAGACCATCACCAAAGGGCCTCAGGATTTTCGCCCCAAGGGACCGATCCCGGAACAACCTTACCGAGGGCCTCGTCCCAAAAAGGCCAAAGGGGGTGGCTCCTGGCTGGTTGCTTCACTCCTGGTGGGTGGATTGATCTGGGGAGTTCATAGCCTCGTACCGACATTGAGCCCCTTCAGTTCAGAGCCTGCTTCACTCGCGCCACTGGCGCCGATCGCGACTCATCCACAAGTGGAAGCTCCGATCTCTGCAGAGAACACGGCAGCCCCAGTGTCCAAGACAGTGCAACTGAGGATCAATCCTCCTTGGTCAGGTTCTGAAATTCGTGTCGACGGCACATTGATTTCTTCGGCTGGCGGGGCGCCCACCCTCGAACTCCGGGGCGCTCAACAAGTGAGCGTCTCTCATCGTGGGTACCGAACCTGGCAACGCACCGTGAATGCGAACGATCTGACGACGGAAGGCGATCAAACGCTTCTTCTCCCCGTTGAACTCGAGCCAGAAAACCCAGGCGCACTTCAGCTCGAGACCGCTCAAACAGGTAAGGCCACCCTTTTGCTCGAGACGACGCCTTGGGAAATCTCCATTCCCATTCAGCACCTCAAACTCCCCGCAGGGAGTTATCAGCTGTCCGTGCAGCGTGCGCTCGATACAGAACCTGTCCGCCTGCGCATTAAAATCACTCCAGGTCGCATCACGAAGATCTCGGATGGGGATTTAGTCGCTCACTGATTTCGTGGCACCAGCGTTGCAGCCCGAGGTTTCAGCGAACCACCCCCAAGCCAAAATTTCCGTTTCCACCGGAATAGGAGAAATCCATGCGGTCATTCCCGAAAAACAAATCCGCCATCCTCAGTGTTGCCGTTCTGCTCGGCGCAGTCTCTGCGCACGCAGGAACTGCTGAACAGAAGGCGGGTCAGTCGGCCGGTCAGAAGTCTGAACAGAAAGCTGGCCAAGCAGCTGGCCAAAAGTCTGAGCAGAAAGCCGGTCAGTCAGCTGGCCAAAAGTCTGAACAGAAAGCCGGTCAGTCGGCTGGTCAGAAATCTGAGCAGAAAGCTGGACAGTCGGCCGGTCAAAAGTCTGAGCAAAAAGCTGGACAGTCGGCCGGTCAAAAGTCTGAGCAGAAAGCTGGACAGTCGGCTGGTCAGAAAGCTGGCCAAAAAGCAGGTCAATCAGCTGGCCAAAAAGCCGGCCAAAAAGCAGGTCAATCGGCTGGCCAAAAAGCTGGCCAAAAGTCCACCTAACGGTGGAAGACACATCAGTTTCGATGTGTCCCCCTGAAGAGCGCGAGGCATGCGGATCCGAGGAAGGACCGCATGCCTCGTGTTTTCTTATTTGCTTCGTTTCCACTTTGCGGCGGCCAAGGTCTTGCAGTCCCCAAGGGCATGAGGAAATCCCTGCGCGACGTCAAACTTCGTCTCCACCCGAGCCTCATCTTCCTCCTCGCTTACGTCTTGCTGGTCGCCTCGGTTCAGTTCAACGGCGTGGTGCAGAGAAGCGGCATACCGCCATCTGAAATCCCTGGGCGCCCCCCGCTTTGGGGACTCCTGTTCGCATTCGGACTTTTAGTTTCCGTGGCCATCCACGAGTACGCCCACGTCTGGATTGCTCTGCGACAAGGAATTCAAGTGCGTGGCATCACCTTGATGATGCTGGGCGGAGTCTCCGAAATGGATGACATTCCGCACGAGAGTCACTTGCGCGAATTTCGCTTAGCTTTGATCGGCCCGGTAGTGAGCTTACTGCTGGGAGCTTTTTTCTTGGGCATCCACCAAAGCCACATCCCCGGAGCGATCCGTTTTTACGCTTACTGGCTGGGAACTGCGAATATCGCACTCGGCCTTTTCAATCTTCTCCCCGCATTCCCGCTCGACGGCGGACGTGCCCTTCGCTCGCTCCTCGCCCGTCGATTGGACTTTGAGACTGCCACTCGGAAGGCCGTTCGAGTGGGGCGTGTGTTCGCCTGGATCTTGGGCGCGTTGGGAGTCCTCAGTTTCAACATCATCCTGGTTTTAATCGCGCTCTTCATTCATGCCAGCGGCCAAGCCGAATTGGCGCAAATTGCCGACAAGGAGAATCCCGTGCGTAAGAAACTGAAGGAACTCATGATCCGCACCATCGAAACCGTGGAGCCCGATACTCCGGTGAACCTGGTGGCTCAAAAGATGCGGCAGAAAAACGTGGGCATGATCCCGGTCTGCCAAGGCAACGTGCTTCTCGGGATCATCACCGATCGGGACATCACGATTCGAATCACTGCAGAGGATCTCATGCCGGATTTGATCCAGGCCCGCGACATCATGAGCACGCCGGTGGTCTATGGAACTGAAGAAGAGGATGTGGAAGACGCACTTCTTTTGATGGAGGCGAAAGGCATTCGGCGCCTACCGGTGATGAACTCGGCCCAGCGCCTGGTCGGGGTCTTCAGCTTGACCGATGTGGGAGTGCAACTGTTGAGACAGCAACAGAAATTAGCTAAAGCAGCCTAATTTTGACTCAAAGCGTCAAGTTTGATAAAGATGCGCCCATGCAGTCCCCCACCCCTTCTGCCCGCGGCATCCGGATCGACAATCAAACGGTGTATCGGGAGGCCTGTAAGCGCTTCCTTCCCACGACGCGCCAAGAAATGCAGTGGAGAGGCTGGGACGAGCTCGACGTCCTTCTGATCAATGGCGACGCCTACGTCGACCACCCCACCTTTGGAATTCCCTGCCTGGCGCGTTGGCTCGAAAAATTGGGACTTCGCGTCGGCATCGTTTCACAACCTCAGTGGAAGATTCTCGACGATTTCAAACGAATGGGCCGCCCCAGACTCTTTATTGGGGTCTCCTCGGGCACCGTCGACTCCATGATCAACAATTACACGGCGAACAAAAAGCGCCGATCCGACGACTCCTACAGCGAAGGCGGCCGTGGGGGCCGACGTCCTGATTATGCCTCGATCGTTTATTCTGAGTGCGCCCGGAAGGCATTCCCCGACACCCCGATCATTGTCGGAGGCGTGGAGGCGTCCCTGCGCCGCCTGGCACACTACGACTACTGGCAGAACACCGTTCGCCCTTCGATTCTGACCGAGCTCGCTTCTGACTTCCTGGTCTTCGGAATGGGAGAACGTCAGACTCAGATGATCGTCGAGGAGTTCCAGAAAGCTCAGACCGGACAAGGCGGCGGACCGCTGGACCGAAACCATCCAGCCACTCGCGAAGCGATTGCTCAAATCTGCTCGCAGCGTGGCATTGCCCACGTTTCCACCAAAGACCACGCGCGAAACCTGGAAACTCGCCTGACCCTGCCCTCTTTCGAAGAGGTGCGGGACGATAAGAAGAAGTTCGCAAAAGCCGCTTATTTCATCGAATACGAAGCTTCTCCGTATAACGGGAAACGCTTGATCCAGTACCACGGCAACAAGGCCGTGGTGATCAACCCTCCTTCGATGCCGCTTTCGACCGAAGAGCTCGATTCCGTCTACGAGATGCCGTTCACAAAAGAGCAGCACCCTTCCTACAAAGAACGCATTCCGGCTGCCGACATGATCCGCTTCTCGGTGAACTCGACCCGCGGCTGTTTTGGCGGCTGTTCTTTCTGCGCAATCACGCTGCACCAAGGCCGAATTGTTCAGTCCCGCTCGGAAGAGTCCATCCTCAAGGAAGTCCAAGACCTAAACCAGGTTCCAGGCTTCAAAGGACAGGTCAGCGATATCGGCGGCCCCACCGCCAACATGTACAAGCTGAGCTGTAAGAGCAAAGAGATCCAGAGCAAGTGCCGCAAGCTTTCGTGCGTTCACCCGAAAGTGTGCCCACACCTGCAAAAAGACCACACTCCCCAAGTCGAAATGCTGCGTAAGGCGCGAGCATTGCCCGGAATCAAGGGAATCCGGATCTCTTCGGGACTGCGCTACGACCTGTCGATTTCTGATCAAAAATCAGGACAGGAGTACATGAAAGAACTCATCACCCACCACGTCGGCGGCTATCTGAAAGTGGCCCCCGAACATTTGGACCCAGAAGTTCTTCACCTCATGAAGAAGCCGGGCCTTCAAAACTTCGATGAATTCGTCAGTTACTTTGAGAAAGTTTCCGAAGAAGTCGGCAAAGAACAATACGTCGTGCCCTACTTCATCTCAGGCTTCCCGGGCACCACTCACGAACAGATGGAAAAAGTTTACGAGTACATGAAGGAAAAGGGCTGGAACCTTCAACAAGTCCAAGCCTTCATTCCTACGCCGATGACCCTTGCCACTGCCATGTACTGGACTGGCATCGATCCCATGACTAAGAAGCCCCTTTTCGTCGCGAAAGAGTGGAAAGACCGGAAGATCCAACAAGCCCTTCTTCAGCCGCACAAACCAGAACACAAGCAAGTGCTGAATGAGTACCAGGAGCAAAAGCGCAAACGCACTGTGGAAGGCGGCGCGAAAAAAGACTGGGGTACCTGCGACTCCCGGACGCCTGTTGCTTTGAAGAATAAGAAAAAACGAAGCATCGTCGAGCCGCCTCGTCACAAAATGGGCCCGAAGCTTCTTCTGGACACGCGCTAATCTCTTAAACGACTGAGTAAACAACTGAGTAAACAACTGAGCAACTCGATGGCCCTGCACCGCTTGTTTCCCACTCGAATTTACGAAGAGCCCCTGAAGGTCAGCGGCCAGGCCACCTTGATGGAGCGACTTCTTCAAGAGTGCTACCAGCTGCGCGACGTGGACGCAGCGGGCCGCGCTTGGTCGAAGCGCCACTATCCGGGTGGATACACTTCGTACGGTTCACTGGATGAACTGTTTCGAACTTCTTCGAACTTCGAAAATTTGAAGCGCGGCCTGGATCGGCATGTCGCGCGTTTTGCGAAGGAGCTCGAGTACGATCTTCGGGGAAAAACCCTCGAAATGAGCACGCTTTGGGTGAACATCGTGCCGAAGCACACTTATCACGGCTTGCACCTTCACCCCTTGGCCACGATCAGCGGCACCTTCTACTTACAAGTCCCCCCGAAGAGCGGCGCAATCCAGTTCGAGGACCCGCGCCTGGCCAGCTTCATGGCCGCTCCCCCCAGAAAAGCTTCGAGCCGCGCCGAGAATCAGCCTTTCTTCCGTATCCAGCCCAAGCCCGGCCAAGTCGTTCTGTTCGAGAGCTGGCTTCGTCATGAAGTGCTTCAGAACCAGGACTCAGAAGATCGCGTCAGCATTAGCTTCAACTATCATTGGAGCTGAGAGCACTAGAGCCAAGAGCTCGAACCATGACCAGGACTTCCGTAGTTGTCCCGGGTAGAATTTTTTTGCCGCGAACCTGAAACCCGCAACGTTCGTAGAAACCCATAGGCCCCGTCCAACAAAACAGGTGCACGCCCGAGATTCGCTCTTGGCGCATCTTTTGATCGAGCGCCTGCAAAAGGAGTCGCCCCCCCCCTTTGCCTTGCGCGGCTGGATCGAGATTCATGTGCAGGTGAGCCGGAAATTTCCGAGCTAACTCAACTTCCACATCCTTCCCGAAAACTTTTTCAGGGTGGGGATCGAGATGAACGCTTCGCCGAAGCCATCGGCGCAATTCGGGAGTCACTTTTCCATAGCGACCCAAAATCCAGCGACAAAGTATGCGCGTGCGATTCAACCAGGCTCTTTGCCTGCAAAACCTGACGGTGTCGGGGGCCGCCGTCAAATACCCTAAAACTCGACCGTCGTTTTCGCTCCGCAGCACCCAAGTCCAGTCTGGCCGCAAAAGCTGGTAGGGCTCGATCCAGAAGTCTTCGAAAAACTTCCTCCGCTTCCCGATCAAGGCCTGAACAGCGGGCGAAGTCTGGACGCAGATCTCGCGAACTCTGCCCCAATCCGATTTACGCGCATTTTCGACTCGCCATCCCATCGCGATCCTCATCCAACGATGGATGCAGATTCGTTGTCAAGGCACGAGGTGCAGGCTAGTTTTTTCGGGATGAAACTCTCAGCGCGTCCGGGGATAAAGAACTTCGTTTGGAGTGCCTTAGCAGTGGCGGCGCTC
Organism: Bdellovibrionia bacterium; assembly: GCA_040399745.1. GTDB lineage: Bacteria > Bdellovibrionota > UBA1018 > UBA1018 > UBA1018 > CANFHS01. The sequence goes on along the minus strand of JBBARP010000009.1, from coordinate 42,304 downwards.
ACGTCGCAGACCGAAGCGGCTCCCAAGCCGCGCCCCGATGAGCCCGCGCTGGTCGCGGTGGCGCCCGATGCGCTCCCGAACCTCATTCCCGACGGATCGCTGAACGACTTGGCGCTCTCGCTAGAACGCGAGCTAGGCGCTTGCCGCCAACTGCCGCAAGAAGAAACCCGAGACTTTGCAGGGCGATCGGTCACGCGACGGGAGTGGTGCACAGACACCCTGAGCGGACTTCTTCAAATCGTCAAAACGAGTCATGATTTCGCGGAAGTGAATCAGCTGCTCCGAACCCGATTTGATTGGTTTCAATCCACTGGCCGCGCAGGATCGCGCCAAGTTCTCTTTACGGCCTATTACTTTCCTGTCATCCAAGCCACGCCTGCTCCCAAGAATTCTAATGCTGATTCCTGCCCACACCCCCTTTACGCAAAGCCAGATGAGCTCGTGCAAGTCGACGATTCTGGAAAGAAAGTCTGGAGGCGGCAATTCCCGGACGGCAGCATTGGACCCGCTTGGACCCGAAAAGAAATTGATCTCGACGGAGCCCTTCGAAATCGATCGCTGGAACTCGCCTGCGTGCTTCACCCTCTGGACGCCTTCGTCTTTCAAGTCCAGGGAGCAGGCGCCGTTCAGATTCAGCAAGCCGACGGATCCATTAAACGCCAGGTGTTGAATTACGCATCCGGAAACGGCCACCCTTACGTCTCGCTTCGCCGCATTCTGATCGAAGAGGGCGTGCCCGAGGAGTTTTGGACCTTCCAAGGAATCCGGCGTTGGTTTGCTCAGTTTCCCGAGAAACTACCCCCTGCGCTGGCTAAAAGCCCCTCCTACGTCTTTTTCCGTGAGGACAATGATGGCCCCCTAGGAACCACGGGCACCCTCCTGACCCCCCACCACTCGGTCGCAATCGATCCGAGGGTCTTTCCCTTGGGGTCCTTGGTCTTTTTTCAAACGGAACGCCCCCTCCCCCCTCCTCCCGGTGGCACCGGAAACGCTCAAACCTGGCGCCCCTTCAGTCGCCTTGCCGTGGCCCAGGACACCGGCGGAGCCATTCAAGGTCGCGATCATGTAGACATTTACTGGGGCGAGGGCCCTGATGCAGATTTCGCAGGTGGTCAAATGAAGCGGGACGGGACTCTCTACTTCGGAATAATCAAAAAATAATGGACTTTGATCAATCGTTTTGATGACTTATTTTAAGACCGAAAAAGTCAGGTATTGAGAATTTTGAGCTAGCTAAAAATTCCCCAATCGACTAATAACTCGCTTCGTCAGAATAATTTGATTCTGACAAGCACGCTGGGGTCTCATGAGAAAGCTCGCTCCCATCCTGACTGTGTTCGCCTCCTCTCTGCTTCTATTGGCGAATCCTGCCGCAGCTTTCGAATCACCCGATCAAATTACAAACGAATTCACCCCGAGCGAGCGCACCGAGCACCTGCAGACGCTCATCGATAAAGCGAAGAATGATCTCTCCCCCTGGGATTTGAGAAACATCCGCAACGCTCAGAAAGCTTATCGCGAAGGCCGCAAAAATGAGGGCGACGAATCACTGGCCGACTTCCTGGTCGATCACGAGCCTCTCCTGACCGACGGAGAAGACAATCGCCCACTGAACCGCACTGAACGCGCCATGCTCGTCGAGATGATGGTTTCGAAATCTCCCGAGGCCCTCACCAAAGTAGCGAACCGAATTGTTCACGGACTCCGCATGGAGCTCCACGAAGCCACCAGCAACAACGTGTTGCGCCGTGGCTTTGCTGACGCGGTGATCGGAATGCTTCCGAAGCCACTTCAAGTGCGCGCCTCGGAAGACGAAGTGGCACAGGCTTCGAACAAGATCGATCACCAGCTCGAGATCATGGCGAAGATGTTCGCATTCGACGCGAAAGACTCAGCGAGCGCAAAAGAGAAAGCCATTCGCCACGCTGCCGAGTTCATCAAAAATCCCAACCCGTTTAACTTGGTGATGGGCGATGCACTCCAAGCGGTTGCTCTGGGTTACCCCTCCCTGAGTCTTCACCATGAGCGCCTCGTTGGGGCGCTCTTTCGTTTTCAGAGAACCTACTCTTTCCACACGCCTTTAACTTCCGATCGCGATCGCGAAGTCGAACTCATCAAAGAAATTGAAGCCAAAGAAGGGCACGCACGAAATCTGCAAATTTACTTGAACCGCGACATCGCGGTGGACGCATCCGCGCGCACCTTGGGCACGTTGATGGTCGCTGGTGGCTTCTTAAGCGCCATCACCACCGGCGGAGCAGCGATGCCACTTTCAGCAAGCTTGATCGCAGGTGGCCAGGTTCTCGCAGGCGGAGTGCTGGCGGCAACCTCGGCAGTGTCCTTGGGCGATCGCGCTTACCTGAGCGGCCCCAAAGCGCTTCTCTCGACTGAGTCTGCTCTGGACTGGGCTTTGGTCCTCTCTGGCCCTGCCAGCCGCATCTTTGGAGCCGGCGCAAAGACCCTCTCGGGCAGCAAGTGGGTTCGCGGACTGACGATTTCCTCCACCATGATTCAACGCCTAGAAACGGTGCGTAAGTGGAGCGTTCGCAGCATTCTCTCTGCTTCGGCAGGCTACGGTGCATACCAAGTGTCCTTCGCTGATTCGATTGCGAAGAAAACTGGGCAAACGCCCTACGAAATCCGGGTTCGCGGTGCCGTCTTCTTGAGCCTGGGTTTACTGGGTGGCTGGCGCGAGCTTCGCCAGATTCGCTCTGAATTGAAAGCTGGACACGCCGCTATGAAAGCCGAAGGCGGCTTCATGGCAGGAAACCCGGTAGTCGACTGGTTCCGCACCCTGAACGGTTGCATCGGCAGCAAGACCAAAGACGAACAGAAGAAACTCTTTAAGACCATCTTCCTTCGCGACCTCGGCCAAAACGTGGTCCTCCGAGTTCTCGCAGTCAAAGCCGGAACCTTGCATACGAGCGAGATCCCGGTAGAAACCGGCGCCTTTGTGATGTCGCAAATGTTCTCTTACGCAAAGACGAAGATCGTCGCGGGCCCTCAAGAAAAGTTCTTCACCACTTGGATGCGCGTTTCGATCCTGAGCTCAGGCCGAGCTGTCAGCGACGCCAGCATCTACATGGTGATGCCTGAGGAATATCGCCCGCGCTACGGCAAGAAAGAAGATCACGACGCGATCCTGAAGCGCCTGAGCTACAACATGAGCTGGGCTTGGGGATCGACGCTGGCTAGCGTGAACTTCGACCAGTTCCTGGCAGGCCTGGAATGTATGTACCCCCTTGGGAACACAGGCAAAGCCATGTACGGCGCGCTTCGCTACGGCTACAACCAAGGTTGGGGCTTGGTTTACTTCGCAGGCCGAAATGCGACGATGTCGAGCGACGGCCCCACTCAATAATGTGAAGAAACGATCCAGGCTTGAATTCTCATCAAGCCTGAAAGAGTCACTGCCGATCCGCCCTTGGGGGTAGCCCAGTCTCACTGGCCCCAAAATCGGAGCGTCAACGGCATGACTCAATCCAGATCCCTAAAAACTCGTCTCCTGATCCTGACCTGCGGAACCACTCTGGTGCTTGCGGTCGCATCTTGGGGATTCGTTCGCTACTTTTCTGAACTGAGTAAACAGAGCACTTTGGCTTCATACGAAACCCATGCCGTGAGCGTGGGCGATGCGCTAGCGGCTCAGTTTTACGAGCGTTACGGCGACGTTCAGGCCTTTGCAGCCAACGAGGCGCTCCAAAGTGGCAAGAGCTCGCGAATCACGGATGCCTTGAACACTTACGTTTCCCTCTACGGAATCTACGATTCCATCCTCGTCGTCGATACGCAGGGGCAACCCATCGCTGCCAACACTCGGTCTCCAGAAGGGAAGACGCTGGTAGCCGACGAACTGATGGCCCTGAATTTTTCATCTGCTCCCTGGTTTAAAGCCGCCATTGCCGGCAATTTCACAGAGGACTCTCAAAAAGGGTTTCACGGGACTTTTTACGAGCGCACCGGAGTGGACCCCGTCAGCTCGACGCTTTATCGCGAGGAAAAACAGGGGAATAGTTTCACCGCGCTGATCAGGGATCGCTCGGGCAAAAAACTCGGCGTAGTCACTTGTCGAGCCGGTTTGCGCTGGATGATGGCTGCCTTGAAAGATCATCACGAGAAGCTTCGCCAACACGGCTTCGGAGAAAGCACGCTCACCTTGGCACGAATCGCTCCGGGCACAGCCCCGGATTCTAGCTCCTGGCTCCTTCACTGGGATCCCGAAGGAAAGAGCACCGCCCCCGGAGTTCCAGTCAGCCTTCTGCAGCGCTGGAATCAAGGAAGTCGGAGTGCCGCTTTCGTTCAGCACGCAGAATCGCGTGAAAGTTTGGCCGTGGGGTTTGCACGAATCAAGAGCTCAAAATTTATTGAGTCATTGGACTGGGGCGTGATCGTTGAAACTCCCTCGAAATCCCTCTTGGCTTGGCTCACTCGGGTGCAGTTCACCTTCTACTCGGTGTTCGGCCTACTCTCGCTTGCGCTCGCAGCCTGGGGTATTCGGATTTCGTCAAAAATTTCTGACCAGCTTTCAGCTGCCGTAGGCCAGTTGACTACTGATTCGAGCGAGATCAAGGGTTCTTCTCGTCGGATGGCCGACACAGGGAGCAGTCTCTCTGCAAGCGCAGCTCAACAATCCAGTTCGCTTGAGCAAACGGCGGCAGCCGTGGACCAAATTCACTCGATGGTGACTAAGAACGCAGAAAACGCGACTCAGTCCAAAACCGTAGCGGAAGAAGCTTCAAAGACGGCCGAACAAGGCAAGCGGGCCGTGAACTCCGTATTGGTTTCGATTGAAGGAATCCAAGCTAATAACGAGGAAGTGATTCGACAGGTTGGCGACGGAAATGAGCAGCTTGGCGAAGTGATTCAAGTCATTCAAGAAATCAACAACAAGACTAAAGTCATCAATGACATCGCCTTCCAAACGAAGCTCTTGAGCTTTAACGCATCAGTTGAAGCAGCACGCGCAGGCGAAGCCGGAAAAGGCTTCTCGGTAGTCGCCGAAGAGGTGGGCAACTTGGCTCAGCTCAGCGCGACAGCAGCCAAAGATATCGCCGACATGCTTCATGCCAGCTCAACTCGGGTTCGCTCTTTGGTTGAATCTACCCGAGGAAAAATGGACATGATGATTGCCAGCGGCCGCGAACGGATTGAAGGCGGAATTCGCACGGTTCGAGACTGCAACGAGACTCTCGACCAAATCGTCACTCAAAGTGAAGAAGTGAGCCGGAGAGTCACCGAAATTGCGACCGCAAGCCGCGAGCAAAGCCAAGGCATCCAGGAAATCACCCGAGCCGTGCGCCAACTCGAGTCCGTCACGCAGCAAAACGCAGCAGGCGCCCGTGATTCCGCCGACGCTTCACGATCCCTCTCACTTCAAGCCGATCGCCTCGATCAGCTCGCCAAAGACCTCTCAGCAACTTTGCAGGGAGGCTCGGTCCCCCAAACGACCAGCCCATTGGCACTCAAGGCTCCGGCCCAAAAGAGCGCGCAAGTACAAAGGAACGCCGCAGTCCCCAAAGAAGCTTCAAAGCCAAGAAGTCGGACCGTGCTCCCCTTCCGAAAGAAAGCTGCACCTCCTTCTCAGGAGCCGAACAAAACCCCTCAGCGAAGCACCCCTGTTCCGCTCCAAGCCACGGGAACAAATGCTGCCATCGCGGTCCCGAAACACGACGATCCCCGATTTGAAGACGTTTAAACCGAGCCGTCAATTCCCTGACTTCAGTTTTTATTCCCCAAACTATTACGATCAAAAAAACAAAATCGACACATGGACCGCCCCCCCCTCGGAGGGTTAATCTTTCTTATCACTTTCTTTCCCTGGGACAGACACTCATGAGCACCGCTGCTGCCTCTTCTCAAGATCCTAAAATCTTAAAAATTTTTGAGAACCTTCGCTTGATGCTGAAGAAGCACTCGCGCGAGCAATTCGCCGGTTTCTTTAACGTCGAAGGCGTCACCATTCAGGACATACCCTCGCAAGGCAACAAAGTGCTCGGCCACATTTTGTCCAGCATCTTGGTTCAAGGTATGGGCTTCCGGATCACCCTGAAGTACCACTCCGACTTGGCGCCCATGGTTCCTCTTTGCGTGAAGAACATGCAGGTCAATCCGGATCAAGTGAAGGAACGGATGATCCGTGACTTTTTGCGCGAAGTAGCTAACCTGGTGGCCGGCGCCATGCGTGCTGACCTAGGTCGGAACAATGTTGATGCAGGCATCAGCTTACCGATGTCGACTCGCGGTTTTGATGAAGTCTTTTTCCGCGGAACCTCTCAGCGAATCAGCACCACGCAGACCTGCGAAATCCTCTGGGAGAGCACCCGCGTGGTGGTGACCCAGTTGGTAGAAATTTCCGAAGAAAGCTCCTTGGATGCGATGCAGACCTACGACCCATCCGCCAAGGGCAACGCCGACGATATCTTCGAAACCTTGATGACCACCGGAGCTTAAGCCACCATGGAATTCGATTACCGCGCCTTTCTTCATGCCAATGCCCGCGTTATGGAAATGCTGGAAACAGCAAAGAGCCATGCCGACACCATGATTGACCGCCTCCCCGCTTGCTTGGCGGTGGTCGACGAAAACGGAGTGATTCTTCGTGGCAACGAGGAGCTGGCGAAGCTTCTTCAGCTCAGCATGGAAGCGACGACGAACAAGAACCTCCTTCAAATGCTCAATGCTGAATCGTCCGCGCAGCTCAGCGCAGCCCTTCAAACCAGCCTGAAGGAGCAAAAGACGGTTCAGTTGGAAATTCCATTGGGCGAGCGCGACCCCTCGGAGAAGGCCATCCGCCCCATCTACCGCTGGAGCCTGTCGCCCTATTCCGATCAACCCGAGCTCAAGCTCACCAGCATCCTGGCTTCCGACGTGACCGCTCTTCGCCAGATGGAACGCCGAAGCGTGATCTTGAACGATCTGCCGCTCGGTCTACTCTCCCTTACTCCGCAAGGCAAAGTGGGCGAATTCTACACGGTCTATACGGCCAAACTTTTGAGCTCAGATTTTTCGCATCAAGAGCTGGAAGGCAAGACCGTCAAAGAAGTTCTCTTCCTAGAAGACCGCAACTTGTTCACCCAGGAAGAAACCGACGCCATTCAAAAACTCTGGAGCCTAGGCCAGTGCGACTCGAAAGGCTTTGAGGACGTGGCAAGAGCCCTTCCCAAGATGGTCCACCTGCCTCGCCCCGGCGCGGAAGCGAAAGATCCAGGCCGAAGCGTTCGCCTGCATTATCAAGGCGTGTTCGCAAACGACCGCGTCACTCAGGTGCTCGTGATCATCTTGCCCGTACCGCTCACCTTCGGCTGACAGTTCAGCATCAGACGCGTGGACTTCGTCCGCACGCCCTTGACGCCAACGTCCCATACCGCCCAATACGGTCCTCCTTCGATCCATCCATACCGGGGAAGCCCGAGATGGAAAACAGGAGCCCGAAACGGGGCAGGCCTTCTGCCTTCCAAGCAACTGACATCAAACCGGGTGAAGCTTCCGTCTGCGGCGTCGTCCTTCGCATAGGGCAATTCGGCCCCGCGCGGACAAACGCCCACAGGCTGGCCTGAGTCCCCCCGCCGTACCGTGATGTCTACGGGGGGCGCCCCGTGAGTCCAGGCAAAGTCGACGAAGTACTCGGACTGGCCTGAGCCGGACAGGTCGCTCGAGTGGCATTCCATAGCGGACACCTCTGCCTGGGCTGAGTTAGCCAAGAAGGCAGCCACTAGCGCCCCACACAAGCCAAGGCTTCGCTTCACAGTCAAAATTTGAACACTCATCCCACACCCCTTTTCCTAGAACCCCTGGGGCTAGCACGACACTCCCTTTCGTGCAAAAAAGTCAGCGATTTCAGAATAAAAGCCGATCTAAAAGACGAGAAAAACCGTGTCGTCGCTTGCTTCGTTTACCCTGATTTTCCTAGCCCTCCTCCCCTCCTCGCTCGCGCTCGCCGCCGATGCGAGTGACGCCTTTCTAGATTGCCTCAAAAAGACCAGCGACTTCAGCGAGATGAGCGACAAAGAACTGCTGCGTGCGCTCAGGGGAGTTCGCGGATTCACAACCGAAGAGGAATTTATTGCGCTCGAGGCACGGAGAAAAACTCTGAAAAATCTGAGCGCAGTGACGCAGAAAGATGATCGTGCCTACACAGCCCCAGAAATAAAGGCATACGGGGAATCCTTGCTCGAAATCCTGAAGCTGACCCGCGTGGCTTATCGACTGAACGACAGAGACCCCAGTCGTATCGTCGTTGAAATTCTTCCGGTGCCCTTATCCAAGAGCGATCCAGAAAAATTCGTACATCCCTTAAATCGTTTTGCCTGGGGGATTGCGAACACGCAGAAGGCGACAGTCGCGATCGACTTAAATCCGAATCAAAAAATAAACGGTCAATACGTCGCGGCCTTTAGTCAGACGAGGGAGATGATTCTCGTTTCCGACGACCTCATTACTCATCTCGGGCCTACCCTCAACGAAGGGCATGAAATTATCCATGCGCGCACTCACCGAACCGAAAGAGACTTGATCGCGCTCGGAGAACTACCGAGCAACCCCAGGATGGTCGTCAGAGTTCAGGACGCAGGAGATGATGGCTATCATTACGCTCAAAATTTCCCGAACGATGAAGCGGCCGCCTACTCCTATACGCTTTCAGTTCTTTCTGCTGATCTAGCCAATCGGATCAACCCCAAAAGGGAAAATAAAACTCCTCAACCCGTCGACGCCGAAAACGAGATCATCCTGGGCCTCAATATCAGCGGCCTAGTCAAGCGGCGGCTCGAGCGATCCGAGGAACAAATTCAAGCTGCACTCTCTCAAATCTCCAAGCTCGACGTCCCTCAACTGCTCGAGCAGCGACTGAAGGCAAATCTCGACGGCACCTGTACTTACTTGGTTCAAACGACGAGGAATGCGACTCGGTCACTTACCTTTTTCCCCAGTAAAACCCTCGAAAAAGCACTCGACGCGATCGAAATGCTGCCCGATTCTGAATTACGAAACAAAAACCCCTTGCATCGTCCGTCTGCCCAAGCAGAAGCCGTTCGTCTCGAAGTGGTTCGCGCTTTGAGCGAAGAACTTAAAACCGAGCTCGCAGCCGTCCAAAAAGCTAGGGCCTCTCACCAGGCAGCCTTCACCCTTTTTCAGCAAAGGCGCGTTGGCGATGACAACACGATCGATCAAACATTGATCGATGCTTTCCGAAAGCCCTACCAAGAATACAACGAACTGCAGCAAAAAGACCGAGAGCGTGTCAAACTCGGAAAATGACCCTTTCCCGCGGCTTGCGATTTGCTGTCATCGTTCATGCCTTGGTCCTTACTCTTGGAGGCATCATGAGCCCCTCGTCCGCTTTTGCGATCGAAAAGCCCAAGTACGAAGTTGTGGAAGAAACGAAGTTCGAAGGGCAGACCATCGAAGTGCGCTCGTACGCTTCGTTCCTGGTCGCTGAAACCACGGTTGAGGTCGAGACCTGGGACAAGGCCGGAAGTGAGGGATTCAGAAGGATTGCGGCTTTCATCTTCGGCGAAAACCAACTTCCTGGGAGTGAGTCGAGCGGCAAGATCTCCATGACTGCGCCGGTCGAGGTGCAGGCCGCTTCGCAGAAGATTGCGATGACCGCCCCCGTGGAAACTCAAGCAAGCAACCCCGGCAAATGGACCATCCGCTTCATGATGCCAAGCGAGTACACTTTAGCGACCCTGCCCAAACCCAAGAACCCGCAGGTTCAGATTCGAGAAGTTCCGGCCAACCGACGCGCGGTCATTGTTTTCTCGGGCCGCTGGACCGACGCGAATTTCAGCGAGCATTCAGAAATCCTGGAGCGCTTTCTAAAATCCCGCAATCTGACGGCAAAAGGACCGCTTCTTTCAGCGCGCTACAACGCTCCTTTCACGCCGTGGTTTCTTCGGCACAACGAGATTCAAGCCGAGATCTAAGCTAGGCGGGTGCGCTGACCTAGCGGCACTCACGCGCTCATTAAAGCCGAACCACTTCGATTGCCTTCGATTTTTCCCGGGGAAGACCCTGAGGCAGACTGGCCTGAATCTCTTTCGCTAAGGCATCCAAAATCAGCCCTTTGTACTGACTTCGGCGCGAAACCAAGCTGACTTCGCGGCTAGGAACCGGCTTAGCGAAGCTCCTCAGCACGGCCCCCTTTCCTCCCTTGACGCCGAGTCCTGCAAGCCACGGCAGGAGCGTGTAGCCATGCCCTTGTTCCACTAAACGGGTCACTGCTTCCAGGCTTCCACTCTCAAAACGAACGTTCGGAAAGATCCCAGGCTTTCCTTTGAGTGAACACATGCGAACCACTTGAGTTCGAAGGCAGTGGCCTTCCGCCAAAAGCCAAATGTCTTTGGCGTCTAAATCTTCCTCGTGGATCAGGCTGGATTTGGCCAGCTCGTGCTTGTCGCTGATGTAAGCCTGAAACGGTTCGTAGTAGAGCGGGCGTTCTTCTAGGTTTTGCTGATGAAGCGGAGTCGCCAGAATTCCCGCGTCAATCCGGTCGTGTTCCAGGGCATCCAAAATAGTCTCGGTCGTCATCTCCTCAATGAAGAGCTCGACTTTTGGATTCTTCTTTGCAAATGGACCCAAGAAATACGGCAAAAGATAAGGCGCAATCGTTGGAATTAAGGCCAGGTGAAATTCGCCGCTCGGTTCGAGCTTTCTATTTTTGCATAAGTGATCGAGTTTGCCAGCCTCGCGAAGCACAGCGCGCGCTTGCTCGATCACCGCCACCCCTTCGGGGGTTGGAAGAATGGGCTGCTTCGTTCGGTCAAAGAAGGTCATCCCGTATTCATCTTCGAGCTTTTGAAGCTGCATGCTGAGCGTCGGCTGCGACACATGGCAGGCTTTTGAAGCCTTCCCGAAGTGCCGGTACCGATCGACCGCTACCAAGTATTCTAGCTGCGTCAGGGTGGCCATTTTCACCTCATCGATTTTGTCTATCGTACCATAAAAACAATCGATTTTTCAAACCAGGCGCAATCGCCGAAACTGAACCCAAGGAGAAACACTTTTATGAAGACCCTGATCAACAGCACGATCCCTGATTTCAAAGTCCAGGTGTACCACCAGAACAAGTTCAAGACCGTGACCCAAGAAGACCTCAAGGGTAAGTGGTCGGTTCTGTTCTTCTACCCCGCCGACTTTACGTTTGTTTGCCCCACGGAACTGGGCGACATGGCCGATAAATACGACGCCCTTCAGAAAATGGGCGTGGAAGTCTATTCGGTCAGCACCGACACCCACTTCGTTCACAAGGCCTGGCACGACGTCTCGGAGACCATCAAGAAAATCCGCTACCCGATGATTGCAGACCCCACCGGCCACCTGACCCGCGCTTTCGGCGTGCACATCGAAGAAGAAGGCCTCGCTTACCGCGGAACTTTCGTGATCGACCCACAAGGGAAAGTGAAAATCGCTGAGATCCACGATAACGGCATCGGCCGCAACGCAGACGAGCTTCTGCGGAAGATTCAAGCCGCTCAATTCGTCGCTTCCCACCCGGGCGAAGTTTGCCCCGCCAAGTGGACTCCGGGCGAAAAGACCCTGAAGCCGGGCTTGGACTTGGTCGGAAAGATCTAACCGACTTTTCGGTTCACTCAATCTAAGGAGGCACCATGTTGGATGCCGGAATGCTGGAGCAGCTCAAAGGGGTTTTCGCCCGCCTGGAAAACCAGGTCAACCTCGAGGTCTCGACCTCTTCTCACGCCGATCAAAGCACGCTGGATACCTTGGTGGATCAGCTTGCATCGATCACTGAGAAAGTTCGAGTCACTCGCGTGGCTGATGTCTCAACCGCACCCCGCTTGCAGATTCACTCTCAGCGCGGCCGGGGAAGCATCGTCTTTCGCGGAGTTCCCGGGGGCCACGAGTTCACTTCACTCGTTCTGGCCATCCTGAACACGGACAGCAAAGGAAAGCTGCCCGATTCCGGCATCCAACATCGCATCCAGGCCCTGAAAGGCCCCATTCACGTCAAAACGTTTATGTCGCTGACGTGCGAGAACTGCCCCGACGTAGTCCAGGCCCTGAACCTGATGGCCTCCCTACACGCTGACTTCGAGCACGAAGTGATCGACGGCGGCGTTGCCCCAGAAGAAGTAAAGGCGCTCGGACTTCAGGGCGTCCCGGCCGTCGTCATTCAAGGAAAGCTCGTTCACTCGGGCAAATCGACTCTTTCAGAACTTATTGAGAAGCTCGAAGGGGCTTTCGGAACATCCTACGATGCTTCTGTTAGCCGGGACTTAGGCCTCTATGACGTCGCCATTATCGGCGGTGGTCCGGCAGGGGCATCGGCCGCCATTTACAGCGCCCGCAAGGGACTGAAGACCGTGATCCTAGCTGAGCGTTTCGGCGGACAACTGCGAGAAACTCTGGGCATCGAGAACATGATCAGCATGCCCTACACAGAAGGCTCAAAACTCACGGCTCAACTGAGCGAGCACATCGGTGCCTACAAAATCGAAGTTTTGGAACACCGGAAGGTCAAGCAACTGGTTCCGGGCGCGGTGAAGCGCCTTGACCTGGAAAGCGGAGAAACCCTCTCGGCCAAGTCGGTCATCGTCGCCACGGGAGCCCACTGGAGAATGTTGAACATCCCGGGCGAAAAAGAGCACATTGGACAAGGCGTTGCTTTCTGCGCTCACTGCGACGGCCCCTTCTACAAAGGGAAGCGAGTCGCCGTCGTCGGCGGTGGAAACAGCGGCGTTGAAGCGGCCATCGACTTGGCCGGAATTGCCGAATCGGTTGTGCTCCTCGAGTACGGAGAAAAACTTCGCGCCGATGACGTTTTGGTGAACAAGCTGAAGAGCCTGCCTAACACATCCATTCTGACTCAAGCGCAGAGCACGGAAGTGATCGGCGAAAACGGAAAGGTGGTCGCACTTCAGTACAAAAGCCGCGCAACGGATCAAGTCACGCGACTGGAGGTCGACGGAGTTTTTGTTCAGATCGGCCTCGTTCCCAACTCCCAGTTTGTGAAGGACTTGGTTGAGGTGACTCCGGGCGGGGAAATCGTCGTCGATTCGAAAGGACGCACTTCCATGAGCGGCATCTACGCTGCCGGCGATGTCACGACCATCCCTTTCAAGCAGATTGTGATGGCCATGGGGGACGGCGCCAAAGCTGCCCTTACCGCTTTTGAAGACCGCATGCGCGAAGGGGCGTGAGGGAAAGAATCCATCCGCTCGCTTGTCCGGCTCGTGGTTTCAGGGACTTACGTTCGAGCCGACAAAGGGACCCATTCCTGATAGCCTCCTTACATGACAAAAAACGTACATCCAGTGGAACGCGTGATTCGAGTCGTGGTCGGTGCGGGCCTCGTCAGTCAAGCCTTCATGGGTCCTCAGAACCTCTGGTTCCTGGTGGGCTTGATGCCCATCGCCACTGGCCTCAGCGGCTGGTGCCCGCCCTACTCGATCTTAGGGATCAACACTTGCTCCTTAAAAAAGAGCTGATCGCTTACTGCTTTTTCATTCGGCGTCCCCACGGGGACGCAAGCGCGGCAAAACGCAAAGCGCGTTTTGATCGCGATGCGTGCGCGAGAGACCGCCTCAAGCGCGACCCGAAGGGTCAGCGCAGGGGCGGGACTCGGAGCGCATCGAACCTTTTGCCGCCGGCAAAAGGCGTGACAGAGCGAAGCTCTGGCGCGTCCCCGGGGTGACGGAAATAAAAAAGCCCCCGAGCATTGGCTCGGAGGCTTTTTTATTTGGCGTCCCCACGGGGATTCGAACCCCGGTTACTACCGTGAAAGGGTGGTGTCCTAGGCCTCTAGACGATGGGGACGCATCACTCGAGGTGTGAAAGGGGAATTAGCAGCGACTGCTTTGGTTTGCAATCCGTTTTTTCACGCGCTGCAGCTATCTCAGCCCATTCAGGGTAAAGGCCGCGCGTTTCAGGCCCGACCTTCCGTCAATTCCTGAAAGCGCTCAAAGATGGCTTGATGGGTGGGCACCGGGATTCCCCAGCGCTGGCCCAGGCGCGCCACTTCTCCGTTCAACCAAGGAATCTCGGTCGGTCGTCCCGCTTCCAGATCTTGCCAAGCGGAATTGCGATTGGCCGCCGTACGGCGAATGGCTTCCCAAACGCCATTCACTTCCGATTCTTCATCCCACTCAACCCCGAGCGAACGTGCGAGTTCCAAAGCCTCAAAAAGCAGATTCTCGACCTGCTCACGCAAATCCGCCTTCTCGAGCACGCTCCCGTTTGGCACTTGAGCCAGCGCGCAGACTGCATTCAAAGACACGTTCAGAAGCGCTTTTCGCCATTCCAGTTCCGACCACCCCTGGGCACGATCGCTGATTTCCTGCCCCGAGGCTTCGAGCGCCTGAAGGAAATGGTCTAAGCCCTGCCAAGCTTGGCGAGCCACTTCGACATCGGCTGGCGCAAAGGGCGCTGCACGCAGTTCTTCTGCCACTTCGATCCGGCCCCGGCCTTTCAGCTCGACGTCATCTAAGCCTCGAGCCACCGCTCCGAACCAACAACTGGCGCGCACGTAAACACCCTGAGGCCAGCCACGAAAGGCCCGATCGGCCGCCCCTAAGCCGTTCTCGCACAAAATAACGAGTTGCCCGGGGTGAAGGCACGGACTGACCTCACGAAGCACTTGTTCGGTCTGAAAGGCTTTCACGGTCAACACTACGACCGTATCGGGATCGACCTTTTGATCGGGCTGCGCGTGCACCCTAGGCGATAGCGCCTGGCCCGACTCAAGCCCGAAGATCTGCACCCAGGCAGGATCAGAAGTCCTCGGCTCGCCCAAGTGGCCTGGGCGCACCCAACGAGCCACAGCGGCTCCTGCGCAAGCTAAGCGGTAGGCAATCACCCGCCCGACCGCTCCGTTGCCCAGGACCAGAAACTTCATTTGAGATGATCCAAACCCTGGCTTTGGTCCAGCGCCGCAAGATCGGTGTAACCACCGATCAGGCTCTCGCCCGCAAAAATTTGAGGCATGGTCTTCAAGCCCGAGCGCTCAAAGAGCTTGTCCCACATGGCGTCGTCGTCCTCAGCCACGCGAACTTCCTCATAAGCCACCCCGCGCGTCTTCAAGAGCTGCTTGGCACGCTCGCAGTAGGGGCAATGATTCATGGTGTAGACGGTCACTTTGGCCATAGAAAAACCTCGCCTTAGATTGTTCTCGAATCTTTGGAGAAAATTCAAGTCCATGCACGCTCGCAATTTGCGGGCGCCTTCAGATCTGTCTGTGCTGGCCTTTTCGGGTCAGCCCCACCAAACAGATTTCCCTTCGATTGGCGGGTAGCTGGGTGGCGCGCACACGGGTCAGCCCCATGGCTTTCAGATGCTCTTTCCAATGCGGAATTTCCGTCGCAAACGACCACTGGTTCAATTTTACGGTCAAAATCACGCCCAAAAGGCTATCGGACATCCGGGTGACCAGTCGGTCCACCTGAAAGAGCGACACCCGAGGCTCGACGTTCATATCGAGAAGAAGCCAATCCACCCGCTCGGGGAGCGTCTCCCGGGGCACTTGCGCCACGACGTCGCGAATATGCTGAAATGAGGGGCGATCCTGGAAAGCAAACACCCGGGGGTGCATCTCACCCGGATCGATGCCCACGACATTCACTCCCTTTCGGAGAAGCGCGTAAGTAGCGCCTCCCGGGGCACTCCCAATTTCTACGGCCGTATCGCCAGAACGAACGGAATAGCCTGCCCAGGCAATCGACTCTTCCAGCTTCAAAAAAGCCCGCGACGGGGAATCCTCGGGAAGCTCGACCGGATAACGCCCTCCTGGCCAAGCGCTTCGACCCGCCAACTGCCGGTAGGCCCCGATCCAAAGCTGGCCTTCCTCGACCGCCACGCATTCCAAAACCCATTGTTCGGGCAAAGCGGCCCCGAAAAACTCAGGCTCGGCCGTGAGGCGCCCCCCCGAAGCCTCGACCACGGCTTTCCAGTCGGCCTGAAGGGCTTCGGCCCACTTCTTGGTCCAAAGTCCCCGCTCGTAGCCTAGGGGTTCTTCGCCCGGTTCGTGCTGCTCGCGCTCGGCTAGGTGAAGCTTCCAGCGGCGGCCCCCGGTCGAGGAAGCGTATTGCTCGGCCTGAAACCAGCCCGGAAGAGCCTGAATGAGCTCAGAAACGCTTGCCACCCGGCCTAGACTCAAGCCCCAGCTTCGGGCAAACGCCCACTTCGGCGTAAAATCCATACCCAAGGCGGACTGCCCTGAGGCCTGCTTAAAAGTGACGAAGCCCGGGCGCGAAAAGGCGAAGCGGAGCTCGGGATTCATCCGAGCCACCTCGGCCTTCAGGGCTTTCTCAGCACCTGCTTGGCAAAGGGCATAAACGTGAGCCGACTGCATGGTGACTATCGCGTTAGCACGAACTCGGTTAAAAAACCCGTATGGAAACCCTGGGACTTCGCCACGCAGCCCTTTACGTCCGCGATCCTCAAGCCTCGAAAGCTTTCTACGAGAAAGTCCTGGGCATGACCGTAGAATGGGAGCCGGACGCCGACAACGTGTATCTGACCTCGGGCGGCCAGGACAATTTGGCCATTCACCGCCGTTCGGACGAGGCGACTCCCGTAGGTTCGGATGAATTCGGCTACGGCCCGGCCCAGCGCCTGGATCACCTAGGCTTCGCGCTCCCGACGATCGAGTCGGTCGACGCTTGGTACGAGCGGGTCAAGGGACAAGGAGCCAAGATTCTGCGCGACGTGAAAACCCATCGCGACGGGGCACGCTCGTTTTATTTCTCGGACTTGGACGGCACCATCATTCAGGTCATCTACCATCCGCCGATCGCGGCCCGCGCGGCAGGGAAGAACTGAAGCGAAAGCTCGGCTGGGAAGACCTGAAAACTAGGCCTCAGCGCGGTCGTTTTAGAGGGAAATCTCCAGCCCGGTTTGCTCGCGGAGTACCTGACTGAGCGTCGAGAAAAGCTCTTTGCCTTGGCCTTTGTCGTCGACCCATTGGCCGTTTTGCCAGTCGAAGTGGATGGCCGTCCCCAGGACCGCCATTGCCAGCCAAAGCTGACGAACCGAAGGCTGAGCGCTGAGAATGATTTTAGCGCCGCGGGCGAGCTTCAAAGTCAGAACTCCGCTGCTTTGCTCGACTTCAATGACGTCCGGATCGACCGAGTCCAAGGCCTTCTCCATCCGCGCCACTGCCGCGTGCTGTTGTTTCCGGAATTCCGCTTCAGTGAAGGAAGAATCGAATGCCATGCGCTCGATATGGTCAAGATCACCCCTTCCGTCAATCGCCATCTCGGATTAGAGTCCGGCCCATGACTCAAACTCAATCGGCGACCTCGACCCTTCCCCCTAACGCCTGCCCCTGCTGCTCGGGCGCGACCCTCGACGCCTGCTGCTTGCCCATTCTCAATGGCAAGCGCAAGGCTGAGACTGCCGAACAACTTTTGCGAGCGCGCTACACGGCGTTCACCCGGATCGAAACCGATTACATCTTGGCTACCCACCACTCGCGCACTCGCGGCGACATCAAGCGCGACGAAGTGGAAGACTGGGCAAAGAACAGCGAATGGCTGGGCCTCGAAGTTCAGAAAATGGCTGGCGGCCAGGCCACTGACACCGAAGGACAGATTATTTTCCTCGCGAAATATCGCGCCGACGGCAAAGAGCAAGAGCACTGGGAACACAGCTTTTTTGAAAAAGAAAACGGCGAGTGGCGCTTTCTTGATGCTCAAGGCCTGCAACAGGGCCCCATCCGCCGCAACGAACCCAAGGTCGGACGAAACGATCCTTGCTCGTGCGGCAGCGGAAAAAAATTCAAGAAGTGTCACGGCGCCACTTGAGCTTTTGCAGCAAAGCCTCCGGCTAAGCTGACCGCTCGAACCAGTCGCACGAATGCTGCAACGGCCGGGATGTGCGTCGACAAAACATCTTGGCTTTGTTGCCCTTTGTCCTGACCTTTAGCTTGGGCCTGGCTCACGCAGAGCCTCTGGAGCGTGCCAGCCGCACCTTCCAGGCGGCTGCACGAACGGCAATGCCGTCGGTCGTCACGATTGAAGCCGAACGCTCGGGGCAGAACGGGAGCAGCATCGGATCGGGAATCATTCTTAGATCCGACGGCATGATCCTCACGAACTCGCACGTCATTGAGCAAAGCCGCCGCATCCGCGTCACTTTAGGTGACCAGCGTAAATTCACAGCCAAGCTAATCGGCAGCGATCCTCAAACCGACGTAGCAGTCGTGAAGATAGCGCTAGAAAAGCCAGCCTCAACTTTAGTGCCCGTCCGCTTCGCCAATTCAGACGCGGTGGAAGTGGGCGACTGGGTGATCACAATCGGTAACCCATTTGGACTGGCTCGCTCCGTGACCGCAGGCATTGTGAGCGCCAAAGGACGCGGGCGGCTGGGCATTCACGATATTGAGGATTTCATTCAGACCGATGCACCCATCAATCCTGGAAATTCAGGC
Organism: Bdellovibrionia bacterium; assembly: GCA_040399745.1. GTDB lineage: Bacteria > Bdellovibrionota > UBA1018 > UBA1018 > UBA1018 > CANFHS01. The sequence goes on along the minus strand of JBBARP010000009.1, from coordinate 23,922 downwards.
GGCCCCCTCCTCAATTTGAAGGGCGAAATGATCGGCCTCAATGCTGCGATCTTTTCTAAAACGGGTGGATTCATGGGGATTAGTTTTTCGATCTCTTCGAATCTCGTGAAGAAAGTTTCTGACTCGATCCTGACCAATGGAAAAGTCAGGCGCGGCTTTCTAGGTCTTTCGGCCCAGGATCTCGATAGCGACCTGGCTCACTACTTTGCTGCGCCCGACACGCTGGGCGCCTTAGTGAACCGCGTGAACCCACAGGGACCGGCTGCGCGCATTCCGCTGGAACCAGGCGATGTGATTGTTCGTTGGGCAACACGTCCCGTGCGCGACTCTTTGGATCTCAAAACCCAAGTGGGCGGGACTGAGCCAGGAAAGAAAGTCCAACTCGAGTGGCTGCACCGAGGAGAAAGAAAAACCGCTTGGGTGGACGTGGCCGAATCCCCGCAAAATCGGCAAGAACGCGCCGGCCAAATGGCGCCCGAAGAAGCAAGCACTCCTGAGCTGAATCACTCGCAAGCAGGACTCGGAGTCGAGGACATCCCTTCTGAGCTGGAAGCCTTGATTGGACTAAAACGAGGCGAAGGCGCGTGGGTCGTGCGCGTCGAAGGGGGAAGCCCCGCTTCTGAAGCCGGAATCCTGCCAGGCGACGTGATTCTGGCTTTGAATCAAATCAGCGTGAAATCGGCCTCGCATTTCAAGAAGCTGACTCGTGAACATCCGCTCGAAACCACTTGGCTCATCACTCTGCAACGTGGGACCGAAGGCAACCGCGCCTTTGTGGTGATTTCACGACAGAACCCAGGGCAAACCGAAGGTCCCTAAAAAAGTTCGGCCGCTGTCCCAACGGAACAGCGGCCGAATCACATTCAATCCTTCTCTAAGCTCAGATCAAATCGAAGCGATCCAAGCTCATGACTTTGGACCAAGCCCGAGCAAAGTCGCGTGCAAACTTCGCTTTACCGTCGTCCGAGGCGTAGACCTCAGCGATCGAGCGAAGTTCAGAATGCGAACCGAAGATGAGGTCCACCGGAGTGGCCGTCCACTTCAGAGCGCCCGACTTGCGGTCCACACCCTCGTACAGGCCTTCCTGCTGAGAGGATTTGCGCCACTGAGTCGACATATCCAGCAAGTTCACAAAGAAGTCGTTGCTGAGGGTTCCTGGACGCTGCGTAAACACACCGTGTTTAGAACCACCGGCATTGGCGCCCAAGGCTCGCATGCCTCCGACCAGAGCCGTCATTTCCGGCACCGTCAGAGTCAGCATGTTGGCCCGATCCACCATGGCTTCCGTCGGAGAGAAGTAACTTCCTTCGCCGTAATAGTTCCGGAAAGCATCTGCTTTCAGTTCCAAGACTGCGAACGAAGCCACATCGGTCATCGCCTGAGTTGCATCGGATCGGCCCGGCTTGAAAGTAACTTGTACTTTTTGTCCTGCCTTCTTCGCTGCTTCTTCAACCGCTGCATTGCCACCCAACACGATCAAATCAGCGAGAGAAACTTTCTTCCCGTCTGAGCGTCCCGAATTGAACTCCTTCTGGATGGACTCCAGCTTCGTGATCACCGTGGAAAGCGCTTGTGGATCGTTGACCGCCCAGTCTTTCTGAGGAGCCAGACGAACCCGTGCCCCGTTCGAGCCACCGCGATAGTCGGTACCCCGATAGGAAGCCGCAGATGCCCAGGCCGAGCGAACCAAGTCCGAAATGGACAGACCCGAAGCAAGGACCTTTGCTTTCAACTGAGAGATCTCCGCAGAGCCGATCAACTTGTGATCGACAGCCGGAACGGGATCCTGCCAAACCAGAGTTTCCTTCGGAACCTCTTTGCCGAGGTAACGGACGCGAGGTCCCATGTCCCGGTGGGTGAGCTTGAACCAAGCCTTAGCGAAGGCCAGTTCGAACTCTTTGGGATTATCCAAGAACCGCTTGGAGATTTCGCCGTAGCTCGGATCCATTTTCAGGGCCAAGTCCGTCGTGAACATGATCGGAGCGTGACGCTTCGATGCATCGTGCGCATCGGGAACGAGGTTCGCACCCTGTCCACCTTTAGGTACCCACTGAGTTGCCCCAGCAGGGCTCTTGGTCTTCTCCCAATCAAACGCGAAAAGATGGCCAAAATACTGTGTGGTCCACTGAGTGGGACTTGCAGTCCATGCGCCTTCCAGGCCGCTGGTGATGGTGTCTCCACCCTTCCCCGTTCCGCACTTGTTCTTCCAACCGAAGCCCTGCTCTTCCACTCCGGCAGCCGCAGGCTCAACACCCACGCACTTTGAGGGATCGGCTTTTCCGTGGGCTTTGCCGAAGGTGTGACCACCTGCAATCAAAGCGACCGTCTCTTCGTCGTTCATCGCCATCCGGCCGAAAGTTTCGCGGATGTCTTTGGCAGCAGCCAAAGGATCCGGGTTTCCATTCGGTCCTTCAGGATTCACGTAAATCAGGCCCATCTGAACAGCGGCCAACGGCTTGTCGAGTTTACGGTCACCCTTGTAGCGTTCGTCAGCCAGGAATTTTTTCTCAGGTCCCCAGTAAACCAGATCGGCTTCCCAATCGTCCGCACGACCGCCGGCAAACCCAAAGGTTTTGAAACCCATGGATTCCAAAGCGACGTTGCCGGTCAAAACCATCAAGTCAGCCCAGGAAATCTGATTCCCATATTTTTTCTTGATCGGCCAAAGCAAGCGACGGGCTTTGTCCAAATTCGTATTATCCGGCCAGCTGTTCAGCGGCTCAAACCGCAGTTGTCCACCTGCTGCACCGCCGCGACCATCAGCGACACGGTAAGTGCCTGCGCTGTGCCAAGCCATTCGGATGAAGAAGGGACCGTAGTGGCCCCAGTCGGCCGGCCACCAATCTTGCGATGCGGTCATCACCTTTTTGATGTCTTTTTTGAGTGCGCCAAGGTCCAATTTTTTGAACTCTTTCGCGTAGTCAAAACTTGCATCCAAAGGATTGGACTGAACTGCGTGCTGACGCAAAGGCGCTAGATTCAAACGTTCGGGCCACCAAAATTGGTTGGTCCGCACTGCTTCTGCCGCTTGGCCAACTTGGCCGGCAGCCAAAGACAAGAGGGCGATTGCCGCCACTTGGGTCTTATTCACAAAGCCTCCTTCAACAGGGTGTTCAACAAATAACGAGAGCACCGGGATCAAATCCGGTGGGCCCATTGAAGTCAAGACCTCTTGAACTGGTCAGTACGACACCAAAAGCTTGGGCCGGAGGAGATCCACTCCACCGGCCCTTTTCAGTTTTTTCTTTAGTCTGATTGCTCAACCCAAGAGGGCAGAGATTCCAAGAGTTCCCGTGAAAAGATCCTTCTCTGGAGTGATGGTCAAGTCCGGGCGGATCATGAGCGATACTCGACGACTCAGGCCCACCTCGAAGTCACCCCCTGCGTTCGGGTAGACTCTCCACAGAGCGCTATCGGTGTTGGACTTCGCACCCAGGTTCAGCACGTTGGCTGCCGACCGATAAATCAAGTTACCGCCGGCCCGAGCCGAGACTCGGAAAGTATCCGTCACGTTAAACCCAAGCTTCACGTTCAGCGGAAGGATCGCAACGTTCCCACCTCCTTTGAAATTGCCTTGAGACTGGGCGCCCGAGCCGAAGAAGTCGGCTTTCCCGGTACCCAAGTGCGAGTAAAGAAGACCCAGCGAAGGACCCACAAAGAAGCGAGTCGGCGCATCTCCCAGCGCCGCTTTCGCGATGTTCCAGTCGACCGTGAACCCGATCATCGCGCGCGACTGAGCGGAGTTATCCTGCGGACTATCGAACACCAAAGCTCCGAGCTGGGGCCTGAAAGCCCAGACTTCGTCCTGAAGGACTCTCACTCCTAACTTCGATTCTTCCATTCGGCTGGTCGAGGTATCGGGCCCTGCTGCATTCGCAGTAACCGACGCCAGGAGCGGCAAAGCCGCCAAGAAACCTAGTAATTTTTTATTTTTCATTCTGATCACCCTCTCCTTGAATTTCGGCTTCACACCCCCTCCAGACTGCAACGCACGTTCCAAATAGAACGCTGCCTCCTTGTCGGATGGCTTCCCGTTTGCCGACTTTTCTGGAAGGATGCCCCCTTCATGAGCCGAACTCGTCTTTCCCGCTGGCTTTCCCAGCTTGAGAAATTTGCTGACCGAAGCTGGTACTTGCCTCTGATGGCAGGTCTAACGGCGCTCGATTTTTTCATCCTGATTCTGCCGCTCGATGGAATGGTGATGACCTCGGCGTTTCTCAGGCGACCTCGCTGGTTCGCTACGGCTCTCGGCTTTGCCTTAGGCGCTTGGGTGGGAGGGATGGCGCTCGCCCTGGCCATCAACCACTGGGGAGAACCGCTCGTGCAAAGCCTGATGGGCGATGTTTTAGGTTCGCCCTATTGGCTGAAAACATCTGCTTGGGTAGGCCAACACGGAATTTGGGCGCTGCTCGGACTGACGCTGACGCCGCTTCCGCTTCACCCGCCGATTGCGATCTGCACGTTGGCAGGCGTTCCGCTCGTTGAAATGGCAGGCATCCTTTTTGTCGGACGCCTGACCAAGTACTCGGTGCTTTGCTGGCTTTCTTGCCGAGCGCCGAAGTTCTTGACCGGGAAAAACTAACGGCCTGCCGACAAAACCCGTCCAAGCACATCCATGGCGCGAGTTCGGTTGTTCGCATTTCGCCACCAGCTGGAGGGATGAGGCATGACCTGAACGCGAGCTAGAGCCTCGGCGTTTTCAGCCAACGCCTGATCGACGAACCAACGCGAGTCGTTCCCCAAACAAACGACGGGCACGCCTGCTTCGATAAACGGAGCCAGCCGCGCTCTGAGATCTTCGATCGCTTGAGCGACTGGATTGAAGAGATCGGGCTCTTTGAAAACACGCTTGTAACTGGTGGGCCCGGTCGCTTTCGCAAATCCGAGAGCCGAAGCTGGATCGGCGTCATCGCCTGTGTGACGAGTGATTCCTGGATCAAGTGGGTATTGAACCGCGTTCAAGAGCCCGATTCCCAGGTCCTGGCAAAGCGGTTCGAGCACCGCACGCGGAGGCATGGGCTTTACGGCAATCTCCCGCCCTGCGAGTCGCGCTACCGCCGACCACCACTCACGCCCGGCCATTCCTCGAAAAGGAGTGCGCTCTTCAGGAGTCTCTGGCGCCACTTCATCGCGATGCGGACTCTCGCCTACAAAAACCGCACGAGCGCGCTCCGGCGCCCCTGGCAGTAAATCGGGAACCCGGTAGCGGCGCACGTACTCGGCGCGAGCGGGCCACCCCGCCGGACGCAGAGACCGACGCGCTCCGCTCACGCAGGGACCTCAACCACGCGCACGGATCGTCCGTTCACGGACAGCGCCCTGCGCCCTTGGATAAACGCTACAAGCTCATCCCCGATGATTTGCGAAGCACCGTGCGAGACCAAGCCTTTGGTAGAAAGTTCGTCCGCTGAGGTTGCGCCACTCCGAAGAACCGGAAGCAGTTGGTGCGCCGTCAGCAAATGCTTCGCTGCAATTCGATGCTGATCGGCCAGCATCCCGACAAAGCACTTCATCAGCTCAAGCGCCTGGCCTTCGGCCTCACTCGGGATATCGGGCTTTGGAAACCGCGGCAATTTGACGTCTTCGGCATGAGTCGCTTTTTCCAGCGCGGTCAAAATCGCTTCGCCCGAATTCTTCAATTCGCCTTTGTTCAGACCGCGGAAGGCCGACAGGTGCTGCATGTCTTTTGGGCGCACATGAGCCAAATCGACCAAGACCGAATCGTCGGCTACCCAGCGCCGGGGCAGGTTCAACTGACGAACCCGGTCTTCGCGCCACTTCACGAGCTCCAGCAGCGCTGCATAGCCGCGCTTATCAAGGCGTCCCCCGCGAACCAGCTTTTGAGCCATTTCTTCGGGATTCGATTCGTAGAGTTTTGGATCTTCCCACTTTGCAGAAAGTTCCAAGCCCCATTGGCGACGGCCGCTTTGATCGAGGCGATCGAGAAGCTGTCTTGCCAGTTCCACCAGGTGCACCACATCGGCGTGCGCGTATTCTTCGAGCTGCTCAGGAAGCGGGCGCACGGTCCAATCGGTGCGCGCGTGGCCCTTTTTCAGACTCACGTCCATCACGCTTTTGAGAAGGTTCGCAAGCCCTACCGACTCACCAAAACCGCACAAGGATGCAGCTGCTGCCGTGTCGATCGACGGCGAAGCCGTGATTCCGAAGCTGGTGTAAAGACATTCCTGGTCGCCCTGGGCGGCGTGAATGACCTTCAAGATCTTTTGGTCGCGAAACACATCGAGCAGCGGCTGAATGCCCGTCTGAACCGGGTCCTTCCGGCGAAACACCTTGGCGTCAATCAACCAGGACTCTTCGTCGGAGGCGACTTGAAGGATTTCGACCATCGGGAAGAAGGTGGTCTCGCGGATGAATTCCGTATCGAAAGCCACCATGTCCTTGCCCTTCAGGTGCTCCACGATCTCGCGGATGCCTTCGGCAGTTTGGACTAATCCTGGGTGACACTTCATCGACGCGTTCCTTTTCTCAAGCAAATCAAGCGACCTTCGGGGTACCCCGCCCGGCCGTCTGAATCAAGCTGCTTGGGAGGGCTTCCGCGGAGGAACTTTCAAGATCAGGATTCGGACAGCCGCACTGTGACTGGCCAAAAGGAAGTCTTCTTTGCTGGGATCTTCCGAGTAGAGCCGAAAAGCAAAGTCGGCAATGGTCCTGGAGGCCTCGCGCTCGTTCTTCTGAAAGCGCTCGATTTTAATTTTGGAATGCAGCCACTGCAAGCCGTGATCGCGAACCTCATCCTTCAGAAAGGGCCTGGAAAGCAGGTCTTCGACGTAATCGCCAAACTCGTCGTCCTCATGGATCTGGCGTTCCCGAAAGGAATAGACCGTTTCCAGGGGCTCAGGATCCTGGTTTTTCACGGCTAGATCCAGCGTCGCGATTTCGCGCTCATCTGAAAAGTAATCGACCAGCACAGGGCCCTTTTCGTCTGAGGCGATGGCTAATGCCACGGTGCCGACTTTAGTTTGAGTGGTGGGAGACAGGGACATTGGTGGTTTCCTGGTCCTTCTTGGGTTCTCTCTCTTTTCGGACTATTTCACTCAGGAAATAACCCTCTTAACATTCTCCTGGGTTCCGGTGCTAAATTCAGACCCAAATCGAATGGAAAGCCTCCCCCCACGCCAAGCGCGCTTATTCCCCTACCCCAACCCCTTGGGCGACCGGTTCTCGCCAGATTTTTGGCAGACCCTACCCCGCACAGCGGGCGTCTATCTGATGAGGGATGCCCAAGGAACTCTGCTTTACGTGGGGAAGGCCAAGAACCTGCGACAAAGGCTCCTGTCCTACCGCCGCGCCCGCCCCGAGGACGTCTCGCGAAAAGTGCTGCGCTTGGTTCACCACGTCCATCAGATCCACTGGGAAGAACTTGCGGATGAAACTCAGGCCCTCCTTCGCGAGAACCAGCTTTTGCGAGAGCTGAAGCCGCCCTACAACCGGGCCAACACACGGCCTCAGACCTATTTTTTGATCGGCCTACGGAACCTAGGCGGCGAGATTCGCCTGCGCCTGACCACAGAAGCATCGACCCAAGGCGACCTGCTATTTGGTGCTTTTAAAGGCCGCGGGTCGGTCGAAAAGGCCTTTGGCGCTTTACTGAGATTGCTCTGGGCCACCACCTGCCAAGACGCCCGCTGGGAATTTCCTGCGCCGCTCACTCGCCCCAAGCCCCCCGGGCTGCTCACGCTGCCCCTTCCCCCAGGCCAAGGCTGGTTTCGCGATCTGAGGCGTTTTTTGGAAGGCAGGGAATCCCCCTTACTCGAGCGCCTTTCACTGACGCTTCTGGAGAACGAATCCATCCCTCGCTTCTTTCATCAGTGGATCGAGGCCGACCTGACCACGCTTCGGGAGTTTCACGAAGGCCGCTTGGCCAGACACCTGGATCTGCGCCTTCAGAACGGAATTCGAGGAAGGCTGATTGCTCAAGACCAGATTGATGATCTTCTGGTCCTCCAAAAAGATCTCGAAAACCAACGCGCCGCCCCAGCCCTGGAGACCGCTCCTTCTCGGTCCTGAACGCGGCTCGCAGGGGTTTCATGCCCTGCAGCACTATTTCTTGGACAAGCCCTGGGGGCTTTCCTAAATCCTGCCTCAATGCTCACCCAAAGCCTGTTGGACCTGGTGGAAAAGTTCCTTCCGATCCTGATCCTGGTTTCCGTGATCGCCTTTGTGCTGCACCGGATTCCGAGAGTGGACTTGGGACATTCGGCGGCCTTTCTGCGACGCCGAACCCTGAACTGGCTGCCGCTTGGCTTGACCTACGCGTTTCTGTACATGGGGCGCTACAACCTGACGGTCGCGAAAGTGGCCCTGGGAAGCCAGATCACGAACTCGGATTTCGGAACCATCTTCGGAATCGGGACTTTCACTTACGGGCTTTCTTTCATCATCAACGGACCGCTGGCAGATAAGTGGGGCGGCCGCACCACGATTTTGATCAGCGCGATTGGTTCGGCATTCGCGAATTTACTGATGGGCCTTTTGATTTATTCCGGGCGCACAGACATCGTTCCGGCACTGACGGGCCTTTACGCCGCCAATATGTATTTCCAAAGTTTCGGCGCCGTATCGATCGTGAAAGTGAACTCGGCTTGGTTCCACCTGCGCGAACGCGGCAGCTTCGGGGGAATTTTCGGAATCTTGATTGCGCTAGGGATCTACTTCGCTTTCGATCTGGGCTTTTTGATCGTGAAGAATTTCAGCGTTCCTACTGTCTTCTTCATTCCCACGGCTCTGCTTCTCATTTTTGCCACGATCGATTTCTTCCTGGTTCAAGACTCGCCTTCGAAAGCAGGCTTGACCGATCTGGATACGGGCGACGCTTCGAGCGGCGACACGGGCCCCGCACTTTCGGCCTGGACCGTCGCCAAGCGCATGGCTCGCGACCCGGTCATCGTCACCATCGCTGTGATCGAGTTCTGCTCGGGCTTTCTCAGAAACGCGGTCATGCAGTGGTACCCGATCTTCGCGAAGCAAACCGGGCAAGCGAGCCAGTTCGTTGCGGCTAACTGGGGACTTGCCAATTGCATTGCCGGAATCCTGGGCGGCGTTTTTGCCGGTGTGCTGTCAGACAAGCTCTTCCAATCCCGCCGCGGACCCGTCTCGTCCATCCTCTATGGGATGCTCCTTTTCGGTAGCTTGCTTGCGTTTGGACTTCTCACATCCCCGCTTCTGGGATGGGCAGTCAGCTTCATGATGCTGGCCGTAATCGGCGTGCACGGAATGCTTTCGGGCACAGCTTCGATGGACTTCGCTGGAAAGCGAAACGTCGGTGTGGCTGTGGGATTGATCGACGGGATGGTTTACTTGGGAACCGGGCTTCAAGCCGTGGTGTACGGCGCGATCCTGCCTTCCGGAGACGCTGCCAAAGACGCTGCCAACTGGAGTCGTTGGCCTTTGGCCATGATTCCATTAGCCGCGCTGGGACTCTGGCTCGCAACGCGCCTTTGGAACGCTCGGCCCGTACCGAAGCGCTCGCAAATGCCGCATTTCGAAGCCACCGACAGCGCCCGCACGCAGCAGCAAGCACCGACGAACGCTTGAGGCAGAGTTGGACTATGGGTGGGCCCGCGCCTCAGGGTCCGCGTTGAGCACATGACCCGGAGCGAGTGCGGCGCCTTAAGCGGGGTCGCGCTCGACTTTCAATTCACCAAGAGCTGCAAGCATCTGCGTGCGAACTTGGTCGGCTAAGGCATCCACGTTGCTGGGTGACAATCCGGCAGTGAGGATCGGCGGAAGAACGCGCACTTCGACCGTGACGTTTTCAAAACGCCCTTCCCGCTGAGCCTTTCGGTAATCGGCAATCACGATCGGCACCACGGGTACTTGCGCTTCGATGGCCAAGTGGAAAGCTCCCTTTTTGAAAGGCAGCATGGCCTGCTCGGTGCGGTTCCGCGTTCCTTCGGGGAACATCAGAACCGAAGTTTTTTTCTCGCGAATGACCTTCGCCGCGTGCTCAAGACTTTTCACGGCCCGGCTGCGGTTCGAGCGATCGATCGAAATATTGCCCGAAGCCCACCAAGCCAGATTGAAGATCGGAACAAAATTCAGTTCGCGCTTGCCCACGGCCACGGTTCGCCGCATGCCAAAGTCACCGTACATCGGTACGTCGAAGGATCCCTGGTGGTTCCCCACGTAAACGCAGGGCTGAAGACTTTCGGACAAGTGCTCTTTGCCGAAGACCCGGACGCGCACGCCAGCTAGCGGCAGCACACCCCAGGCCATGATCCGGCCCATGTCGACGACCACGTTGTTGTCGCCCCAACGAACGAGCGACATGAAGAAGCCGATTCCGCACGAAGCGAAGAACCAGGAAGCCGCAAGCCAGGAACGGGGGCTCAAGAACGATCCAATTTTTGCCGCGTAAGAACCAAGCCGTGCGACGGATCATACGGCGAAACGCCTACGGTCACCCGGTCGCCCACGAGGACGCGGATTTTGAACTTCTTCATTTTTCCGCAAAGCCGTGCGCTGATCAACGGACCATTGTCCAACTGGACTTGGTAATTCCCGCCACCGGTCAAATCAGCGACTTTGCCTTCAAAACGGATCAGATCGTCTTTTGCCATTCGCGAAAGCCCTATCATGGCGCAGGTTCTTGTGTCTGCAGGGAAATTCGGGCATGGTGCCCCGCATGCCCGTCACCCCGGCCCAGCTCGAGCGTGAAGTCCAGCGCCGCCGTACGTTTGCGATCATCTCGCACCCAGACGCCGGCAAAACCACGCTCACAGAAAAGCTGCTTTTGTACGGCGGAGCCATCCACTTAGCCGGCGCGGTGAAAGGCAAATCCAACCAGAAATCCACGACATCCGACTGGATGGAGATCGAAAAACAACGCGGGATTTCCATCTCGTCGTCGGTCCTTCAGTTCGAATACCTGGGCCACCAAATCAATTTGCTGGATACCCCGGGCCACAAAGACTTCAGCGAAGACACCTACCGCACGCTCACCGCAGCCGATGCGGCAGTGATGCTGATTGACGCCGCCAAAGGCGTCGAGCCGCAAACCCGGAAACTCTTTGAAGTTTGCCGGATGCGAGGGATTCCCATCTTCACGTTCATGAACAAGCTGGATCGCCCGTCGCGCGACCCACTGGATCTGATCGACGAGCTGGAAAACGTGCTCGGCATCCGCTCCTGCCCGATGAGCTGGCCTATTGGCTCGGGTGACCGATTCCGGGGCGTGTACGACCGGCAGTCGCGTGAAGTGATTTACTTTCAAACCGACGGCGTAGCGAACGTCCTCCAAAAAGATCGTCTGCAAGACCGCCGCTTCGACAATTTGAACGACCCCGACCTTTTGCCTTCGCTCGGCGGCGCGCGCGGCGATCTTCATGAGGCGGGCGAACTCCTCGATACTTTGAAGGCAGAACTTGAACTGGTCGAAGTGGCAGGCGACCCGTTCGATCACGAGCGCGTTCTGAAAGGCCAGCTCACGCCCGTGTTCTTCGGTTCGGCCATGAACAACTTCGGCGTGCAGCGCTTCTTGGAGCGGTTCATTGAGCTCGCTCCCGCGCCAGCAGCGCGCGAAACCACGACCGGAATCGTCGAACCCAAGAGCGAGCAGTTCTCGGGCTTCATCTTTAAAATCCAAGCCAACATGGATCCCTCGCATCGCGACCGCGTGGCTTTCATGCGCGTCTGTTCGGGTCATTTTGAGCGCGGAATGAAAGTGAAACACGCGCGACTGAAGCGTGATGTGACGCTTTCAAAACCTCTGAACTTCTTTGCTCAAGAGCGCGTGATCGTCGACGAAGCTTGGCCGGGCGACATCCTGGGACTTCTCGACACTTCGGGCGACTTGCGCATTGGAGACACGCTTTGCAACGGCAAGCCGGTGGAATACCAGGGCGTGCCGCGGTTCTCGCCTGAGCACTTCGCCATGCTACTGATCAAAGACCCTTTGAAGCGAAAGCAGCTTCAAAAGGGACTTGAGCAGCTTTCGGAAGAAGGCGTGGTTCAGGTTTATCGGCAGCGAGACTTGGGTGACAAAGATCCGATCTTAGGCGCCGTGGGAGCACTTCAGTTTGAAGTGCTTCAGCACCGCCTGGCCGCCGAATACGGCGCCGAAACGAAGATTGAGCGAGTTCCGTTCCTGCACGCGCGGTGGGTGGAAGGAAAACTTCAGCCCGACGAGTTCGACCGCCGAGACGACACGCGCTGCCTCTTGGACCGCGACAATCAGTTCGTGCTGCTGTTCAAGAGCGACTGGGCCTTGCGCTGGACTGAAGAGAACCACAAAGAGCTGACTCTGCTGAAGAACGCCCCGCTGAAGCAGGGGTGACTGGCATGAGCAAATCTCGAGTCCGCGAGCCAGATCCTGCTTGGCTAGAGAGTTTTGGCGCGAAAATGCGTGAGTTCGCTCTCCAGGCAGATTACGCCGGCGGTTTAGATCACGCTCGGGCGGCTCTTAAAAAGTGGCCCAAGAATTTTTACGTCCGCTATCAATTCGCCAAGATGCTCGGTGACGGTGCCGATGCTCTCCCAAAAGCGGAAAAGAAAAAAAGAAAACTCGAAGCACTCCGAATCCTCGCCCCTCTCACTCGATCTCTCTCGGGTAAAGACGCTGCTCTTCGGTTTGGCGTCTGCATCAACTTTTACTATCAGTCCGAGGACTTCCTCGGCATGGCCCGCTACGGTCGCCGAATCAGCCGTACGGGCGATCGACACGGCTATTACGCTCTTGGCGTGGGCGCGGCTTTTTTAGCTCAGTCGCGCTGGGAAGCTAATAGAAAGGCCACTGCCCGAAGTTGGGCCATGGAATCGCTCGGCGCGTGGAAGCGATACGGCCTCAAGCGCGAACGTTATTACTTCGCCCATTACTGTGCAGCCCTCGCAGCAGGAGTTGCGGGCAAGGTCTCAGATGGAAGAAAGCATCTTGCCTCGGCTGCGCGCTTGAGCGGCAAGCCCCAAAAGGATTGGGAATTCGCAGACGCACTCGCGCTGCTCTAACGGGCTACATACTGCGAAACTTAGCGCTTTCTTTCATCTAGATTCGGCGCCAGCATAGCGCCGCGACTCCAAAATCACCCCGCGCCGTCAAAGTGATCAGCCCGTCATTGAAGCGCGCCTCGCGCACCATTTCTGATCCAATCCGATGCGGATCCGAAGCATGAAGAACTTGATGGCGAATTTCGTGTCCGTGAACTTGGTACCGTCCCGAGTAAAACAAGATCCCGTCGAGGATTTCCTTGGCGTCTTCCGAGCGAAAAATAGCCTGCGAGTGGATGGAAACCGACATGTAACCGTCTGGTGTATAGATCAAAAGTCCGGAGGCTTTCTCACCCCAAAAAGTACGAATTCCCTCCTGATCGATCATTTCAAATCGAACGAGTTCCCAAGCCCCCTCTACGCTGAAAGAAATTGAACCTGTTTCCATGAGTTCATTTCAAAAAGGCTTCTCGGGCCCCAAGATATCGTCCAAGTCGATCATTTCTCGGCCACGGCAATAAAGCTTTGCCATCGACTCATGCGTTCCTGATTCCTTCAAACACCGCTGACAAGTACCCGACTCGTAAATGCCCGAAAACCCTTCCAGGCGGTTCTTGCATAAACAGTCGTTAAAAACCGATCCGGTTTTATGGAAGTCGATCTGGTCTTGCAGGAACTGACACGCATAGTTCGTGAAGCGGTGTTCCTGGGGAGTTTCTGCCGAACAATGCCGCTCGCGGTAAACGCGCATGCACTGCGCACTGACGTCAAAGGCAATCGCTTCACTTTTACAATTCGGGCAAGTGCTTGGATCGTGAAACGCATGCCGAAGCTCGTGCCGCGTGACGCAAGTTTCGTAAACCGCCTGACCCGACTCGGGGGCGATCGCCGTCTCGGTGTTCCCGGGATCAATGATCATCCCATCTTTCAGATCAAAAGCTTCGCACATGCGCTTGGCCAAAATCACTTCACAGCCTGCTTGATCGCAAAGTGCTGCAGCACCCGGGCCCGCAAGCTCACGGATCGCCGCAGGTCCCAGGCACTGAATTTTCACCGTCTTGCAATACTTCCCGGTTTCGCAAGAGGCCGTATCAAAGCACTCGTGCGCTCCCGGCGCAGGGGGCGCTGCGGAAACAATCAGTTTAGGGCCCAGCCGAGCATCATCTACTGAACACGCACCCGATGAACGAGGCTTGGATTTCAGTCCGCGTGCGACAAGGAGTTGCTGCTGCAGCAAGGTCATGCTTTCCGCATGACGAGTGAGTTCCTGCTCCAGTGCACTCCGCATGGACTCGGTGTTTTTTCCTTCCGCGCCGGCACGCGATAGACGCACCTGCAGCGATCGATAAAGGATTTCCATGCGCCGGGTCTGCGTCGACATCTGCGCTTGAATGTCCGCTGCGCTTGCGGCCTGAGCGCCGCGAATCGGAGCCACCCAAGAGACCAGGACCCCGAGAGTCAAAATCCAAGCTGCAACCATCTCACACCTTCCCAAATCAGGTCGGTCCACGCCTTGCAATTCGGCCGCCCGATGCGGACGATCCTTCTTCTCCTCGGAATGACCCTCGGATTTGGAAGCAGGGCCTGGGCTTCAACCCACGACACACGCGCCCCTTCTGCCACGCCGGCCGGCCCGACGCAATCCTCAGTCGGCCCGGTGCGCGCTCAGCCTAGGCCGCCGACCCACACCCCGCTGCTCACCGCCCAAGTGGCCTGGGCCACACGCTACCTCACCGATGGCTTCAAGATCGGCGGAGACAACCCGGTTTGGCACCTCTCGGCCTTGGCCACCACGCCCATTCAGGGGCTGAGCTTCGGCCTTTGGTCGGCCATCCAAGCCGAAAGAACTCAACGGGTTTGGGACGAAATCGATCTTCTGGCTGCCTATCAGCACACTTTTTTTTCCAAATCCGCCTCAGCGCTCGAGTGGTCGTTGGTGGGCGATTACTTCGTTTACCCAAACGCTGAAGGCCCCTGGATCCCCAAAGGGAACAAGCTACAAACCAGCCTCGCATTGCCCCAACTCCTTCCCCTTCTGGGAGGACAGCTCATTCCCAGCGTTCAAACCAGCTACTGGCTTTACTGGGACCAAGGACAGCGCTCGAAATTTCTCGGAGGCGCGCACTACCAAGCCGGCCTTCAATACGACCACGCTTTTCCGCGCCTATTCCGAGCCATTCGCCAGCAGTACGTGGGCTTAGGTGGAACCGTGAACTACCACGACGGTGCTTTCGGAGTGTCTCCGGGCCTCAGTCATACAACCGCTCACTTCGGCACCAGCGTCCATACGGCGGGATGGATCGTCTCTGCACTGGTGCAAAGACAATGGTCTTACCAACCCACGGTGAATCCCGATGATGATCTTTGGACGTCGTTTTCGCTTCGAAGAACTTTCTGAAGAGCTTTGGACCTCGGCCTATGGGCTCCTGGGAATCTTCGGAGTTGCCGCTCTATCGCTTCTTTCGGGATGCGCTTACCCACTCGGTGACACCAGCTTCCAAGCTGGTGTGCCGCCGATCCGGGGCGAAGCGAAGGTGCTGCTTCTGAGTGGTTCAGGAACTTGGCCCGCTGAAATTTCATCGCTCGAAAAGATCCTGAAAGAGCATGGCATTCAGTCTCGGCAAGCGACGTCGCAACAACTGGAGAATCTCGATCTCGACTCGATCGCTTCTTACTCCCTCTTGGTGGTTCCAGGAGGAAACGCCATCACGCTGACCGCTGAACTATCCAAGAAAACGCGCCTCAATATTCGAACCGCTGTTCGTGACCATGGAATGAGCTACTTGGGGTTTTGCGCAGGCGCATGGATGGCAATTTCCCCGGGTGGAACCGCAACTGAAGCGCCTGCCTATGGCTTTGGGCTGATCGACGGGCCACTTCAACAAGAAGCCATTTATCAACGCTCGGGGAGCTCCTACGCCATTGCCGAAGCGAAATTTCCAGGGGGCATTCTACGTCCACTGCTTTGGTGGGGCGGACCCATCACGCCTGAAGGCGATGGAACCGTGATTGCACGCTATCCCGACGGCGGAGCAGCTATCTCGCAGATCCCAGTGGGACAGGGCTGGGCCGTTCTATCTGGCCTTCATCCCGCAGCCACTCCCGAAGTATTTGAAGCTTTGGGCCTTGATCCTGCAACGCCTTCCTCGCTCGACTACGCCTGGACCCTTCTTCAAAGCGCGTTGACGAAAACCGCCCTTCCCACAGTTCCCACCCCCGAGGCCCTATGACTCAAAAAATATTTATCAGCGGAATGCATTCCGGACAGAACCCAGCATCGGGCTTAGGAATCGCACGTTGTTTGCGACAAGCGTTTCCCGACCTCCACTTGGTGGGCGTGGATCACTGGCAAGGCTCGACGGGGCTCAACGCACCAGTCCTCGATGAAGCGCAGCTTTTTCCGCTTTGGAGCCAACTGGACAACAATTCTCATTCGCGCCAAGTGCGTGATTGGCTCGACGAAGGACATCTTTGGATCTCGGCAACCGATTTGGAAGTTCACTGGTTGAACGATCATGTCGGCCCGCATGAAAACCTCTTTGCCCCCACTCAACACGCTGTGGAAGAAACTTCAAAACCCCGCGTCCAGGCTGTGACCGAGCTTGAGTCGATGGGATTCCGGGTTCCCGAATACATTCCCGCAAATCTCCCCGATGGCGAAATTCACCGCTTCTTGCGCCACAATGCTTGGCAATGCTGGCTGAAAAGCCCGTATCATGATGCCAAGCGCGTGACTTCTTGGGGCGTCTTTGAGCGCGCTCGCGCCCAACTGAAGCAAAACTGGAAGACCGAGAAACTGTTCCTTCAGCGGACCATCTTCGGTCACGAAGAGACCATTGCGTTTGCCTCCTTTCAGGGTGAACTCGTAGATGCGGCTCATTTAACGAAGCGCCAAATCACGCCCGAAGGAAAAACCTGGGCAGGCAGCGTGCAGCCCCTAGCCGAAGACCTGCGACGAGGCCTAGCGCAAGTGATGCGCGACTTGAAGTGGAACGGTGGTGGCGAAATTGAATTCATCCGCGATCCCGATGGCGTTCGCTGGATCATTGAATGCAATCCGCGTTTTCCTGCTTGGATTTTCGGAGGCGCGATCTCTGGGATCAATCTCCCAGGAAAACTCATGGCACGCGCCCTGAACCGGGAGTACCGGGACACGCCTGCTCGCGGTGCCGGCTTCACCCGCGTGGTTGTCGAGATCCCGGTTCAGGAATCGATCGGGCTTCCCTGGCTCTCGGCGCAAACGGCAACCGAGTGGTCAATTGACGGAAAAAAAGGAAAAGGGGGGCCGTCCTTTGGCTCATTCGTTCCTGATCTCGCATCTCAACAAGATGAAGCCGAAAGTGAAGCTTCCGAAGCTCTACTTCCACCGCCCGATCTACCTCCGCCCATTCTCTGGGATGACGTTCGCGGGCTGATGAGAAACTTTCAGGAAGCAACACCCCACCGGGCGCCACTCGAAGGTTGGCTGAAGCAACGCTTTCGAGTGCTTTCAGAAAAGGCAAAAAAGGCTTCACCGAACTCGCCAAAAATCCGAGTCGGTTACAGTGTGAAAACGAGCCCGACTGATTTTCATTTAGCGCAAGCCCGGGAAAGCGGCTTCCTCGCCGAATGCATCAGCCAAGCGGAAGTGCACCGCGCGATCCAAACGGGCTTTCAGAAGAATGAAGTCATTCTCAACGGCCCGGGAAAGTTTTGGCCACAAGATCAGGAACCGGTTCGAGGCCTTCATCTAGTATTTGCCGACTCATTTGAGGAATGGGAAACTTTGATCACCGATCCGAAGGGGCCCATGGCCCGGGGCATGGGCCTTCGGATGCGAGTTCCCCAAGTCCATTCACGTTTCGGGAACCAGCTTGATGATTTTGAGAACTTCGACCGAATCGCAAAAAGCTTAAAGAAGTTCCCGAAGACCGCGGACCTCGGGTTCCACTTCCACATGCCGAGTTGGGCCATCGGCATGCGGCGCTGGCAAGAAGCCTTTCAATCGCTCCTGCTTTGGTGTCAGACGCTAGAAAGAGTCGGAGGAATTCCGGTTCGGCATCTCGACCTAGGTGGCGGGCATTACCCGGGCGATCTTCCCGAGCTCGATTTCCCAGCGATTCAGGAAGCCGTTCGTGAGGCTCTTCCTTCGGTAGTCACGCTGTATTTTGAGCCGGGCCGCGCGTTGACTCAGGACACGGAAGTTCTGGTCTCGCGTGTGCTGGATATTCGCCGGGCACCCGACGGTTCGCTTCGGGAAGTCGTAGTGGATGCTTGTGTCGCAGAATTGCCGCTCATTCATTCTCACCGCCACCGAACTTACTACGCCGCCCGTTCGGCTCCGCCGCTTGGCCTTCCTCAGACGGAAGTGCTTGAAGCGGGCTCGGTGAGAATTCTGGGAAGGATTTGCATGGAAGACGACATTCTCAGTCCCGGAGTGAATTTGCCCGACTCGGTCGCACTGGGTGACTGCATCGTGTTTGGGGACGCAGGTGGCTACGAAAGGAGCATGAGTTATGTCTTTGGGCGCGGTTGATTTAAGACATTCCTTTCCAACAGAGTCTCTTCTCAGAAAATCACCTTCGGAATCACAAGACCGCGAAGCGTGGCTTCTGGAGCTGGTTTCCGGAGAAGAGCACTGGCGAAAGTGGCTCGAGCACCCAGCGTCCGAGCTCCTTCATCACGATGGAATCTGCTGTGCTGCTGCTCGAAGCTGGCTCTTGGCTTACGCACGATCGATGGAAATCTCGACGCTCGGAAACTGCGAGACTCGCGCGCCTGCTTGGATTTCACAGCGCTGGGAATGGGGCCCCTCTCCCTGGCCTATGGCGTGGTGCGAACTGGTGAAGCGAGACGTACTGGACTGCGGAGTCTTTGCGGTTCTGGCTCGCGAGATCTTTCGGGCTCAAGGAATTTCGGCTCATCCTGCCCAAGCGCTTCTCCATTATGAGGAAACGTGCACCCAACACTGGAAGCAGCTTTGGGCGACTGACCCACGGGCCACTTTCCCCTGGGTAGGCAAGCGCATGGTCTACCACGAGCTTTGCGTGCTGGAGCTTCCCGACGGAAGCGCCCGTTTTTACGATTCGACCTGGGGTCAGTGGTACCACCCCGAACCCCGCGCGGGGCACGGCGCGATCTTAGCGCTTCGAAGTGAATGTCCGAGGCTGCTGAAGTGGGGCGGAAAAATCTTCCAACACGGAGACTGGGTAAAACTATGAAGCGCTTTTGGGATGGAACTCTTGAGTATCTGGAAGGACTCAGTCAGGCCTTCTTTTTGGAAGAACCTCTTTTTGGCTTTTGCCTTCTGGGCCTAGTCTTAGCCTTTGATCGATGGCTGTTCTGGGGCGCTTTCGCCGGCTCACTCGTTGGTCATCTGCACGGAATTCGCTTCAGTGTTCCGTTCGTGTTGAGGAAAACAGGCCTTCTGACACTGAACGGCTTTTTCTTGGGACTGGCGCTCACTCACGCGTACCCGCCTTCGGTGCCTTTCGCGGTGATTGCTTTCTTGAGCGCTCTGGCTCTGCCTTGGGTGGTTCAAGCGATCTATGAACTGACTCAGCACTGGAGACTGAGCCCAAGCCTTCTGCCTTACTTGCTTCTGACTTGGGGCGCTCATTTGTGCCTAGGGCAGGCCTCAGCGGAAAGCGAGCCCGAATTGAACCTGTCCCTTTCTGCTTTTACGGGCATGGGGCGACTTTTGTTCGTGCCCCACCCCATTTTCGGAGCGCTTCTCTTTGGCCTCATCCTTCTTTTCAGCATTCGAAGAGGCGTCGCCTTTCTTTTGGGAACGCTGGCCGCCGTTGCCACAGGAGCGCTCCTGGCCCCGGGTGCCGTAGGTTGGATGAACGGACAGTGGACCGCCAGCGCAGGCATCTTGGCGCTGGGACTTGCCTCGTTCCCAGAGAAATTCACCGTGGGAAGGATAGCCCTGTTCTCGGCCCTCACCGCCATGGTCAGCGTGGCGCTTCAGCCGCTTCTTGGGCGAATCCCGCTTCCCCTTCTGACGCTCCCCTACGTGCTGACGTTTTGGCTAGCACAACTCAGCCGTGTTCCCGATTTAGCCATGAGCTGGGGACGCACCGTTC
The DNA here is from genome assembly GCA_040399745.1 of Bdellovibrionia bacterium. GTDB lineage: Bacteria > Bdellovibrionota > UBA1018 > UBA1018 > UBA1018 > CANFHS01. The sequence continues at coordinate 3,913 of JBBARP010000009.1, read as the reverse complement.
GCGTAAATTCCTTGTCCAAACGCAAGTCGTGAGAGTTTACTGAAAGGGCTGTTCCATGAAGTCCTTCTTGAAGGAGCCCTCTCTCATGTTGAAGCGTTTGGTTTGGACTTTGGCTTTCGGTTGGCTTTCGGCTTTCCCCGTCATCGCAAAATCCGCCATCGAGAACACACTCGTTGCCGACCATTTGCCGATTTCCCAAGAGCTTCATCGATTCATGCGGTTCTCCGGGAAAAAGAACTTCCGAATCACGCTCGATATTTTGAAGTCTCAGGACTTGGCGCGTCTGGCCCACCTGAAACAATACGGCACGGTTGAAGCGCGGTTTTCCGAGCCTCCGCGGGAAGCCCTCATTTCAGAATTTCAGGAATTCGCGCGAGCGGTTCCCGAAGCTTGGTTTCTTTTTAAAACTCAGCCCACCGTCAGTGAGGTGCAGCGCATCCTAGCGGCTGGGTTTCAGAAGCTTAACGTCTCGGTTCAACAGTATCCGCTCTCGAGCGGCGACCTTCCTGCCTACGCACTCCTAGGACAAGAAACTTGGGTGGTTTTCAATACCGGCCAGTACCCGAAGCCCGAAGAGCAACTGGTGCTTCTTGAGCTCCCAAAAAACTTAGCAGGCCTTCAATTCGTGGTGAGTAGCTGGCCCCGCTACTACGCGATGGATTTCTTGAATCGCCTGGCTCAGCCCAAACGCCTGAACGTTCAGAACATCTTTCCGAACGAGAGCGATCTGACTTACCTAAAAAACATCAAACAACTGGTGCGGCTGGGACTTGAAACCGATGGCGACCCAGCGAGCCTCACGCTTTGGAGTTGGCTGTCGGGACTTCCCTTTTTCTGGTCCCGCTCAGATGGCCTCCCCTCTGAAAAACACCTGCAGGCTTTGCGGGACGCGAGCTTTGAAAAACTCATCGTTCGCGACGGCAAAAGCCTGAGCGCCTCCGAGCGTACGCGACTAGAAGCCCTGCCCTACCCCGTCGAAGTGCGCTGGGATGAAAGCTGGGAGACGCGGTGAAGGAGCCTCAAATGGATAAAGTCATTTGCGTTGGAAAGAACTACCTCGATCACGCCAAAGAGCTGGGCGACGCTATACCCGCTCGACCAGTGATTTTTCTGAAGCCCCCGAGCACGATCGTGCAAGCCAACACGGCGGGAGAGACCCTCGAAGTCGCACTCCCAAAGGGCCGCGGGAGCGTTCACCACGAGCTTGAGATTGTCCTCCGATTGAAACGCGAGGGAGAGCGCGTCTTTTTCGATGCCGTCACCCTCGGGCTCGACATGACTCTGAGGGATGTTCAATCCCAGCTTAAAAAAGACGGACACCCTTGGGAAATGGGAAAAGTGTTTGAAGCCTCGGCCATCCTGGGCCCCTGGATGCCACTCACCTCATTCGAGAATTACCTTCAGGAGGAGTTCTCGCTCAAAATTGACGGGCAACTCCGCCAGCGCGGCCGCGGAATCGATATGCGCTTAGGCCCAGACGCATGCTTAGCTTCGGTTGGCGAGTGGCTGCCCCTGGAATCAGGAGATGCGCTCTTCACCGGCACCCCAGCCGGAGTGGGCCCCGTCGAAGCAGGACAAGAGGCCGAGCTCCTTTGGAATGATCGGCCGCTGTTCCGCGTTCGCTGGCGGTAAGGTTTCTGCGCAACTATTCGGCGCATCCGCTGAGCGTGGCCCGCGCCCCACTCAAGGCTTCGTCAGAAAATACTGATCGTGCTTGCCCGAGAATCGCAAAAACGCAAACGCGGGCTCGGCGCCTTCGCGGCCATAGAAGGAAGCGTGCACTAGCACCACGATATCGGGACAATCATCCGTCCCCCAGCCGTCTTTAGGTTTTTCAAAACCCAAGATCGTATCGGCGAACACTTTCTTGAAGCTTCGGTTCTTTTCGTCCCAAGCCACAATCGGCATCAAGATGCCGCCCGATCCGGAATAGGCCAGAAGCTGATCGTCCGTTCCGCCCTTAGGAAGCTTTCTCACCACTTCCTGCATCGGAAGAACGAAAAGATCGCGGCCTCGGCACCTGAGGCCCATGCGGCGCAAACGTGGCGACCGAGCCAGGGGCGCTTTCTTCCCGGCTTCATCGCGGTCCCACTGCTCGCGCGAGATCAAGTTTGCAATCGCAGTAGCCTGGGGGCCTTGGAGGCTGACCAAGGCCATTGGAACAGCAGGCACTTCCTCTTTGGCACCCAGGCGCTTTTTCAAGCTCGCACAGCCACCGAAAGACATCGCGCCGAAAAGACCCAGCGCCGCTACCACTCCCCAGACCTTCACTTCGCGAAAGCGATTCATCCCGAGGCTCCTGCGCTCAGGCGCCCCCGAAACCTCAGGGCACCAAATGGTGGCGAAGCACTTGCCCCGCCTCATACCAAAGGGTGCCTTGAAATGGCTCGCGCCTCAAGACCCTGGGAAGAAACAGCCGATCTCCAGGCCAAAGCGGGAGTTGAAGCAGTTCCGCTTCCGGTACCCAAGTCAAAGCGCCTTCCTGGCCCGCTTGAACGCGCCGGGCGTCCTCCTCGCTGACTTCCACCGTGAACACAAAACAGAACCAGTCCTGGCGCAGACTTGCTTTGAAGTTCGGAAACTGAAGCCAACCCAAGCACTGAAACGCCGATTCAGGCAAAAGAAGCCCGCACTCTTCCTGAAATTCCCGACGTGCTCCTTGCCAGGGGGATTCATCGGCTTCAAGCTTTCCGCCCAGTCCGTTCCACTTGCCGGATTTTCGATGATCGACCATCAAAACCCGGCCCTGATTGCGCGCGTAAACCAGCGTGGCAGGAATCGAAATGCGCTGGCCGGAGACAAAAGCGTTCTGACTCATTCTCAGTTCCCTGAAAAGCTCACGATGGAATCATCGCATCGATAACCGAGCGGTAGTTCTGCTCGACCACCGATCGCTTCATCTTGAGCGTGGGCGTGAGCTCACCCGACTCGATCGAAAATTCACGAGAAAGAACCGCAAAGCGCTTCAACTGCTCGTAACTGGCCAGCTCGGAATTAATCGGATCCAGAACGGCTTGAATCTCTTTTTGAACTTCAGGCGAGTCGATGGTCACCGCGCTCGAATCCCAAGTCACGCCGCGCTCTTTCAGTTGCGCAGTCGCGGTCTCGGAAAGCGTCAGAAGCACGCCCAAGTACTTTCGGCCGTCGCCCACGACGCAAGCTTGACTGATCCAAGGCGAAGCTTTCAGTTTTTCTTCAATCGGCATGGGCGCAACCATCTTGCCGCCCGAGGTTTTCAGAATCTCTTTCTTCCGCCCACGAAGCTCAAGAAGGCCGCGCTCGTTGAAGGTGGCTAGATCGCCCGTGGCGCACCAGCCGTCTTTCAAGACCGCTAAAGTCGCAGCCTCGTCTTTGTAATAGCCCACAAACACGTGCCGACCGCGCGTTTGAATTTCTCCGTCTTCGGCTAGACGGAAATCCATTCCGTCGACAGGCTTTCCGACGGTTCCCGCGCAGTCCATTCCAGGAAGCGTCACGCTGACCACCCCAGTGGTCTCGGTTTGGCCGTAGTCTTCTAAGATCTCAAGCCCGAGGCCCCGGAACCAGCGTGCTACTTCGGCGTTCAGGGCCGCAGCGCCCGAAGCGACCACTCGCGCACCCTCTAGGCCCAGCGCCCGGCGTACTTTGCGAAGGACCAGCTTCTCGGCCAATGCGGCCTGTGCAGTCAAAGCCAAGCCCGGCCCGCGCCCAGCAAGTCGCGCTTCCAAAGCCTCGCGCCCGACATTCATGGCCCACTCGGCTAAGCGACGACGCGGCTCGGGGGCTTGGCTGAGCTTTCGCTCCACGCCTTCTTTCATCTTCTCCCAAAGCCTGGGCACACAAAGAAGTACTTCAGGCTGCACTTCCGGAAGCTCTTCTGCCAAACGCTCGAACTTCGAGCAGTAGCTAATGGGATAGCGAAGGCTAATTCCCA
>JBBARP010000008.1:197771-205382 GCA_040399745.1 Bdellovibrionia bacterium | reverse complement strand
AAGAAATCGAGAAAATCCCCGTTGATGATCAGCTCCACATCGACAGGCCCCTCGGGTCCCTGTCCGTACTCGCCAAGCGAGAAATGGCGAATCAAATCAACCATTTCGTCGTCTGAGAAAAAATCCTCGTGGGGATTCATCCGGCCTTCGAAAAACCGGCCTGCCGAAAGATGACAATCGCTGATGATGACCTTAAGCCGCTGCATTTCCCTTCAGTATAGCGGGGTTTCGGCCCGGAAGGGGGTGACTTTCCAATCCAATCAGGTATAGATAGCCCAACCATGGCTGACCAAACCAAAAAATGGGCGGACAACACCGCCGGCCGCTTCTTCGTCGACGATCAGTGCATTGACTGCGATGCCTGCCGGACGGAGGCTCCTGATAATTTCACCCGGAACGACGAGCACGGCTACTCGTACGTGTACAAGCAACCTTCCACCCCGGAAGAGGAAGCCCGCTGCAAAGCGGCTCTGGAAGCTTGTCCGGTGGAAGCCATCGGCAACGAAGGCTGAGATCAGCCCTCGCTACTCGAACCCCCTCTCCCACCGGACAGGGACGCTTATTCGCTTTTTCCTGCCTTCACTTTGGGTTTTAGGCGAGGCTGGGTAACCCTCGACCGTTGAATGGCCTGGTCAACCCCAGCCCAAGCGATGCGCTCAGCCTGAGCGGCACTTCCGAAATCTCGAAGTGCCCTCTGGTAAATCACTTCCCAGCGCGAGCTGACCGGACGCTCGACCGGGCCGAGGTCACTCGGCTTCTGGCGGCGGCTGCGCGCCGAGCCAACGGGCGAGCGTTGGGACGAGCGCTTGTTTGAGCCAAAGGGCGAGCACCTGCACGCGGATTTGCCACAGCAGCGCGAGGACTTGCGGTCGAAGCGCGTGCCGAAGTCGTCGTACGAGCCTTCGCAGTCCGAGTTGCGGAAGCACGGGACGAAGCCGCCGGCTTGGCGGCTGCGCGAGCGGGACGTTTGGAACCCAAGATCGATTTCTTCGAAGTCATTGCCATCGGTAGAGTCTCCTTCTCTGCCGATCGCCTTTTGCAGGAGCCGGGCCAACCCGCTTTCCAGAAACGACTTCTCTCAATCGAACTTGCCGAACTCCACCTGCGCTCCCGGGCCTCCCCCGTGAAGGGCCAGGACGGAAACCTTCTGAGCCACCTTACGGGCCAAAGTCCTCAGAGACTGAGCCACCGGGGCTTCCGGGGCGCGAACCACGATCGGACGCCCCTCGTCCCCACCCTCACGTACGGCCTGGACGATCGGCAATTCACCGAGGAAATCGACATTGAATTTTTTCGCCAGGAGCTTCCCACCGTCTTTTCCAAACAAGTGATGGCGAATTCCGGCCGGATCCTCAAAGTAGCTCATGTTCTCAACGATCCCGAGAATCGGCACACGGACCTTGTCGAACATATGGAACGCTTTGCGGACGTCCTGCATGGAAACTTCCTGCGGAGTGGAAACCAGCACCGCACCCGTCACAGGCACCAGCTGGGCCAAAGAGAGCTGCACATCGCCTGTGCCCGGAGGCATGTCGACGATGAGGTAATCGAGCTCTCCCCACTGAACTTTGTGGCAGAACTGACTCACCACGCTGTGAAGCATGGGGCCACGCCAGACCAGAGGCTGATCCCCCTGGATCAGGAAGCCCATCGACATGACCTTCACGCCTTGAGCGGTGGGAGGGATGAAGATTTCCCCTAATTTCGGGTCATTTTCGATGCGAGGCTGCTCCGTCACTCCCATCATGGTGGGGATGTTCGGGCCGTACACGTCGGCGTCCATCAGGCCCACGCGGGCACCTTCGAGCGCTAACGATGTTGCAAGATTCACGGCAACGGTGCTTTTCCCAACACCTCCCTTGCCACTCGAAACTGCGATGATGTGCTGAACGCCTGGAATCGCGTTCGATGCCTGAGGCGCTCCCACGGAAGCCGTTCGTCCGCGGACCTGAGCGTCCATCTTGATTTGAATCGGACCCGCACCCGGCACACTCTGGATGGCGTCGCGGACGTCCTGCTCGATTTTGCCCTTCAGGGGGCACGCCGGAGTGGTCAGAACGATCCGAACACTCACCTGGCCGCTCGGTGCCACTTCGAGGTCCTGAACCATTCCTAGGGTCACTAGGTCTTGACCGAGGTCAGGATCCTGCACGTTCCGAAGGGCATTCAACACAGATTCACGAGAGATCGACGCCATGACGCCATTCTTCCCACGAAAGGACGCCGAAATGCAATGCATCGCATTAGCCCATCAGGTAAGGGTGGCCCCATGAAAAAGGCCAAAAAACCGGGAAAACGAAAAGAAGGCTCTGTCAGCCGCAGCCGTTCCGCTGCCAGCCGTAGCCCTTCTTCAACCCCGCTCGCCGAGCACGACTCCCTCCAGGCCCTGGAAGCGAACGCCCATGAAATGCTGAAACTGTTGGGTGAAAACCCTGCACGCGAGGGCTTAGTTCGCACCCCTCACCGACATGCTCGTGCGCTTCAGTTTCTGACCTCGGGCTACCAATCGGATTTCAAAAAACTGGTCGGGGGAGCCCTGTTTGAAGCCGAGTCGAGCGAGCTGGTTCTCGTGCGCGATATCGAGCTTTATTCGCTTTGCGAACACCACCTGCTTCCGTTTTTCGGCAAAGCCCATGTGGCCTACATTCCGAATCGAAAAATCATCGGTTTGTCGAAAATTCCCCGGATTGTCGATGCCTACGCCCGCCGTCTCCAGGTGCAGGAGCGCCTGACTTCGCAAGTCGCGGACCATTTGGTTGAGATTCTGGATCCGCTCGGAGTGGCCGTGATTCTTGAGAGCGTTCACCTGTGCATGATGATGCGCGGAGTAGAGAAGCAAAACAGCACCACGCTGACCAGCGCAATGCGCGGGGTTTTCCGCGAAGACGCACGCAGCCGGCACGAGCTTCTGACTTTGATCGGCGGATTAGGCGGAGGAGTGCGGCGCTGAAGTCGAGCGGGCGCTACTCAGGCCGCCCTCAGAACGAGCGAGATCTTAGGCGCCAAAAATCAGAGCATCGAGCGAATACGCGCCTGGTCCAAGCAGGAACATCACCACCAGGATGATGAACAGATTCAGTGCGTACTCGTTCCCCGGCGGGTTGTTGGTGATCAAATAGCCTGCGCCCTTATGGCCAATCACGGCCGCAACCAGGAGAGTGACCGCGCAGACTGCGAGCGCGGGTCGGCTGAGGAAGCCGACGACAATGAATGCTCCGCCGATCAGTTCAGCTAGCATCGCTAGGCGCGCTTGGACGGCTGGAAATGGAAGTCCCAGGCTCGCGAGCCAGCCAGTGAAACCGGCCAGATTTCCCGTCCCCACCACACCGAGCTTCCCCAGTCCATGAACGACGAGGCAACTTCCAATGAAGAGGCGGAGAAGGAGAATCGAGGCTTCCAGAGCCCAAGCGGCTTGATCGAGCAAAAAGGCTTTCATCATGAGGCGGGACTCTAACTCAGCCGATTCGGACGGCTAGTGAAAACTCATGCGATGGGCGATGGACGCTCAAGAGCAGGGGCCGACCCCGGGGCCATACACGTGAGTTTCGCCCTTCTTCAGATGTCTTTTCTTGGTCTTTTTAGACGTGGGATCGAATTAAACTGTAGCTGGAAGCCCAGAACTCCCTGTTCCAGCGACTTCCTCAAAGGGCATCCCTCCCCCATCTCAGTTAAAAAGCCATCTCGTGCGCACACTCACCGAGAAAAAGACCAAGAAGAGACATCTGAAGAGTGGGGGGCAGGGAGCAGGTGGGACGGCGGATCAGGGAATCGCGCCACTCGCCCCTACCGCGCGATAGACCGAGCTTCGCGCGCTCGACTCGAAAATCGAGCGTAAAAGAGGCCGAAAAGCCGCAAAAAACTGGTCCACCCCTTGCTGAACCCACGCAGCATGAAGAACACACTCGAAATCTCTCAAATGGAACTCATCATCCCCGGGATCGGAAGACTGATCTACATCCTGACTGCACGCCTCAGTCGAAAAGTCAGAAGGCAATTTCTGCTGAATCTGTGGCGGGCCATCGAACAAACCGTCCCGCACGCAACCGAAGCCTACCTCACACACTCCGACTCCAAAGGCAGCACTCACCTCACCGAGATGCTTCGCCCCGTCAGTCAGCGCGAAGGGGTTCGAGTGGAAACTCCTGCTGAGAAAATCGGCTCGCAGCTTCGATTCAACCGTCTCAAGTGCCGAATGACTCAAGCCGAGCTGGCCAAAAGAACCGGGATGGCTCGCTCAGCAATCAGCGAGATCGAGCACGGCAAAAGAAATGTTCGCCAATCCACCCTCACGCGGCTGCAACAGGAAATACGCCGCGCGGAGTTCGCCCAATCAGCCGCTCACTGAATCAAGATGGATCCCGCTCAAACTTGAAAAGAATCCTGAAGCTTTTTTTCAAACCACGGACGCCAACTCAAACCGGCTGGGTCCTCCTGAAGCTCGGTTATCTGCGGAAGAAGTTCCTTCAACCGAACCATCACTTCAGGCGCAAAACCGCAGGGTGAAATCAGCGAAAAGGGGCTCATGTCGTTCACCAAGTTGATGGCGATTCCATGCCATGTCACCCACTTCCGAATCGCGATGCCAATAGAGGCGATCTTTCGAGCGGAAGACGGCGAACCCAAATCCGACGGATAAACCCAAACCCCCGTTGCATTCGCCCGCGGATCGGTTGAAAGCCCGAACGGCGCAAGCGTTCGAGACATCCACGCTTCCATGGCGCGTAAAAAAGCCGCCACATCATGATGAGGGGCCCAAGGCGCCGAACCATCCAGTTTCACAATCGGGTAAATCACGAGCTGCCCTGGCCCGTGCCAAGTCAGATCCCCGCCCCGCTCACTTTCAGAGAACTCCACTCCGGCAGGCAACAGACCCGTCGCAAACGGCATGTGGCGATCCCGGGAAGCCTCGCCCGTGAACTGCAGCCCGCGTCCCCGAGTCACCACAGAACGATGCTCCAGAAACAGAATCGTATCGGGAATCTCCCCGCGGACGCGCTTCTCCACGAGCTCTTGTTGAAGCGCGCGCGCCTCTTCATAGCTCGTCAGTCCGGGCAGGGAACGAAACTCGATCCTCAAACGTGAGCGGATGCGCCCGCGCCAGGCGACTTCTTCTGGAAGATGTGAATGGCGTGCCCCAAGGTAGCCTCGGCAGCTTCCATCAAAGTTTCAGGAAGCGTCGGATGCGCGTGCACGGTCAAAGCAAGATCTTCCACCGAAGCGCCCATCTCAATGGCGAGTGCTGCTTCTGCGATCAGGTTCGAAGCTTCCGCGCCAACAATGTGGACACCCAACAAACGACCCGTCTTCGCGTCGCCGATCATTTTCACGAAGCCGTCGGGCTCGCCCACAGAGAGAGCGCGACCGTTCGCACCAAAGGGGAAGTTTCCGACCTGAACCTGGAAGCCCTTTTGTTTGGCCTCCGCTTCAGTCAAGCCGACCGTTGCGATTTCAGGGTCCGTGAAGATGACGGCTGGCATCGCCAACACGTCGTAAGCGGTTTTCTTTCCAGCGATCGCTTCAGCAGCCACGATGCCTTCTTTGGAGCCTTTGTGAGCCAGCAAGGGCTGACCTGCCAGGTCGCCGATCGCCCAAACATGGGCCAAATTCGTGCGGCGCTGAGGATCAACCGTGACAAAGCCTTTAGCGTCAACTTTCACGCCGAGCTTCTCGAGGCCCAAGCCATCGGAGTTCGGAGTACGGCCGATGGTGACTTGAACCACGTCAAACTTGTCGGTCTTGGTCTTTCCATCGGGCAGTTGGAAAGTGATTTCCACGCCGTCTTTCAAAACTTTGTGACTCTTCACGAGAGTCGAAAGAAGAACCTCGACGCCGCGCTTTTGAAGCTGGCGCTGCACGACTTGAGTGAGTTGCGGATCGACGCCACCCAGCAGGTTCGGGCCGGCCTCTACCACGGTCACTTTCGAGCCAACTTTCGAGTAGAAAGTTCCAAGCTCAAGCCCGATGTATCCACCACCGATGCAAAGCATCTTGGCTGGGACTTTCTCAAGCGAGAGCGCGCCGGTCGAATCGACCACACGCTTTTGATCCACTTCAAATCCCGGAAGCTTCGTCGGACGCGATCCGGTCGCCAAAACCAACTGATTGAAAGTCACGGTGTCCGTGCCTTTGTCGGTTTTCAGCTCCAGCGTTTTCGGGCCGGTGAATTTTGCTTCGCCGGTCAAAAGATTGCAGCCGTTCGCCTTCAGGAGTTGAGCCACACCGCCAGTGAGTTTCTTCACCACGCCGGACTTGTATTCCATCATCTTGGGGAAGTTCACTTTGACTTCGCCCTTCAGCTCAAAGCCCATTTCGGAGCCGTGCTTCGTGAGTTTTTCGAATTGAGTTCCAGCGTAGATCAACGCTTTCGAGGGAATGCAGCCCACGTTCAAGCAAACGCCGCCTACCATGCCACGTTCGACGACCGTGACCTTCTTACCCAATTGGGCCAGACGGATTGCGCAAACATAACCAGCAGGGCCGGCGCCCAAAACCACCACATCCGCAGCGTGCGTTGCCATGAGGAATACTCCCTTTCTTTGGAGAATCCCTGGGTTAGCACTGCCCGCGCTTCCAGTCTAGTGGGGAGGCTCGCGCCTCCCATTCCTAGCGGAGGCTCGCGCCTCCCATTGCAACAGAGGCCTTAACCGTTTGGAAGGTCCTGGCCGCTGTCCTCGAGATAACTGACCTGAACGTCCTCAATCGAGTTGTTCGTGCCAGCGAAGTCCAGGTCATGGAAAAGAATGGCGTTCAACTGGGGGTCATAGACCCAAAACCCACCCTCTGCCTTGGGGCCAGGCGGAAGGACCCGGCCCTGATAGGTAATCTTCACGGTGCCCGCCCTGGGGCGCGCTTCGAGGAAGATCTTGGGCGAGATGCTGAGCTGAACCAGGATCTTCCCCATCTCGGCTAGACCGGGACCAAAGTCCTCGCAAAGCTTGTAATTCTTGCCATTCACCTGGCTCAGGAACTGTTCAAACTTACTGCTGCGATAATCCCAATCGTCATCGGTCGAAGCACAGCCCCAGTCGCCGGGGCCGAGCACTCCGAAGCCTGCAATCTTGTCGCGACTCCCTTTGATTAACTCCAAAGATTGAAGAAAATCAGCGGCGGGAACGCTGCTTTGTTCGGGAGCGTCGGTGACGAAAATGACCGCAAGAATTGCGTCGGGACGAAGGAAAGTGTGACCGGCCGACCCTTCGACCACTCGAAGAACGGGTTCAAAGAACTGCTCCACCCCTGAGCCACTGAGACCCAACGCCCCCACACCGCGCTGAAACTTCAAAATCGCGTCGGGCGTCGTGTGGTCAAGAGTCGGCCGTGGAGGAAGCCCCAGATAAGGGGATTCAGACAAATCCGAAGAGAGAAGCCCAATTCTCCAGTTCAGCGTCGCTTGTTTGGAGAATTCATTGATGAAGAGCTGGGCGTTATCGATCACTCGTCTTTGATGAGGCCCCATACTGGGACTGTTATCGATAACCCAAAGGACATCTAAGTTCGGATTCCCCGCGATGTCCCGCAGTCGGTGGCTGTAGTTGAACTGCTTTCCCGTTCGAGGCTGAGTCCAGTAAAGGAACTCCGTTTTTCCGCAGCCCGAGAACACAGACGCCAAAG
>JBBARP010000008.1:0-197671 GCA_040399745.1 Bdellovibrionia bacterium | reverse complement strand
AGAGCCAAGCAGCGCTCACGCGCTACCGATTGAAGGCGAAAGAGCTCGTCTGGCCAAAGCTCACCGTCCTGGGGATAAACCTGAACAGCGCCAGCACTCGACTGAGGAACCACGGGAGCAGCCTGCTTCAAAGCCGCAGCCGCACTCGATTGAACGGAATCTGCGACTTGCCCACGATTTTCCAAACGCGAAAGTTCGCGAAGCTGGCTTCCCAGTTCCACTTTCACAAAAGCCATTTTCCGAATCGCTTCTTCCAGCACCTGACGCCGAGAGAGCCACTGACGGCGGAATTCCGAATCGCGGTTTTGAGCCAGGCGATCGCGCGCTTGAAGCATGCGGTCTCGGAGTCTGACCCAGTGCTTTTGCTCGCCCACAGCGGGAAGAACCGCCTGGATGCTGACTTTCGCCAGTTCACTCAAGCGCGCAGCCTCGCTGCTGCGAGCTTGAAAGGATTTCTCAGCACGAAGACCAAACTCGTCTACCCACTCCGGACGCGGAGGCGCCCCGGCCTGCAGCGCCTGGTCGATTTTCTTCGCCCACTGCCCGTTCACGCTTTGAAAAGCGGAGAAGTCTTTTCTGACTTCCTCGTAATAACAAAGCTTCAGATTAGAAATGGCCCGGACCAAGAACACTTCCGGTTGGAAAGTCTCGGTGAAAACGCCGGTCGAAAGCGTGGCGAGTTCGCCTCGCAGTTTTCCGACCTCATTCTTCCGCAGCAGAGTCCAAGTGAGTTCCTCGCGCGCTTTCAGGAACTGCGGCGCGCCGGCAGGCACCCTTCGGTAGTAGTCTTCAGCGCCGTCGAGAGCGCCGGCTTGATAAAGCAGGCGCGCCACTTGGAGGTGGTGCGCCGACAAAGCCAGAGCATCGCCGCGTGCTTCGAGCACGGGCTCAAGCTCGTGCTTCAACACCTGCGCGGCTCCGGCCAAGTCCCCGCGGCGGGCGCGCGCCAGGGCCACCGTCTGCGCAAGCGCCGGACGAAGCCCATTCTCCAAAGGCAGCTTCTTCAAGGTGGACAGCGCGCCCTCGCCCTGGCGCAGCTGGCCCCAGGCCTGGAGCGTCAGCACGTGCAGACCGCGGGCCGTGTCGAGGCGCTTCACCGAGGCTTCCTGCTCAGGCGAGAGCGCCACGGCGCGCTCGCCGAGCCAGCGGTCCAGGCCGGCCTGGGCCAGCACCTGGTCCAGGGCGCCCGCCGCGCGGGACGAAGCGTAGCCCTTCGAATTTTGCGAATCGATCCACTGGTCGACAAAGCTTTGCGCTAGGTCGAGTTTCCAAAGCGAGTAAAGCCAAGCCGAGCGCGCCTCGTGAGCGAAAGCCGCGGGAACGCTTCCTTCGACCTTGGTCCAAAGGTGAGCGGCACCTTCGAAATCATTTTTTAAAACTCGGAGCACCCAAGTGCTCAGGTCGTATCCCAACTGGTGATTTTGCATCTGCCAGGAAGCAAAAAGCTGCATCCGGAACGGGTCGTCCAGTTGAATGCCCGCCAAACCAGCAGAAGATTCAAGCGCGGAAGGGCTGCCCGCTTGCGCCTTTTTCTCTCCCCCCCCCGCCCCCTGGGCTGCAGAAGCCTTCGGTGCACTCACGCTTTGCAAAAGCGCATCCGCACCACTCGATGCCCGCGCCGCGCTTCCTGCCGTACTCCCCGCCAGCACCACCAGCGTCGCAACTCCCCAAACGCCTCGAACTCGGCAGCGAGTGCTCATTCCCGGCCTCCGCCGAGCAGCACGCTCAAGCTCAACTGCGCGATCACGTTTTGAGATAGGCTTTCGCTGAGCAAACGACGTTCATTGTAGATCAAGTCTTTCACACCCAGACGAAGGCCCAGGCTTCGGCCGGCCCAGAATGCAAAACCCGCTTCCGCAGAACCTGCTGCCACTCGTCCTGTGCTCAGTTCCACTAATCCCGCTGAAAGAGCAAAATACTGGTCAAAGTGAAACACGCGCTCCATCGAGGCCCGGAATTTTCCGTAAAACGCGTTGTAAGCCACGCCCAGTTCCGCACGATTCTTCGCGTAAGCCAGATCGGGAACCAAGCCTTTGGTCTCGAGTAAATTCATTCCACCCGAGGTCAGGCGATTGAAATAGAAAGCGCCCGAAGCATTCAAGCTCCAGCGGTGATTCAGGTGGTAGCGGTAACTTCCGCCCACTTCTTGAGAGACCAAGAAACTATCGGGAGTGAAGTTTTTTGCCACACTCAAGTCCAGCTCGTGACGGCCTTTGAGCGGTACAAATCGGTTCTCGACCGAATAGAGTTTTTCTTGAGAGACCGCCTGCGGAGCGCGATTCCCCGGAAGCTCAAGTTCCTTCAGTTGATCTTCCAAAGACCGAGTGGGCGACTCGACCTGAGCAAAAGCTTGAGATGCGGCAAAAAAGCCAATCACCGTTCCCAGAACCGCTGCGATCACTTCATGGCGAATGGTCGGTTTCATCGGTAATTTCCTCTTCCCTTCAAGGATTCACGAAGCGGTGAAACCAGCTTTTCACCTTGATCAAATCAGAAGCTGCAGCTTTCACGTCGCCAGGCTCAAAGCCCGAAAGCGTGAGCTTCCCGCCACCGGCGCGGTCACACTGGATCACAAGCGGTAGTTCCAGAAGCGGACTGGGCGAGCTCAGTGAGACCATTACCTTGCAAGCGCGCGATGAAGAGATGTCCCAAACCAGCGGATTCGCCGACTCTGAGGTCAACGTGCCCGAAAGGGTCACTGCGCCAATCGGAATGGCGAGGTTTGAACTCATCGTCGGGAGTACGCGAAAATCAGCCAAAGCAGGAGGCGTGGGCTTGAGGTCCAAGAGGCGCCCCAAAGGCCTGACCCCCAGGTAAGCCAGCTCGCGGGCCAAATCGGCCGTGACATTGGCAGCTAGGGGCGACGCAACCATCACATTCTTAATCTGGCGAATCGCTGTTTCAGCTTCCAGTCGCGAATCGGTGTCCGACAGAACGCTCGTGCCTAAAACAAGCTGCGAGCGGAAAGAAAGGATCCGCTCGTCCAGAAAGTGCACTGCCGGAGAACCCAGAGCCGAGCCTTGCGGCAGCACTCCGAGGAGCGTGCGACTCTCCATGTCGCGCGGGCTATCAGTCAAAGTCAGAACCGAACTCCAGTCCGAAGGAAGAACCTCGTAACTGAGCGGCTCAACGCTCACGACACCGAATGCGGAAGTCGCAACCAAGTTCGCTTGCTTCAGCCCGGGCAGAGCGGGCGTGATGCGAACTTCGCCTGAAACATAGGACAATTGATCGGTCGATGAGCCCTGCTGAAAGCTCACACCGGGGGCATCTTTGTAGCCGTCCCCGTCTTGAACGAGCACAGGGATCTGAAGCGACTGGCCCAGTTTCACAAACCGAGTCACGCCCAGGGGCCAAAGATCACGCGTGATCATCGGTGCTTTTCTGGGCGACTGAGAAAACTGAATCGGCACTAAGTGGTTCTGGCAAAGATTGGAAAGCACGCACGACTTGAAAGTCAAAGTCTGCTGAGTTCCCAAAAAGGACTGCGGAAGATCCGTCCAACGAATCATGGCCGAAGCTGCGGGGTTGCGATCTGAAGGAACCGTGGTGTCTTTCTCCAAAATCGTCAGCGTCGCTTTTCCCAGCGTAGGCGCCACGATCGAGAGCTGAGGCGCTGCTTCGCCGTTCAAGTCTTCTGAGTGCACAGTAAAAGTGACATCCAGACCTTGAACGAGCGACTTAGGCGCTGAGACGCGAGCTTTCTGGCGATCGTTGTAAACACTCCAAACCACTTGATCGCTGGCGCGGCCCAAGTTCGGAGCTACAGCCGTCACTTTGATATCAAAGCGATTCATGTAGTCGTTGTTCGCCACCACGCGGTAACTCGGGGTGTAGCGAACCAAGTAGCGACTCGGTTGATTCGGCGCCGGCGAAATCGTTGCTCCGTCCGGAAGCCCTTCCGTGAGAATTTCAAAAGGACCGTTTGGATAATCGGGGGACGTCACCACGATCTCACCGCTGAAAGCTTTGCCTTCGGTGATCGCGATCTTTGAAGGCACCTGAATTTGCATCGGGCGCGGGCTATCTTTCACCACAAGCGCGGTATCTTGAGAATAGACCACCGAAGGGTCTGCCGCGTCCCAGAGCAGCACTTTCACCGTGTAAGTCCGAACGATGATTTGCGGGCTCTGAGGATCATTGGCGGCCTGATAGTCCGGCTGCCAACTCAGAAGCATCTTCGTTTCATCAAAAACAGCGCCGGTTGGGAGTCCTTCTAGGCGCAACTTCCGCGTGCCCGGCACGTAAGCTTCGATTTGAACGCGACCCGGCTGACCTTCGACAAACTCAGTGACCTGCGGCGCTTTCAAGCCGTAAGCCGGCGCAACGGGGCGCTCGACCGGAGCCAAGCGGCTCAGAATCCCTGCGTCGGGAATGGGATTCGCGCGACATCCGCCCAAAGCCAGAACGCCCACTCCCCAACTCGCCCAACGCATCGCTTTTGGATTCAGCACTGGCTTTCTCTCCTCATTTCAACCGATCAACCGACCGGACGAAGAACGAACGGATAATTCACTTTCACGCCCACGCCGCCGCGGGGCTTGGGAAACTTCCAATCCATCATGCGAGTGGTAATGCACGTCTCCACTCCCGCATGGTTCAGGCTCGAACGAGACACGCGGGACGAACTCACTTGTCCCTCGGCGGCGATTTCAAAAGCGACCGAGACCTGCCCGGCCAGACCCGGCTGCGAGCGAAGTCCTTCTTCATAACAAGCCCGAACCTGGCTCAGGTATTTGGCGATCGTCGCTTGAATCACTGCGCGATCCAGGCCGCCCTCGAGTACGAGTTCTTGGGAGACCGGCATCGCAGACAAGCCGCGCCCTTCGCCCGACCCCACCAGCGCGTTGCCGTAGCCACCGGCGCCGCCGCCAGCACCCTTCGTGCCCACGCCGCCCAGGCCCGCCACGCCGGTATTCCCCACCGTGGCGCGCTTCACGCCCTGTCCCAGACCCACCAAGTACTCGCCGCCGCTACCTTGCTTGCCACCGGCACCGGCGCCCGGACTTGCATCCTTCAGCGCGGTCGGGGCTCCGCCCAAGGCTTTCGACAGGTCTTTCTTTCCGAGAAGTCCCAAAAACCCTAGGTTCTGCTGAATCGCCCGACGCGCTTCTTGCGTGGGCTGGGCCTGAGCCACTGCTTGCGGCAGCGCGTTCACGGGCGCCTCGTACTTGGGTACGGCCACTGCTTTTTCTTCCACAATCCGGACACTCACCGGCGCGGGAAGAACTTCAGGCTCAGCCTCTTCTAATGACGGCTTCGGCAAAAACCAAAGCAAAAGAACGAGAAGTGCTGCAACCGCTCCGGCGCGTTTCAGCCAGCGCTCATCCCCGGCACTGTTTTTCTGCTCCAAAACAGAAGAAAGCCCCAAGCTCGAGGAATCAATGGAAGCTTCTAAAATCTGGAAGGCGCCAAAAGCGCTTTCAATTTGCCAAGCTCCCGCGCGGAGGCCTGGCTTCACTTGGCAGCCATCGAGCGCCACCAGTCCTTCCGCGCCTGAAGCCCACTTCAAGCGCAGGCGCCAGCCAGCCGAAAAACGCGCCTCAGACTCCTCACTGGAGCCACTCACCAGTCCGCGTTTTTTTCGGGAGTTCCAGCGCTCACGAGCAGCCGCTTCGCTCACCCAGCCCAAAACCGAGTGATAGCCCAGCACGCCTCCGCCGGAGAGTTCCGGCATTCCCTTCAAGAATTGTCCGGACGAAGAAGCTACGGCAATCATCGAACCTCTCCTTCCAAGGAATGGCCGGTATCTTGAGCCATCTGATCGAGGAAATTCTCACGAAGGCGAAGAAGCCCATCCGTTCCCAGTGCCGAGTTCCCGGTCACCACGGAAACTTCCGGACGCTTCAACTGCCCTTGAATGACGAGTGCTTCAAAGTCGATGTCCTTGCCTCGGCGGTATTTCACGCCTTGAGAAACTTCCGAAGAGGCCGACGCTAACGCTGTCGCCACCAGGATTCCCCAGACCACCAGACCGAAACTCGCTTCCAGGACTCGTGCGATCACTGAGTGCTTCCTTCCGTGGAGAGCGCCTGCAAGCGCCCGCTCATGTAGGCCGCCAGACGATCCTGTCCGAGGGCCAAATAGGCATCGCGAACCGCCGAGAGCTTCCCTGCGCTCGAGGGTTCTGCCTTCCAAACTTCAAGTGCTACTTCAAGTTTCGCCTGCAAAGCCTTGACCTGTGCGGACTCCAAAGCTCCGCGCTGAGGTGCCGCAGCACTCACAACTACTTTGCCTTGCTGCTCGAGTCCCAGCTTGGCGTAGGCTTCAGCCTTACCCAGAAAAGGTGCGGCCATTTCCTGAAGCGACACCAGCACCTGCTCGCGGGCTTCGCCTTGGACTTCCGCAGGGATCGGGCTTGCCAAAATCGCTTGCGCCATTCCGTCGTGAGCCATTTGGAGAAGCTGCGCAATCTTCACGCGAGTGGCCAAGTCCGCCCCTGGCAAACGCGCTTCTGCCGCTTGAGTGAGTTTCCGCAAGAGCTGCACGCGCTGCTCAAAGCGTTGGCGGCTGTTTTTCCCTGTGAAGTCGATGCGGGCCTGATCTTGATCTCGCTTTCGAAGCTCTTCCAGCGTCCAGCGGTTCCAGGCCTCGCCCGTAGAAGTAGATGAAGCCAGGATCAAGGCGCGAGATTTTGCTCCGCCGCGCGCTTGAGCTTCCAAAGACTCAGCCACTTCGCCTTTCACAGCGTCTGACCAGGGCAGTTCAAGCGCCGCTTCGGACTGCAGGAGGCCTGCATCCGAAAGAGTGTGACGAGCCAGCGGTTCGGGCACTCCGAACCGGCGGTTCTTTTTCCAGGCGATGGATAGCTCTCCCAGCAATCGATCTCGGGAGGAAAAATCCCCCCCGAGTTCAAAGAGCAAGGCCAGCTTCATGCGATCCGCTTCCCCTGGGGGCAATGCCTGAGGATGAGCGTTCCAAGTTTGGGCAGCTTTCAAGAACTGGCCTTTTGCTTCCCACTCGGCCACCAGCTCACTCCAACGTCCTTGAAGCTCGAGAATCTTAACCAAGGTGTCGCTGGCGCGAAGTCCCACGGCCAAAACCCGGGCGTTGTCGCAAGATTGGGGCGCAAACTTTTTCGACTGGCAGAGCTCCAAGAAAGTCGCAAGAGCTGCGGCCGACTTGCCTTCAGTAACCGCACCTTCAAAGCGCGCTTGATCCGAGATTCGATTCAAGTCCTGAAGCTCGCTTTGCGCCTCTCTTGACAGGCGCGAAGCCGGGAGGCGCGTCCACACGGCGGCTTGCGCCTGCACTTCTGAAAACCGCTTTTGCTGCGCCAGAATATCGAGAGCTAAGTTCTGACTCTCGACCGAGTATTTCTCCTGGCCAAGTAGAGCGTCCGTCGGAGCGGCCAAAGCTTGGAAGACAGGCAAAGCTTGATCATGGCGGCCCAGCGCGTAGGCGGCGCGAGCACCCAAGTAGCGGAACTCGCGAAGTCGCGCCGAAGGAAGCGTGGTTTGAGCTGAAAGCGCCTTCATCTCTTCCACGACAATTTCATGCTGCGAAGCTTTTTGAGCGACGCTGGCCCGCATTTCCCGGAGGCGCAAGACTTCCACTGAGCCAAGCGATACGTCCTGAATCCAGGCCTTCAGCTGACTGAGTTTTCGGCTCGGTTCCGTTTCGCTCGCCAGCCAACCCTCGCGCAGATTCGGATTCACCGAAGAGGCCGGGAAAAGCTTCAGATAGGTTTCAGTCGCGGCCTGAAAAGAGGCTTTTTGCAGTTTTTGAGTCACTCGCTCGCCGTCGAGCTGAAGGATGACGCGTCTCAGGATTTTCTCGACTTCCGCTTGAGAAACGGAATCCAGGCCCGCCACTTCAGAAGACTGGGAAGCCTGAAGCTCACCCAGCAGTGCTTCGACGCGCTCGGAGTTTCTGGATCCCAGGTTTTCTTCCAAGAGACGAACCCGGTACGTAAGCGTAGGCAAAACTTCGTTCACGCGCTCCAGGACGCGGGTTCCGGCCCCGCGGTTCCCTTGCGCCAAATACGCATACGCCAAATCATGAAGCAGATTCTTTCTACCCAGGCGGGAAGAGAGCTCTTCCACTTCGAGAAGCGCTTTTTCGCCATCGCCACCGGCCTCAGACAAGAACATCAGGAAATCGCGAAGCGACTCTTCCCGAATTTGTCCGCGAGAATCAAACAGCGCTTGGCGCATTTCGCCCAGCGCTTCGGGCATCTGCCGAAGATTTCTCTTCAACCACGCCCGGCGGTAACGCACGTAAGAGCAGGAATCCCCACCCCCGCAAAGCTGAAGCGCCAAATCGTAGTGCTGAAAAGCGCGCTCCAGAGACGTGCGCGACTGGGAGCTTTGCTCCTCATGCTCAGCCAGCCTGAGCGCGGCTTCACGACGAAGTTCGGGCAGGTCTTCTTGCTTTTCAAGACTGAGCCAAAGCGGAGCTGCCTGAGCCCAAGCGCCCAGCTCGGTTTGAAGACGCGCCATTTGGAAGCGAATCTTCCACTGCGCAGGCAGACTCAGTCGCGCGGCCTCTTGAGTGAGAACCTCTTGATAAAGCGAAAGGGCGCGCTTGCGAAAGGCTCCGGCCTGCGTGAGCGCCGAATCCGAAGCACTCGGCGTCGCAGCCAGTTCGTTCGCCTCGTCAAAGAGCAAGTCAGCCAAGCGAAGCGTGAGCGTTGGGCGCCCGGAATCGCGAAGTGGGAGCGACGCGCGGAGCTTCTCTAAGTCTCTGACCAGCTCAGGCGATGAAGCCCAGGCCGTCCCGGGCACGCTCAGTGCGGAGAGGCCGGCTGCTGTCAGAGCGGAAATACTCGCAGCACTGAGCAACGAAACGCTCGCCGTGCGCTCAGCGGCTGAAGCTAAGTTCTTCCACCATCGCCCCGCGCGCTTCTGAGTCATCTTAGCCTCCCGCCATCACGACGAGCTGAATCGATCCGTAGGCCTGACTGGGGAGCATCGCCATGAACTGCGAAACCGTGACACTCGGAAGTTCACGGTGCGCTTGCAGGTTGATCTCACCCGGAAATTTCTGGCCCGGATGCGCTTTCTGCCAACCTTCTCTGAGTTTCGAGAGGCGCTCCATCAGAGGAGCCGGATCGCGCAGGAGTTCCTGAGTGCGTCCTACCGGCTTCTGATCCAAGTAAACTTGGTCCCCCGAAAGCGAGAGAACCGGAGCGTCCTGAATCTCGCTTCCGGTGGAAGCTTGCGGAAGAACCACATCTTTCGCCATCACCAGCATTTCAGGTGAAGTGGAGAAAGTCTGAAGCAAGAAAATGACGAGCAAGCTGAACATGTCCACCATGGCGGTCAGGTTCAGTGCGAGCAGCATGGCGCGCTTTCGGCCTTGTTTCTGGTGCTTCCGAGCAATCAGGTGCCGCTCGAAACGGCCCTGAGGAAGAGCATTCAAGCCTAGGCTCATGTTCCGCTCCTTGCCGCCACAACGCCCAAGTTCACCACTTGGTTTTTCCGAAGGACGTCCATCACTCCGACCAAGTCGCCGTAGCTGGTGCCCGACTTCGGATGAATCAGGGCAGCCGAGGGAACCGCGCCCAGATCTTTCACGAGTCCCGCCACCACCGCATCGAGCTTGGAAGAAAGCTCGGAAGCGTCAGCAACAGTCACTGGGACCTGCTTCACCGTCCGACCGGCTTTTTGCACTTCAATGGCGACTTGCCGGGGCGATTGAAGCTGCACTTTCAATTCGGTCTGAGACTTCGAGTTCGCGGCTGCTTCGGTTCCGTGGGATTGCTTGACTTGAACCGATCCGACCTGCACCCACACTGCCGTCATCAGCAGAAAGCAGATGCACATGGAAAGCAGGTCAATGAACGGAACGAGGTTCAGGTCGACATCCATGCCCTTTCGGCCTTTGGACCGCGATCCGCCCTCGGAACCCGAAACCGACGCCATCTCACATACTCACAGTCGGAGCGGGTGCGACCGACTGCGCCTTCGTGGCGCCCAGAGCAAACTTCGTCGAAGCGACCTGCGTCGACTCCGTCAGGAACACCAGATCGTGATAAATGCGGGTCACCGATTCCGTCAGCGAAGCAACGAGCTTGTCCGTGCGATTCTGATAAATGGCGTAAGCCACGAGCGAAGGAATCGCGACCAGAAGACCAAAGGCCGTGCAGTTCATGGCCTCCGAGATCCCTTTCGAAAGAAGGGTCGCGCGATCAGCAGGGTTGGCGCTGGCCACAGCCGCAAACGACTGGATCATGCCCGAGATCGTTCCGAGCAACCCCAAGAGAGTTGCCACGTTCCCGAACATCCCCAAGAAGCCGGTTCGGCGATCGATCTTGGAAATTTCCTCAGAGAGCTTTTCATCCATGCGGGCTTGAAGCTCTTCTTCACCACCGCCCGAGGTACGAACCTGAAGGCCGACTGAAGCCACTGCGCCGAGCGCCGTGCCAGCGCCTGCCGTCAAAGCGTATTGGGAAGCGCCGTTCAGATCGCCGCGCGTCCAGAAGCCGAGCAACTGATTGCGGAAATCTTGCGGAGCGTCTTTCCAGCCAAAAAACAGGCTTTTTGCCCGCTCGGCGATGAAAGCCACGGTGAAGATCCCGAAAATCAGGATGAAATACATGAACACGCCGCCTTCTTGGAAGGCTCTGAGCAGACCCATGGCAAATTCCCCCTAGAAGGAAATTTTGAAGGCCGCTTGCTGTAAACCGCAAGGCATTTTTTTCCGGTTTGCTCGCCCACCCTGTTTCTGCCAAAATCCGCCGCATGCAAAACGACGTGGGCTCGAGCACTCTTGATTCCGTCCGCAATTATTACGGTAAGGTTTTGTCGAGCAGCCAGGACCTGAAGACGAATGCTTGCTGCCTTCCCGGCGCAGTCCCCGCGCACCTGCGCGAGAAAATCGCCCGCATTCATCCTGAGGTTCAGGACCGATTCTACGGTTGCGGCTCACCCATCCCCTCGGCGCTTGAGGGTGCGACGGTTCTCGACCTCGGATGCGGCACCGGACGGGACGTTTACCTTTTGTCGCAGCTAGTCGGACCTCGTGGCCGAGTCATCGGAATCGACATGACCGAAGAGCAACTCGCCGTCGCCCGAAAGCATCTGGACTGGCACATGAAGCTCTTTGGCTACAGCCAACCGAACGTTGAGTTTCATCAAGGGTTCATCGAGGACCTAGCCGCCATTGGAATTGCTGACGGATCGATTGACGTCGTCATTTCAAATTGTGTGGTGAACCTCTCGCCCGACAAGCGGCGCGTGTTCAGTGAGATCTTCCGGGTGCTGAAGCCCGGAGGCGAACTTTTATTCAGCGACGTGTTCTCGGGCCGCCGCGTTCCGGAACCTCTGACGAAAGACCCAGTACTTTTAGGCGAGTGCCTGAGCGGCGCCCTTTACAAAGAGGACTTCCGACGCCTGATGCGAGACATGGGCTGCCTGGATTTCCGAGTGGTCAGTAAAAGCCAGCTAGCTGTGACCGAACCGTCGGTGAAGGCAAAGCTGGGAAATATCGATTTCCAGTCGATCACTTTCCGAGC
Source organism: Bdellovibrionia bacterium (assembly GCA_040399745.1). Lineage (GTDB taxonomy): Bacteria > Bdellovibrionota > UBA1018 > UBA1018 > UBA1018 > CANFHS01. The sequence goes on along the minus strand of JBBARP010000008.1, from coordinate 186,213 downwards.
TTTCAAACTCGAACTGGAAGATCTGTGCGAAGACTACGGACAAGTCGCAACCTACCTGGGCACGCTGAGCGACTCTCCTCATGCGTTTGAACTGGACGATCATCACCGGCTCGAGAAGGGCCGCCCGATGTTGGTTTGTGGGAACACGGCTGCGATGCTTCAGGACACTCGCTATGCTTCTCATTTCAGAGTTCAAGGGGATCGCTCCGTCCACTTCGGCATCTTTCCGTGTGGACCGACTCCAGGCTCAATGATGGCTACGGGAGCGAGTTCGGCCGGCGGCGGATTGAGCTCAAGTAGCGGCGGCTGCTGCTAAAATTTTCCCCGCCACCGGCCCGCACAAGCCTATGCCTCGGGGGTTCCCACCTCATCCGGCGCCCCCTCTTCAGATGTCTTTTTTATGTCTTTCCAAGGGCCAAGCTGCACTTTTATTTGAGCTCACGATACCTCATGATCTGAAAACCCGGTTCAACGGGTAGCTCTGTGGATCTCAAATCGATCACAAGTCCATTTCAGGGCGAAATCCAGGGCGTAAAAGACAAAGAAAAGACATCTGAAGAAGGGCCAGAGCGGGCACTCAAAATCCAGCGCCCCGAAGCGGGCACTCAAAACTCGGCGCCGCCCACCTCTTGACAGCCACGCGAATCGATCCCAATTTTCACTCCATGAAACGTCGACTCGGAAACCAAACCGGACTCACGGGAGCCCGTTCACTCCTGACTCACGCCCTCGCTATCGCCGTTGCTCTTGCCAGCGCTTCCCTTCCCGCTTGCAGCCGCGGCGAGACCGCCAACCAAGAAGAGGTCCAGGCCGAAGGCCCCTTTCGACTGAAATACAAAAACAACAATCCGTTTCCGCCCTCCTCGGATTCGGATTCAGAGACTGTCGACTCAAACGAAGAATCTCCTCGAACTCGCCCCCAGGACGAGAACACGCGCAGCACCAGCCCCTTCTGGTCGCCCCTCGACAAGCGCTTTGAGAGCCTCTTTCAGCGCTTTCAAGAGCCCGGCTTTCCGTCACTCCCCAGCTTAGGCAGTCTCATGGGCTCGCCCGACATCCAAAAAAGCGAAACCTCGGATGCGGTCATTTACGAGCTTGCCCTGAACGGAATCGATCCGGCTTCCGTGAAAGTCGCGATCCAAGAAGGACAGATGTCGATCAGCGGCTCACAAACGAGCCAACCTAGCCCAGGAGGCATCCAATTCCAGATGCACTCCCAATTCCACCAGTCCTTCCCCATTCCGCCCGGAGTCGACCCGAAAAAACTTCAGGTCACCCAGGAAAAGGGGAAGATCCGCGTCCGTCTACCCAGAATCAAAGGCTAAGACCAAAGACAAAGGCCCGAGTGAATCAAGGTATCCCTTGCTCACTCGGGCCTCTGTGATTTCTCAGATCAATGATCGATCGAATCAGCCTTCCAGAATCATCAAGCTGGGATTCTGAATGTAGCGGATGAACTCGTTCATGAACTCAGCACCCATCGCGCCGTCCACGATGCGGTGATCGAGCGAAATCGAGAAGTAAGTCCAATCGCGAATGGCGATCGTTTCCTTGCCGTTTTCCATGACCACGACCGGCTTGCGGAAGATCTTGTTGAAACCCAAGATCGCCACTTCCGGGAAGTTGATGACCGGAGTCGCAAACAAACCACCGATCGAGCCTGCGTTGGTCAGGGTGATCGTGCCGCCAGCGAAATCTTCTTGAGTGAGCTTCTTCGCGCGCGCGCGATCCACCAACTCTTGAATCTCTTTTGCCAGTTGAAGAACCGACTTCGACTCGACGTTCTTCACGTTCGGGGCAGTCAGTCCATCTTCGGTCTGAATCGACAAACCGATGTTGTAGTAGTTGCGGTACACGATTTCGCCTGCCTGCTCGTCCAGAGTCGAGTTCAGGATGGGGTACTTGCGGAGTGCAGCCACCATGGCTTTCATCACGAAAGGCAAGAAAGTGACTTTCACGCCCTGCTTTGCGCCAATGTCCTTGGCTTGAGCCCGGAGCTGGACCAAAGCCGTTGCGTCGCACTCTTCCACGTAGGTGAAGTGCGCAGCTTTGTCTTTGGACTGACGCATCTTCTCGGCAATCTTCTTGCGAAGGCCTTTGAATGCCACGCGCTCTTCGAGCTGAGCAGGAGCACCAAACGGACGAGCCATCGGCGCACGCGCCAGAGTCGGAGCACCCGCAGCCGTGGCACCTGCGCCACCGCTGATCAAACGCTCGACGTCTTCTTTCATCACGCGACCCGACGGACCCGAGCCCGGAACCGAGGTGATGTCCACACCGGCTTCGCGAGCCAACTTGCGAGTCGCAGGAGCCGCAGTCACGCGACCTCCGACCGAAAGCATTGCACCGCCGGAAGCAACCGGGGCCGCTGCTGCAGCCACGGGGGCCGGAGCACTGGCTGCCGCCACAGGAGCCGGAGCATGCGCCACAGGAGCCGGAGCATGCGCCACAGGAGCCGGAGCATGCGCTGCCGGAGCCGAAGCAGAAGCATTCGCCGCAGAGGCCGAAGCGCCCGCGCCTTCATACTCCAGCATCACTTGGCCCACGTGCACCACTTGGCCTTCTTTAGCCGCAATCTTCGTCACTTTGCCGTGAAACGGAGCCGGAAGCTCAATCGTCGCTTTGTCGGTCATGATTTCACAGACCAGCTGGTCGTCTTTCACGACGTCGCCGACCTTCACCAACCACTTCACCAATTCGCCTTCGTGGACGCCTTCGCCGAGTTCAGGAAGTTTCAGTTCCATTTTCTTTTCTCCGTTTTTCGATCACGCCTTGCATGAAGAATTCACCGGCACGATAGCTCGAACGAACCATCGGACCGCTTGCTACATAAAGAAACCCTTTGGCCTCGGCACCGCGACCGAGCTCCGTAAAGCCTTCGGGGCTCACGTACCTCTCGACCGGCAAGTGCGACAGCGTCGGGCGCAGGTACTGCCCGAGCGTCAGGACATCCACATCGTAAACTCGCAGGTCATCACAGGCCTCGAGCACTTCCGAATCCGTTTCACCCAGACCCAGCATGATCGCGCTCTTCGTGAAGAAGGGATCGTGCCCGATCGAGCGCGCATGCGCTTTCGCAGCGCGAAGCGTGCCCAAAGACTGAAGGTAGCCTGCGCGGGGATCGCGCACGCGGTACTGAAGACGCCGAACGGTTTCAATATTGTGAGCGTAGACGTCCAGCCGCGACTCCACTACTTGCGCAATGCAGTCCACATCGCCCTGAAAATCAGAGACGAGCGCTTCGACCAAAATCTTGGGATTGCGCTTTTTGATCTCGCGAACGGTCGTTGCGAAGTGACCCGCTCCGCCGTCTTTCATGTCGTCGCGATCGACCATTGTCAAAACGACGTAGTGTAGACCCAAAACAGCGACACTCTCGGCAATCTTGTAAGGCTCTTCCGGATCCAAAGGAGGCGGAATTCGCGCCGTTTTCACGGCGCAAAAACGACAAGCGCGCGTGCAAGTGTCCGAGCCCAACATGAAGGTGGCGGTACCTGAGGACCAGCACTCCGATACGTTCGGGCAACGCGCTTCTTCGCAAACCGTGTGAAGGCCGCGAGCGCGGAGGTTCTCTTTCAAATTTGCGTAATTCTCACCACCCGGCGGACGAATCTTCAACCAGTCGGGTTTTCGCGACTGAAGGATCTCTCGCGCTTTCGCAGGCGAAAGCGGACGCGCCAATTCCGGCTCGGGCCGATGGACCGGGTCGATGGGGGCGTGATCGTGATGCGGGTCCAAAAGGACCGGGAGTTCCCGGAATATGGCCATACGCGTGAGAGCCCTTATAGACCCGGGGGGTCATCGAGGCAAGAGTTCGTCAGAAAAGGGGAAAAACGGGTTTCAGTGGCTCGACTGGCGGCATCTGAAGAGACGCTTTCCAGCCCGGAAGGTCCGCACTTAATTCAGCACTGAATCCTTGACCTCGGAAGGGGTCGTAGCCACGTCCTCCCCACGGCTCATAGCCCTGCTGGAACCGAAGCGGGGCGAAAGGCTGAATCGTGGCCATTCGGACCTCTGCGACGGAAGGATAGATCGGAAGCTCAGGGAGCTGCACCCGAGGCACCCCTTCGGACACCTGCGCTTGGCAGGAAGTACAAACCCCGTCCTGGCCTTCCGCCCAGACCTGATTCACGCCCGCCAGCGCCAGGAAAACCCAAGCACTCAGGGTCCAAATTCGGTTCGATACGCCAAAGCTTTTCACGCGGCGCACTAAAGCAAGGGAAGTGCCACGCCCAGCCACCCTCCCCTATTTCAATAAACCACCAGAACTACAGGTAATTCACCAGGATGCCGCCCCACCCGAAAGCCCAGCCCCCTGACCAAGACTTAGGCAGTCTTGACCCGGTTGGACATCCCCCGTGAAGCCCTGCGAAAATGAGCATGGGGAGGGGTTACTCTGATTCGATTCCGTCGCGTGCGCTCTCGAAGCGGGCAGATGTCCGTTTTGATCGCCTCACTCAGCCTGACGTTCCTGCTCTTTTTCGCGTTCGTGGTGAACGTGGGCGTCCTCGTGAACGCAAAGATCAACCTCCAGAATGCGGCTGATCTGGCCGCCTATGCGGGCGCCTCCGTCCAAGCCCGCCAGCTGACGAACATCTCGTACCTGAATTACGAGATGCGACGCGCTTATAAGAAATTCCTGTTTCGCTACTACGTGGTGGGAAACATGGCCCAACAAGCGCACCCCACCTCGCCTGGCGAGGCCACTCGCACTCCCAGGCTTTGGTCACCCAATGGGCGCGTGGGTCAGAAAGCGGGCGACCCCATCACCCCCGCTATTCGGCCGGGTGAAAAGGTTGTGGACTTCCAAGTCCCCTCGCTTTGCGTGACCGTCCAAAGCCAAACACAAACCACGACCCCCGATAACCCCTGCAAAGTCGCTGAAATTGGCGCGATCAACATTCCCAGGAACACTCTTCAAACAGCCATCACTCAAACTGCGGAACAGGGCATGCAACTTCTCGAGAACATCCGCCAACAGGGATGCCAAGCCTTGGGAGCCCTGAACACTCAGCTCGCTTTTTACTGGCTCTACAACACGGACCCCACACTGAAGCTGGTGGAAGATAAATTGAGCCGGGCTACGACTCCCCAGGATCAGCAAAAGAAGGATCTGCTCACCGCCCTCAAAGGCCTAGCCCAGGGCTTGGGCGTGGTTCCGAAGGAACTCCTCACTTTGAGTCGAATCGACACGATCGCTCGGTACCTGAACGAACCCGGGCGCACGGGACTAACGCGACAAACCGTCGGACAACTCATCAGCACGGGTGACGCGGCATCCAAAGAGCGCACCTACCAAGCGTTTCAATCTGCATTCAACACGCTTGGGGACTTCGCTTTTGAAGACCCAGAGTCCATCCAGATGGATGAACTTCTGCCTGCGCCCGTCGACACCGACCAAAACGGGCTTTCTATTACGCTCCTAAAACTTCATCCCATCAATGTCGGGTTCGATATTTACGCATCGCTGATGGGCTACGGGAACTGTGGGACCTTCACCCCTCCTCCTCCCGGGCAATCGGCCTCTTGCGTGCAGTGCCCGATCGCCATCCCCGTGAACATCAGCTTACCCGTGGGCGTTTTCAAAGACCCTGCCGTGAAGACTTTCTATTCGGTCCGCCTGAAAGCCCCTGCCAAAGCGTTCTTCAGCTCAGGAATCTTGGGTCGACTCTTTGCCAGCCAGGACCTGACTCTCACCGCCTACGCGGCTGCTACGCCATTTGGAAGTCGCGTGGGGCCAGAACTCAACGTCGATCACTTCACTCGCGCCGCCCGGAACGATGGATTCTGCAACGGTCTGAATCAGCTTGGCCAAGGTTGTGTTGGCCGCGTTCCGAACCTTCCCTTGCTTGACGCAACCACCGAGTCCACGGCCAATGCACCTGGAATGGGCTGGGATTCCAACCAAGCGCTCTGGGGCTTCTGGGAACGCTTTGCCCCGCAAGGCACGCAGCTGGTTTCAGGTCAGCTTCTGACCGGAGAATCCCTGCTTCGCGCTTACCAAGCTGCGATGGCTCCGAACCCCTGGGAGCTCGGTCAGTACAACATTCCCGTCAGCGACCTGCCCCAAGCTCCTAGCAATCTTGCGAACCTGCCCGACGAGTTTCAGCACAACTTCAATGCCAGAGGCCAGATGGCATTCTGGGCTCCGATTCGAAGCAAAGACGTGAACAACGGCATTTTCGACAAGACCGAAATCCAGAATTTGATCCAATCGATGACCGGTAACGCAACTCAAGCGATTGCAAATCAAGCTTCAGACGCACAAAAACAAGCACTCATCGCTGGCCTAGACGCCTACATCCAAGCGCTTCGCGAAGGGAAAGGTGAAGACGGTGAAGGCTTCAACGTGGTGCGACTGGTCGATCCAGCCAACACGCGTGCCGACGATTCGAGAGTGGCCACTCGGACTGCCATCACTCTCGACCCGCCCGCGACTCCCCTATTGACGCAAATCCAACCCAGCCAAGCGCGGCAAGTCAAAAGCTCGTTCGTCCCCAGCCGGGATTCGGATCTGTTTCGCTTGGGGCGCACGGGCTACAGCGTGAAATTTGTTCCGCTCAATACGCTGACCCAGAAGGGCAGCACGGGCACATTGCGTAATCCGCTGCCAAAAGACGCTGAACTTCAGCAAGACCTCGAAGCACTTCAACACTGAGCTTCGACCGAAGTCGTGCGATGGCTGTTGCAAACCTGCAAACGCTATGGCTTATTTTTTGTGTCATACGTTTTTGCAAAATCAGAACCTGAAAACGCCACCCCGCAAACGGAGAGACACCATGGCCAAGAAAAAACCCGCCAAGAAGGCCGCTAAAAAAGCAGCCAAAAAACCCGCTAAGAAAGCTGCCAAGAAAGTCGCGAAAAAAGCCGCGAAGAAGCCAGCCAAGAAAGCTGCTAAAAAAGCTGCTCCGAAGAAAGCCGTGAAAAAAGCAGCTCCCAAGAAAGCCGCCGCGAAAAAAGCTGCTCCGAAAAAAGCTGCTAAGAAAGCCGCGAAAAAAGCTCCGGTCATGACCCCTGTGGTCCCGGCTCAAAACTCCGCTTCGACGGGCGCTACCTTGGGCGGTTTCGCTGCAGGTCTGGCCGGCGGCAGCGTCGTCGGTTCGGCTTTCGGCTACGGCCAAGCTTCGGACGAATCCGAAGAATAAGCTCTGAGCTTTCCAAGAAGCTTTTCTGAAGGGCCGGCCTCCCGGAGCAAATCCGAGGTGCCGGCCCTTCGACTTTTCAGCCACCGTCTGATAATTTCTTTTCCTCATGGAAATACGCGACGTCATTCACGGTTCGATCCCTATCGATCGAGAAGAGATCCCGGTCCTGGACTCGCGCTTGTTCCAACGCTTGCGGCAAATCAAGCAACTGGGCTTTACCGAGAACTCCTTCCCTGCCGCCACTCACACGCGCTACATCCACAGCTTAGGCGCCATGCAGACGGCCACTCAGGCGTTTGACACTCTCTTTGGCGGCCCCTCGGCTCGGGAATCTCAATACGATCCCGATCGCCTGAAGCTATTTGAGAAGTCCCCGGCCGCCTTTGCGCGTTTCCGCTCGGTGCTGCGTATGGCAGCCCTTCTTCATGACGTCGGCCATGGACCTTTATCTCACACCACGGAATTTGCCATGCCGGACGTGGAAAAACTCCACGTCCCCGGCAGCAGCGCCTCAGGGCGAAAGGCCACGCACGAAGATTACACCCTGAAAATCATCCTGGATTCGCCCCTGACTCCCGCCATTCAGAACCTTGGGCGTAGGCATGGCTTTGAGCCGCGCCACGTGGCTGCTTTGATCGACCGAAGCCTTCCCCTCTCTGACGACTTCTTTAAAGAATCTTTGGATGGAAAGACTTGGGACTTCCTCCCAGTCCTTCAGCAACTGGTTTCCAGTGAGCTGGACTGCGACCGCATGGACTACCTGAGGCGCGACAGCTGGCACACGGGAGTCAGCTACGGACAGTTTGATTTTGACTGGCTACTCGGGAACCTGACCACTCATCGCACTCAAGGGAAAGTGTTCCTGGCGCTTCAGCACCGCGCGCTCTACGCGTTTGAGGACTTCCTGCTCTCGCGCTTCCACATGTTCCTGATGGTCTACTTCCATTACAAAAGCGTGGTGCTCGACGAGATGCTGGCTCGGTACTTTGCGAGCCCCGATTGCGATTACGCCCTTCCGGCCGATATCGAAGCGTATAGCGAATGTAATGACAGCCATCTGGCAGCACATCTGGCTCGCCGCACTCACAACCCTTGGGCCAAACGTATCACCGACCGTCGCCCGTACCGAATGCTGGTCGAGCTTCACAGCGGGATTCCCACCGGGCGCTCGGCTGCCGAGCAGCAGCGGCAGCTCCTGGAACGCCTCGAGGCAGAGCTCGCCCAGCGCCAAGTGGACTACCTGAAAGCCACCAGTTCGAGCGAACTGTCGAAATACTTCGCAGGAAGCAGCCCAAAATCGGGCGATCCGCTCTTTGTCCGGTACGACAACTTCTGCAGCGACCCGCAGTACATTCCGCTAGAAAAGTGCACGGACCTTTTCGAAAAATACGGCGAAAAGCGCTCGATCACGCGCCTTTACGTCGCCCCCGAGAAACTGCCCGAGCTGCGGGATCTGGGACGGGGCCGCCCGCTGACCGAGGAAGAACCGGCCTAAACCCCGCCTGAGCAGGCTAAAACGCCGATTTTTTACACCGACACGCCCGAGCGCCTGTGCTACCCAATGCACCAAGATGTCGGTTCAAGTTCAAACCCAGCGCCACACCCTTCGCTCGCTTCAGGCTCTTTTCAAAAAGGGCGAGAAAATCTCCATGCTCACCGCCTACGACGCCATTACGGCTCAGTGCCTGGATGAAGCAGGAATCGAGATCCTGCTCGTGGGCGATAGCTTGGGCAACGTGGTGCTCGGGCATGGAACCACCTTGCCCGTCACTTTGGACGATATGATCCGCCACACCGCTGCCGTCGTGCGCGGAACCGCGCGCACTTTGGTCGTCTGCGACCTACCGTTTGGGGTTGCGACCGATCCGGAGGCGGCACTCCGGGCTTCGATCCGAGTCATGCAGGAAACCGGCTGCCAAGCCGTGAAGTTGGAAGGCGGCGCCTGGGCTGCGCCCATTGTGGAACGCTTGACCCAGCAAGGCATTCCCGTCATGGCACACATCGGACTTCAACCCCAGTCGGTGAATCAACTGGGCGGATTCTACAAACACGGAAAAACCGAAGAAGCCGCACAAAGGCTCCGTGACGATGCCCTAGCACTGACTCGGGCCGGAGCCTTCGCCGTGGTTCTTGAGATGGTGGTTCCTGAACTTGCCGCGGAAATCACGCGCGAGCTGCCCATTCCCACGATCGGCATCGGCAGCGGGCCAGATTGCGCAGGCCAAGTGCTCGTCATCAACGATCTGGTGGGCCTCAGCGTTCGCCCCGCACCGAGCTTTGCTAAGCCTCGGGCCAACGTCGCTGAGATCATTCGCCGGGCAGCAACCGAGTACCGCGAGGAAGTGAAGCAAGGCCCCGCGCTAGACACGCAGAGCCGCCCCGCTCCGGCACTTTCGCCCTTCGGAGGCAGCGCCTGAGTCATGCAGCGCCACTGGCTGCTCGTCGATATTGGCAATACGCACACAGTGGTCGGGCTTGCCCTACCCGGTAGCGGTGTGCGCGACTTGACCGAGATTCGTTTTCGTACCGATCCGCACGCCACGGCCGACGAGTACCGACTTCTTCTGACCCAGCTTCTTCGACAAAAGTGGGCCGAGTTTGAGTGGCGCCAAGTCGAACGCGCTGTGATCTCAAGCGTGGTGCCCTCTCTCGAGAGCGCCCTTCGCCAGGCTCTGTCGCCCGAAGTTCCGTGCCTCTTCATCAGTCACGACACACGTCGCGAGTTTGAGCTCGAACTTCCCGTTCCCTCCTCACTGGGCGCTGATCGCTTGGCCAACGTGGCTGGGGCTTTAGCGATGACTCAAGGCCCGCTCCTCATCGTCGACGCCGGAACCGCCACCACGTTTTGCCTGGTCGATTCGCGACGGCGTTACTTGGGCGGCGCGATTGTTCCTGGGCTCGATACTTCTTGGAAAGCGCTTCAAGCGCGCGCCGCTAAACTTTTCTCGGTTCAACTCATACGCCCAGCATCCGCCCTGGGAAATACCACGGAAACACAGCTTCAAAGCGGCGTACTTCAAGGCTACGAGGCGCTGATCGAGGGGCTCACGGACCGCTTGGTCGCTGATGCCCAGGCGCTGGGGCACTTTGAGAACCCCACGTATTTCGCCACCGGCGGGATCGTGAATTTACTGAAACTCTCCTCCCGATTTCGTTTCGACCCCGGACTGACTCTTTCGGGACTTCTTCGTTACGGAGAGCTCACGCAATGAAAGTGCTTCTTTGCGTCTCGGGCTCGATTGCGGCTTACAAAAGCGCCGACTTGGTTTCACAACTCGTCAAAGCAGGCCACGAAGTGCAGGTGCTGCTGACCGAAAGTGCCAAGCAGTTTGTCACGCCGTTGGTTTTAGAGACCCTCAGCCGAAAGCCCGTTCAGCATGCCCTTTGGGGCGAAGGCATCTCAGGAACCGAGCACATCCGCTTAGCCCGCTGGCCCGACGTCGTGGTTTTTGCCCCAGCGACTGCGCACCTTCTGGCGAAGCTTGCTCTGGGGCTTGCTGATGACTTAGTCACCACCGTGGCACTCGCCACCCAAGCTCCGTGGCTGATTGCTCCCGCGATGAATACCGTGATGTGGGAGCAAGCGATTGTTCAAAGCCACTGCGACGCTCTGAAAAGTCGCGGGGCCACTTTCATTGATCCGCAAGCCGAAGGCGTTCTGGCATGCGGCGAGGAAGGTGCAGGGAAACTTGCGACGCCAGAAACCATTGTCGCAAGAATCCTAGAATTTGGCAGGTCAACGCCTGAGGGAAACCCGGGCGCCGGGACAAACCCGCATCCCCATGCTCGAGCGATTCGGCAGCTCACGGACTGGACCGGACAAACGCTTCTGATCACCGCTGGTCCCACCACAAGCCGCATCGATGCGGTTCGGTACCTCACCAACCCATCCACTGGAAAGATGGGCGCTGCTCTAGCCGAACAAGCGCTTCTTCGCGGAGCGCGTGTGGTGCATGTCTTAGGCGTCGATAAAGGCGTCGTTCGCCCGGTGGCACCTACCGGCACAGAACACCGCCTGACCTTGATTGAAGTCGATACGGCAGAAGCGATGCTCGATGCGGCGCTCACACACCTTCCTCATGCAACAGGGGTAGCCGCAACGGCCGCGGTCTTAGACTACCGCTTTGAGAAGCCCGCCAACGTTTCAAAAGAAAAGCGAGCACGCGACCCCATCACAGTCACGCTCGTGCCGTCGGTCGATGTTCTCTCCGGCCTAAAGAATGCGGCTCGCCCCGATCAGTGGTTCCTGGGTTTTGCCGCTGAAACCGACGACGTCGAAAATTACGGACTCGGGAAATTGAAGAATAAGGGCCTCGATTTCCTCTTCGCCAACGCAGTAGCCAAAGCGGGCGAAACGATCGCTACTGGCTTTGGCACCTCGACCAATGCAGGAACGCTGTTTTGTCGCGACGGGGAACCCACGCGCTTTTCATTGACCTCAAAAGCGGACTTGGCCGGGAAGATCCTCGATCAAGTCTTGGATCAAATTCGAGGAGGCCTGAACGCATGAAAATCCTTCGCACCACGGCCGAGCTTCGCGCTTGGCGGAAATCGCTTCCGAGTCACGAGTCGCTGGGCTTTGTCCCCACCATGGGCGCGCTTCACGCGGGCCACTTGAGCTTGGTCGAGCAATCCAAAGAATCCTGCACGCGCACCATCGTCTCGATTTTCGTCAACCCCACCCAGTTCGGCCCGAATGAAGATCTGTCGCGCTACCCGCGCCCCTTTGAAGCCGATTGCTCTCTCCTGGAGAAAGCAGGAACCGACGCGGTTTTCTCGCCCAATGCCGAAGAGATGTATCTGAAAGATGCATCGACTTTTGTCGTCGAAGAAAAAGTCTCGATCCCGCTTTGTGGTGAGTTTCGTGCGGGCCATTTCCGGGGAGTGGCGACAGTCGTCCTGAAGCTTTTCAATCTGGTTCAGCCCGATACGGCATTCTTTGGTCAAAAAGATGCCCAACAGTGCGCCGTCATCGAACGCATGGTGCGCGACCTGGCAGTTCCAGTTCAAATCATTCGCGGCGCAACCATTCGCGAGCCCGATGGCTTGGCTCTCAGTTCCAGAAATATCTACCTCTCGAGCGAAGAGCGCGAAATCGCGACCGATCTTTATCGCGGGTTTCGGGCAGCGCAGGCCCTCTTTGAAAAGGGCGAGCGCCAAGCGACGCTATTGAAGCAAGTCGCGCTTCAAGAAGTGAACCGAAGCGGCCGCTTCCAAGTTCAGTACTGGGACGTGCGCCATCCGGAAACCTTGGAACTTGTCGAGCAGATCGGCGAAGCAGGAGCCCTCCTGGCCGTAGCTGCTTATTTAGGAAAAACCCGGCTCATCGATAACTGGGTACTTACGCCAAAAGCCTAAAGCCCAGGCGAACCGAAAGCGCGCTTCCAAGGTCTAGTCCACACAGCAGAAGCTTTCGGCCAAAGCGCAAAAGCCGCGACCGCGTGAATCACGAGCGTCGCAGCTGCGCCAATTCGCGGAATCAGGAGGCCGGCCACTGAATGCGCCAGCCAGGTTCCGAGAATATCCACCCGGACGGCGAGTCCGTTCGTCCGCCCAATTTCGGTTAAGCGAACACTTTGATTAAGTCGAAGCGCCTGATCTTTCTGAAGCATCAGGTAAGTCCCGACGCCTAGGAATGAAAACGAAAAAAACGCGGCGTTCCGAGTGGGATCACTCCCCATCGTCAAAAGGACGCCTTGATAAAATGCAGCCGAAATCAGGAAAAGCGCCATGGGCGCTGTAGGCCTGGCAGCTCGGCTCCAACGGCGGCCCAAGGCGGGAATCGATAAAACCGTGACCCCTGAGAAAGCGACGGCGAGAACAAAAAGCGAATACCAATGCCCCGCTGACTCACCCGAAAGAACGGCATGATCCACCTGGTTCACGCAGAAAAGCATGATGGAAAAAAAGAGGACTGTGGCCAATCGCTCGCGTAAAACCCCGCGCGTCTCGGGCTTTAGATTTCGGAAGAAAGCTTTCATCCCGAGCGAGACTTTATTTTTTTCTGAGGGCAACTCTCCCGGAGTTGTCTCGAGGTTTCGACTCTCCCGGAAAGCTCGCCACACCAGAGGCGCCAAGATCAGGGGAACTGCGATTGCCACCGTTCGGTCAATCCAAACCAGCTTCGCTAGGACGCCGTCGCCTTTCCAGAAGAAGCCCGAAACGGCAGCAAGTCCGAGCATGAGTTGCGGCAAAACCACCTGGGCCGCGGTCAGCTTTTCTCGAAGCGCTTCCGGCCGCGCTCGCGTGGCCACCCAAGCCCGAAGCATTTCAGTCGCGGCGAGTCCCGTGCTCCGGATGAAAAAGACACCGATCGTCCACGCTAAAGAAGGAAGCTTCTCTTCGGCAAAGGGCCCCACTAGAAACCACCCCAGCGCCCAAACCAAGCACCAGACCGAAACCAAACGACCGAACTGCTGACGGTCCAGCCAACGCTCCCAGATCAGACTGGCAAGAAATCGGCCGAATCTGGGGATGTAGAACAACCCGGCCACAGCCAGCGGTGCGGACATTCCCGCCATCAGAACGCTGACGCGAATCCACATTTGGTTCGTGGTGAGTTCAAAGAGAACGGACAGCCCAATGATGGCTGCTTCAGGTGAAATTCGGCCCAGGCGCATCCCGCTCGCGGTGTTACCGCCCTACCACGGGAAACTCACCGAAATTCGCGGCCATCGGGGAAGCGACTCCTTATTGAACTTCGCGCCCGCTCTCGTCACCGAAGCCGCAGCCCAAAGTGCGAGCGCAGACCCCGCCAGCCCAGGCAAAACATCGCATCAGCTTGACGATCCCATCCGTATCACCGGTTTTTACGTGGCTGCACTTCATGGAAAGGCAGTTATCAAATAGTTTTTTGATGTCCTCGCAGATGTTGCCATTCAACTCCGCATGACACCCAGCCGCGCAGCGAACTTCTACTCCGCCTTTGGAAAACGCGCACGAGTCGATCGGAGTATTCAAATTCTCAGCAGGTGAAGGTACCGGCGTCGGCGCAACCTGCGGCGCGCCCACAGCTACCTGCCCCGCAGCCCGAGCAGACTCCTGTGCAGCTCCCAGTCCCAAAATCACGGCTGCCAAAACGAGAACCGAACGAATCTGCATGAATCCCCCGAGGGTCCGCCGCGAAGGCGAACTAAACCACTCCAGTATCCACGATCATTTACCGCCGCGAAATTGCGTCAAACTTGACACAGAGCATTAGCAAGGCTACTTCACTCCCTCTGGGTTTTAGTCATGATCTTCCAGGTCACCGACTGAACCCCACGCCGATTTGAGTGCAGCTTGCGGGCGTAAAACAGCTAAAGCGCGGAATCTTCCGTTTCTTTATTCCTGTTCCCGCGACCTGTCCCTTCCGTCGGTGCTTTTGAAATCGATGGGTGGAAAAGGTGCGCAAGGTTGAGCTCGATCAAAACGGAAAAAGAATAAAAATGAAGCCATTTTTGGCTTATTTTTGTCACTTTTTTAGTCACCCAGGATTGACGTTCGCAGCAAGCCCGGGTACCTCAACCGTCCTTCAAGGGGTGTGTGTGGTGAGTGTGGCCCGTGTGTGTCGAATCTGGTTCGTTGCCGTCGTGAGCCTTTGGGCTTCGACCTCTGCACACGCGGGGGCCGGAGATATCTGGAGCGCCGAGCAAGCCAACGCGCACCTGGAGCTCGTTACGGAAGTCCTCGGAACCCTGACCGAGTGCCAAGACAGCGTCTTAAAAGAAGTGACTCGCGAACTCACGCGCGCCTCAAAGGCCATTCGTCGCGGCAAACTCTCGGAGGCCAGAACCTTCCTGGCCCGCGGGATGCTGGCGACCGGAGTTCCCGTCAGCCGAATGAAGGAACTGGCAGAACAGGAACGCCTGCGCCCCTTCTCCGAGCGTCAGGATGCGGTTCACCGCGGCGTTGCACTGGCTCCCGAGCACATGTCGGTGAAGCTTCGCAGAAGCGTTCTAGGCCTGAAGCAGCTCCTTGCGACGATCGAAACTCAGGAACGAAAAAGCCGCGACACGATGGCTGTGGCTTCGCCCCGCCGGAATGCAAGCCTAGCGCGCACGGTTTCCAATCTCGAAGTGGCGCTGGACCGCCTGCAAGAAAAGCTCGATCCCACGAATCTTCAGTCCATGGCAGCTTTCATTCTGCGGGGCTCAGACTTCATCCTTCTCTATTCCAGCTGCTTAGAAGCGATTCTGCTTCGCCACGAAAGCGCCGAACTCAGGTCGGAAATCTTTCGCGACACGATCGAGCACTACGGCGTGAAAGGTTACTTCCGCCCGGACGCGTATCGGTTGAACGAAGCTTTCGAGATGGACCGAGCGGAAGACAACCTCCGCTCGCGCCTGAATCGCCAAACCGTCATGGCTTCCGCTTTCTGCGTGGCACTGGTCGCTGAGGCCCTATTCTATCCCTTCGGCGGCGCGGGCCTTCCCGCAACAGCCGTGGCCTTAGGGCGCACCCTGGCCCTCATTGGCAACGCTTCCTATATCATCGGCCCCGCTATCGACATCATGGACCGGAAATTGGGTGCCAGCGACATTCCGCTTTGGAGCCACCGCACTCTAACCGATTCGCTGATGATGGTGGCCAGCATGCCGCTTCGCCTGATCAAGGTGGTCCGCGGTAGCCGCTACTTCAATCTGATGCTGACGGCTCGTGCGGTGAAGACCTCTAGCACCTACTCGTTCTTCCTCCTTCGCACGGTGGATCGAATTGGTGATCTGGTCACCGCGGAAGACATTGCCAAGAAGCGAACCGAAAAAGGCGTTCCGACCACTGCCAGCGAAGTCCGCCGGGAAACCGTGGCAGCTCTTTTGGCCTATGCATTCTGGGTTCGTGGGATGAACGGTTCCACGTCTGAGCTCAGCGTGGATCTCGCTCAAGCGGCTCGCATCTTCCGCTGATCGCTATTGGCCAGGGGACACCCCTTGCGAACCTGCGACGCCTTTGCCTAAAGTCAGACCATGCTCGCAATCATCGGTGGCACGGGACTCTACAAGATTGAAGGCCTGGAAAATGTGGAACGCGTGGAAGTTCCCACTCCCTTTGGAATGCCCTCGGCCCCCATCGCTCTCGGCACCTTGGGTGGGAAGAAAGTGGCCTTTCTGGCTCGCCACGGGCTGAACCATCAGTTTCTGCCTTCCGAAGTGAACTACCGAGCTAATCTTTGGGCCCTGAAATCGATCGGCGCAACTGCGGTCATCGGCGTCTCGGCCGTGGGGAGCCTGCAGAAAGAAGTCGAACCCGGTCAGTTCGCGCTTCCGGATCAGTACTTGGATTTCACTCGCGGTAAACGCGAGAGCACTTTCTTCGGCGGAGGCTTGGTGGCTCACCTCTCGACCGCTCAGCCCACTTGCACAAGGCTAGCCGACGGCATCGCAAAAGCAGCAAAAGAGCGCGACCTTCGCGTCCACGCACGAGCCACCTACGCGTGTGTCGAGGGGCCGCGCCTCGGGAACCGAGCCGAAAGCCAACACTACCGGGGCCTCGGCTGTCATCTGGTCGGCATGACCAACGTCCCCGAAGTGTATTTGGCTAGGGAAGCCCAGCTTTGCTACACGACCATCGGTGTGGTGACGGATTACGACTGTTGGCTGGATGATCCGACCCAGCACGCCACCACCGAAACGGTCATCGCGCGCTACATGGAAGGGCTCGCGAAAGTAAACGCTCTGCTGAAGCACCTTTCCGAGAGCCACCAGGAAGCGCCCGGTTGCGGTTGCCGATCGAGCCTTCGCGGCGCAGTGCTGACGCCCGAGACCGCATTGAGCCCGGAAAAGCGCGCGCTTCTGGAGCTGCTTCAAAAATGACCATGCTGAATCTTCGCCCGGCCGTAGTTTCTGACGTTCCCACGATTTTGCGTTTCATTCGTGAACTGGCTGAGTTTGAGAAGCTTCTGCACGAAGTGGAAGCCACCGAGGAAAAACTTCGCCTCACGTTGTTTGGTGCCGATGCCCGAGCCGAAGTCATCATCGCGGAACAAGACGGAGTGGCTGAAGGCTTTGCCCTTTATTTTACGTCCTACTCGACCTTCCTGGCCAAGAACGGCATCTACCTGGAAGACCTCTATGTCTCGCCCGGGTCACGCGGGCAAGGCATCGGAACAGCGCTGCTCAGGCGCTTAGCTCAGATCGCTCTCGACCGAGGCGCAGGCCGCCTCGAGTGGTCGGTTCTGGACTGGAACGAAAAGGCCATCGCTCTTTACCGAAAGATGGGCGCAACTCCCCAGTCCGAGTGGACGGTTCAGCGGGTCACCGGGAAAGCCTTGGAAACCCTAGCTCAACGAAACGCTTGAAGGCTTTTCCCGCGAAGCACCCGGCAACCCTCGCCCGACTCCGAGTAATCCCCGGACGTCCCGCCCGAATAGCCACCAAAAGCCGACATACTTCCATCGGCAATCGAGCGCACTTCTCGCTCGAATTTCGTGTCGGTCAAGCCACCCCGGTCCAGCATTTCGCGCGCAAGCGGGATGTCCAATCGATTGATGCTGAAGAAGCCCGACTGGAAAGCAAACGTCTTGCCTGAGCCTGGCGACATGGACCAGTCTTCGATCCGCTCGCCCGTGCGATCCAAGCCCATGCCCTGCACCACGTAGCGGATCGCAGCGATGCGAGCTCCGTGATTTTTCTCGATGTCGGGAATTTCTCCGTCCTGCTTACGATTGTCACCGAGAGCGTCTAAGCGTTCTCGGTAATACTCCTCGTGTGCGCGACGGGTCTCATCACCCAGGCTTCGCAGGCTTTTTGGATGGCGCTGCGCTCGAACGGAAGCCGGAAGAAATGACTCAATCTCGGAACAGCCCGTAACGGCCCCTAATAGCGCGTATTGGTAATTTCGGAACCGCGGCGACTCAGACAAGATTCGCGCGATTCGCTCAAAATTGGCCCGGCCCAGCCACACACTGAAGTTCGTATTGGTGTGCGGCGGCTCATCCATTTCAAAGTACCGAAGGTCGAGCATCGCGTACTTGGGATCGCGTCCGTCGCGAATTCTCTGAATAAAAGCTTTGCGGTCTGCGTACTCCCGGGTGTTCCGGTAGGTGACGTCGTCGTTACTCTTAAAAACGCCCGGCCAGATTCGGTAAGAGTGCCAATTGGGCCGCCCCTGGTGACAACCCACGCAGTCTTTGGCTTCGGCACCTGCCCCTTTACGCTCGACTTCCGGGCGACTTCCGTCGAAACGAACTTCGGCAAACTCCCACTTTTTCGTTCGAGGATTGAGCTCAATCACTTCCAGGTTTTCACTGTCAGTGCCCGGCTCGCCCGTGAACGCCATGATGAACTTACCGGTCGATGAGCGCATCAGGATTCGCGGATTCTCAGGGCTCGCGTACTGACGACTTTGAGAGTGGTGAACCGCGGTCCAAGCGAGGAAAAACGAGCGCTGATCCATGGGATCAAGCTCCGTCATTTCGCCTGATTTCAGTGAACTGAGGAGTTCAGGAATGTTGCGGATGGGACGCCCGGAGGCTTCCCGGCGACCCAAGTAGTTCTCGAGAAGCTTCAAACTAAAGGGTTCCGTGGTGCTGCGTCCGGCATCCACCGATCGTACCGGGCCTGCGACCCCCAGTACTACCAACCCCAGACCCAGGAACAGAAACGGAGCACTTGAACGGATGCGAGCCATTTCCCTACCCCCGATTTTTCTAGGACCTTAGAGTTCGTCGACTTCGCCCTGAGCGCGATCGACCAGCATATCCAACCGAGACATCATAAACGGGCTGCGATCGGGACTGCGCTCGTAAGCGCGGCGCAGGACATCGACTTGAAACATCCAGGCCGGCTTTTCGAGCCGCGAGTAGGAACGCCCCACCGTGCGCACCCAGAGCGGCGGCTGCGTGGTGTGGTGCCACTCATGCGCCAAGATGGAGAGCAGCCAAACGCGCTCTTCCAAAAGGTACTGAGCCCCGAGCTTCGGTCGCGAATAAACCGGTGCTGCCGGGTCCGGGATGATTCCCGCATTCAAAATGATCTTTTGATCCCCGATGATCGGATAGGTCGTCACAGCGTGAAGGGATTTTTCAAAGCGATCATCGACGAGAATGGCGTCTCGGATCAGCATCTGATCCAGTCGGTCCGCCGTTTCGTAATAGCCATAGGAACGAAGCTCGTCGACCGCTCGAATCAGCTCACGCCGTTCCGAAGGCCGAGGCACTCGCCCGCCTGCCTGCGCAACGGATACACTTCCGCCACAGGCCAAAAAGAGAATTGCCCCACAAAGAACACGACCCCAGCGCGCTCCCAGATTCCCCATCGTTTGACTCCCCCCCGGGAGTTACGGACCGGAGTAGCGTGCATGCCCAGAGCGAGTCAAATTTTATTTTCGACGAGATCGAACCAGCGAAACGCCCGTCAGGAGCCCCAAGGCAAACCAGATGAAGCCAAAAGAAATCCACATACCCGAGAGCACAGGTTCGTGAAACAGCACCACACCGATCGTGAATTGCAGCGTGGGCGAAAGGTACTGAAAGAAACCGAGTTTTGAGAGAGGCAATCGGCGCGCTGCTTGAACGAAACACAAAAGCGGGAGCGCTGTGATCACGCCACCTAAGCCTAAAAACACCCACTCGCGCACCGAGTGGTTCCACGTGCCCCCTCCCAGAATCAGGAAGCCGAGAGCCAAAGGCACCATCCAAAGCGATTCGACTGCCGAAGACACCACGGCGTCAGTCGGTGCACGTTTCCTGAGCAGTCCGTAGAGCGCAAAGGACACTGCCAGAATGAGCGCAATCCAAGGAGGCCGCCCCAAGCTTCCCGCCATGAGTAAAACGCCAAAGCCTGCAAAACCCACGGCCCAGCGAGTAGCGGAATCGAGAACTTCCCGAAGGATCCACGCCCCAAGAACGACGTTCAACAGCGGATTGATGAAGTACCCGAGCGAAGCTTCGACCATCTCGCCACGCAGCACTGCAGCGACGTAAATACTCCAATTCAAAGTGATGAGAACCGCAGGCGGCAAGTACTTCCAAGGGCCTTTTCGTGACTTCAGAAGCTGGCCAAACTCACGGCGAGTCGATTTTCGAGCCAGTGCGAGCGCCGTAAAAACCAGTGCCGAACCCACCACTCGGTAAGCCAGCACCTCTAGCGCTGGAACGCCCTTGAGTTCGCGCCAGAACAGCGGCGCAAGTCCCCATGCCAGGTAAGCTAGCAGTGCGTAGACAATTCCTGGACTCAAGCGACGGGCTCCTTCAAGCGACTAGCAACGACTTCCGCGCCAAAGAGGCTTTCTAGAAGCTGAATAAAAGTGGGATCGGGGCAAGCTATCACCGCGTGGTGTTCACCGCTTCTGAAATGTCGGAAAGAAAGCGACCTTGCATGAAGGAGCAATCGCTTTTCACCTGCGTTCAAAGAACGCACTAAGCGATTGTGTCGCCCATCGCCGTGCATGGAATCGCCCAGAACCGGGTGGCCCATGCCCGCAAAATGCCGCCTGAGCTGGTGAAATCGCCCGGTAAAAATCTCGGCCTCGACCCACGACACGCGCGCCTTAGTAAAGGGCCCCTCAGAAATCGGAACCTCTCCCCGCTCCAGGCAACGAAACTCCGTGAGCGCAGGTTTCGCGTCCCCGCCATTGTCCTGCACCAAAGCTCGGTCGATCCGTCCTGAATCTTCCACCCAGCCGCGTACCACCACCCAGTAGCGCTTCCGCACTTCGGAAGTGGGCCAGAGTTCCGACATTCCGTTTGTGGCTTCAGGACTCAGAGCCATCATCAAACAACCCGAAGCCGCGCGGTCCAAGCGATGGACCGGATGCACCCGACAACCTAGCTCATCGCGAAGCACTTCCATCGCGGTTGGCCCAGACCTTCGGTCCCAGTCCGAAGGATGCACGAGCATTCCAGCAGGCTTTTCAGCCACGACTAAATCCGAATCCCGAAAGAGCAGGTTCACAAAAAATGCTTCAAGAGCCGAATTTGGAACCAGCCAAAGCTTTTACAATGGACGGATCGATTGGGCCCATCTGAATGAGGAACTCAAGGCCCGCACGAGCCGTTTCGATCATTTCACCCAAAGACTCGATGCGTTTCGAATCGATCCCGACATCTTCTTGCTCGGCGGCCGGAATGCTTTGCATGAGGCGCTGAGCGGTGACCACTTGGCCAATCACCTTTCGCTCCCGCTTCCGAAGCACGCCGATAATGACCTGGCTGACGTTCGGATTGGCGCGAAATACAGTGGTACCACGAGGACCTTTGCCCAAGTCCTCGATCACTTCGTATTCAATCAGATCACTGAGCGACATGCTGATCAGCGCTTTGGAAACCTTCAGGCGCATCCGAAGTTCGGTTGCGTCCATGGGCTCTTTCGAGACGTACAAAAACGTCCAGATCCGGCCGTGGATTTTTTTGAATCCCCAGTACTCAATGAAATGGCCAACTTGTTCGGCCAGGGTCTCTAATTCGGGCACCAGCTTCTTCACTTCCCCACACTATCGCCCGAACCCAGGTTGTTCAAGTGGGCTTAAACTCAGTTCAAAATCGCGGCCTTCGGCTGGGGTCGTAGCCCGTCATTTCTAGGTAGGCCTGGCCCACCGGGCTGCCCCCTGCCCGGATCTCGCAACTGCCTTCCCAATAGGTGGCAAGGCCCGCATCGCCCCCGAAAACCTCCTGCTCGGGGAAGCGCGGAACCACTTCCAGGCGCTCGGGAAGCCCCTGGGGCGGCTGCTTGAGGCGCAGCTCGAACTTCCCTGGGTAGCGGGCGCCGCTTTGGGGCGATTTCCAATTCCCTTTGGAAAGAATTTCGAAAGAACCCGCAGGAAGGCTCCCTGAGCGTCCTTGGGGATCCACCCAAGTTCCACTCATAAAATCCTGCGAGCCATCGAGTTTTCTGAGCTGAAAAAGCATGAGCTCCCAGCCACTAGCCAGCTGAATAGCGAACCAATCCCAACCCGCCTGGGCCTTGGCCAAAGCGTTTGAGCCAAATTCGTGGTCAAACCACGCCTCGGTGCGAAGCGGCTCACTAGCAAGGCCCGCGGCCTGAACCACCAGCTTTCCTTTTAAGCGCGTGGCACTGACGTAGTGACTAGCGCAGGTCTCGCAATTGCCTTTTCTGGAAAATCCGTCCTGCCCGTGCAGAACCCAAGGCTTCGCATTCTGAAGGGTTCCCTCAATGCGGAAAGGCTTCCCCTCCACTTCCCAACGCGCTTGGATTTGGAGCAGTCCAAAGGCTCCGTCTTGAATCACCCGAAACCCAGGAACTTCGAATTCAAGTCGGGATTCAGAAGTTTTCCAAGAGGCACCTTCTTGCACGCCAAAAGCCCGGTGGAAGTGGCGCTTGGCGACCAGATCACTGATCGCTAGATGCGCGATCAACGAAGAAGCGCGGCTTTGCGAAGTAGCAAGCTTGGGGCCTGCCACGGGTGAAATTCTGAATAAGGTGAGTTGAAATCCGTAGCGAGGCGAGCCGTCCGGAAGAAAACTATGCCCCGTCCAGTACCACCATTCGTAAGCGGCCTGCCGGTGCGCTCCGTGATCGCGGGGAAACTCAAGCTTTCGCCCCAATCGCGCAGGCTCGTACGAATGCGCTGCACGCGCGGACGGCATGGCCGCTAACGCGAGCAACGTGAGAAATGTAACTTTCGCATTCTTCATTCGCGCACCACTCTCCAGCGTTCACCCGGCCTGAGAACGCCCCAAGCTAAAACCACCCCAAGCGCTAGCAATACGGCGGCAAAGATCCCGGAAACCTTCGCAATGCGAAGAAACGCAGCCGGACTTCCGTAGTCAACCGTCCAACCAAAAGCCTGAAGGTTGATCGAATAGCAAAGAACCCAGCCCAAGAGGCCACCGCAAACGAGGCCTAAAGCCACCCCGCCCAAAACCGCTAAGCCAATGTCGGCTGCGCACAAACGAAGAAGCCCGGCCCAGTTCACGCCCAAGCGTCTCAGAGCCAGCCACTCGGGCATTCGCTCGGCCGTACTCTGCATGAGCTGCGTGAGAAGCGACAAGCCACCTAGGAATGCTGCCAATACCGACAGCACATCGGTGACCGCAAAGGTTTCGTCAAACGTACGAAGCACGTTCTTTCTCAGTTCCACTCCCGAGTAAAGCTTCACTCGGTCGGCGGCTTTCGGATCGATGGCGCGCAACTCGCGAGCTGGGGCATCGAGCGCCGAGCCTGGCTTCAAATACAGTCGAACGTTGTTGCAGCCGTCCTGGCCCGTCCACTTCGCATAAGCTTGCCGCTGCACCAGCAGGTAGCCTGCGTCGCTGGAAAACTCTCGAACCGTTCCGATGATTTCAAAGTGATACGGCTTTCCGTTACCCAGAAGATCCGCATCGATGAAAGTGCCGGGGCCCCCGCCGTGCTTACGCACAAACGTTTCGCTTTGAAGCGCAAGGCTCGGGTCTTTGAACATCCTCCGAAGCGTGTCGGCAGCATTGATGCCGGGAGGTAGAATCCACGGAACAAAAGGCGCGTTTCGTCCTGGCGGCAAAGCATCTTCGATTCCAGCCACCTTCACCGGTCGCCCGCGATGAACCCAGTCGCCCACCAGCAGACAGTCCACCCCCTCGACTGACGGCAGCCCTCTCAGGCGCACCAAGTCTGCTTCACGGAGCCGCGGCCGCGCCTCACCCAGATGCACTTCCAGGGGCTCGCCCACCACTTCCGCAGCAAACGCCGCCTCGAGCCACCGAGTCAGGCTGACGCGAAAGCCTCCGACCATCAGGGCCACGCCCACCACCAGCGACAATCCGCCGGCCAGCGTCGCCACTTGCGCGCGTCCGCGAAGCCCCGAGCGCGCGCCCCTTCGCGCCGCAACCGCCCAGGACGGCAACCGACTCGCCACCCGCGAAGGCGTTAGCCAGCGCACGGCGCGCGCCACACCTCCCAGGGCCGCGCCGGCCCAAGCAAACGCCAGAACAAAGATCCCCAGCGCGGCCACATAGCCCGCCATGGGTTGCGGCGCATCGATGCCGGCGCCTGCGTCTAAGCCCAGAAACGGAACCGAGATGGGCGGCACCGCAGGCGAGGCAACCACCAGAGCAAGGCACACTGCCGGGATCAGCCAAGGCAGCCGCGCCTGCGGGCCTTCGTCGAGAAGCCTGCGACCCAGGCTTGCCGGCTGCACTCGAAGAAGCTTCCAAGTCGAGCCTAAGCCCGCCACGACGTAAATCAAGGCTCCGGCAAGAACCGTCGCCACAGCAACGCCGGGACTCAGTTCCGCCCGCGTGGCCGCGCGCTGCATGTAAATCGAGGACAAAGTTCGAAGCACTTCACCGCTCACGGCGCGTTCCAGCGCTAGGCCAAGCGCCAGGCCCAGTGCGCCTCCCGAAAGACCGAGAAAAACTTGCTCGCCTAAAACGAGCGCCAAAACCTGCCCGCGTGTGGCTCCGAGTTGGCGAAGCACCGCCACTGTGGGGCGCTTAATGAGCGAATAAAGGGCTGCCACGTTCGACACTAAAAGTGCCCCGACCAGGATGCTCATCCAGCCCAAAACGTTCAGGTTGAATCGGTAAGTGGCGGTCAGGGCCTGAGTCGACGCGATCACTTTTTCGGCAGTCGTGCGATTGATGGGGCGCTCAAAGCGCGCCTCCACTCGCTTCAATACCGCTTCAAAAGCCTCTTTTCCCTGAGCAAAGTCTTCTTTGCCCCACTCGGCTTCAATCCAGTCCAGGCCTCGCCCCGAGGCAGGCGCTGAACCATCTTGGGTCACTGCCATCACTTCTTCCGAAGACAACACGATCGCAAGATCCGCTCCCGGAAAAGTGCCTTGCGCCTCGATGCTTTCGCTCAGGCCCGGCAAAGTCACGCGGCCGGTTCTTTCGCGAAGGGTCTCAGAAAAAAGTGGAGCTGCCGCAAGCTCGGGCGTTCCGGAAAGGCCCACAAGCTGCACTTCCCAGCCTTCTTTGGTTTTCGCGGGACGAGTCACCACCCCGCGACAGCGAAGGCCCGCGGGAGCTTCCGCCTGACAGGCCTGAAGCTCCGTTGGACTCACTTTCCCGGTCGGCGAACGCCATTGAACCGAAAAACCGCGGCTCGCAGCTTCGGAAACGGGACCCGTCAAACCGCGCGCGGAAGCTTCAAAAGCCCGTAAGGCGCGGCCGTTGGCTAGATTCAGAGCACACAAAATCCCCGTTCCTGCTGCCACGCCACCCAGCGAAGCCAGAAGCAGCAGTGGCCTTTGCCAGGAAGCTCGAACGAAAACCTTTCCCCAAATCCGAAACCCTTTCACGACGGCAACCTGAGCTCTTCAATGCGGCCATCGCGAAGGCGAATTCGGGAATCAAAAAGCGCAGCCGCTTGAGCGCTGTGAGTCGCTACAATCAAAGTCGCACCGATCGAGCGGGCGCTTTCCATCAGAAGCTTCATTACTTGCTCGCCCGTAGCAGAGTCCAAGCTTCCCGAGGGTTCATCGGCCAAAATCAATTTTGGTTTCAGAACCAGTGCCCGAGCGATGGCCACGCGTTGCTGCTCGCCGCCTGAAAGGACACTCGAGGGTTGATCCAAGCGATGCCCCAGGCCCAGCTTTTTAAGAAGGCTCTCGGCTTTTTCCCGAGTGTCCGATTCACCCGCCATCCAAAGCGGCAATTCCACGTTCTCGCAAGCCGTCAGGTCGCCGATCAGATCAAAGAACTGATGCACGTATCCCACTTCGCGAAGGCGAACCGCTGACAGCGCTGAATCGTCCAGGCCCGCGGTGTTCGTGCCATTGAGGAATACGCTCCCCCGAGTCGGAGCTTCCATGCAGCCCAGGAGATTCAAAAGCGTGCTCTTGCCTGAGCCGCTCTCTCCCAGCAGGGCCAATGCGGTCCCGGCGGGGATCGAAAAATCCACCGGCCCGAGAGCGCGAACCTCACCAAACTGCTTTTCCAAGCTGCGGACTTCAACGGTGTTCATCAGGCGCCCAATTTACCGCTTTTCGGGCGTTTTGGCATTTGCCTAGGCCCCCTTCCTGAAACTATATCCAAAGGCGCTGTGCCCATGCCGTTAGTCATCCCCCGTCCAGAAGGTCTTTATTGCCCGCTCGGGGGGTTTTACATCGATCCCATGCGTCCGGTGACGACCGCCGTGGTCACCCATGCCCACTCCGACCACGCTCGCACGGGCCATCAGGAGTATTTCACGTCCCGCTCGGGGGCGCCGCTTCTACGAGAACGGATCAAATCGGGGCGCCTCACCGCGCTTGACTGGGGAGTGCGCCAAAAATTCGGAAGCGTTTGGGTGTCACTGCACCCGGCTGGTCACATTTTGGGTTCTGCCCAAGTGCGGATCGAATCCGGCAGCGACGTGTGGGTCGTCACGGGTGACTACAAGCGGGACGCAGACGCCAGCTGCGAGCCCTTTGAGACGGTAAAGTGCGACACTTTGATCAGTGAAGCCACTTTTGGACTTCCGCTTTACCAGTGGCCGCCGCTCGATGAAGTGGTCGACGAGATCCTGGATTGGTGGAACGCCTGCCGAGAAGAAGGAAGAGTGGCGCTCCTCAACGGCTACTCTTTAGGAAAAGCGCAAAGAATTTTAGCGGAACTCAAAAAACGCGTGCCCGATGAATGGGCTTTTGTGAGCCCACCGGTAGAAAACATGAACGCGCACTACCGCGCGCAAGGTTTCGACTTACTGGAAACCCGGCCACTCACGGATGCAGCCGGAATCAAAGACTTCGTGGGGCGCTTAGTTTTGGCCCCACCGGGAGCGCTGGGTTCGCCCAGCCTCAGAAAACTCGGAAAACCCTCCACCGCCTTTGCTTCGGGCTGGATGCAACTTCGCACCCGACGTGGGAGTGCTGCCCAGGAGCGCGGCTTTGTTTTGTCGGATCACGCCGATTGGCCTTCGCTCTTAAAAACGATTCGAGAGTCGGGCGCAAAAAACCTACTCACTCATCATGGCAGCGCACGCACGCTTGCGCGCTACGCCCGGGAAGAAATGGGACTCAACGCTCGTGAACTCTTTGAGAGCGGCCATCGCGAGCGCCCCGAGGAAGGCGAATGAAGCGCTTCTCAAGATTTCTTCAAAATTGGGAAAGCTCGGACTCGCTTCACGAGAAAGCGCAGCTTCTGAAGCGCACCCTTTTAGCGGCAAGTGAAGCGGACGCCGCTTGGGCGCTTTTTTGGCTCGCTTCGGGAAAGATCAAAACCGAGCTTCGCGCCAGTGACTGGCAAGCCTGGGGCCGCGCTCAGTCGGGGCTTCCCGATTGGCTCTGGGAAGAGTGCCATGCTGCTGCAGGCGATTGGGCGGAAGTCGTGGCCTGGACGGGTACGCCCGCTTCACCACCTGAAAACGCCACGCTGGAGCTGAACTTCTCAGCCGAAAGCACCCCGCCTCCCGCTACAGACGCGCAGTTGAGTGAGTGGATGGAGTGGGCCATTCTGCCTTTAGCCCACCTCAGCGATGCTCAGAAAAAAGACCGCGTCCTTCAGGCATGGTCGAATCTTGCCGGGCCTGAACGCAGGGTTTTGAACCGCCTACTCAGTGGGAGCCTGAGGCGCGGGCAACCCGATGAAGCAGTTTTTGAAGGTATCGAGCGTGCTTGGGGAGTTCCGGCACCGGTCGTTGCAGCTAGACTTTCCCGCACAAGGGCCGGAGGTGATCCTTTTTCTCCCACAGACTGGCTTCGTGGGCTGATTGCGCCCAGAATCCCGAACGAGCCGGGCTGGGAGTGCGCGCGGAGGTTTTCTCAGCTGAAGCCCCTTCTCATTGATGACCCCTCTGGTCTTGGCCCCCTGCCCTCGTGGCAAGCCGACTGGCTCGCTTCCGGGGAACGCGCTTGGATCGAGCTTGGCACGGCCGCGGACTTTTTGGTTTGGAGTGAAGCCAGTGCCCCGCGTGCGATCGAATGCAACGAAGCAACTTCGTGGCTCAAAACCCTGCCTCAGGGAACGCTTTTAGAGGCGCAGTACTTGGAAGGCGGCCAGGGAGATCTTCGAATTCTCGACGTTCGCGTTTTCTCTGGGGAGGACCTCTCACACCTTCCATTGAATGAACGACTCGAGAAGCTCTCCGCGTTTTCAGCGCCGCCGAAAACCCTTCAAATCTCATCCCCCCTTCACGCCGGTAGCTGGGAAGAAACACGCGAAATTCTCCACGCAGGGCCGCCGCCCCTTTACCGGGGAATTCTTCTTCGTCCCCGCGACGGAAGCTCGGTAACTTGGGAGTGGAAAGCATCCTCGCGGCGGGTGCGAGCGCTGCTTCTTTACGCGCACTCCCAAGGTGGGCCTTCGGAATTCACTTTCGCAGTCGCTCAAGAATCCAAGTGGGTGGGGCTGGTGAAAACTCGCGAAGGTTTGTCCAGCAAGGCTTGGGACGCGCTTGATTCTTGGTGTCGCGAAAACACAGTGGAACGCTTTGGCCCCACCCGCCAAGTCAGTCCTGAGCGTTTTTTTGAACTCTCCCTTCAAAGCGTGACTCGAAATTCGCGAACCAAAAGTGGCGTCAGCGTGATCGGCGCCCGCGTGGAGCGCGAGGTCTTGGGCGTCACTTTGGAAACCGCAACTCCCCTTTCAGAAGTCCAGTCCTGGCTAGGAGTAGGAAAAGACGATGGCCGTTCTTGAAGAAAAACCCCTGACCCTTAAAAACGGAAAAACTCTGATCCTTCGCTCTTGCGAACCCAAGGACGCAGAAGCGTTTCTCGACTACCACCACGCCATTGCAAGCGAATCGAACTTCACTCTTCTCAATTTAGAACTTCCGCCAGACTTCCAAAAAATGAAAGCCCACTATGAAGCCACTCGCGCTCATCCGCGCGATTTACTGCTTCATGCCTGGGACGGCCCAAGGTTAGTCGGACAAATTAGCCTGAGGCAGGAAAGCCCAGGGCATCCCGTTTTTCAGCACGTGGGAATTTTCGGAATGAGCGTGCGCAAGGAGTTTTCCGGTCAGGGCCTAGGGCGCGCCCTTCTAGAAGCCATGCACTGTTTTTCAGACGCTTCAGGTTTTGAGCGCATCGAAGCACGCGTCCGTACCGAGAACATAAGGGCCTTGGGCCTTTACCTACGCGTGGGTTACCAGATCGAGGGCGTGCGCCGAGCGATGGCTAAAATTGGCGACAGCTTCCGCGACGAGTACCTGATTGCGCGTTTAAACCCCGGGGCCACGAAGGGCTAATTTCTAGGCCCGGGTCTGTCCAAGCGACCTTACGGCCAAGGAGCGACGGGCTTTGAGAGCGTCAGGCTTCCCGAGTCGCTAAACCCGTTTCCTAAGTTCGAGTGCGCAGTTCCCGATGCACCATTGTAAGCGCCGCTGCAGCGAACCGATCCATCATTGATCAAGACACAAACCGAGCTTCCGGCGTTTCCTTCTGCCTGACTCATTTGCGTGACGCCCTTAACCCCCAAGCCACTCACACCGTCCCGAAGAAGCGAGGTCGGTGTCGAGACGTTGGCAGGCGCTGAAGAGTTATTCCCCAAATGCCCTTTCGAAGCATTCCCCCAGCACTTCACTTCCCCCGTCGTCTTCAAAATCGCGCAGGGGTTTTGACCTTGGACCAGGGAAGCGGCATTCGTAATTCCAGTCACCCCGCTTGCAGGCGGGTTTTCACGGGCCGTTCCAGTGGTGCCATCGCCCCATTGGCCTTGGCTCCCATCGCCCCAACATTTCACGCTTCCGGTTGATAGCCTCACGCACGTGATCTTATTTCCAGCCATCACTTCAGCGACTATGTCGCCCGATGGGATGTTGGCTTTTTTGAAACTGGTTCGAGTCGTAGTTGCGCCCGTATCACCAGTCAGCGAGCCATCGCCCAACTCCCCGTTTGCGTTTGAGCCTGAGCACCAAACTTCAGGAGTCGGATCCGAAGTCAGCAAGCATGCGTGGCTGAAGCCCGCACTGACTTGTGTGACGTTTTTTTTCTCGAGAGTGTCGCCCGTGCTCATCGCTGTGAATAACGGCTGAGCGAAGGACGTCAACGTTTGGTTCGCAGTGCCCGTTCCGCATCCTGCGTTGGATGATCCCCAGCAACGCACGCGAGTGGTCGCAGGCGGCCCGGTAAACGGAACCACTGCCAAGCCCGCTTTTCGTCCCATAGAAAACGATGAAACGGCGACTCCTTCCGTTACATTATGAAGGGTGGGCAAACTCACTGGAACAGTGTCCGAAGGACTCGGTCCGGCCTGTCCAGAGTCGTTATATCCCCAACACCTAAGGTAACCGTCGCTCTTCAAAGCGCAGTGGCTGTCACCGTAGCCATAAAGATCTCGAACGTCCTCAAGGTCTGTCACGAGCGTGGGGCGAAGAGCCGGAGCCGCGACGTTCGCCATTTGCTTGAGTGAGTTATCGCTCCCCCAACAACTCACCGTAGCGTTCGACATCAGCGCGCAGTGGTGGGAGCGGCCCGAGACCACTTTCACCGGATAATTCAGGCGCTTCGTGGCACCTAAAATCGTGTCGCCTGAAATGGGTCCACCGGGCCAAACTGGTAGCTGCGGTAACTCGGATAGCAAGCGCGCCTTAAAGAGCGGATCATAATTTGAGTCAAGTGGCCGCATCGTCGCTAGCTTTCCCCGGCCCGCTGCAGGGGTTCCCGCTAGCGCATTCCATCTCAGAATCACCCGTGTTTGAATCGTCGCTGCTTGGCGACAAGCCACCGGAGCGGGATGCGCCGCCGAAGGATAAGCAGGAGTCGTCGGTCGATCACTCGGAGTCGAGCTAACCAGACTATCGCCCGGACAAACGGGGTGAAACTGAGTGACGGCTTCCAAAGGACAGAACGAGTCTCTTTGCCCCAGTGCGCAGGGAACCCCGTCTAAAGTGTAACGAAGGTTCGTCGCCGATCCGTCAGCCATAGGTCCTGCGACAATGACGCTTGGGTCGTTGGGGAGCACCAAAGTGAAGTCGTACCAAATGGCAGAGTATGCGTCAGTCGCAGAAGCATTCGCCGCATCGTAACTCTGACAGCGCTCACCCGAAGATGAACCCAAGTTCGTAATCCCTTTGGCGGTCATCTGGCTTGCGCAGCTCGAGGAACTGGCCGCTCCCGCAGCCGCTGGTCCATAAACGCAGTCGTAAAGGCAGGTGTTATGAAGTGCAGCTGCAGGAGCGGGCGTTGCCCAACTGCTCTGAAGAGCGCTCTGCAGAACTGCGGAAGGGCTCACCGAAAAACCCTGAATGTTTCCAAAAAGAAGTTTTCGAGTGGACGAAACGCGCGCTTCGCCCGAATCCACGGAAGCGTCCCGTACCATTTGATTGAAAAGAGGAATCATCGCCGCAAGCATGCCGGCAAAAATCATCACCAGCATGAGGATGTTTCCGTCCTGCGCACGCATCGGATGAAGGAATCCAAACCGGGCGTGGCGCGGCCGAGTCAGGAAGGCAAGAAGAAGGATCAAGCCCACCCAGTGAAGGGCAACCATCGGCGCCGCACCTGGGCCTCCGCTTTGCCCTTCCCCACTGCCTGAGCGTGACAAAGTCCCGCAGCCAAAAATCCCATCGCCCGGCTCACTCCGAGGATAAAGGTAAGTGATCCCATCGATATCGTCTTGAGTCAGGGCCAACTTCTGAGACTCCGAGGCAGCAAAGTACATTAGAGCCGTTTCACTGGGTGTATGTCCCAATCCCAATGCATGGCCAATTTCGTGCGCTAAAACGAGTGATCCAAATTCTGTGTCAGAGAACGCGTTCGCCAAATCACCAGAAGCGTTATTCAAGAACAGGAGCCCTGACGTCATCTTGCCGTCCGCGTCCATATTCGAAGGGTCGTTATCAAAGTAACCGAGCACTCCGGTTCCGGCCAACTGGTTATCATCGCAAAGGACGACCAAATCAGCGCTCGTGGTGATTAACCCACCACTCACAGTCGCTTCAGTCCCTAATTTCAATTTCAGATTGGCCGATCGCACATCGTTCCAAGCGTCGATGGCGTCCTCCAGCAAAGCCACCAGCTGCGTTTGCGAAGGACACTCTGTGCTCACGTAATCAAAAACGATTTCGTTCTTCTGCCTTCCTTTCGTCGCAGAATCTCCGTGCGCCGAATTAGCCAGGAGCGTGAACGCCTGGGCTTCCGCCTGCACTCCCAGCGAAGCGGCGTAAAAGCCAAGAAACCACCGAAGGGACGTTCGGAAAGAAGTGTTTTTCCTCACCAGAAATCCACTCCCACGGTGAAAAGAAGATCGGCCGCGCGCTTCCCGGATAGCGGATTACTGAGCTGAGCGTCGAGATTCGCCACCCACTTCCCAACGCGCTTTCCCGTCCCGAAAGTCAGAAGAAGCAACCGAGAAGTGACCGCCGTACTGGGCAAAGCAAACGTCGAGGTCGCGTCGCCGTTTGACTGAGTGGTTGTCCCACCCTCGCCACTCACCGAATAGGACAGAATCCCCAGCCCACCCCGAAAATCCCATCCGGCCCAATCCGTCCCCAAGTAGGTCTGAAGAACCGTTGTGCGACTCGAAGCAAACCCGTCTTCCGACTGAGCCTGCAGAGGCTGATAGGCTAGGATGACGCCCAACCACCATTCGTCCGAAATCAACCGAGCCCCATTTAAGCTGAGCAGGGGGCGCATCGGCAGCGAGGAAGTCGTCCCGTTGGCTGCTTCGCGCCCCGAGCGAAGTGAGTCCAAGAAGATCAACCCCAGGCCCACTTCCAAGCGCTTGGAAGGTTGATCTGGGATCGCGGCTTCAATCTTTCTTTGAACCGTGCGCTGGCTTCCCGGACCGGGATTCCGCTGCGTTTCAATTTCGACCTCGACTGCCCGACGATAAGCACGCTCCATCGAACTCTCATTCGGGGTTCCGGGACTCCTGCGATCGTCGAGCGCCCAGGCCGAGGTCACACCCCCCAGTCCGGACAGAATGACGAGCCCGACTGCATGAAGAACCCACACTCCCCGCATCTTTCCAGAATACGAAGCCTGAAAATACCCTTCCAGGGGGTAAAAATTACCCGGAGATCCAACGCTTACCCACCCTCTCGGCCGATCCTCCTTGATTCTGGGCCTAAATCCCGGTACCCCCCTTCTCCCGCTTCGGCTTTCGCCTTTCGGGATCTACAAATGAAGTTGAATCCTATCCTGAATGCTTCCCTCGTTTTTTTAGGCCTTTCGACCCCGGCCCTGACTGGGGCTTCTCCTTCTGCTCGCACTCTGGACTTCCCCCTGATCCAGGAACTGCTGGAGCGTCATGCCCCGACCAGCGTCGAAGCACTTTTAGAGCAGCTCAAGGACCCGGCGCGCACCGCGCTTTCTTCTGAAGACCGCGATGCTCTTTTTCAGAGCTGGGTAGCGATTTACCAAAGCAAGAGCCGCCACCAGGCCTCAATGGAGCATCCTCGTTTTCTTCTGCGCTCCAGTAACGGGCGCTTCCTTCTGGCCTTCGCCACGCTTCCCAAGAGTCAACAATTCCACACCGTCGAACTGATCCAACAAAATCCAGTGACTCGTCGCTGGGACTTTGCCGAAATTCAGTTCGACCCCAGTGGAAAAGCCCCGGGAACCTTCCGCTCGGCTGGCAGCGGATCAGACGCCCACTCTTGTACTCAGTGCCACCAAGGGCATCCGCTTTGGCACAGTTACCGCCTGTGGCCGGGAGCCTTCAAAAGCAACGACGATGAAACCCAGCCCGAGTCCAAAGAAGGAATCGCTAAAGACGCCTTGATTACGAAAATCGATTCCCGGAAAGAGCCCAGGACGCAGACCCTTGGAACAGCACTCTTCTTCCAAGAAGGCCCTCCTACCACCAACACGGAATTCAGCATCACCTTGGGTATGGCGAATTTCGACCGCGTGGCAAAACTGCTCGTGCAGTCTCCGAACTTTCGAAACTATCGGTTCGCGCTGCTCGCCACCTTGCAAACCAACCCGCGGTGCATGACCGAGCTGGAGAGCTTCCTTCCGGAAGGGATTCGAAAGGCATCGCATCCAAAGAGCTACGCAAGCCTCCTTGCAGAGACGAAAAAAGCACACGCTCAGTATTACTCGGATCGAAAAGAGCACCTCGGCGAGAACGCACCCGATAGTTCGAGCGAGCGCGGGGATATCGAAGCCGAGAACGCTTACCGAACTGCAGGCCTTCGCTACTTGGCTCAAGGCCTGGGACTCAAGCGGCCCGACGAGCAACCTGAAAACTGGTCGCTCTCACCCACGCCCGGAGTCTTTGCCTTTGAAACGGGCTTGGGCGGAATCGAGCATCTGACCACTCCGCTTTTACGCGAATGGGCGGAGCGAAAACTCCCACTCCACAATCCCCGCAAAGAAACCTGCGAAGCGCTGAAGCAAGCAAGCCTTGGCGCATTTGCACCCGCGGCTGCTCCAAAAAAATAAGCCCCCTCGTCAACGACTGACGAAGGGGCCCGTTTTCGATTGCTTTGATCGGACTGTTATTCGTCTTTCATCTCGCGCTCGCCCGTGACGAGCGCTGCGCGGTACTCGCTCTTCATCGTAGCGATGGCTTGGATCGAAATCTTCTTCGGACACGCGGCGCTACATTCACCGATGTTCGAGCAGTTGCCGAATCCTTCCAAGTCCATGCGCTCGACCATGCGTTTCACGCGGCGCGAGCGTTCCACCTGACCTTGCGGGAGCAAGGAAAGGTGCGTGATCTTGGCTGCCGTAAACAGCGAAGCCGAAGCGTTCGGACAAGCGGCCACGCAGGCGCCGCAGCCAATGCAAGCTGCGTTGTCCATGGCAGCTTCTTGCTGGTCTTTGGACACCAGAATGGCGTTGCCTTCAGCGTGCTTGCCAGTTTTGGCCGAAGTGTAACCACCGGCCTGGATGATGCGGTCAAACGCGCTGCGATTGACCACCAAGTCCTTCACGACCGGGAAGCCTTTGGCGCGCCAGGGCTCCATGGAAATCGTGGCGCCGTCGGCGAAATGCCGCATGTAGAGCTGACAAGTCGCCACGCCCTGAAGCGGACCGTGCGCTTGACCGTTGATGATCATCCCGCAGCTTCCGCAGATGCCTTCTCGGCAATCGCTGTCGAATTCGATCGGATCTTCGCCGTGCTTCAGCAAATCCTCGTTCACGAAATCGAGCATTTCCAAGAAGGACATATCCGGAAGGACGTCCTTTGCTTGATAGGTCTTGAACCCGCCCTTGTCCTTCGGGCCCTTCTGACGCCAAACCACCAGCGTGAGGTTCATTTGTAACTCCTTTGCGCCAAGTGAATATTCTCGAAGGTGAGAGCCTCTTTATGCAGAACCGGACTCTTGTCCGCGCCCTGATATTCGTAAGCCGAAACGTGCGAGAAATTCTCGTCGTCCCGCTTGGCTTCGCCTTCTTCGGTTTGCATTTCCTCGCGGAAGTGTCCGCCGCAGCTCTCGCGCCGGTCCAAGGCGTCGATGGCCATCAGCTTTCCGAGCTCCATGAAGTCGGCCACGCGGCCGGCCATTTCGAGCTCTTTGTTGAAGGTGCTGTCCTGCGGAATACGCACGTTTTCCCAGAACTCGTGGCGAAGGTTATCGAGCGATTGAATCGTCGACTTCAAGCCCGACTCGTTCCGAGCCATGCCCACGTTGTCCCACATCAGCTTGCCCACGGTGCGGTAGTAGTCCGTCACCGTGCGCTTACCTTTGGCACCTACCGTCAGCAGCTTGCTGATCTGTGCTTGCACCGAAGCTTCCGCTTCCGCAAACGCAGGGTGATCGGTGGTCACTTTCTCAAGCGAAGTGCCCGCGATGTAGTGAGCCAGAGTGTACGGGATCACGAAGTAACCATCGGCCAGACCTTGCATCAAAGCCGAAGCGCCCAAGCGGTTCGCGCCGTGATCCGAGAAGTTCGCTTCTCCCAAAACGTGCAGTCCTGGGATGTTCGACATCAAGTTGTAGTCCACCCACAGGCCGCCCATCGTGTAGTGCACGGCCGGGAAGATCCGCATCGGAACCTGGTAAGGATCCTGGTCGGTGATCTCGTGGTACATGTGGAACAAGTTGCCGTACTTCTCGGCCACCGCGTGCTTGCCGTCGCGCTGAATGGCGTCGCGGAAATCCAGGTAGACCGAAAGTCCCGACTGACCCACGCCGCGGCCTTCATCGCAAACCGATTTAGAAGCGCGTGAAGCCACGTCGCGAGGAACCAAGTTCCCGAACGACGGGTAACGGCGCTCGAGATAATAATCCCGATCGGCTTCGGCAATTTTCGAAGGATCGGTCATGCGGTCAGAAGGATTCTTCGGAACCCAGACACGACCGTCGTTTCGCAGCGACTCGGACATGAGCGTGAGTTTCGACTGGTGCGTTCCGGAGACCGGAATGCAGGTCGGGTGAATCTGCGTGAAGCAGGGGTTGGCAAAGAGTGCTCCCCGTCGATGGGCGCGGAATGCCGCCGTCACGTTCGAATTCATGGCGTTCGTCGACAAGAAGAACACCCGGCCGTAGCCGCCAGTGGCCAAGCAAACCGCGTCGGCTTCGTGGCGCTCGAGAGCCCCGGTTTCGAGGTTCCGGGTGATGATCCCGCGAGCTTTTCCATTCACCAAAACCAAGTCCAACATTTCGCGGCGGGGGAAGAATTTCACCCGACCCGAATCCACTTGGCGCATCAAAGCTTGATAAGCGCCCAGCAGAAGCTGCTGACCGGTTTGACCGCGGGCATAGAAAGTCCGCGACACTTGCGTTCCGCCGAACGAGCGGTTGGCCAACTCACCCGAGTATTCTCGGGCAAAGGGCACGCCTTGAGCGACGCATTGATCGATGATCGAAGTCGATACTTCGGCCAAGCGATGCACGTTCGATTCACGTGCGCGGAAGTCACCGCCTTTGATGGTGTCGTAAAACAGGCGATGAACCGAGTCACCGTCGACCGAGTAAGCTTTAGCGGCGTTGATTCCGCCTTGAGCTGCGATCGAGTGCGCGCGGCGGGCCGACTCGTGAATGCAGAAGCTCTTCACGTTGTAGCCCAGCTCACCCAAGGTTGCGGCAGCCGAAGATCCCGCCAGCCCCGTACCCACCACGATGACGGTGTGCTTGCGGCGGTTAGCCGGGTTCACCAGTTTCATCTCGCCTTTATGGCGCGACCACTTGGTATCGAGCGGTCCACTGGGCGAATTTGAATTCAAATTGATCGAGCTCATCCGTACACCCCCATCGGATCCACCAGGATCCAGAGCGGAATTCCTAAAAAGCCGACAGCCAAAAGCGCAGCTAGCACCACACCGACGAGTGAAATCACACCCGAGAGGCGCGGGCTAAGAAGCCCCAAACTCTGAAAAGCGCTCCAGAAGCCGTGGCGCAGGTGAAGGCCCAAAAGCACCATCACACCCATGTAGCCGACGGCCCAGATGGGCTGGCGGAAAGTTTCCACCACCAACCGGTGCAGGTCGCGCACTTCTTTTCCGTCAACTGTGGCCACATAACCTTCCGCTACGCCCGGACCGAATTTGAACTGAGCGATGTGAAGGATAATGAAGACCAGCAGGATCACGCCCGTGATGATCATCGAGCGCGTGGAAGTGCTATGACGGCTTGGCTTTCCTTTGGATTTAAACCGCGAGTAGCCCACTCCACCGCGGGCCGCAGCGTGATCGAGCTTCAGCAGGATTCCGCTCACCGCGTGAAAGAGGATGAACGCCAAGAGTCCCACCTCGGCCACGTAAAGAATCGGGCCGAGCGACGCCAGGCCTTCCGCGTAGCGATTGAAAGCGTCGCCGTGAGGAAGGAATAATTGCAGATTGCCTGCAAGGTGGGTGATCACGAAAAACGTGAGCGCCAACCCAGTCAGCGCCATCACGAACTTCTTACCGACCGAAGTCATGCTTGCTCCTTGGGGGGTTACGGGGATTGCTGGAGACCTTAGCGCAGCAGGCCAAAGGCCTCAAGTCGCGCGGTTGGCCAAAAGCACGAAGAACTGCTGAAAACTTTCCACACACTCGGGGTCGGACTTCGGCCCCACCACTTCTTTCAAGAGACGGGAAGCGTCCTGCAGGACGTCTGCAGCCCGGTTTCGAACCCGATCTT
Source organism: Bdellovibrionia bacterium (assembly GCA_040399745.1). Classification (GTDB taxonomy): domain Bacteria; phylum Bdellovibrionota; class UBA1018; order UBA1018; family UBA1018; genus CANFHS01. The sequence continues at coordinate 148,271 of JBBARP010000008.1, read as the reverse complement.
GCGCCTGAGCCAGCTGATCAACCGACCAGGGCCACTCAAAGCTGGGGCGTTCACGACCCAAAATCTGCCCAAGGCCGATCACCAGGCTGGGATCTTCACGGAGCATTTCCACGGTGACCGAATTCAGAAGCCCGGCCTGCAAATCCTGACTGGGACGCTTTCCTGAATGCGCATCAAAGTCGAGAACATCGTCGACCCACTGGAAAGCCAAGCCAATGGCCTCTCCCAAGCGAGCACAGGCCTGAACCTGAGATTCAGAAGCCCCCGCCAGCCGGGCCGGAGCCACCGCACAGAATCGAAGCAGACTTCCGGTTTTCAGAAGCGCCACTTGATCTAAGACTTCGCGATCGACCGTCACTTGGCCGCGAAGGCCGTCCTGGAGCCATTCGCCGCGAACGAGGTCCTCAACCGAGCCCGCCAAATCTTCAATGACCTTCAAAGGTCCAAGGCGCGAAACTTCAGCCATCACGCGGGCCAGAAGCAGATCCCCCGCCAATACCGCCCGCACGTTGGAAGCAGCGGCATTCAGGGTCTGGCGCTGCCGACGCAGCAAGGCCTCGTCAATGACGTCGTCATGAGCCAAGGAGGCCGCATGCGTGAGCTCAATGGCCCGGGCGAAAGGCTTCACCTTTTCCAGGTCGAGCCCGAAAACGCCCCCCATCATCAGGCAAAGAGCCGGGCGCATGCGCTTGCCGCCCATTAAAACGGTTCTATTCAGGAGTGCGGGGATTTCCGGCACCACATCCTGCTCGGGGAGACCGAAATCCATGCCTTGAAGGGCCTGGGCAATGCGCGCTGGAACTAACCACTCCATCGTTCAAACCTAATTGAACAGTTGTTTCTTTTCAAGCACAGCCTGATTCAATATTCTGAAATTAAAGCAATTTTTAAACTAAACAGAGTTCAAGAAGCCTTAAACTTTACGCTAGGATTTTCTTGCCAAAACCGGTAATTTTGAGGAAATTCGACGCCCTGCGCTTAACTCGGTCACCTCCGGCATCTGCACCTTGATTCCGAGTGAAGCCTGGAACCGGAGTGCGCCAATTTGGATCGGCACTTTCTTTTTGGCGCACTCCGGTTCAAAACATGGCCTACCGCACACCCCAAGGGTTTCCCCGCAGGAGAAGCGGTTTTTTAAACAACCCGAGGCTAATTGCCTCAAAGCAAGGAACATCCAAATGAAGAAGTTGATCGTTGCCGGTTTCGCCCTCATCGCCCTCGCCAGCCTCTCGGCTTGCACCAAAAAAGCTGAAGAACCCGCTGCTGCTCCGGCCGCTCCGGCTGCTGAAGCTAGCCCCGCTGCTCCGGCCGCTGAAGCCAGCCCGGCTGCTGCTCACTGATCTCGCGCTTTCTCTTCATTAGAAAGCGAGGACGAGATGTCTCTGGGCCTTCGCCATGCCGCTTTGCCGGTTACAGATCTTCAACGTTCGTTGAGTTTCTATTGCGATGTCCTGGGCTTTTCGCCCTATCACGTTTCCGACGCGGATTGGGTGATGGTGAGCCAATCCGGCACCACCCTGAGCCTGATCCGCGTCGCAAACCTTCCGCCCCAGAGTGACACGGGCGGAACCCACCCCGGCCACTTGGGCGTTGTTGTCGAAACCCCAAAAGAAGTGGACGCAGCCCACAGCCGATTGAGCCAAAGCGGGCTCTCGGTGGGGAAACCCAAACTGCATCGCGACGGAAGCTACGGCTTTTATTTTCGCGACCCCGATCAAAACGCGCTCGAACTGATTTTCATTCCGGCCCATGCGCATTCACAGACCACCCCCTTGAGCGCACCCACTCAAGGTGCTCTGCTTTTAGGCCACGGAAGCCGCGACCCGCGCTGGCAGGAACCTTTTCAGCGGCTTCTCGAAAGCAGCAGGCGTCACGCCCGGGAAACCGCATGGGAATTGGCGTGGATGGAGTTCGCAAAGCCCACGCTCAGTGAAGCGGCCGCGGCGCTGATCAAAAGCCATCCGTCGGTGACTTCGATCGAAGTGATTCCGGTTTTTCTTTCTTCGGGCGGACACGTCGCGCACGACCTTCCGCTGCTTCTCGAAGAAGTGAAGACGCAAAGCCCCCACGTCACTTTTCGAATGGGGAGCGCTTTAGCGGAAAGCGCGCTAGTGCGTGAAGCTTTGGCCCAAGCCGCGGTTGCGCGGCTGCGATAAACCAAGCACAAATAAAAAGGCCGGACTCCCCATCGGGAAGCCCGGCCTATTTTTAAGCTCTTTCAGCAGCTTCTATTGAGAAGCTACGGATTAGAAGCTGTAGTTAAAGCCCAAGTGAGCGATCGTGCCGGCAGTTGCGTAGTCGCCGGTGGTCAGGCCAGCGCCGGTACCCGTGGTCTTGGACGATTCGACAGCCAAGTTGGCTTCGATGCCTTCGCCGAAGGACTTACCCAAGCCCAAGGTGAAGGTGTTGGCAGTGCCCGGAGCAGCGAGCGTCGGCGATGCGAAGCTGCTGTTGGTGACCTGCGTGGTGTAAGCGTAACCCGCGCGGATCTTAGCAAACGACCAGCCTGAGAATTCACCGCCCAAGCGGTAAACCGACTGGTTCGACCAGCCCAAGTAGGTGGGCTTGGTTGCGAGGTTGGTGGGTTGAGTCAAGGCAGTGAATGAGCCCGTGTAAACCAATTGCTGGTTTTTGCTGTACTCGGTCCAGTCGACTTGGCCGAGCAAACGCAGATCACTCATCACGTCGTAGTAGCCACCGATCACCACTTGCTGCGGAAGAGTGGATGACAAAGTCGCTGCGCCGTTGTTGTCGACGGTAGCGTCGGTGTTAGCGGCTGCACTCGTGCTTTGCGTGCGAGCCGCAACCGTTCCTTCTGCCGTGAAGTCAGTGGCCAAGCGATAGCTCAAGCCGACACCCCAGCCAGTACCCTCGTATTGTGCGCCAAGTTTGTAGCCAAGCTCTGATTTCTTCAGGTCTGAGAGCTTAACAACGACTTGCGTGTTCGCCCCGGCACCTGCGACCGACCAGAAATCGCCAGCCACGTTGACCATGCGGATTGCGGCGCCCAACTTCAGGCCCGGCATCACGGTGTAACCCACGCCTGCCGCGTATTCGACGATCGAAAGATCGGTTTTGATCGTGGTCTTTTCCAGCAGGTCGCCATTGGTAGCAGAACCCTTCATCTGGATATTCTCGTACATGGCTTTCGAACCACCGCTGACGTAAACGCCGGCGCCGACGCTGAGGCTATCGGTCAGGCCGTAGCTCGCCAATGCGCCGAATACGGGTGACATCATGGTGTCGCCGGTCTCGGTGTCGAGTGCTGAAGCGCCACCGTAAGTCTTAGTGCTGCCATCGGTAGAGAGAATCCCGCGAACCGGGCCTTCGTAGTGGCCCCAGGTGGGCGAGAAGTTAGCGCTGATTTGGATGCCTTTTGCGCCGCCCAAACCTGCCGGGTTGAAGTAAAGAGCTTCTGCGCCCGAGGTGTCGGCCACAGCGGTGCCTGCTTTACCGGCGTTCTTGCCCGAGAAAGTGATGTTCTTTTCGAAACCTGCGCCCAGAGCCAGGGGAGCGCTCAGAGCCGTAGCTAGGACGGACAGTCCCAAGTGGGATTTTTTCATTTTTCCAGTTTCTCCGTGGAGTGTTCAGGGAAACTTCCCCTGTGTTTCCGAAACCATAAACCAGAGGCGGCTATGCGCAATGAAATTTTTATCGAGCGCACTTGCCCCAGCTTCGATGGCTCCGGTACATCCATTAATATGAACGTTCGAAGCGTGTCCTATCGAAGTGTCGATGCCCCAAAGCAGTTCACTGACAGTCTGCGCGAGACGGGCTTTGGCGTACTGACCGAGCACCCCATCCCCTTCACGCTGGTGACGGATGTGTTCAACGACTGGAAAGAGTTCTTTAGCTCTGACGCAAAGCATCAATACGCTTTCGATCCCGAGCTTCAGGCAGGTTACTTCCCCTTCCGAACGGAGAATGCCAAAGGCGCGGCCGCAAAAGATTTAAAAGAGTTCTTCCACCTCTACCCTTGGAACGCGCTCCCCAAAGGAATGCCCGGCAGCACGCGCGAATTATTTCACCGCATGTCGGAACTGGCCGGTGAACTTCTGGGCTGGGTCGAGGACCACTCGCCCGGCCACATCCAAAGAAATTACTCGATGCCGCTTCGCTCGATGATTGAAGAGTCGCGCGAAGTACTCCTTCGCCCCATCCACTACCCACCGCTCACTGGCGGCGAAGAAGAAGGCGCCATTCGCGCCGCCGCCCACGAAGACATCAACTTGATCACGCTCTTGCCCGCAGCCACCGCACCGGGCCTACAAGTGAAAGGCACGAGCGGCGAGTGGTTTGATGTTCCCTGCGATCCGGGCTCGATCGTCGTGAACATCGGCGACATGCTGCAGGAAGCGTCACAACGCTGGTTTCCGTCCACCACGCACCGAGTGATCAATCCAAAAGGCGTGGAAGCTGGGCTACCCCGCTACTCGATGCCGCTTTTCCTGCACCCGCGAAAAGACGTGCGCTTGTCTGAGCAGCATACGGCGGGCTCTTACTTGGAAGAACGCTTGCGCGAGATTGGCCTGAAAAAGAACTGAAGCAGGCTCAAGCCTTCTTCAAGAAAATCGTCTTGAGAACAAGCGTGCTGCCGTCGACTCGGCACTCGATGTTGTCTGGATCGCCGATCAGGTGAATCTTCTTAATCAGGGTGCCGCGCTTCAGATCGCTCGAGCCGCCCTTCACTTTCAGATCCTTGATGACCGTGACCGAGTCGCCCTCGATGAGAACGGCTCCGTTACTGTCTTTCACCACCACGTCTGAGTCGCCGCCCGAGCCGCCCGAAGAGATGGCATCAAAAGAGGCCAAAACCTGCGTGAGCCAAGCTCCGGCTTCTTCCGCGTCCGCAAACCAACGATTGGCTTCCGAGCCTAATTCGTCGACTGGGATCTCGCCGGAAGCGATGAGCTTTTTACCCTGCTCAGAAATCACGCGCGCGCTGTCAGCACCCACTTGTTCGGCATAAGCGGTCGCAGTCTGAGAATCCGAATCCTGATCCGTGTCGGAAAGGCGGGACAAAAAGGCCAATAGCTGGGGGGTGCGCTTGAAGCTCATAATTACCTTTTATTTAAGAAGCCCTGACATCGATGATTTTGAATTGATCGACATCGACCAAGCCTTGATCGGTGAGCTTCAGCGAAGGAATGACCGGAAGGCTCAAGAAAGCGAGCTGCAAAAACGGCTCAGGCAATTCGCAGCCAATTGAGCGCGAAGCCTCTTTCAGTGCCACCAGTTTTTCCTTCAAAGTTTGCGGATCACTCTCGGACATCAAGCCACCCATAGGAAGCTCAAGACGAGCCAGCACTTTTCCATCGCGCACCACCGAGAAGCCCCCGCCGCATTCGGCAAGCGAAGCCATGGCTGCAGCCAAATCCGAGGGGCGATCGCCCACAGCAATCAGGTTGTGGCTGTCGTGCCCGACGGACGAAGCAATGGCACCCCGAAGTCCCGCACCAAACCCGCGCACATAACCATTGGCGGGCTTAAAGCCCCGACCATGGCGCTCGAGCACACTGAGGCGAGCCACACCCGGAGCATCGTGCGCCTCGACTGTTCGCGTGGTGATGATTTTTCCGTGCTCAGCACCGATGACATGAACTTGCCCCGAGGGCCCAACCAAGTCTTCGGCTGCCGGAATCGAGCAGCGAATGGAGTTCACGGCTTTTTGCGCAACCGAACGAGCCTGCTCAATTTCATCGACCGGCACTCCGCCTTTGAAAACCCGCCCCAGCGCACAGGTTGCCAAATCGTCGAGTACAATCAGATCCGCCAAGTAACCCGGGGCCAATGCGCCCACGCGGTTCCAACCCAAGTCCAAACCATAGTGACGAGCCACACTCCAGGAAGCCGCGCGGAACGCCGCTTCCGGACGCACTCCTTTCTTGAGTGCCTGACGAACCAAGTGATCGACATGGCCTTCGGTCAAAATATCGAGCGGATTTCGGTCATCGGTACAGAACCCGAGAGCCGGCGAACTCGATTCATCCAGAAGCGGAATCAGTGCGTCCAAGTCCTTGGCCACGCTTCCTTCGCGAATCCAAACGGCAATGCCTTTGGAAAGTTTTTCGCGCGCCTCTTCAAGCTCAGACGATTCGTGACAACTCGAAATCCCGACGGCCGCGTATGCGGAGAGCGCGGGCCCACTGAGAAGTGGTGCATGCCCATCGATTGGGCGACCTGAAAAGCCATCTAACTTTTCCAGAATCGAAGGATCACCCCCGAGCACACCCGGAACATTCATCATCTCGGCAAGACCCAAGGCCTTCGGATGGTGCGCGAGCGGCAGTAAATCGGCTGCGGAGAGAGTGCCGCCCCCGTTTGTTTCCAAGTGAGTGGCCGGAACGCACGAAGAAAGCATGACCCTGAGATCGAGGGCGAGTGTCTCGCTCTGCTCTAAAAAATACCGAAGGCCGCTGACGCCTTGCACGTTAGCGAGTTCGTGCGGATCGCAGATAGCCGTTGTGGTCCCGCGCGGTAAAACGGCGTTTTGAAAATGCGACGGCACCAAGCAGCTACTCTCGACGTGCACGTGCGCATCGATGAAGCCCGGAACCAACCACTTGCCGCGCACATCCAAGACGCGCTTTGAGCGCACGCCGCGCGCTCTTAGGTTTTCATCCAAGCCCACAATCACGCCTGCGTGAAAGGCCAAATCGGCCTTTTTCCAGCGGCCCGAGAAGACATCCAGAACTTGGCCGCCCTCCAAAATCCAGTCGCAATCGACCTTCCCTTGGGCAGCATTCAGACGGGCTAAATAGTCGGCTTGGGTGACGCTCATGTCCGCGATTTATGGCACATTTTCTGGGGTCTCAAAAGAGATTAGGCACGACTTCAGGATATGCGAACCTTGGGCACACTCTCCGGCAACAGGCTGGATTGAGTCCCGGGGCAACGTGCTACAATCTGAAGACAATGATGGGAATTTCTCGGGTCGCCTCCTTCACGCTCCCTTACCTGATCCCCATTCTCCTAGTCCCGGCGCTGGTTCAGCGCGGTCTGTGGACTTGGGCGGCTTCTTCGATCGTGTTTTTGCTCCACCCGCTTTTTGATTCGTTGATTGGCCGAAAGCCCGCCCACGTAGAACTCAATGCCCCGGGAGCCTCACTTTTGCTGTGGGCGTATGTTCCTCTTCAAGCCGCTTTCTTGGCTTGGGCGATCCTGACTTTCTCGAACGTGCCGTTAGAGCTTTGGGAAAAATGGGGACTCGTCATTTCGACTGGTTCCATGACGGGCGCGATTGGAATCACGGCGGCTCATGAACTGGTGCACCGAAGATCCCGCTTTGAGCGCGCACTCGGAGCGGTCCTCCTTTACATGGTCACCTACGGCCAGTTCCGAGTGGAGCACGTCTCGGGGCACCATCTGCGCGTCGGAACTCGGCAAGACCCCGCCACCGCGCGCCGTGGCGAAATGATTTACGCTTTCTGGATGCGCTCCGTTTTCATGGGCCTTCTCAGCGCTTGGAAAATTGAGCTGAACCGCCATTCCTTTTTCAGAAACCGAATGATGCATGACCTGATTTTTCAAGGCGTACTCTACTTCGTAATTTTCCAGTGGCAGGGTTTGGCGGGAGTTCAGTTCTTAGCTTTTCAAAGCCTCGTGGCGGTCCTGCTTCTGGAGACCATCAACTATGTGGAGCACTACGGCCTGAGCCGCGCGGAAATCGCGCCGGGGCGATTTGAGCCCGTATCACCTAAACACTCTTGGGATTCGAGCCACTGGCTGACCAATCGCTTTCTTTTTAACTTGGGCTACCACGCCCAACACCACCGCGAACCCACGCGCCATTTTGAGAAGCTTGAACACTTAGAAGATGCGCCCCGAATGCCCGGTGGCTACAGCACCATGATGTTGGCAGCTCTCGTGCCGCCGCTATGGAACCACTTGATGGAGCGAACCGAAGCCTTCAGGAATGCTTCGGACCGGAAGGCTTCGTAAGGGCACGGGAAAGCTTCTTGAGGGCAAAGAAGGCTTCTTAAGCGCTTCGTACCTGAGCTGAGAGTGCGCTATGAACGAGGGATGATCTTTCGCGGGCTCCTTCTCTCACTCCTCACGCTGGCCTTTCTTCCCCTCAGTGCCAGCGCCGCCGGGCAAACGATCGTGATTTTGGGAGACAGCCTGACTGCGGGCTTAGGCCTTTCTCAAGAAGAAGCCTACCCCGCTCGCTTGGAAGAAAGGCTCAAAGCGGCAGGGCAAAGCGAGGTGATCGTCGTGAACGCAGGCGTCAGCGGCGACACCACTGCAGGGGGACTGAGACGCCTCGCTTGGGTGCTTCGTCAAAAGCCCTCGCACTTGGTCGTGGCTCTGGGTGCGAACGACATGCTGAGGGGACTCAAGCCTGAAGAGACTGAAAAGAATCTGACCCTTCTGATTGAGCAGATCAAAAAAGCAGGAGTCAGTCCTGTGCTCTTCGGAATGAAAGCGACTGCAAATCTCGGAGCCGAGTACCGAAAGCGATTCGACGCCATTTACCCGCGAGTCGCCCAGCGCGAAAAAATTCCGCTCCTGCCCTTCCTCCTGGAAGGAGTCGCGATGAAAGCCGAGCTCAATCAAGCAGACGGCATTCATCCGAACTCGCGCGGCCAAGAGATTCTGGCCGAACGGACTGCAAAATTTCTTCTCCCCCTTCTCAAGGCGTCTGCGAGGTCCACGCAATGATTCAAGCTCAAAACTTAGGTCGAAGTTTCTTGCTCGAAGGAAACCCTCCGTCTCTTCTTCCTGTTCTGAAGAACGTGAGCTTTGAAATTCCTGAAGGCCAATGCGTTGCGCTGCTCGGCCCCTCGGGAAGCGGAAAATCCACGCTGCTGGCACTCTTGGCCGGACTTGATTCGGCCACGGAAGGCTCGGTCAGCCTGAATGGCACAAAGCTCGACACTTTGAGTTCGGATGACTTGACCGAATTTCGCGCGAAAAACTTGGGCTTTGTTTTTCAGGCCTACCACTTGATTCCGACGCTGACGGCGCTTGAAAACGTGATGCTGCCGCTGGAACTTCAGGATGTTCCGCGCGCTGAGTGTCGCAAGCGGGCCGAGGCTTGGCTAAAACGCGTGGGGTTAGACACGCGCATGGATCATTTGCCCCGGCAGCTGTCGGGCGGAGAACAGCAGCGAGTGGCCGTTGCGCGCGCTTTGGTGGCCGAGCCCCGCATCGTGTTTGCCGATGAACCGACCGGAAACTTGGATTCCGTGAATGCGGCGAAAGTGACCGAGCTTCTGCTTTCGCTCCGCGGGCGCTGCGCGCTCGTCCTCGTCACGCACGACGCCACGCTGGCCGGCCAGGCCGACCGCGTGCTGCGGCTCAGGGACGGCGAAGTGGAAAGTGACACGCTCCACACCCCGGCCGGAGCACGGCCATGAGGCCCTGGGCCGAGATCCGCCGCACGCGGGCCGAGGGCCTGCGCATCCCGGCGCTATGCTTAGCGGTGGCCGTAGCCGCCATGACGGCCACTCGCGGATTTGAGCAGCAGTCTGCGCAGGCCCTCGGGCGCGAAGCGCGCGGCCTGGCCGGCGCGGACCTGGAGGTGACGAGCCCGCGCCCGCTGCCGGAAGCCGAGCTTCAGTGCGCGAAAGCGGCTGCGGGCGCGGGCTGGCGCCACGCAAGCCTTCGCGATTTTCTGTCCATGGCGGCCATCCCGGGAACGCCGCGCTCGCGACTCGTCGAAGTGCGCGCCTGGGGCGAAGGCTACCCGTTCTACGGAAAATTCGTCACGCTCGGCGCCGAAGACAACAAGAGCGGCGCAAGCCAGCCGCTGAAAAACGACCCCAAAAAAAACCCGCACGCCCGCCTCAAAAAACCGACCCGTTCATCTCCGACAGCCCCCCTTCCCCCGCTGCTGACTCAAGACGATCTGCTCGCTCAACTGGACTGGAAGCCAGGCGAAGCCTTTCAACTCGGTAAGCAAAAGTTTCAACTGCAAGGCCGGGTCAGCGATGAAACCACCACTGCGGGCTCGGCTTTTGCGCTCGGGCCTCGCGTTTGGATCCCGCTCAAAGACCTTCCATCGACCGGACTTGCCGGCCCCGAATCGCGGGTGCGTTACCGAGAAGTTTTCGCCACCCCGCTTGGACTCTCAGCTACTGACTCAGAGCTTACTGAGAAACGCGCCGTCATTCAAAAGTGCCTGAAAGATCCCGCAAGCCAAGCCCGCACCTACCGTGAGGCCAGTCCTCAGCTTCGCGGATTTTTCAAACGCCTGAGCGAATTCTTAGGGCTCCTTTCTCTTTTGGTCGCTTTACTCGGAGGAACTGGAATCGCTTTTGCGATGCGAGTGAAGCTTCAAGCGGAAGAAAAGACGCTCGCCATCTTGAGTTGCCTCGGCGCCTCCAGAAAACGAATCGGTCGCACCCTTTTTCAGAAAGCACTCATCCTGGGCGTTTTCAGCTCAACCTTAGGTGCACTCTCTGGCCTCGTACTCGGCCAAGCCCTACCCCGTCTCGCTCGTGGACTATTTCCGTTCCAGGTCAGCGAGTCCCCCCTTTCTTTTTGGGCAGCAGGGGAAGCCTGGGCTACGGGCGTCGCCCTTTGCTTAGTTTTTTCAGCCTTAGGCCAAACAACCCTTCCTTGGGGTAAGCCTTTATCGCTGTTACGAGAAGACGCGCTCGGTTCAGATGAGCCCGAGAAAACATCACGCACCCTTCTCTGGCAACGTTTCCAAGTCGGAGGCCTGACCTTGGGCCTACTGCTCCTGCTTGGGTTTCGCCAAACTCAGAACTGGGTCGGTCCTGCAGCCGTGACTTCGCTTCTTGGAATCGGTGCCATTCTTCATTCGCTGCTCTTTCTTGCCCTTGGATTTTTGGAAAAGCTGACTTCACGCTGGGACGGGCGAACCTCGCTCGCAGTCCGACTCGGACTTCGCCACCTTTGGCGCCAAAAAGGACGCTCTGCGCTCGCTGCAAGCTTCCTGACTTTGGCAACCCTGCTAGTGGGCTCCATGCTCCAACTTCGAAGTGCCATGCTTCAAGAGCTCGAAGCTCCCCAGGGCGCCGAGCGCCCTCAGTTTTTCCTGATTGATCTGGGCGACGAAGATCGCCCGCAGGTGGAAAGTTTGATCCAAAAAATTGGAGCAAAGGCCGCATCGCTGCGTTTCTCGAAGCTTGTGCCTGCGCGCCTTCGCTCGATCAACGACTCCGCACCGCGAACGCAAGAAGACGCAGAGAATCGGTCCCGGGAGTTCCGACTCACCGAACGCGCCACTCTTTATTCCAGCGAACGGATCACTCGCGGTCGTTTTTGGCAGCCGAACTCGCGCGCTGACGAAAGCTCAGTAAACACCGAAGTAGAAGCTTCCATCGAAGCCCAGTGGGCCGAACGAAGTGGCGTCGGGCTTGGGGATATTTTGAAATTCGAAATCCAAGGAGTATCGCTGAGCGCGCGAGTGACGAGTATTCGCACCGTGCAGTGGGCGCGCTTTGAACCGAATTTTTTCGTCGTCCTTCAACCGGGCGCACTCGAAGGTGCCCCGTTTAGTTGGATAGCTTCTGCTTCAGGCCTCGATCAGCCTGAAAGTCGCCAAAATTTTCAACGCGAGATGGCCAAGAACATCCCGACTGCCACCTTGATCGATGTTCAAGACGCATCCAAAAAACTCGCTCTTTTAGTTCGAAAAATCGAAGCCGTCGTTCGCTTTGTTTCACTCTTCAGTTGGCTCACGGGCTCACTGGGCGTTGCTTTGATTGCACTTGAATCGGCGCGCCACCGTGCGCGGGAAATGGCGCTTCTGGGAATTTTGGGTGCTAAAAAAACACTCATCACGCGCGCGCTGCGCGTGGAATTTGGCGTCTTGGGCGTAACCGCTGCTGGCGTCGGAACCGCACTTTCAAGCTTGGTAGCAGGAGCCCTTCTGGCAAGGCAGTTTGGTTTACCCGCTCCGGCTCCCGACGCCGCATTAGCAGCGCTTGGAGTTCTCACGGCACTGGGAGTCGTACTCGCAAGCACCTGGGCAAGCCGAAGGAGCTTGAAAGAAAGCCCGCTCAGCTTGTTTAGAAGTTCTTGAATTTAATTTTCCTAAAATGATAATCTCCCTGCACTTCAAAACTAACGACCACCCGAGAAGGAGAGCGTTCCGTGAACTGGCTGAATTACCACCACCTCCTCTACTTCAAAGTGATCGCTAATGAAGGCGGCATTGCTAAAGCCGCTGTAAAACTCCAGCTCGGTCAACCCACTCTTTCGACGCAGCTGAAAAAATTAGAAGAACGCTTGGGCCATCCTTTGTTCGATCGCCGAAACCGTCGCCTGATTCTGACCGAAGCCGGGCGTGTGGTGCTGGAATATGCCGACGAAATTTTTCGGTTGGGCGATGAAATGGTCGAAGCCGTTCAAGACCGCTTGGTCAGTAACCGCACCCACATTCAGATCGGGATTCTCGACAGCCTTTCGAAATCAGTCGCAGCTCGCTTGACTCAAGCCGCCCAAGAGATTGGCCCCTGTACAGTGACCATCCTCGAAGATAAGGGCGACGCCTTGACGCGGGAGCTCCTCGCTCACCGCATTGATTTGATGCTTTCGAACTACCAGCCTGCGATCGATGATCGACAAAATATCCAAGCCCGCTTAGTGGCCGAATCGCCCGTCGGAATTTACGGTGCGCCGCAATTCAAGAAACTCACAAAAGATTTTCCACAATCGCTAGAGAATCAGCCTTTTGTCATGCCCACCCGGCACTCAAAAATTCGGCACGACATCGACCACTTTTTGAAGTCAAACCACTTGGAAGTGGAAGTCGCAGCCGAGACTCAAGACACGGCGCTCCAAAAGATCTTAGGAACCAACGGCGTTGGACTCGTCCCCCTATCCGAGCCCGCAGCCATCGACTTGGTGCGCGCAAAGTCGCTGACGCTGATTAGCGATATCCCAGGAATTACCGAGCAAATCTGGCTCATTTCTGCGAATCGCCGAATCGAAAATCCGATTGCCGCCGAGCTCATGCAGTCGTTCAAAGTCACCCACTGAGCGATTTTTACGCATAGCGTAGAGAGTCGCCTAGGCTTTCTTTCCCGCCTGCGTTGACAGCAAGTGCACGCCAGCGATAACCCCCGTGCCAGCTTCGAGGGGGGAAAATCGAATGCACCAAACGTCAGTGAAGGCAGTTTGGATTTTAGCTTTGGGGTTTCTGGCCGCAAGCGCATCAACCGCACAGGCAAAGGAAGTGACTTTGGCGGAAGTCACCACCGATCTGATCAAGGACAAAAACGGAAACGAGCTTCCTGCTTACATCCGAATGATCGTGGATGAAAACGGTGATGTGACTCACTTCAAATACGACGGAACGAGCCCGAAGACAGGTGAACCTTCTAGTTACACCTGGCCCGTGGCTCAGCTCGCTAAAGGTTTGGTTCCGATTGATCCGGCATCCACTTTCGGAAAGAAGGCCGTGATTTTAAAATCCACCCAGTTTCATCCCAGAAACGGTGGGCCGGTGACACTGAACTACCTCAGCTCACCCAATCCCTTTGGCGATCGTCGCGGGGAACTGCAACTCGATGTCGACCGCGCCGGCCCGGAGTGGATTCTCTGGATTGACGACAAAGAGGGGCGTCGCCCGGTGAGTTCGATGCGCTTTATTTCGCGCAAACTTGCCGGAAAGCCGGTGGGCATTCAGCAGGTGGTCGTGAAGTAAGTCGCGAGACGATTGTCGTTTCAGCCTCGGGGGAGGCAGTACGACCGTGGCGGGCGGGCTGGGGGGCCTTAGCCCGCCACAAATTTTTCCAGCACCCGAGCAGCCGACTGGGCAGCCGCATCCAAGGTCCGAACAAAGTCGTGCCCAATCGAGCCATCCGGACTCAAACGATCCGCAACGGTCTTGAGAACTCCGAATGGAACACCCGCACGCACAGCCACTTGGGCCACGGCAGCACCCTCCATGTCGACGAGCCATGCATCCGGAGCCAGTTTCCCGAGAGCGCGCTTTCTTTCGACCGCGCCGACAAACTCACTCCCGGAAATGAGGGTTCCGCGGCGCGCTCCTGCATCCAGAGCCTGCTCAAGCCAACTCGTGATTCCGGGATCGGTCACAAACGATGGCTCATGCCCTTCGACTGATGCGCGGTCCGGGAAAAAAGTCCCTGGCGACATGGGATAAATACCGCACTCCATCGAGGAGACCGAATCGTGCTGAAGCACTCGAGAAACCACCAGTGCCTCACCCACTTCGAGCTCGGGCTGAAGAGCTCCGCCAACACCGAGTAGAACAACGCCTTCGGGCCGCGTTTGCGAAAACCCCACTCCAAGCGTCACAGCAGCGTTCACCAAGCCCACTCCGCTTTGAAGAAGCGTCAGACTGCGCCCTCCGGAAAGCTGAAATTGCCGAGCTTCCACCCCAAGCGGCCACTCTTTGGATTCTCGCCTCGCGCCTGCCTGAACGAGAACCCGTTCGGCTGCCGCGAGTTCTTCGGGCATCGCGCAAACTACAAAAAGGGATTGATAGTGAAGCATGCCCCCTGCCTAGCGGTTTTGTGCCATACTGCCAAGCCATGACGCCGATCTTAGAAGCGAAAAACCTGAAGAAACACTTCATCCAGTCACGAAACCGAATTCAAGCGGTCGACGGCGTGGACCTGAAGCTTCAAGCGGGACGGTGCTTGGGCCTTCTTGGACCGAACGGCGCCGGCAAAACCACCACGATCGAAATCTTGGAAGGGATTCAAGATCCCACTGACGGCGAGATCTGGTTTCAGGGAGAAAAACTCGGCGGCCCCAGAAGCGCTTCCATGGCGCGTTACCGAGAACGCACGGGCATCCAGTTTCAAAGCACGGCACTCCCCGATTACTTGAAAGTGCGCGAAGTGCTGAAGCTCTTCCAAAGCCTCTACTCGCGCCGAATGGATCTCGACGAAGTCATCGCGCTTTGCCATCTCGGCGAGCTTCTCGATCGCGACTCGGATCGCTTGTCCGGGGGGCAACGCCAACGGCTCCTTTTGGCTTTGGCTTTAGTGGGCGATCCGGATTTGATCTTCCTCGACGAGCCCACCACAGGTCTTGACCCTCAAGCGCGTCGAAACTTTTGGGACTTGGTTCGCACGGTTCGCGCGCGCGGAAAAACACTTCTTCTCACCACTCACTACATGGAGGAAGCGCACGAGCTTTGCGATGAAATCGCGATCATGGACCGAGGGCGAATCGTCGCTCAAGGCACCCCTGAAGTGCTGCTCAAGCATCACTTCGAAGGCAACGTGATTGAACTTCCGCTGGATGCTTTCCCTCGCGGGGAAGTACCGGCTGTGCTTCCCGGAAAAATGCGCACTTTTGATGGACGCCTCGAAGTGCAATCCACTTCCGTGAATGCCACTCTTCAAGCCTTGTTGGCCTCGGGCGCGGCACTGGACCATATCAAAGTCAGAAGCCGCACCCTGGAAGACTTGTTCCTGGAACTGACGGGAAAGGACCTCCGTACATGAAGCATTTCTGGTTACTGATCAGCGCACGAAACAAAGAGTACTACCGAGACTTAGGCGTTTTGGGCTGGAGTCTGGTGTTTCCGTTTTTGGTCATCTTGGGCTTTGGTTTTGCGTTTCGAAGCAACAGCCAAATTCTTTTCAAAGCCATGATCCATGGCACGCCCGCCCCGAAAACGGCGCTGAGCGAATTTCACGCCATCCAAACCGTGCAATGGGTGGATGCTCCGAGCGTTGACGAATCCTTATCGAAACTGCGTCGCCACGCAGTCGACTTAGTGCTCGACACCGAAAGCCAGCCG
Organism: Bdellovibrionia bacterium; assembly: GCA_040399745.1. GTDB lineage: Bacteria > Bdellovibrionota > UBA1018 > UBA1018 > UBA1018 > CANFHS01. Next base: position 132,574 of record JBBARP010000008.1, on the reverse strand, counting down.
CCTCGGTACTGGATCAACGAGACCTCTCCGAAAGGTTACCTGCTCGAGAAATTGCTTCGGGGAACGGGCGCTCCAGTCGAGCGCGGTACGGTCAGCGGAAAAGAGATCCGCTACGTGGATTGGCTGATTTCAGGCCTCTTGGGCATGAACATGATGTTCAGTGCCCTTTTTGGCGTGGGCTACACTTTAGTGCGCTACCGGAAAAACGGCGTTCTCAAGCGCTTGAAAGCCACTCCCGTGGGCGCTTTTGAGTTCTTGTCCGCTCAAGTGGTCTCGCGCCTCTTCATCATCGGGCTGTCTTCTGCAGTCGTCTACGCCGGGTGTCACGCGCTCGTGAAGTTCACGATGCTGGGCTCGTACTGGCACTTGGCCGTCGTCTTGATGTCGGGGGCCTATTGCCTGACTTCCTTGGGGCTCCTCGTTGCGGCTCGTATTTCGAGCGAAGAATTTGCAGGCGGCTTACTGAACGTCCTGACCTGGCCCATGATCTTTTTGTCAGGCGTTTGGTTCTCGCTCGAAGGCGCAGCACCCTGGCTGAAAAAGGTGGCCTCCGCTTTCCCCCTCACCCCAGTGATTGAGGCCTCGCGCCTGATCATGACCGAAGGCGCAACGCTTTCGCAGGTTCAGCCGCAGGTGGCGACCTTGCTGATCCTGGGCACCGTATTCCTGGTCAGCGGGGCTGCGCTGTTTCGCTGGAAGTAACGGGAGCTTCAGAAGAAGCGGGAACCGAAGCCACGTCCCTGAGACCGCCTGCACGATCGCTGCAACTTTGAATGCCGGTCACGGAACCTGCCAAAGCCAAGACAAAAAGAAGCGAGTAGCGCCAACGAATGTGAATCATCCTCTCAAAAGAGTAACGGATTCCGTTCAGGCGTCAATTCGCAGAGCGTCGTTAGACCCTAGACGGCAGGACTTCGCTTCATCCACTTTTTCAGGATTCCCACCACCATCGGCAGTACCGACACCAGCACCACCACGACAATGATCTTATCCAAGCGATTGGCGAGTGACGTTTGTCCCAAGTAATAGCCCACCCAAAGAAGGGACGTCACCCAGAGGATTCCCCCGCCGATGTTCCAGAACACAAAGTTCCGGTAAGGCATGCGGGCAACGCCTGCGACAAAAGGAACGAAGGTGCGGACGATGGGCACGTAGCGGGCAGCCACGACTGAAAACCCCCCGTAGCGCTCGTAAAATTCATGAGCGGCTTCTAGGTGCTTTCGTTTGTAAAACCGGGAATCAGGCCGATTCCAAATCGAGGCGCCTGCGCGAGTGCCCAGAAAAAAACCCACTTGATCGCCCACGATCGCGGCAACCATGAGAATTCCGTTGAGCACGCCAATATCGAGCGCTGCCACATGATTCGGATTGGCGGGGTTCGCAAGCACTCCTGCCGTAATGAGAAGCGAATCGCCGGGCAGGAAAAACCCCACCAAAAGACCGGTCTCGGCAAAGATGATTCCCACCAGAGCTAGAAGCCCCCCGGTCTGAATGAGCGAGGAGATGCCTTCGGCAGTGTGAAGCGAACGAACCGAATCTAGAAGCGACGAGAGAAGTGTCGACATGTGGGAAGGAGCCTACCGTCAGAGTGCGCAGTAAGGAAGCGCAGGATGTTGCACATTCCCGGGTGTCTCACCTTCGCAGCTCAGAGCCCTGCGAATGCGAGGATTCCTCAGCGCTTGCTCCACGCGAAAACGCCCGGAAGGATGCTCTTCTCCGAACTCTTCATAAGGCGCGCCATAAGTGTCCTTACAAAGCCGCTCGAGAGCCGCGCGAACTAGATTGGGCCGCGCCTCACTGCCAGATTTTTCAAGAACCCGCGCCAAGACGCGATTCCCCCACTCATCGGCCACGAGTTCATCGGCCCTGAGTTCCACCGAAGTGGGTTCATGCCCCAGGGCCAGGCCCAAGCGTTTTTGCCGGAAATTTCCGCCTGCGACGCGAGTGACCTCGGGCATCACGTGCGCATAGTTTTCGTTCGCACAGCGAAGGTACTCTTCGTAGGCAGGAGTGGCGTTAAAGGTCATGGGAACGCGAGCTCCATCCGGCTTCAACTCAACCACACCGAGAGCCGGCCGATTTCGCGAGACGTGAATCAAATGCCCAAGCTCATGCCCAAGCACTTGGGCCAAGCGCGCTTCGGCGTGGTCCAGGTACCTGGGGTCGGCAAGTTCCAGCCACTGGCCAGGGCAACCTACGACAGCAAAGAGCCCGGTATGAATCGGCACACCGGTGCGCTCTTCGTAATAGCCCGAGGAACTGGCCGAGAGGTTCCGATCCAAAAACTCAGTTCCGCAAATTCCGCGCGTTTCGTTCGAATACGCCATGAGCGCCGAAAAATCAGAGCGCGCTCCAGGCACTTGAGGAGAATTGAGAAGCACTAACTCACGCAAGCCCGAGGCCAGCACGAGCTGCGTTTTTCCGAGGACTGCCGACATCTCGACGCCCAGGTCAACTTTCCCTTTTCCGGCAAGTTCGGCCAGGACTTCAGCTTGCAAACTCTCGCGGACTTGAGCGTAAATTTTCTGAATCCGAGCGGGATTCCAGTCAGGCCCCAGAGCGCGAAACACTTCCGATTCCGCCACCCGCGCTAGACAAAACAAAGCGCCTTCCTGACCTCGCGTGTGCACGACGTCCATGAGGGCAAGAAACAGAGTCTCCTCGTCGCTGTGCCCGGTCCCGCGGTAGCGCGACACCAACTCCGCACTCGCTTTCACAGCGCAGCCCCCTTGAGCCGCGGGCCACTGAATGCGCTTCAAGACCTTTCGCCTGACCTCGTCTTTGATCTCGGCAATCGATCGCCCCGGGGTACGAGGGCGAATGGGAGCTTCGCAAACGGTTTCCCACGGAGACTGACAGAGCTCAGGGCCCAGCTCGCTCAAAGAAACCTGGCTTACTCTAGCCTCCGCAAAGGAGACCAAAAAGAGCCAAAAAGCCCCTAAAGTCAGACTGAGTTTCCACCGCCCCATCGATCGATTTCCCCCGGGGAGAAGGGCTATCAAAGCAATTGACGCCTAGCAATATAGGACTTGGGCCGAGCCCCCTCCGGGTGGTATTCCCCTAGCGCCATGACCATGGAAAAAGAAATCACCTCAGAAGCTGGGGTTGTGGAGTCACTCGCCGCGCTTCAGATCGATTGGCAGCTTTCCACTGAACAACTCGGAAAGCTCCTCCACGTTTCGACTGAGGAGCTGAGTGAAGGCCTTGCTCAGGCGCGCGCAAATCCTTCCGGACCGTTGCCTCGCGCTCTGAGACAGGCGCCGGCACTGATTACGATTCATCGGAAAATTCGTCTCCATTACCCCGAATCGCAAGATCAGGTGCGGTGGCTGACGCGCCCTAATTCCACTTTTGAGGGCAACACGCCTTGGGATTTGGCGTGCGACTCGCCAGAAAATTTAGCGTGGATGGGCTACGTGCTCGCCGCGACTCCCGGCCCGACGGAATCGACTGAGACCCCCACCGATTCAAGGGACTGAAAGCCGCAACGATTCCGCTTGCCGCAAGAGATCATCGTCGCTACACCCCCGGACTCATGATCAGAAGACGACGCCTTCAGAAGGGGGCCATCTGGCTCACCTTCTCCGCCTGCGCCTTTCTTTTGTTTTCGTCGATGACTTTTCCGCCGCAACAACTTTCTGAGCCCAGCAACTTCCTGAGCTTGCGCGGAACTCTTTCGCTTTGGCAGCGGCCCGAATGCCTGCCGCCCGACTGTAGACCCAAAGAGACGATGGGGATTTTCTGGGAAGCGGGCTTTCTACTGACCCCGCCTGAATCACCGGAACGCCCCGGAACAACGACCCAAGCCTTTCACAATGGCCCTTGGACGGTTCACCTAAATTTTTCCTGGGCTAGAAAACGCCCGCAGCCCGACAAGCCTTTTCAGGACTCTGTCGTCACGCGCATTCGAATTTCTCACCAACAAGCGGGCCTGATTTCCGAGTGCTCACGCTACGATCAAGCGCACGAGGTCACTCCCTTTCCAGTCGGCGATTGCTCGGGAAAATGGGGAAATACCCAGTTTGGCGTCAGCCTGACGAAGCCCCCGAGCGCCGCCGAGCGAACTTTGCCTCGTCCGGTACGTTCGGCGCTTCCGTATCCTTAAGCTTTCCGCGACTCCACAAAGTGCGCTCGACCATGACGCGAAACCAGTGCTCCATCGAATCGCGCACGGCTTGCCCCTCAAGAACCCCGAGAGCTCGCGCAATGGCCTCGAGCGTACAAACCGCTTCGGGATTCGGCTCAGCGCGAAGCTGATATTCTGAAGGGGGCCCCGGCTCCAAGCGAACGTGCTGAACGCCCGCGAGCGCAGGAACTCGCTGGGCTACTTTCTGTGCCTGACGCCAACTGCCGTCGGGAACAATCAAGTTCACCGGCTCTGAACTCAGTTCACGCAAGAAGTCGACATCCAACACGCGCGACTGAGGCGAAGGAAACAGGAAAAGCGATCGCCGCTCGGGCACGACTAAGCCCTGCTCTTCCAGCGGTTGACCGGGACGCCCTCTCAGGCGCACTTCGCTTTCGGGCAACATCAGGTTCGCGATTCGCGCCGTGTTGGTCGAAGTCTTCAGTTCCAAATAGTGCATCAAGACGATGACCCGGGTGCGCCGGAGGGGAACTTTCGGAAGATCGTCGCACAGGCAAAGAAGCCCGCTCATCAGGCACTCGGGACAACGGTGGCGGGAACCTACGCGCGGCATCGTGAGGCTCGTTACCACAGGCCTGCTGACGCATGGTACTCTTCTTAGATGAGCACTCCCCTCGAAGCCCGGCTTGGTATTCAGTACCCCGTGATTTGCGGTGCGATGTATCCCTGCAGTAACTGGGAACTGGTGGCAGCCGCCAGCCAAGGCGGGGGCATCGGAATCGTTCAGCCGCTGTCCTTGGTCTATGCCCACAAGATGGATTTTCGCGAAGCTTTGAAGAAAATTCGCGGCGACTCAAAGCTCCCCTTTGGAATGAACGTGCTGACCGAGCAAAGCTCCAAACTTTACTTAGAGCGAATGAGCCAGTGGGTGGACATTGCTCTCGAAGAAGGCTGCCGCTTTTTTGTTACGGCGCTGGGAAATCCCCGCTGGATTGTCGAGAAGGCAAAGCCTCACGGCGCCCTTGTTTTTCATGACGTGACCGAGCGGAAATGGGCCGAAAAAGCTCTCCAAGCTGGAGTGGACGGATTGATCTGCGTGAACGCGAATGCGGGCGGCCACGCCGGCACCCGATCGCCCGAGGCGCTTTATGAGGAACTGAAGGACCTAGGCGTTCCCCTGATTTGTGCAGGCGGCGTGGGTGATCCAGAAACCGCTGCCCGGATGATTCGCCTGGGCTACGCGGGCGTTCAGCTGGGCACGCGATTCATTGCGGCCGAGGAATGCTCCGCGCATCCCGATTACAAAGCGGCCATTCTCAAGGCCCGGGCCCAGGATATTGTCCTGACAGAACGCCTGACAGGCGTCCCGGTGGCCATCATCGAAACGCCTTTTGTGAAAAAGACCGGGACCCAGGCTGGGTGGCTGGCGCGCTGGATGCTGAAAAATCAGAGGCTCAAACACTGGGCACGCCTTTGGTACAGCCTGAACTCGCTTCGCCAACTGAAAGCAGCCAGTAGTCAGGGCCTGGGCTACCAGGACTACTGGCAGGCGGGAAAAAGCGTCGAAGGCATCGAAACGATCGAGCCGGCCGGCGTCCTGATGGAGCGTTTTGGAAAAGCCTGCCTTCAGGCTCGAATGTGATATCAGGGGCGCCATGAACGCCCCAAAGACCAGCGCCGACTTGGATCGTGAGTTTCTTCACCTTCTGACTACGAAAGAAGACCTGTTTTGGTCGACTTACATGGGCGAATCCAAGGACGCGCCAAAACTCGAAGCGGCTGAAAAAGCGCTTCAGGACTGGCAAAGCAACCCCGAGCGCCTGACTGAAGTCCGTTCTGCCCTGGAAGCGTATCAGGCAAGAAAAGCCAAGCTTTCAACGGCAGAGCAAGAGCGCGAGGAAACCGTTCTCAAGGGCTGGGAGCGGCACTTCTCGTTTCTGACGATCGAATCCGAAAAGGCAAGAAAGCTGCAAAGCGAGCTGATCGAGTTTGAATCCCAAGTTTTCCAGGCTCGAGCCAAAAACCCGCCCCGCTACGTGGACGCAAGCGGCCAGGAAGTCGACACGACCATCAACGTCCTTTCTCAAAACCTGGCCACTTCCCCAGACGAAGCCCTCAGGAAGCGGTCACACGACGCACTCCTTCAACTCGAAAAATTCATTGTCGAAAAGACGGGCTACCTAGAACTCGTCGCGCGACGAAACGCGTTTGCGCGCGAATTGGGATACCCCGATTTTTTCGCTTATAAAGTGAAGCGAAACGAACACCTCAGTGTCAGCGAACTTTTCAGTATCTTAGACGAGTTCGAAGCACTGACCCGCGATCGCTGCTTTGAATCGCTCCAAGAGCTGAAGAAACAAAAAGGGCCTGCCGCCATCCAGCCGCACAATCTGCGATTCAGCATCGCAGGCGACGCCGACACGGCACTCTCGCCTTACTTCCCCTTCTCGAAAGCTCTGGAACGCTGGTGCGCTTCGTTTGCCCGAATGGGGGTCACCTATCGGAACGCAGAACTGACGCTCGATTTGCTCGACCGAAAAGGGAAATACGAGAACGGCTTCATGCATGGTCCTGGGCCCTCGTACTTTGACGAATCAGGCCGCTGGCAGCCCGCGCGCGTGAACTTCACTTCGAACGCCACCCCATCGCAGGTGGGAAGCGGGCGCACTGCGCTGATCACGCTGTTTCACGAAGGCGGGCACGCAGCGCACTTCGCCAATATCGCGCAAGCATCCCCCTGCTTTGCTCATGAGTTCCCGCCCATGAGCATGGCCCAAGCGGAAACCCAGTCCATGTTCTTTGATTCCCTGATCAGTGATGCCGACTGGATGACGCTTTATGCGAAATCCGAATCCGGCGAGAGCGTGCCGGCTGAGCTCATCAAAAAACGGATCGAAGCAGGCCAGCCTTTCATGGCCTACGGCGAACGCGGCATTCTGCTCGTCCCCGTTTTTGAGCGCGCACTTTACGGAATGAACGATTCCGAGCGCACTCCTGAAGCGGTGATCCGGCTGGCTCGTAAAGTGGAGAAGGAAATCCTGGGAGTGGAAGCTCACCCGCGTCCGACCCTCTCCATTCCTCACCTTTTGAGCGATTCCTCTTCTTGCTCTTATCAAGGCTACTTACTCGCCCACATGGCCGTCTATCAGGTGCGAGGCCACTTCCTGAACCGCGATGGCTACCTGACTGACAACCCCAAGATCGGCCCTGAACTGGCAAAGGCGGCCTGGGAGCCCGGAAACCGCGTCACTCATTCCGAAATGCTTCAAGCTCTGACTGGGCAAAAGCTGTCGGGCCGAGAACTAGCGCGAGTGTGTAACCGCACGATCGAGCAGGCCTGGACTTACGCCAACGCTCAACAACAAACGGCGCTGACTCGAACGCAGGCGCCGACCGACGGAAGCTTGGACGCGCGCATCACGATTGCGCACGGAAAAGAAGTGATCGCCGACAATCAAAATTCTATGAAGGAACTCTGGGCGCGTTTTGAAGCCTGGATTGCGAATGCGGCTCACTCAAGCTGAACAAAAGCGACGCGCTGAATACGTCTCGCAGCGCTTAGCCGAACTTTATCCGAACCCACCGGTTCCGCTCGACCATAGCGATCCGTTTACCCTGCTCATTGCTGTGCTGCTCTCGGCCCAGACCACCGACAAGAGAGTGAATTTAGTGACGCCGGATCTTTTTCGCCGGGCGTCGACTCCAGAAACCATGATGCAGGTTCCGGTCGAAGAAATCCTGGAACTGATTCGCACTTGCGGGCTGGCCCCTCAGAAAGCAAAAGCCATTTCGGGACTCTCGCGCATCTTAGTGGAGAAATTTGGCGGGAAAGTCCCAGCCGATCTGGAAGCTCTCGAAACACTCCCCGGAGTCGGCCACAAAACGGCTCAGGTGGTCATGGCGCAAGCTTTTGGTGTGCCCAGCTTTCCCGTCGACACACACATCCATCGCTTGGCTGCGCGCTGGGGACTCTCGAGCGGAAAAAACGTCGTTCAGACCGAGCGCGACTTGAAGCGTCTTTTTCCAAAAGAACGCTGGAACCCGCTTCACTTGCAAATCATTTTTTATGGACGCGAGCACTGCAGCGCACGAGGGTGCAACGGAAAAACTTGCGAAATATGCAGCAAATTTGAAGCAGAAAAACGCTTGCGAAAAAATTAAGGAATCGGCATAGACCGTCTCCTCAATGAATATTCCGTCCTGCAACCGCTCCTGGATCCTTCCGGTTGCTGACCTTCGCGAAGAAATCTCCTCCGCGAAAACAGGTTCAGCAGAAAGAGCGAAAGGCGACACAAAGAATAACTATCTCGGCAATTCGTTTGCACAGCGATTGCTGAATTGGTTCAACATCGAGGGCTTCACCCAATGAAGAGCAGCTTGCGAATCGCTCAGTTTCGTCTTCGTGAATCCATGCAGGCCCGTGGCTGGAATGGCAAAGAGCTGGCGGCTCGCGCAAAAATGACGCCGCCGCAATTCAGTCGCATTCTGACTGGAAAAACATCGCCGGGCCTAGATGTTCTGGATCGCCTCTCCAAAGCTCTCTCGGTTCCCACGTGGTCGCTCCTGCAGTCCCCTCAAGGAGAATCATCGGGCGATTCGCCCCAAGCACCGATCGCGTTCCCCAAAGGCCGAGAGGGAAAACTCGCACGCTTGGTTCTAGAATGGCTTCGTTCGGAGCCTTCTGAGGCGCAGCTGAAAATTATTTTAGGCGCCATCCGCGGGATGATTTCTTCGCGGAGCAGCCTTCAGTCGCAACTGCAGCGCTTGAAGGTTCCCAAGAACGCCTAAGCGCGACCGAATTCGCGGATCATTAAGCCGCAACTTAACGAACCACTGACTTGCGTCGCTTGCTTCCGCAAGTGGGGCACCTCCCTTTTTGCCCTGACCTAGGGCAGTAGGGCACGGCCTATGCTGCCGGAAAAGAGGAACCTCGACCATAATCCGAATGACACCATGAAGAAACAGGCCGTTCCTGCCCTACTCCTGCAGCAGATTTTAGAAAAACGCGGCATCAGCAAGCGTCAATTCGCGAAGCTTTTGAACATCCAGTACCCCGCCGTTTTTGAGTACTTTCGCCCGGATTACAATCCGAAGCTGAGCACTTTGACGAAGTTCGCATTGGCGCTGAATTGTAAAATTCGCGATCTGATCGACGAGCGTTAAAAATTTTCGGCCAAAAAGCCGCTGCCCGCTCTCGTCCGGGAGTGTTACGAAGAAAGCATGGGCGGGAGATCCGGCTTTGCTTTGAATCGTTCGAAATGGCTGCTTTTGAGCGGCCTTTCTGCCGTTTTCTGCTTGCTCGCTTACCGCTTCGGCCCCCTCTGGAACAGCGAAGGGAACTCGCCTCTGCCCGGCGATTTTCAAGTTTACTGGCTTGCAGCAAAGCGCTGGGTAGAAGGCAGCCCCATTTACCTTCCGAGCGACCCTTCGCCTTTTAAGTACTCCCCCAGTTTTGCCATTTTTTTTCAGGCCACTTTTTTTCAGCTGAACCCGCGCTTAGCCGCTGCCGTCTGGAATGTCGCTTCGGTCTTGGCCTATCTTGGGTCACTTGGCTTCCTTGGCATTCGCCTGCTGAACCGCGTGGATCGGCCCGGACGCCTGGCTCTTGGTGTGCTGGCTGGAATCGCTCTTTCCTGGCACGGCTTTTTAGAGACTCTTTCCTACGGGCAAGCCGATCTTTTTTTAGGCTCGGCCTGGGTTTTCATGATGGCGACGTTTCTTTCGGCGCCCGGAGGCCCGCGCGACGACACTCGCGCCGAGGCCTCATCTCAGTGGATCGCTCGGTCGCTGCTCGTCGCGTGCATTCTGGCCGTGAAGCCCCAGTTTTTGATCGCGCTGCTGCCTCTGGCCCTGGTCGTAGGAAAGCGGGAGCTCCTCGCTGCGGCTCTCTGCACGGCGGCTCTTTACCTGGCGCCAGCTTTCACAATCGGACCCAAGAATCTCATTCAACAGATTCAGGCGTGGACGGACTGCCTTCGGGTTCAGCAGGACTCTGCATTCCTCGCTGCCAACATCAACCAATCGGCCGCATCCGTCTTGGCGCGCTGGCTAGGACGCCCCGAGTGGGTGGGAGCTTTGGGTGCTTTAGGTGTCTTGGGCTTTTGGCTTGGGTTCGGGAAAAGTGCGACCGATTCAGGCCTTCATCGGCGCCCAGGAACGTTGCCTTGGGATGCAGCCCTGGGTTTCTTCTCACTCGCTCTGGCAGGCTACCTGCTTTTTTCGCCCCTCAGCTGGCGATGGCTCACGTTTCTTTGGGTACCTCTGTGCATGAGTGTTTTGGCTTTGGGAGCGCCAGCACGAACACTTGCCCTTTGGGCAGGCTTGGCGCTCCTGACGCAAAGCCGGGTGTCTCAGTGGGTTGGGCTGTGGCTGAATGAGTGGCTGGGCCTCAGTGAGCCCGACGCCATCAGCCGCTGGGGCGTTCCCTGCGCAGCCAGCGCTGCTTTGTTTTGGGCCATTTGGAAAGCGCTGAGGACCCCTAGAAAATAAAAAAGGCTCCCTTTGGGGGGAGCCTTCTCTACTTCGTGAATGGCGGGAGTGACGGGACTCGAACCCGCGGCCTTCGCCGTGACAGGGCGACGTTGTAACCAACTCAACTACACCCCCGCATCAACACGTTGTTTGCGAGTGAGCGGCAAACTAGACGCACCCCGTTGGAATGTCAACCGTCCTGAAATCCGGACTAAAAAATCTTTGCCGTTCACGAGGGCCTGAACTATCACTTTTCTTATGACCCAACGCAAAGTCTGGATTCAAGCCGTTCGCACTTTCTCGTTCACCGCATCCGCCGTGCCCGTGCTTTTTGGCGCCGCTCTGGCAGCCTGGCAGGGCCCCAAAGACCCTTCGCCGATGTGGTGGACTCTTCCGGTCATCCTCGTGGCCTCGATCCTTTTCCAAGCAGCGACGAACCTGGTCAGCGACGCCTACGACTTCAAAAAAGGCGTGGACCGCCCGGGAACCCAAGGCTCAAGCGGTGTCCTGGTCGCAGGACTCTTGAAGCAGGAACAGGTACACAAAGGCGGCATCCTTTTGTTCGCCATTGGATCGGCCCTGGGCTTGGGACTCGTGGCGCTGCGAGGCTGGCCTTTGGCCGCACTCGGCGTGATCGGCCTTTTGGGTGGCTACCTCTATACGGGTGGCCCGAAAGGCTACAAGTACGTGGCACTGGGTGATCCGCTCGTCGGCCTTCTGATGGGCCCCCTGATGGTCCTGGGTTCTTACTTTGTTCTGACGGGTGAAATGCCGATCGGAAAAATCTTCATCCAGTCCATCCCCGTGGCCCTGCTCGTGATCGCCATTCTTCACGGCAACAATATGCGCGACATCAATGACGACGCTCAGAGCGGCTTCCGCACTTTGGCCGGCCTCTTGGGCTTTGGTGGCGCACAGAAGTACTACTTGGTGCTGATCGCAGGATCGTATCTTTCGGTCATCGTGATGGCGCTGGTGGGCCTGCTTCCCGCGGCTTCGCTGATCGTTGCCGTGAGCTTGATCCCCGCACTCCAAGCCCTGAAAGCAGCGCTCTCGAGCACGGCTCCGAGCGATCCCCGGGTTCGCATGCTCGACGTTCAGTCGGCGCAACTGCACTTGGCTTTCGGAGTTTTGCTGACTTTAGGAACTTTGGCGGGCCTTTGGATCGGAACGCCGAGCGCGTGAAGAAGGAAACCCTTCGGCCAGCCATTGCCCTACCACTCGGAGTTTCGGTGGGGCTCTGGTTCCTCATGTTCTCGCCCCTGACCGCGCCCACTCGCTGGCTTCACGACCATGCGTTTTGGCCGGCCATGAGCTTCTCGACGTCGGTCCTCGCGGCCTGGGCGCTGTGGGCGCAGCGCGGGCAGTGGAAATCCCGCATCCTGCGTTTTGAGCCCAAGCTCGTGGGCTTGGGGCTTTTGCACGCTGCGGGGCTTTACGCACTGTCACGCTTGGGTGTTTTTCTGATGCTGACCCTGTTTGGCGATCCAGTAGCGGATTACCTGAGCCAAATCTACAGCACGCGAACCCAGCTTCCGCTTTGGGCCGTGGGAATGCTCCTCGGCTGCCTCATTGCACCGGCAGAAGAACTCTTCTGGCGAGGCTGGGTGCAGGACCACTTTCAGCGCACCCGAGGGGTCACCAAGGGCTGGCTTCTCACTTCCCTGATTTACTGCGGGGTGCACGTTTCCGCACTGAACCCACCCCTGCTCTTGGCTGCTCTGGTCTTGGGCATTCACTGGGGCTACTTGTACCGGAGAACCGGATCGCTCGTGCCGGGTCTGGTGTCGCACTTGGTTTGGGACGTCTGCATCTTCGCCCTTTTCCCCGTGAGCGGAATCGGCTTGTGAGAAGTCGTAAGCCAACCTGGATTTCGCTCCTTTTCGCTCTTGCGTGGGTGAGCCCAACTTTTGCGCACGCATCAAGCGTTTCAGACTGCGTGAAGAAGCACCTGAGCCGTTTACCTTCCAGCGATACGCAGAGCGTACTGAAAGGGATTTCACAGAAAGCAGCCAACGAAGTGACCACGCGGCTCGAGGGTCTGGCACGCCAGGTTTTTAGAGAGGCCGCTGCACAGTCTTCTGGCCCCATGACCAACGCGCAATTCAATGCTGCTTTTGATGCGCTCGGGAAATTCGCCCAAGAACAAGGAATCGAGCTGACTCGAAAAGCCGACACCGTGGGCGTGTTCCCCGAGGGCTTAAATGAAATCGCACTTTCCGGTTTTGACCGCGTCGATGAAGCGGGCGCGGAAATTCGCCCCGCGGGCTTTGCTCATCGGCACGAGCTGGGTCACCTGTTTCACGCGCTCCAAGTTCGGGCCATCTTGCTTCGGAGCTTTTCCTCAAGCGGTCGCGCGCTGAACGCCGCAACCCGCGCTCAGCTGGAAAGTTTCTTAAAAGAGATCGAAGGTGGAATGAACTACCTCGAGTTTGAGGAAGCAGTCACCGGGCTTGCCTCGGCTGCTCACGGTGTGGCTGGGGACCGCGCCCAAAGCTTGGCCGAGTACCGAAGGCGAATTTCAAAGATCCTGCAAGGCACGCGCGAGGGCCTGCTCGTCGGAAAAATTCAGTTCGCCACGGACCGAAAATTTGAAGAAGTCTACGCGCTCGTCCTGTCGCGCTTGCCGCTCGTGCTTGGAAAATCCATCGGCGAACTGAGCCTCAGGCTCACTCCCGTGATGTTCGGCATTTTTTACGCACAAAATATTGATATCAGCGCGCTGGGCATTCAACCTCCGAGTCCGCAGGATGAGCGAAAGCACCGCAGGCGCCCTTACGGACTTCGCGACTGGGTGACGGACCTACTGGTCGAGCTGAGTTTTCGAAAGAAATAGGGCTCTCTAAACCCGGTTCTTGCAGAGGCAGAAGCCTCGGCTCGAGTGGGACTCGCCCCTCTTAAACGTCGTCGTTTCCGCCGCGCGCCCAATCACCCGTAATTCGGCAAGTGAGGTAAGCCTTCATGAAATCGTCGAGTGTGCCGTCGAGTACTTTGTCGGCTTGCGAGACGGTATGGCCCGTGCGGTGGTCCTTCACCATTTTGTAGGGATGAAGAACGTAGGAGCGGATCTGCGAGCCCCAGGCGATGTCTTTTTTGGCATCTTCCACGGCCTGCTGTTTTTTCCGTTCCTCTTCCAAGTGACGCTCGTAAATACGCGAGCGAAGCACCTTCATGGCCTTGTCTTTGTTTTTGATCTGCGAGCGCTCGTCCTGACAAGCCACCACAATCCCGGTCGGCAAGTGGGTCAAACGAACGGCCGAGTCGGTCGTGTTCACGCCCTGTCCGCCCTTGCCGCCTGCGCGATAAACGTCCACGCGAAGGTCGCCCGGATTGATGACCACTTCAAAATTGTCATCGATTTCTGGAGTCACGTAGACCGAAGAAAACGACGTTTGCCGACGCGCGTTTGAGTCAAACGGACTAATCCGCACCAGGCGATGCACTCCCGCTTCTGACTTCATCCGGCCATAAGCAAACGGTCCACTGAAAGTGAGAGTTGCGCTTTTCAGGCCTGCCGTCTCGCCAGGGAGCGCATCCAAAACCTCGACCTTAAAGCCCTGATCCTTGCCCCACATCTGGTACATGCGAAGCAGCATCTGAGCCCAGTCGCAAGACTCCGTGCCACCTGCACCCGCATTGATGGTGACAATGGCGTTCAAAGGATCTTGCTCTTCTGAGAGCATTTTCCGGAATTCCGCTTGCTCGAACTTCGTTCCGAGTTCGCCGATCATGGACGAGACTTCCGCCATCGCGGATTCATCTTTTTCTTCTTGAGCGAGTTCAAAAAGCGTGACGACGTCGTTGTAGCCGCGCTCGAGCGCCAGGAAGCCGTTCACTTCGTCTTCCATGCGGCTTTTTTCTGCCGAAAGTGCCCGGGCCTTCTTATTGTCGCTCCAGAAGTCGGGCTGGGTGGAAAAGTCGGTTAGTTCTGAGATCCGGCGTTGTTTAAACGCCAGGTCAAAGAGACCCCCGAAGGAAGTCGAGGCGGGTTTTCATGGCCTCAAAATGGTTCCGAATCTCGTGCAGTGCCAAAGTCATAGACTCGGATTTACGCGATTGAGGGGTCAGGATCAAGATCGCAATCGATTGGGCGCGTTCAATCGGAGGCCTGAACTCCGGCTCCTGCCCTTTCAATCAGCCCAGACGGCGTTTTCCGGCGGCTCAGCTTTCTCAGCACTTTCTGCTCGAAAGCCCGCATCCGAGCCGCCTCTTCCTGGCCTAATTCATGATCCAAACCCAGCAGATGGAGCACCCCATGAACTAAAAGCAGGTCGAGTTCATCGTTTTCTGAATGCCCCGCTTCCCGCGCCTGGCGCTGCAATACGGGCAAGCAGATCAGAAGGTCACCCAAAACCCCTTGAGCCGAAAACACCGGGTGCGCCGGGAAACTGAGGACATCGGTAGGCGCGTCTTTTTTGCGGTACTGGGAGTTGAATTTCTGCATCCGCGCAGCCCCCAATACTTGGATCTCGACCGTCCAAAGAAGAGCCCGCCCCTGACTTCCCTCTGCTCTCAAGCCCCGCGTTTTCAAGGTCTGAGAGGAAATCCAGCGAGGCCCGAGGCGCCTGAGTTCTGCAAAAGTGGCCATGACCTCTAAGATCTTGCCGACGCGCCTCTGGGCGCGGGCATTCCAAAGCTGGAGAGGTGTTTTCTTCCGGGTTGTTGGCTTCTTTTTCCGCATCCGTTCTTGAAGCTTACCATGATAGGCGACTGAGGTATGAGCCAAGACCCGAAGCTTCAGCGCCTCACCGAACTGATTCAGACCGTGCACCGCCTGCGCGCCCCGGGAGGCTGCCCTTGGGACCGAAAGCAAACCCACCAAAGCCTTCGCCCCTACTTGATCGAAGAAGCTTACGAGGCCCTGGAAACGATCGACGCCGTCCACACGCCCGAAGACCTCAAGCGCGATGAAGTCAGGCTCCCCTTCCGGGAGGAGCTGGGCGACGTGCTGATGCAAGTGGTCCTGCACGCAGAAATGGCTTCGGAGACCGGCGCTTTTGATTTTTACGATGTGGCCGAAGGGCTAAACGACAAGCTGATTCGCCGCCACCCCCATGTTTTTGGCGATGTGCCGGCCGAGAGCGCGGACGCTGCTGTCGCCACCTGGGAGCGCCAAAAGCTGAAAGAGAAAGCCGAGAAAAAAGACGCCTCCGTTCTGGACGGCCTCCCCAAGGGCCTTCCCTCACTCCAGCGGGCCGAGCGCGTGATCGAAAAAGTGACCCGCGTGGGTTTCCAATGGCCAGATCTTCACGGCCCGCTTGCCAAAGTGGAAGAAGAACTCGGTGAACTGAAAGCCGAAGTCCTGGCCCTAGAAAAAGCACCGGAGCACGAAAAAGAGGCGCTGAGGAGAAAACTCGGGAGCGAGTTGGGTGATGTCCTTTTCACCATCGCAAACGTCGCTTACCTGAGCGGCATCAAGCCTGAGGACGCCCTTCGAGAGCAGCTCCACCGCTTTGAAAGCCGCTTCAAACACGTCGAAAAACGCTCGCGCGAAGAAAACCTGCCACTGGAGAAATGCAAGCTCGAGCAAATGGATGTGTGGTGGGATGAGGCGAAGAAATTGGAGCGCGAGAAAAAATGAAGCGCGTGGCGGGACTGACCGGCGGAGTGGCTTCAGGAAAGAGCGCGGTGGCGCGAATTCTCCAAGCCCGTGGCATTCCCGTCGTCGATGCGGATCAAGTCTCGCACGAGCTTCTGGCCGAAGAAGGACCCGTGCGCGAAGCGGTCATCGCTCGGTTCGGGACAGCTGAGCGCCCCGCCTTGCGCGCGCGCGTGTTCGCCCGGCCAGAGGAGCGGCGAGCGCTCGAGGCCATTCTGCACCCGGCAATCCGGGCCGAGAGCGAACGCCGCATCCGAGCGTTTAGCCAACCGCTGGTGGTGTATGAAGCCGCGCTCTTGGTCGAGACCGGCCGGGCGCACGAGCTCGATGCGCTGGTGGTAGTCGAAGCCCCGCTGGAGGCTCGCATCGAGCGACTGATGAAGCGCGACGGCTGCGCGCGCGCCGATGCCGAGCGCATCGTGGGGAGCCAAGCAACGGACGAGGCGCGACGCGCCGCAGCTACGCATTTAATCACGAATGATGAAGATCTCGTGAGCCTTGAAGAAAAGGTCTTGGAAGTCCTGAAGGTGCTGTCGCACACTTTTGGACTCGGAGACCTTTCTCATGATTCCCACTCGCGCTAAGGCCTGGGCACTGACCCTTTCCGGAACGCTGGCTCTGTCACTTTCCGGCTGTAACGTTTTCAGCAGTCTGGACAGCCCAGACGGCGACGCGCAACTGCTCTCGGCAGCCCGCGCTTGCTTTGACAAAGGCGACGTCGCTTGCGCGCTCGACCACTACTCCAAACTCTCGAGCGGCTCCAGCAGCGAAGTGGCCGCTGCCGAGCGCGCCTTTGCGGTGCTCGATCAAAACGGCGTTGGAATGGGCAAGTTCATGACCACGATGGCCTCGGGCGATCTGAGCGCTGGCCTCACTTCACTTGCTGGCGATCTTTCTGCAAACGCTGGGCAAACCCTACGACAAAGCCTCTACACGGCCTATCAAGAGGTCGACAATATTTCGACTCAAAGTGAGTTGCGTGGCTTGGTGCGGTTCATCACCGCTTACGCTCTTTCGGCAGCGATTCTGGCTGAAGAAGCCGGTGGCGATGGAACGCTCTCGGCAACTGACGTTGCTAGTAACCCCAACACCTGTTCCCCGAACTGCACGAAGACCAGCCCGGTGATCATCGCAGGTACGTCGGTCGACCTCACCTCAAATCCCACTCCTGCAGGAGCTATGACCGGAGCCTCTCCCACCTGGGGAATGTTCAAGGGCGCCTACCTCGCCATTGTTCACGCCATGGCAACTGAGCTCGTAGCCGCAGGCGACTTTAAAACGGGAACGCAAGATATCGCAGCGGCGTTTAATTCCTTGGATCCGAGTGTCATCGGGGCTCAAGCCAGTGAGAAGCTCTTCCGTACGCTTCTTCTCAGCCAAGGAGTTGGCCAATGATTCAAGACCAGAAGAAGGATCGCAAAAGATCGGCCCCCCTCTTGCGCGCAGCTCTCACCGCATCGGCTGCAGCTTGCACACTGTTGTCAGCAACTCCTGCTCTGGCGCTCGATCAGATCGTTCGCCCGTTTTACGGAATTCGCGCCGCCGGCATGGGCGGCACTCGCATTTCGACTGGACTGTACGACGAGGTCTTCTACGGGAACCCCGCTCGAGCCACCGAGAACCCGGTTGCCCGGTTTGACCTCATGGACCTGAACCTGGAGACTTCCTCAGACACGCTCTCTAACCTCAGCGACCTCACTCAAAGCGGAACTGAGATGCTCGAGGCCCTGGGCGATACGGCCGGTAGAAATTCGCACGTGCGCATTCAGTCTGTATTCCCCGCCTACCACCGCCCGCGCTCGTTTGGCGGTCAGTGGGCTTGGTCGTTCGGACTCATTCAAAATACCCAAGTCGACTTCGCTCTTCGCCGCTCTTATCGCTTGGATCCGCAAGTGGTCGTCGACGTGGGACCGGCCCTCACCGTGGCTCGGCGGCTGCTCAAAGAAAGCCTGTCGGTCGGCCTCACGACCCATGTGGCTTACCGCATGAGCTCAAACGCAGGCTTTAGCCTAGCTGACATTGTTCAAGGCAAGAGCCTGAGCCCCACCGATACAGGCGGAGACGGAGCTCACATCGACTTCGACCTCGGCGCGCTCCATAAGGTGAACTGGAAGCCCAGAAACTGGGAATTCCAACTCGCAGGCTCCGTGAACAACGTTTTGGGCGGAAAGTACAAGAACCTGGGTATGCAGCAGCTCAGCACCGGCAACCTGCCGATCTCCCAGCCTCGAACCTATAACGCCGGCTTTGTGGCTCAACGCGAGACCGCAGGACCTTTCGAAGACGTTCGCTTGGCGCTTGAACTCACCGATATCGGAAATAACGGCGGTGGAAGCTTCTATCGCCTGGTCCACTTCGGGAGTGAGATTCGCTACGGCGTCCTCGTCCCGCGCTTCGGAATCAACCAAGGCTACCTAACAGGCGGCCTTGGCTTGGATCTGAAGTTCTGGACTCTGGAACTTGCCACTTACGGCGAGGAAATGAGCCTCCTTCCGGGCGGCCTAGAAGATCGTCGCTACGCCATCCGCACCCAAATCCGCATCTAAGGTCAGCAAGAACTGAAGCGATTTTAGGCAATCTTCAGAATCGCCAAGACGATGACGCCCTCCCCCTGGGTCGATTGCGACACACTTCCATTTCGTGACGCACCTGCTCAGAATTACAGAAAGCAGGGAGACGTTGATGCCTATTTCCCATAATCGCTACGGCGGCCTGATGGCCCACTGCAAAGACGAGCGAAATTCAGAGCGCCTCAATGTTCAAATGCGCCGAATTCGGGGCAATTTGAAAATGAACATGATGGAGGGCGAAGCCCTCGCAATGGATATTCGTGTCATCTTGCACGACCTGAGCAACAAGGGTGCAGGGATTTTCTCCAACCAGAAATTGCTTCAAGGTCACACAGTCGAGTTCACACTCGAAAACCATCCCGATTGCCTCATCAAAGGCAAAGTGGTTTGGTCCCAGGAACACCATCTCGGATCGCACATTGTCTCTGCTACGCCCTTTATCTGGCGCGCAGGAATCTCATTCACTTTCGATTCGATGGACGGCGAAATGAAGCTCAATGAAGTGATCGACTTACTCAGTCTAGAACCGATCGGCTATCCCAATCCCTGACCTCAGCCGCCCATCAGGGAAACAAAGTCGTCCCAGTGATTCTTCAGCTTTCCTTTCAAGCGAATGATGGCTTGAGTGTGGAGCTGACTGACGCGGGACTCGGTCACGTCCAAAACGCGTCCGATTTCTTTCAAGTTCAGATCCTCATAGTAATAAAGCGAGAGGACCAAACGCTGCTTTTCAGGCAGATCGCGAATGGCTTCAGCGATGAGCTTCTTCAGAGCAGCAACGCTGATTTCACTAAATGGGTTAGCGGAGCGCCCTCCTCCTTCACTATAGCCGTGAAGGGTACGCTTATCGGATTTTGAGAAACTCGAAATGTCGTCGTAAGAAAGCAGCGACACGCTTCTGACCTGGTTGAGCATGTCGTGGAATTCTTCCTGCGACAGCCCCAGCTCCGAACAAACTTCCTCGTCCGTCGCATGACGGCCTTTGACCTGCTCGATCTTCGAGTAGACGCGCTCAAGCTGCTTGGCTTTTTCGCGAACCGAACGCGGAACCCAGTCCTGGGCACGCAATTCATCGAGAATCGCACCCCGAATTCGGAACTCAGCGTAGGTTTTGAACTTGTTGTCGCGCGAGGAATCGTACTTGTCGATCGCGTCCATCAATCCGATCACACCGGACGAAATCAGATCATCGAGTTCGATATTGGCAGGTAAACGTGCGGCGATCTTCTGCGCGATGTACTTGATCAGCGGAGCGTACTCGACAATGAGCTTATCGCGAGTGGCATTCACCGGTGTGAAGTCATCCTTCACCAGAGAACTCGTTTGGACGCTCTCGCGCTCCAATTCCGCCGCAATTTCTTTCTGAAGCTCGGCCTCTTCGCGAGCGGCGGCCTCGGCTACTAGCGCCTCTTCAGCGGCCGTCTCCAAAACCTGAGCGTCGTCCGGACTGCCGGGTTTCGCAGAGGCATTTTGCTCCGGCTTCGCAGCCTTTTCTTTTTGCGGATTTTTGGAAGCGTTTTTCGAGGCGCCTTTCGCGGACTTTCCTGCTTCGCGATACTTCTGCAGACCTGGATTCATGCTCATGCGTTCACCTCGCCGAGCAAAGGCTTAAAAAAAGCCTTTGCTACGTTTCCTGGCGCATCGTGCGCCGGTTCTTCCCTAAACCGACTGAGTCCCATTCCGGAAACATCGCCCTCCATCCCGATTCCAAGATCCCGCTGAATCCGTTTCGAGATGAGACCGATGCATTTCGAAAATGCGGCCCCCGGTTCCCAGTCTACCAGGATTTTTCTTTTCCTGACTGACTGGGCGATTTTTTCATCACGCGCTAAATGCCCCAAATAGGAAACTTCGACGTCGAGGAATCGCGACGCGGTATCCCGAAGCTTCTGGTAAACGGCCTGAGCTTCGCGTGCGTCTTGAACCTGATTCACGACGACTTCAAACCGGGCAGTGCCAGAAACCTGACGAAGCTTCTTAATCAGTGCATAACCATCAGCCAGCGAAGTCGGCTCGGGCGTCACCACCAAGAGACTTCGAAAACTGGGCGAATGAAGATTCAAAACCGAGTCATGAATGCCAGCGCCTGCGTCCAGAAGAATTACGTCCATCTCCCAAGGGCAGCCCTCCAGCATCGCCAGCACCCGTTCCCGCTCGGACCAGTTCCGAGTCCGCGCCCGGAGCACGCCGGAAGCCGATGGCAGCAGCCATAGATTCGGGCCCACACCGACTAAGGCGTCCTGCATCCGGGCTTCGCCAGCCAGAACCTGATCCACCGTCGCCTCGGCCTGAACGCCAAAAAGGATGTCCAAGTTGGCGAGTCCATAATCGCAATCCACGACCATGACCCGCACCTGAGCCTGAGCGAGCGCTGTGGCCAAATTGGCGACTAGACAACTCTTCCCTACCCCACCTTTGCCACTGGCCACACTGATGACAATAGGCCCGGTTTTCGGGTTCTCAGTTTCCAGAACTTCAACGGAGGCTTCAGCGCTCTCGCGCTGCTGCATCAATTTTCTCAGCGTATCGGCTTGATCGGCCATTTCGGGTCACAGCTCCAAGATGAGGGCGGCCAAACGTTCCGGAGTCGCTTCTTCCAAATCCTCAGGCACTCGTTGGCCCGTGGTGAAGTAGCTGAGCGGCATTTTAGATTTCTGACTGAGATTAAAGATGGGCCCGTAGAGAGTGGCCTCGTCGAGTTTCGAGACCACCATCCCTTCTGGCTGGAAAAGCGCAAAGCGTTGAACGATATCGGCCAACTCGTTTTCTCGGGTTGTTGCCGAGACTACGAGCTGAGTACGAACCCCAGAGATTGCCGACAAAAGCTGCTGCATCTCGGCCAAAGCGCCTGGATCGCGCGGCGATCGCCCCGTGGTGTCGATGATGACCAGGTCCAGCCCCCTGAAATCACCCAAGACCACTTTCAGATCTTCTGCCGACTGAGCTGCGCGGAACGGTACGTTCAGGATTTTCGCGTAAGTCGCCAATTGATCGAAAGCCGCTACTTTGTAGCTGTCCAGGTTGATCAGACCCACCTTCAAGTTTCGCTTTAAGACGGCGTCGGATGCAATCTTAGCGATGGTCGTGGTCTTGCCGACGCCCGTAGGTCCAACCAGGGCCAAGACCTTCGGGCCTGCCTCTGAGCCTTGAGATTCCGTTTTTTGAATTCGCCCCAGCGGCGCTTCGACTCGAATGGCTTCAATCATGCCTGTGGCCACTTGGTCTAGGACTTCGTCGGTTTCCTGGGCCCGGGAATCGCCGAGCTCAAAGCCCGCCTTGCGAATGAGCTGCAAGGCCCCGCGGCGATCCACGCCTGCTAAAACGAGCTGTTCAAAAGCGTCCTGAAGCGCCGGAGTATGGAGCGAGCCCGTTCCTAACGACTGAGCACCTGCCGACGAATCCTGAGTCGATGAGGACGAGTTCACAGAAGGATTCGTGCGCATCTCATGGAGCATGCGTTTCAGTTGCGCCACCTCTTCGGCCAAAGTCATTCCGCCCACTCCCGTCGTCGGACGAGGACGCGTGGCCTGAGCCGATTGGGCGCCTGAAGGCTGGTTCGCGGAATTTCCTCTCGCCACGGCAGCGCTCTGAGCGGACGACGGACGATTCGCAGCGCTCATCTCCGGTTGGCGAACGGAAACTTTCGCATTCGGATAAGTCGCACTCGGAGCATCCGTCATCTTCGCAGCACGTGCCGCCGCCCCTTTTACCGAAGGACGACTTCCCGCGCCCACTTCCACACGGTCTTGAGTGCGAGCGGCCTCGCGAGCCAGCATCCGCTCCATTTGCTTGTCGTAAACTTCGGCCTGTTGGTTTGCCGGCAGCGTCCTGAGTTGTTCCTTCACTGAGTCGGGAAGCCTCTTCTCGGTCACCGTCTTTTTCGTTGCCGAACGATCCGAGATGGCTGCCGTCACTTCGACGGAACCTTGATTCATCAAACCGAAACCTTTTCGGTTCTTCTTCGTGTGAAGGATGATGGCTTCTGGCCCAAGCTCCCGCTTAATCGTCTCCAGAGCTTCTTGAATCGTCGGGGCTTCGAATTTCTTGACTTGCATCTTACATCCTCACGGTGGCGAAGGCCTGAACTGAGATGTTCGGCGTAATTTCGTTGTGGGAAAGAACAGCGACGTTCGGAGCAAAGCGCTCCACCAGACTGCGCAAATGATGGCGAATCAGCGGTGAACACAAGACCACCGGCTGACTCGACTGCTGAGCGAGCTCCATGGCCTGTTCGTTCAAACGCTGAATGAACTGACGGACAAATTCGGGATCCAGCGAGAGCTGCTGGCCCTGATCCGTCTGAAGAATTCCGCCTGCGATCGTTTCTTCGATTCCTCGGTCCAAAGTCAGCAACTGAAGGGTTCCATCCATCCCCACCAGTTTTCGAGTGATGACACGCGCCAGAGCGGTCCGCACATGTTCGGTGAGCAACTGAGGATCTTTTTGATAAGGAGCCATGTCTGCCAGGCTTTCGAGGACCGTTCGCATATCGCGAATCGGAACCCCTTCACGCAGCAGGTTTCTGGCCACTTTGAGCACTGTTCCCAAAGGAAGCTGATTGGGGATGAGGTCTTCCACCACTTTCGGAGCCGACTGTTTGACGTTGTCCAGGAGCTGCTGGAGTTCCTGACGTCCCAAGAGCTCGTGGATATTCTGGCGAACCAGCTCGGTAATGTGGGTTGCGATGACCGTCGAGAGATCGACCACAGTGTAGCCCGCGTAAGAGGCGTCTTCCTTTTGTCGCGGAGTGATCCAGATCGCATCCAGGCCAAAGGCAGGCTCTTTGGTCGGAACCCCAGAGATCGGGTTCATCACGTTGCCTGGGTCCATGGCCAACATGTGACCGACCATCAAGGAGCCTTGGCCAACGACCACACCTTTGAGCAACATCTGGTAGTCGCCCGGCTTCAACTCCAAATTGTCCCGAATGCGAAGCGGAGGAACGATAATTCCGTAATCCAACGCAAACTGTTTCCGAATGTTCGTAATCCGCTCAAGCAGATCGCCGTTTTGATCGGCATCGACCACCGAGATCAAACCGTAGCCCACCTCGAGTTCCAAGACATCGACAGCCAGGAGGCTTTCGAGTTTGTCGCTCGAGGGCTTGGCTTTCTCCGCGATCTCTGCCTGCTTCTTCGCCACTTCATCGGCCTTTTGTTTGGCGATCAAGGTGCGTCCGCCAAAAAAGAAAGCGGCACCGAGCAACATGAACGGAATATGAGGCAATCCCGGGATGATCGCCATGAAGCCTAAAACGCCTCCGGCAGCCATCAGGGCCTTCGGTTGCATCACCAACTGGCGAGCAAACTCCTGGCTATAGTTGGTCGAAGTGGCGGTTCGCGTGACAATAATGCCCGCTGCTGTCGAGACGATCAGGGCAGGAATCTGAGTGACCAAGCCATCACCGATCGTCAGTAAGGTGAAGGTCTGGGCTGCGTTCGCGAGATCCATCCCGCGCTGCAAAGTCCCAATCAGGATCCCGCCCACGATGTTCACGATCACGATCATGATGCCTGCAATGGCATCCCCGCGAACGAACTTGCTGGCACCGTCCATGGCCCCGTAGAAGTCAGCTTCACGCGCAATTTCAGATCGCCGTGCGCGAGCTTGTTCTTCGTTGATGATGCCGGCGTTCAAATCAGCATCGATTGCCATTTGTTTACCGGGCATGGCGTCCAAGGTGAAGCGGGCTGCCACTTCAGCGACGCGGCCAGCGCCCTTGGTGATAACGATAAAGTTAATGATCACCAAGATGATGAAGACCACGAGACCGACGGCGAAGTTACCGCCGACGACGAAGTTACCAAAAGATTGAATCACTTCACCGGCTGCTGCCGTGCCACGCTCTGCTCCGTACAGCAGAATCACTCGCGTGGTCGCCACGTTCAAAGCCAGTCGGAACAGGGTCACGACGAGCAAGATCGATGGAAAAACGCTAAAATCGAGTGCCTTATTGGCGTAAACCGCTGTCAACATCAGGACGAGAGAGAACGCGATGCCCACCGACAGGAAGAGGTCGAGAAGGAAGGCCGGCATCGGGATGATCATGACCGCCAGGATCATGACCAGACCTAGCGCGATCGCTAGATCTGAGTTCTTACCGATCCGTTCGAGTATGCCGTTCATTTAGAATCCCCTCCCTTTCAGGCGGTAGACGTAAGCCAAGACTTCTGCGACGGCTTGATACAAGGCGCGGGGAATGCCCTGCCCGACTTTCACCGTCTTATAAAGTGTCCGCGCCAGCGGCACGTTCTCAACCATGGGAACACCTGCATCGGCGGCCAACTGCTTGATCTTCTGCGCGAGGAAATCGGCTCCTTTGGCCACCACTTTCGGAGCCGCCATGTTTTCCCGGTCGTAACGGATCGCAATAGCGATGTGAGTCGGGTTGGTGATGATCACATCCGCTTTCTTCACGGCATCCATCATCCGCCGACGGGAGCGATCCCGCGCGATACTCCGAATACGCGCTTTGATCTGCGGATCACCGTCGCGTTCTTTTGCTTCTTGCTTCGCTTCCTGCTTCGTCAAGCGGACTTGCTTCATGTACTCGCGACGATTCAAGAAGTAGTCAATTCCTGCGAAGATGGCCAGGACGACGACCACAGGAAGGACGATCGACTTGATCGCCTGACCCATGATCGAGATCTGGCCTGCGGGTTCGACCGAGAGAGCACCAGGTGCTTGAAAAAGGTGACTTTTGACCGACATCACAACCATGGTGATCAGAACGACCGACTTCAGAATGACGGACAGGCTGTCCATCACGTGCTTCATCGAGAACAGTCGACCCAGACCTGACAAGGGGTTGATCTTTGCGAAGTCGGGGGTGATCGGATCAAACGAAAAAATGGATCCAACTTGAGCAAAACTCCCCAGAGCACCCACTATAAAACCTGTCGCCGCCACGGGAAGGATGATCTTCCCCATCGTCGTCAGGCATCTTCCGAGTACCCCTGACAAGACGCCACTTTGACTCAGATCCATCTTGTTCATGACGTCAGTTCGAAAAACGTCGCGCATCAACTCCGCGAGCGAAGTTCCCATTTGCGGAGACAAACTCCAGCAAACCGCCGCGGCAGCCATGAATGCTAGAAGTCCGGTGACTTCTTTTGACTGGGAAACCTGACCCTTTTCCCGGAGTTCTTCCAATCGGAACGGGGAGGCTTCTTCGCCTAAGTCTTCTGTACTCCGATCTTCCTGACCCTCAGCCACTCTTCACCAGGCTTTCCGACACGAGGCGCATCCAGTCGGTCATGCGCTCCATGACTGAGGTCATTGCTGTGGCTAGCTCAGGATAAGCCAGCCAAGTGACTCCCAAACCGACAAGTGCCGTCACACCCATCGCGAGAACGAAGATGTTCAGCTGAGGCAGCGCCTTACCAATAATCCCGAAGCCCACGTTCACAAAAAAAACGCTCAGAGCCACAGGTGCGGCAAGCTGAAGCCCAAAACCAAAGACCTGAGACGTGAGTTCGGTCAGATGACGAGAGAACGCCTCAGTGATTCCAGCGCGGCCGATCCCCACAATCTGATAGCTCGTGAAGGCCGACTTCAACATGAAGTGGTGCCCGTCGAGAGCGAGGAAGATGAGCATCGCAAAAGCCATTTGGATCTCGGCAATCACCTGGCTCTGAGTTTCCTGGTGCGGGTCGTATTGCGACGCCATGGCAAATCCCATGAAGTTGCCCGCCATGTTGGCGCCGATATTGATGGCGTCAAAACAAAG
Source organism: Bdellovibrionia bacterium (assembly GCA_040399745.1). Lineage (GTDB taxonomy): Bacteria > Bdellovibrionota > UBA1018 > UBA1018 > UBA1018 > CANFHS01. The sequence goes on along the minus strand of JBBARP010000008.1, from coordinate 106,118 downwards.
CTTGGCGACGTACCCAAGGATCAGGCCGAACATCGCTTCGACCACCACGGTACTGACAATTCCACCGGTCGTCCTGCCCCAAGTGTTGGCTTCTGAAATTCGAACTTCACCGTTCCGAAGAAGTGCTGGAAAGAGCGCGATCGTGACAGCCAAGCTGAAAAGAACCTTCACAGGGGTCGGGATCGTTCGGTCACCCGTAACCGGCAATACCGCCACCAAAGTGGAGTACCGCACCAGCACGGCGAAGAAGACCAGCAGCTCTTCGGGAGAAAATCCGAAGTTCGGCATCGCTTATCGCCCCAGCTCCCCTGCCGACTCCAGCACATGAACGGTGTACTCGCTCAGGACCTCAAGCATCCAAGGTCCCATCACCATCAAAATCACTACGACGGCCACCATCTTCGGGATGAAGGTCAAGGTGGATTCGTTGATCTGCGTGATGGCTTGAAGGACCGACACCACCAAACCGATCGCCAAAGCGGCGACGAGCATTGGCCCTGCCAAGAGAATCACGGTCTTGATGGCTTCTGATCCAATTCCGATTGCGACGTCTTCAGTCATGGCTCACCTCACCCAAAACTCTTGACCAGGCTGCCCACCACGAGCTCCCAGCCATCCACCAGCACAAAGAGCAATAATTTGAACGGAAGCGAAATCGCGATCGGCGGAACCATCATCATGCCCATCGCCATCAAAACGCTCGCAACGACGATGTCGAGAACCAGAAACGGCAGGTAAAGCATGAAGCCGATTTGGAATGCCGTCTTCAATTCAGAAATCACGAAAGCCGGAACCAAAACATAAGTGGGCACTTCTTCCCGGTTCTGCGGTTTGGCTTCCTTGGACATGGATAGGAAAAGCTCCAGATCCTTTTCACGGGTCTGACTGAACATGAACTCGCGAAGCGGCGCCTCGCCCCGATCAAAAGCAGTCTTTTGATCAATTTTTTCGGCTAAATACGGCTCAATCGCCTGGCTCGAGATGTTCTTCCAAGTCGGCGCCATGACGAACATGGATAGGAAAAGCGAGAGCCCCACGATCAATTGGTTGGGTGGCATCTGCTGAGTGCCCAACGCCTGGCGAAGGAAACTCAGTACGACGACAATCCGAGTGAAGGAAGTCATCATGATCAAGATAGCTGGGGCCAAAGTCAGAACCGTCAGCATCAAGACGATGCGAAGGACTCCGACTAATTCTTGCGGCTTCTGGCTCTGCGCAAAAGAAAGACTCAGGCTCGGGAGAGTCAGGCCCGAAGTTCCTGGGGCGTAAGCTCCCCGCGAACCACCCTCCGCCATCACGACCACTGGAAGCAGAAAGAAAACGGCACCCAAGAGGGCCCACTTCGCCCAAGTTCGTCTCGACCGGCTCTGAGCGACGAAGTCGTTTCTCACAGTTGCTTCATCCCTTGCACTCGGTTTTTGATCCGGTCCCGAACCGACTCGCGTGCCGGAATTGAATTGGCCGCAGCGGCATTTCCAGCGCCAGGCTGGATCTTGGCGCTCAGCGTGTCCTGAAATGCGTTACGCCGTGCCGAAACCGCTCCAGAAGCGGAGACGTGGGTGGCCGCCGCATATCCCAGCGATTTTCCGGAATCGAGAAACTGTTCCAATGCCTCAGCTTCAAGCGGCTCAGTCAAATGCCCTTCCGCTCGACGTGCCTCAGCTTCCATTTCGGCATTCAAAATCCGCTCGACTTCACTATTCGAAGGAGCATCCGTCCGATCCGGCAACTGAGCGATGAGATTGATCGACTCACCCGAAACACCCAAGACCAGCATTCTTCCCGAGATCCGAACGATCGTGATCGACTTCTTTGGACCCAAGTTATGAGTCGCAACTACGTCGATCAGCTTTTCCCGGCGGGTACCCAGAGTCTGATCCATCAATTTCCCAAGGACACCGGAAATTTTACCGGTCGCTCCCGCGGAAGGCGAGCCGCTTCGGCGCGTATTCCGAAACCGCATCACCAAGAAGAGGACCGCACCCATCAGTGCGAAAATCCCGCCTAGGACCAGGATCGGTCGCATGAAGCTCGGACCTTCACGTCGACCGCCCAACGAGGAAGATCCATTCTTCTCAGATCGATCCGACTTATCGGCACGTCTCGTGCGCTCAGATTTTTCCGATTTCTCGGACTTCTCGTTCTTCTCGCCCTTCTCAGCTTTTTCAACCTTCTCGGGATCACGAAGAACTTTATCTAAAAGCAGCTTCTCGTCCGCGTTCAGCTTCGGCTCTTCTGCCACTGGGCTACCCCAGCTCGCTTGTGCTTCTGCTTTCTTCGGAGTGGGTTTCTCACGAATCGACTGAGCGGCGCTTAAACTAACAGAGTCCTGAGTCGACGCGCCACCACCGATGCGAACGGTGAGCATCTTCCCGTCGACATGAACGCTGACGCGATCCTTATAGGTCTCGGCATCCCCTTTCAGGGTCAGGCGGCATCGCACCAGCTTCGGCGCATACTGATAAGCGAAGACTTTCGTCAGATCCGGTCCACCGACCGAGAAAATCTTGGCTGGGTAAACCGAGACATCATTCAAGGAAAGCTGAACGGTGTCGTTAAAGAACTCAGTCTTAATTTGCCCCTGCGTAATCTTGCTGTCGAACATGAGGAACAGCTGCTGACCGTCGCCGACCTGAACTTTCTTCAATGCCGTCACAGCCCAGGCAGATGGAGAAGTCAGGGCCACGAGAATGCCCGCGGCCATTACCGTAGCAAAGGGTCTAAAGAGTTTTCTATTACTGAGGAGCATCCTGCACCTGTCAATAAGAAGGGAGTGACATCATGTCGCTCCCGCTGGGTTTCACTTCAGTTGTTCGATCCGCTCGATCGGAGAAATAATGTCGGTCAAACGAATCCCGAACTTCTCGTTCACCACGACCACTTCGCCGCGTGCAACCAGCTTATCGTTCACCATCACTTCGAGCGGCTCGCCCGCAAATTTAGACAACTCGACAACCGAACCTTGGGAAAGCTGCAAAAGCTCGCGAATTGCCATCCGCGCACGACCCAGCTCGACCGTGACGGTCAACGGAATATCCAGGATGAAATCTAAGGAATGCAGCCCGGCACTTACCCCCTGCGCACCCCCAACTGCCCCTGACGAGACATCACCCATCATCATTGCATCACTCATGATTCCCCCTCTTTGACTTTCTCATTCTTCGATCATTCGCGAGATCTGAACGGCCCGATTTCCACGGGAGACCCCGAAGAAGCACTTAAATTTCGGAACTCCCTCGATCAAAACTGCCAACTCGCCGTCAGCGTCCTGCTCGAGAGGAATAATGTCGCCCACGGAAAGGTTCACTAGATCACCCACCGTAATCTTGGCCTTCCCAAGATTCACCCGTATGTTAGCTTCCGAGGCGCGAACGAGTTCTTCCATCCGAACCGTCCACTCTTTGTCGTGGCGCTCATTATCGGCCTGAAAGGTCTGGTTCAGTTTCCCTTTGATGGGCTCGATGGTGCTGTACGGAATGACCAAAACGATCGTTCCGCTTGCGTTCTCGAGTTCCACTTCAAACGTCGTCGAAATCACCACTTCCGACGGCGGAACCACGCCAACGAACTGCGGGTTCACTTCCGTACGAATGTAGGTGATTTCGCTTTTATAAACAGGAGCCCAGGCCTCCTCGAGGTCCTTCAGCGCGATGTCCATCACACGTTTGATGATCGCAAGTTCGATGCGGGTGAATTCCTTCCCTTCGATCTTCGTGTAGGGACGATCGGTTCCGCCGAAGTAACTATCAACCAGCGCGTAGGCCAACTTGGTTTCTAGAACCAAAAGGGCGGGCCCGCGCAGAGACTCAAAGCGCATAATGCACATGCAGCTAGGAATCGGCAAAGTATTCACGAATTCACCGAACTTCAGAAGGTCGGTCGAGATGATCGTGATCGATGCAATTTTGCGAAGGGAGTTCGAAAGACTGATCCGGAACAAACGGATGAAACGCTCGTAAATAATGTCGAGCGTTGGCATTCGACCGCGAATCACGCGGTCCTGGTTGGTCAGATCATAGGTGGTAATCTCGGGCGCGTCGGACTGCGGCTGGGGCGCTCCCCAGCCTCCCGCGCCAGAGTCGCCCTCCGCAGGCGGATCATCGTTGACGTCCGCGACGGCACTGAGCAGCGCATCAACTTCTGCCTGACTTAATACCTGATTCATCGCCCTTGCTCCGTCCGATCGATCAGTTTGAAACCGCGAAGTTAGTAAAGAAGACGCTCTTCACTCGACCACTCACCATAAAGCTATTCAGTGCGTTCCGAATTTCCTCTTTCAGGTAATCCCGGCCCTCAGCCGTCACCAGGTCGGTGGGACGCTTACTATTGAAGAGGTCAATAATAGTGTTCCGAACCTGCGGCATTTTTTGCTGAACTTCATTCTCAGTTTCAGAAGTGGGAACTTCGACCGAGATATTCACGCGCACGAACTTCGGATTGACGGTTCCGGGAGTCGACAAGTTCACAGTGAACTGTTCGAGCTGGATCATCTTTCCGTAGTTGCTCGAACCCTTCTTCTCAGAAGATTTATCGCCGCCGCCGTGCTCACCGCCGCCGCCATGCTCACCACCGCCGCCGCCTTCGCCGTGCTCGCCACCACCGCCGTGTTCCTCGCTCGCCACCATATCGACGGCTTGAGCTTCTTTGCGATCTTTCTGAAAGGACATGACCAGAACTCCGATCATTCCAAGCGTGATCACCAAGTTGGCAGCGATGATGATCATCACCAACTTGTTGTTTCCGCCTTTGCCACTTTCCTCGAGCTTAGGTGTTCCAGCGCCTTCGTCAGACATGAGCTCTCCTGATCCTCCATGATCGGGATAACGGTGCCTTATCAGTCTGCACTGTCATTGGGCCGAGAGGCAAGTTTCGACTCGGCTAAAATGGACATCCCAAGACATCGACTCAGCGCGGCTCGGCAGGATTTTCACCGTTTATTGACGAAGTGGAAAAAGTTACCCACTTTCTCGTCAACCCGGTGACGAAGAAAGGGGCCCCGGCATTGCCGAGGCCCCTTTCTCTAGGGCGATTAGAACTTCAAGTCATCAAGCCTAGGCTATTAGCCGCGCTTGATGTTGATCACTTCTTGCATCATCTCGTCGGCAGTCGAAATCACTTTCGCGTTTGCCTGGAAGTTGCGCTGAGCAGTCATCAGGTTGATGAACTCGTTTGCAATGTCGGTCGTAGAGCTTTCCAAAGCCTTCGACACCAGCGTTCCGCGGCCGCCAGTTCCCGGGCTACCGGTGGTCGGCTGTCCCGACAAGCGGGATTCACGGAACCGGTTTTGTCCCATCTTGAAAAGGCCTTCCGGGTTCTCGAACTTTGCCAAAGCCACTTGAGCTAGCTTCACGTTCTGACCATTCGAGAAAATCGCCGACAACATGCCGTCGTCTTCAAAGGTAAGGCCGCTCAAGGTGCCTGCAGTGTAGCCGTCTTGCAGGGTTTTGTAGGCTTCCGAAGCAGAACCGTATTGAGTCACGGAAGTGCCTTCTCCGCCCGATTTCTTGTCGGAGCCGAAGTCGAAAACGATTTTCTGATTCGGCAACGCACCCTTATTGAAGTTGAACTCGGACTTGTCCACTTTCTGCTCGGCCAAACGTCCATCGGTATCGAATTTCAAAGTGCCTTTGGCCTGTTCGATCAAGGTGCCGGCCTTGCCGCCGTTGATCTCTTCGCCTTTGGCCATTGCGCGCCAGGACCACTCACCTTCTTCGGTCTTATTGAAGAAGACCGTGACGACGTGCGGAGTGCCTGCGGTGTCGTAGACCGTTGCGCCGGTTGCGAAGTTCGAAGTGGCTTCCGGCTTCTCCGGGTCGAACTCCATCGCCTTCGCGGTACGCAGATCCAGATTCATGAACAGAGAAACTTTCTCCGTCTTCTTGGCATCGAGAACCGATCGATCCACCGAGATGTCGCCCATCTTCGAGGTGGGCTTGCCTTTGTCGTCTGCAAGGAAACCTTGAACGCGGAGGCCGTCGGTATTGATGAGCTTTCCGTCCTTATCGAAGTGGAAAGCTCCGTTCCGGCTGTAGCTCATCCCGTCTTGGCCTTTCAACGAGAAGAAACCGTCGCCCGTAACAGCCAAGTCAGTGGCCGATTCGGTCTGAGTGATCGAGCCTTGCGAGAAAACGGGGTTAACGCCCGAAAGACGGGTACCCCGACCGATCTGGTTACCACCCAAGAGGCCTTTCAACGACTTGGCGACGACGTCCTGAAACTCGGGACGGGAAACTTTGAAGCCCGTGGTGTTCGCGTTCGCGATGTTGTCACCGAAGATGGAGAGGGCTTCGCCCTGACCTTGCAGACCCGTGACACCCGTGTACATCGAAGAAAGAATACCCATGACGAGACGCCTCCTTGCGTCGGTTTTTCAACCGGTCTGCCTGCGCAAATTCCTAATCCCGCTTCAGGAGATCAGGTGGGCTTCCCGCGATGGGTCCAGCCTTCCCTTTGCCAGTCTTTCCGGTCCAATTTCAACTTCCTGTCGAACTTCAAGTCAGATCAAACTTCGCATTAGACGATGACGGCACCGTCGATATTGGTGAAGACGTTTCCGGTCAGTTGGGCTTTATCCATCGCCGTAATGACCGTCCTGTTCTTCACACTCACAATCAGAGCTGCGTCGCCGGTCAGAATCAGAGTGTCTTCTAATCCTTTGGCTTCCGCCTTTCTGACTGCTTCGTTGACTTTGGCCATCGTGGGTTCATCCAGCTTGATCTTGCGTTCCTGCATCCGCTGAGCGGCATGCGTCGAGAACTTCAAGGGCTGGCTGATCATTCCCAGATCGGCCGTCAACCCCGCTGCCCGGCTTTCGGGCGGCGTCTTCGACTTGTCCTTGACCAGAACCTGATCGAGGGCTTTGTCGAATTCCCCAGGTTCCGTCTTCCTGGGCTGAATCCTTTCCCGGGCCTCACCTACCCCTTGCGATGGGATCGATGTGACGCTCGGATAAAGGAACGGATTTTGACTCATGATCTCATTCACCTCCTCCTAACCCATTCGGAAAACCGCGTTCTTCACGAGGGCCGCGGTAGGTCCCTTCACCTGCTGCTCGCAGGCTCTCCTGTTCGGATTGGGATTCGATGGTCTTCGAACCTTCTCCTCGCAGGAACGTAAAATAATTATTTTGCGGTTTTTGAACTTCCGCAACCTCGGCAGCTTGTGCCGGTCCGTTTCTTTCGGCCGAGCGGCTTTGAGCCATATCGATGGCCAGATCGTGCTGATTTGGCATCGCAGAAATGACCGCCTGCGGAGCCGCTCTCGAAACCATAGGAGCATCCGCTTCAATTTTGGAGATAGCCGACATCGCCACCGAATCGGGGCGAGAGGGATCACCCACCAGAAGAATGGGCTCCTTCCCTTCGAAGCTCAGGCCAACGACCTGGACTTTCGCACGCGGATCGATCGGGATATCAGCGCCCTTCGCGTCCTTGGCTTCCAGGTGGTACGACAAATTCCCCGACTTCGCTGGAAGCGTGTTGGCCAGAATCCCGTCCCACAGGAAGGTCCCTGGTCCCGCTTTCTGTGCACCCAGGTCGCGTCCGAAGATTTCTTCACCCGCTTCGTTTTTAATCGAAATTCGAGCCTGCGAAGCTTCACGCGGCAAAGTAAATCCCAGGGGAAGCTTCGTTCCCTCTTTATAAGGGAACCGTTCGCGGTCCACGGTCACAGTCTTACCAATCAAATTCGTCATCGCCAATCGCTCGAGCGGCTGATTCTGATTGCCCATCTTCGAGACGTTTTGATTGATGTTCTGCAGCTGCTCGACCGAAGCATACTGCGCCATCTGCTGCGCCATTTGCTCGGCCTTGAAGGGATTGGTGGGATCTTGGTGCTGCATCTGCGTCACCATGATCTTCATGAAATCGTCTTTACCGAGGGATTTTTTAATCTCCCGAGGCTTCTCCTGCTTGGCACCATACTCAGCTTGGATTTTCTTCCAAACGTCGCTGAATTTTTCAGTTTGGCCGTTTTGAGCCAGATCCTTCGACGCCAACGTAGAGGTCGTCGCGGCTGACACTTGAGGCAGAGCACCTTCACCGAATTTACCACCACTGATCGGGATCATGCTCGAATGTCCACCCTTCCATTAGAAAGCCGGTTCAGGGAACTCGAAATGGAACGACCCGCGAGGCTGGCCATGGGTCTCGGCGGCATCCCACTCACCGGGCCAGTGCCCGAATCTTGGGAGTCACTGCGCGACCCTCGCTCCCGGAAACCGCCGTTCTGGTCAAAATTCCCCATGGCTTGATTCCAGGCTTGCTGACCCTGCTGCGAACCCTGCTGATTTTGAGACAGGTTCTGACGAAGCGATTCATCCAACTGACCTAGCGAGCCTGCGAAACCCTGGCCGACGGCCACATCAGTTTGAACGAGCTGGAGCCGCTGAGAGGCCAAGCCCTCTTTCAAAGATCCTAAGGACTCTTCAATAATCCGGCGTGCGCGCTCATCAGAAGCTTGGATCTTCAGACCCACTTGGTTTCCTTGAGTCGTAATCTTCAGGTGAAGCTCGCCCAGGTTTCCTGGATTCAGGCGAATTCGCATTTCCCCACCCGTCGGGTTCTGGCTCACCAAACGAATCTGGGAGGAAAGATCACGTACCGACTGGCTCGAAAGTCGATTTTGCTGAGCGCCGTTCTGAGTCACTTGGCCATCCATCGTCGCGATCATGCCGGCTTCAGCAGAACTATTTCGCGCTGCTGTCGGTTGATTCAATACGACTGATGCCAAGCTCGAATCAAACGGACTCAACGCCTCGCTACCCGGCTCCTGCTTCAGAGAATCCAAATCCTGTCCGCGCAGAGTCGGAGCTGAAAGTGCGTCACCGAGCTGCACACCAGAGTTCACGGGTTTGGTCTGGTTGAGCAGCGAACTACGGGCGCCTTGAAGAGTTTCCAAGAACTCGCCTCCCGACCATGCGCCCGAAGGGAGAGCACTCTTCGAAGCATTCGAGCGATCGCCGGGTTGGACTTTTGCATCCACCACTCCAGCCGCTATCGAAGACTCCATGAGGCCCTGGCTCGATAGGAAAGCTTGCTCCGAGACTTCCCGTCCCGCCTGAGCCGCTTCGCGAATCAAGGTAGAAGCAGGGATTCTCGACGCGGTCTCAAAGTTCTCACTCCGGAAGACTGCAGGCAGAACCACCGATTCAGCGCCCATCGGCGCCGCCGTCGCTGAATTCACGCCCTGAGCTTCACCCTTCTTGACGAGATCCTTGGCTGCAGTGGCCTTTGCAGACAGCGAACCGGGTAGGCCCGCTGCCGGAGAACCTTCTTGGGCCTCTGCCTTGGACCGAGCTGCGGCCACCAACTGGGCAAGCTTCAGCATCGGATTGGCCTCTGCCATCGACTCGCCAAAAAGAGGCTTCAAATCGAGGTTTTTGTCATCGCCCGGGCGATACACCCAGTCCTTACTCCACGGGCGCCCCAGACTGATCTGTCCACCCGCTCCTAAGGAAGCTGCGGCGCGCTCGGTCTCAGGTAAACGTGAAGCAATCGAAGTATCGCCATCGACCGTAGTCGCGACCTGCGCGATCCCAAGGCCCGCACCCATCGGTTTCTGGGGCTGAGCCGGCTGCGCTTGAAGCATGGCGGCCTGCTGAAGCATGGCCGCGCTGAAATCGACTTGATCCGAAGGGAGACCCGCCTCGGTGGCAAGGCCCTTTGACTTGGAATCTGAAGCCTCTTCAGTACTGTGCTTCGCGCGCGGGTTCGCGCGTGCTTGCATTGTCGAGATGTTCTGAATCATGGTCCTTGCCTCCTTTCTTGGCTTGGGTACGAATCACCCCTGCCATTTTCTCGGTCAAAAATGCAGAACGCTCTGGGCTCATGAGCGGTAATATTTTTGCAAGTTTAGCGGTCGAAAGCCGTGTCATCGCGGAAACGGCCAGTTGGTCCTCGACCCCAGAAATGAGCTGCGCAGCCCCCTTCGGAGCCATCGCTTCCATCGTCTCGACGAGCTTGGCGACTCGTTCCTCGCCTGACTTCTTCAGCGAGCCTTGCAACTTCTCAATTTCCTCGCGAACCGCGGTCAAACGCTTCACGTCCTCTTCGACTGCACGCTTCTGAGCAGCGAGCTCTTGCTCCCGTGATTCAAGGGCTTTGGCGCGAGCTTCCACTTCTTCGCTACGGCGGCGCAAATCGGAAATCGCAGTCGGATCTACCAAACATCGACCCGAATCATGTCTCAGTGCTGCCTTACTCTTCTGAGCGTCTTTCAGAGCCTCAGGATCCGCCGATTCCGATTCAGCCGGATTAGCAGACGGTACTGCCGAAGGCGTCGCTGCCGGAGCTTCCTGACCTTCTGCCTGGCCGCTGTCCACAGACAACGAAAGCGCTCCGCACAAAAGCGCGAGTACCAGGAAAGACCATGCTCCGCGACGCTCCAGCAACCGGATCATGCCGACTCCTTACGAAGCTGGCGCAACCGATTGCGCATGGTGCTGACGTCGTCCATTTCCTTCTGAAGGTGCTTCGCCCGCTCGAGCTTGTACTCGGCAAAGCGCTTCTCACGAATCATCTCGATCACACGAGTCTGTCGCTTAGCGTGAAGGTAATTCCTCAATGCCTTTTCGACTGCTCGTTTGGAGCGTTGAATGGCCACTTCAGCTTGAACAATTCGAATCTTTTGTCCTGAAATGAAATCCGACTCGAGCATGAAGTCGAGTGGCGACGTGGCCGAACCACCCAAGCCTGCCCGACGATCCATGGCCAGAGACATGCCACGGATGAGCGCCTGTTTGTGCTCGTTCGCGTGGATAACCTTGGCCTGAGCCTCAGAAAGCAAGCGCAGGGCCTCGCCTTCGCGGGTCCTCCGTACCTTCTCGAGAGTCTCAAATTGAAATCGGAACTTTTTCATTCAAGTCCAGTCTCCGTCACACCGATGAGTCCGAAAAGAGGGCAAATCCTGCCATTTCCATCGGGAAAATCATGCCGATTGCCCCGCTCTGATAATCCCGTGCATGAGCGCCAAAGTGTCTTGGAAGTTCGACTTCTCTTCGATTCCCTGGCGCAAAAAGCTTTGAATACGGTCATGAACCGCGATGGCCTGGTCAATCTTGGCGCTCGCACCTTTTGTGTAAGCACCGATATTGATCAAATCTTCCGCTTGTGCGTAGAGCGCCATCCACTCTTTGATCATACCGCCCCACTGCTGCTGATCTTTTCCGGTCACGGCTCGGGCTACCCGGCTTGCCGACTGAAGGACGTCGATAGCTGGGAAGTGGTTTTTCTGAGCGATCTTTCTCGAAAGCACGACGTGTCCGTCCAGAATCGATCGGGCCGAGTCGGCCACTGGATCGTCCATGTCGTCACCTTCTACAAGAACGGTGTATAGACCGGTGATCGAACCTCCGCCCACACCGGTACCGGCGCGCTCCAGAAGCTTGGGTAAAGTCGAGAAAACCGACGGCGTATACCCCTTGGAAGCAGGAGGTTCACCCAGACTGAGCCCGATCTCGCGCTGAGCCATACAGAAGCGAGTGACCGAGTCCATCATCAAGAGGACGTCTTTCCCTCGATCTCGGAAGTATTCCGCCACAGCGGAAGCCAGGAAAGCTCCCCTCATCCGAAGGAGCGGGGACTTATCAGAGGTAGCAACGATGACTACTGAGCGGGCCAAGCCCTCGGGGCCTAGGTCGCGTTCGATGAATTCTCGAACTTCGCGTCCCCGCTCGCCGATCAAGGCGATCACGTTCACATCGGCAGCCGTGTGACGGGCCATCATGCCCAGAATCACGGACTTCCCGACCCCTGAGCCTGCCATGATGCCCACCCGCTGGCCCTTGCCGCAGGTCAAAAGACCATTAATGGCTCGAATCCCAAGATCTAAAGGTTCGCGGATCACATCCCGCTCCAGGGGGTGCGAGGGCTGCGCGTACAGACTGCGCTCCTCCAACAGTCCCAGTGGCCCTTTCCCGTCGATGGGCTGGCCTTGAGCGTCGAGGACGCGCCCTAAAAGCGACTCGCCCACTGCGACTACCGAAGCACGTTTTCGAAGCACCACGAGGCTGTCGTTATTCACACCCGATGCGTCGCCAAAAGGCATCAGCACGACCTGCTGATCTTTAAAGCCGATGATCTCGGCATCAACGCCCGCTTCCGAATGGGGGTCTTGGCCTTCGAGGATTCGCACCTGGGCTCCGATTCCGGCGCCGGGCAAATGGGCATGGTAAACGAGTCCCAGGGACTGAGACACCTTTCCCGCTTCCAAATAAATCGGTGTCCGAGTCAGGCGATCCAGGTACGGGCCCAGGTTCATGTCCTGAGTGCTCACGCCGACTCTCCCGCTTCCATCGAGATAGCCGCCACCGGATCCGCTCCGCCGCCAGTGATGACGTTTGCCGATCCAGAACCAAAGAGGGCTTCGAATATTTTCTCGAGCTGCGTATCCACCGACGCATCAATCGCGTTCCAGCGCGTCTCCAAGTGAACGCCGCCACCGCGAACTTGTGGATCTACTTCGATCGACAAGTTCGTCAGATTAGCAAATTCCTTGCTAAGACCCGCGTGAAGCTCATCCAGGAGCTCCAGGTCTCGACGACTCAAGCGCAGGCGAATGTTCTCCCGCGTCCCTACCCGCTCCACGAGGTTCTTCGCTAATCGAAGGACGTATTGCCGATCTTGCGGCAATTCCTTGAGGAAGAGCATTCTGGAAAGCCGGAACATCAAGTCAACCAGCATCCGCTCATTGGCCTCATAGATACTGGTTCTCAAAGCTTCAAACTCACGCGTCAAAGCGTGGATCTTCTCGATCTTTTCAGCCGCTTCGGTTTGATACGCCGTCAGAGCCTCTGCTTTGCCCTCTTCGCGCCCTTGAGCCAACCCCTCCGCGTGAGCTTGCTCTCGCGCTTCTTCCCGGAGGGCCGAAAGCTCGGCTTCCACACGCTCATCGATGATCCGGCGTTCTTCGCTCGAAATTCCCAAGCGCTCTTTCACAATCGGGCTCATCTGGAAGCGGCTATCGCGCCAAGCTCGATGCGAGCGTTCGGCATCGGTCGCGGCCAGGGGGCCGAACTTGGACTTTGCCGAGCCATACTCCCCGAAGCCCTGCTCATGAACCGACCTAGCCGAGTAACCGTCGACCTGAATTCGCATCGGGTCTTCGGCTTTGATGATTCGATTTCCCGTGGACTTGGGAGCTTCTTGTGCAGCTCGCTTCTGAACTGGATCGAACTTCTTTTCCATCGCCCTGTCTCCCCTGCCCGTTTAAGGTGCCTGGTATTAAACCAGGGCGTCGCCTTCTCCGCCGCGAGCCACGAAGAGTTTGCCTTCCCCTTCGAGTTTCTTGGCGATATTGACGATTTCTTGTTGAGCCGAGTCGACTTCGGAAACCTTGACCGGTCCCATGGTCTCCAAGTCCTCGCGCAACATGTCCGAAGCACGCTTGGACATGTTTCTGAAGATTTTCTCTTTGATATCCTCGGGAGCCGTCTTCATGGCCATCGTCAGCTTGTCGTTTGGAACTGCCTTCAGCAGTTCCTGCATTCCGCGGTCGTCGATGTAGATCAAGTCTTCGAACACGAACATCAACTTGCGGATCTCTTCCGCCAAGGTCGGATCCTTCTCTTCGACCCGCGCCATGATGTTCTGCTCGGAGGTCTTGTCCATGACGTTGAGCATCTCGGCGATCGGTTGCACACCGCCCAATTGCTGAGTGTCGATCGAGCCCAAGGTGGCAAGCTCCTGTTTGAGCACTTCGTCCACCTGCGCAATGAGGTTTGGCGAGATGAAATCCAAGTTCGAGATCCGGAGAACCACTTCCGTCTGAATGTTCTCGGGAAGGCGTTTCAAGACATCGCACTTCTTGCCCGACTCCAGGTGAGCCAGGATCAAGGAAATCGTCTGCGGATGTTCGTTGATGAGGAAGTTCGAGAGCGTTCTCGAGTCGACCAATTCGAGAGCTTCCAGGGTGCGGCTGCCTTCGGCCACCGACAACTGACCCAATACGGTTTTTGCACGCTCTTCGCCCAAAGTCGCCAGCACGAAGTCCCGGCCCGAAGATTGGCCGAAGATCAGCTGATCTTCCTCGGCAATCTCAGAGTAAAACGACTCGAGAACCTCTTTCACGACACCGACCGGAACCTTGGACACCTGGCCCATGGCGGTCACGAGACGCTTGACGTCGTTGTCCTTCATCTTCCGGAAAACCTGGGAAGTGACCTGCGTCCCTAGCACGTTCAGAAGCAGGGCCGACTTCTCTAGACCCGACATTTCCTCGAAGTTCATGAATGCCATGTGATCGGTCCTCTTGTCCTAAACCTTATTTGCCTTTTCCGCCGGCGGCGGGAGCTTTGTCGTCTTTCTTCTTCGCCAAGTCGGCATGCAGCCAGTCGCGCAGGATGAGCGCGGCCTTGTGCGGATTGCCTTCGACCAAGCTGATGACCTTCTCTTTGATCATCTCGCCCTCGACCTTTTCCGGGTCGATCTTGTCGGCAATCTCTGGCATCGCCGCTTCCAAGCCTGGGAGCACCGAGGCCTTGTTGAGTTTCTCCAACTCCTCGATGGTTTGAGGCAGGTAAGTTTCGACGCTGTGAACGGTGTTGTCTGTGATCCACTTGATGAAGGGACGAACCACCAAGATGAAAAACAGGAGGATCAGCATCCCGACCACGACGTAGACCGTCAGGCTGCGGATGTAGCTCTTACGCGCGGCTTCGTTTGCCATACGCTGAGCTTCTTCGAAGTCTTCCTTCGTGAACTCGATGTTCTTGATCTCAACCGTATCACCCCGCTTGCGATCGATCCCGGCAGCCTGAATCACGATGGCTTCGAACTCAGCCAACTTCTCCGGGCTCCACGATTGAACTTCATTCTTGTCAGCCGCGCCATCTTTGCCCGGTACCCGAACCTGCTTGCCGTCCATCAGAACAGCGACCGACAAGCGACGTACCTGGCCCGAAGGACGGGTGGTTTTGCGGACCGTCTGGGGCACTTCGTAATTGGTCGTTTCAGAGCTGGTTTTGGTATCGCTCTTGGTGCCCTGGGCCACCTGCTGCTGCTGGCCAGGTAGATTGGATGCCGCACCTGCTGGGCCTTGCGGTCCTGGGCGAGAGCCTTCCATCGACTTCTGATCGCGCTGAACCGAACGGACCGCAGCTCCGTCGGAGTCATAGACCGTTTGTGTCTCGGCGGTCTGACTGAAGTCCAGGTCCGCAGAAACTCGGGCCACTACTTTTCCATCACCCACGACGCGGGCCAACATCTCTTCGATTCGGCGCTCACTGTCGCGCTCCATCTTCTGTTTAAACTCGAGCTGAGTGGCGTTCGCCATGGCCATCGTGTCCTGAATGCTTCGGGAAAGCTGTTTTCCCATGGCATCCACGATCACTACGTTTTCTACGTCCATCCCCTCGACGGCGCGAGCCACTAGGTTTTGAATTCCGTTAATCTGTTTGTCGGTAAGAAGAATTCCGTTTTCAACGTCCACCACGACCGAAGCCGAAGGCTTTCGCTGATCTTCGACGAAGGCGCTTTTTTGTGGGAGCGCCAAATGCACGCGGGAACGACGAACCCCGTGAATCGTTTGAATCGTGCGGGTCAGTTCACCCTCAAGAGCGCGCTTTTGATTGATCTTCTGAACGAAGCTAGTGACGCCCAAAGATTGCTTGTCGAAAACCTCGTAGCCCACCGTACTGCTTTGAACCACGTTGTTAGCAGCCAACTCCAACCGCAGCTGGTCGACCATCTCGGGCGGAACTGTGATGCTTCGGCCAGTCTCATCAACCCGAAACGGGATTCGCTTCTCCCGAAGAACGCGCATCACGTTCGCGGAGTCTTCTGGGCTCAGATTGGTCATCAAGGGATGGAAGGTTTTCTCGCCGGCCCACAGGAACATTCCCATGATCCCAGCCAAGATCCCCGCCCCCGTGACGACAACGGCAATTCTCCGCCCCGGGGTCAACCCCTTATAAAAGTCGGAAACTTCCGCGAATACTTTCTTCAGGTATTCAGACACGCTTCATGCTCCTTGCTGCTCATCAGACCTGCATCCGCATGATTTCGCGGTAGGCGTCGAGGATCTTGTTTCGGACCTGCATGGCCATCTTGAGCGAAGAATCTGCCCGCTCCAGCACCAGCATGGTTTCGTGGATGTTCTTGTTTCTTCCGGCCACTAATTCGTTGATCGCAGTGTTGGCCTGGTGCTGCTGGGTATTGACGTCTTCCAGTGACTTTTCGAGCATGTGCGCAAAAGTCGGCGAATTCCCGCCCACTTCCGAGCCTGCTTCCTGCTCGCGGACCATTTCGGTGCTTCGGCCCGTAAGATAGGGGCTTTCGCTGATCTGCGCTCTGCCAGCGATATTCTCGATTGATAGATTCGACATTCAGTCCCCCTTTCCTTCCGGCCTTAACGGCCGATCTCCAGCGCCTTTTGCGCCATAGCTTTCGCAGCGTTCATCGCTGTCACGTTTGCTTCATAAGATCTTTGTGCCGAGATCATGTTGGCCATCTCTTCGACCGGGTTCACGTTCGGCATGGCCACATACCCCTCAGGAGTCGCGTCGGGATGCGACGGGTTGTAGACCATGCGCGGAGGACGGGCGTCCTTCTGCACATCGACCACCCGAACGCCCTGAACCCCTTCGTCGAGTTCGTTTTGAAGAATTTCTCCGAAGCTTTCGCGATCGGTCTCGGAAGCGAAGACCGCATCTTGCTTTCGGTAAGGTCCAGTACCATCGGCCGAGCGCGTGGTCTCGGCGTTGGCGATATTCGAGGAAATGGTGTTCATCCGGCGCATCTGCGCTTCGAGACCCGAAGCACTCACCCGCATCGACGAGAAGAAGTCCATTAGCGGTTACCCCCACCCTCAGAGATGGCGTACTTCAGCATCCCGAGCTTTTTCTTCAGCACTTCTGCTGAGGCATCATAAATGAGCTGGTTCTCGGCCATTTTGGCCATTTCTTCGGAGCGATCCACGCTGTTTCCATCCAACGACTCCACGCCGTTCGGATCGTCGTAAACGACCGGATGAACCGGATCTGCCTCGCGCGGAACTAAGTGCCCCGCATCGGTCGCTTCAGGCTGAAGCTCGCCGCCCGTGTTCAAGATGTGGCGCAAAGTCTGTTCAAAATCGACGGTTTTGGCTTTGTACCCAGGGGTATCAGCGTTCGCGATGTTCGACGAGATGACATTTTGATTCAGAAGCCTGAGGTTCAAGCTCGTATTCAATGCGCCAATCGTTGAGTCAAATCCGTTCACTTTCGCCCCCTTCCTGGGAATTTCCGGGCCGATCCATCGACCCTCGGGCTGGCTGAAAAACACCACCCCTTCTCCCTGACATTACAAACTCCGTGCCGCATCCGGTCCGGAAAAAACTTCCTGATTTCAATAACCCCCGGCCGATCCGACTCGGCAGATAGTGCCCCGTGGAGCATCCTGCCGGGTCGGATTTGCCGGATCATGACTTCTCAAACGTGGATTCCGATCTTGCGATAGTCCGCTAACTTGTTTCGCAAGGTCCGAATCGAAATACCCAGAGCGCGAGCGGTGTGAGTGCGATTCCCCGCGTGGTACTGAAGCGCTTCCAGGATCACGCTCTTTTCGATTTCATCGAGCGTCGTTCCTGGCTTCCAGCCCAGAGCTGCCGAAGCGCCAGAAGGTGCCATCACCAATACGGTATCTGCCGAGGCGTTCTCGGACATCGGAGTATTACGCCCCTGAATGCTGATATCGCTGCCACGGATCATCCCATCGCGAGCCGTCAGAGCAGCACGCTCCATCACGTTTTGAAGCTCGCGGATGTTCCCCGGCCAATCGTGATTTTCGAGAGCCCGGACCGCATCTTCCTCGATGCTCAAAGCGCGCGGACGCCCTTGGCGATCCACCTGCTTGTCAGCGAAGTGCTGAGCCAGAACCCGAACATCGCCCAAGCGATCCCGCAAGGCGGGCGGTGCAATATTCACCACGTTCAAGCGATAGAACAGGTCCTCACGGAAAGTGCCATCCCTCACGCAGTCCGAAAGATTTCGGTTCGTCGTGCAAACAATCCGCACATCGACGGGGATCGGTCGGCGACCACCCACGCGGTCCACTTCGCCTTCTTGGATCACGCGAAGAAGCTTCGCTTGAAGACGAATGTCCATTTCCGAGATCTCGTCGAGGAGCAGCGTTCCGCCATTGGCGAGCTCGAATTTTCCGGCTTTCGACGAGACAGCGCCGGTAAAGGCACCGCGTTCATAGCCAAAAAGCTCGCTCTCCAGGAGGTTCTCAGGAATCGCAGCGCAGTTGATCGCAACAAAAGGACGGCTCCGGCGCGGGCTGTTCTGGTGAATCAGGCCAGCAATCAATTCCTTGCCCGTTCCGCTTTCACCCTGAATGAGAACCGTGGCTCTGGATTGAGCTACGGTTTTCGCAAGTCCGATCAATTCCCGCATCCTACGGTCCGTCGTGATGATTTCCTGCATGCTGACGCCCTCCTTGGCGTGAGACTGGGTTCAAAAACTCAAGATCATTTTTTCTTCGTGTCGCCCAAGGCTTCCCGGGCTAGCTTTCTCCAAAAATCGTCTGTCGCGCTCGAAGCAAGCTTCCGGAGCACCTCATCAGCCTTGGCCGATGCCCCCTCTCCCTCTTGCTTCCGCAAAGAGCGCGACCACTCGTAAAGGGCCCGGTTTCCGCCTAAACCCGCTTCAGAAGCTTGAGCGAAAGCAGCGGCCGACTCTCCCCAGAGTCCAGCGCGTCCGTATTGCTCACCCTGGAGGAACAGCATCGACTCCGGTCCCATCAAGGGCGGAACACCCAGACCCGACAGAAGCTGCTCATCAATTTTTCCAAGGACCGTTCCACCGACTGATTCCTTCGCTTTTCCGCCGGCAGGCTTCCGATTCGCTTGTGTCTTGACTAGGTTCCCCAAGTAATTGGCCGCCGCACGCGCGTCTCCTGCCTGCGCGTGAAGTTGAGCAATCCAGCCTTGGAATCGTGGCGGCGCTTCATGCGCCCCGAGAAGAAGCTCCGCCTTCACTGCGTGCTGAAGAGCTGAAGCCAGCTTCTTCTCACGTTCGTCCATCAAGGCCAGAATCACTTCTTTTTCGAAAGAATACTCACTTTCCTCGGCCACCTCTGAAAGGTGCTTTCGGATCGAGTCTTTTGATTCCAAGCCCTGAGCGGTCCAGAGTGCACGAGCCTCCGTGAAGTGACGCTCAGAAGCTCTGAGGTTCTCTTCCATCTCGCGCGACTCCGGGTCTTGGCTGCCTGGGTTCGCTGCGGATTCTTCGCCCGCAGGGCCGCGCATCGCCAAATGCGAAGGCCCCGCTTCTTTTGCGTGAGCGAGGTTGAGCTTCAGCGCCAAAGATCCCAAACCCAGTTCCGAGGCCGCACGGGAAAGCCGCAACAGATAGTCTGCGTCAATGGGGCTTGAGCCTTCGCGCGCTTTCGGGATCAGGTCCACTTTCTCTTGATAAAAGGTCAGCGCTTCAAAGGTGCGGCCCGAATCCAACTTCTCCAGAATGGATCTTCGGAAAAGGGCGCGCAAAACATCCGAGACAAAGCCCTTGGCTTCGCTGCGGGGGTTCTTGATCAAATCCAAGATAGCCACGTCGATGGCGCGATCCGTACCACCCAAAGTGATGAGGGCGCGTAAGTGCTGAAGGCCCAGGAATTCTCTGACTTTGGCAGGAACCAAGTCGACATCAAAGGCCCCTTTCGGAGCCTCATACGTAAAGAAGCGATCCGCTGTGGCCAGATCAAATCCCGCGTGATCCGCGCACGGAATCAAGCGCGCACGAGCCAGCGTTTCCCCAGGGCTGAAGGGATAGCGGTTGATCGTGTCCAAGTACCACTTTCGCGATTTGGTGACGGCTTCCGGTCCACTCCGGCGGCCCCAAATTTCTGCGATCCGGAACGAGGCGCGCCACCCCGCAGAGTGGGCAGGGAATTTGTCGAGAAACTCCCGAAAAGCTTGTTCCGCACGATCGAGCTGCCCTAGCCAATACAAGGATTCAGCCCGATTCAACCAAGCAGAAGGAAAACGCATCGCCTCACCCGGGAAGCGCTGGAACGCATCAAAGTAGGAAGCAACCGCTTGCTCGTATTGCTGGCGTCCCACGAAAAGATCACCCGTTCGGAAAGCGCCTTCGGCTTTCTGGGGATCAGTCGAGCCGTTGCCGACCACCCAGCCGTAGGCCTTCGAGGCGCGTTCCGTTTGAAGCAGTCGGAACGAACACTCTGCAGCCCCGAGCTGGAAAATCCAGTTCAACTGGTGCTTCGGATAGCGATTGGAGAGCCAGAGGAAGTGCTCGAGTGCCTCGAGGTAAAGCCCTTTATGGAAGGACCTCTGAGCCATGAACAGCATGCCCTGAAGCGCCATCGGCGTCTGCGGCCGTGTTGCGGCAAGCTCACGAATACTCTTGAGCGCTTCTTCTTCGTGCCCGAGTTTGAAATAGGCGTTTGCTCGCAGGAAGCGCATTTCCTCTTGGTAGGCAGAGCCCTTCACTTCTTTCTCAAAGAACTCGACGGTCTTTGAAACCAAGGCAAAATCCCCGGTTTGGTACAGATGCTGCGCCAAGCGCATGTACTGCGCTTCATTGGATTCACTCTTGGGCTCAAAATAAGAGAAGTTCTCGTCTGGAGCCTTGGTCGGGAAGTACTTCTTCAGATCGATTTCTTCATGGAGCGGCAGGAAGTTCAGAAAGATGTCTCGCCCTGGAACCACAGGCTCCTGACAGAAGCGAGTGACTTCCTCGATCTCGGCACGAGCGCGCTGATAAGCCAAGCGACGCTCTTCGCGAGACTTCGCAATCTTCTGCTGGTTCTGAAGTTCGATTTCGCGGGCTTCGCGATGTTTGCGAGCTTGAAGTTCGGCTGCTGTCATTCCAGGCTTCACCCAGAAATCGAGGACGTAGCGGGACTCGCCTGCTTTCGAGTCGCGGTAGTCGAAATGCTCCATCTTCGGGAATGCCAGGCTGGCCTTGCCTTCCGGAAAGCGCCACTTCCCTTTCAGGACCAAGCCCTTCTCGGTTTCACTGAGTTGAATCTCTCCCAGGCGCTGGTCCGAGAGTTTTCTGGCCTGCTCGGCCCATTCGGCTTCAGCGCCTAGGGGCGCCCCCAGGTCGGAAAGAGCCACCCCTGGAAAAAGTACTTCAAAGCCACCGGCCTTTTCTTTCCAAACGGCGCGAACGTTCTCATCCAGTCGCACCGTCAGCCGAGAGTGCGTTGCGAAGTACTGTAACTCCACCGGGCGCTGACCCGCCTGTGCAGCCGTTAACATTGCTCCCGCCAACCAGAGTCCTACTCCCAGGGAGACCTGCGGCCATGCCTGGGAAACTCCCGGCGGGCAGATCCGATCCAGCAAACGTTTGCGGGGTCTGGGTTTCAAAGGAGAGCTTCCTGCTCAAAAAGGAGAGATTCAAGGCCAAGCGTCCTGCCGGGCTCTTGAAGTCAAAGCAAGCAGGGTGCCAACCCCGAAAAAAATCTGCCGATCGGCAGAAGTTTCTGAGGTCGTTGGGTAATTCCCGCCGAGCCCTTCATTCTCTCTGAAACCAAAATCCCCCGTTTTTTGACCTTCTCGTCAGAAATGGCAACGCCTCACGGCGCTTTCCTGACGAATTCATCCGCTCCCAAGCGGAACGGAATTTCTCCAAGCCGCGGCGGTTCCTCTTGGAAACAAACCCGTTTAGACTGATATTTCAGACTCTTCACCATGATGACCATTTCAGCCAACCGAGCTCGCTTTTTGCCGCTTTGTCTTGCCTGGGCGCTTGTCGCTCCGGGGCTTTCGGGTTGCGCCGTCCTTTTGGGGAATGTGAAGACCGTCGATCAACACTCCAAAAGTTATCGAGTGGCTCGCTTGAATGAGACCCAGCCAGACTGGAAAATGCTAGAGCCCTCCGGCGACGCCACCTCGGATTCCTCCGAGATCACCTACCAATCGAACCGGACCGCTTCGATCATTTCCCTGAATTCGACTTGCCGAAAGCGCAATACGGATGAGGACTTGAAGCGAATCAGCCGCCTCCTTTTCCTGGGGATCACTGACGTCACCGAGACTCAAGAGCGCGACCTCACGGTGGATTCGTCACCAGCGCTCGAAACGACCGTGACGGGCCGATTGAACCGAGAAAAAGTAAAAATTCGAGCCGTGGTTCTACGGAATGGTGCCTGCGTATTTGACCTGATGTACGTCGCAAAACCGAAACACTTCGCGAGCCAAGAGGCCGACTTCACTCAGTTCGTTTCCAGCCTGAGGCTCAGATGAGTCCCGCACGCCTGGCGATGCGGCAAATTCAAGGACTCCCCTCTCAAGTGGGATCCCATTTGGTCGAGATCGCCCGGTTCTGGGGAGCTTTTGCGATCATCACTGCTCAGATCGTGAAGGAGCTTTTCCGAGGCCCCTTCTATTTCCGTCTGATGGTCGAGCAGATGTTCATTTTGGGCTTTCGCTCGATCTTCCTGGTCGCAGTGACTGGACTGGCTGTGGGCTCCGTCATGGCCCTCCAATTCGGCTTTGGCTTAGCCAAGTTCGGCGGCACTCTTTATGTGCCCAAAATCGCGGCACTGACCATCCTGCGAGAGATGGGCCCGGTTTTTACCAGCCTGCTCGTCGCCGGTCGGATCGGTTCCGGAATTGCTGCTGAAGTGGCTTCTATGAAAGTCACCCAGCAGATCGACGCCATTCGGGCACTTGGCACCAGCCCCATTCAGAAGATTGTCATTCCTCGCATGCTGGCCGCCATGATCACTTTGCCCATTCTTTGCCTCTTGGCCGATTACATCGGCCTCTACGGCGCCATGATGGTTTCCGAAAGGGAGCTCAACATCCCGGCCGAGTTCTTCATCACGAAAGTGAAAGACACGCTGATCATGGCCGACCTCTTGACTGGAATGGCGAAGACCATGGTGTTTGCCTTCTTCATTTCAGTCACCGCCTGCTGGAAAGGCCTCAACACGGACGGCGGCACCCGAGGCGTGGGCGACACCACCACATGGGTCGTGGTGACTACGTCCATCTTCATCATGATCTCGGACTACTTTTTGACGAAGTTCTTCATCCTCACGGTGTTCCCGAATTTCTGAGGCAAACCCCATCATGAGCGATACCGACACCATCCTCAGCGTCCAAGACCTCCACAAAAGCTTCGGGCCGAAGCAAGTGCACCGAGGCGTCAGCTTTGATCTGAAGCGCGGAGAAATTCTCGCGCTTTTCGGGGGATCAGGCACGGGCAAGAGCGTGGTGCTTCGCTCGATCATTGGGCTCGAGAAGCCCGACTCAGGAAAAATTCTGTTTGGTGGCCAGGACCTGACCGAGCTCCGTGAACGAGATCTTTACCAGGTCAGAAAAAAGATCGGCTACGTGTTCCAAAACGGCGCTCTGTTCGATTCGCTCACCGTGGAAGAGAACCTCGCCTACCCCCTCAAAGAGCACACGCGACTTTCGAACGAAGAAATCCAAGCGAAAGTGAATTACATGCTGGAGCTCGTCGACATGAAGGGCTCCAACAGCCTGCTTCCTGCCGAGCTTTCAGGCGGGATGCAAAAGCGCGCAGGCCTTGCTCGCGCCATCATCTTAGGGCAAGAGGTCATCCTCTTTGACGAGCCCACAGCGGGTCTCGACCCGCTCAACACCAAGCGCCTTCTCGAGAACATCAAGACGCTGAAAGCTCGGACTGGGATTACCGGGATCTTCGTCACGCACGATATCCCCGCCGCCTTCGAAGTGGCCGACCGAGTTGCCATCCTTTATCAAGGCCGAATCGCCATCCTGGATACGGTCTCGAACATCCGAAACTCGCAGGACCCCTTGGTTCGGAGCTTCACTCAACCCCTGGAGCACGGAACATGAACACGCAAAGACTGGAACTGAAAGTGGGCCTCTTCGTGCTGGCGGGTCTGATCCTGACCCTCTCTGCCATTCTCACTCTCGGCGGATCAACCAACATTTTCACCAACAGCAACCGCTACACCGTTGCCATATCGGAAGCCGACGGCCTTTATGAAGGAGCCAAAGTGGTCCTGGCCGGCCTGAATGTGGGAAGCGTCTCGAAAATCGACATCGATACTCAAACGAAGGACGTCGTTGCCACCCTGACGGTGAATCGAAAGTACGAGCGCTTCATCCGAAAAGGATCGGAAGTGGAAATTCGAACCCAAGGCGTCTTGGGCGATAAATACCTTTCAATCAGCATCGGCCCCGACGCTGCCGAACAGCTCGCAACGGGAGCCACCCTCCCCAATCGCCCTACCGGCAACCTGAGCGCGGTATTAGGAAAAAGCGATCAGCTGATGACGAACCTGACTTCGATCTCGGGGTCACTCGACCGCGTCTTGCGCCGCTTTGAAGAAGAAAGCAGCCGAAGCGGCGGCTTCTTCCGGAACCTGAACACGACGGCCACAAATTTAGCCTCGGCCTCTGCCAAGCTTTCCAGTGAGCTGGACGACGCGAACTTCAAGAAGTCGGTCAAAAGCCTGAATCAGATCCTCGATAAGATTAACAACGGCACGGGCACCCTCGGAGCCCTCGTGAACGATCCCGGCCTCTACGACGACGCCAAATCCCTTCTGGGAGGCGCGAACCGCAGCCGCATTGTCCGGAACCTGGTTCGCAAGACCGTGAAGGACGGCGACAAGGACAGCGATTCAGACGAAGCCGCTCCCAAGAAATAAAAAAGCCCCGGAAGCCCTTTTCAAGGGGCCTCCGGGGCTTCTTGCTTTCCTTCTTACTCGACGTTCAGATCGATGGAACCGTTGATTCCGTTCGACAGGTTGCCGTTGAGGCCCATGCCGTTGATCGAATCCACGCCGTTCTGATTCTCGTTCGAAGCGTTGAAATGCATGTCGCCACGAGCCAGTGCGGTCATCTTCTTGCCTACCGGAGTGATCATGCCGCGCTTGCGGAGCTTCTCCACCAGGGTCGTGCGGTTCATCATCAAGAGTTCGGAAGCCCGGTTCTTGTTGTTTGCCGTGCGAGCCAGCGCCTGATCGATGAGGTGATTCTCAAAAGCATCGACGATGTTCTTCAAGTTCAAGCCATTGTTCGGCAGAACCATGCGGGGGAATTCCCACTCGCTCATGGCGCCATCGCCCATGGGCTTGGTCTCGGCGAACTGTTGGAAAATCCGGTGCGGTAGATCGCCCAGATCGACGGTGCCTTGGCCTTTGAGGATCACCAAGCGCTCCATCAGATTTTCCAACTCACGGACGTTGCCCGGCCAATCGTAGGCCAGCAGAGCTTCCATGATTTGACCGCTCGGGACTTCCACTTTGTGGCCCGTAGCCGAGTTGAAGCCGCTCATGAAGTGATTCACCAGCATCGCGATGTCGTTCTTCCGCTCGCGCAGCGACGGAGTGCGGACCGGAATCACGTTCAAGCGGTAGAACAGGTCTTCGCGGAATTCGCGCTTCTGGACCATTTCTTCCAGATCGCGGTTCGTCGCAGCGATGATGCGGACATCGACCGTGATGGTTTGATTCGAACCCACGGCGTCGAACTGACGCTGTTGAAGCACGCGCAGCAACTTCACTTGGAGGTGAAGCGGAAGCTCGCCCACTTCGTCCAAGAAGATCGTTCCGCCGTTGGCCAACTCAAAGCGGCCTTGCCGGTTCTGAGTCGCACCGGTGAAGGCTCCTTTGACGTGACCGAACAGCTCGGCCTCGAGCAAATCCTGAGGAATTGCGCCACAGTTCACGACCACCAAGGGTCGCGAAGCACGGGGGGAGTTTTCGTGGATGGCGCGTGCCACCAGCTCCTTGCCGGTTCCGCTTTCACCTTGGATCAGAACCGTGCTGTCCGTCTGAGAGATCTTTTCGATCGTGCTCAACAGACTTTGGATGATCTGACTTTCGCCCACCAACGGAGACCTAAAATTGAGCATCAATGCTCCCCCCTCGACCCTTCCATGAGTTCTTCCGCCCGGGACAGACTCCGCCTGTCCTGAGCGAGTCTGGCAGTTTCATTACCGCCTATTAAAAAGGCTAAGCAGATTTTGCCCGGGCGTCAAAATTATTTTCGTCCGGTGTGGAAAGGCTCACTCGAGGCCCAGAGAAATGATCCACATCCGCACCCAGCGGTCCGAATTGACGTCGCCGCGGAAAAAGAACCAGCCCCCTGAAATGACAGCTAAAAACAGCGCGCTCCCCCAAAGGAACACCTGCTTTTTGCGAGCTTTCGGAGTCCAACGCAGCGTCCACCCCGTCTCTGCACAAAGAAGCATGACCGGGAGAGCCCAATACGGCAGAAAGCGAACAATCGCGTAGAACCAGTGCATGGTTCCAGTCTAACGAGCCTTTTGCTTATTTGAAGCTCTGAAGTGCTGCCACCTGGTCGGTTTTCTCCCAGGTAAAGTCAGCATCTTGGCGACCGAAGTGGCCGTAAGCCGCCGTCTTCGAATAGATCGGGCGCAACAGGTTCAGCGATTCAATGATCCCGGCCGGGCGCAAGTGGAACACTTCGCGAGCCGCAGCGTCGATCCGCTTGGAGTCGACTTTCTCCGTCCCAAAGGTGTTCACCATGACCGAAACCGGTTCGGCGACGCCGATGGCGTAGGCCAACTGAACCAGGGCGCGGTCACAAAGTCCGGCTGCCACCAGGTTTTTCGCCACGTAACGACCCATGTAACAAGCCGAGCGATCCACTTTCGAAGGGTCTTTCCCCGAGAAAGCGCCGCCGCCGTGAGCGCCATGGCCGCCGTAAGTATCGACGATGATCTTGCGTCCCGTCAGGCCGCAATCGCCCATCGGTCCACCGATCACAAAGCGGCCGGTCGGATTGATGAAGTACTTCGTCTTGGAATCCAAAAGGTTCGCAGGAAGGGTCTTCTTGATCACCTCTTCCATCACGGCTTCTTGGATTTGTTTGTGAGTCACTGTTTCGTCATGCTGAGTGGAGACCACCACGGCATCGATGCGCTTGGGCTGACCGTCGATGTATTCGACCGTCACTTGGGTTTTGCCGTCGGGACGCAGCCAAGCCAGCTGACCGCTTTTGCGCACCTGGCTCAACCGAAGGGCCAGCTGGTGGCTCAGGTCGATCGTCAGGGGCATCAAGTTTTCCGACTCACGCACGGCGTAGCCGAACATGATGCCTTGGTCGCCCGCACCCTGTTCCTTCTGATTGTGCATGCCCTGACCGGCCGTCACACCCTGGGAAATATCCGGGGACTGGCGATCGAGAGTCACCACCACGCCGCAGGTTTTGTAATCAAAACCTTTGTCCGAGGAGTCGTAGCCGATTTTCTTCACCGTCTGACGAGCGATGTCCGCGTAATCCACGCGAGCATTGGTCGTCACTTCGCCTGCCACGACGATCAACCCAGTGGTGACCAAAGTTTCGCAGGCAACACGAGAGCGAGGATCTTGAGCCAGGATCGCGTCCAAAACAGCGTCTGAGACTTGGTCGGCAATCTTATCTGGATGGCCTTCAGTGACGGACTCAGACGTAAACAGGTATTGGTTCGACATACTGAAACTCTCCTCGATGTAAATCTCGGGTGAAGTCGGCAAATCGCTTGGAACGACCTAAAGTCGTCCGAGCGAAGTATCAGATGTGGATCGGGAAAATCGGGGTCGTGCCCTTGTTTTGCTCAGCGCGCTTACGGGCTTTGCCTTTGCGGGCTTTGCGGATCTTACGGGCAATATTGGTTTTCATCTTGCGGGAAGGCATACGTTCTCCAGGAAAAAATTCGGAACCGCGAAACTAGCCCTCGCGAGGCAAAAAAGTCAACCGAAACTGCCCGCCTCTGGCCCATCGCTTGCCTAAAGAGCGCCCACCATGGCCTGTTTTGGAACACTCCCCGGCTGTCTCTGGTCTCTGATTGGGCTCGTAGCCTGTGTCAACGCGCCCGCTTGGGCCCAGGCTGAAGGTTCCCCGCCCCTCCACGAGCGCGCCCCTTGGGCCCTGATCCGCGGAGAACAGCGGCGCCTCCAGATCCCAGGGCTTCAGAAGTACAGCCTGAGCGGCCAGGCCATCCGAGTCCTCCCCTTGGGCCGCGCGCTGGAAAAGGAACTCGGCCCCCAAGCTCGCGAAGAGCTCCTGCTTCGGGCTGAGCAGGCTGGATCGGCTGACCTCTGGATTTGGTCTACCAGCGGCCCTCCCCAGCACCTGCATCTCGAGGTTGCGGCTCGTGCGCCCCAGCTCCCAGCGCCTCAACTGGCCCTGCGAAAGGCCATCGGAAGCTTAGAAGAAGCCGAAGTCCTCGGCCAAAGCGAGCCCTTCACGCTTCAAGGGTCCGTCCGGACTTTGGCTGAAGCCGCCCGAATTCAAAGCCTGCTCCGAAGTTACCCCAAGAGCCTGGTCGACTTAACCACCCCCTCCGAGTCGCTGATCGACCGAATGCAAACCCAGGCCGAGAGCTGGATTCGCCAGGCCGGATGGTCTGAAAAAATCACTGTTCAACGCCAAGGTCCGCGCCTTCAAATCCAAGGACACTTCGATTCCCCAGCGGACGCCGAGCTCGCAAGACGCTCCTTGGAAGCGCTTTGCCCGGGGGCCCAACTGCAGCTTGAAGCCATGCCCGAAGCGGGTGGGCCGGTTCACTTCCAAGTCCTGCTCCTCGAAGTTCGACGAAACACCCTGAACAGTTGGGGCACGAGCTGGCCCGGAGCCCAAGATGCCTCACTGGGATGGATCCGCGGCGCACCCCGCCTGGCTTCACCTGAAGTAGCGCTGAAGCTTCGTGCCCTCGAGCAATCGGGCGACGCCCGGGTGCTTTCTCGACCGGAGCTCGTGGTCCGAACGCCCGGAGAGGCCGAGCTTTTTTCCGGAGGCGAACTCCCCGTCCGCACCCAAACCGCTTACAGCTCGCAAGTCGTCTGGCGAAGTTTTGGCCTTTCGCTTCGTTTGAAAGTGACGCACGCAACCCCCGAGAAAGTACGCCTAGAACTCAGCACCGAGGTCAGTCACTTGGATCCAGACCTCAGCCGAGGCGACCTGCCTGGAGTCCAGACCAGCCGCATTCGGACGCAGGTCGACGCCGAATTCGGAAAAGCGCTGTTTTTGTCGGGCCTTTTTACCCGCGACCAAAGGCGCTCTCGCCAAGGGCTTCCGTTTTTGTCGCGCATTCCGGTTTTAGGCTGGCTCTTTGGAGCGCGCGATTCTTGGGAAGATGAATCCGAGCTTCTGGCCGTTCTCATTCCCCGACTCGCAACCGCCGATGAGATCGGGACTCAGCCATGACTCCTTCCACCCCCGAGTGGCTCGCGTCGCTTCTGAAAAATCCGAGTTGGACGGATCTTTGTCTGAACGGTCCGAATCATCTCACTGCCGACTTCGGGAAAGGCCTTTTTCCCTGGACCCCGGGGGAGACTGCACTTCTTTGGCCGCCTACTGCTTACCAAGCTTGGGTACTCGAGCTTCTTGCCGCGACCGGACGCACCTGGGACGCCAGGCACCCTTTTGTCGACGCCACCTGGAATGACCGTTTTCGAGTTCACTTCGCTTTCCCCCCTGCTGTCGCGCCCTACCCTCACCTCAGCATCCGGCGACTTCCCCGCCCGGAGGCCAGAGGCATCGCAGTTTGGGCAAGCGATCCGTTTTTTCCTGCACTCGCCCAAGCGGTGATTCAGGGTCAGTGCGTCTTGATCAGCGGGCCCACAGGCTCGGGCAAGACCACGCTCGCTCAAGAGCTGCTGGAAAAAGTTCCAGCGACGGAACGCATCCTGGCTCTGGAAGATACGCCCGAACTCGCCCCCCGCCACCCGCACTTCGTCTCCTTGCAAGCGCGCCCCCCGAATGCCGACGGCTTTGGAGAAATCACGCTGAGAACACTGCTGCGTCAGTCGCTGCGAATGCGACCCGACCGAATGATCTTGGGTGAATGCCGAGGTGGCGAAGTCTTGGACCTCCTCCAAGCGCTCAATACCGGTCACACCGGAGCGCTCGCTACTCTTCACGCCCGTTCCCCCCGGGAGGCGCTTCGACGGATCGAACTGCTTTGCTTGCTCTATGGGGGGGGCTCCTTGCCACTCCCCGCCCTCCGCGAACTTCTGGCTTTGGGACTCGACTGGGTAGTTCAGGTAGAACGAACCCCCTCGGGCCACCGCCAGATCAAAGAGGTAGCCCGGATGGCAGGCCGCGAAGGGGATACCCTCCTGCTTCGCCCAGTGGTAAGCCAAAAAGATGAACTCCAACACTGCGGTCTGGCCCGGCCTTCCGGCTGAAAAGCGCGCTGGCTTCCATGAAGGCTGGTACTTCAAAGCGAACCTTCCCGCGCAGGGAAAAGCCCTGTGGGTCCGCTTCACCTTGCTCACCACCCGCAACGGTTTCAAGCGAGAAGCTGCGGTCTGGGCGGTTCACTTCGAAAGAAACCGGGAAACCGGAGAAGTTCAAAAGGTCGCTATCCGGCAGACTTTCGATATCTCGGCCTTTCAAACGGAAGAAACTCCCGAGGGTCCGATTCTCCGGATCGGCGGCTGCGAGCTTTCTCCAAACGGAACTCGCGGCAAAATCACGGCCAAGGGGAAGGAAATTAGCTGGGACCTGACAATGGCCCCCAGAGCCGAAACCGCGCCTGCAGGCCGTTTCGAGCCGGTACCCGAGAGCTTCGCGCATCGCCTTTTGGCCCGTGGAAGAATCATCACCGTGGGCGAGGATCTCGCTTTCACAGGGACCGTCGGTGTCGACGGACGAGACACTGCTTGGGAATCGGCGCCCGGAATGCAGGGACACATCACCCACCAGCGCAATGGCCACTCCTGGGCCTGGGCTCACTGCAACGCTTTCGTGAACCAAGCCGGCCAAAGCGAAGCCGCCGCCTTCGAAGGTCTCACGGTTCGCGCTCGACTCGGGGGGCTCGTTCCTTCGCCCGGACTTTCCTCTTTTTACTTCCTGTACCGAGGCCAGGAGTACCGCTTCAATTCGCTGTGGTCGGCGCTTCAATCGCGCTCCAAGCACACTTTCAACGAATGGCACTTCAGCGCCGAACGCGGGGATCTTCGCTTCCGGGGTGTTCTGAAGGCCCAGTACCGCGATTTTGCAGGCATCACTCTTGAGGATACCGACGGATCGCTCCTTTACTGCGCAAACTCGAAACTCTCGGACTTAGAAATCACGGTGTACCGCGCTGGAAAGCTTGAAAACACGCTGCGCTCCACCGGCTCTGCTTCCTTTGAAGTGGCGGACCGAAAAGCCAATCCTTACGTTCCGCTCCTGATTTGATCGGTTTCGCGTCGGAGCTTTAGACTTCCGCCCTTTCGCGAGACGCGATTCTGGGATTCAAGTTCGGTGAGTGCAGCGAAAAAATCGCCGGCCATCCACCCTTCTTTTCCCATCGCCCAAGCCAGAAGGTCTTGGAGTTCAGACGCTCCTAAAGAATGCTCATCTTTTGCTACGCGCTTCCAGAGGGCTTGCGCGCGTGTCGACAAACCGCGAGGCACCGACTCCGAGCTCTTTCTCCTCTTTCCTTTTCCTGTCCTCACCTGAGGTTTCAAGGAGTGAAGCTCAAGCCAAACTGAACCCAAACTGTGTGCGCCCCAAAAGCACTGAGCTTCATAAAGGTCCATCAAGTCCTGATTTCCCAGAAAAGCCGGATCGCCGGGACGCGAAGGAGTCGCCAGCACCACTCGCCCCAAATCGCGCGCCCACTTTGCGGTATTGAGTGCGCCTGATCGGACTGGTGCTTGCGCCACCCAAACGGCCTTGGACAGAGCGGCAATCCAGCGGTTCCTCTCCAAGAAGCACGATTCGTAAGGTGGCTCACCGGGTCCTTGCTCGGTGATGACCAGTCCTCCTGCTCGAAGAATTCGCGTGCGCAACTCTTCATGCTCGCGTGGATAGCAGACGTCCCAACCTCCAGCGACTACGGCAATCGTAGGAAGCTCTGCTTCAAGAGCCGCTTCGTGCGCGGCCGCGTCCACTCCGCGCGCAAGTCCTGAGACAATCACCAAGCCACTCCCCCGAAGTAAAGCCACCGCTTCGCGAACGTCTCGCTCGGTGCTCCGCTCGGGCTGCCGCGTTCCGACGATCGCCAACCCGCGCGCTGGTAATAAGTCTAAATAGGAGTGCGCCTCGGGTGCCCCCTGAATCCAAAGCCGATCCGCTCGCTTCCACTTCTCGTGAGGAAACCCGCCCTCTTTTTCGGGCACAAAAAACCGCCCCTCTGAAATCTCTAGAACGGGAAAGTCACGCCAATCCGATGATTCCGCCATCACGTGCCAGCGTTTTGCACGCGCCAGGCCACCGTCCGCGCAAGCGCCGAAAGATTTCTCAAGAGTCGATCAGGCCTTGGCGAGACAGCCAGGCGTCGACTGCTTTTAAAGCCTCCTGAAGCTGCACGCGGTCTCCAGGTCGCAGATGATCCCCGGCTTGGCGCTCAACATCCAGGCGCACTGGAGCCTCTCTCAGCGCTTCCTCCAAGCGATCGACCGCCAGAGCAGGAATCCGGGAATCCTCCCCAGCGCGCAGAAAGTAGACTCGAAGTCCTTCTGGCAAGTGATGCGCGTCCCGAACCGGATCCGGTGAACCTAAAATCCTCCAAACCCCCTGCCCGAAAATTCGCCCCATCCGTGAGGCCAACGAAGGGAAAGCCGGAAACGCCCTCTGAAAGACGGCTTCAAGCGACGCTGTGGCTGCCACTCGAACATCACCGAATGAGTGCACCAGCACCAAGGCACTGAGCTCACCTGACGAAAGCTGGGAAGCGGCTTGAACAGCAAAAGGCCCGCCCAGGCTTGCGCCCACCAAGATCCGACGAGCCGAATCGGCTGAGGGCTCCCATTCTGAAATTCTCCGAACCAGAGCGCGCATCGCAATGGGCGTTAAACGCACCATGCGGCGCGCTTCGCGAATATCCCAGACACTCTCTGGAAAATGCAGCGGCCGACGGCCTCGAAAGGGATAATCAAAGCTGGCCAGGACCCAGCGTTTTTGAACGGTGAACAAGTCCAAGACTCGCGCTGCGTTTTCAAACCCGCCAAAAACCATGACGACAGGAAGTTTTTCGCCTACGCGCCGAAACTTCGGGGCCCGAATCTGTACAGAGACGGAGCGCTTCTCGCCCGGAAGGGGAAGTTCGACTTCCCTTTGCTCGACCTCATGCTCGACTCCCCTCAGTTCCGCGTTAGACGCCGGCACGGAAGGAGCCAAAGCGACCAGCAGCAGACTCAGGAAGGCAGCCCAAAGCCAGCCGTTACTTCTTCTGAGAAGAGTCCTTCTTTGAGTCCGAGTGCTGAGAGGAATCATCCAGCGGCTCGCCCTCTAAGCCCTTCTTGAAGCCGCGGATTCCACGCCCCAGAGCCGACCCTAGACCAGGCAGGTTCTTCGCCTGAAACAAGAGGACAACGACCAGAACGATCAACAGGTGGCCTAAGCTCAGTCCAAACATCGATCATTCTCCCGACGGGGGGTTCAAAAGCTGGTCCAGCGCTTGGGCATCTGAATTGGGCGTTCCGCTCGACTCAGGAACTGGAGGAAGCTCTTCCTCACCCGATGACGCACTTTGAGTCGGCTGAGGCGCGGGCTCGCTCTGTGGAGCGGGCACCTCTTCCGCTGTAGGTGCTGGGGGCACCATTTCCGCTGCAGGTGCTGGAGGAACCTCTTCCACAGGAGGCGGCGGCGGGATTTCCTCAGCCGTCGGCGTGGGTGCGGTTTCAGCTTTAGGCTGCTCTTGGGTCTTCTCTTTTTCCGGCTGCGCCTTGGCAGGTTCCAGCGCCTGCCCGTTCTCTTTCCAGCGCTCGAGCTGCCGAAGCTCTTTGGCCTCTTTCCGCCCCAAGCTTCCGCTGACGTCCGTTTGATTCAGGCGATCCAGCTCTTCCGCTTTCTCAGAACCCGCTTGCTTCGAATCATCGACGATAATCTCGCGCTGCCGCTTGCCTGAAGTGAGGTCGCGAACATCCGTCAGAAGAACGGCAATAGCGCCGTCATTCACCGACGACGCTCCACGCAACACAATCGCCGTAGAAACGCGCTCACTGGTGTGGACCACCATCAAATCAGCCAGAGCCACGACATCGCTATCGATCATCCGATCCTTCGTCGCCGGGTCGTCATAGCGGAAAGTCCGAAACACCATACCTTCGCGAACCCCGTCATCGGTCCCGCGGTCTAGAATCAGTTGCTTGTACTGAGCCGTAGCAAACGTATTAAAGCTTCGGTCCAGAATCACTTCTGATTCCAAGGGACTCGGGCCTGCGACCGGCTCAAACGACTCCACTCGCTTCAACTTCGGAATCAAAAGAGCTCCACGAATGATGGGCTCGTTCACTTGAGTAATCTCGCCAATGAACCTGCCGTCTTTCACCCCGACAATTTTAACGAGACCTAAATTCTTGTAAGAACGCGCTTCGCGCTGGTTGAGGTTCGAAACATACTCGCCCGGCTCGCCGACGACGGCGTAACTTTCGCCCACCTGAAGGTCGCGCTCGACTTGACGAATGAAAACCGTATCACCCAGTGAAAGAAGCTTTCCTTCGGCACTGCTGGTCAGGATTTCGCCCCATGGGGTGACTGGGTCGCCCGTCGCAAAGAACTGAAGCTCGAATCCTTCCGGGGTTCCCTTTCGAACGCGGCTTCTCTTATCTAGCCCGGTTCGATCGACTGTTTTTGGAGTGGTGTCCTCAACAAACTCCCAAGGCTGGCGGGGAAGCGTTCGCCATTCCTGAGAACGTCCGCGACGCACTCGGATGGAGTCTGCCACATCGGGCTCACGACCTGACTCTTCCTCAGCAAGCTGGGGTGCCGAACTTCCATGCGGGATCGAATCGGCTGCAGCAGAAGTCTGAATCGCTACCGCTGGAAGCTCTGTGCCGCTTCCTGGAAGGAAACTCACGAAATTCCCCGGTCGAATCAAATGCGGATTCGTAATCGTGGAGGCATTCAGAGCCCAAACTTTTGGCCAATATTTGGCGTCTCCGAAGAGACGGGCCGAGATCCCAAAGAGCGTGTCGCCTTTTTGAATCTCGAGCTTTTCTTCGATTCGAGAACCGGCAATCGAGCGCCATTCCTCGTCAGGAATCGCTTTCAGTGTGTTGGCCAGGAGCAAAGAATCTTGTTCCGGCGTCCGAGCTACGGCAGCCCAGGCCCCTCGCCCGGTCATCGCCAGGACCAGGAACGCGAGAGCGATTCGACTGGGCTCGTGCCAACCCTTTTTCAATCAGCCCCCCGCCTGCGCCGGCAAAGTGGGCGGAGGAGCATCGACGGCCCCAGGTTCGCTCACTTCAGGAGACGCCACTTGATGCGAATCACCGGTCGCGGACTCCGAGCGCGCTTGCTCCAGTCCTACCCCTTGAGCCGCCGGCGAACTCGGATAAAGCGAAGTCAGAAGCAAGCGGTGACGGGCAGCTTGATCGGCCTTCCCGAGATGATCTTCAGCTTCAGCCAAGCGCTTCAAAGCCCAGCTGACATGACTGGATCGATCATATGAAGTCAGAACCCGCTCCAAAGCTTCAGCGCCTTTTTTCCAGTCGCCCCGTTGCAGCCAGCACTCACCCAAATGGTACTGGGCCGCACCTGCCAGGGGATGGTCGGGATGCTTCTCGACGAAATTCGAGAAGCCTTCGGCAGCTTCTGCAAAACGCGAAGCGCGGTAATTCACCATGGCCTGCCGGTAATCGCTCACGGCCGGACCCGCCGCATAACCGCGGTCTAGTCCCGCAGGCGCCGGTGTGGCTTGGCGCAAATCTCCCCACTGATCGGCAGGATTCGGAACAATCGTTTCCGAAGCTTGCTTGGCGGAGCGCCCCAGAGCCGGCTCGGCCCGCAGCACCACCACATCCAGCTTCTCGTTCATCATCCCGAGCTTGGCTTCTAGGGCGTCGATTCGCGCCTGAAGCTCCTGCGGACTCCCCGCGACAGGCCCCTGCGGCCCAGCCGCCGACATCGACGTTGCATCACGTCCTGCCTTCGGGGTAGCCGTAGCGCAGCCCGCCAGTGTTCCACTTAGAACGATCGCCACCATCCCCGGCAGCCGTGCCCAATCCGTTGGGTTCATCCTTTAAGGATAAGGGGCGACTGGAACTCAGGCAATCCCCATCCGCGAACCCTTTGAGACTGATGTGACTTCGACCTCCCCTCGCCCTTCCCCTCAGGCCACCCCATCCGCTACACTCGAACCCGGTGCTGCTCAAAAGCGCTGGATTCGCGTCAAAAAAACCGAATCCGCATTCATCTACGCCATTTTCGAAGCTCATGAGGGCGTCTTGGGCTACTCCACGGTGGGACATCAACCCGGGGTTGCTTTCTCCGACCTCGAGCTTCAAATTCCGGATAGCCGCTTGGAAGAAGCCGAACACCTTCTGAAAAGCCTGGGAGATTTGATCTATGAACTCGATTCCGACCCCTCGCTCGAAAGTCCTCGCTGAAGCCCTCGCATCGCTCAAGCTCGAGGCGCTTCCGGTGGAAGCCGTTCTGAAGCGAGCCCTCCGAAACGGGGGCGCCTTGGCTGAACTTTTTTTCGAGGACACGGCATCGACTCGGATCTTTTTTGAGGGCGGCCGCGTTGACAAAGTCATCGACGGAACCGACCGAGGGTGCGGACTTCGAATCGTTTTCGATAAGCGTCAAGTCTATGGCTACACCACCGACCTGACCGAGACCGGCCTGATGAACTTGGCCGAATCACTTTCGGCAGCCGTGAAAACCTCGGAGCCCGCCCCCACTCGCGAAATTGAGTGGGGCCCGATGAAAAAAGCTTCTGCCGAAATTGCTGGCTGGAAAGTGACCCGCTCGCCGCGCGACTTAGATTTGCCTGGAAAAGTGGAACTGGCTCGCCGTGGGGACGCTGCCGCTCGAAAGGTTTTGCCTGATGCCCGGCAGGTGACCAGCGTGGTTCTGGATAGCCTGCGCCGCATTCTGGTTATCAACTCCGACGGCATCGTCGGTCGCGACAACAAAACCTACCTCCAGATGTTTGTTCAAGTCGTCGGTGAAAAAGACGGTCGCGTAGAAACCGCTCACGAAAGCGACGGCGGCTACGTAGGCCTTGAGTTCTTCGACGTCACCACGCCTGAATCCATCGGCGAAATCGCTGCCGGACGCGTGAAAATCCTGCTCGACGCCAAGCCTGCGCCTGCCGGCACCATGCCCGTCGTCTTGGCCGCAGAAGCTGGCGGGACGATGATCCACGAAGCCGTGGGTCACGGACTTGAAGCCGATCTGGCTTGCAACGGGTTGTCCGTTTATCAAGGCAAAGTGGGCCAGCAAGTGGCCTCGTCCTTGATCACGGTTTTGGATGACGGCACAATGCCCGCTCGCCGCGGCAGCTACGCCTATGACGACGAAGGCACGCCTTCTCAGAAAACCACGCTGATCGAAAACGGAATCCTGAAAGGCTACTTGGTCGACCGCCTCTCGGCGATGAAGTTTGACCTTCCCGCAACGGGCAATGGCCGGCGCGAAACTTTCCGCAACAAGCCCATTGTTCGGATGACCAATACCTACATCGCCCCAGGAAAAGACGATCCCGCGCAAATCCTGAAAGACACCAAAGAAGGCATCTTCGTCAAAGCCATGGGCGGCGGTCAGGTGAATACCGTCACCGGTGATTTCGTCTTCGCAGTGACCGAAGGCTACCTGATTCGCGATGGAAAACTGGGTGAGGCGATTCGCGGTGCCACACTCGTCGGCAACGGCCCGCGCGTGATGGAAATTGTGGACCGCGTAGGAAGCGACCTAGGCTTTGCTACCGGAACTTGCGGAAAAGACGGCCAAGGAGCACCGGTCACTGACGCTCAGCCCACGCTCCGCATTCCTGAACTGACGGTGGGCGGAGAAGTTCCCATGGAAACCTACTTCGCCAAGAAGAGTGGCTGAGAGTCCTAAAAAGCGAGAGCCTCGCTGGAAGCGCGAAGCCCGCCTGGGTTTGGAGAAAGCCCGGGGGGAAGCGCTTCTGGCTCACCTCGCAACCGGTTCAAACGGCTTCGACTTTGCCGCGCTGGTATTTAAAAATCAGGTCTTCTTCACGCGGTTTCCAAAAAACGCACGTGCGGAACTTCTTGAAAGCGCCATCACGCGGCTGATTCAGGGCATTTACGACGAATACCCCGAGCAAGCGAGGCAGCTTCTCAGACATCGCATTTTCAGCACGGCAGAGCCAAGGCTTCTGGATCAGGCGATGGTCAAGGTCGGCGCGCGAAAGCTCACGGCCCTACCTGACTCTCAAGAAAAGAGCCCCTCGTTATCTGGGCCAGAATCCCCACCCGAGCCGCAGCCTGGGCTCAGCGTAGGACTCTCGTTCCACGAGGTTTTTGAGGGAAAGACGCCACACCCGCTTTTAGGATATCCGAATTTACCCGAAGGCCTCACTTTGCCCTCCCAATCGGTTGAAGCGGCACCCACTCTTTGGAACGAGTTTCTCGCCCAGCTCACCCGCGCTGGAGCAAAAAACCAGGAGCGCTACCAAAGCGATCGCCCCATTTCTTCGCTTCTGCTCTCAAAAGAGGGGCGCCTCCTTTCCTGGGCTCACAACCGAAGTTCAGAGAACCCCACCCACCATGCTGAGCTCAGCCTTCTCCTCGACTGGGCACGAACGCGCTCATCCCTCATTCCTCAAGGCTCCGTCCTCCTTTGCAGCCTCAAGCCATGCAAGATGTGCGCAGCCGCCATCGTCCAAGCAGCGAGCGGCCAAAACCTGAAGGTTTATTACTTCTTAGACGATCCAGGGCCTCTAGCGAAAAATACGGCCCTTGACGAAAATCTTAATTTTTACACACAAAAAGTGTGTCTCCCCTGACACAATTGCCTGCGACCTGATTCAACGCAATCCTTGGTTTAAGGGGTAATTCATGGGGTCACCTTTTCTTCGCCCAACAATCTACATGCTTCTTCCTGTTGCAGTTTCAGGCTGCACCCAGAAAAGCAGCTTCCTTTCGGACGATGGCGCGAACGCTTACTACGAATCGGCTAGCGCAGGTTCATGCGGCCCCGCCGTCATGGCAGGTCAGGGTTCCAGCTTCACGCCGTTTCTGCTCGATCCCACGACAGGCACAAACCCACAGATCCCAAAAATCACGGGCCCCATTCGCGTCCTTCCCGACGACAAGCGGGCTCGCCTGATCCTCCCAAAAGGTGTGGAAGTTTTCTCCTACGGTGATGGTGGAAGTTACGGCCCTGGAATGTTCGAAGAAGTGAACTACTGGTCGGGACCTGCTTTTGCCTATTACATGAGCGGATTTAACTCTACGACACCGAAGCCTCCGAGCCCGCTCCGCGGGTTTTACGTCGAGCTCAGGGACTCGCAGAAACAACTGGTGAAGACCGTCACCACGACTTATTACGACGTCGACCTTCAGCCACTGACTCCGGGAGAAACCTACGAAGCCACTATTTGGGGCGTGAATAACGAAGGTCAAGTAGGACAACCGAGCGATCCCGTGATCATTCGCGCTAGCACTCAAAGAAGCGACGAGTTGAAAGCCCTTTGCACGGGCTTCTTTGATGATTTCAATCTCAGCGCCGGGGCCCTAGACGAGCTGAAATGGAACCAAGTCATCCGGGTCAACAATGGCCTGACCTTCGATGGCACGTTCATCAACAATCAGTACCACGCTCACAGTACGGTCGCGACCAATGGTCTAGATAAGGGCTTCTACAACGATCGAAGTTTCTCGAGCATTCGCCCACGAGGAACTTTTAACTTTGCCGGAAGAACCGGAAAAATTCTCTTCGACATGGACGGAGCAGAAGGCGGAAGAAATACCTGGTACCTGGATATCCACCCCGCCTCACGCCACTTCGGTTCCTTCGACCAACATGGCCACGCCCGAGTCGAGACTTCCATGGCAGGAGAATATCCCTACAACTTCCTTCGCCTTCAGGTCGACGGCCAAAGAATCGAGATTCAACGCGTTGATCCGACGGGTGCTCGTTCAATCCTTCAAGAGTGGAATTACAATGCAGGATTTTGGTCGGCGACCCCCATCCACATGCGTTCCCGATTGGTACCGAACAGCCAAAAACATTGGGAAGTTGCACTCAGTAAAAGCCGAGTCGATATTTACGTCGATGGACGATGGGCGACGGGAGTCGACATCAATCCGGCTCTCGATTTTGAAGAAGCCCAGTTTAACTGGGTGACGGCAGCCTACAACTCAGGAAAAGACTCCTCCTCGTATGTGAACATGATTCACTGGGACAACTTCTGCTTTGATGGCCCGGCTAAAAACGTCAGGACCCACAACTACAAACTGGCAATGAGTTCGGGCTCCGAAAATGTCTCGACGACGCCCGTGCAGCTCGAAATCCCCGACTCATTCTCAAATGCCCTTCGTGCTCGCTTTCTGTTCACGCTATCTCCTGTCGGTTACCAAGGCTATAAAGGGTGGAACAGCCAGCAGAATATTCTTATCAACGGCAATCGCATTGCCATGCCGGATCCGAAGACCATCAATACCAACGCTGTCGATTACAACTTCATCAGCGGTAACTCCCCCTTTGCCATGGCATTTGAAGTGCCTGCGACCTACTTCCAAACGGGGATGAACACCTTGAAGTTTGATGTGGGCGCTGCTGTATCGGGAGTACACGTGGAGTTCGACTTCGACCCTGCATCCGCGCCCGCTTACACTCAGCCCTACGATATTCACGGGAAAAACCTGGCGAATCCTCGTTTGGCGGCCAACCCAAAAATGTTCAACCCAGGTCCAAGAACTTGGCTCGTTGGCTGGAGTAAGGCCGGCTATCAAGACTGGATGTGGACTTGGGGCGGCGGACCCACGGGCGCAGGTGGGATCAACTTCGAACTTCCTGCTAACGGCGCGCCTTACATGATCGATGCGGGCGCCACCCAGATGGGAATTCGCGCCGACTTCCGCGACGTCATGAAGACGACGGGCGGGAATGCGGGCTTAGACAAAATCCAAATCGTGGTCGATGGCCAGGTGGTCGTCACCCACAATGCTCAGACGCAAGTCCCTGCTCCCATTGCTTACC
Organism: Bdellovibrionia bacterium; assembly: GCA_040399745.1. Classification (GTDB taxonomy): domain Bacteria; phylum Bdellovibrionota; class UBA1018; order UBA1018; family UBA1018; genus CANFHS01. Next base: position 65,336 of record JBBARP010000008.1, on the reverse strand, counting down.
TTCGACTCGATCTCGACACGACTCCGTTTGCCGATGGTGCCGTTCACCAACTCCAAGTGATCGCAACCGACAGTACGGGACGAAAAGGCTTTTGGATGTGGGGCCCCTCGTTCCCAGGCGTGAGCACGATTGCGCCTGAACTTGCCAGTAACGACCCGAACGCACCACGCGACGGTTACTATCCCGCAGTTCCCTTCCAAGTGAGGCCCTTGCCATGAAAAACCTCTTAATCGGTCTCAGCCTGGCGTCTATCCTTGCGTCCGGCTGTTCCAAAGTAAAAACGAAGAGCCAGGAAAACCTAGCGGGTCCCGTAACCGGCGGCAGTAGCGCGGACCTCTTGGTTGCGCGAGTGAACCTAAACGGTCCTTCGGTTCAGGCCGACGGGCAAACCTACTCTGCTTTCCAAGAGTCCCTGACTCAAGGAAAGATCCAGATCGCGGGCGCTTACTCCACTTACAGTGGCCCCATTCAAGGTGGCTCGAATCTTCCTCAAATTGACCGAGGCACCGATCAGCTGCTTCAAAGTGTGATTCACACTCAAGGCACTGCACCGCTCACGATCAAAATCCCCGTGCCTAGCCGCGGAGACTACGTGGTGAATCTTTGGGCACGCGAGAATTATCAATCCAAGTTTAGAAAAATAGCCGTCACCCTCGAAGGAAGAGGCGTCCGAAGCGACTTCAGCTTCTTAGACTACGGCTTCTTTGAAAAAGCGTCCTTCAAGACGTCGGTCTCAGACGGCGTCCTCGACCTAACGCTCACAGCAAGCCAAGGCGATGCTCACCTTGCGGGGATCGAAGTGGTCCGTCTCGGTGCTGGCGGCACTACGACCGGCGGCACTACGACCGGCGGCACTACGACCGGCGGCACTACGACCGGTGGCACTACGACCAGCGGCACTACGACTGGCGGCACTACGACTGGCGGCACCACGACTGGCGGCACCACGACTGGCGGCACCACGACTGGCGGCACTACGTCGGGCGGCACTACGTCGGGCGGCACTACGACTGGCACTTCCGCAGGCGCACCCACCGATCCAGCCGTGCCAGCAGGACCGGTTCTTCTTCAGCTCCGAGTAAAAATGCAGCCCGCAGACAGGCCGGACTACTGCTGGGAAGCTGGCGCTTCAGACCTCAAGGTTCAAAACTGCTCGAGTGCGAACCTTTCCCAGCGTTTTGAGTTCCAAGCGCTTTCAAACTCAGCGACCCAAAAACCGCTGATGTTTGCGACGGTTCTTCCCATGTACTCAATCATCGCCAAAGGAAGCGGCCAATGCTTAGCCGTTCCTGAGATTCCTGCCGGTCCCAAACCCGAGACCCAGCCAAAGTTCGGTGCGATTCGGCTCGTGGCCTGTAATCCTGCCGATCCAGCCCAACAGTTTGCCTACCATCCGCAGGGCGAAATCGTCAGCACGGTGCCGCGCGGCTACTGCATGGGATCTCAAGAAAGCTGGCTCTCGACCGGAAACATCGTGAAGCTCTGGCTTTGCCGCAGCCACGACAATGGAACTCAGACGCAGATCGTCGATCCGATCCCCGTGAAATAAGGCGAAATCTAGAATCATCATGTGAAGCTTCGCGCTATCACTCTCGAGTCCCGCTAGGGTCCTAGTTCGGCTTCGATTTCTAAGGCGCGGCTCGTCACGCGCTCTCGGATTTCTGAATCCCGATTCAAGTAGCTTTCACGCTTCAGCAGGCTCGGATTGCTGGCTACCGAGTTCCAGGAGCCGTGTTCCACACTTCTTCGAAGGCGGCTCCCCACATCCCCGCCCAAGCGATTCACCCAGCGTTTCTGGGTTTTATCTACATTCGGACTTAAAACGTGAGAGCCCAGCGCTTCGATTTCTCCGATTTTCCGCGTCCATGCGCCGCCTTCGGCGTAGCCCAAAAGCAAGACCCCGTAAAAGTGGTACCAAGTGCCAAAGTTGTCCGCGTTTCTCCCAAAACTATTCACGTAAGGCTCAAGCGCCCGAACGAAATCGATCTGCTCCCGCTGCGGATCGCGCCAGTGTCTGGACAGCAAAGATTCGATCCCCAGCACGGCCGTGTAGACATCTCCACCAGCCAGCCGATAAGCCTGCCGAAAAAGCTCCGGATGCGTCACGCTTTGCTCGGGCTGAGAAACCAAGAAAGCCTGAAGATCGTCTTCAATCCCGGCTTTCATGTAGCGACCCGTTTCACCGCGCGCCAAAGCTACGAGAAGCTTTGAGAAGCGAAGGACTGGAAAAAACCGCCCGTCCTGCTGACGAAAAGTGCGCGGGTCCCACTTGTGAACGTCGCCCACGGTGGGCAACGGCCCCCCTTGCGCGACTTCCTCGCGGATCACTTGTTCCAGCATGGCCGAAAATTCAGGAACCCGGATGGGTTGAGCGTCCGTATGGAAACTGAGTTCCCCCGTTTGAAGCTCAAGCGCCAACTGCTTTCGCACCACCTCGCTGACTTCTAGTGAGTCCACGAGCTCTGAATCTCGCTGATTGGGAATCCACTGAGTGATGGAATAGCGCGGGCGAATCCAAACGGATGCACCGAAGATCAACTCAGCACACGGGGCCGCGCGGGAGACTTCCGCTTGGTAGCGCTGCTCTCGCTGAACTCCTGCGCGCCCACCGAGCTTTGCGCCCGCTTTTCTTGCAACCGATTCCTTCGCCCAAGCCGCCAAAGAAAAATCCCCAGCCGGATCGCGCTGAAGCGGAGCTTTCTGTCGGTAGCTGGCCCAGATTGCGTCAGGCAGGGAGCGAAAAGAAAACTGAGGCGAAGTGAAATCCAGTTCTTGAGCTTCTGTTCGCGTCAGCCCGTATGCCAAACAAGGCTCGCTCGCCGCCGAAGCCCCTGGGGCGTAGAAGCTCAGTGTGCCCACCACGACACCCACCAGTCCGCTCAAAAAGGCTCTACCCACTCCCGAAAAAGCTCGCACTGCCCCACCCCCGTGGTTTTTGGCCAGGCTTTCACCCGGCTCACTGATGAACTCTTCGCTTGGACTTCTGGACCGAACCTGGACTGCTTACTGAGCTTGAATCTCGAACTTACGGTCGAACTCGTCGACGCCTTTAACGCTCTTCATTCCGACCGGGCCCACGACGGGCGCGGTGCGAACGTCCATTTCAAGGCCATGCAATCGAATCGGGCCTTTGTTCTTGGAATCGCCTGGATAAACCATCCACCAGCGATCCAAAAGGTTGTCGTATTGCATCTTGACCGTCACAAATTTGCGCTTGTTCGGGCTCGCTAAGTAGCCCACTTCAATGGTGCCACCCTTTTCCATGGCGAAATCGTCTCCCGCCAGGAAGGTCAAAGCGTTCATGCCGCGAATGCTGACGATCGTGCGCGGACGATGATTGCTGCGCATGTCGGTCAAATCGGTCGGGGTGTAATTTTGATTGATCTTCTGACCGAGCCCGTTGCCCGTAATCGTGATGCGATTCAAAATCGCATGACCGGGTTCGATCTCGGTGAAGGTGCGAATCTCGCCGCCGCCACCGTTCTTCAAAGTGATGTCGAGAAGCTTCTGCTCGACCACGCGGCCTGCGGGTTCAGCATGAACTGCGACCGAAGCCCAGCCCATCAGCAAAGCCGAATAGAAAATTTTCGAAAGCATAGGCGGCAGGTAATTACCCGAGCCGAGACATCTTGTCGAGTCTGCAGTTCAGCTACAGTTCAAAAGACTCCACTCCTTCCGGCACTTTATTTGCTTAGTCAGCCTCTGCGTATGGCAATCTGGGCAATTGAAATCTGGCTCATTTTAGGCCTTTTTTTCGGGCGATTCTCGATCACCCAAAAACCAACCCCCGAGAAAATCCGAATCCCAGTCCAGTGGACCGCCCTTCGGTGGCGCCGGCCCAGCCCCGAGCGCGAGCTCGACCGAGTCGTCGATCTGCTGCACGAAATTCAGGAGACACTCGAGTGCGGCGCCCTCCCCAGCTCCGAGCGCTGGGCGCGCCTCCACTCGCTGCCATCGCCCTGGCAGCAGCTCACCCAAAGTACTTTACTTCGACTCCGGGCGCAGGGTTCAGCGGTTCTCCCCACGCTCAGGCGCGTGCGCCGTTTGGCGGAACGCCAGCGCGCCACCTTGGGGCGCGCCCGAGCGCGCGCAGCCCAAGCGCAGGCCCAGGCCGCGCTGTCGGCGGCACTGGCGCCGCTCCTGGGGTTCTCACTCTATGCTCTGCTCCCCGGAGTCTCTGCTCGCCTGGGCGCATGGACTCTGGCTTGCGCCGCAGCTCTGCTTTTGACTGGCGTGGGCGCGCTCTGGATGCAGCGCTTGGCCGAGCAGGCCCGCTGGGCGGGGCTTGGACCAAGCCAGCAACCTTGGGTCTTAGCCGCGCCCGCGGGCCTGGAGCGCTTCTTGGCGCACGTTCGAAGCGGGACCCCGTCCGACTTAGCCTGGCTAGAAATGGTGGCAGAGCTGCGCCAAGAAGCGCCAGCGCTAGCCCGAGCCTGGGGCAGCACCGTGTGGGGCGACGAAGCCTCTGAGCCCGACTCGGACGGCGCAGAAATACCGAGCCCCCACGCAACGGAGTCGAGCTCCGGATCCCGGTCCCGCGGCCGCGAGTGCCTGGTGCGCGCGGGGCGCGAAGTGCGCAGGTCTTTGCAAGTGGCCTTGATGGAGGGGCGCCCCTGCACGGAGCGAGTGGAAGCGGTGCTCGGCAGTCTTCAAGACGAGTGGGACTCTGCCGTCGAAGAAGCCCTCTCGGTGCTGCCCCACCAAGTCCTCAAGCCTCTCTTCCTTTGCATCGCGCCGGCGATTTTCGGGCTTCTCGGAACTGGAGTCTTCTTCAGTCTGGAGGCACTCTGGCCCACTTTCTAAAAAAAGACCGCCAAAAGCCCGGTGAAGCCCACGCAGCAATCGGCGCAGATTTTCTGACCTTTTGTCAGCGCGCCGTTTTCTTCGCACTCATCCTCGGCGGCCAGCCCTTTGTTTTTCCGCAGAACGGAAAACTTCTCCTTAAACGACTTTTTCAGCCCGAAATTCCCGGAGAATTTCACGATTCCTTCGGTGCCGCTCCAGCGCCAGATCGATCAATCGGGAAAGAAGCTCGCGGTAGGAAACGCCCGAAGCTTCCCAAAGTTTTGGGTACATCGAAATCTGGGTAAAGCCGGGCAGTGTATTCACTTCGTTGAAATAAAGGCGCCCGTCGTTGCGATCCAAAAACAAATCGACTCGGGCCATGCCTTCGCATTCCAAAGCTTGAAAAGCTCGCCGCGCAATCTCCGTCCCTTGATTCATCAAAGCTTGGTCCAGCTTGGCCGGAATCAGAAGCTCTGCGCCGTTGTCGTCTAAATACTTGGCCTCATAACTGTAGAACTCGTGATTAGGCCGAATCTCACCGGCAATACTGATGTGAGGCTCCCCTTGCGGGTTCTCAAGCGCCGAAAACTCAATTTCACGAGCTGCGATCGCTTTTTCGATCAAGACTTTCAGTCCGTACTGAAACGCGTCTTTCAACGCGGCTTCCAAGGAGACTGCGTCTTTCACCTTGTGAACGCCTAGGCTTGAGCCCGTGTTGGCAGGCTTCACAAAGCACGGGAATCCCAGTTCGCGCGCTACAGTTTCGCGAAGTTCAGGAAGTTTCGCTCTCCAGGTTCCGTGGTGGGCCGTCACAAAAGGCACAATAGGGATGCCTGCGTCGCGTGCTAAGCGCTTGGCCACTTCCTTGTCCATTCCCACGGACGAAGCCAAAACACCGCAGCCCACATAAGCGACGTCATTCAGCTCCAAAAAGCCTTGGAGCGTCCCGTCTTCGCAGTAAGTGCCGTGCATGACCGGGAAAACGACGTCCGCCTTGAGTTCCTCCAAGCGGACTTCAGGAGAATCCGCCAAAATTTCCAGACTGCCCGACTCAGGCTTTAGCTGTTCTAAGCGGTGCAAGCGCCAGTGGCCTTGCTTGTCGACCCCGACCGGAATGATCTCAAAGCGAGCCCGGTCCAGCTGCTGGATCACCGAAGCCGCCGAACGGAGCGAAACCTCATGCTCCCCCGACCTTCCCCCGAAAAGCACCACCACCCTGAACTTTGAGCCGCTTCCCATGGGCTTATCGTACCAAGGAGTCTTTCTTGATCCACGAGGAAAACATCGATAAGGTGCGCCCCACTTCACAAGAAAGAAGGTTTTAAACCCATGTCCAATTCCCCCGGAAATGGCTCGCTCAGCTCTCACCTTTGGGACACGAGCGACTTGTACCGCAACGCAGTCATGCAGCTCACCGAAGCTGCTACCACCATGAAACTGGATCCGAACATCGCCGAGCGCCTGAAAGTACCCAAGCGCGCGATGATCGTCAGCGTTCCCATCCGCTTGGATGACGGCAGCATCAAAGTTTTTGAAGGCTACCGCGTTCAGCACAACATGACGCTCGGGCCCGGCAAAGGCGGCATCCGCTTCCACCACGAAGTGAATCTTTCGGAAGTGGCCGGCCTCGCCATGCTGATGACCTTCAAGTGCTCGCTCGTGGGCCTGCCCCTGGGCGGCGCTAAAGGCGGCATTCGGGTCGACCCCACTCAGTTGTCTCGCCAGGAGCACCAAGCGCTCATGCGTCGCTACACCACCGAGATCAACATGATCATCGGTCCGGACAAGGACATCCCGGCTCCGGACGTCGGCACCGACAGCCAGCACATGGCTTGGATGATGGATACCTACTCTCAGGAACGCGGCTTCGCGATTCCGGGCGTGGTCACCGGAAAGCCTGTGGAAATCGGCGGCTCCCTAGGTCGCAACGAGTCCACCGGACGCGGCGTGGTTTACACCATCCAGCACGCAGCCAAGTACCTGGCAGCCAAAGGCAAGCCGGCTCCGAAAATCGACTCCTCCACCACCGTAGCCATTCATGGTTTCGGTAAAGTGGGCGCAGTCGCGGCGCTGGAACTGTACCAACTGGGCTGCAAAGTCGTGGCAGTCAGCGATGTATCGGGCGGAATCTACAATAAGAACGGCCTGAACATTCCTCACTGCTTGGACTATGTCGCTAAGAACAGGTCCTTGGCTGGCTACAACGAAGCCGAACGCATCTCGAACGAAGAGCTTCTCGCCCTTCAAGTCGACGTGCTCGCCCCGTGCGCGATTGACGGTGTGATTACGGCTAAGAACGTTCGCAACGTCAAAGCCCAGATCCTGGCAGAGGGTGCCAACGGCCCGATCACCACGGAAGCCCTGAAAGAGCTCGAAGACCGCGGCGCATTCATCATCCCCGACGTTCTCTGCAACGCCGGCGGTGTGATCGTGTCGTACTTTGAATGGGTGCAAGGCCTTCAGAACTTCTTCTGGAGCGAGCGTGAAGTGAACGCTAAACTTGCGGAAGTCATGGAGAATGCCTTCAAAAAGGTGGTCGACATCCGTGAACGCTACAACTGCGGCATGAAGACCGCGGCTCTGATCGCAGGCGTGGACCGCCTGGACAAAGCCATGCGCCTTCGCGGCTTGTTTCCATAATTCCAACTGAATATTTTCTCTCGGGCGCCCTAGTCTTCCACTGGAGGACTAGGGCGCTTCTTTTTGGGCTTTTCGCGGCGCGTTATTCAAGTTAAAGAGTCGCCCGTGGTGGCGGCAGGGAGCACACTTCAAACCAAGCGCTGGGTTCGGCTTGCGGGTCTTTTGACCCTGGCCTTGAGCCTCCTTCCGCTTTCGTCCCCCGCTTCGGACCACGACGATCCGAGATCTTGTCTGCGCGGAGAAATCGCCATTCGACAAGCCATCGAATCGGCCGGCCCCTACCGAAGCGCTTTAGGATACGGCAGTTACGACCCGAATATCGGGAAAGCGACTCTTCAAATTCGCGCTCCCAAAACTCAGGTCGACCCCACCTTCCAGCAGCTGATGTGGGACGCCACTTGGAACTTAGGTTTCTTGCTCATGGACAAGAAGCCTCCCAAACTTCTGGACGTACTGCACAGTCTGGGAAAAGTAAGGGCCGGAATCGCAAGAAAGACCCAGGATCCCGAGGATTACACTTTCGGTGTTCGTCGCGACACCGACCCCGAGCGCTACTCGACCCCTCGAAACGACGCAAAATACGGCGCAAGCCAAGAACTGGCGGTAGGGCTACTCGATCACGCTTACGGAGCCCCGCCTCTTTCGGTCGATATTCCAGGAACCGACACTTCGGTCGTTCTCACCTACTATGTTCCCAGGAACATCCGTCCGGGGCGCTTCATCCACACCGAAGGCTCAGCGATTCGCCCCATCCTTCAGCATGTCGAGACCCTCTACAAACGAGCGCTTGCGCCCGGAGCCTCGACCGCTGTGGTGGTCCGAAACGTCGCAGAAATTCACTGGTGGATGGCGCACGCCATGCCGTTTCGTCGCGGGAGCGCTTCGATCACGGATGCCCTCACCAAAGCCATTTACCTAGCCCACGGAATCGAGTTCGGCCCGTACCGCGCAGGCATTCAGCCCGACATTGTGGCTTACACTTTGTCGTTGCCCGATTTCCTCAGCGTCTACCCGAAACTCTTTGATCGAAACTTCAAGCACTCTGACGTCTACGACGACAGCTGGCTCGACATCACCGTCTCTCCGGACGACGAAAAGTACTCTCGCGTCTCCAGGCAATTGCGGCTGCACGAACCCGATCCGGAAAAATAAATCCGTGCGCCGAAGTCACCACATTTCCCTTCTTCGCTTTGCCGTTTGTTTTTGGATGGGTACCGCGTGGCCCATTTTTACGATTGCCAGCGAAAGCACTGAGCGCTGCCTACGGGGCGAGCTTGCGATTCCCCTCGCCCTTGAGGCCGCTCAACCCAAAAGCCCGCTCGGCCAGGGAAGCTTGAATGCAGAGACTGCCCCTTTCACTCTCCAAATCCGCTCTCCGGGCTACTCGGCCGATTCGGTTTTTCGAGAGCAATTTTGGAAAGCAACGCAAAGGATTTCTGAGCGTCTGAAGAGCGATCCCCACTTTCGTTTTCGGAATGCTCTCAGTGCGCTAGCTACTCTACGCAGCCAAGCGGCGAGTGCGATGAGCGCTTCCGAATCCGACCCGTTTGGGAGTTGGCGCACTTTTGATCCCCGCTTATCCGAAACCTCGCGAATGACCGATAAGTACGCCTTCGGCCAAGAACTGGCGGCTTCACTCGTCGGCGACGACTACGCACCACCACCGATGGAGATGCGCGTCCCCGGTCACGCCGAGCCGGTGCTCCTCACCCATTACATGCCCAAAGGCAACTTGCCGGGACGCTGGGTTCACCCTCCTGGCACTCAGATCGAGCCCATCCTTCGCCATGCAGAACATCTTTTTGATCGCGCGGTCGACCGCGACACTTCCCCATCCGAAGTGATTCGCGCTGCTGCCGAAATGCACTGGTGGCTTGCGCACGCGATGCCGTTTCAGCGCGGCAGTGCTGCCATTACGGACGCATTAGTGAAAGCCATCTACCTTTCTCACGACATTCCTTTTTCGCCTTACCGCGTGGGCATTCAGCCCGACATCGCAGCTTTCACCCTTCGGCTCGATGATTTCCTAGCCGTCTATCCGCGCTTCTTCGACCTCACTTTCGATAGCCGCACGATCCGGGACTTGTCCTGGCAGAGGCTCAGAGCAAAACTGACGGGCGATGAAAAGTTCTCTCCGATTGCGAACTTAGGAAAGCCACGACTTCGGTAAGCGGGGCTCAAGTTTTCAGGCTTTTCTGCCGATACGCTCTGTGGAGAGCCTCATGCAGAAAACTAAGAAAAGCCGAGTGCCCGCGTCCTTCGTTCGCTTCCTCCTCGTGCACTGCCTCATTTCTGCGCAGGCTGCTCCGGTTCACGCCAAAAGTAAGAAGCAAGAAAGCGGAAGATCACCGGCCGTGATCAAAAACCCGATGGACCCGATCTTAGGCTGTATGAGCGCGAATGAAGTCGCGACTCGGCGCTTGTCGAACCCGAAATGGGCGGTCCGAGGAGTTTCCGGGTGGGAACCCGCTCTGATCGGTGCGCCCCTGAGCGCTGGCCTGCTCGTTCAAACCCTCGAATTCAAAAGCGCGTCAGGTGCCACTTATAAAAAAGACTACGCCTGGATCCCTACAGCCGAAGGCGCCGCCAAAGTCGACGTGACGGGAGTTGCCCGGAACTCTTATGGCTACCTCAAACAAACACTTCAACTCGAAGGCGGCTATCAGCGCATCGGGCTTCCGCTCGGAGGCTTCGAAAGCGAAGACACCTACGCACCCCCGAGAGAGACATTCGAAGAAGTCGAAGTGGCTTTCACTCCAGGATCGGAACCAGCCCCAACTGTGAACCAACAAGCGTCTTTCGAAAAACAACTGGATGAAATGAATTCGCCTGACACACGAGAATTTCCAAACCTGGTGAGGAGGCCCTTTCAAAATCGCGGGAAATCAGACCCCGTCCTGAACGGTGAGTGGAAAAAAAGTGACCCCGCCACGCGCAAAGTGCTTTTCGATGAACTCAAAAAGCGCTTCGAGGAATACTCTAAGCAGTCGGAACGAGAACGGCTCGCTCACTTTTCAGAAAACTCGGAACTGAAAAAGCGCAAAGCGGCTCTGACACAAAAGGAAGAAGCCCTGGAAGCCGAGCAAGACAACCTCCGTGAGCTCGATCAAAGCCAGAACACTCCCGAATCCACGAAAAAAGAGATCAAAAGAAAAGAAGAAGAAATCGCTCGTGGGTTTGAGCAACTTGAGGAAGACGTCAAAAAAGTCATCGTGGATTTACTCAAAGCCAAAACGTTCGAGGATTTCCTGAGCGGCTTAAAAGGCTGCAAAGCCGCATTAGAAAAAGATCACTGGAACGAGGACGAAGAGTTTCAGCCATTCTACCGCTCGGTAGTGGCAGAGCTTGACCGTTTGAAAGCCCTGCAGCTTCGAGCCAGAACCGGACAAACGCCCACAGGCCGAAAACCGGGTGCTGCAAGCGCAACCAGCGCAGGCCAAGCGCAGTAAACGTTGAAACCAAAACCTAACCGAAGTGCGCGACTTCCGTATGGTAGGACACTCCTTGTGACGATCCTGACTCAACGAGAAGCACGCACTTTCTACCGGCCATTGGTACTCGCGCTTTCACTCGCCCTCACATGGACCCTCTCGCAAGCAGCGCTGGCGAAAGGCCCAGAGCCCGAGAAAAACCCCATGCAGTCGCTGCTGGGCTGCGTGGTTGCCAATCAAAAACTGTCGCAGGACATTTCACGCCCCAAGGAGGCTTGGGCTTTAGGGAGGTACACGCCTGCCCGAGCCGCCCGAGACTCTTCCGCTTCGTCGCCCTTTTTTGCGCTGGCGCTTGAGTCACCCCAAGAAAAAGCGCCAAACGGTGAGCCCGAGAAAACGGTCTGGGTCTTCACTCCCGAGGGCGGCTACTCCCTACCATTGAAGGCAAAGCTTGCAGAAGACAGTGCCATCACGGTCACGTCACTACCCATTGCGCACTCGGGCCTGGGGCGTTCGACCTGGCCGCTTGGCTTCAGTTTAGGCAATCCACAGGCGCAAGGAGAACCTCACTTCCCTTCCGCGCAACTGGAAGAAGCCACGCCTCCGCAAAACGTCGCATTCGAGCCACGCCTCAAGCGGACTCTGAACCGCGAACCTTCGACACCCTTGATACAAGCACCCGCCCTCACTCCGCACGCCAATACGCCTGCGCTTCGAAAGCAGTTTCAAGCGCTCCTTCGCACCACTTTTGAAGCTTACTTACGCCGCTGCCAAACCGAGTGTGCGCGCTCATTTTCGACTACTCAAACGCTGCAGGAGCTCGAAAGCCAAGAAAAGCGCATCACGGACACCTTCATAGAGAGAAAAAAGGAGCGATCCGAACGCGCGTCCCACTTACGCTCGGCACTTCAATCGTCGCTGCAGGGGAATCTTTCGCCCGAGCAACGCGTGTCCGTGAGTCTCTCTCCGAATGGAGAACTCACTGTCCTTCTTTCTGACCCCCAAAACGGGGCCCGGGAACTCAACGCCCAAGACTCGATGCTGATCGGCCATGAAGCGGCTACTTCGTTTTCAAAGCTTGAACAATTGGCCAGCGAACAAGCAGCCGACCAGCGGGGCCTCGAAGCCCAGACCGACCAGCTCCAAAAAGAACAACGAGAAACCGAAGCCCGATTGGGTAGCGACTTTCACTCGGTCGATGAATTCTGGAGTGGGGCAGAAAACTGCAAAAAAAGCATTAAAGGCGACGCTGAGTTTTCAGAACTCGTTTCCCACCTAGAAACCCTTCAAGCGGCGCTCGTGCAGCGTTTTGGACACCTGAGCCCCAGCGGCCGCCTGAAAACATCCCAGGGATCCAAGCGAGGCGTAGGCAGTCCCAGCGGTGCAGTTCCAGCGCAGTAACCGCGCACGCCTCCTACCTCCGCACTCCCAGCTCCTTCATTTTTAGTTGAAGGCCTTTTCTGGAAATGCCGAGCTTTTCGGCCGTTCGGGTCACATTTCCACCCAGCTCTTCCAAGGCTTTCTCAATCAGCTCCCGCTCGACGGCCTGAGTCCGAAGGCGCACGGTTTCTTTGAAGCTCGATTCTCCACTGCCCTCGCCCGCAACTCCCAGAGATACTGGCTCGGGTCGCAGCTCCACGGGCAAATCCGAAACGCGAAGCACTTCTGAATCCGCCATGAGCACCATGCGCTCGATCACGTTTTCGAGCTGACGAATATTCCCAGGCCATGCGTGCTGCTTCAAAGCTTCCAAGCACGCAGGCTCAATTGAAGAAATCCGAACTTTCAGTTTTTTGGAGAACTCCTGAATGAAAATTCGCACCAAAGCTTCCACGTCTTCGCGGCGCTCACGAAGGGGCGGAAGCCTCACTGGCACCACGTTCAAACGGTAAAACAAGTCCTCTCGGAATCGCCCCGCTTTTACTTCCGCTTCCAGATCTTTATTAGTCGCAGTGACGATTCGAACGTCGACTCGAATGGGGTGTAAGCCCCCCACTCGCGTGAATTCTTGCTCTTGCAGCACACGGAGCAATTTCACCTGCATCTCCAGCGGCATTTCGGCCACTTCATCGAGAAGCAGCGTCCCTTCATGAGCCAACTCAAAACGTCCGGGCTTAGAACTGACCGCACCCGTAAAGGCGCCGCGTTCGTGTCCGAAAAGCTCACTTTCAATGAGGTTTGCGGGAATGGCGGCGCAATTGATTTTCACGAAGCTCTTTTTCGCTCGCGGTGAATGGCGGTGGATTTCCTGCGCCACGAGTTCTTTGCCCGTTCCGCTTTCTCCGTAAATCATGACCGTACTGGAAGTCGGCGCAACTTTTGCGATCACTCGAAACACTTCCTGCATCGACGGGCTCGCGCCGATGATCGAAGAGATCGAAGACGATGAAATCCCCGTCCCTGCTGAATCGGAAACTCCTTCGGCTACCTCTGCCCAGGGAGTGATCGGAAGTGGTTCGAGCCGCCGGGCTTGGCAGGTCTGAACGGCCTTGGTCAAAGAATCCAAAAGTTCCTGCTGATCAAAGGGCTTCGTGACGAAATCGAATGCGCCGGCCTTCAGGGCCTGAACTGCGTTTTCAACCGTTCCATAGGCCGTCAGGATCACGACTGGAAGTTCAGGGTACTCGGCTTTGCAATGAGCCAGAATCTCCATGCCGCCTAAGCCCGGCATCTGAAGGTCACTCAGCACCGCGTGAAACTCTTCTTCGTCTAAGGCTTCTGCGACGCGCGAGGAGTCGTTCAGCGCCGTGACCTCAAACCCAGCACGCTCCAGCATGGCTTGGACCACCAGCGTGATGTTCTTCTCGTCATCGACTACCAAAACTCGCGCCGGAACCTGCCACTCAGCCACTGAAGTCTCCCTTCCGCTCATCCTGCCCGAGTTCTGCTCCGGCTTCCGGTAAAATGACCGAGAAGCGCGAAAACTCCCCCACGCGACTCTTCACTTCAATTCGCCCGTTTTGAGATTCTACAATGCGCTGACAGATGGGAAGCCCAAGGCCCGTTCCCTGCGGATCGGTCGTGAAAAACGGGATGAAAAGCCGGTCGCGATCCGACTCAGGAATTCCTCGCCCGTTGTCCTCAACCACCAAAGCATGTTGCATCTGGTGACCGAATCGCTGGGATTCCACTCTGACCTGAACCTGCGGCGAAGCTTTCTCGAGAGTCGCGCGCGCCGCGTTTTGAACGAGGTTCATCAAGACCTGCATCAAAGGCTCAGCAGAAGCCAAAACCCAAGCAGGACTTCCCGATTCGCGAAACCCAAAGTCCAAATCAGGACGAAGGCCTGCCTTCATCCGTTCGACGACTGCGCGCGCCAAATCGTTCAGCTCCACGGGCTTGAGTTCCGGGTTCCTCGGTTTTGAGAAATCCAAGAACTGACTCACCACACGGTCCAAGCGCCGCACTTCTTCGACAATCACTTGAGAAAAGCGTGAATCCGGTTTCGCAGGGTCACTCCCCAGAAGCTGCGCGGCCCCTTGAATCGCACCTAACGGGTTTCTGATTTCGTGCGCAAGGCCTGCCGCCATTTCACCCAGAGCCGCCAAGCGGTCTTTCTCTCGCGCTTGCACGTAGACTTCCAGCGTCCCCAGCGTTCGCGCCAAAGCTTGAAAGTACGGATAAAGTTCTTCCAAAAAGCCCCAATTCCCGGCCCACGCCGAAGGCGGCTCGGGCGCCTGAAGCACCACAAAACCCAGGAGCTTTTCCTCTTCTGCGAGAGGAATAAAAAGATTCCCGCCCAAGCCTCTCAAAGCCGAGAGCAGCTCGGATAACCGTTCTCGCTGCGCCTTCGAGGCAGAGCGCTCAATCTCGGCTTCCAAGACCGGACCTAAGACCACGGGAAGCCGCCCTCGGCGCATGCGTTCCAGGGAATACGAAATCAGTCCATGACCTGAAAGAATTTCGGTCACTCCTTCGTCATCAGTGAGAGGCAGGCCCTTGGCCATGCGTCGCCGAAATCGCGTTCCATCGGCCGAAAGCAGGAACAAGCCCACTCCGGTGACGGGCAAAACCCGGTCCAGCATGGCGGTGAGTTCGCGAAACAGGGCCGAAAGAGACAAGACTCCGCTAAGTCGTCTCTGCGCCACTTGAACCTGCGCGGTCAGGCGGCGGTGCTTCTGAGTCAATAGCCGCTCGGTCAGCCAACGAACGCCCGATCGCAAAGGGTCGAGCATCACCACGACCAAGAACGAGATAATGAAGGAATTGAGCAGAAACAGGGCTGGCTTATCTGCGATGGTCGCAAGGAGTAGGGAATAGATCCCGGTCAACAGAAGCGAGATAAAGAGCAGCACTAAGAAGCGCGACAAAACGGCGCCAAAATTCAGAAGGCGCTGCTGAGTGATCGCTCTCGAAAGAAAATACAAATAGACGATCAAGGCAAAGTTCCCGATGACCGGAACTGCTGCGCCCGCCCAAGGAACGTGGTCCATTACGCAGGTCCCCAATACGGCCAGGGCACCCAGGTAAATCAGGTAACGCCGGCCCAGGCCCACGGCGGGCGCTTTCGCGGGACGATAGCCCGGGCGACGATCGAGCCGAAAATCGACGGCCATCATGAGAAGAATCTGCGCCACGACCAGAACGGGATGAAAAAGAACCAGCGTCTTCAGCCAGGACGGGTCCTTACCCGGAAAAAGAAGCAGGGCCGAAAGCGCCAAAGCAGAGATCCAAGACAATTCGAAAAGAATCCGTCCCGGACGATCCTGAAGGCGCGTCAAAGAACGGATAAAGCCAAGCGCCAGGGGGGTCAGCCAGAGGTTCGCCAGCAGATGAAAAGCGTACCAACCGTGGTTGGGCACGAGACGCGACAGAAAGAAAAAAAACGCCCATGCCGAGATAGCGACGCACAAAAGGGCGTAGCCCAAGTAAAGCTTGTTACGGACGTCACGCGCCAGGACGGATAGCCCCCAGGCCACCGCTGTAATCGCCACCACCAGCGCGGATTGGCTCAGAATATCCATCGCTTCCTTCCCTACCCCAAAGCGCAGCTTCATTAAAGGCCAGCCGGGGGGAAGCCGATATCCCTCTGTAAGGGAGCGCTCTTGGCCATGCGTCCAACCAAAATCAATCCAGTGGAATTTGCGATCTTCGGTTTGGTGTCGAGTGTGTTTGTGCACTCGGTCTACAACCTGTTTTACGACCAGCAGGGGTTTCACCCCGGCACGGTGGTGAACTTGGATCTACCGAGCGACCCGCAGCGAAACGTGGCCAGCGACCCGGCCGCACCCCTTCAAAACATTGAAGTCCCCTGCGAGGACGCCCCGGAAGTCGCTACGACAGCTGGGAAAATTCGCCTCAAAGGCACGGCCTGCTCCCCCTCTCCAGCGGCAGCAAAATCCGGCTCGAGCCGAAACCCTGCCTCGGCCACCCCGCCCGTTAAGTTCGAGCAGATCAGCATCCAGAACTCGGCTAATCGCTTCTCGGCCACTGTTTTTACCGACGAAGGGCCTGGGAAGTACTCAACCGACTACATTCCACTGGAACCGGGTAAAAACCCGATCACCGTGAAATTCACCTATGCGGGTGGAAAAACGATTCAGCGCGAATTCGTAGTCGAGAAAACCCAGAAATAAAGAAAAGCGGCTCGGGAGGGCATTCCCCTTCCCGTTGACCGTCTGATTCAACTCTAAAAGCCTGATCCCTCCCCGGGGTCAGGCTTTTTTCTTTTCCGAAGGTGTTGTGCTTGAGCCTTTCGTGAATCCGAATGTGAGATTTTTTGCGGGAATTTCCGCAATTTTAAAAAGCACAAAAACATCGAAAAACCCCGGTATTTTCAGATGTTTTCAACATTCGCAGAATACCCGACAATCCTGATAAGGTATAAGTATGCGATATTTTTCAGCTTTTTTCTCAAGTCCAACCCGCGTCCGCCGAAATGTCACATGTAAGCGGGCAAGGGATGCCCACCTACAAGGAAGAAAAATTCATGGAGGAGGAAATTGAGATGTTACCCGGAGGATAAATAAAATGGGAATGCGTATCGCTACTAACGTGAGTTCGATTTCGGCTCAACGTTTCTTGGGACTGAACGGAAACAACACTAGCCGCAGCCTGGAGAGACTCTCCTCAGGTTCGCGTATTAACCGCGCAGGCGACGACGCCGCCGGTTTGGCCATCAGCGAAAAGTTGAAGGCCAACATTCGATCGATGAAGCAAGCCACCCGGAACGCGAACGACGGCGTTTCGATGATTCAAGTGGCCGAAGGTGCGATGAACGAAGTTTCGAACATCCTGATCCGGATGCGCGAACTGTCGATCCAAGCCTCTTCAGACACTATCGGTGACACGGAACGAAGCTTCATCGATAAGGAAATGCAGGCTCTGAAGTCTGAAGTGGACCGGATCGCCGCCTCCACCGACTTCAACGGCCGCAAGCTGCTCGATGGCAGCGAAGCCAATCTGGAAATCCAGATCGGTACGAAAAACAACCCGCTCGAAGATCGCTTCTACTACGACACTACGGAAGCAAATACGACCCTTTCGAGCCTTGGCCTGGGTGGCGTCAGCACGCAAAATCGAGTCGGCGCTCAGGAAAACCTGGCAATGATCGACACCGCGCTGAACCGCCTGAACAGCAACCGCTCCGGTCTCGGTGCCCTGCAAAACCGCTTGATGAGCACCATCAACAACTTGCAGATCAGCACTGAAAACCTCTCGGCCGCCAACTCGCGTATCCGCGACACGGACATGGCTGAAGAGACCAGCGAGTTGACCAAAGGCTCGATCCTGACCCAGGCGAACGTCTCGGTCTTGGGCCAAGCCAATCAAAGCTCTCAATTGGTTCTCAAGCTCCTGAGCTGATAGCTCTGAGCTGATGAAAGTTGTCTGAAGCGCAATACGCACCGTCTGGCGGCCTGAACGGACGCAGGTCCGCCAGACGGCCTCCGAAAAAACGGAGGACCACGGGAATTACTCCCGGCGTAGAAGCTTCAAACTGTGGATGGGTAGTCCCTCTCGAATGAAGATTCTTTCAAAGAGAGTGACCTCGGGAATGGTCAGATCAGTGGGTGAAGGGTGCCCCTGATGCAAGTCCGCAGACCGTTCCAGGATGCTCCAAAAAGGCGAAGCTGCCTTCAAGGATTCCTCCATCCATTCGAAGTACCCGGGGTGATCGGTCTTGATGTGGAAGACCCCTCCCGGTCGGACGATCCCGGCCAGCATGTCCAGGTTTCCTGGATTGATGAACCGGTTCTTCCGCTGAGACTTCTTCGGCCAAGGGTCTGGGAAGTACAGGTAAAGGAAGTCGACTTCACCCGGTGCAAAAACGTATTTCAGACGCTCGGCATGAGACCTCAGGAAAATGAGATTTCGTAGCTTCCGGTTCTGGGCCTTCTCGCCTCCCCGGTGGATCTGCTTCATTTTCCAGTCCAAGCCGACATACAAATCGGCGGGGTTTCTTGCAGCCCACTCCAAAGAGACATGGCCTCCGTTACAGCCAATCTCGACATGGAGAGCACGCCGACCCGAAGTTTCTGGTTTCGAAGTCCCGGTCTTTTCAGTCGCGTCCAAGAATTGTTCGCGCCACTGCCCCATGTGGCATTCGGTATCCTGGTCTCCGAAAACCAAACGTTCCGGAAGCTCCCGGAGCTTTCGGTAATAAGGGTTTCTCGATTCCGGATAGCGGTAATCAGGGTGCTGAATGGGTACTCGGTTCGGCGATGCAGAAGTCACCACCCGAACTTAACTCACTGCGGCATTCAGGGCAAATAACGGAAATTGACGAAAACTTTTTGACCCGCCGCTACGGAAACGACCTTTCCGGGAAGCGGCTGAAGGCGTTCTCCGAAAGGCCCAACCGGGGTCAGACGGACCTCATGGACCCCAGGCTGCACTTCCAGACGGGCCATTTGAAGGTCCTTCGGTAAGAGTGCCCACGAGCGGCAATCCGCTTGGTCGCTTGCGTACATGGCCACACGAGCCAGAAAGCCCGCCAGAGGGCTTTTCGTACTTCGCTCAATCTGATCGGCCAGCGTCTCTTTGACGATCAAACCGGCCAACTTCTTGGCCACTAAGCCCCCGTACTTTTCTTCCAGATTCTGGATGGCCACTTGTTCGATATCGTAAAGAACCTGGGTCTTGCCAGGGAGCGCAGTCGGATTCGAGGCCTCCCCCACCAGTTCCACCTCAGCCCCGACTGCCGGATTTTTCCGGGCATAAAACTTGGGAAGCGACGAGAAGTCAGGATTCGGAAGCTTACGGGGCGATATTCCGTTTTGATAAAAAACGATGATCTCAGCCGGCGGCGGGGCCGAACTCCGCACCTCCTCGCCAAACTCCGCCTCCCAGCGCGGAAGGTCTTCGCGAAATCCTCCCCGACGCGCCACTCGCCAAAGAGCTTTGCCTAAGCCCGGAGCCTCTGGACTCAGCTCCCAGGTTTTTTTGTAATCGATGTAGGCCGAATTCCAATTTCCATCGGCCTCGTAAAGAATGCCGGACAGGTAACGCGCAAACGCATTTTGCTGATACTTGCGCTTCCCTTCCGTCACCATACGTTCGAGCTTTCGATTGACCCTTCGGGCTTCGACTCGCGCGTCCTCGGACTTTCCCAGCAGCGCATAGTTCATGGCCAAGTAGGTCGAGATCATCACGTTCTCGAACTCTTCGCCTTTGTAAGCTTTCATGAGATCCGAGGTGATCAGCACGGCCGCTTCGACTGAAAGCTTCGTGTAATCCTTGATCTCGGCGACTTCGTCGGCTTTCAAAAACGCCCGATTCGCCTCATCGAATTG
Organism: Bdellovibrionia bacterium; assembly: GCA_040399745.1. Lineage (GTDB taxonomy): Bacteria > Bdellovibrionota > UBA1018 > UBA1018 > UBA1018 > CANFHS01. The sequence goes on along the minus strand of JBBARP010000008.1, from coordinate 45,748 downwards.
CCCTGCCTGATGGCGAGCCAACCCCAAATCCAAGAGATAAAGAAGCGAGTCCTTGCCACCCTCTTCGCCATGCTTTCGATAACCTGCTTCCAAGCGCGCAGCGGCTTCTTCGTACTTCCCGCCCCGAAACAGGTTGTCGATCTCTCGATCTGAAACGCGCGCGGACTGGCAGGCCGAGACCGCCAAAGCGATCCCGAGCCCACCCATCCACGCTGCCCAGCGAAGCCCTCCGGGCCGGCCACCCCTCATGCTGCGCGCGCCTTTCTGCTTCAGAGCGAGATGCTACGTTTTTTGAACTTCTTCCGCAGCTCGCGCTCCTCGGTGCAGTCAATAGTGGAAGACTCGAGGTTCGTCAGGTTCATCGTCAGCTTGTAGTAGACGAACTTGTCTTTGCCCACTTGCTGGATGTTCGTGGCCAAGTTGCCCGACAAAATGTAGTCCGCGCCAATCTGCTTGCCGCGCTTTTTCTGCGTCGGACCGCTCACGTTGCCGGCCTCGTTGTACTGGTATTCCGAGTCGATCGTCCCGCGTTCTTCCTTATTCACGAAGCGCACTTTGCCCGTCTTGATCAGAGCGGTTCGCACCTTGTCGGTCAGGCTCTCGGTGTCGATGTGTTCTTCGGTTTTGTTCTTCACCCGCTCGACGATCACCACCGGGGGCTTCGGAGCGTTCGCAACATAACCGCACGACACCATGGCTTTGATCACCGTGTCGGCCATTTGCTGCATGTCAGACTCGTTGAACTTATCGTCCAAAAGCTCAACCCGAGTCGGATCGTCGTATTCGCCTTTGGTGAAGGCCTTAGGACCGCCGCAACCGGCAGCCAGACCCAGAATCGAAGCCAACCCTACAAAAACTGATGCGCGCTTGAGCATTCTTTCCCCTTTCGGTGGGCCCAGTGTATGACCGGGGCGGCCAATTGCAAGGCCATCCCGCAGGACTTCATGACTTCCAACGACCTGAAATCACTGCTCAACCGTCGCCTCCTTTTCGTCATCGGAAAAGGGGGAGTGGGAAAAACTGCCATCACCGAGTCCATCTCTCGGTCGCTTCCCGGACGCGTGCTCTGGGTCAGCATCGAAGACCCCACTCGCCCGCCGCAGGATATGAAGCAACTCGGGGCGAACCTCTGGTCTCTGAACGCTTCCGCCGGCCCGTCGTTTGCCGAGTACGCTGAATTGAAAATCGGTGCCCGCCTGCTTCTCCACTTCTTTCTTCAGAACCGTCTCGTGCAGTATTTGGCTACTGCGGCGCCTGGAATTCGCGAGCTCGTTCTCCTCGGAAAAATCTGGTTTGAGCGGCAAAATTACGACCACGTCGTGATCGACATGCCTTCCACGGGCCACGGCGTCGCCATGTTTCGCTCCACACGGAACTTTGGAAACCTTTTCGGCTCAGGCCCGGTCCACAGCGACACCGAGGCGATGAACTCGGTTTTCCGCGACCCCGCGCAAACCGGAATCGTGATCGTGTCCTTACCCGAGGAAATGCCGCTTCAAGAATCCCTCGAGCTGAAAGACCTGCTTTCTGATCTCTTCCCCAAAAACGAAGCCGCTTTGATCTGTAACCGCAGACTTCCCGAGCTTCGCGAGCCGCCCGCCTCGAGCCAAAGCCGGGACGCAAAGACGGTTGGCGCGGCGAGCGCCGAGGGCGCGACCAGCCCAGAGAGCGCCGAGAGCGCGCTTTCGCCCTTTGCGCTCGATTCGGCCGATTACTTGTGGCGAAAATCGCGCCTGGAGAAAGAAAATCTAGCGCGCCTTTGGGATTCGCGCGGCCTTCGCTACGCAAGCTTGCCGTTTGTCGCGCCTGAAGTGGGCCGCGAGCACACCCACTTGGTGGAAACCCTGGCCGCGCGACTCCAAGCGCTGCGCGAGGAAACCGCGTCATGAAGCGCAAAATCTTGATCCATTGCGGAACCGGGGGCGTCGGAAAAACCACCGTCAGCGCAGCGCGGGGGCTGCTCTCGGCGCTTCGGGGCGACCGCGCGGTGGTGGTCACGCTGGACCCGGCCAAGCGGCTCGCGACGTCGCTCGGACTCGAGGGGTTGGGCGACCACCCCACCGATCTCACGCCCCACTTGAAAGTAGCGCTCCAAAAGCTTCGATCCCAGGGCTTCGATGTCCCGGAGACCGTGCCGGGCAGCCTTCACGCGCTGATGCCCGACACGCGCCGTACTTTCGAACAGCTCGTCGTGGATCTGGGCTTTTCAGCCGAAGGCGCAGAAAAGCTCATCAAAAATCCTATTTTTGAAATCTTCGCTCGCGAGTTCAGCGGAACCAACGAGTACATGGCCGTTCAGCGGCTTCACCGTTTGAATCGCGACCCGCAATTTGACCGGATCATCCTCGACACGCCGCCCAGCCGGAACACTCTGGATTTTCTGAACGCTCCGAAGCTCCTCACCCGCTTTTACGAAGAAAAAGCGCTCCAATGGCTTCTGGCCCCATCGAGCCGACTCGCGGCTTTCGGAATGCACAAAGCCCTCGACGCCCTCGAAAAACTGACCGGCGGTGGGTTCATGACTCACCTCGTGGGCTTTGTTGCTTCGCTTTTCGAAGTGCAGGAAAACTTTTCCAAAAATCTTCGGGAAGTGACCGCACTTCTCGAAGGCTCCTCGACCGGTTTCATTATGGTGGCTTCGCCCGCTCCAGAGCACGTGCTGGAGGTTTCTCATTTCGCGGAAGGCATCACCCGTCGCGGTTACCACTTCGATGGACTGATCCTCAATCGAAGCCTCGCCCACCTGGGCCCCCTCACCGGCATTCCCGCTGACCCTGCCTGGGATGAAGCGCGCCGGATTTTAGAAGGCCTCCAAGCCCGAGAAAAGCGGGGGCTTGAGGCCTTGGTCCACGGAGCCGGGATTCCCGACCCAATCTTGCTTCCTGAGCTTGCGCGCGACGTGCACTCGGTTGAAGATCTAGTGCATGTGGCTATGGCTTTGGATCGCAGTCCTCTCGGGCACTGAAGCATACGCGGCAAAAGAATCCGCCGCACTCCCCCTCCCAGCGGAAGCGGTAGGCGCCCATTCGGACGCTGAAGCGCGCCTCCTTTGGAAAGAAGCGCTCCGCCTGCATCAAGAAGAACGCTGGCACGACGCCGTCCGAACCTTGAAGCGTTTTGTCTCGCGCTACATCAGCGCTCCCGAAGCCCTCGAAGCCCACCGCCTTCTCGGCCACGCTCTGCTCCGCGAAGGACTACCGAAAGAGGCACTTTCGCCCCTTCAGCATTATGTTGAAGCCACCGGCCTTCGCCCGGAGGGTCTGAAAGCGCGAACCACCCTGGCAGAAGCCTACCTGGCCGCGGGACGCCCCACCGAGGCGCTTCAGCTCGCCCTAGAAATCGAAGCCGAAGATTCACGCCGCCAGCTCGAACCCGAACTCGCCGCACTGGGGCGACTCATGCAGACGCGATCCCGGGTCGCCCGCTCCCAGCTCACCGAGGCCGAGCAAGCTTACAGCCAGGCGCTTGCGCGCTTGAAAGACCAACCCTCCCTCCTTCGCACTCACGCCGAGCGCGCGGGACTGGAACTTCAACTCCTGCGCTGCCGGATGCTTCCCGGCAATGCCGCCCCGCAACTCAATGAGCTTCAATACCAAGAGGCGCTGACTCACCGTGGGGATTGCTTGGGCGACGCCATCGGCCGCTACCGCAAAGTACTTGAAGCCTCGACTCAAGAATCCGACCCCGACCGTGACCACGTCGTTTCCTCGACGCAGTCGCTTCAAAAAGGATGGCAAGATTTCCGCTGGGCGTGCCTGAATCCCGCGTCGGCTGGCGGAAAACGCACCCAAGCGGAGAACCGGCGTTACTCAGGCGAATTGAAGACGCTCCTGGTTCAAAGCTGCGTAGCCTCTTTTTCCAGGAATTTGACCCTCCTGGACTCCCTGAAAGGTGATATCCCTGCCTCCAGGAAAGCGCCCTTCGAGCAGGCTCAAAGTTCCTGCCGTAAGTTCGGCCGCTTCTGAAACGGCAGATTCTGTGACTCGCACCACTCTTGAAGGCCAGAAACTCAAACGCGATCTCGCCGCTCGAATTCAAAAGCATCGGCAAGAGCTTTTCGATTGGGCACTGAAGGGGTCACGCCAAGCGCCGCCTCCGTTTTACTGCTCGGTTGACCTTCGCGACTCGGGCTACAAAATCGCGCCCGTTGATTCCAACCTCTACCCGGCAGGCTTCAACAATTTGTGCCCGGACGATCAACGATCGGCTGCTCCGATTTTTCGCGCTCAACTGGCCACCTACGCTTCTCGGCTGGGGATGCCGCGCGAGCCTCAGAAAATTTTGATCCTTCCCGAAGCCCACACTTCAAACGTCTGGTACCTGGAGAATCTGCACTACCTGCAATCCATTCTTGAAACCGCGGGCTTTGAAGTTTGCTTGGGCTGGTGGTCAGGTTCCGCCCAGCCAGAAAATAATCAGCCGCTGGAACTCGAGTCGGCGACTCAAAAAAAACTACGACTCGTTCCCATTCAAATTCAGGACGGGACGCTCAGCGCTCAGGGTTTTGTCCCGGACTTGATCCTTCTCAATAATGACTTCTCGAGCGGCTATCCCAAGCTGCTCGACTCGGTCCGCCAGCCGATCCTGCCTTCCCACACGCTCGGTTGGCACTCGCGAAAGAAAAGCACGCACTTCGTTCACTACAACCGTTTGGCGGGGGAATTCGCCCAAATCATCGGCATTGACCCTTGGATTATTCAGGTCGAGACGGAAGCCGTTGACGAAGTGAACTTCAATGAAGATCTGGGGCTGGACCGCGTAGCGGCTTCGGTCGAGCGCGTGCTTTCCAAGACTCGGCACGCTTTTGAAGAACGCGGGCTTCAGCAAGAGCCGTTCGCTTTCGTGAAGAACAATGCAGGCACCTACGGCATGGGAATCCTCGTCGCTCACTCGGCGCAGGAAATCCTGGCCCTGAATCGCCGTGCGAAAAATAAGATGTCGGTCGGCAAGAACAAGAGGCTGATCGAGAGCGTCGCCGTACAAGAAGGCATTCCCACAGCGACCCTTGTGGGCCGCCTGGCAGCCGAGCCGGTCATCTACTTAGTGGGCACCGAACTGATCGGGGGATTCTTGCGCACGAACACCGAGCGTGGGGTTGAAGATAATTTGAACTCCCAAGGCATGGTCTTCCGTAAGCTCTGCATGACCGACCTTCGCCGCGCCGCATTAGATGACGAGCCTTCGCTCCCCGCCGAAACAGCCGAGGACGAGGAGCCGGTCCTGGAGCTCGTTTATGGCTCGATTGCCCGGATTTCAGCGCTCGCCACGGGCTTAGAACAAGCCGAACGCCGCTGAAGCTCGGAATTCTCCCTTCTGCTCGACTTGCGCCCTGAAGGTCAGCCCGCTAGAACCGCGCCATGGTTCATCAAAACGTGCTTCAAGCCATCGGGAATACGCCGATCGTCCGACTGAACCGGGTCACGGAGGGGTGCCCGGCGAATGTTTTTGGAAAAGTCGAAGCCCTCAATCCCGGAGGTTCGATCAAGGACCGGATCGGCTGGTACTTGATCGAAGACGCTGAAAAACGCGGTGTCATCCTTCCCGGCGGAACTATCGTCGAATGCACCAGCGGCAATACCGGAATGGGACTGGCCATGGCGGCTGCCATCAAAGGCTACAAGTGCGTTTTCACGATGCCCGATAAGATGAGCCAAGAAAAAATCCGAAACCTTCGCGCTTTTGGAGCCGAAGTCGTGATTACTCCGACCAACGTCGAGCCCGAAGACCCGCGCTCCTACTACTCGGTCGCCAAGCGCATCGCTTCAGAAACGCCGAATTCGATCTGGCTCAACCAGTACGACAACTTGGCCAATCGCGAGGCGCATTACAAAACCACAGGTCCGGAAATTTTCCGACAGATGCCCGAAATCGATGTTTTCGTCGCAGGAATCGGTACGGGCGGCACCCTCTCGGGATGCGCAAAGTACCTGAAAGAAGTGAAACCTTCGGTGAAAGTCGTCGGAGTCGATCCGATCGGCTCCATCGTTTATGACGTCTTCAAAACCGGAAAGCCTCAGTCGCCCCCGGCCAGCTACAAAATCGAAGGCATCGGCGAGGACTTCCTCCCGAAAAACTACGACTTCTCGCTCTGGGACGACGTGGTTCAAGTCGAGGACAAAGAATCCCACTTGATGACCCGCCGCCTGCTGCGCGAAGAGGGCCTGTACATCGGTGTCAGCTGCGGAGCTGCGACCGTCGGAGCGCTGAAGTGGATCAAGTCCCAAGGCAATTCGCTGAAGGGTAAGAACGTGCTGGTCATCCTTCCCGACTCGGGCAACCGCTACATGTCCAAGGTCTATGACGACCAGTGGATGAAGGACAACGGCTTCCTGGACTGAACGACGATCGGAGTCACTGAAAATGAAACTCGAGCATTCCCGCGAAATGAAACTGGGCTTTTCCACCTTGGCCGTCCATGCCGGTCAGCAAGCCGATCCGGAAACGGGCGCCGTCATGACGCCCATTTACCAAACCTCGACTTACGCCCAGGAAAGCCCCGGTAAACACCGCGGCTACGAGTACTCCCGCACCCACAACCCCACTCGCACGGCCTACCAACAGTGCGTGGCAGCACTGGAAGGCGGAAAGCACGCGCTTGCCTTTGCTTCGGGCTTGGCGACTACCGACGCCATCATCAAGCTCCTCAGCGCCGGCGACCACGTGGTCTGCGGTGACGACGTCTACGGCGGGACCTTCCGTATTTTCGACAAAGTATTCCGCCGCCTGGGCATCGACTTCACTTTCGTCGACATGTCTGACCTTTCAAAAACCGAGGCGGCTTTTCAGTCCAACACCCGCCTTCTGTGGACCGAAACTCCCACGAATCCCATGCTGAAAGTGGTCGACATTCGCGCCCTCACGGATCTTGCCCGCAAAAAAGGCGCGATCTCGGTGGTCGATAACACCTTCATGAGCTCTTACTTCCAGAAGCCGCTGGCGCTGGGAGCCGACATCGTCGTTCACTCGGTCACCAAGTACATGAACGGTCACTCGGACGTGGTGGGCGGAATCGCCGTGATGAATCGCGATGACCTTCACGATCAACTCCGCTTCCTCCAGAACGCTGTGGGTGCTGTGCCCGCGCCCATGGATTGTTTCCTCGTGATGCGAGGCCTAAAAACCCTCCCCGTCCGGATGGAGCGCCACGCTCAAAACGCGATGGTCATTGCGCGTTTTCTGGAGGAACACCCGAAAGTCGAAAAAGTGATTTATCCGGGGCTGGAAAGCCACCCTCAGCACGCTTTGGCTCGTCGTCAGATGTCCGGCTTTGGCGGAATGATCACATTCTTCATCCGAGGCGGACTCCCGGAGGCGCGCTCATTCCTGGAAAAAGTGAAGGTGTTCACTTTGGCAGAAAGCTTGGGCGGCGTTGAGTCACTGATCGAGCATCCGGCCATCATGACTCACGCATCGATTCCCGCAGAGACTCGAAAAACCCTGGGCATTCACGACAATTTGATTCGAATCAGCGTGGGAATCGAAGACCTAGAAGACCTCCGTGCCGACTTGAATCAAGCGCTGAACTAAACTCGATTCATAGCGAACCGAGGAGTTTCTCTTGCTCTTGCTGCAAAAACGCATTAGAACAGTCAACAAATGAAACGACTGCGCCAACTTCTTAAGCAGCTTCTTGCTGGCGATTCACGCCTCGCTTTGGCCTAATCTGACACCCGTCAGGTCGCCAAACGAAGCGTCTGAGCGTCTACGTCCGCCACGAGGATGGAACAATCCTGGGCAGGCAAGTCTTCAGGTGATGAAAACTTCTGCTTCACGCGGAAAGTGAACTCATTCACCGCATCCAGTGATTCCTTAGAGCGGAATTGATTGAGGAGCGCCAATGCGCCCTCAGGTCCGCCGGCTGCCTCAACAAAACCGTCCGAGAGCAAGACCAGGCGATCGTTGGAGTGGAGCTGAAGCTCCCCTTCTACTGGCTGCCCCAAAAGCTTGGCCCGCGTAATGGGCTCCCCTTGCCGAGCAAGCTCACGGAACGGCTGACCATCCGGGGCATGAAACGCACGAGAGTGACCGAGGTTCAGGTAGCGAAGCTTCAGGTCCCGACGACTCAGAACTCCGTAGAAAAGGGACAGGTGATCGCGCTCAGACAAGGCGACCAGCACCTCGTTGAAAATTCGGCGCACGGTCTCGCCCACCGATCGCACGTCGTCCGCCGAAAGCTTCAGAGCCACTTTCATCAAAGCCCCGAGCACTGCGCTCGAAAGACCATGGCTTGAGGCATCGGAAAGGAGGAGCGAAAGCTGACGGGAATCGCCCGACTCAGCGAGATCGAAGTAATCCCCTCCCGCTCGTAGACCCGCCAGATAGCGGCTCGCAAAGCGGAAGCCCCGAACATCCTGAAACCGAGTCGGCGTGCTGGACTTCTGAAGGCGCGTTGCAAGTGCCAGGTCCTCGCGAAGCTGCTCCACGGTCTCGCCCAAAACTCGGCTGACACTCTCCAAGCCTTTCCACTGTAGGGCTCGCCCCAACTGATGGATTCGCACCAAAAGCTCAGGGTTTCGGAAGGGATAAATCAGAACATCGTCCACTTGGCCGTCCAGTAGCTCGGATGGAACCGTAGCCCCCTCAGGAACCATCAAACAAAACGCCTTTTTCTTGCGTTCCTCGGCCGGGAACCGCGCCAGCAGGTCGATCACCTCATCTGGATCACTCCCATCCACCAGAATCAGCTCGCCCGGCGCCACTCCACCTGAAACGGCCCCTAATTCAATATCGCTGACCAGACGAAGCTGCCCGCGCAGTTCATCCATCCAGCGGCCTTCGGTCTTCACGTCCTTTGCCAGTACCGACAATCGAAGCGCCATTTCAGAAAGCTCTCATCTGATAGTGAAGCAGCCATCGCACATCGCGCTCATCCCGAAACGAGGTGCTGCGTTCCTCGCTGTACCAAGACATATGAACATCAGCGCGTTTCGTCCGAAGGCCAATTCCGAGCGCCGGATAGCCGCTTCCCACCCCACCGCGCAGGAAAAACCTGTCTCGGAAAGTCAGCTCCATTCCGCCCGAGAGGTGGCTGTAAAGCGAAGCACCACTCGTGTTGGTGAAATCACGCCAGTCCAAGACCACGTTCATCGAGCTTCCGCCACCCAGTTTTGGCTGAATCCCAAAACCCAAGTCCACACTCATGGGCTCATCTGCGGGCAATCCCGTTTTATTCGAAGTCAAAGGCACCAACGAAAAAGAAGAATAGCGAGCCCCGCCCACATTTCGCGCGACCACGTTCAGCGACGGCAAAAGTGTAAAAGGCAGATTCAAAGCGAGCGCCGCATTATGAGAAAGCGCAGAACCCTCTGCGATACTGCGACTCCAGCCCATGGTGTCACCCACGGCGAGTGTATTCGTACCAGAAGCGCGGTTCACCCACTGAAGGCTGTACCCGAGACGAACCACCCCTGAAGCCAAGGGAAGCGCAGTTCCGAAAGTGGGAACCAATTGGTAGTAACTTCGATGGGTCAGATTCGTTCCATCCGAAGTCGCTTGAAGTCGGGTAGAAGCGAGTAAGCCAAAGCTCGCGCCCCGCATGGAAACGGTCGGAGCGAAGGTCATGCCAACTCCCGGCAACGTGTTCGGATGGGAGGCGACCGAACTGGAGTAACCCGACAATCCAGTGACTTTGTAGAAATCCATGTCGAAGTTCTTGATGTAGTCGGGAGTGAGCTGAAACTGGATATTGGCCACTTCCACGCCAGTTCGCTTCAGCTTGGCGATTGCGGATGGGTTATAGAAAAGCGCCGAGGCCGCATCGTCAGCCAAAGCTAAGAAAGCGCCACCCAGCGCTGCGGCCCTACCCGAGGTGTAGCGCGAGCCAGGAATCAGGTCGCCCGCGTCTGCAATCGCATTTTGCGAAGTTGCCCAGGTCAGCGTCAATAAACCTGCGATAGAGATGATCAGGCTTCGCCCCATATTCTCCCTTTCGGCAAAATCCCCGGGTGGGCCTTACCCTTTTTTCCATCCGGAAAGGAATTGTTAAGGGCAATCCCGTCCTCACCCGATACGCCTGAGGCAGGGAACTTCTCTCATGGCTTGGGATAACATTCCGGATTGGGCAAATCAGGTCGCACGAGCCCTCCTTCAGGCGCTGAAGGAAAGGGATCCCTATACCTACGGCCATTGCCGACGAGTCGCCCGAAACTCTCGTCTTTTGGCAGAAGCCGCGGGCCTCAATGAATACGAGCAACGCGTGGTGGAATACGCGAGCCTATTTCACGATCTCGGCAAGATGGGGATTCCCGACTCGATCCTGCTTAAGCCAGGCCGTCTGAGCGCTGACGAAGAAGCGATCATGAGGGCGCACCCTGAAAAGAGCGAGAAGATCATCTCCTCACTCACCCACGTTCCTTTCTTCAAGGCAGTAGCCCCAGGAGTTCGCCACCATCACGAACGAATGGACGGTGCAGGCTATCCAGACGGCGTGTTCGGCCAGAAAATCCCTCTTTCGGCACGGATCATCCTCATCGCAGATACTTTCGACGCCATGACCACCACTCGGCCTTATAGAAAAGGCCTCACCCCTGAGGTGGCTTACAAGGAACTACGCCTGTTCTCCGGCCGCCAGTTCGACACCGATTTAGTCAAAGTCTTCCTCAAGGCCCACCCCACGTGGGGCGGCCTCGAAGAGGAAATCACAGAAGAATACGTCCTTCCCAAGCCCAAGAAACGAGCCGCCTAAGCGGCAACGAGCGAAAAAAACATCATGGAAAAATCTACTCTGCTCATCGTTGAAGATAATCCGGAAACGCGAAGATTTCTTCAAGCCATGCTCAGTAAGGACTTCAACATTCTGACTGCCGAGAATGCCATCATCGGTATGGAAATCGCTCGAAACCAAAATCCTGACCTCATTCTTCTGGATGTCATGCTTCCCATTCTCAGTGGCTACGATGCTTGTTCCCTGATGAAGAAGGATGAACGCACTCGGCACATCCCCATCATTTTTCTCTCCGCAAAAAACACCGTCAGCGACATCACCCAAGGGCTCACCGGTGGGGCCGACGATTACATTCCTAAGCCGTTTGACTATAAGGAACTCGTGGCTCGAATCCGCGCAAGGCTTCGCCGAGCCCCCGATGCGGCTGCTCAAGCCATCTTGGTCGGTTCGCTCAAGATCGATCCTGCCAGTCGCGAGGCCGTCTATTCAGGAAAAACCACCAACCTGACACTCACCGAGTTCGACATCCTTCGGTGTCTCGCTTCTCGCGCAGGTCACGTTGTGTCTCGCGATGAAATCCTGAAGGAAGTTTGGAAAGATACCGCTGGAAATACCAGCGACCGGACGATCGACGTTCACGTGCGCGCACTTCGAAAAAAGATTCCCGCTATGACCCGCCATATCGTTTCGATCTATGGCGTAGGCTACAAATACGAGAAATAGTCAGCTACGAAGAGCAGTCGCTCGACGCAGCCTTTCGCCTTCAATCGACTTCCGTCGATGACCAAAAAAACCTGCCGAGACCTCCAAAGCCCGCGATTAACGCGAAGTTTTTGAGATCGGATCGCTTAAGTTGAGCGTGCCGTAGGTCGCACGCTCTGAATCCACGCGCAGGTTCTCGATGGTTCCTTCGCGCTCCAAACCTTTATTGAAAGCGTAAACCCGGTATTCGCCCACGGGTAGCTTCCGATCTTTGACTTTCTCCGCGTCGAATTCAAATTCCAGGGTTCCGCCTGAACTCGGTTCGCGACCGTCTTTTTTCATGACAAAGCGAACGGTCGTTCCCAAGGTCACATTCAGCGTCAGGCGCACGGATCCGTACTTATCCGGAACGAGCTCGAATTCTTGAGCCAGGGTCTGCCCTGCTTCGACGGTCTGCGAGGGAATCGAAGAGCGTTCACTTCGAAGCGTTTGAAAACCTGGATGCGAGATCTCAAAGGTCAGGGGCTGATCCACGGGGACTTTCACAACTTGTGAACCGTCGAAATCGACCAGCTGGCCATTCACGAGAACTCTGGACACTTTTGGATCCAAACGAATGGGCAGCGTCTCCAGACGCATTCCGATCCGCTGCACGCGGTTCGAGAATTCCACGTTCTGAGCAACGACATCTCCCACCAAAGTATGGGGAATCTCGCGAATGAAAGTGCCACCGCCCTGTTTAGCTTTCACCATGAGGCGGCTCATTTTTTTATCTTGAAACTCGATATCGAAAAACCCTGGAATTCGGCTCAACCCTGGCTGAAGCGCTCCATCCATATAGACCTCGACGTCGGTCTGCGGCCCATTCAGCTCAATGCGGAAGGTCTTTCGCCTGCCGAAGTACTGGGCAACAAAACCACGGTAAGGGGCCACCCAGGGGTCCACCCCCGGAATCTCGATTCCATACTCCGGTCCCACGAAGAGCACGCCTGCAAGCGCACCTACCAGAAGAAGAATTTTTCCTACCGCACTCCCACCCGAAGTCTCGGCCGGCCGATTCACCGAAATCGACGAGCGCGTTCCCGTCGGACGCGCCATGGCTGGGCGGCTTTGCAAGTCTACTTGCGGAATCGCAGCACCCGATGGCAATGCCTTCACGACTTCACGCGAACCTCGAGCCGGGGTCTGCGCGGAAGGCCCTACTGGGGCCGATCCCGCTGATCCTTTCGAGCGATAAAGGGTAGTCGTATCTTCCCGGTTAGCATCCGGATCTTCCGCTAGGTCCTGTGGCTTCTCGCTCAAGACTTCGCCTTCTTCGGCCAAGATTGCGTCGGCGCGAGCGCTGAGATCTTTCAAAAGCTTGATCTCTTGAACCAGCTCGTCTTTGAAATACTGCTTCATGGCGTCCGTGATCAGGGACGGATTAAAGTCCGGACGATAACGCTTCAGGTAGTTTCTGAGCTCCCGAGCGAATTCCTCACAGTCCTTGAAGCGCTTTTCCTTGTCGCGACTCAGAGCGCGCATAATGACTTTATCGAGGTCCGGGTCGCCAACACCGCCTTCGACCGTCGAAGGCGGCTGAACGTGACTCGAGCAGGACTCGATCATCCGAATCAGCTTCATGTCGTTTTCAGCCGTGAAAAGCTTTCGGCCAACCAGCATTTCCCAGAGCACGACCGCCAAAGCGAATTGATCGGTTCGGTGATCGAGATCCTCGAGCCCCATCGCTTGTTCGGGCGCGAAGTAAGAAGGCTTGCCCTTGATGGTTCCCATCTGGGTCTTCTCTTCGTTCACTTCCGACTTCACGATGCCGAAGTCGATAATCTTCACCTGGCCATCGTAAGCAATCAGGATGTTCTGCGGCGAAACGTCGCGATGGATGACCGAGAGTTCTTGGCCTGAGATCTTATCTTTGAACTGGTGAGCATAGTGAAGTCCGGCTGCCACCTGTTCAATCACATGCACCGTGAATTCGACGGGAAGTTTTCCCATCTTGCCCTTGAAACGGTTCAATACTTCCCGGAGATTTTTTCCGTCGACCCATTCCATCGCGATGAACAGACGTCCGTCTACCTCGCCATAATCATAGGTTTGAATCACGTTCGGATGATTGAAGCCCATCGCGACTTTGATTTCAGACCGGAACATCCGCAAATAGTTCGGGTCGCGGCTAAAATGATCTTGAATGCGCTTGATGACCTGAATCCGGGAGATTCCGTCGTTCGTCGCCAGGCGGGCGCGGAAAATAGAAGCCATCCCGCCTTCTGCCAGCTTGTCGAGCAGCAGGTAGCGTCCAAACTTCTTCAGTACCGCGTTTTTAGATGGTTCCGACTTCTTGGCGGAACCGGGATCATTCTCCATCCGACGAAAGGCCTCTCAAGGGCGTTTCGGAATCGAGGCCCCCCCACTTGAGCTTTCAAAAGGAGAGATAACCCTCAGGGTTCCAAGGCTTTCAGAAGCTTGGGAATAAACCCTTCGAAGCCGCCGTTCGACAGCACTGCGACGAGATCGCCCGAGCGAGAAGCTTGCGCCACTAACTTGACGCCCTCTTCCACCGTCGGCATCAAATCGGCCGACCGACCTAAGTCTCGGATGTCGGCTACGAGCTGATCACTGGAGAACTGGTCGGTTGCAGCAATCTTGCTTTGATCAAAGGGCACAGAAACCCAGCTCTGATCGGCCTGCTCGGCAAACGCCTTCGCAAAATCCTTTTGAAAGATCTTGCGACGAGAAGTAGCGCTTCGAGGCTCAAACACCGCCACCAGACGGCGGTTGGGATACTTCATTTTCAAAGCGGCCAAAGTTTCGCGCACAGCGGTGGGATGGTGAGCGAAATCATCGATCACAAGCACTTGTCGAACTTCGCCGCGAACTTCCTGACGGCGCTTCACTCCGCGGAAGCTGGCCAGGGCCCGGCGAAGCTCATCAGCAGGTACGCCCGACTCTCGGCACAAAATCCAAACCGCGAGCGCGTTCATCACATTATGTCGCCCCGGAACTTGGATCCGAACCTCGTCGACTGTTTTGCCGCTGTCGACCACTTCAAAAACGGTCGCTTCCCCATCCGAGTGGATTTTACCGGGTGTAAAACGAGCGCCGTTCGTCGCGTCCGAACCATAGGTCAGAACAGGTACCCGAGACTGAGGAAGAAGCTTTCGCACCGATGCGTAATCCGTGCAGGCAATCAAGCGCCCACCCGGCCGAATTCGAGAAAGCAGGCCTTCAAAGGCCCGCTCCACCGCGGCGAGATCCGGGTAGATATCCGCGTGATCGAACTCGACCGAGGTCAGGATCACATCGTCCGGAAGGTAGTGATTGAATTTGGGAACTTTATCCCAAAAAGCGGTGTCGTATTCGTCCCCTTCCAAAACAAAGGGAGTTCCGCCGTGCACATTGCTGACATGGAAGCTTTGTGGAAGATCGAGCGAAACGCCGCCAATGAAGTAGCTAGGATTTTTTCCCACTTGCACCAGAACGTGGGCCAAAATGCTCGAGGTCGTCGTCTTGCCGTGAGTTCCTGAGACCACCAGATTCCGAGTCTCTGGAAGCATCAGCTTTTCCATCGCCTCAGGAAGTGAAGTCGCAAGGTAGTTCCCGCTCAGTGCTTCTTGGGCCTCGACGTTAGCGCGAGTAATGACGTTTGCGACCACGACCAAATCGGGAGTGTAGCCCAGGCCCCGAAGGTTTTCGGCTGAGTAGCCACTGAAAACCTGAACGCCCGCTTGAGCCAATACATCGCTCATGGGTGGGTAAACGTTCTGATCGCTGCCGGTCACCCGGATTCCGCGCCGCTTCAAGAACGCCGCAAAGGCTCCCATCAGCGTTCCGCACACTCCGATGATGTGCACCGACTTTAATTCATCCAGCTTGGGCAAAATCTGGGCGGCTTGTTCCACCTCAGGATTGTGGCCCTTTTCCGCCCAAATCGTCAACGGCCTCGAAAAATCAAAAAACCCATTCGTTAAAAACCCAGATCAGTTCGGAGGGCCTGATGGAACCGCGGTCGAAGTTCCCGAATGGCCTGGTTTTCGCGGCTCGGATGAACTCGGTTCGTTAAGAGCACAGCAGCTAAGGAAGCGTCTAAATCCACCCAGAGCGAAACCCCGGTGAAACCCAAGTGCCCCACCGAATTGCGCGAAAATAGGGCGCCAGCCGAAGGCTCAGTACCGGACGGAGTATCCCACCCCAAGGTTCGCGAACTCCCGACAGGCTCGTCCACGCGCGTCCAGAGTGCCTTCAGGATTTTCGGAGTCAGGAACTGACCTTCCAATAGGCGTCCGGCAAAAAGGAGAAGGTCACGAGCCGTCCCGAAAAGCCCAGCGTGCCCCGCATAGCCGCCCATCGCCCAAGTGTTGTCGTCGTGCGCTTGTCCCTGAACCACTCCCCCACGCCAGGGACAATTCTCCGTAGCCGCAATCGATTCCTCGCGTCCGGCGGCGACATCTCGGGTGACCCGACGATAATCGGTGTCGGGGAGCTCCATGGGATCCAAAACAAACTCGCGCATGGCTCGGTCGAGCGAGCGCCCCAGGACTTCTTCCAGCACAAATCCCAGATTCAAAAAGGACAGATCCGAGTAGACCATCCGTGTTCCCGGTAGCGCGTCGGGCTTCACCGCCCAAACTTCCTCGCGCATCCACTTTTGGCGAGTCCGAACCGAGGCAGAAGCCAAAGCCTCAGGGGTGCCGCCTGCCCGAGCCAGAAGTGCCTGCCAAAAAGGCCGCCAATCGACAAAGCCTGCCGAGTGCGCCAGCAAGTGACGAAGCAAAACCGGGCGCTCGGCATGATCCTGAAAGCCCGGAAGCACGGCGCGCACCGGAGTATCCCAGTCCAACCATCCGCGCTCCACCACTCGCGCACAGAGCACGGAAGTAAAAAGCTTGGTGAGAGAAGCGAGATCGAAAACGGTATGAGCATCCAAATCCTGCTCACTCGGGACCAGGCGGCGTTTTCCGCGAGCGCAAAGCCAAATTCGACCCGGCTCGCGTGAAGTCCAGACACCGCCCACAGCGCCCGGGACTTGCCCTTGAAGGACTGCATCCTGAAGCACTTGTTGGGTGGTTTCGAAACTCATCTTCAAATCACCATTCCTTCATGGAGTAGCGGACCGTCCTCGATAAACCGACGCGCCGAAAGCGGCTCGGCATCGATGGTCGAATACTTCCCATGAAGCATTTTTTCGGCCAGCGCTAAGCCGGTGGCAGGACTGTGCATTGCACCGTGACCTGAAAAGGAGTGAGCCTCAAAGATCCGACCCTGTGCTTGGGAGGGCACTCCCTGCGCCTCTCCGACGATGGCGCTCTCATCGGGCGACACTTCGTAAAGTCCAGCCCAACCGGTCAAATGGCGAAGCCGCTCGAATTTAGAAGAGCGCTCATAAAGGGCCGGCCAAATCACTTCCTCAAAGAAGCTGGCTCCGTCGTAACCGAAATTAATACCCGCTGGCTCGCCTCGATTGGCAAAGCCCGCCAAGCCGTTCGTAGCCTCGGGATGAAAATAAACTCCCGAAGTATCGATCATCATGCCGTAAGGCGACAAATCCACATCCCGGCAGTCAAAAATACAAACCTGACGACGAACGGGTTTGGACGGACAAGCGTAACCCAGAATCTTTGCAACTTCCGGAGCCCAGGGCCCCGCGCAGTTCACCACACGCTTGGCTAGGTAAGTGACTGTCTCCACCCCAATGCCCGAGCCCGTCGAAAGGACGTCTTTCTTTTGGTCCTCTTCCAGCTGAGCCGGAAAAACTCGGCAAGTCAGCTTCACGCCATGGGGCGTCCACTCGGCTAAGCGGAGCATCCGCCTGTCATCAAACTGAGCGCCGGCCTTGCGAGCCTCAGAACGGAAGTGTTGCTTCAACGTATTGGGATTCACGAGCCCATCGCGTGGAGCGAAGATTGCGCCCGCCAAATCATCGGTCTTATCGATGAAATCGACCCGGCGGCGAAGCTCGGCCACGTCCCAGGCCTGCACGTCCCAACCCATCTGTTGCTGACGCTCGCGCGCCTTCAACCCCACAGGAAGAGTCTCGGCAGTCTTCAGCCAGAGGTAACCCACAGGGCGATAACCCACTTCGTTGGCCACTCGGTCGAAGTATTCGATCGAGTGTTTCGACATGGCGATGTTTACTGGCTGTGTAAAGGTGGCTCTCACTCCGCCTGCATTCAATTCCGAGCTGGAAAGAGTCCCTTCCAAATCCAAATCGATCGCTACCACTCCCTGCACGCCGGCCTTTGCCAGGTGCATGGCCACACTCGAGCCGATCAGGCCCGCGCCCACTACCAGGGTGTCCACTTGAAGCATGGACCCTGCCTTACCACATCAGGTTCGTGAATGTTTCCGCAATGATCTTGGGCTGACCCGCTTCCTCGGCGACGTACAAAATCTTCGTCCCGCGCGAGCGATGTCCCCAGCCCCCGCCTCGAATTTTAGACTGATAGTTCTGAGTGAAAGTGATGACCGAGTACTTCGGATGCCGGTAAATCATCACATCCTCGGGACCAACAAAAATGCTCGAGTAACGGCTGTTCAATGAGGTTTTATAGGCCTTCCACTGAGATTTATTCTTCCCGTTGGCCGAAAAATCAGTGTGGTAGTGCTCGATGTACCGCTCGATCGATTCGGATTCCCAGGCTTGTACCCAGCTGTCGAAGAACTTCCGAAGCGGCACATCCCCCGCTGGCGACAGGTATTCCTCCGACAATTCGGGGTAAACCAGAATCGGGGTCAGCCCGAGACGAATATAACTTTGAATCTCTCGAATTTCCTCGTTCTTCACCACGATACAGCCCTCGCTGTCGTAGTTCTGGCTGAGGCGTTCCGGAACGTTGGTCGCGTGCAGCATGATATCGAAACCAGTGCGACCCGCCATTTGGTCAAACGTATTCGGGTAGTTCACGTAAAACGCGAGTTCACCAAACTTCGGCTTGAGTCCCGGAGGAGTCAGGCGCGCCTTGAAAGTGTAAATCCCCTCGGGAGTCTTCAGATCTCCCTCTTCCTCTTTGTCGCCTTTGACTTGCCCCAAGGTGACGTGAAACTTCTTCACGACTTTGGGGTGCCCCTCTCGCATCTCGACCACTTGCAATGTGTTCGTCTTTTTATCGACAAACAGAGCGGTCTTTAGCGGATTGGCGGCCGAAGCCACCCCCGCCCAGACACACAGAAACGCCGTGAATGACCAGCCCAGGGTGCGGTTTTGCATGAGAGTCTCTCCAGTCTAAGGACTCCCCCGAAGTCGGTCAAATCCAGATCGATTGGACTGAGATTAGTTCGCGGAACAGGACCGAAAACTCCAGACCCGAGCCAAAGCTTCGAACACGATCCGGCGATTCATCTTTGACTTCCCCACCTCGCGGTCGGCAAAAACAATCGGGAACTCGGTCCAGCGGAAGCCTTTTTTGAAAGCCCGGTACTTGAGCTCGATCTGAAAGCTATAGCCGTCTGACCGCAAGGTCCCGACGTCGACCGCTTCGATCACTTTGCGGCGCCAGCCGTTAAAACCACCCGTGAAATCACGGATCGGGGCACCCAGCACTGTGCGGGCGTACAAACTTCCACCCCGACTCAAGACCTTACGTCCCAAGCCCCAGTTCACGGTACCGCCGCCCGGAACATACCGGGAGCCGATGGCAACATCATGAGACTCCAAGGACTTCAGCATCACGGGCAGGTACTTCGGGTCATGCGAGAAATCCGCATCCATCTCGATCAGTTGCTCAAAGCCCTGATCCAGACCCCAGCGAAAGCCCGCCACGTAAGCCGTGCCTAAACCCAGTTTCCCAGTCCGATGAAGGACATGAATGCGAGATTCCCGCGCAGCCCAATCGTCCGCAATTTTACCCGTACCATCGGGCGAGCCATCGTCGACGACCAAGATTTCCACCTCGGCAGGAACGACTTTCAGCACGGCCTCGAGCAACAACGGCAGGTTCTCCCGCTCATTGTAGGTCGGAACAACAATCAAAGAGCGCAGAGTATTCATTAGAACGGAATATCGTCTTCGGTGAAGGTGGGCTCAGCTTGTTGATTCATCGGACGGCCGGCTGCCTGAGCGCCGCTGGGTCCAGCAAAATTCATATCGGAAGAGGCGCTGAAGTCCTCGCCGCGACCGCGCTCAGCCCCCGGACCAGCGCCAGCACCCGTTCCCAGGAACTGCACCGTCTGAGCCTGCACTTCGGTCGTGTACTTGGTTTGGCCGTCTTTATCTTGCCACTGGCGGGTCTGAAGGCGCCCTTCCAAGTAAGCTTGACGACCTTTAGTCAGGTATTGTGCGCAAAGCTCGGCGAGCTTGCCCCACACCACCACCTTGTGCCACTCCGTGCGCTCTTGTTTTTGGCCTGATTTATCGACCCACGTTTCGTTCGTGGCGATACTAAAATTGGCTACCGCTGCCCCTGAGGGCGTGTAGCGCACTTCGGGGTTTTGCCCCAACCGGCCAATCAAGATGACTTTATTCACCGACATGACATCGGGGATAGCGTTCAGTTCAGAGTGCTGTCAAGACGCGACTCTGGCTCCTCGGTCGATTCCGCTTCAGTCGCTTTGACTGGTTGCGTTATTCCGCCTTTTTCGGGATAAGGGATCCCTCGCTCTTCGAACTTTTTCCGCCAGTGGGCTTCCATCTGTTGGCGAGCTCGCTGGACGTCGACCATATACAAATAAGGATCGAAGCCACAGTGAGGGCATTTGACCTCGGCCCGCACGCGCGCGCGGTACACGACTTCAAAGACCGCCCAGGATGGGACGAAGAACACCAACCCACGAAAACCAAAGAGTGGCCAACTCACCAGCATCAAAAAGACGGAAGTCAGCGCGACCTGCATGAATCGCTGGAACGAATAGGGAGACGGATTCAGGAGAAGCTTTCGGGAACTTTTACAATTGGCACAGTAGAACGCATAAGGCTTGTGACGACTTCCTGGCCACAGGTCCTTCCCCTGCCACTTACCCAACTGCTGAAGCAGCTCTTTTTCCGACAATTGTTCCCGGCCCATCCCTTGACCTCTCTGACTCTGTTTTAGTGTAGCATGAAGGAATCGCCATGAAGCCCGCATCCGAGCTCGATCTCAAATTCCCCCCCGCCTGGTCCTGGTTTGTCGACGAAGCCATCCCCGCTTACGTCAAAGGGCAATACAGCCCCGACGAGCGCTGGAAAGGGAAGCCCTTCGCCGAGCCCGATGCCGCTTTCTTTTTCCGCGGAATCGCCGAGCTTTCCGAGCTTTTCACCGATGAGCGCCCGCGCACACTGCCGGCCTATTTCCGCCATCCCAAGTTTCGCTCGGCCTACCTGCTTTATTTTCTTCCGCTTCAGGCCGCCAAGTTTGTGTCGCTTTTTCGCCTTCACGAACCTGCGCTCGAACTCATGCTTCAGCACGGCCTCAAAACAGGCACCTTGCGCATCGCCGACTTAGGCGCAGGCCCTGGAACCGCTTCTCTCGCTTTGGTGCTTTGGCTCCTCGAGCGTGCAAGCGCTGAAAACATTGAACTCCCCCAGCTGGAATTTCACTGGTGGGATACGGACCGCTTGATCCTGCAAGACGGCAAGCACCTGCTGGAGCAATTGGCAGAGTACTTCCCACGTATTCGCGGAAAAGTTCGCGTGGAGACCTACGTGGATCCTTGGTGGCGCTCAGCCAGAGCGCTTCGCCAAGAAACGTCGCTCGTCCTCATGGGCCACGTGCTGAACGAAAAAGGCGGTCGCCCGAATCCTCCGCCCGCTCAATTAGCGCCGGCCCCTGAAGTGGATGACGAATCGATTCTGCTCGATGCTGAAGATTCCGATTCGGACGATTTCGATGAAGATGAATCACCCATGCCTTCGCGCAAGGGCCGCCCCAAAGGGCAGACCCCTCGCGATCCGGCAGCGGAAGCCCTGGGCATCATCCTTTCGCGCGCAGCCGGCGGCGGAATGCTTTGCGTGGAACCTGCGGCCCGCATTCCCTCCCAGCAGCTCTCCCGAATACGCGATCAATTGATCGAACACGGAGCGCTTGCGCCTCACGCTTCCGCAATCTGGGGTCCTTGCGCTCACGCCGGGGCATGCCCACTGGCCGATGGACGCGACTGGTGCCACTTCTCACTCCCCCTGCATGTCCCTGGAAAATGGTTCAAGGAATTCTCCAAGCGCCTCTCGAGCGAACGCCACTGGTTGAAATTCAGCTACCTCTGGCTTGCGGCTCCCGCCACTCGGGCCCCCGTCCTCAAAGCGCATCAACGCTTGGTCGTCAGCGAGCCCCTGCGCCGTCCGGGCGAATCCCTTCCTTTCGTCCTGACTTGCGAACCCGAACAACCCGGCCGCGTATGGCTCACCGAGCCCGACCTACGCGTGCACCGGGGCGATGTCATCGGCTTGGATGATCCCGCCTTCGCCGACTCGCCCCACGCTTCCCGCGCCAGGGCCTCGATCGAAGAAAAGGGCATCCTGAAAGCACGCCAAGACTATCAGGATCGCGCACGGAAAAAGAAGGCGGTCGCAGATGACGGCACCAAGCCCAAACGCTTGGGCAAACGCCAGCGCGAACGCTTGAAGAAGCGAACCTAAACCTGACCTTTCGTCCGTCGCCACAACCGTCGCCAAAAAGGGAAACCGGCTGGCCCCCTTTCGGGAGCCAGCGGCGAATGGATTTTTAGGTAGGATTTTTTAGGTAGGATTTGGGACGACCGGACCCTACCCCTCTCCACATACGTTCCGCATCACACTGCAGGGTCTCAGTCTGGGTCAGCCCTTCTGCGAAGAGTGTGCCAATTTAATCAATGCGCCTTGAAATCCGTCTCCTTTTTCCCCTTCAAAGGGCCAAAGGCGCCATTCGGCTACGATCTCAAACCGATCCTTCCAATCCGAAAGCCCCAGAATCCGCGCCACGCCTTCTTCTTCGAGCACCGAACAAACCGAGTACATCAGGTATCCACCGGGCTTCACTCGATCGAGGCCGTCGCGAAGGACTTGCTCTTGAACCTTGGCCAAAGCCTGAAGTTCCTTCTCCTGTCGCAGCCAGCGCACATCGGGATGGCGTCGCAAAATGCCCGATCCCGTGCAGGGTGCATCCACCCAGACCACGTCGAAATCACGAGCGGTTCCAAGATCCTGAGGTTCGCGCACGTCGATCTCAGCGGCACAGCGGCTCACCGTCTGACGAAGCAGTCCTAAGCGCTCTAAGCTTGCGTCCGAGGCCACCACCTGGAAGCCCGACCAAGCAAGGCCCACCGACTTCCCACCGGGAGCCGCACACAAATCGAGCGCACGAAGGGTGTTTTTCTCGCCCGTCCACACGCCCGCTTTTTTCAGTTCGTCCACCAGAGCGCTGACCAAGACCTGACTGGAAACATCCTGAACCAGGAATGCGCCTTCCGTAAAGCCAGGCCACTGATTCACAGGACCGGGAGGCAACTGCCCCTCTCCCAAACGAATTGCGCCCGGGGTTTCTCCAGCGGTCGCATTCGGAAAAAGCGTCGCTGCGTCCGCGTTTTGAACCCGAAGCCAAGTCGAAGGCCTTTCGAGTGTCGCTTCAGCAAAAGCACAAGCGCGCTCCACCCCTTGCTCGCGGACCAAGCGCTTCCAGAGCCACACCGGGAGACTGGCCCAGCGGGCCTGGGCTTCCAAGCCCTGTCCCTTCGGGAATCCCGCAGTCCGCCAATCATCCGCTTGTTCTGAAATTCGGCGCAAAAGTGCGTTCGCAAAGCGAGCCGGAGCTTCGCCCTCTTTTCGCTTAATCAATTCAACCGTTTCGTTCACCACGCGACCGCGAGCGGTCCGCTCCTGCACGACCAATTGATAGGCAGCCAAGAGCAGCACTCGCCGAAGCCAGCCCGAGGGCTTCTTCCGCAAGGCCAAAGAATCGAGAGCCAGCTCCAATCGGCCCTTCCAGCGCAAAGTTCCGCTGCAAACGTCCTGCAGCCATCCCCGCTCGGAGGGCTCCACTTCGCCGGACACTTGCTGAAGCACTTCATCGAGCGCTTCATTTTCGCCCAGGACACGACCCAAAACGCGGAGCGCCAGCTCGCGCGGCACTTTCCTGCCTGAATCCTTTCGGGACCCAGGCGCTTCTTCCAACTTCCAACTACTCATCTTACCTACTTCTCTGCCAACTTCTCAGGGCCTTCAGCGGGCGCCTTCCCAGAGCCAATACATCCCCGGGGGCAATTCAAGCGAGCGCAAACCCGCGCCAGTGGCTCCTAAACCGAATTCTCGGCCCAACTGACCCACTAAACGCTTCAGCGGACTGCGGCTTTCCTCTGAATTGCCGTCCTCGCTGCTTCCCGACCCCATCAAAAGGTCCAGAATGCGGCGTTTTGGAAAGTCGGGAACCACGACCTGCGGTTTGCCCGAAATCTTGGCCAATCGTGCGGCCTCGGCAATCGCCGCATCGAGCGTTCCCAGCTCATCGACCAGTTTCAGTTTCTTGGCCTGCTCGCCGGAGAAAATCCGCCCATCAGCGACTCGGTCCACTTCCGAGGGCGCAAGCTTTCGGCCCTCGGCCACCGCGGCCTTAAACTGGCCTAGGACGTTATCCACCATTCCTTGCAGCAATGCCCGCTCTTCGGGTTCGAGGGCGCGGTAATCGGCGCCAGCGTCCTTAAAACGCCCCGTTTTGATCGCGTAGCGCTTAATCTTCGCCCAATCATAGAGTTTCTCGAGATTCGCAAATTCCATGATGACGCCAATCGAGCCGGTGATGGTGCCCGGATTGGCGAAAATCTTTTTAGCGCCCATCGCGATATAAAAAGCTCCCGAAGCCGCGACCGACCCCATGGACACGACAATCGGCTTCCGCGACGCCTTCACTGCCTCATAAATTTCTTGCGACGGAGCGACCGAACCACCGGGCGAATTCAGCCTCAGCACGATGGCGCGGATGGAGGGATCCTCTTGAAAGTGCTCCAACTGGCGGACGGTTCGTTTGGAATCCAGAATGACCCCGTTCATCTCGATCAAACCGACCGCTTTGCCCCCCAGCCAACCTGGTCCATTTCGACCGCCGTTCGCCCCACGGAGAAAAAACACGGTCGAGAAAAGCACGAAAACCAAAAACAGTGCCCCGGACAACCCGAGGATGACGAGCAATGGATTCCAAGCCTTTTTCGAGGGATTCGAATTCTGCATAGGCGTCCGATCCTATCACTTTTTCCAGGAAGCGTAGCCTTCTCCCCACAGTCTGTAGGCAGGTCCCTACAACAGCGCATCCGATTCTCGGTGTTATTCACCCCGAAAAGCCCGCAAAAGCGGCGCTCAGGTTTCTTGGCGCAATGGCCCATTCCTTGCTCAGTGCAGCACCCGAGGCAACTCGAAAGGAGTCATCATGCGCACCTGGATCATCAGCTGTAGCTTATCTGCCGTTCTGACTTTCCTTTCTCTCGGGACATAAAAGTTCAGGGGCGGGCAGCACGAGGGGGAGACGGAGCGCAGCTGGAAGTGGGGCCAGCTGCGCTCCCCAGTTTTTAGAAGCGAGCTCGTGGCTCCGACCGTGTTGGCCTTTCCCGACAGTCACCCCGAAAACACGAACGCCCCGCCTGGGAATCCCAAGCGGGGCGTCGTTCGTTTCCAGCCTTGCGGCCGAAAGTCTTACTCGTCTTTCTTCAGAGCAGCCTTGAGCTTGTCGCCCAAGAGGTCGCCCATCGAGGTCTTACGGGAAGCGTCGCCCGAGTACTTCTCGAAGTTAGCGCGCTCTTCCGAACGGCCCAGAGCCTTGATCGAAAGACCGATACGACGTTCCTTCGCTTCGATCGAGAGGATCTCAGCGCGGACTTTGTCGCCCACTTTCAAGACGTCAGCCGGCTTCTCGATGCGATGGTCGGCGATTTCCGAGACGTAGATCAGGCCTTCGATACCTTCTTCGATTTCCACGAAGGCGCCGAAGTCCGTGAGCTTGGTCACGAGGCCGTCCACAGCTTGACCGGTGCGATAGCGAGCTTTGATCGATTCCCAGGGGTCGCGATCCAGTTGCTTCACGCCGAGCGAGAACTTTTCGTTCTGCTTGTCGATGCCGAGAACCACAGCTTTGAGTTTGTCGCCCTTCTTGTACTTCTCGGAAGGATGAGCAAATTTCTTGGCCCAAGCGATGTCGGAGACGTGCACGAGGCCGTCCAAGCCCACACCGATGTCGACGAACACGCCGAAGTCGGTGACCGACTTGACTTCGCCTTCGACATTCGAACCCACCGGGTGCTTGATCTCGAGCTCGTCCCAGGGGTTAGCCTGCAACTGCTTGAGGCCCAAGCTGATGCGTTTTTGCTTGGAGTCGACTTCGAGAACTTTGCATTCCACTTCGTCGCCCACGTTCAGGACTTTCGAGGGGTGCTTGACGCGCTCGGTCCAGGACATTTCGGAGACGTGGATCAGGCCTTCGATGCCATCTTCCAGTTCCATGAAAGCGCCGTAGTCTTTCAGCGAGACCACTTTGCCTTTCACTTTCACGCCGACCGGGTACTTGTACTCGGCGTCGTCCCAAGGATTGGCAGTGACTTGCTTCAAGCCCAAGCTGACGCGCTCTTTTTCGCGGTCGTACTTGAGGACTTTCACTTTCACTTCGTCGCCCACAGCGAACAGTTCGCTCGGGTGCTTGATGCGGCCCCAGCTCATGTCGGTGATGTGGAGCAATCCATCCATGCCGCCCAAGTCGATGAAAGCGCCGTATTCCGTGATGTTCTTCACGGTACCGGTCACGACCATTCCTTCTTGGAGGTTGGCCAGGGTTTCGGCGCGCTGGAGCTCGCGCTCCTGAGCCACCACTGCCCGGCGGGACAACACGATGTTGCCGCGTTTCTTGTTGAACTTGATGATCTTGAACTTGAGCTTCTTGCCCAAGAACTTGTCCAAGTTCTTGACCGGCTTGGTGTCGATCTGCGAGCCCGGCAAGAATGCCTTCACGCCGATGTCGACCGAGAGGCCGCCTTTGACTTTAGCAATGACGGTGCCTTCGACCAATTGGTCCTTCTCGCAAGCCTGCGAGATTTCGTCCCAAGCGCGGATGATTTCGGCTTTGTCCTTCGAGAGGAGCATGAAGCCGTTGTCCATCTCCATGCGCTCCAGGTAGACGCTCACGACGTCGCCGGCTGCTACGTGAGCAGCGCCGTAGGCGTCTTTGAACTCTTGAAGCGGCACGAGGCCTTCGCACTTGTAGCCGATATCGACCGTGACGTACTCGGTTCCTACCGAGACCACGGTGCCGTCGACCACTTCACCTTCTTTGATCTCCTGTTGAGCCTGCGAGGCCTCAAACAGTTCTGCAAAATTCTCTTCGTCCGATCCTCCGGACAATTCTGCGGAGTCATCTCCTAGATAGGACGAGAACTCGTCCATCCAGCTTTGATTCTTCGGACGTTTCGGCTCGGTCGAGCCACTAACAGACTGCTTACTTACCATTGGGTTGTTTTAACCTTTCGACGGGAAACCGGGACACCCATACCGCAAAGCAGTATGCAGGGTGTCCTCGACCCGGCTCGGAGGGTTTACGAGACTTAAGCCCTCTCTGTCAAAGGTAAAAACCCTCTATGGCTGATTATTTAGATCAAGAATAGAGCAAGAGCGTCAGCTCTTTCGATCAACTCAACTTAATCAGTTCAAAATTTTCCGGCGGCGGAGGGCTCGATTGTAAAGTTCCAGGGTGCGCTCGATGCGGACCTGGCGATCATAATGAGCCATCACGTGAGCCCGGGCCTTGCGGCCCATCTCGGCCCGAACTTCGGGATGATCGATCAAGTGACGAAGTTGGCGCTGAAGATCAAAAGCATCCTCGGGTCGGGTCAGAAGGCCATACTCTTCCTCCCCCACAATCTCGGCGGCACTTCCACCCCGCGAAATGATGATCGGGCATTCCATCGCCATCGCTTCGATAGCCACGAGACCAAAGGCCTCCTGGCGAGAAGGCATGACCAGGATGTCGAAAGACCGCATGACTTCAGGAATATTTTCTTGGTAGCCGGCAAAGACAACGTGATCTTCCAGCCGAAACTGCTGAACCATTTCTTTGAGCTCGCCTAAGTGATTCGAAGCGCGCCCTAAGGTTTCCTCACCCACCATCACGAACTTCACTTTCGCGCGGTCCCCCAGGGCTTTGATCACCCCGGCCGCAGCGCGAACAAATGTGGCCTGCCCTTTTGCAGGGTCAATCCGGCCCACAAGCCCAATCACCAGTGTCTCGGGATCCGCGCCCCAAGCCGCACGTTGGCGAGCAGGATCTACCCGATCCGGATCAAATACCGAAAAATCGAGCCCCAGATTCACGACCTTCACCTGCCGCTCGCGAAGCGGATGGGTGGCCATGACGTTCTCCCGCAAGGTCTGACTCATCACGAGCAGGTAATCTAAACGTCCATACAACAACCGATGAATAAAATCTCTTTTGTCGTGGTTGTTGATGATGTGCCGAGAAGCAAACGCCGAAACCTGAGGATGCTTCCACATCCAGGGAATCAGGGTTCCCAAAAGCGTCGTCTGATGAGTGTGAACCACGTTCACACCTGAAGCGAACAAGCGCTCCAGCTCGCCTTTCAGGCGAAAATCCAGAAGGTCTCGCGGACGAAATGAGAGAGGCACAGGCACCACTCCCGAATTGCGCTGAGTCAGATTCTGATGGATCGGACTCCCTTCGAGCACCAAAGCACGCGCTTTCAAACCGAGTGCGGCGCGATCGACTGCGTCCTGAGCCGCAACTTGCTCTAGGCCACCCCAGGAATGCGAAAGGCAAACCACCAATTCGTCGAGTCGCCCCTCCAGGGCGTCCACGCGTTCAGCCAAGTCGGATGCCACGTTGGATCTCCTCCCACACGGTTTCAGGACGAATCCCAGTCAGACACTGAATTTTAGTCACCGCTGGCTGCGCACAGGTGTTGCGCTCGCAAGGCCAGCACTCCACCGGATTGATCGCCACCTGTACACGGCCCGGCCCGAGCGGAGTCGTGCGCTTCGGATCCGCAGCGCCACACACAATTTGCACAAATGAGCCACAAACCGCAGCGACGTGAGCCAAACCCGACTCATTCGTCAGAGTGAATTTCGCTCGCGCAAACACTTCTGAGAGGGTCGGCACGGGTCCCCGAGCCGTCCAATCTCTGAGGCCTAGGCTAGGATCGCCACAAAGCTCGTGAGCCATGGGAGCCTCTTTCGGCCCCCCGACGACCAGTCCAGTCCAGCCCGTCTCGCTTCGAACCCGCCTGGCCAGGGCAGCAAAATAGGAAGTGGGCCACCGGCGGCTTTCCGCAGTCGCTCCAGGTGCAAGCACCCAGTAAGGCTCGTCGGGTGGCGTCAGCGGAGCGAAACCCGGCCAAGCTTCACGTGCTGAGAAGCCAGGCACAATGCCTGGAATTCTAGGATCCAGCTCATTCTCCGCAGGAATTCCAAAAAACCACCGGACTTCCCGAGAGGGTCGAGCTCGAGCCGGAAGAAGATCGACGTAGGCCTGAGCCCTGTGACGACTGGACGTCTCATTCCAGACCACAGGCTCATTGAGCAAAAGCCTTCTGCCCTCGAGCGAGTACCCTCGACGCACTCGAGCACCCGCACGGTAAAGAAGCCAAGCAGAAGACAACGAATTCGGAAGAGCGATGGCCAAGTCGTAGCGACCCTGGCCGCGCAACTGCTCTGCGCCCGACTCCTGAACTTTCCACCGCTCCCAAAGCGACTCATCCACAGCACGCGGCAAAACCACGACTCGATCGATGAGATTCCGAAACTGAAGATCCTGAACCCACTGCACGCAAACCGAGGTGATTTGAGCACGCGGATAGGCCTGCCGAAGGAAATGAAAAAAAGGATATGCGAGAATCTGATCCCCGATCCAATTCGGGGCACGGACCAAGATACGCTCAGGAGATTTCATGGCTTCGAGTTTTCCGAGACCCACTCTAGGCCAGGGTTGCCCTCAAAGTCGAGCGCGCCGAGCACGCCCTTCTTCCCATTCGCCCTCTCGCAAAGGCGACAGGTCTCCCTTGAACCTCTGATGGCTCCATAGCCACTGCCCTGGATAGAGTCGAACTTGTCCTTCGAGGATGGCCGAATAAGCTGCCGTATTCCGAGCTAACTCCACATCGGGGTGCTCGTCCGGAATCCACTGCAGCGCCGGAAAGATCTCTACTTCGAAGCTGCCGTCCGCCAATCGATGATTCATGATGGGCACGACAGGAGCGCCGGTTCGGCGGGCCACGGTCGCAAGCCCCAGATTGGTTCCCACCGGAATTCCGAAAAAAGGCACTCGCACCCCAACCGGAGGCCCGGTGTATTGATCGAGCACCATTCCCACGGTGCCGTTCTTCGCCAAATGACGAAACACATCTTTCAACGTTCTCGGCTCATAGGTAGCCAGAACCCCTGCCCGTCCGCGTGCCCGCTCAATCGCACGATGGAACCATTCTGGTTTCAGATGCTTCGTGACGAGCATCACAGGGTCGCCCGCATCGGCAAAGCCCGCCGCCATCAACTCCCAATTCCCCACGTGGCTGGCGAGAAAGATGACGCCCTTTCCTGACTCCTTTGCCTTGGCCCAGTTCTCGATCCCCCGCACTCGGATATTGCGACGCACGTAGCGGTCGAAAAAACCAAACAGCAGGAAGATCTCTAAAAAAACCTGCCCCAGATGTCGAAACGCTTCGGCCAAAAGGCGGCTTCGAAGCGATGCGGCCTCCTGTGAATCCCCGGGAAAAGCCAAGAGCAGGTTTCGCTCAACCACTTTCCGACGAAAGCCCACCGCAAACAGGAACCGCCCTAAAGCAGCTCCCATCCAATAGACCGCGCGAGATGGCAGCAAAGAAATCATCCCCGCAAGGCTATGCAGGACGGTGAGGATTACCCTCCCCAAAGTTTCTTGTGCCATTCCGATTCTCCTTCCTGAAACGTGAGCTCGGGCTCGAAAACGCGGACTTCATCCAGGCCATCGACCGCCAAAGTTTTCCACTTCACCCAGTCCTTGCCCGTCATTGCTAATGTGCAACCCGCTTCCAACGCCTGCCGCCTCAGTTCAAAGGCCAGCGCGTCTGCAAACCGAGCGTGATCCGGAAACACGGAATGATGAACCACTTGGTGTCCGAGCGCTTCGATATCCCCTCGAACCGCGGCACCATCGGCCACGCCCGTCAGAAGCCACAACCGGCTGCCCGAGGCGCTGTTGCCGTGAATTTGCCGCGCTCTGGAACGTAGGCGCACCAAAGGCGCTTCGAATCCGAGCGCGGGCCGAGTTTCGCCCTTGGTCCAAACCAGCAAGTGGGCATGCCGAAGTGCGGAAATCGAATCTCTGTGCAAGCGGGTCTCAGGCGTATGAGAGGTCAACGCCACGAGCTCTAAGTCCTTGCGAATCCGCCAGTGTTGAAACCCATCATCGAGGATGACCAAGTCGAAACCGCGGCCCCGCCTGCGCTCCACACGGCGATACTGCCGCACACGGTCTCGGCCAATCAGAATCCAGGCATCCGGCACTAACTCGTGAAGGAGCGCCGGCTCATCTCCGCAAAACTGAGGATGAGGCGACTTAGACCTAGGTTCAATCACACCGCCTTGCTGCTCCCAAATCCCGCCGTAACCCCGAGTAAGAATCGCAACCGATAGACCTCGACTCAGTGCCTGTCTTGCGACCAAGGCTACCAAGGGCGTCTTCCCGGCGCCCCCTGCTTGAATATTACCGACCGACCACGTTCGACACCCGAGTAGCTCGGAACGAAGCCAGCCCTTCTGGGAGGCGGCACGAGCCATTGCTGAAACGAAGGACCAGATGGCTGACACGACTGAAGTCAGATTCATCGGCCTGCACTCCAAACCAATCGAACCTCTTCCGCTGCTCGTAAGCTCGGCGAAATCGGACGATCTCCTCCCCCAAAAACTACCCGTCGAACTTCGCTTAACTCACGAGCCAACGTGTTTAGATAAGCTTCATCCCAAAGCATCGGACCCAGCGCCTTCGCTAATGCGCCCGGCGTCGCCTGCTCGCAGAGTAATTCAGGAAGGACCTGAATCGGTCGCCCCGCAGAATCGCGCTTCATCAAATTCACCAAAGCGACGGGATCGCGATACCGCACCAGGTGCTGAAACAAAAACGCAGTGACCGCAGACGGGCGATACATCACCACATGAGGCAACCCTAAAAGGCCTGCCTCCAAGGTAGACGTCCCTGACTTTACAATCCCCGCGTCCGCAGCCCGAAGCGCCCGATGCGCGCCCCCTTGACTGAGCAGCACACGAACGCCATCGGACCATTCACGAGGAAGGTCCCTGGACCAACGCCCTTCTGACAATCGGCCCTGCCAACGAGCTAAATCGGTCGTCTCAGCTAAAGGAATCACGACTTTCAGCTGAGCCCCAGGAGCAAGCTTTCCGCGCGCGCGCAGCTCCGGAACCAAGCTCGCCGTCGCCTGAAGCATGACTTCAAAGTGCCGATCCAACTCGGCCGGACGGCTTCCCGGAAGAAGGGCAACCCCCAGATCACTCTCCGACCAACCCAACTCTCGCCGGGCTTCCTCTCGCGTCAACGACCAAGGCAGTTCATCGATGAGCGGATTGCCGACATAGCTGACCGGCATTCCCTCGCGAGCGTAGAACGCTTCTTCAAAAGGAAGAATGCAAAGAACCTTCGCAAAAAGATCTCGAAGTTTTCGAATTCGCCCTTTCCTCCAAACCCAGAGTTTTGGGGGAATAAAACAAACCACGGGAATTCCGAGTTTTTTCAGGCGAGCGGCAAGACGCAGGTGGAATTCTGGATAATCAATGAGAACTGCGATTTCAGGACGCCTCTCGCGGGCCATGCCCTCAAGCTGAACTAAGGCCTTACGAATCTTTGGCAACCGACCCAAAACTTCGACCGAGCCCATGGCTAAAAGATCGCGCGCATCCACGCCCGCTTCCAAGCCCTCTGCCCGGAGACGAGAACCGCCTGCACCGAAAGCCTCGAGCGTTTCACCAGGAGACACCAATCCCCTCAGCGCCCGCAAAAGCTGGGCCCCATGTACATCGGAAGAGGCTTCAGCTGCAGAAATCAAGATTCTCAGCGGATCACTCCGGTATCACTCGACCGAATGAAGTCGAGCAGTTTCCTGACCTCAGGAACGTCACCCATCTGGGCTTCGATTTCCTGCAAACAGGCGTCTTTCTGAACCTCGCCTCGACCCCAAAGCTTCATCGCCTCGTGGATCTTGGAGACCGCTTCAGGCGAAAATCCGCGGCGCTTCAAGCCCACGATATTGGCGCCCTTCAGGCTACAAGGACGAGAACCCACAACGATCGAAAAGGGAGGGACATCCTTCTCAATCCCTGACTGCCCACCCGCATAGGAATGCGCGCCCACCCGAACGAACTGAGCCACGGCAGTCATCCCACCGAGGGTGACATAATCTTCCAAAATCACGTGGCCTGCGACTGCGACCGAGTTCGCCAGGATACAGTGATTGCCAATAATGGAGTCATGGCCCAGGTGGCTATACGCCATCAAAAGGCAATCATCGCCCAGCCGAGTGAATCCCCCGCCTTGAACGGTTCCAAGATTCAAGGTCGAGCTTTCGCGAATTTTATTTCGATTTCCGATGACCAGACGAGTGTCCTCGCCGTTGTACTTGAGGTCCTGCGGAACCGCGCCCAAAACGGCGAATGGAAAAACTAAGTTGTCCTCACCGATCTCGGTCCAGCCGTCGACGACGACGTGGCTGATCAAGCGGGTCCCTTTGCCGATTTTGACCTTCGGTCCGATGGAACACCAAGGCCCCACTTCGACGGTGGGATCAAGCTGCGCGTCTGGATGAATCAATGCAGTTGGATGGATCATCTCTTATGTCTCCAGCTTCAAGTTGGCCATGATCGAGGCCTCAGCGACTTTCTCGCCGTCGACTGTCGCTACAGCATCATAAATCCACATGTGCTTGCGAGTCTTGGTCACAAGCGTCTCGATCCTCAAGAAATCCCCAGGAACCACCGGACGACGGAATCGAACATTATCCACCCCAACGAGTATAGTCTCGAGCTTCGGGGGATCCTGATCCGGAGTCTTCATAAAATAGGGATACACCGAAAAACTCCCTACTTGAGCCATCGCCTCAATGACCATCACTCCCGGAAAAATCGAGAAATCAGGGAAATGCCCCTGAAAGATGGGCTCATTATAACTGACAGCCTTGAGGCCAATCACTTTGATTCCAGCCATGGACTGCGAGAAGTCCGGCTTTTCAATATCTCCAATGGGATGAATATCAAGAATGCGGTCAACCATCAGAAAGGGCGCCCGGTGAGGCAGCCAGCGGCGAACCTGATCAATCCCTAGCCGATATTCTTTTCGCTCGCGATTCGTTTCCATTTTTCCCTCAAGCGGCTGAGTCAGCCGCGACGTTTCTTGCTTCGATCTTCTAAAAGCTGATTCAAAAGCGCGTGTGCCTTCAAATGTTCGCGAAACTCGCGCTGGGGCGCGCCCAATGCTGTCGAACCCGCAGGTATGTCTCGCGTCACCAAAGTGAGTGCACCGACTTGAGCGCCGTCGCCCACTACCACCGCGTTGGCGATTCCCGAATTGCCACCAATGTAAACATATCGACCCAGGCGCGTGCGACCGGCGAGCGCCGTTCCGCCGCAGACCACTGCCCCCTCGGCGAGAACACAATTGTGCCCAACTTGAACTCCGTTATCGAGTTTCACTTGGTCGCCGAGAACAGTGTCTCCGAGAGTCCCGCGGTCCACCTGGGAGTTCGCGCCAATCTCAACGTCGTTCCCCAAAACCACTCGGCCCAAGTGATGGATCTTCTCATGGCCCGTCACCTGCCGGCCTTGGCGGATGGGCGCATAACCAAAGCCGTCGGCGCCGATCACAGTCCCTGCGTGGATGCGAGCGCGATCCCCGATTTGAGTCAGTTCGTAGATCACGACCTGCGGGAACAAAACACAATCCGAGCCAAGCGTGGCGTGGGGACCGAGAAAGACTCCCGGATAAAGCACGCAACCCTCACCTACTTCGGCCGAAGCTTCGATCACGCAGTGAGCGCCGATTCGAACGCGATCGCCGATTCGGGCAGACGGATGAATCACAGCAGTCGGATGAATTTCCCGAGTCTGTGGCGCCTCCAAATGGGCAGAAGTCGAGAGTCGCGGCGCAAATTTCGCCGTCAATTGAGCCATCGCCAAATAGGGATCAGAACAGGCGATCACCAACGTGCTTCGCCAGAGAGGAAGCCCCGAGGCCTCCAAAGGCCTCACAAAGGGCTCGCCGGTGATCAAAATCCCCGCACGAGTTTTCGGAAGCTCTGCCTCGTACTCGCGAGAGAAGAAGAATCCTAAGTCCTCCGGACCACACAACTCCAAAGGGGCCGGGCGTTCGACGCGGATCTGCCTCCAGTCCCTTTCCAGGGACTCAGAGTTCACCGCCCGGCCACCCGACCACGCCAGGATCTGCTCGCTCGTGAAGCCTTTCATCAGCCCTTATTCTGCTTATTGAAAGCCGTTACCACTTCCGCGGTCAGGTCATCTTTTTCCAAGGAGAACAAAACATTGGCCTCTCCTTTTTCAAGAATCACTGAATAGCCTTTTTGTTTTGCAAGCTCAGCCACGATGGTGCGAATTTTCTCAATCATCGGGCTCGTCAACTGACGTTCTTTATTTTGAATTTCCTGTTGGGAGCGCGACGCCTTTTCCTGGAACTTCATGATGCGTTCCTGGACCTCGGCCTGCTTCTTGGCGCGAGCTTCGTCACTCAACACGAGGGACTGCTTCTTAAACTCTTCGCCCATTTTTTCAATCGACGCTTTTTCAGCATCAAATTGCGCCTTAGTGGCTTTGAATTCTTTTTCCAACTGAGCGCGAGCTTTTTTCCCGGCCTCAGTGGTCTGCAACGCACGCTGCATGTCCACTAAACCTACTTTGGCATCCTCAGCAGAAGCCACTGAACTCATCAATGCAACGGCCACGATCCAGGCAAATTTTGTTTTCATGGGGCCAAAGAAATCACATCCCAGCGATGAAAACAATGGGCGGCCCCGAGAGATCAGAACGGCGGGCCGATGAAGAAGTTGAAGACAACGCTGTCTTCACCCGGCTTTCGATCCAGCGGAAAACCCCACTCAAATCGAAGTGGACCGATCGGAGAGAACCACCGCAACCCAAGGCCTGCGTCGGTCCTGATTTCAAAATTCTGGAATCCTGGCCAGGCTCCGTAGGAGTTTCCGGCGTCAAAGAAGGTAACAAACTTTAGCCCCGCATCCGAAACCAAAGGATGCTCCAGCTCAAACAGACCAAATGCTTGAACGGCGCCCCCGAGCGGCTCCTGAAAGGTGAACCCATCCAAGGTGGTCCGAGTGCGCTTCGGGCCCACTGAGAACAACTGAAAACCTTTCAAGTTGTTCGGTCCACCTAAGAAGAACTTCTCGGACGGGGGAATAATTCCTCCTCCGGGCTGATAAATCTGACCGAATTCAACGCTATTTCTGAAAACTAGGTTTCCAATCAAGCGCGTATAGTAGCGATTATTTGCGGTCAGCTTATAAAAGTGCTTATCCCCGCCCAGACCGGCCGTTTCCAGCGAAACGCTTTGATAGTTGCCGCCCGTGGTCTCAAACCGGTTGTTCCGTTTGTCTCGAACCACGCTGGTGATTACGCTCGAGAGGACGCCTTGATCGGCAGCCACCTCGGTAGGATCGAGGTTCGCGTTGAGATCAGGCTCAATCTTCAGCCCCTCGTTTTTATAAGTAATGAAGCCATTGGTGTACTGCCCCAAGGGATACCCGAAACGCACGTCAAACCCGAGTTTCCTCGTGGTGTACTTCTGAGGAATCGGGAAGTTGACGTAAAACAAGTCAAAGCCCATCGACCAACGGGTGTCGAATGCGTAGGGGTCGGTAAATCCGAGGTTGAAGCTTTTGGACTGCTGGTTCGCCGCCCACTGAGAAGTCAAACTCAGGTTCTGGCCACGACCAAAGAGATTGATCTCGGAAATCTGGGTCGTGAAGAAGAACTTTTGAACGGATCCGTAGCCCGCACCCAAAGTAATGGTGCCAGTAGACCGTTCCTTTACGGTGACTTCCACATCGACCACATCCGCCTTCCCTTTGGGGGAAACCGTATTGAAGATCACTTCGCCCGGGGCAAAGAAGCCCAATCGCTCCACCGATTCACGCGACTGTCGCAGAAGGGTCCCACTGTAGAGATCTCCTTCTTTGAATCGGACTTCACGCCGGATGACCTTATCGTAGGTTTTCGTGTTCCCGAGGATATTGATCTCACCAAAGCGAACGAGGCTGCCCTTCTCGAAGGCGTAATCGATATCCACCAGCTTCACATCCTCGCGGATGTTCATGCGGGGGATCACGTTCACGAACGCATACCCTTTGTCCTGGTACCGCTCGGTCAACCGCTGAATGTCGGCATTTCGCTTCGAAATCGCAAAGGCATCGCCCGTCGTATTCTTTACGTCGAGGGCGAGTTCCTCCTTGGAAAACAGGAGATCGCCGGAAAAGTCGATATTTCCTACCGTGTACGGATCGCCTTCGTCCACGTAGACGGTCAGATAAAGGAACCTTTTGTCCTCACTCACCGTGATGATCGGGTTCTCATACCGAAACTTCACGTAGCCATTCTCAAGGTAAAAATAAGTCAGACGCTGAAGGTCCGTCTTAAAAGCGCTTTCCTTAAAGCTTCCGGAGCTACCCAAGAAGGACAGCAGCCCACCCTCACGGGTTTCTCCCAAAACCGCTTTGAGTTGGGAATCGCTGAAAGCCCGGTTGTTCAGGAAAGTAATTTTCTTGATTTCAATTTTGTCGAAATCGCTGACTTTGTAGACCACCTCGACCTGTTCATCTTTGGTCGGGCGAATCTCGTAACTCACTTTCGCCAGGAAGAAGCCTTTGTCTTCGTAATGCTTTTGAAGGAGGCCGACGTCCTGACGCACTTTATTCACGTCTAGGATCGACCACTCTTTAACCTTCACGACTTCTTTCAGATCAGACGTGCCGAGCTGGCGATTTCCTTCAAAAGTCACCGTCGCCACAACAGGACGCTCTTGCACGACGAAAACCAGACGCACTCCCTCAGGCCCCGCTTCTGCCTGAACCGAGATATCGTCGAAGTACCCCATGGCGTAGAGTGCCTGCACGTCCGAGCGCAGAGCTTCTCGAGAAAGCGACGAACCCACACGCGTTCCCAATTTATTGAGAACGGCCTCTTTTTCGAGTCGCTTCTGACCGCGCACTTCAACCGAAGACACGGTTTTCCCCGAGAAGCTGTCCTCGACAGGTGCCGCAAATGCGGGGAGCGCGGCTAGAAGAGCCAGCATCGAAAGCTGAAGAAGTTTCCGGGCGTGGAAATTCACACCATTATCTGTAGGAGGGCGATAGGGGATAGTCAACGAATTAACTGACGAAAACTCCGTCGCGCATTTCAAGAACGCGATGCATCTTTTTCGCAAGTCCCTGATCGTGGGTGACCAAAAGAATGGATACGCCCGTTGCCTGATTGAGTCGTTGCAGGAGTTCCAAAACTTGAGCTCCGTTTCCAGAGTCGAGATTCCCGGTCAATTCATCTGCCAAAAGTAATTTCGGGCGAAGGATCAGCGCACGCGCAATCGCCACGCGCTGCTGCTCTCCCCCTGAAAGCTCTGCCGGACGATGATGCAGGCGATGTTTCAGCCCCACAAAGTCGAGCAAGTCACGAGCCTGCTTGTCGGAAGGCGCACGCGGGAAGCCCGCAATCATCGCAGGCATCACCACATTCTCTAAAGCGGTGAATTCGGGCAAAAGATAGTGGAACTGAAAGACGAAGCCTAAGTGGCGATTCCGAAACCGCGCGAGCTCCTTTTCACTCAGCCGAAACAGATCTTTTCGTTCCGACCCAAAGAAGACTTTCCCGGAGGTTGGCTCTTCCAAGGTGCCCAACATGTGAAGGAGCGTACTTTTCCCGACTCCTGAAGCTCCCGTGATCGCCACGGTTTCTCCAACTTCCAAGGTAAAGTCCACACCTCGAACGACGGGGACATCTCCCTTGCCCTTCCGAAACGTTTTCTTGAGGCCCTCGGCCTGAAGCAGAATCTCCGCCATCTCAACCGTACTTTATCCCATCCAAGGGAGCCTGTCTGGAAACCTGGCGCGCGGGGAAGAACGTTGCAATGAAAGTGACCGCCAGAGATGCTCCGCCGATCCCCAAAATTTCTTTCCACCGCACGACCACCGGAAGGAAGTCGATTCCGTAAATATCTGGAGGCAGCCGGATGAGCTGGGTGGTGGCCAGCACTTCGTTCAGCGTCAGACCCAAAAGAATTCCGCCCACCGTGCCCGCTGCACCAATGGCCATCCCAACCAGGCAAAACAGTGCAAAACTCTGCCCGGGCGTAAACCCCATGGTCTTCAAAATCGCAATTTCCCGAGCCTTGTCGTGAATCATCATCATCAAGGTGCTGACCACATTGAAAGCGGCCACAATGACAATCACACCGAGAATGATGGCAATCACCACCTTCTCGAGCCGAATCGCGTAGAGAAGATTTCGATTCATCTGGCCCCAATCTTTTGCGCGGAAAGGGTAGCCAAAAAAATCACTCAGCCGATCTGAGACGGCTCGCGAATCAGCCGAAGGAGCCAGTTTCAGGCGAAAAGCAGTCACTTTTCCACCCGCACCCACAAAATTCTGCAGGGACGGCAGGAGCGTGAATACCGACTTGGAGTCGTACTCATGCATCCCCATCTGAACGATCCCACTCACTTTGGCTGGCCAAACTTTAGGAGCAGGAGGCTCCCCTGCTTCCGCTTCGCCCGCGAAGGGGGCGATGATTCGGATCGGATCCCCTACTTTGACCCCGATTTTTTCGGCCAAAGCCTTTCCCACCGCCACCTCATCGGCCGCCTCCGGGAAACGCCCCTCTTTGACTCGAGAAAGAAGCCGCGTGACCTGACCTGAAGTCGAAGGATCGACGCCTTCCACCACAGCGCCAGATACCGCACGCGTTCCGCCCGCCATCATCTCAGCCACGAAGGTGGGCGAAATGGCCACAAGCTCAGGAACCTGCTGCTTCACCTTGGCGATGACCACCTCGGGCTGCGAGACTGGCTCGCCACGCGAGTAAAGAACCACGTCCCCGTTCATCCCTGTGATGGAACGAACGAGCTCGCCCTCAAACCCGTTGATCACGCTCGTCACGACAACAAGCGCAATCACGCCAAGAGCCACCCCCACCACAGAAACCCAGGCAATGAAGGAAAGAAACCCGTCCGACTGTCTCGACAGGAGGAACCGCCAGGCCAGCTTAGGTACCGCCGAGCCCTGAGTCTCCATCGTCTATTCCGCCTGAGGGACTGCTTCGCCCTTGGGCAAGGGTCGCATTTGAGGGAACAAGATCACATCTCGAATCGACGCCGAATCGGTGAACAGCATGACCATCCGGTCAATGCCGATCCCTTCACCTGCCGTCGGCGGCATGCCGTACTCCAGCGCGCGGACATAATCTTCGTCCATGTCGCATGCTTCTTCGTCCCCAGCAGTTTTCGCATCCACTTGCTTCTGGAAGCGATCTTTCTGGTCGATCGGATCATTGAGCTCCGAGAAAGCGTTCGCCATCTCGCGTCCGTAGATGAAGAGTTCAAACCGGTCGACGAGGAACGGATCCTTTTCGTTCAAGCGCGAAAGCGGCGAAACATCCGTCGGGTAGTGCGTGATGAAAGTCGGCTGAATCAGCTTCGCTTCGACCTCTTCGTCGAAGATCCGCATCATCAGGCTACCGACCGTGTCCTTCGGATCCATCGAAATTCCGGCCTGCTTGCCATAGGCGAGAAGCGTGTTTCGATCCCGAATGTGAGCAACATCCTTGAAACCCGAGTGCTTCAAAATCGAAGCCTCGACGCTCAAGCGTTCCCAGCGACCGTCCAATTGGATTTCGGTTCCCTGATAGCTCAGAGTCCGGCGTCCCAGGACATTGTCAGCCACGCGCTGGAACAGACGCTCGGTCAGATCCATCAGGTCTTCATAGGTG
Organism: Bdellovibrionia bacterium; assembly: GCA_040399745.1. Lineage (GTDB taxonomy): Bacteria > Bdellovibrionota > UBA1018 > UBA1018 > UBA1018 > CANFHS01. Next base: position 5,482 of record JBBARP010000008.1, on the reverse strand, counting down.
GCGTAAGTCTGATAGAACTCCAGCATCGTGAATTCGGGATTGTGCTTGATCGAAATCCCTTCGTTCCGGAAGTTACGGTTGATTTCAAACACCCGCTCAAAGCCGCCCACCACGAGGCGCTTCAAATAAAGCTCGGGAGCAATCCGCAGGAACAAATCCACATCCAAAGTATTGTGGTGAGTGATGAAAGGACGCGCCGCTGCACCGCCGGCCACGGGATGCATCATCGGCGTTTCTACTTCCATGAAGTCGAGGTCCAGGAAGAATTGCCGAATTTCTCCCACAATGCGCGAACGCTTGCGGAAGGTTTCTTTGGTGTCCTCACTCATGATGAGGTCCACGTACCGTTGACGGTACCGGGTCTCAACATCCGTCAGTCCGTGATATTTCTCGGGCAACGGCTGAAGGGATTTACTGAGAAGCTCGAGCTTCTCGCAGTGCAAAGACAACTCGTTGGTCTTCGTTTTGAAGAGTTTCCCCTCGCCAAAAACGATGTCGCCCACGTCGAGCATCTTGTAGCGAGCATGACCCTCTTCACCTAAGTCTTGCTTGGAAACGTAAAACTGAAGAATACCGGTTCGGTCGCGGACTTGAAGAAAGCCTGCTTTTCCGAAATCGCGGATCGCCATGATCCGACCACCGATCGAGCAACGAACCGGCTCGGCTTCGAGCTCTTCACGGGTGCGCTCATCAAAGCGCTTATGCATGTCGACTGCCAGAGCGGTCGGGGCAAATCCGTTTTTGTAGGGGTTTTCGCCCTTTTCACGGAGCTTACCCAGTTTGTCGAAGCGAACCTGTACCTGCTCGTGGAGATCTTCTGTCGACATTTCGTTCACCCTTCCGAAGCTTCCAGGAAGCGTTCCGCGTCGATAGCGGCCATACAACCTGTGCCCGCTGCCGTAATCGCCTGACGATACACATGGTCGGCCACATCGCCCGCTGCAAAGACACCCGGAATGTTCGTTCGCGGTGTACCTGGTTCAGTCACCAAGTAACCCGCAGCATCCATTTTCAACTGTCCTTGGAAGAGTCGCGTGTTCGGCTCGTGCCCAATCGCCACGAAAACCCCTTTCACAGCGACATCCTGCACCGATTGATCCACGAGATTCCGGAGGCGCACGCCTTCCACTTCTTTTTCACCCAAAACTTCGTCCACGGCGGAATTCCAGATGAAGCGGATCTTCGGATTTTTCTGCGCCTTATCTTGCATGATTTTCGAAGCGCGGAGCGTGTCGCGACGATGGATCACCGTCACCGACTTTGCAAAGCGGGTTAAAAAGTTGGCTTCTTCCATAGCGGTGTCGCCGCCACCCACGACCGCGATGTCCATGTTCCGGAAGAAAAAACCATCACAGGTCGCGCAGGAGGAAACGCCTTTTCCAAGCAGCTTCTTCTCCGAAGGAATCCCCATCCACTTGGCAGAGGCGCCCGTCGAAATCACCAAAGTGCGCGTAAGAAGTTCTTTCCCGTCAGAGAAAGTGAGCTTGAAAGGCGCCTTCTGCAGATCCGCTTTCACCACCATCCCCGTCTGAAAGCGGGATCCAAAGCGCTCGGCTTGCTTGCGGAATTGATCCATCAGTTCCGGCCCCATCACTCCTTGCGGGAAGCCTGGAAAATTTTCGACATCACTGGTGATGGTCAGCTGGCCACCCGGCTGTTCGCCTTCGACGATCAGCGGCTTCAGGTTGGCGCGCGCAGCATAAATGGCGGCGGTCAATCCGGCAGGGCCTGAACCCAGAATGGTGATCGATTCAATGTTGGAGTCGTGCTGGGTGGCGGACATGAAATTCCCCTCGCAAAAAAACAAACGCCGGCCGAGGAGTCGACCTCAAGCCGGCGGATGGAAAATGGGCAAGTTCCCGAACTAGGTCGGGAGCGAAATTACTTCACCGAATCCGATTCGGCCAAGCTCTGGATGCTCACATAGTCTGCATTGACAGAGTCGTCTTCCAAGGACTTCAGCGCCTTTTCGCGGTCTTCCGAGCGGACCAAACCGCGCTCGACATTGCGATCGATCACGCGAACATCAAACTTCTTGGCTTCAACGGCATCGTACAAAAGAGTCATGGTCCCGGAGGGATAGCGCGTACCGATGGGCGGTGTCAATCCAAAGGTCGTCCCAAAGGGCGACCTAAGCGACTGAGCTTAGTGCCAGGTTCGCGGATTCCCGCCCGAGGACTCTTCGTCCCCGCCGGCACCCGGGTTCTCGTTATTGATGATGAGCTTCAAATGCGAGGCGGATTTCCGGCGGTGGCCACCGGTTCCCTTCCCCGACGAGCCCGACCCTTTTTGAGCGCGCGAGCGCTGCCATAGCGCCCGAAGCCAGAGGTAGCCAAAGCCGCCCGCCATACCGCCCAGGTGGGCTCCACTCGCCAGGCGGCTCTGAGAGTCCATGCTGTTCAGGAGCTCCACCCCCATCAGAATCCAAACGAAATGCTTGGCCTTCATCGGGAAGATCATCAGGAAAAGCATGACCCGTTCGCCAAAAAGCAGCCCATAGGCCATCAAGAGGCCGTAAATTCCTCCCGAGGCGCCCACCATCGGTGTCTGCAAGCCTGCCCCACCCCAAACGCCCACCTGAAGGAGCAAGTAAAGGAGGCCCGCGGTGACCACGCAGGTAAAATAGAACTGGAGGAATTTTCGGGTCCCCCAGAGCGCTTCCAGCTCGGAGCCAATGAAAGCGAGCATCATCAGGTTCAAAATCAGATGCATGACGTCGCCATGAAGGAAGGCGTAGGTCACGATCTGCCAGAGCTGAAAATCAAAGACGAAAGCGCTGGGGGTCAATCCAAAGAGGCCAACCATCCCCCCGACGGCCTTCTGGACCAGGAAGGTCCCCAGGCAAGCGAGCAAAAGGACTTTGACGGCTGGGGTGAGTCGAATCGGGGCAATCATCCTTGGGGCTCCATTACTTCAATCAAGATGCCGGATGCCGATGCGGGATGAATGAAATTCACGCGCATTGCGTGAGCCCCCGGGCGTGCGGCTTCATAGATCAATCGGTAGCCCTCGGCCCGCAAACGAGCACAGAGCGGATCCAGGTCCCCTTTTTTCACCTGAAACGACAAATGGTGAATGCCCGGGCCCCGCTTTTCGATGAACTTCGCGACGGTCCCTTGGGGGTCGCTGACCTCCAAGAACTCGAGGTGCCCCTGGACCACAGGAAGCGGCAAAAAGTGGGTGACAACCCCTTGCTCCGGAACAGGCTCGGTATGGGTGATTTCTAAATCCAAAAGGCCCATCAACTTCTTCAGGGCAGGGACGTTCTCAACCGCGATTCCGATGTGATTCAAGCTAGCCATGGTTGGAAGGGAATCTCAGAAAACACGGGAGTTGAAAATAAGGAGAGGACCGCCACACCCTGTGCTGTACCCAATCACCGCCTCCTCAGACGGCAACTAGCAGTGCGTAGCGATCCTCAGCCAAGTCGTCTTTGGCTCCTGGGGCCCACCAAAGCCCCGCTTGCCTCTGACACCCTACTCATCGGCGGACACATCTCAGACTTAAGTTTATTTGCGGAAAAAACGCTGACGCAACGCGTTGTTAGCTGTGCGGAGCTCTCGGGTCGACAGGAAGGCCAGGTAGGAAACGATCATCAAGAGCGCAAAGAACGGGATGCGCAACGTCAGGCCAATTCCCAAGTGCATCATCACGCCAAAGGCGAGAACCGGCAGCCGAAGTCGCTTGAACCAGACCAGAGCCGGGAAATAAACTTCCCAAAGAACGGAGCTCCAGGTCAGCAAAGCAATCAGTACGGGATACTGGGCCAAGCCGCTGAAGTCAGCGCGCGCGACCTGAGGGTTGGCTAGGGCCAACCAAACCGCGTCGCCTTCCCACCAGCTCGGACCACGCATTTTTTCGACGCCCGAGTACGCATAAATAATACAGACCTGAATTTGAATGAGCCGGAGCGCGACGGAGTCAAAAACCGAACTCCCCTTCGGCGTACTGAAGCAAAGGGCAAATAGGAAAAACGTCGAGATCTGGTCGATTCCGTAGGAGATCACCAGATTTCGATTCATGAAAGAAACGTGCAGAAAAAAGGCAATCCAAGCCGCAAATCGAGTTCGCACTCCTAGAGCCAAGGCCAGCAATGAAAGAAGAAATACGGCGTGCAGTACCCAAAGGCTTGCAGATGAGTTCAGCCAGAACAGGATGGAAAAGCGTCCATCCATATCAATGACGGATCGCAACACCTCGACCGGCATCACTCCCGTTTCGCTGTAAAAAAGCCCTAAATCTAAAGTGCGGATTGAGTAGAAAACGAAAAGGAGCGCGCCTAGCGATCGACGGAAGGCTCGGATCGGTACGGCTGCGTCTGCTTCAAACCAAAACTGCTCCCAAGTAGCCCAAATCGTTCGGAGAGTTTTCCTTCCAACCTGAAGCATCTCAAAGCGCTCCTGTCGGCTTTTCTGGACAGAAACTGTGGGAAATCAAAGCTTTGTGGCGAACCACTCCGTCCCCAGCGCGACGCCGCCCGGCCTGAACATCCACCATCGAAGGAACGGGTTCCATGGCACGCGAAAGATTCACCGAATGGGCGCCCGCCTGAGATCGACAGAGGTATGGCAGCAATATCCCCTCGCCTTGAGTGTCGGCCTGGGACATGAAACGAGCCAGCTGACTGCGCTTATTGTTCTGATCCTGAAAAAAGAACTTCTCAGGATCTTCAGGCCAAACGCCTTCCGCCAGGGCTTTCCCCTCAGAGTCCAGGGCCTCCCAAAGAAGCTCGACTTTAGGGGTGCCCGGATCAGGCGCAAAAAAGGACCACGCAACCGTCATCCCGAGAGCCCGGGTGTACCTTTCGATGAACTGATCCCACCAGCCCGCACCACCCAGTCCCGAGGCCATCCCGGAACCTACCAAGGCCCCCTTAGGTCGCATGTGCGCCGCCCTGTACGGGGCTGCGATCAAGACCCAAACATGGAAAACCAGGAAGACGGCAAGCAGCTTTCGGATGATCAGAAGCTGAAGCCTCCGATGCCGCCGAGCCCGCCACCGATGTTAATGCCGCCACCGAAACCACCACCTAATCCGCCTTGAGCCTGCAACAGGCCCCAGTACGTCATTTGGGCGTTTCGGGAAGCTTCAGCGATTTGCTGCTGAGCGATCATGTAGTCGGTCTGAGCCGTCATCGCGCGCTGATAGTTCAGCTGAGCCGACTGCATGGAGAGCTGCCAGAAGTTGTTCCCCATCGGCGAGTTCCAGCCGCCGCCCGGATTGACCGGCCAGCCACTGATTCCGCCGCCAATGCCACCGCCGATCGGGCCGCCAATGCCACCGCCGATCGGGCCGCCGAAGCCGCCACCGATCGGGCCGCCGAAGCCGCCACCGATCGGGCCGCCGAAGCCACCACCGATCGGACCGCCGAAGCCACCACTGATCGGACCGCCGAAGCCACCGCTGATCGGACCGCCGAAGCCACCGCCGATCGGGCCGCCGAAGCCACCACCGATCGGGCCGCCGAAGCCACCACCGATCG
>JBBARP010000007.1:75362-216851 GCA_040399745.1 Bdellovibrionia bacterium | reverse complement strand
GGCGATACTGTTTGTGTAGGCCGTCTGAACCCAGTCACAACTCAGGTTCCAGCCGCTCGAGAGCTCCCCTGTGGATGGATCAATACTGGTCATCTTCGATGCAGCGGTTCCTCCCGCCCCGATGAAGTCTCCGCCTACATAAAGCCGGTTTCCATAAGCTCGCAGCGCCAGAGGGCCCGGTGCAAAAGCAGTCGGCTGCGCCATGCCCGAGTTAAAAGTCGCGTCAGATGCGTAAGTTTGAGCGTTGAATTTTTGAAGATAAGGCTGAGCTTCTCCGGCGACAAAAATGGATTGCTCATCGCCACTGAGAACAATGGAGTTCGCCGCAGTGTAGGAGACCGATTCCCATTTCGTGGAACCAAAATCGGTGTCCCACGCGCCCGTCGTCGAATCCAAGCGAACCACGTGGCGGTAAGGAGCGGTGCCGATCGCCATTCCTGCCGCCCAAAGCGAAGTGCCGTCGGAGGAAAGTGCTAGAGAAGCGATGTTCGACGTATTGTAGACCGCAGTGAAGGGACTGAATCCCGTGTCAAGGGTCCCATCGGTTGCGTTCATTTTTGCCAGGTAATTGATGGTTGAGCCTCGGTACTGGTGAAAATACCCACCTGCCCAGATCGCATTTCCGCTGCCTGCCAAGGCGCGAATTCGGAGACTCAGGTTGGTCGTAGAGGTCGTCGCAAAATTTGCTCCCGCCGTATTGAACGTGGTGTCGAGGGCTGCCGTGGCCGTGCTGACTTTGATGAGCGGACCTGTGGTGACGCCTTTGTAGGTCGTGAAGTCGCCGCCCACGAAAAGGCCTCCGCCGCCGAGATAGAGTGCGAAAACCACTTTCCCGGATTGAATTCCTGAAGTCGTGCTGAAGGTCGAGTCCATGACGCCGCTGGCAGAGTCGAGTTTTGCAAGACCCTGCGCGGTAAACCCACGGTAGGTGGTGAAGGCGCCTCCCACGTACAGGATAGAGCCTGAGAGTTTCATCGCATTGACTGTGTTGTTTGCGCCGGAGGATAAAGTGAAGACGGTGTCGAGCGTGCAGGTTTCCGCGTCCACCTTGATCAGGTTCTGCACTGAAGTGCCGCGGAACGAAGTGAATTTTCCACCGATGTAGAGGCTCGTGCCATCGGTTTCGATGGCGTGGACCGGGCCGTTCAGCCCATTAATGTAATTACACCCTTCCGTTGCGGGTGAAACGAGGGCTCCAGAGGTTTGTGAAACCGCTGAAAAAAAAAGAGCGGGATCCGGATTCACCGAAGTGAAATTCCCTCCGAGTAGGATCTGGCTGGCACTTGCCTTCTTGATGGCATTCACAATGCCATTCACTCGGATTGGCACGTTCTCGATGGTCGCCGTGACGCTCGAGCCCAGGGCGTCGGTGACTTGGAGCTGAGAGTTTCCCCGGGTGATGGGAGGGGTGTAGGCGCCGCTCGAAGAATTGACTGATCCTGAGCCACTGAGCAGGGTGAAAGTGTAGGGTGCCAAGCCGCCGGAGGCGACAAACGTCATGCTCTTTCCGGGAGCGGCGTTCATCAGAAGGTTCGTCGGACGAAGGACGAGAGGACCGTTCGCAGTCGAGGTGGCGGTCCCAGTGCTGGTGCTGGTGGATGTGCTGGTTCCAGTGCCACCGCCTGATGCGCCGGTACCGGTCCCTGTTCCACCGCCGGCCGTTCCGGTCCCTGTCCCGGTTCCCGTGCCAGTTCCTGTTCCTGTGCCCGTTCCTGTCCCGGTCCCAGTGCCTCCGCCTGCACCGGTCCCAGTTCCAGTGCCGGTTCCTGTCCCTGTTCCGGTGCTGCCACCGCCGCCGCCGCCGGTGGCGCCCGTGCCCGTCCCTGTTCCAGTGCCCGTACCGGTCCCCGTGCTGGCATCCGGGCAAACTCCGGGTGCGTTCCCAAGGATTTCTCGACACTGAAGAGTTGCCGAGGTGATCAGCTCGCTTCGAGCGCTGAGACTTTTGGCCAAGTTGTTTACGGCAGCGTTACTGGTCTGTTGCCAGTTGTAGCGTGAAACAATCACAAAACTTTGGGCTTTTGGGCAACTGGCAGCAAAGCCTGGGCAGATGGGTTGAAAAGTCAGCGAATGCTCTACCGGGCAAAGCCCTTGGCTTTGCGCGTCGGCGTCGCAGAGCTGACCCTGAAGGTTGAACCGGGAGTTCGTAAGCTGATCCGGATCAAATCCGCCCGCGAGGTTTCCAGAAATCGGATGATAGAGAGACAAGCTTTCCTGCACTGCCACACCGTTCACGAAGCTTTGGCAGCCGGCTAGACCGCCGCAGGTGCCGTGGTCTGGGTCACCACTGAGGCAAGTGCGAAGGCAGGAATTGGTGCTTTTGGATTCAGCCAGTTGGTAGCTGCGAAGAAGGGCACTGGGCTCGGCGGCCAGTTGATTCACTAGGCCCACGCCTCGGTCGCGATCATTGGCGCGAAGCATTTTTCCGAAGTCCTGGCTTTGCTGCACAAAAAGTTGCGCCACCACAAAGGCAAGCCCGGCGAAGAGCGCAACGGTCAGAAGAATCTCGACCAAGGTAAGACCTTGGCGATTTCTCACTGTGCGGAAAATACCCCGAGGCCCCATCTCTCTAATTTTAGAGGGAATTCATGGAAATTAAAGAAAAATGGCGCGCAGGGGTGGCGTATTTTTACCTAAAGAAACGATGGGTTGCGCTGAATTTTGGGGCTTAGAACTCGCCCTGGAGTCCGAAGATGGGAACTAGGGGTAATCCCGAAGCCTTTGCGTTCTGGCTGTAATCGCTCGAATAAACCAGGTTTTCCGTGTTCATTCGATTCGTCGCGTTTTGGATGTCTAGGTACAGCGACAAAATCCAAGTGTCGTAGATCCACTTTTTATCCAGGCGCACGTCCCATTGGAAAAAGGGACTCAGGCGCGTGGAGAAAAAGGGGCCGCGAACCGGAATGTAGACGTCGTTATCGGAATCAAAAATGCCGCCGGTGATGGGCGTTAGCGGGTTTCCGGTCACAAATCTCAAGCGACTGGATGCACTCCAGTTTCTGCCCAGTTCCCGACTCGCAACTGCCGTGAGCAAGTGGGTTTGATCGAAGTCAAATGGAACGGTTCCTTGTCCGGGAAGGTCGCGATTGCTTTTAGAAAGCGTGTAAGACACCCAGCCCTTCCACGGCAGAAAATCCGCTTTCAGGAGGACTTCAGCGCCCGTCACGTTGCCGCTGGAACTGTTGTTGTAGTTTTCTCGCGTCACCGTTCCATTTCGAGTGACTAAGGCGTTCGATTCTACGACGAGGTTTGAAAGCTTTTTCCAGAACACTCCCGTCGTGAGCGTGAAACCGCGGCTTTCGCCTTTTCTGAAATCTTGATCCACCGCAAAGGCCAGGTGAGTTGCACGCGGGGCTTTGATATCCGGATTTCCCACGGTTGAATCGGTCTGCTGCTCAAGTGGAGGCTGTGCGTACCAACCGCCTGCCGCGCGAAGTGTGAGCGCTTCATTCCAAGCGTAACGAACGCCTAGGCGCGGCAGGATCAGGATTTCGTTCGTCGCTGAGTAGGAATCCCCGCGCAGGCTGGGAAGCAGCGTCCACGAGCTTCCTTCCGGTTTGATCTGGTTTCTCCAGTAAAGCCCGATCAAGTTGTAGTCGGTTGAAACCGTCGCACGCTGCAGTTCTCCGCCAGAAATCGGGTTGAAAACTCCGCCGTCTGCCACCACTTGAGGCAAGAGAAGGTCCACGTCGGCCCAAGTGTAGCGGTTGTCGTAGCCCCACTGCGTGGTCCACGATTCGCTCATTTTTCGCTCCACTTCGCCGCGAGCCGTCATTTGGCGGGTGCCTAGACGGAAGTAGTTCGAGCCTAAGTTCACTTTGATGGAGTCTTGCCCCATTCCAAGCGACCAGCGGCTCACAGTCCTTTCGCTGTGACGGTGGGTGAGTTGCGGAATGATGCGATAAAACGATGTGCGGTTGCTCAAAGTTCCGCGGATTGCGGGATCACTGGCAGGGTTCGGAAACAAAAATTCGAGTTGGTCGTCCGAAACCACGGAAGTGATCTTGAAGCGGTCGCGCTCGGTGACAGGCGTTTCGTAGACCAAAACGGCGTCCTGAAACGCGGGCGCTGCAGTCAGATCAAAGCTTCCGTCTTCAGGTAAAACGGCTCGCAAGACTTCGCCGACGTAACTGCGCCGGACGCCGAAAAGCAGGCTTCCTTCTTTTCCCACGGGCCCTTCAATAAAGCCGCCCGCATTGAAAGTGTCGATGAAGCCCAGGCCATGAATTCGGTCTTTTCTGGGTTCGCGCGTCGCAACGCTGACAAGGCCGCCCAGTGCGCGGCTGTTTTCAGGGCCGTAGCCAGCAGTCAGCATATCGACTCGGTCGAGCGCTTCGGGCAAGACCACAGACGAGAGTCCCCCGAAGTGGAAAATGAGCGGAACTTCGTGTCCTTCAATTTGATAGCGAGTGTCGTCGGGTGCCGACCCCTGAATGATGACTTGCGCTGAGAACGGGGCGGGGCGGTTCACGCCGGGTAGGTTTTGAACGGCTTTGAGGGGGTCGCCCCCGGCGCCTGGGGCTTTCAAGAACTCTTGGCGCTTCAAAGTGCGAGTGGAGTCGTCCCTTTTTTCGCCTTTTCCGAAAACGGTCGTTTCATAGAGTTCGTAAGAGGACTTCTGAACAAAAAGATCTTCCTGATTTTTTGCGCCTTCCGTTTTTCTAGGTACTTCCAGCTTCAGATAACCCGGAAGATTTACGACGACCGTGTAGTCACCGTCCGGAATCGAGGGAAAGCGAAACGTGCCATCGGCTTCAGTCACGGCTTTGAGTTTATGCGGGAGAATAAAAACGTTGGCTCCTGCAAGGGGCGCCTTGGTGCCACGCTCGCGAAGGCGTCCTTCAAAAGAGCCTTCAGCCCAGGCCGTCTGAGACATCCCAAGAGTTGCAGCGCTTAAAAGCAAAAGGGGAATGGAAGATTTCATGGGCCCACCTTCTGCCAGCTCAGGCCCCCACGAGTGTCACGGAGCAGGGCGACTAAGAACTGGGGCGTCGTTCCACTCGTAGCCGGCGTGTAGGTGTTGGCAAGAGTCGTGTCCGTGCGGTTCGACTCCAGTTCACCGCGCGATAAAAACCAAGTGGTGGTGAGGTTTTCAGTCAGCGAAGTCGTGACGCCGCTGGAAGAAATCAGCGAGTAAGTCTCCGCACTTCCTGTGTAGACAGGCACTAATTCCGATTCGGCTGCGGGAAGGCTCGTTAAATTCGAGCCGCTTCCCTCAACCCGAATGCCAGAGAGGGTTGGGATCGAGTTCAAGGTGCTTCGCGTGGTGACTGTGATTCTTCTGAAGCTCTTCACGATCTCGCCAGTGCCGGAAGCGCTTACTTGAAGGGTCACGAGTAAGTTCACTCCGTTTTGTTTTTCGCGGCTAGTGGCTAAATCCAGAAACGTGGTGGGGATGGTGACCGAGTGCGTGCCATTGACCGACAAAATGCCGGTGTAACTTCCGCTTTGAGAGGGCAGGGTTCCACTCACTGTGGTGGCGTTCGATGCGCCAGGGACGCCCTCGCAGCTCGGGCTTGCGCCGAAGGAAATCCCAGGGTCGACGCACGATTGCCATGTCAAAGTCAGAGTGAGATCAGACGCTGCATTTCCGAGCGCCGTTCCAGCGTCTAGCGCGCTGATAATCGGGGTCAGAGTCACAGTCGGGCCCGAGCTTGGATCCACCTCTGAAATGGGCTGAGAAAGCGCGTTCTCGGCCAGGATTCCAAGCACCCGGAGGTCCCCAAGTTCGTAGTAACTGGGAAGCCCGTTATCGGCGCAACCAGAAAGGAGAAGGATGAGTGTGAAAGGAATGAGTGCTTTCAGTCTCCACCACCTTCGTGCTGAGACTTCCCTTGAATGTTCCCCCATGGTCTCTCTCCTTACTTTTCTAAGATGAAACGGTAAGCGTAGCGGATCTTCACGGCTACGTTTTTTTGTTCCACCGAGGCAGGCTTAAATAAAAACTGAAGTGCTGCTTCTCGTGCGGCTTGATCGAGTTCAGCAGAAACGCCTTGAAGCACGTCGGCTGCGCGCACTCGTCCCTGAGTGTCGATCAAAAGCTCCAGGTAAACCGTCCCTTGAATTCCCCTTTTTTTGGCCGCGGCCGGGTAAACCCGGACTTCCTTCAGAAGTTCAGGCATCCGACTCACCAGGTACTCGTCGGTGGGGATGGGGAGAGGCTCTTCGTCTTCTGGCCGAAGCTTTTTCTGATCCACTTCGGTTGCCACCGTGTTTCCGGCTTTGCTCTCGACAGCGGAGGCTGAATCGGTCACCGCTTGCCGGGTGACACCGAACACTTTTCGGCGTGAGGGGGTTTCTTTCGGCTGAGTTCTCGCTTCCGGTAAGCTTCTGAGCGGCGAGAGCGCGGGTTTGGGCGAATCGATCACTTCCATGGGGAGCGTATCGAACACTTTCTCGGCGTGGACGCTCAGCCAAGCCACTCCCACGGCTCCGAAAACGATCGATAAATGAAGTCCCAGGGATTGACCCCAAGGGGTCAAAGCCCAAGCGCGAAGGGCTGCAAGCAGGTTAGCGTTGGGTACTGCGTTCAATTTGGATCGCAAAGCGACTGAGTCCTGCAGATTTGATTCGGTCAATGGCAGTCGTAACGTCGCCATGACGTGCGTCTTGGTCGGCGCTGACGATGGCTTGGGTATTTGGGTTTTTCCGGACAGCCGCCTCTGCTGCTTGAAATAGATCTTCCGCGGTCACTGGATTTCCGTTCAGGTAAATCTGACCTTCGCGATTGATGGCAATGCCAAATGTGTCGGGCGCCACGCTGTCGGACACAGACGCTTTCGGCAGTTGAATCCCAATCGACTCTTTCATGAGTGCCGGTGCCGTCACCATGAAGATGACGAGCAAAACCAACACCACGTCGACAAACGGAGTGACGTTGATATCGGCAATGGGTCCAGACCCTGAAGTATCGTCGTGAAGGGAGGCAGCCACAGTCAGTTCCTAGAAAGAACGCGCGCTACCAGCTGGTCGCGCAGGTTTTCACTCTCGCTCAGAAGCTGTCTGAGTTGCCGGGAAAACGTGTTGTAAGCGGCAACTGCTGGGATCGCGACCAGAAGGCCGATGGCCGTTGCCACGAGTGCTTCCGAGATGGCAAGCATGACCCCTGTTGTGCCCCCGCTTCCGCCAGAGTTTTGCCCGAGTTCCCCGAACGCCTGAATGATTCCAAGAACGGTTCCAAAAAGTCCTACAAACGGGGCGTTCGATCCAAGCGTCGCTAAGACGGTGAGGCCTTTTTCCAGGCGTAAGCGCTCTTCACCGAGGTAGCTCTTGACTGCTCGGTCCATGGCTTCCGTGCTTTCGGAAGTGGTTTTGCCCGTGACTGAAAGCGCGGCTCGAATGGTCCCTGCGTGAAGTCCTGAAGTGGCTTCGGCCCACGATTTCAATTCAGCGAGATTTCCCGTGGCTTGGATTCGCTGCTTGGCTTCCGTGGGGTTGCCCGCTTCTAAGCGCGCCAGTTTCAGTGCTTTTTTGCGGTCGATCAGAATCGAGATGGACCAGACCGAGAGCCCAAGCAAGATTCCAAGAACCAGTCGGGTCAGGACTTTCAGAACCAGAATCCAAAGTGGCATGCCCGAGAGGCTAACGCCGTCCCGGGCATGCGTCACTGGAAAATTCTTTTACGGCTTCGAAGTGCAGCGCTCGAGGTCGAGCGAGTCAATTTTTGGCGCCACTTTGCGGCGGTCGTCGTCTTCGTCGTCGTCAGAGCGAGTCACGACAAGTTCCCCTTCAGGGAAACGGCACTGCTCTTCTCCGTTGGCCCGGACCACTACCCCTAACCGAGCGTGGAGAACCACGCGCTGAACTTTCTTGAAGCCAGACAGATCGGCTCCTAAAATTTCATCGAGTTCGGCTCGATTTCGAGAAAGCTCGGTATGGTGAACGAGGCTTCCACCTCGCTGCAGGGTGATACGAACCGGCTCTTTGTCGCGCTGATGAATTTCCATTTCGCTGACGAGCCAAAGAGGTTCCTCCTTGCGAACGCGTCCCCGCCAGTCGGCGTTGGCCGTCATGTCGTCGCCTGAGATGCGAGGGTAGGGGCGTTCTCGATCCTCTTCGTGGAACACGACGCTCACGTTTGGAAGGTTCTGCAGGGCGTTGCATGCGGGCGGCGAGGCGCCTGCAGTGACCAAAGCAATGAGTCCTGCGGCGAAGGTTGATAAATGCCGCTTCAAGAAAATGGGTCGCGTCGCTTTCATTCTTTTTTCCCCTTGTCCCTGACCTTAACGATATCAGACTAAAATTGTCAGGCAATAAGAAAGGGGCGCGAAAAGAATGGGGTTTTGTCTTTTCCTTTTGAATTATCTCGTGAAATCAGCGCTTTAGGTCAGGACTTGGAACTGAAAGGACTTTTCGGTCCGAGTGGAGTTCAGCACCAAGCAGCTTTGGGAGGTCTTTTCCAAAATCCGTTGCGCCCGGTCGGTCGCTTCGCCTACGCCACTCAAAGTGACTTGAAAGTCGGCTTTCGCCATCCAGGGAGCGCCCTTCTCGTCGCGGTCGACGGTGAGGTCTAAGGCCAGGCTTAAGCCGCCGTAAACGAGTTTGGATTTTTCCGCGATGACTTTGAAAGTGGCGGCAAAGCAGTTGATTGCGGCAAAGGCGTAAAAGTCTTCAGGCGAAAAGCCCCCGCCTGGGCCTTCAAATTCCGGGGGAATTGCACAAGTCAGAGGTTGAGCGGGAAGGAACTCAGAATGAGTCGTCCAGGAGGTCGAAATGCCTGGAGCCGTCTGCGATCGAACTTGGAACTTCAGTGGGTAGTGGATCATGGTGGCGGGACGGTATACTGAAAGTGCGTGCCTGAACAGAAGTCCAAAGACCAACCGGCTCCTCCGAATTACATCACTCCGGGCGGAGCGCGTCGCCTGAAGGAAGAGCTCCACCGACTTTTGTCCACCGATCGGCCGGAAGTGGTGAGAGTCGTTTCTTGGGCTGCATCAAACGGAGACCGCTCCGAAAACGGCGATTACATTTACGGAAAAAGACGCCTTCGCGAAATCGATCGACGCATTCGCTTTCTTCAAAAGCGCTTGGAAGCAGCACGCGTGGTCGATCCGCTTGAGCAAAAGGGCGACCGTGTGGTTTTCGGCGCGACTGTCACCGTGGCCGATGAGGACGGCCATGAGCGCACTTACCGGATTGTCGGAATCGACGAATCTGAGCCCACAGTGGGAAAAGTGAGCTGGATTTCACCGCTTGCTAAAACCCTGATGGGCGCACGTGTTGGGGACGGAGTGACGCTCAGGACGCCGAAAGGCGAAGAAGAACTCGACGTGCTCGATGTGCGCTTTGTCGCGATCGAGTAAAGCCTGAGCCGCGCGAATTTTTCGGCCTCATTGCACTTGAAGCTTGCGATCGACTTCAAGCAGGAAGAAGTCACTTGCGCCGGAAGTGGTGCTTCCCGCGGATGGGACTGTCGTTTTGTCTCCATCAAAGAGCGGGCCTTCCACTTTTCCGCCGAGGAGCAGGTTTCCGCTCGGAAGCAGGCTCAGCGAGCGAACGCTGACGTTCTTTCCTAGGTCCATTGCACTCACTCCAAAGGAGCACTCCGTGCCGGTTCCGCCCGAGCAAGTCACGAGTCCCTGCTGAGTCGACGTGAGGCCAGACCTCAAGTAGTCGATCGTCGTGAAAAGTTTGGCTTCAATGGGATCGGTACTTCGAGAAGGGGGCGCAAGGATCGTTCTAGGGAAAGCGGCTTTCAAGTCAGAGAGTCCTGAGGAAAGGTCGCTCAAGAACGGGGCCCATCCCTTAATCTGCCCTTTCCAATCCCCCAGGGTCTTCGATGAATTCAAGGTGAACGCCACGACCGCCGGGGACGACAGAGAAGCTCCCGGGAAGGTGTCCTGAATGCCTACGCCGCCTGATGCTGCCACTTTCATCAGCCCGTGAACGTGAACTTCGGTTCCGTTGCTTGAAACTGAAACTGCGATCGCTTCGCACGAGTCATCGCCTGCGTTTCCGAGTTTGGTGGACCAATTCAGAGTGAAATCGCTCCTCTTGATAGAACTGACAAACCCATCGCGCATCCCACGGGTTTCGAAGTAGGTGTCGTTTTCCTCGGGAGTGAACTTTTCAGTTGCGGTCGAACCGCACGCAAAAACCTGTCCTGCTTGCTCGCCTTGCCCCAGTGCGATGGCCAGCACTTCATCGTTCTGGGGCGCCGAGGATCCGAAATCGTTCTTATCGGGTGTTGTGCCTAGGCTCGTTTTCCAGGTAAGCGGAGGTGCCGTATTGATGGCCGATGCGGCTGCTGCTGAGATCTTTGCTAGGAAAGCGTCCGTCAGATCCAAGTTCGTCGTTTGGACGGGGGTTTTTACGCGAATGGTTCGATTGTAGGTCGAGTAGCCACCGAAATAAACGCTCCCATCAAGATCGACCGCTAGACTTGTCACCGTGTGCTGTCGAAGTGTCGGCGTGCCCACGCCTTCGTGCGTATCGGGGAATCTGGATGAAGCGGAAAAATCGCTTCTCTTAATCCAGCGCCCTTTGAAAGCTGTTGCTAGGGGTGCAGAGCTGGAGTTCGAAAGATCTAGTCGCAGCAAGAAGCTGGCCTGATTCAACTCACCTGTTTTCGGCTTTCCAAAAACCGCTTCGCCGGGGAGAAGATCGGTAGTACTTCCGACCAAGCGTAAGGGCGCAGTGTTTGGGGAATCGCCGCTTTGTGCGATTTTTCCGGCGATGAATAAGGCCTTCGGGGCTTTCGTGGTTGCATCTACGTGGAGGGCCACGGCCACCGGACGCTCGTCAAATTCAGAGCCCAGAACCACACTCCAGGCACGCGTGCCGTCAGCGTTCAGCTTCACGATGAAGAGGTCGGGCTGATTCTGCGGAAGTGTCGCACTTCCCTGAGCGTGCGCGGATTTTCCGTCAAACGTACCGTCAGAGGCCCGACTCCAGCCCACTAGATATACGTTTCCGTCTTTGTCAGGAAGCGCAGCGAGAAGCTCGTCTTCAGCGGTCGATCCTAAAATCAGCGGGCCACGCGAGGCTTGTAAAGTCACCTCTGCCGTTTTTCTAGCAGAGTCCACCACGCACGCTTTTCCTTCGCGCGTAGCGGGCGTGCTGAGCCAAGCGCGCTTTAAGTCAAAACTTCCCGGAGTGACGCTGCGAATAGCTTCAGTCTTGGGCGGTGTCCAAGCCCAGCGACTGCTGCTGCCCGTAACTTTGGCTAGGCTTCCCCAAGCCGTTGCCTCGGGTTTGCACGAAGCAACTCCTGCAGTCGAATCCTGCAGTTCAGCGCAAGCGCAGAGATATGCGGTATATATCCCCGAGCCGCCGTAGGCCGAAAATTCTGTCAGCCCGGTAGCTCGAACGCCGACTTGCCCAAACACTTGCTCCGGTAAAGTCATCGGATCTGGCGTGACATAAACTTCAGCGCGTCCAAGGGCACCGGCAGCGTCAGTCAGCTGAAGTGTGATCATCAATTTTCGAATTGCTGGTGTGCCCAGCGGAACGCCTAAGCCCGCTAAGCCTTCGAGCGTAGGAAGAAGCAAAGTGAACTGATTGGGAGCCGCTGCATTCCATTCCACGCGGGCGCCAGCCGTTGAATAGAGAGAGGTTGGGCAAGTGAGTCTTTCGTTCAATGGCCGCCCTGGGTGAATCGAGCAGTCTTCCACGCGGTCGAGCGAGGGTTTTTGCGACTCCCGCCAACTATCTCTCACGTGGAGTGTGTAAGGTGCGTTCAGCCCTTGCTTCTGGTCGGTGATGGCAAACGTCAGACGGATGGGCGCCTGCGCGGTAGGCGAGGGCTGAGAAACCGTGAAATCGGGCGAAATCGCGAGCCCTGATTTTAAATTCACGCTCTGTCGTAAAACGTTGCCCAGCGAATCGACCGCGCGAATAATCGCAGTCGAGGAATTCGTGAGCGCGCTTTGGGGCGCAGAATAAACGCCGGTCTCGGGGTGGATTCTTCCCAAGCCCACTTCGATCTCATAGCGATACGGGGGCAGGTTGGAGTTGGGTGCTTGGGGAACTCCGTCTTGAGCTTGAAACGTGAATTCAGTTCCGTAGGCCAAGTTCGACGAAGTGCTTTTCCAGTGCAGGCGCGGGCGGATATCGAAGTGGGCCGTGGTTTCGAGCAACTCGCCACCGGGGATTTGGGATCTGACTTTCACGCTCTCGCGGCACCCTTGGGTTTGAGCGTCGGTGCTTTCAGGTGCAAGGTAAGTGCAGCCTGAAAGGTTGCCGGGTTTCGCGCAACCGGTAGTGGCAGTGTCGAGGGTGCAGGTGTACGAACCCGCTCCGCCCGTGGGCTGAAGCGTGTGAACGTTTTGGCGTTCTTTCTCCAAGTTGTAAGCGAGAATGGGAAAAGCGTTCTTGAGAGCGATGGGCGCGTAGACTGAAATTTCCGCTTCACCCCACGCACCACTGGAATCAGTTGCGCGCACGCGGACGGTGCCGGCGTTCGTCCCCGCTGTGAAAATGCCTGAGAGTTCACCGATCGAGCCTTCGCCTGAAACAATGGCGAAAGAAACCGCTCCGCGAGGCGAGCCTGCGGTGACCTGCAGTGGAAGGCTTTGCGAGACTTTGAGGTAGCTTCCCGCGGGGCTTAAGCTCAGCGTTGCAGGACCGCTGGCCCCGCCGATCGAGCTTTGAGATCCTTGCCTTCGAACAGCGTTGCCGGCGTTGTCGGGTTGGATGCAAGAACCGAGAGTGAACGCGACAACGAGGCTCAGCGCCCCAGACCAAAAACGAAAAGGCGAAGGCGACTGCGCAGCCGGATCGACTTTCGCCTTCCGCGCGGTTTGGCCTGATTTTTGGTGTCCCAACGTCCCGCTCACCGATCCCCCAAGGGCTAAACGAAGCAAACCCCGTGCTTGTCCGATGTATCGGCAAACACGGGGTTTTTCTTCAGTTTGGGTCGATCAAAACTGGCTAAAACTCAGACGCTGTCAGGAGATTTTACAACTCTGCCTGCATTGCGAGTGTCAAAGTACGGGCTGAACCAGGGCCGGGTTCACGTACCAGTCGTCTTCCACGCCCGGGAGCGCAGGTTCTGCCAGAATCTTGGCACCGTCTTGCGGAATGACCTTGTCGATTCCCACGATCTTGCCCAAGACTTTCTTCGCCTTCAGGTAGATGTGTTTGACCGGGCGACGGCCCGTCTGATCGTTGATCAGAAGCTCCCAGGTTTTCCCGATGCGGTTCATTTCGGCGGGGTAGGTGCGGTAGCTGCCAGTTAGGCCGTTTGCGATGTAGACCACATCGATCGGTCCGCCGTTTGCGGGATCGAACTTGGCGGACTTCAAGGTCACCACATTCATGCCCTTGATGCTGTACATGACGATGCCTTGGGCGAGATTGGTGATCGGGAAGGTTTTCGTCTCATACGGACTTTCGTAGCGAAGGCCCGTGATTTTGGAGTCTTCGTCCAGAATCGCGTGAACGAAAAGATTTCCTTCTATTGCGTCGCTGGTCACGCGAAGCACTTTTTGTTCCGTCGTTGCGGCTTGGGCCAAGCTCAAAGTCGAGACCAGGCCGCAAACAGCCAACCAGCCTAGTGCGAGACGACTCAGGTTTTTGAAAGACGACTTCATTTGGTTTCCCCCATTGTTAGAACTACGAACTTCGAAAAAATCCGCGCAGATTTTGCTCCCCCCGGAGCGTCCGGTGCGCGTTCCGGACTAAAAAATTTGGTCTGAGCTGATGAGTTTTTTCAGTCGAACTAACTCCTCGCGCGTCTCGGGCATGCGCTTGGAATCCCAGGTCTCGGGTGCACGCGCTAAGGCGTTGGTCACGAGATCCCGTGCCAGTGCCTTTTCCGCTTCACTCCCATCGAGCAACGCTTCTGCCAGGTAGACCAAATTTCCCGAATGTTCTGGCGCTTGCTCGACTGCTTGAGTGAGGAGCTCGACTGCTTTGGAGTGCGAGCCTCCTGCGAACCCCGGAAGTTTGAAGTAAAGGCGCCCTAAGATTCGGTTCGGGCCCCAGCCGTCCAAAGCTTCGCCTTTTTGCCCGCTCTGGGTGTTTCTTCCTAAAGCGCCATTCACTTGGGCGATGAGTTCAGCTTTTCTTGCAAGAGACGCGATCACGCCGTTGGCTTGTGCCCAAGAAGCGAGGTTGATGGAAAAAAGGAAGTAGGAGTCCGCGTAAGTATCGTTCAGGCTCTTCGCCGCTTCCGCTGCCAGCATTCCCTTTTGGTGGAGCTCTTTCCGGGTGTCTGCATTCTCAGTCAAGTGACCTTTGCGGTGCCAGCAGCGCGCCTCCAGGATGCGTGCTGTGTAGCTCAGTTCCGTATCTTGAGTCTGTGCAGTGACTTGCTCGAGAAGAGCGAGTGCTGCGTCGAGCTGCGCCGAGTCCTCGCGACCTTCAAAAGCGCGTTGCGCTTCCGCGAGCTTTTCACGCGCTGAAGAATCGTCGGCAAGCGATGACGTGATGGAAAAGACTGCTAGGAAAGCAAATATCGCGATTGCGGCGCGAACCGTTCTGCGAAAATTCATCTGTTCCCCCCATAGGAATCTCTTCCGGTCTAGCGGTCAGCTTGAAAGTCGACAAGGGGCGAAGTGCTTGAAATGACGAATAATTTTATGCGCGACGCGTTAGCTCTGGCGTGTCAAAAGCCCGGGTTAAAACGATTTGCCCGTGCGGATTTCATCGAAGCGGTCCAGGAGTTTGAGCGTCTCTTTGTAAGCTCCGCACCCGATAAATTTCGCCGGCTCAGGAGGCAGGAGCGCCAAGGGCTTCTTGTTCACGAAGAAGAGTTCGGTGTTCTCCGTCTTCTTTTCAAAAAACAGGTCGCTGACAATCGACCCTAGGTAATTGAAGAGCGAAACCCCGTGACCGCAGCAGCCCAGCGCCCAAATCAAGTCGCCTTCTCGGCCCATGGTCGGGAAGAAATTGAGGGTCGAACCGACCGGGCCGCCCCAGCCGTGGGTGAAGCGGATTCCTTTGAGGCTCGGGAAGAACTTCACTAAGTCTTGCTGAAGTGCTGCGAAAAGCTTTTGATTCTCGTCGTAGCGATCCTGCGTTTTATGACCGAAGTAGTAATTGGCGTCTTTTCCGCCGAGCAAGATTCGACCATCTTTTGTGGGACGCATGTAATGCACCATACGGAACACGCTCTCGATTCCGTGGCGATCGTCCCAGCCGATTTGTTCCCACTGCTTTGGGCTCAGCGGCTCGGTTGCAACAATGTAAGTGTAAATCGGGACCAGGCCTGACTTAAACACGTTGAAGCGGTAGCTGTAGGCGTTAGTCGCAAGAATGAGCTTCGAGCAGGTCAGGGTTTGACCGCTTTCGAGTGTCACCTGGTAGCCGCCGGCCGAAAGCTTGCGGTATCCGGACACTCCCTGGCCTTCGCAGACTTCTGCGCCCATGGCTTCGGTCAGATCCTTGAGACCCCGAGCCAGTTTGTAGGGGTTTAGGACCACGCAGTGAGGCTCCCAAAGGCCGCCTTCGACTTGATCCATCGAATCAGGAAGGATACGCGCCATTTCGCCGCGATCCAGGAACTTCGCTTCAGTCGTTCCGAGTTGCTGCAGAACTTCTACTTCATGCCGGAGTTTTTTTACATGAAGGGAGTTCAGGCCAATTCCCATGAAGCCTTTGTCGACCATTTCGCAGTCGATGTTTTTGTCGATGACGGTTTGGCGAACGTAATCGACGGCTTTCTTGGCCCAAGCGTGGGCAGACCGAGCGTTCTCGAGGCCTGCGTCTCGAAGGAGCTGAGAATGATTCAGCCCCAGCAGCGTCATGGCGAAGCCGCCGTTTCTTCCGCTGGCTCCAAAGCCGACGTAGTCTTTTTCTAGGACGGCCACTTTCAGGGAGGGCTGGGCTTCTTTGAGGAAGCGCGCACTCGAAAGCCCCGCATACCCGCCACCGATGATCAGCGCATCGTAATGCTCGTGATCCGGTTTCTTTCGGTTGGGCTCAATTGGCGTCGGCTGCCAGTAGCAGTTCTTCATTTTGGAGTTCCCCCTGATTCCGAAAGTTCTAGGGCACGATCGTCAGGTTTTCAACGCAGGAATCTGTCGGAGACGTGACGCCTTGCGTTCGGACTGTCAGGGAATTTCGAAATGAGTTGGGGGTCCGTCAAGGGTTTCGTTTCAGTTTCCGATTGAGGAAGCATGAAGACGAGTTTTCGCACGCGAATCCTTTTGGCGGTCAGTGTAACCAGTATTCTTTGCACTCTGGTGGGCGCGCTCATCGCGCGAAACCGGCTGGATCATCAAGGCGAAGACGCTTTAGCTGACAAATCACGAGCGATCTTGAGTCGCTTGGAAGTGGGCCGAGATTACGTTGCCGAAATGGACACCTTGGGTGGCGTGATCGATGAAATGAAGAAACGCTTCCCGGATGGTCGTTTGAGTGAGGACGCTCGGTTGAAGGTTTTGAAGAGCGTGCCTGTTTTCGCCGCTTTCCGCCTGGGTCAGATCGGTGCGGAAAAGGAAGGCTATCAATTCCGTGTGGCTTCGGATGCGCCGCGAGCCGAGCGTAACCGCGCGACTGAAGAGGAAGTGCGTCTTATCTCGAAGTTTCGGGCCAACCCGGAAATGAAAGAATTTGTAGAAAAGAGTGCCGACGAGAAGTTCTTGAAAGTGTCTCGTCCCGTTCGCATCTCGCAAGCTCAAGGGTGTTTGACCTGTCACGGCGACCCGAAGACGAGCCCCTGGGGCAACGGAAAAGACATCCTGGGTTACTCGATGGAGAGCATGCGCGATGGCGAAATGCGCGGGATCTTCACGGTGATTTCGAGTCTCGATCCCGTGAAGGCTCAGGTAGCCCAAGCTTCGACCCAGATCATGGGTTTGGGCGGCGGGTTCTTAGCGATCGCGCTGATCGGCGTAGTCCTGCTCCTGCGTGGTCCTTTGAACTCACTCAATAACATCGGAGATCGCTTGGGCGACACGAGTCGTGAAATGGCTTCGGCCAGCGCGCAAGTGTCGAGTGTGGGGCAAACGCTCTCGAGCGCTTCGGTTCAATCGGCAGCCTCGCTCGAAGAGACGGCGGCATCGATTGAGGAGCTGAGCAGCATGGTGGCCTCGAGTGCCGATTCTGCAAAAGCGGCCTCGGATTTGTCGGTTCAGTGCCGTAATTCTGCGGAGACCGGAAAAACTGAAATCGATCGCTTGGTCAATGCCATGGGTGAGATTGCGGAAGGGTCAAAGAAAGTGGCCGAAATCACGGCCGTCATCGACGACATCGCTTTCCAGACCAACCTTCTGGCGCTGAACGCAGCCGTGGAAGCGGCTCGAGCAGGCGAACAAGGAAAAGGCTTTGCGGTGGTCGCTGAAGCGGTGCGGAACTTGGCCCAGCGTTCAGCCACTGCAGCAAAAGACATCGGAACCCTGATTCAAGAGAGCGTAGGCAAAGCGTCTCGAGGGGCTGATGTCGCAAAAGTAAGCGGTGTGGCTCTTCAAGAGATCGTGGTTGCGGCTCGTAAGGTTTGCGACATCAACGGAGAAATGGCTCAGTCGTCTCAAGAGCAGTCCCGTGGAATTCAGCAAATTGCGAAGGCCATGGCACAGCTCGATCAAACCACTCAGCAAAACGCGGCAGCTTCGGAAGAGTCTGCGGCTTCAGGCGAGCAGATGGCCCGCCAAGCTCAGCAGTTGCAGAAGCTGGTCTTAGATCTTGCTCGCCTGCTGACGGCTCGGGACCCCGCAGCTCACACGCCGGAAAGCGATGCAGTCGCCATGCATGCGCAGAACGGGGCGGGCGGTTCGCTCGATCGGGTCGCTCAAGCTCGCGCAAAACGGTCGGCTCGTACGGGTTCTTCGCGGATCAATAAGACGGGCTGAACCAACTGATCTAGAATTTCAGACGCCTAGGCCTAGTTCAACAAAGCTTGAACTTGCCTAGGCGTCAGTTTATGTTGGGGACATGAAAACTCCGAGCTGGTTGGTAGAGGCTTTCCAAATCATTGACCGAAGCGACTCCAAAGGGTTCGCTAAGTTGTTTGCCGAAAAAGGCGAATTTCGCTTTGGGAACGCTCCCGCGGTTTACGGCCCAGAAGCGGTCGAAGCAGCAGTGAACGGATTCTTTGGCTCGATTCAGAGCCTTTCGCACTCCCTGCAAGAAGCTTGGGAAGGGAAGGACTCGGAAGGGCGTTCCACCTGGGCCGTGGAAGGAATGGTGACCTACACCCGCAAGGACGGGAAGAAAGTCCCGGTTCCCTTTACGGACACCTTCGTGACGACTGCCGAAGGGAAAGTCCTGAGCTGGCGCATTTTCATGGACCTGGCTCCACTGTTCCAAGCTTAAGACGGAAGTAGGCACGTGAGCTCACCTGAAGCGGTTCGTTCCATGTTTGGCCGGATCGCCGGTGCGTATGATCGTGCCAACGACCTTTTGTCATTGGGGATTCATCGGAATTGGAAAGCGCGCCTCATCCGCGAGGCGCGCTTGTCCCCGGGGTTGAGAATCCTCGATGTGGCAACCGGAACGGGAGATCTGGCTTTCCGATTTGCATCTAGCCTCCAGCAGCCCTCTCGGGTGGTGGGAGCGGATTTTTGTGCCCCGATGCTGGAAGTGGCGCGGGCGCGGCAACTTCGCCAGCCGAGCGGCTCAGCGATTGAGTTTATCGAAGCCGACGCCCTTCGGCTCCCTTTCGAATCAGGGAGTTTTGATCGCGTCAGTTGTGCTTTTGGGGTTCGAAACTTCGCAGATCCTCAGGCAGGACTTCGTGAGCTCTGGCGCGTTTTAGCCCCCCGGGGGCAACTTCTGGTGCTGGAGTTCGGAGATTGGTCCACTCAAGGCGGAGTTTTAGGTCCCTTCCGCTGGGCGGCCCGGAAGCTCATGCCCGGGGTCGGTGGGGCACTGAGTGGCGATGCCGAGGCCTACCGCTACTTGTTTGAGACCTCGTCGGTTTTTCCGGCGGGCAGGCGCTTCTTGCCGTGGCTGCAAGGGCTCCCAGGCGTCACCGAAATTCAAGCAATGCCCCTGACGGGCGGGGTGGCCTGGCTCTACCTAGCGAAACGCGCTGGGGAGTGAATGGTGCGAGCGGCAGGGATTGAACCTGCGACCCTCGCCGTGTGAAGGCGATGCTCTGCCGCTGAGCTACGCTCGCACACCAAAGAACGGCCGAGAGATGGAAGTGATTACTGGAGTTTGGCGCCCTTTGTCAACAGCGGCAATCAGAGCTTTTTCTGGATCTTGTTCAGGGCTTCGTTCATGGCCGGAACGTACTCAGCCACGGGATCAGCGCCACGCAGGAACAGGCGCTGATTGAAGTCACCCTGCATGAACTTACGAAGATCGCGAAGAATCGCGTAGTTGCTCTCGGCCAGTTTCTTTCCGAATTGATAGCCCTGATTGACAAAGGCAACGGCCGTGACGCCGATGACCGTCCACATGAGCAGGTTCACCAGCTCGTATTGCTCCAGAAGGAACTGGGGGCCTTGTGGGGTGTTAAAGCGAGCTACCGTGCGGCCGAGTTCTTCGATGCGGTTCGCGACTTGGATGAAGAAGGTGGCGCAGATAAACGAGAAAATCGTGGCCAGAAGAACGGAGAGCACCACGAATTGGGCGAGGTCATTGCCGGAAACGCGAGGCGATTGCGGCCAATCGCGAAGCGCTTTCTCGATCGCTTCATTGACCTTTTCTTGAGAGTCCCGCTTGATCCGCAAGTGCATGATTTCCAAGAAATCAGCCATGTGCATGGAGAGGGGCCCTAGGCCGCTAACACTCGGAACTTCCAGGCGTTCGGCATAGCTTTGAAGGGCATCGCGGGTGCGGCGAACGTACGCGCACTGAGCGTAAGCAAACCAGAAAGCAACTCCGGCCACGGCTGCGATTCCTAGGAAAAGGATACCGAAGGCCCAGGGGTCGATGGCGAGGTAAAGCTGCTGAAACAGGGCCTCACGCATGAACTCAGCGCGGAGCATTCCGTTGGCCTCAAAAAAGGAGAAGTCCAAGCGGGCCACTACGGTCATGAGAAAGCCCAAGATGCCGAGCGAGGCGGTCGACCAGAGGGTGACGAGCACAGCAAATTGAGCGGTAGACCCGCGGATCGTCCTCATGCAGTTGATTCCCCTTATGAAAAGAGTGTGAGGTGAGTTCATAGGGTTTGCAACAAGTACGGCAGCTTGGAGTCAACTAGCTGAAATGCCGAGCAAAAAAGAGTGATTTTTTTAGTCAAATAAGCTAATGACCGGGTGCGTGATTGATCTGTCTGGAGTCACAAAACAGTACGGCGCTCAAGTTCTTTTTGAGGGAGCATCGGCTCACTTAGGCGCGCGCTCTCGATGCGTGCTCGTCGGGCCCAATGGTTCAGGGAAATCCACCCTGATCCGGATGATTCTCGGTCAAGAAGAGCCTGACTCAGGCCGAGTGTCCAGGTTGTCGCACTTGTCCTTAGGGCATTTGGCTCAGGAAGTGCCCAGAACTTCGGACAAGGGCGTGCTCGAAGAAGTGATGCGGCTGGATGGCCGAAGGGAACAGCTTCTTTTGGCGCGTCAGGAGCTCGAGCAGTTTCTTGAAAAGGCGAGCCTCGATGACGAAGCTTCGGGGCGCCAGGCGCAGCGTTTGGAGCGTTACGGACGCGTCCTGGAAGAACTCGAAGCATTGGACGAGTACCGTCTGGAAGCCCGAGCCAAATCCATTCTTCAAGGGATGGGATTTCGCGCGCGTGATTTTGACCGCAGGCTCGGGGAATTCTCGGGCGGGTGGCTCATGCGCGTGGCTCTTTCGCGCCTGCTCCTGCAGGAACCGGATTTATTGTTGCTCGACGAACCCACGAACCATCTGGATTTAGAGAGCTTACTTTGGCTTGAGCAATTTCTTCTCGGGTTCCGTGGGGCCTTGCTCTTAGTGAGCCACGATACTCATTTTGCAAACCGTTTGGCTCAGGACGTGGTCGAGATCGATCAAAAGAAGCTTTGGACTTACCGCGGGAATCTCGACGCTTACATGGTTCAAAAAGCCGAGCGTCTCGAAGTGCTTCGTTCGCAGTTCGAAAGCCAGCAGTCTCGGATTGCTGAAATCGAGCGTTTTGTCCGGCGTTTTGGCTCAAAAGCGACCAAGGCGCGGCAAGCACAGAGCCGCTTAAAGGAACTGGACCGCATGGAGCGGATCGAGCTTCCGGATGAACGCGATCAAGTGGAATTTCGGTTTCCTCCTGCTCAGCGTTCCGGCCGCGAAGTGGTCACTCTGAAGGGCGCGGGCCTTGCCTACGGTGAGAAGCGCATCTTTTCTTCTCTGGACTGGGTACTCCAGCGCGGAGCTCGCGTGGCCATCGTGGGCCCAAATGGCGCCGGAAAAACCACTCTTTTGAAACTTTTGGCAGGAGAACTCGAAGCCAGCGAAGGCGTCGCAAAGCTTGGGCACGAAGTGAAAGTGGGCTACTATGCCCAGCACCAGGCCGAGACTTTGAATAAAACCGCGACGATCCAGAGAGAGCTCGAGAACACGGCTCCTGAGTTGACGATTTCGCGAGTGCGCGGCATTGCCGGCGCGTTTTTGTTCAGCGGCGATGCAGTCGAGAAGCGCTGCGGGGTGCTCTCGGGGGGCGAGAAGGCGCGTGTGGCGCTGGCGAAGCTTCTCCTTTCGCCATCGAATTTCCTGATTCTCGACGAACCGACCAACCATTTGGATGTTCAAAGCCGAGGAGTTCTTCTCGAAGCCCTTCAGGATTACGAAGGTACGCTGGTCGTGGTTTCCCATGATCGCGCTTTCATGAGTGGCTTGGTTGATACAGTTTTGGAAGTCTTACCGGGCGAAAAGGGCTCAAGTCTAGTGGCGCTTCTGGGCGGCTACGAAGATTACCTCGAGCGAAAAAATCGCGAGCTCGCTCAGTCGGGCGCTTCCGCGCAACTCGCTCCTTCCGCAGAAACTGCCCAAGTGGTAACCGCTGACAGCTCTTTTTCCGACCGATCAGTGAAAAGTGGAGTTTCAAACAACACTCGCCAAGCGTGGCTGAAAAAGCGCGAAAAGCTCGAAAAAGAGATCGAAAAATTCGAATCAGAAATTGCTGGAATGGATGGCCTTCTGGCAAGTGATTCGATTTACGAGAATCAGTCTAAAGTTTCGGAATTACTGGAAAAAAGACGTGCATTTCAAGAATCATTGAACATGAGATACTTGGACTGGGAGAAGGTCAGTAGTGACCTAGAGCAAATATGATTACAGACAAGAGTCGCTACGAGAAAATTCAAACTCTCCTGGATCGCGCGCACGAGTTTCCAGGACAGTACCTTCACAAGTTCATTGGAGCGAACTCGCCCGCTTTTCATGCGGCAGTCGCGGAAATGGAAAGCGTATTTCCTACTTTGAAACTTCAGATTCGTCGCGAAAGCGAAGCCGGAAAGTACTCCGCTTATACTTTCGATTTTCACGCACAGAGCAGCGATGAAGTGATTTTGCTCGTGGAAGTAACCGGAAATCTGGCGGGACTCGTCGCCGTCTATTAAGCTAGGGCGCATGCTCAAGCTTTTCCGCCTCGCCTGGCCCGTGATCCTCAGTTACCTCGCCATCATGACCATGGGGCTGGTCGATCTGGTCTTTGTAGGCCGGGTCTCTCCCGAGGCCGTGGGGGGAGTGGGGATCGGGACGTCGGTCTTTTCCTGGTTCATGATGCTGGGGATCGGCATTCTGACGGGGCTTGATCCAATGGTCTCGCAGGCTTTTGGCGCGGGTGACCGGGAAAGTTGTTTTCGCTCCTTTGTTCAAGGCCTCTGGGTGGTGGCGTTGGTCACCTGGCCGAGCATGGGCGCGCTTTATTACCTGTCCTTTCACTTGGACTGGTTAGGAGTGAATCTCGCCGTGGCGGCTGAGGCCGGTCCGTACCTTCGTGCGCTCGTCCCGTCGATGCTCGGCGTTTTGGTTTTTCAAGCCTGCCGTCAGTACTTGCAGTCGATGAGTGTGGTGAAGGTTTCCTTGTGGATCATGCTCGGGGCCAATTTGGTGAACGCGCTCTTTAACTGGCTCCTCGTTTTTGGAAATTGGGGCTTTCCGAAAATGGGAGCGGCAGGATCGTCGCTTGCGACCACGATTGCGCGAACTTTCATGGCGGTCGTGATCATCCTTTACTTGCGAAACTGGGATAGAAAGAACGATCAGTGGTTCTCCAAGCGGAGTCTCCAGTTTGAAGCCGAGCGGATGTGGAAACTTCTGAAACTAGGGGTCCCCGCGGCACTTCAGTTCCTCTTTGAGGTCGGCTTTTTTGCTTTTGCGACTGTTTTGGCTGGCCGGTTTGAACCTGTCGAAGTGGCCGCTCACCAGATCGTTCTGAACGCAGCGAGCCTGACGTTCATGGTGCCGCTGGGAATTGGATCTGCGACGTCAGTACTGGTTGGGCAGGCCATTGGGCGTGGCGACTTGCCCGAGGCGCGCTCCTGGGGCTGGACCAGTCTTGGGCTTGGAACGACTTTCATGGCTTGCTCAGCTCTAGTCTTCTTGGTTTTCCCGACGTTTGTTCTAGGTGCCTACACCAGTGATTCCAGTACGATTCAGTTTGCTCAAGGGATTCTTCTGATTGCAGGGCTGTTTCAGCTCAGCGACGGCGCTCAAGCTGTGGCCAGCGGTGCGCTACGCGGAATGGGACAGCTTCGGGAGACAGCGACCGCACACTTGGTGGGGCACTGGCTCGTGGGCTTGCCCATTGCTCTTTGGCTTGGAGTTTACGGAACCCTGCGTCTGCAGGGCCTCTGGATTGGTCTTTCCGCTGGACTGACCTTTGTGGCGATCACTTTGATTTGGCGCTGGAGGGTTGCCACTCAGCGCGAAATTCAAAGGGTGATTTGATTTCGAGCCGAGGCCCGTTTCAAGCGATCTTGAATGGCGTGGCCAAGGCCCGTGTGGATTTCCCGCGTCCAAGGCTCCGCCACGAGCACGGTAGCTGAAGATTCATCGAGCCAGCGAAGGAGCGAAAAGAGGCGTTGAGCCGCGGTCAGTGCGTCTCCCTCGGGGCTGAGGACTTCGTGTGCGACTGCCTCTCGGCCCATGCGAAGGGAAAGGATCGATTTCGCGGAACTGACGTTGGGCCCGGAGGAAAGAAAACCCAGTCGGGCTTTGGGTTCGCGGATGAGCTGAAAGAGCGGCTGAAATGATGGGAGGGCTGCTAGGTTTTCAGGAAGTTCTGCGAGCGGCGAAGGAAGCAGAAAAAAAGGTTTCCTGGGGGCATAGTGACTCTCCAGGAGACCCGGCGCGATCTGCGCTCCTGGCGAACCGGATGGGCCGGCTACGGGCTGCAGCGGCGGAGCCTGGAGGGAGTGGCCTAAGATCCGTTCGATTTCGGCCGCAGCGATCCCGCCTGGCCGAAGAAGTTGGGCTTCACCTTTTGAGCCAAGTCGGATGACAGTACTTTCCACACCCACTTCACAGGGGCCGCCGTCTAAGATCCATCCGATTCGCTCGCCGAGTTCAGACTGGACGTGCTCGGCGCGAGTGGGGCTGATTCTTCCAAAACGATTCGCACTCGGAGCAGCCAGAGGCATCCCTGCAGCTTCAATCAGAGCGCGAGCGACTGGGTGACGGGGCATCCGAAGAGCGACTTGAGGAAGTCCGGAAGTGGCTAGGTCGGGCACCCGAGGGTGTTTGGGCAAAACTAGAGTGAGCGGGCCCGGCCAAAATTCCAGCAGAAGCTTCTGCGCCGTTTCGCGCGCAAGAGGGGACCATCCCTCGAGATGAATGAGGTCTCGCCGCTCGAGTTCCGTCAGCGGATCGGTCACTCCTGAGGCGGAATCCTTCGGAGTGGGCCAGCTGACGTGGAGGATGAGCGGGTCAAAAGTGGGTCGCTCTTTTGCTGCAAAAATTTTCGAAAGAGCGGACGCTTCAAGTCCTGATCCCGCAAGCCCATACACGGTTTCAGTGGGCATCGCGACGAGCTCCCCTGCGCGGAGCACCTGGGCTGCTTTCTCGATTCCTTCGCGGCTGGGCGAAAGAAGAGTCGCGCTTTTTGGCGCGGAAGGGGTCATGTCGACTCCATTCGCTTCCAGATTTCTTCCATGCGCATGCCTCGCGAGCCCTTAATGAGGAGGGTGTCCTCGGAAAGCAGTTCACCCAGAAGCGCACGGGCTAAGTCTTCATGCGTATCAAAGTGTGAGCTCTGAATGGTCTGGCTCTGCGACTGCAATGCTTCGTGAAGCGCGCGCATCCTTGGGCCGTAGAGGAACACTCGCGCAACGCTGTGGCGAGCCAGAGGCGCGGCAAGTTCGCGGTGGAAACTGAGTTCCTGGGGGCCGAGTTCCAGCATGTCGCCTAGGACTGCGAGCTTTCGGCTTTCGCCCTTGGCTTCGCGCGCAAGGGCTGTGCGCTCGAGCAGCGCTAGGCCTGCCGCAACCGAAGCGGGGCTCGCGTTGTAGTAATCGCAAATCACGGTGTTGCCCCGACGACTTTGCCGAATCTCGCTGCGGCCAGCGGCGCCCGAGAAGGTGGCCAGGCCTGCGCGAAGCTGAGCTGAGTCGAGCCCGAGTGCGCGCGCCAGGGTGCAAGCACCGAGGAGGTTCAGGGCGTTGTGGTCGCCGGGCAAGGGGAGGGGGAGCTCGGTGCCGTCCAAGCCTAGGCCTTGAAGCGAAAGTTTTGTCGCAGTTGAATCGAGTTTTCCTCGGAGCACTTGAGCTTCGCGCCCCTTCGGAGCGGGGGCTCCTTGAAGCGAGAAATAAACTCGCTGACCTTTCGGGGTTTCCTGACAAAGCGGTTGAAGCCAGGGGTCGTCCAGCGAAACGGCCGTGATCCCTTGGCGTGAATCGATTTCCTGAAGAGCGAGCGTCTCCTCGCGAGCCACCGTGGGCAGGTCGATCAGCTTTTCCAGGTGCTCGGGAGCAATCGGAGTCAGGATGCCGGCGTCGGCCCGGACCAGTTCCAGGTGCTTCGCCATGGCGCCAATTTCGTCGATTCCCACTTCCACCACGGCAGCACGGTGAAGGGTGGGATCGATCTCAAGAAGGGTCATCGGGATTCCGACAAAGCCGTTTTGGCTCCCGCTGGTGCGAAGGACTTCTTGGAACTTACCTCGAAGGAGTGCTGAGAAAATTTCTTTCGTGGTGGTTTTTCCTACGCTGCCTGCAATGAGAACGACTGGGCCCGAAAAGCGGTTACGCCACTCGTGACCGAGTTTTCGAAACGCTTCGAGCGTATCGGGAACTTCAAAAAAAGCGGTTGAAGAGGATGGAAATTTTTCGCGAGTTCCTGTGCGCGCAAGGATTCCACCTGCGCCTTGGCGGAGCGCTGCTTCGATAAAATCGTGGCCGTCGAACTTTTCGCCGGGGATTGCGATGAATAAACAACCGGGGTGGATTTTTCTGGAGTCGGTCGTCCAGCCGGAAAACAGGGAAGGGCCGACCGTGGGTTCGGGAAGGTTCAGGGCTATTGCCACGAAATCGCGCTGCATAGGAGCTCTAGGCTACCATGAACGGTTGCGCCGGGCACAGGGGCACGTCATCCTATAGCCATGGCAACGAAGGGGCGGCGATTCGGGTTCATCGGTTTTTCGGGGGCGCTCGGCGGACTCTTTTCAGGCGCGCTTTTGGCGCAAGCCGCTCCCATCCGAGTAATCGCATCGACGCCGGGCTTGGTTGAGTTAGTCCAAGTCGTGGGCGGGCCCGATGTGCTGATTCAGGGGGTGCTTCAAGTGGGCCAGGACCCCCATTCCCTTTCGCCCAGGCTTCAGGCGGGCTCTCGGGGGCAGTGGAAGGACACCGTCCTGGTGGTCCGAAACGGCCTAGGCTTAGAGGATGCTTGGCTGGGGCCCTTGCAAGCGGCTCAGGCTGAGCCGGGGCTCAGGAAAAACGGCGACAGGGATTTCGATGCTTCCCGGAGCGCATCCCTTCTTGCGCCACCCGAGGGCGGGCCGAGACTGGGGGAGAATCATCCGAGCTCGAATCCTCATTTCTTGCTCGATCCTCGAAACGGAATTCGAGTGGCCGAAGCCTTAGAAAAGGCGCTCTCTCAGATCGATCCGGCCCATTCAGCGGGATATGCCGAGCGTTTTCGCCAATTTAAGAAAAAGCGGGAGGCTCAGATTCAGGCTTGGCAGGGCCGTCTGAAGAGTTGGAGCGGGAAAGTGGCCGTCACGGATCACGCTCACCTGACTTATCTGTGGGCTTGGTTGGGGGTTTCGGCGCAAGCCACTCTTGAGTTAGCGCCCGGCCATCCGCCCACTCCCGCGCATTTGGAAAAATTGGTTCAGGAAATGAAGAAGCGCCAGGTGAAGGTCTTCTTTTTTGAATCCGGACGACCCGAGAGTCTGGTGCGTGTCATGGCTCGCCGGACCCATGCCAAGGCCCTAGCTGTTGATCCCTCAGGCCGAGAGAGCCAGTGGGAGCCTCTGATTGAAACTTTGGCCAAAGCGCCTTGAAGCCAAAAAGGCGGCGATGTCAGTTGCGCGGCGAGAGATCCACACCTTCGACTCCGGCTTGTCCGGCTAGCTTTTGAAGGTCGGCTGGGAAAATCTGATTCAAAAGAATTCGAGGGGCGAGGCGCGAAAGGATCCGCGCGCGAGCACTCTTGGTTTTGGCCTTGAGTTGCCCAATCACGCTATTTTTCTCGCGTCCGTTGGGACTTAGGCCCTCGGGCTGGATTTCCAGGGTCCAGCGAACGTCAGAAAAGAGCGCGAAGATTTTCCCGTTAGAATCTGACTCAAGCTTCGCTTGGAGGAAAACGGGCTCAGTCGAGACTTTCTCAAGTCGAACTTTCAGCTCAAACCGCTTCCACTTTTGGCCGCGCGGATCGACTTGAAGGGTGACTTCTGAGCCCGCTTGAAGCGGCGTAGTCGAAGCTTTTGCGGAAGATGCATCGTGATGCCAGGTGGGCCAGTGGGCCGCATGGAGAAGGCTGCGACTGAGCGTTCGAAGGGGCAGTTCGGTTTCGACGCGTCGATCGAAGGTCACCTCAAAGTCGGGGCCCCGAGCTAAAAGCCCAAGTCCCAAGGCAGAAGCCGCGCAAGCCAGGAGTAAAAACAGGAGGAAACGCTTCATGGTGAGAGCCGTTGTAACACGGAGCTGTGGTAGGTTCATGAGAAGTGACACCTCATCGTTCCCCCCTAGAAAACAAGGCCCCTCCCGTTTGGTCGGGTCTGGAGCCCCTCGAGCTCAGCTCCCAAGTAGCGGGTGCCGACCCGGATCTTTGGGTAGTGGCAAAGCCTGCCGGCTGGCGCGTGATTCCGGGGCGAGACAGTGCTGCCCAAAAAGCGAGCGAGCCCGTACCGGTTCTTCAAGCATGGGGCGAAGAGCGCTTAGGGCAAAAGCTTTGGGTGGTTCACCGGATCGACCAGGGGACGAGTGGCATCGTAGTTTTTGCTCGGACTGCCAGCGCCCATTCGCGGATTTGCCAGGCCTTTGAACAAAGAAAAGTGAAAAAAGAATACGACCTTTTGGCTCAAGGTGCCCCAGGAGTCCCAGTCCTGAAGCTCGACTCCCCGATTGAGGAAAAACCCAGTCTCACTCAGGTCGAACGGAAGGCCCAATTTCAGAATGCTTTTCTGGCTCGGGCCCGAATCACGACAGGCAGAAGGCACCAGATCCGAATTCACCTGTCTCAAGCCGGGTTTCCGCTTTTAGGCGACGTCCGTTACGGAGGTCCTTCTTCGTTTGGACTTCTTTCAGGCGCTGAACTGTCGTTTCCTCGCCCCGCGCTGCACGCATCGCGTTTGGAGCTGCCGGCCGGGGCTGGGAATTTTGAAGCTCCGTGGCCTGCGGATTTTTCTGGTTGGGTGGAGGCGCTTCGCGGAGCGGGTTCCCCATGACGAGAATTTCAAATCAAGGGCCGGGCGGACGGGAGCTCTTGGAAAGCGCTTGGGCGCTTCGAGAACGTCTCAGAGCCTTTTCGGACAATCAGGCAGTCCGAGTGTTTCACGGGCCTGGGGAAGGCCTTGGTGAGTGGGCTTGGCTCGCCGTCGACTGCTTGGGAACCTTTGCTTGGGTGACCGAGTGGGAGCCTGAAAAAGGTCGGCCATCCGGAATTAGTTCTCGCACGCGGGAAGAGGTCGCTGAGTTTCTGAAAGCCAAAGGCGTCCAGGGCGGTGTTTGGCTAGGGCGTCCTCATGGAGACCTGCCCAATTTTCCTGAGATTTTTTTCGGAGAAGTTCCGAGCGAGGAATTCGAGATTCGAGAGGAAGGAATCAAGATCGGAATTCGCCTTCAGGACACTCGCCATCCCGGGCTTTTCTTAGATCACCTGCCGCTCAGGCGCTGGCTGAAGAAGAACATGAAGGGCAAGCGAGTGCTGAATACGTTTGCTTACACCGGGAGCCTTTCGCTTGCAGCGGGTGCCGCCGGAGCCGCTTCGGTGACAACGCTGGACCTATCCAAGCCCACCATTCGCTGGGCTGAGGATAACTGGAAAAGAAATCCTTTTGAGAACTCCGAAGCGCGCTTCATTTACGGCGATGTCTTTGAGTGGCTCCCTCGCTTAAAACGCGAAGGGAAAACCTTCGATTGTGTGATTTCGGATCCACCGTCGTTTTCTCGTGGAAAAAAGGGGAATTTCTCCACTTCGAAAGATCTCGAAAAGCTTCACGCTTTGCTTTTTGAAGTGCTTGAGCCGGGTGGGTGGCTTGTCTCTTCCATCAATTCTGCGCAGGTTCCTTATGCGAAAATGGAAGCTCAGATCGCCGCCGCTGCAAGGGCCGAAGGGCGGAGACTTCGCGTGGTCGAGAAAATCGATCTTCCCAAAACCTTTCCCACTCGCGAAGGCGACTTCGGGGCGCGGTACCTCAAAGGCATGATCGCGCGGGTCGATTAAAAGTTTTTCCGTCTTCCCCAAAGCTGAACGGGGGGATCCGGATAGATTTGATCGCCGCGTTCGTCCGGTGCGTAACCCAAGCGCTCGTAGAAACCGTAGAGGTGGGGAAGGCCCGCTCGGACGCGGATGCAGAAGCCTTTGGCTCCGTTTTCTTGGGCGTACCCTTCAGCAAATTGAACAAGGCTTTTTCCCAAGCCCATTCCATGGGTTTTTGGATGAGTGGCGAGCATCCGGAATTCCCAGAATCCTTCGAGCCAACTCCCGCAAAGCTCGCTCTCCGGCGGCAGCAGAATGATCGATCCCACCACTTCGCCTTCCAGCTCAGCGACCAAAATAGTGCCGTGAGTGGACCACTTTTTGAAATCGCGAAGATCCCGTTCGCGAGCTTCTCCGACGTTAAACTCTGGGCCAATTTTTGCGTACTGGGTTTTGAACCCGAGCACACCCACTTCGCCCACTTGGAAAGCGTCTGAAGAAGTGGCGATTCTGAATCGTGGAACTGAGGGGAGAGTCATAAATCAACAGTGCCTGGGTAATTTTTTAGTTTTGGGAGTCGAGAGGGTTCAAGTGGGGGCGTTACGGCCAGGTCTCTACCTCAACCACCGCTCCCACTCGCTTGGGACGGCGTCGGTGTAGGAAACCTCTGCGCCCCCCATTGGGTGCGGAAAACGAAGCTCACAAGAGTGCAGGGCAGGCCCCGGGGGCCTCAGGCCGTTCCAGTGAGCAGCGCTCGGACCGCCATATTTCATGTCGCCCAGGAGCGGGAGTTTTTCTGCAGCCGCTTGGACTCGGATCTGGTGCGAGCGTCCAGTGTCGAGGACGAATTCCGCCAAAGTCAGTTCTGCGCCTGGGCGACCCCCGGTACGCAAGGGCCTGACTCCCAAGCGAGCTTCTTTCACTCCGCGCCCAGATCCGCTTCGCACCACTCGGACCACGTTCGTACGCTCGTCCTTTTGCAGAAAGTGGCGCCATTCTGCGGGGCCCGGCAAACGACCGCAAAGCAGCGCTTGATAGGTCCGAACCAGTTCCCCTTTCTGCAGGCTCAAGGTCAGGCGCTGGGCCGCTTTGGTGCGCTTAGCGACCACGATCAGGCCGCTGGTATTTCGGTCCAGGCGATGAACCAAGCCCACGTAGGGCCGTCCCCATCGGGTACGGAGCCAGTCCACCAGGTTTTCGTCCCCGGTGTGTTCCCCTTGGCTTAAAAGCCCGGCGGGCTTGGATAGGACAACCAGGTGCTGGTCTTCGAAAAGAATTTTGGGCTCTTGAGAAAGCGTCACAACGAGGTCAGTCCTTAGCAGAAAAAGACGACTTAATCAGGCGCCTTTTCGGGGGCTTTTCTTTTTCAAAGTTCAGCCCTGTGCTACCCCAGGAGGGGTGAAGAGCTACCACGAGTTACTTCGGAAGATCTTGGAAGAAGGGGTTGAGAAATCCGATCGCACGGGCACCGGGACGAAGAGCCTGTTTGGCCATCAGTTGCGGTTTGATCTCAGCCAGGGGTTCCCTTTGGTGACGACTAAGAAAGTGCACCTGAGGAGCATCGTCGTGGAACTGCTGTGGTTCTTGCGTGGCGAGACCAATATCGCCTGGCTCAAGCAAAATGGCGTCAGTATCTGGGACGAGTGGGCAGATTCCGAAGGCAATCTTGGGCCCGTGTATGGGGCTCAGTGGCGTTCCTGGAAAGCGGCTGACGGGCGCGTGATCGACCAAATTTCGCAGGTTCTGGAACAAATTCGGAAAACTCCGGATTCCCGTCGCATGATCGTCAGCGCTTGGAACGTAGGTGAGCTGGACCGCATGGCTCTGATGCCCTGTCACACCCTGTTTCAGTTCTATGTGGCGAATGGAAGATTGTCCTGCCAGCTCTATCAGCGTTCTGCAGACGTTTTTCTAGGCGTTCCATTCAATATCGCGAGCTACGCACTTTTAGTGCTGATGATGGCCCAAGTCACCGGGCTTCAGCCGGGTGACTTTGTGCATACCTTTGGCGACGCGCATTTGTATTTGAATCACTTGGAACAAGCCAATCTTCAGCTCTCGCGCGAGCCTCGGGCCCTTCCCAAGATGAAGCTCAATCCCGATGTGAAGTCGCTTTTTGATTTTAAGTATGAGGACTTTCAGCTCGAAGGCTACGACCCCCATCCGGCCATCAAGGCGCCGGTCGCGGTCTAAGCATAAGTTTCGAGGGCGCTTATGAAACCCCATTTCGAGTCGGTTTTTTCACCCCAGAATCC
The DNA here is from genome assembly GCA_040399745.1 of Bdellovibrionia bacterium. Lineage (GTDB taxonomy): Bacteria > Bdellovibrionota > UBA1018 > UBA1018 > UBA1018 > CANFHS01. Next base: position 185,007 of record JBBARP010000007.1, on the reverse strand, counting down.
GAGAATTTCTGCCATCGCGGCCCTGAGTCGAAACCGCGTGATCGGAAAAGACAATCAGCTCCCTTGGAATTTGCCCGAGGATTTGGCCTATTTCAAACGGATGACTTTGGGGAAGCCCATCATCTCGGGTCGGAAGAATTTTGAGGCCATGGGCCGGATTTTGCCCAAGCGCCTGAATATCATCGTCACCCGTCAGGCGGGTTACGCGGTGCCGGGCGGGGTGGTGGTGGCAACGCTCGACGAAGCCCTTCAAGCAGCGCGTGCGGAGGCCCTTCGAACGCGCGTGGATGAGATTTTCATCATTGGGGGTGGAGAAATCTATTCCATGGCCCTGCCCATCACCGATCGCCTGTACCTGACTTGGATTGATCGTGAAGTAGAAGGCGACGTCTTTTTCCCGTTGGTGCCAGAGGGCCAGTTCCAGGAAGTTTCCCGCCAAGAACACCAAGAAAACGGTTGGAACTACGCTTGGTGCGTGGCTGATCGAGTGGGCGAGCGCTAAGCGAAACGCCAGCTCGTTCAGGGCGCGATGGGTCGGTGTTCTGGAAAGAGCGTCACGAGTTCGTAAATACTATCTTCCTGGCGGGCCAGATGAGGGCGACGCTGTAGGACCGCCGTAACAAGGGTGATGTCCTTCATTTCGGGGTGCTTGCCGTAAATATTTTGCATGAAAGCTTTCCCGATGGGGCGGCCCATGTCGAAAGTGATGGCGAGTCGTCTTTCTGAATCGAAAACGGCCTTGTCCGGTTTCTTGATGAATACTTTGATTTGGGCGGGTTTTCGGCTCCTGACAGGAGCGTCGGGCGCCACCTCGAAATACTCATCCAGCTTTTTTCCGACCAATCGAAGCGCAGCTTCCGCGTCTTCTGCTGTGTAGAAACGAGAAACGCTGTTGAGGGTGGGGTCAATCCTGAGGCGATCTTTGAGATCATCGTCGGTGGCGTCGACGTGTTTACTCCAGCTGCTCTTTAAGGTTTTTGGATCGATGTCGATGGAAAGAAGGGCCTTGGCTTCCTTCGTATCCAATTGCTCGATCAGCTTTTTGTAGCCCGGCTCGAGCGAGTAATCGCCTTTGAGCGACTTAGGGCTGATGAATTCGACGACCTCGTGAAGGGCGGCGCAGGTCAGCGCTCCCCAGGCTGGCTGGGAGGCAAGAAGGAGGCCCATGCTCAATCTAAAAAAAAGAAGTCGTGGCACGACTAGCAGTGTGCCACGACTTCGAAGTTGTCAGAGAGAGCAGGCAAGGGTTGCCTGCTGAAAAACCGCTTAGGTGTTCAGCATTTTCAGGGCGGCCTTCGCAAACTTTTTACGGTTCGCTTGGGACGCGGCCTGATAGCGAGCCAGGATTTCGCGAATTTGCTCATCCTGTGTGCTCACTGCCACTGCATTGGCGGCCAGAGTCGAGCCGGTCAGCAAGTTGCTTGCGGACTTCCGACCACGGGAAGTCCCGCCGGTGGAGAGTTTCACAAAGCTCTTGAAGTCCGACCGGATGGCCAGGTTGGCGGCTTGGAGTTCTTCCTGAGAAATTTTCAGGAAAGTTGCCAAAACCGGAACCTTGTCCCAGGGCAGGGGAGCGCGTCCATGCTCGATGTTCGAGATGAACTGCACAGAGCAGCCGCAGGCGCGAGCCACATCGGCCAAGCCCAGCTGCTTTTCCAGGCGGTTTTTACGGATTAAGTCCCCGAGGGGACCAAACGAACGAGTGTCGCTCGAGCGACCTTTTGGACGACCACGCTTCATAGAGGCGCGGAATTATCTCTGATGTCCTTCTTGAGCAAGTGCTTTCGATGATGAAATTGCGATAGATTAAAAAGACCGGGTGGGTTGGAATAAAGGGACAGGGGTTCCTCTCTCGATGCTGTTCTCGAACGACGAAAACAAGATGCGGGTGAAACTCTGGGGTGTGCGAGGCTCTTTGCCGTCGCCGCAGGCCCCGGCAATCCTCGAGCAAAGGGTGAAAGAAGTGGCCACCCTGGCTCTGGAGCAGGGTTTAAAGCCTGGAACTATTGAATTCGAAAGCTGGTTTAATGCCCTTCCGCCGCATCGGAAGGGCGGGTACGGGGGGAATACTCCCTGTATTGAGGTTCGAACCTCTAAAACGCGGATTATTGTCGATGCCGGCTCGGGGCTTCGGGCTTTGGGCGCCGAACTGATGCAGGGCCCTTGTGGAAAAGGGCAGGGGGAAGTTCACCTGCTTTTTACCCACTTTCATTGGGATCACTTGGCAGGGCTGCCTTTCTTCATTCCCATTTTTGTCCCCGGAAACACCATTCACCTCTACGGCGTGCAGCCAGACCTCGATGCCATGGTGAAAATGCTGTTCCACAAACCTTATTTTCCAGTCGAATTCGATAAGATCGGCGCCAAGGTGGTCGTCCATACCCTTCAGCCACGGGAAAAAGTGGCGTTTGGCGATATCCAGGTTATCCCTTATCAGCTGGACCATCCTGATCCGTGTTGGGGATATCGATTCGAGCACGAGGGGAAAGCCTACTCCCACTGTGTGGATACGGAAGCGGTTCGGGTGAGTCGTCAGGAAATGGGCCCCGATTTGCCCCTTTATCAAAACGTGGACCTGATGGTTTTCGACGCTCAGTACACCCTGATGGAGACCATCGAGAAAGTGCACTGGGGGCATGCTGCCGCTTCCATCGGCCTGGATATTGCCCTTCGCGAGGGGATTCGGCGGATCATCTTCATGCATCACGACCCGGCGGCCGGCGACGAACGCATCTACAATGTCGAACAACAAACCCGCCGTTATTACGAGCGGATGGTGAAGCACATGCGTGAAGCCGGCGAGCCGGTCGTGGATGTGGAATGGAGCTTCGCGATCGAGGGAATGGATATCGAGGTCTGAGGCTGAAGGCTGAGGCTGCAGAGGGGGTGGGGCCCCCAGTGCGGCTTAGCCCCTGCCTCTCGAAGCTTCCCCGCCCTTGCGACCGATTGCGGCCATGTGTTCCTTGTTTTTGGATACCGTTTGCCCGCCTTTTCGGCCGATCTCTGCCATGTGCTGGCGGTTTCTGGATACCGCCAAGCCGCCTTTTCGGGCGACTTCCTGGCGGGTCGCTGGATCCATCGCTGCAGTGCCGCGGGGGCGGCGCCCTGCCTCGGCCTTAGGCCTTTCGAGCGGTCGCTTTTCCTCGGTGGTCGGTGGAGTGAGGGTTTCCTCGGGGGGGAGAGTCTTGTTCTCGGGCATGTTTCCTCCTGGGGGTGTGCTTTCCTTTCCTCGGCTGCAAGGCATGTTCCCTGGCTGATTTGGCGGCCCTTTCGGCACGAAGTGAGCAAATGGCGCGCTTCTTATTTTTCTTTTGTTTATGGCTGGTAGCTCAAGCGGGGGACTTCGAGACTGCGGTCTGGGCAGCCCGATTTCAGCCTCGTACCGCAGCTTGTGACTCTTGGAGTGTTTCGTCCCGTGAGCTGGTCGGCTGGCTGGCTGTGCGTGAATCCGAGGACCGAGTCTGGGGGAAATTGATCTGGCGTGGAGCCGGGGCGGCGCGCCGCGAAGCGGAGATCGATCTGAGTGGTGAGGATGCCGAACACCTCCGTCGAGAGGTGGAGCAGATGCTGCGGGGGCTGGGGCCATCGAGTTTGCGTTTGGATCGGAGGGCGGACGGGCAAGGCCAGTGCGAGGTTTGGAGGATCCGCACGTGAGCCCGAAGTAGCTTTGTGTTAAGAGAGCGGCGCCCCATGAGTCGCAAAAAGAGCTCTTCACCCGATCGCGAGTACTATGTTTTGGAAGATCGCTTCACGGATCCGGCCCGTTTGAAGCGCGAGCGCGCTCGGGCACGCGAGCTTCGCCAGACTCCGTGGTGGCGTGAGCGCATCAGTCGCGGTCTGTGCCATTACTGCGAACAGAAGTTCCCCCCAGAAAAACTGACTCTGGACCATGTGGTTCCTCTGGCTCGAGGCGGTGAATCGACGCGTGGAAATTGTGTTCCCGCCTGCGAGGCCTGCAATCGAGGCAAGGGATTGGAAACCCCTGTGGAGCAGCTCCTGCGGCAACTTTCCGGTTCCTCGGAATCGGACTCCGAGTCCGAAGAAAACTGACTGAAAAAGTTTTTTTCTCGCCAGGTGGGGGTTCGATCGCTAACACTGAGAGTTCATGTCAAACTTGATCGAGGAGGTCGGGTCTTGAAGCTCCGGTTTCGCGGACAATTTGGGTTCCTCATGGGACTGGCCTCGGGGTTCTTCGCCCTGGGTCTGGTCTGGGGTTCTAATGCGCCGCTACAAACTCCTTCGCCCGTGGCTCAGCGTTACCTGGCTTCTGAGGCCCCCTGGTCTGAACCCGTGGCTCAGGACGATGGCCTGACTCCTGAGTTTTGTCAGACATGGAACCCTGAATTTAAGCACCAAGGGTTCCTTTGCTGTGCGGATCCCAAGAAAATGCGGGCTAGAAATCGACGCGGCCGTTCTGCTCGCCTCTGTGACCCTCGCCGCAATCGCCAAAGTTATTGTTCGGAGATGACCCCCGAGCAGCGCCGAGTGGTGGATGGCGGCCCCTCGATGGTCGAAGAGCTTTTGACTCGACTAGAACGGCGCCTGAGCGGCGTCGACGAACAAGCCCAGTGCGGGCCGAATACCGGCTTTTTGGCTTTCGGAAAGCCTTTGCTGGGAACGGAAGAGAATCGAGTCCAGATTCGAAGCCCCGAGCGGTGCACGAATTTCGGAACCGACTCGATGGTGAATTTGCTCGATTGGTTGGGTAAGAAAGTTGCCGTCGAATACTCTGAGCCTGAGTTTTCGAAAGTGCGCCTGGTAGTCGGGGATATGGCGGCTCCCCGCGGAGGATGTTTGGCAGGGGCTGGTGGACGTCGCGGGCATTTCTCGCACACCAACGGGCTCGACGTCGATTTGACCTTCCTGGTGGCTCATAAGAACCGGCCCTCTCCGGTCCAGTTTCATCAACAGTTCGATGCCAAAGTGAACTGGTGGTTGGTAAAAAACCTGCTTGAGAACCCGTTTGCCTGTGTGAACCGAGTGTTCTTGGATCGTCGTTTGATCGCGAAGCTCGATCGAGTCGCTCAGAATGATCCTCTCTGGAAAGAGTCGCGCAAGGTGTTCCAGCACCAGCGAAACCACCGGAACCATTTTCATATCCGCTTGGGGCTTCGTCCGGGGGCTCCGGGCTGTCAGGATCCCAACTTGGATGAGCCGGAAGAAGAACTCGAACAGGACCTGGACTCTGGCTTAGAGCTACCCGAGGTTCCCCGCGCGCTTGCCTCGGAAGAGGCTCCCCCCGCAGCGAGCTAAAGCGCCGAGGTCGCCCGTCTGGCCCTGCGCTTGCAGCTCGGCCCGCGATGCGAATCCTGGTGATCGAAGACGATGCGATGGTTCGAGAGACTCTGGGGATGGTTCTAGAATCCCTGGAATATCAGGTAGATCTGGCAGAAACCTTGGAACAGGCTTTAACTTTTTTAAAGCGGTCCTGGCCTGATGCTCTGCTCTTGGATCTCTGCTTAGGGGCGATGCCCGGCGAAAGAGTGCACAGCGAGATCCTTCGTGCATTTGGCAAAGCTCCTCCCACCCTGGTGCTCTCCGCCAGCCATCAGCTGGAAAGGCGAGCCAAGTCCTTGGTGGGCGCTCATTTCTTGGCCAAGCCGTACTCTTTGGAAGACCTCACTCGGTCCATTGAGGTCGTCGTAGCGGAAGCCTTGCGACGAAAGGCTGCATAATCCTGGCAGTCGGCTTGCGTAGAGAGCCTAAAACCCGTTAAATCGTTGGGATGACAACGCGTTTTGTGAGGTCCCATACTTGTGGTGAACTAGGCACGGCCTTCTTGGAGCAGGAGGTTCAGCTCTGTGGATGGGTGGCGAAACGCCGCGACCATGGTGGCCTGGTTTTCTGCGATCTTCGGGATCGCTACGGCGTGACTCAAATCACCTTTGACCCGGCATTTCCCGGCACCGCGGCCATCATGGAAAAAGCCCATGAACTCCGAAGTGAGTTCGTTGTTTGGGTTTCCGGAAAAGTTCGCCGCCGTCCGGGCGGGATGACCAACGCGAAGCTCAAGACGGGTGAAATCGAAGTCGCCTGTACCGGCCTTGAGATTCTTTCGGCCGCAAAGACACCTCCGTTTGCGATCGACGATGAAGCCGACGTGGCCGAGAACTTGCGCCTGAAGTACCGCTACCTCGATCTTCGTCGCCCCACGCTTCAGAAAAACCTGCTGACTCGGCATCGCATGTTGTCGATTGTTCGCAATCACTTGGATCAGAATCAGTTCGTCGAAGTCGAGACGCCGATTCTCTACAAATCGACTCCTGAGGGTGCCCGCGACTTCATTGTGCCTTCGCGGATCCACCCGGGAAGCTTCTATGCGCTCCCGCAGTCGCCTCAGACGTTGAAGCAGCTGCTCATGATCAGCGGTATGGACCGCTACTATCAAATTGCTCGCTGTTTCCGCGACGAGGACCTTCGCGCCGATCGGCAGCCCGAGTTCTCTCAGATCGATATCGAAGTTTCCTTCATGGACGAGGAAGTCCTCTTCCCGATTCTCGAAGGCATGATGCAAAAGCTGTGGAAGGACATTTTGGGTGTTGAGCTCAAGGCGCCTTTCCCGCGGATGCCTTACTTGGATGCGATGACTCGTTTTGGAAGCGACAAGCCCGATGTTCGTTTTGGTTTGGAGCTTCAGGACCTTTCGGAAGTTTTTGAGGCCTCTCAGTTCCAGGTGTTCCAGAAAGCCCTGGAGAAGCGCCCAGGACCTCCGGGAAGTAGCGAAATTCGCGGTTCTGTCCGCGGCATTGTCCTTCCGGGGCAAGCCGAGAAGTTCTCGCGCAAGGACTTGGACGAGCTTCAGGCACAGGCTGCTTCCTACGGTGCCAAAGGCCTGCTTTGGATCAAGGTTCAGGCAGGCGGGGAGCTTCAGAGCCCCGCCGCGAAATTCTTCTCGGATGCCGAGAAGCAAGCTCTGGCTCAGCGATTGGATCTTCAGCCAGGGCACTTGGTGTTGATCGTGGCAGATGCGCGCAATAAAGTGGTCTTCGACGCGCTCGGAACGCTTCGGCTGACCTGCGGTGCGCGCCTGGGACTGGTCCCTGCGCTCGGCCAAGGGCAGCCTGCTTTCCTCTGGGTGACCCGGTTCCCGCTTCTCGAGTACGACGAGAAGGATGGCCGTTTCTACGCTTGCCACCATCCGTTTACCTCGCCTCGGCCCGAGCATTTCGACGACTTTATTCAGTCCCGGAATCTCGACCGTGTTGAAGCTTCGGCTTACGACTTAGTTTTGAATGGCGTGGAAGTGGGCGGGGGCTCGCTCCGGATTTATCGCTCAGACGTTCAAGCGGCGATGTTTAAAACCCTGGGTCTGACTCCCGAGGAAGCGCAGGCGAAATTCGGCTTCTTCATGGAAGCTCTCCAATACGGAACGCCTCCTCATGGTGGGCTGGCTTTCGGGGTGGACCGTTTAGCAGCCTTGCTTTGCGGCGTCGGGCCCATCCGGGACGTGATGGCGTTCCCGAAAACAGCGAGCGCTACCGATTTGATGGCTGAATCGCCGTCGCCAGTGAGCCCTGATCAGTTAGTGGAGTTGGGAATCGATACTGTGAAGAAGAAATGAGTTCTTCGGATTTCTCTGCGCGCAGCCGAAGTCGGTCCATTCAGGCCCTCGGTCGGGGAGGCTTTGACCTTCTTGTTGTGGGTGGAGGGATCACCGGTGCCGCAGTGGCTCGTGATGCCGCCACTCGCGGAATGCGGGTGGCACTGATCGAGAAGGACGATTTCGCGCAAGGGACGTCTTCACGAAGCTCCAAGCTCGTCCACGGAGGGCTTCGCTACCTCGAGAACTTAGAATTTGGCCTCGTTTTTGAAGCACTCTCTGAACGAAGCCTTCTTCTTCGAACTCAGCCCCATTTGGTTCATCCGCTTCCTTTTTATTTTCCCGTCTATGAAGGGGCGCCCCGGGGGCGCTTCTTGGTGGGTCTAGGGCTGTGGTTTTACGATCTGCTTTCCCTATTTCGAACGCCTGGCTGGCATCGCAGCTTGTCCCGTGAAAAATTTCTGAAAGAAGTGCCGGGTCTCAAGTCTCAGGGGCTTCGGGGTGGCTTTCGTTATTTCGACGCCTGCATGTGGGACGATGTGATGGTGCTCGAGCTTCTTCGGGACGCGGCTCGGAGGGGGGCAGCCGTTGCGAGTCGGGTCGAAGCGGTTCGTCCGCTTTGGCGCGAAGGAGGCGAGCTCGGAGGCTTCCAAGTGCGGGACCACGAAGCAGGAGGGCGGGAAATTGCAGTGCATGCCCGTCAGACCGTGATTTGTGCGGGCCCCTGGACCGATATTTTAGGTCAGCGGCTGGATGGCTCCTGGAAGCCGGCTCTTCAGCCCTCTCAAGGCGTTCATCTCGTTTTTGACTTCAAGCGCCTACCCATTCCCGGAGCGTTGGTGATGAGTCACCCAACGGATGGGCGTATTTCCTTTGTGATGCCGAGAAAGGATCTCGGTGCAGGGGTGACCATTGTTGGCACCACCGACGGACCCACGCCAGCCGAACCCGAAAAGGCCAGCGTCGGGCCACAAGACACCGAGTACCTGCTTCAGCTTCTGCAAGCCTATTTCCCGGATGCGGGGCTAACGAAGGCTGACGTGATCAGTAGCTACGTTGGAGTGCGCCCGCTTCTCAATCCCCACCGGGGAGCGAGTGAGGCGGGAGGGGGGCTTGCGAAAGTGAGCCGGGAGCATGAAATCTGGACAGGACCGGGGGGCGCCGTATTCGTCGCGGGAGGCAAGTACACAACCCATCGGAAGATGGCTGAAGAAATTGTGGATGCCGTTTTGAAAGAAGCGCGCCTCCGCGGGATTCCGTCCGATTGGAGAAAACCCGACACCAGCCTCCCGCCGAACCCGGAAGCGACGCCTCAGGCGATGGTGCGGCTTCTGGGGACCCTGCCGCCCGAAGGGCGTGCTCGGGCCAACCGAGAGGCTCTGGTGCGCCGTTACGGAGCTGAAGCCGATGAGGTAGAGGCCTTAGAGGCCGAGTGCTTGAGTCGCGCCCCGCTGGAGTCGCGGGAGCCCGCCGAACCTGAAGGGTTTCCATGCCTGAGGGGCCAGTTCCTCTATCAATTGCGTCATGGCGCGGTTCTGAGGCTCGAGGACTTTTACCGCCGCCGAGTTCCGCTTTACTTAGCCCGCGCCGATCACGGCCTGCCATGGGCGGAGGCCCTGTCCTGGATCTGGGCCTGGGAGCTCCAACGAAGCGAGGCAGAGCGCCTGGCCGAACTACAGGCCCTGCGCGAATCTTTCTCCCGGGACTAACCGTTTAGAACAAGCGAGCTCGAATGCCTTCTTTTTGGAGGAATTCTCGGACCTGCTTGCTGTCGAGCCCTTCCAGGCGCCAGAGCAGGTCGTGGAGAAGCTTCAGCGTTTTTTCGCCTTCCGGAGTGCGGGTCTTATTGGTCACCTTTTTTACATCTTCGGTGATGGAAATCAGGTTAGCGATCAAGAGGCTTAAGTCGCCTTTAAAAACCCCGCTCTTATCGACCCAAGCCAAGGTCTGGTTCAGGTTTGCTGAGAGTTTGTAAAGCAGGTCAATCGACTTCGTCAGGTCACCCTTGTTCTCTTCGATGATCTCCTGAATCTTTCCAGCCAGGTTAAAACTTTGGGACAGGAGCTGATCGATGCGGGGCGGATCGATCCCGGGGACTACGGAGTTTGCTGCCACCAGTGGGGCGCTCGTACTGCCCGGAGTGATCTCAATGTAGCGCTCGCCGATTAAGCCCGCGATATTGATATAAACTTTTGAGTCCTGGCGCACTCCACGGGCTGCGTCCGGACTCACGGAAACCTTCAAGCGGACGGGAATGACGCTTGCGCCCGTTTCAGGCGAACTTCCAGGTTCTTTAGAAGCAATGGCTTGCGATGCGTCAGCCGGCTGGAAGAGCTCAATTTTTTCGACGCGTCCCACTTTGATGCCCGAAATTCGGACTGGGGAACCCACGTCGATTCCCCCGGCGAAGTGGTACGTCACGAAGAATACGTGCTTTTTCGTAAACGGCGTCGCGATGCCCAGGGACCACGCAAAGGCCATGGCTAAGCCTACAGTGACTGCTACGAGTGCGCCGACTTTGGCTTCATTTGACAACTTCATTGGGGACCCATGAAAAGAAACGTGAGTAAAAAATCGAGGAAAATGATGGCTACGGTCGATGCAACGACCGAGAGCGTGGTGGCGTTTCCAACGCCTTCAGCGCCACCGCGGCAGGTAAAGCCGTAAGAGGCGGATATCACAGGAATGACCGATCCGAAAACCGCGCTTTTGATTAAGGCTCCGGAAATGTCGCGGATTTCGATGAATTGAAGAACCGCGTTCCAGTATTCTTGTGGAAGAAAGTGGAATCGCGAGACTGCAACAGCGCCTGACATCAGAAGCGTGATGGCCACGGATACGGTAGTCAGGCAAACGAGGCTCAAAATGGACCCGAGGAAGCGGGGAACCACGAGGTACTCTACCTCATCAATGCCAAGGAGCTTCAGTGCGTCGAGCTGTTCGGTGACTTTCATAGTCCCGATTTCGGCCGTCGTTGAGGCGCCTGCCTTGGCGGCCAGCAAGAGCGCCGGAATGGCGATTCCTAGCTCCCGGAGAATGAATTGGCCGGTGATTCCGGGAATCATGTCGACGGTATTGAGTGCCTGATCCATGTGCCAAGCAATTTCGGTCGAGACCACGATCCCAGCGAAAGCCGTCGCCAGGGCGACAATGGGGAGCGAGCCCAGGCCGATTCGGACTACTGAGTCCAAGGTCTCGCGCCTGCGCCAGGGCCGGGAAAAGACGGTTCGAAGGGTCCGAAGATAAAGCTGCAGGATTCCCAGCCACTCGTTCATTTCAGGGCCTCCGCCAAGCGTCCCAGAATGGGGCTTGCGATAAACTGCGCCAAGATAATGAGAAGGTTCGTAGCAACAGCTGCCTGAGTGACCGCTCGGCCTACACCTCGCGCTCCATTTTTCGCGGTGTATCCCTGAAAGCATGAAACCGTAGCGACGACAAAACCGTAAAGGCCGCATTTGAGCAGGGATGCCAGAAAGATCCATGGCGTTAGGAACCGCGGGATGGTGACCGCATAGCGAAGCGGGTTGATGCCACATAGGGCATTAGCCACAGCCATGGAGCCGAGGATTCCGACTAGAAGGGCTAAGGTCAGCAGGATGAGACTGGCCAAGATGATGGCGAGGAACCTAGGAACAATCAAATAGCGCACCGGATCCGTGCCGAGGCATCGGATGGCGTCGATTTGCTCGGTCACTCGCAGCGTTCCCAGTTCTGCGGCAGTATAAGCGCCGACTTTCCCAGCCAAGAGGAAGGAAATAATCAGGGGGCCGACTTCTCGGATCACTGCAGAAGTATTGAGTCCGCCTAGAAAGGCTTGGGCATCGTAGCGAACCAGGAGCGTATTGAACTGAAGGACTAAAATCGCGCCGACAAAGAGCCCTGCGAAAATGACCGTCGGGATCGATCGAAAAGTGACCAAAGCCAACTGCTCAAAAAGTGCGGGTCCATTTCCTCGCGTTTTGAAATAGGTGCGAAACACCAGTTTGACGAATAGAGCCATCTGGCCCAGGTCAGAAAGTTTTTCCGATAACCAGCGAGGCGTCGCCTGGGATTTCATGAGCGAACCTCCTGGGCGAGCACTTCAGAAAGGAAATCGCGAATGAGAGGCGCCTGAGACGCTCGAATTTCGGCAGGGCTTCCTAGGGCGAGGATTCTGCCGGCATCGAGCACGAGGATTCGGTCGGCAACCGAGAGCGCACTCTTCATGTCATGAGAAACGACAATGCTGGTGACTTGAAGGTTCCTCGACAAATCGCGAATCAGCTCGTTGACCGCTTCGGTGGCAATCGGATCAAGCCCTGTGGTGGGCTCATCGAAAAGCAAAATCTCTGGACCGGGAGCGAGCGTTCGAGCCAAGGAAACGCGTTTTTGCATTCCATAGGAAAGCTCGGGCGGCTTTCGGTCCAAGATCTCGGGGCCCAAATGCACCAGGTCCAGGCAATGGCGAATCCGGGTTTCTTCAGCGGCAGTAAAGGGGCGGGCTTGAACGTCCTGGCGAAGACCAAAGCCCACATTGGCGCGGACGCTGAGAGAGTCCAGAAGCGCCGGATGTTGGAAAACCATCCCGCATTTTCTTCGAACGGGGCCTAGTTCCTCTTCGTTGAGAGCGGTGACCTCGAGCTGATCAATATAGATCTTCCCGGAGTCAGGGCGAATCAGTCCAACCAGGTGCTTGAGCGTCACCGACTTTCCAACGCCGCTTCGACCTAAGAGGAAAAGAATTTCTCCTGCGCGAGTCTCAAAACTGAGACCGTCCAGTACCGTGCGCTCTCCGAAGCTCTTCCGAACTTCCACGAATCGAAGGCTCATTCCAGGGCTCCATTCTCGCGAGTGCGAGTGAGGGGGCCTACGAGTCGACCTTCGATAAATTGCCGAATCGATTCGTCTTGGCTTTGGCTGAAAGCGTCGGGAGAAAGGGGCGAAGTCAGCCGGCCTGCGGCCAGCAAGGCCACCGAATCGCCCAGCTGAAGTGCGCGAGCCACTTCATTCGTCACGACGATGCTCGTGGTTCCTAAGTCTCGAGCGCGTTGCCTCATGAGCGCGGCAATCGAACGCGATGTGACCGGGTCCAGGCCTGCAGTGGGTTCGTCGTAGAAAAGAACTTCCGGCTCCATCATCCATGCTCGGGCTAGGCCCAAGCGCTTTTGCATTCCGCCTGAAAGTTCATCCGGAAATAAATGAGCAGAGGCTTCAAGCCCCACCGACTTCAGCATTTCAAGCGATCGTTCTTTGGCCTCTGCAATGGAAAAGGATTTCTTTTCTCGAAGAGGAAAAAGGAGATTCTCAAGAGCGGTCATTGAATCGAAGAGCGCGTTTTTTTGGAAGAGCATTCCCAGATCTTGCGTTTCGATCTTCACGCTTCCTTCGGCAGGAAGGATCAAGCCAGCTAGCGACTTAAGAAGGACCGTCTTGCCCGATCCAGAGGGGCCTAAGATGGCGAGGCACTCGCCCTGCTTGAGCTGGAAATCGATGCCTTGATAGATCCAAGGAGAATCAGGAGAAAAACGATGCCCCAAGGAGTTAACGCGAATCATCCCGAAATTCCCCGTGGCTTACTTTCCGCAAAATGGGAGCAAGAGCTCCTGAGCGAGAAGCTTTTTGTTGAGGGGAGCGAGCGATTCACTCCGGGCAGCAAACACGCGAGTGGCGCGGTCGATCCAGAACCGGGCTGCGGCGCCTTCGCCGCCTTGGCGTCGGATCTCGCTTGCACTGTAGCTTTCTAGTGACCGATGCGACCAACGGAATTCAGGCGGGCGCGACGAGGCGCTCCAGCGGTTGAGTTCCGCCAGGGCTTGTTCAAGCTGGTCTAAGAGAAGCTGAAAATGTGAGGGCTCAGTAGCGGCCCAGTCGACCCAAGCGGCGAGTTGGTTTTCAGGTTCTTCGAGAAAGCGCATGAGTTCCTGACGGCGCTCCCAGGCTTCTCCTTCGGCTAGCGCTAAGGCTCGCCCCCAGCTCCCTTGGGCGAGTTCCGCACAAGTGCGACGCTTTTCCTCCGAAAGAGGCGGTTCCAAGTTGCTGAGCATCGCTTCGAGTGTGGCCACCGAGTAAGGACGAACTCGTAGCACTTGGCAGCGAGAAACTAAGGTCGGCAACAAGGAGGAGGTGTCTGAGGCGGTGAGAAGAAAGATCCAGCCGGGAGGGGGTTCCTCAAGGAGCTTGAGCAGTGAGTTCGCGGCTTGAGGAGTCATTCGGTCGGCGTCCCGGATCAAGGTCACTCGGAAGCTTCCTTCGAAAGAGCCAAAACCCATCGTCTCTTTGAGGCGACGGAACTGCTCGATCTTCAGAGTTCCAGTTCCGGTTTCTTCTCCGTCCGTGTCCGAGGAAATTTCCGTGAAATCGACCCAGTTTCCGGAGAGGGCGCGCTGACAAGCGGGGCAAGCACCGCACGGTCTTGGATTTTCACTGACAGGGGAATCAGAGGCCTGCGAGTCGCCTCCAAAAAGTCCAAGGGCCTGGGCTTCCTGAATTCCGTTATTTTCGCAAAGAAACCACTGAGCCAAGTAATGGCAGAGCGCTCGCTTTCCAATTCCGGAAGGCCCGATCAACAAAAGGACTGGAGGAACTCGGCGAGTTTCGCGCCACTGAGTCATGGGGCGATCTAAAGTCGCAGCGTGGTGCTGCAGGCTCATTTCGGGCAGAGGCAAAAGACGCTGGGCCGCAGCTTTTCCTGAAGGCGCGCTTTCCGTGCGTTTAGCGGCGGCCACGGGAGCCTCCGCGTTTGCCTGGCACGGATGTCTTTTTCGTGGGCTTCTTTGCGTTACCGCTGCGAGAGCCTTTTATTGGAGTGACGTCGGCTTGGCGCTTTAGCCAAGCTTGAACGACGGTCTCTGCCAGGGCTTCGGGAGTTGCGCTGCGTGCTCGAAGCTTGAGCCAGCGCGAAGGAGATTCTCGGCGCGCTTTTGCAAATCCTTGCCTCACTCGACTTTGAAAAAGGACGCCTTCTTTTTCAAATCGCGTGATTTCGCGGGCGTGGGAAAGTCCTTCGGCAGGGTCGATGTCCAGCCAAACGGTGAGGTCTGGCTCCAGGCCTTGTGTGGCAATCGCGTTGAGCGCCTGGATCTGATCCCAAGGCAGTCCTCGCCCGTATCCTTGGTAGGCGAGACTTGAGTCGGTAAAGCGATCACAAAGAACGACTTTGCCTTCCTGGAGCGCCGGAAGAATCGTCTGCGCCAAGTGTTCGGCTCGGGCAGCCTCATAAAGAAAAAGTTCCGTCCAAGGATCCATAGCTGAGGAGAGGATCACTTCCCGAATTTTCTCAGAGGTGGGATTGCCTCCGGGCTCGCGGGTTCGGACACAAGCGATGCCTCGCCGGAGAAACGCGGTTTCGACGGCGGCGATGAGCGTGCTTTTGCCCGCACCTTCAGTGCCTTCGAATGTGATGAATCGGCCCGTTTTTCTCTTCGCCACGCCCCTTTGTGACTACCGGGGGGGCATCGGATCAGTCAAGCTTTGCTCACTCGACGGGCGTGGGGGCGACTCCGTCCTGAGCAGGCGGGTTGTTCTCTGGGTTAGCGTCGCCAGGACTAGGGGCGTTTCCATCGGGCGCGGGCAAGGCGTCCCGGTCGGCCGAGTCTCGCTCGTCACGGTCCCGGTCATCAGCTCGAGCGTCCGGGTTCGGGCGCGCTTCCCGGGCGTCTAGAGCTTCTCCTTGGAGTCGTTCTATGAGCGCTGGGGGGATCTCGATGTCCCGATCCACTTGGGGGCCGCCTTGACCGCGGCTCGGCGGGGGGACCGACCTGACCGCTGGCAGAACGGAACGGGCCCGAGCCGAAGTGTCGAAACCGGCAGCCGTCGAGGGGCGAACGGGTCGAAGGGATTCTGTAGCGGATGCTGGCGACGGAGCGTTCGAGCGACCTGCCAACCCTTTCTCAGAAGAGGTCGGACTTCCGGACGCCTGGGAGGCACCCTCAGAAGCGTTTGATTGCGTTTTGGCAGACTTCTCGGCCGAACCTAGCCACTGGTTCAGGCTCCAAACGGACAGCCCTAGAATCGCAGCCAGGGAGGCTACCAAAACGGCAGGACCTGGAAGACCTCGGGACCTCAGTCGGTCGCCCCAAGTCTCGTCCTCCGCGGGGACCATGCGCTGAGCTTGGTTTTGCTGCAGAGTTTGGCGCTCGCGAATGTGTTGGAGCGCGTCGAAGAGATCTGCTGTGGGATCGGTCGAGGGAGCACTTGCTCGGTCGACATCCCTGCGGCGCTCTCCGACCCCTTCGGGACGCGGAGGCGGTTGGAGGGCGACAGGGCTTTGGTTTTGTTTTTGCGAGCTGGCTTGCCGACGGAGCCGAATGGCTTCGATGAATTCGTTGGCTCGCGCAGGTCCGCGAAGTCCACGCCCGCTCACGAGAGCATCGGCTTGGAGTTGGCCATCACGAAGCATGGCTTCGATTTGCTCCGCACTGTAAGGACCAGTGCGTCGGCCTTGGGCTTCTAAATACCACTGTGGAGTGGCGTCGAGACTCATGTCACATTGAGGATACCGTGAAGCGCTCTCGGGAAAACACATTATTCCATGTTTGGAGAGAGTCCTTGCGTTCGGTCGACCCCGAGCTGCTCTTTCAGCCTATTTTTCGTCAAAAGCCCGTCGCTTCGGGACCGCGCGGATGGCTTTTTTGGGGCAAAGCGGCTGATCGAAGCTGGGAAGTGGCTCGTGCCCAAAGGGTGATCCAGCCAGAGGATCTTGTCTTAGTAATCACGCCCCAAGGGCCGGGCGAAAAAACCGATTCGCGTTTCGCGAGGCGCGAATTCGGTGCTCTCAGGATTCTAGGCGAGCATCCCATTCCCGGGGCAGGGAGCTTCGAAGCAGGCCGTTCACTTCTCGAGTTTTTTGATGGTCTCCGGCGAAGGAACGCAAGCCAGTTGGACGTTTTTCTTTCGGGAGGCGCTTCGAGTCTCGCTTGGCTGCCCCACTTAGGGGTGTCGCTGGAAAGCCTTCAGAGGCGCCTGGAGCAGCTTTATCGGCAGCCGATTCCGATTCAGGAAATGAATCAGAAGCGATCTCAGCTTTGTTCCCTGAAAGCCGGAGGAGCAGCCGATTGGTTGTCTCGAATCGCACCCGATGTTCGAACGCATGTGCATGTGATTTCCGATGTTGCCCCGTTTGGGCCGGAAGTCGTGGGGAGCGGGCCTTTCTGGAACGGGAAAACTCGCCACGAGATTCTCGCCGACAATGGAATTTACGCTCAGGCTTTCGTGCAGGCTTTGTCGGGCGGTGAGTCTCGAACGCTGGGAGTCGGATGCTTGGGGGCCTGGGAATCGTGGATTCGTCGGTTCGAGCGCGAAATTGAGACACTCGAAAAAAAGAGCCAGGTAATGACTACGCCAGTGACGCTGATTCTCGCGGGTGAGCCACAGGTCGACGTGCCTCAGCGCGTTTCTAAAAATGCTCGAGGTGGCCGGATGGCGCAATTCGCCGGAGGGTTGGCACTTTCCTTGGCGCCTCTTTTTCACGAGGGCAGGCTTGAGCTTTTGGCAGCAAGTTCGGATGGAGTGGACGGACGCAGCGGCGGAGCAGGAGTAAGTCTGAACCGCGCTCGCTCAATGCTCTGGGCGCAGAAGCCAGAATGGACCCGGCTCCTGGCTCAAGGGTTGTCTTCGTTTGATTGCGGTCGGGCTTGGAAAGAAATCGGCGCCTTGATTCCTGCTGAGCCCACGGGGACGAACGTTCAGGATCTGGTTGCCCTTCGTTGGTGGCCTCATGCGCCGCCGCGTCGCTTTAGATCAGTTGAAGGCTCAAGGTGAAGCCGATTGAGCTTCCCCTTAAGTTCGTGTTTTTTCCTGTGTAGAGATTTAAAAACGGGCTCACGTTCAATTCCGGCGTGACGTCCCAACTTACTGCGGGTTGGATATCGGTCCCGTCGCTGATGAGTTCTCCGGCGGGCTCTCCCAGCCAATGACTGGCACCCCAATCGTAGGTGAGAGAAAAGCCGAGCTTTTGAGAGGCCTGCCAACCCACCGTGGGACCGACGTAGAGCTCTAAATCCGATCCGAGTCCCTGACTGCCGTAGAAATTCACGCGTCCGGAAGCCACCACGCCTGCGCTGAGGCGGCGGGCCGAGTCGAGCGGGGTCGAGACGTTGTGGTAGGTTTGCAGCCCTGCGACCAGGTCACGGCCGCGGGAAACCGACGAGACCGGCACGTGAAGTCTCAGATCAGCCGCCCATGAAGCGCGGACGGTTTGAGGAAGAAGGTCCCGTGCACCTAGGCGAAGGTAAGGGTCGCGATAGGCGAATTGGGTTCCCAGCACCGGGACAGCGACGAAGTACTGGGTCACGCCGAGCTCGAGGTTTTGGTCGGGAGACCAGTTCACACTCGCGTAATTCCGAAAGAGAACCGGCATCACCGAGCGCTCTCCTTGGGGCGTGGGCTGCCAGGTGTCTTGAAGCTTCCCGACAGGTGGACCGTGAAAGATGCTGAGAAATGAGGCTCTCCAGGTCTTCACCTCGGGTTGTTCTTGGGCCATCGCCTGCGAGAAAGGAATCGAGACCGATAAAACCGACGCAACGAACCAAAAACGAGGTGTGATCGTAACCATGGGGCGCGTGCCTCCTGTTCAAAAGGAGGAGCAAGCGCCCTGCCACACTGAAGGGCGTTAGCGGTACGAGGAGTGGAATTCCTGATTTAGAGAAGGCGCCAAGTCAGCGTTGCGCCTACCTGAGTCGTGCTCGCCGAAATGCGTCCGCCCGTTTTCAAGTCAAGATAGGCGTTCAGATTCAGGGCAGGGCTAATGTCCCAGTTCACGTAGGGCTCAAGGTCCGTTCCTGCCGATGAGAATCCGTTCCAGTCCATGCCTTGAGTTTGCGCAGCCGACATCTCGTATAAAATGCCGATGCCGACGTTTTGCTTCAGCTGGTAGTTGGCGCTCGGCGAGAGGTAAGTTTTCAGGCGGGTGGAGCTGGAGGTGGCCTGGGAGTAGAAGTACCCTTGAAGGTAAGAGGCAAGTCCCAGTGCCCAAGGCGTTCCCGTCAGGGTGTAGCTTTGAATCTGAGTCAGGCGCACCACGTTTAGCAGGTTCTTGCTACGGAAGGACTCAGACAGCGGAAGGTAGGAGCGGACTTGGCCCGCCAAGTTGTAGTTCCCTTGTTTGACGAGGCTATTGTGGGCCAGCGTGATGTAAGGGGTGTCGAGGACCACGCGACCGGGAGCGGATTCCACGCTGCCGTTGGCCAACGCCCCGACGGTGGGCGTCAGGGTCAGCTGGGGGTTCAGTTGGTAGGCCATGTTCACAAAGAGGCGGTGCGGGGTGGCCGATCCACTGTGTGCGCCCGAGACCGAAGGGGCTTCTGCTGAAGCAATGTTTGAAAGCGCTGCAGTCTGACCGTCGTAGACCGCGCTGAGGCGAATCTTTTCACGAAGGCTGGAGAGTCCAGAATCCGGAGCGCTCGAAGTGCTCGTTGCGCCCGCGACAGGGGCTTCCGTGGGGCTTGCGCTACTGGTGCGAGCCGAGTCGGAAATGGTCGGGGCTTTCTTCTGGGAGAGCTTCGCGGACTTCTTTTGAGTCTTCGACCCTTTCGGGAGCTTCGGCTGTGCCAATGCGGGAGATGCAGCCAGGGTGAGGCTGGACAGGACAACGAGGGGTAGCTTTTTCAGCATGGTTCAAGTTCCAGGGGAGGGGGAGGGCTCCAGAACTTCGAAGGCCCGAGGTTGAGGTGCGTAAAGCAACCACAGGGGCACAGCCGAAAAAAATCGCACCGGTAGAAAAAAGGGTACAGGCGACCTAAGGATCGGTCAATGCGGGTTGTGTCAGAGTTCTTATTCCATGAAACGAGAACTGAAAAAATAAACGGGCCCCAGGGAAAATCCCTGAGGCCCGTCGAGGAGTCGTCTAAGAACCTGAGTGAGTTTTAGTTCACGGTCCAGATCAGCGTTGCGAAGAGCTGAGTCGTATTCATATTGATCCGGCCGTGGGGTTTGAAGTCCAGGCCCGTGTTCAGGTTCAAGTTCGGGGTCAGATTCGAGTTCACGACCGCCTGGAAGTTTTGAGATTCCTCGGCATAAGTGAACATCGTGGTGTCGCCCATGAGGTTGGTCGCGCGCTGTTCAAACGACAGACCGACCGAAGTTGCCTCCGTTGCCTGATAAGAAATCGTGGGGTTCAAGTAGCGGCGGATACGCTGCTGGTCAGCGTAAGTTTCGCGGTACAGTTGACCTTGAAGGTAAGCTTCCAGACCCAAGCTGACTTTCGTGTCAGGAATGGTGAAGTTTTGTGCTGCCGTGTATCGGAACGAGGCCATTCTTCCGCGGTCATGCATGGCATTCGTGACACCGAAGTAAGTCCGGAAAGCGGCTGCCAAGTCGTAGTTCTTGGTCTTGATCACGTCCTTCACTTTCAAAGTGACGAACGGAACGTCCAGGATTTGCTGGGGAGCTTTGTCAGCTGCTCGACCCGTGACCAGAACACCGACTTGCGGCGTGATCGATACTTTTTCTGCCAGCTTGTAGGGCACGGAGACGAAGAAACGGTGTTCGAGAGCACCGCCTCCGGTGGGGTTGAAATCGTCTGGGCTTTCAGCCGACTTCAGGTTTCTCAAGCCCGAAGTGGCGCCGTCGTAGCCGAAGGAAACTTTGATGCGCTTCGCTGGTGCGGCGGGAGCTGCCGTAGTGACCGAAGTGGAGGCACCAGTCATCTGAGGAGCCGCGCTTGAGGCCGACGAGGGGACTACCCCTGCGCGTTGACTGGACGCTCCCAGGGGCGCGGTGGGCGGAATGACCGCCACGTCGTCTGCCAGCGGGTCGGCCACAGCCGCTGCGGCAGGCGCGGCCTGCTGGGCCAAACGGCGTCGGGCGACAGGGGCTGCTTCCACAGTCACGCTCAGAGAGGGGACGGTTGCGCTCAGGATCAGAGTTGCGGTCAGAATTTTTTTCATACGGACGGCTCCTAAAGCAAGCCCTTTGCCACACCGGGCGAAATTCATCAAAAAAAATCTCTATTCCCTCAGCTGAAAAAATTCAGGAAAATCCGCGCCTAGAGCGGCTCTGCGGCCATGGGGTGGGTTGGCTGGGTCGGAAGTCCGGTTGAAGGGTCTATTTTTGGGTGTCTAAGACCTGAACAGATGTCGGACTTTGTGGCGGAAAATCGGACTCAGGCGTCCCATTTTCGGCCTTGAAAAAACAAGAGCCGCCCGAGGGAATCCCTGGGGCGGCTCTTTGGATTTTCAGTGTCTCAGCAGGAAATTACTGCTGGGAAGGACGAGGACCTGCGGGGCGCGGTCCACGGTCGGTGCGAGGGCCGCGGTCGCCGCCGCCAGCACCGCTTCCGCCGCCGCCGGGCACATGGCCTTCGGGGAGGGGGAGCAGGGCTTTGCGGGAAAGGCGAACCTTGCCACTCTTGTCCACTTCGATGACCTTCACTTCGACTTCGTCGCCTTCCTTCATGAAGTCGGTAACCGCCTTCACGCGCTCATGGGCGATTTCAGAGATGTGCAACAGGCCGTCCTGGTTCGGCATCACTCCGATGAAGGCGCCGAATTCGACGATCTTCTTCACGACGCCTTTGTAGACCTTGCCCACTTCGACTTCAGCAACAATGCCTTTGATGATGTCGATGGCTTTTTGGGCCGCGGCACCGTCGTTCGAAGCAATGTTGATCTTGCCGTCGTCGTTGATGTCGATCTTGCAACCGGTTTGGGCAACGATGTCTTTGATGACCTTGCCGCCGGAGCCGATGACTTCGCGGATTTTGTCGGTCGGGATCTGGATCGTGGTGATCCGAGGAGCCCACTTCGACATTTCCGTGCGAGGCGCTTCGATGGCTTTCGCCATTTGAGCGATGATGTGGAGTCGGCCTTCATTGGCTTGCGCAAGCGCCTGCTTCATGATGGCTTCGTCGATGCCCTCGATCTTGATGTCCATTTGGATTCCAGTGATGCCGTCTTTAGTGCCGGCCACTTTGAAGTCCATGTCGCCCAGGTGGTCTTCGTCACCCAAGATGTCGGTCAGGACGGCGTACTTCGAGCCTTCCTTGATCAGACCCATGGCAACGCCGGCTACCGGCTTCGGATAGGGTACGCCGGCATCCATGAGAGCCATGGAGGTCGAGCAGACCGAACCCATCGACGAGGAACCGTTCGACTCGAGCGTCTCGCACACGATGCGGAGGGTGTACGGGAATTTCTCGTACGCCGGCATCATGTTGCGGATTGAACGCTCGGCCAAGGCGCCGTGGCCGATTTCGCGACGGGAGTTCCCGCCCATGCGTCCAGTCTCGCCCACCGAGAACGGCGGGAAATTGTAGTGGAGCATGAATTTGCGCATCGAGTTCTGGAACATGGTGTCGACGATTTGCTCGTCGTCCGAAGTGCCCAGAGTGACGGCAGCGAGCACCTGCGTTTCACCGCGGGTGAACAGCGAAGAACCGTGCGAGCGGGGCAGAATACCTGCTTCCACTGCGATCGGACGAACCGTGCGAAGATCGCGGCCATCGATCCGGACTTTGTCGTCCAGGATCATCGAACGCATCAGATTGTACTGAAGCAGTTCGAAGTAGGCTTTCACGTCCGCTTCCAATTTCTTGGCAGCGTCCGAGTCTTTCGCTTTCACTTCCTCGGTGACGATTGCAGCCAAGGTCTTGGCTTTGGTCTCGTCGGCGAGGTCGTAGCGGGCGTGCTTTTCTTTCGTGCGAAGGGCTTTTTTCAGACCTTCGGTGGCGAATTTCTCCACCAAGGATTTGGTGTCTGCCGGGATGGTCGGAGCCGAGAACTCACGCTTCGGCTTGCCGCACATTTGGCGAAGCTCTTCGATGATCGCGGTCACTTTTTGAATTTCTTTGTGACCACGAACGATGGCTTCCAGGCAGTCGGCTTCGGGAACTTCGCGAGCGCCGCCTTCGACCATCATGATGGCGTTTTTGGTGCCCGAGATCATGATCTCGAGATCCGTTTCGCCTTTGTCGATTTGGCTCCAGGTCGGATTCACGACAAATTCACCGCCGATGCGGCCCATGCGGACTGCAGCAGCGGGGCCGTTGAACGGGATGTTCGAGATGTGCAGAGCTGCCGAAGCACCTGCTGCAGCTGCGACATCGACGTCGGCTTCCGGATCGACCGAAAGGATGGTGGCGACCACTTGGGTGTCGCACAGGTAGCCTTCCGGGAAGAGCGGACGAATGGGGCGGTCGATCAGACGAGCCGAAAGAGTCGCTTCCATCGTGGGGCGGCCTTCTCGCTTAAAGAAGGAGCCGGGAATTTTTCCAGCGGCGTACCACTTCTCCGAGAATTCCACCGTCAGTGGGAAAAACGACTGCCCCGGCTTGGGCTCGCTGGCCGAGCAGGCCGTCACGAGCACGCGGGTGTCGCCGTAAGAAACCAGGACCGAACCATCGGCCTGTTTCGCGAGTTTGCCCGTTTCGATGGTCAGCGTCTTGCCGCCCAATTCGCAGGAAACTTTCTTGATATCAAATTGCATGGTCCCCTCCTTTGGGGAATGACCCAGGCGCGCGGATAGTCCTTATCCGTAACCGCTTCGCAAATGCGAAGCTGATCGTATTGAACGCAAACCTGGCGTGTGAAACCGCGTTACTTGCGCAATTCCAAGCTCTGAATGAGCTGGGTGTAGCGCTTGGTGTCGTTGTCTTTCAAGTAATTGAGAAGACGGCGACGCTGACCGACCATCTTCAACAAGCCGCGCTTGGAGTGATGATCTTTCTGGTTACTTTTGAAATGCAGGTTCAGCTCGTTGATGTGCGCAGTGAGCAGAGCCACTTGCACTTCGGGCGAGCCAGTGTCTTTTTGGCCGACGGCAAATTTCTTGATGATTTCGGCCTTCTTGTTCTTAATTTCGGTCTTTCCGGACATTGCTTTACCTACAGAATAACTTCGGTTGTTGTTTTCGATTTTTGGTCGATTTTGTTTTAGCGGCCGGAAGCTAACACGGCGCCTTCCCGGCTGTAAAGGTCGATCTAATCGCCGTCCCGGAGGTGCTTTTTGAGAAATTCCCTGAGTTTTTGCACCACTTTGACCTCGATCTGCCGAGCCCGTTCTCGGGTCAGGCCGTATTGGTCGGCCACTTCTTGAAGGGTCTTTGGGGCGTCGGCGAGGAGGCGTTCCTCCAGCAGCTTGAGCTCTTTTTCGGACAGAAGCTCCCGAAAGGCGGGGAGGTGCTCATCCAGAATGGCCAGCCATTCCTTTCGCGCAAGAACCTGATCGACCGGCTCAGTTGGGTCGGCGAGGGTGGCGCTCAAAGTTCTTCCTGGGGTCTGGTCAGGGTCAGTCGGGGTGTCGATTGGGACTTCGACCCCCTGGGAAGACAGTCTTTGCTGCATCTCGACCACGTCCTTTTCCCGGACTTCGAGTCTTTCTGCCAGAAGCTTGGGGCCTGCCAGAAGCCCTTGGGCCTCGAGGCGCTCCTTTTCCTTCATCAAGTGGTAGAAAAGCTTTTTCTGGGCCTGGGTGGTCCCGACCCGCACGAGACGGAAATTATCCAAAAGGTATTTGAGGATATAGGAGCGAATCCACCAGGAAGCGTAGTACCCGAGCCGAGCCCCTTTCGTAGGGTCGAACTTGGATACAGCTTTCATGAGCCCGATGTTGCCTTCTTGAACCAGGTCCATCAGATGGGTGGTGATGCTTCGGTACTCGAAGGCAATTTTGACCACGAGCCTAAGGTTCGCCTGGACCAGTCTTCGCGCGGCGTCCAAATCACCCGTATCCCGGAGTTTCAGGGCTAGAGCGAATTCCTCTTCTGGAGTGAGAAGGGGGTGGCGGTGGGTTTCCTCCAAGTAGCGCCTCAGCGGGTCTCGGGGGCTGATCGCAGTCAGCTGAGTGGAAGATTCGTCTTCTTCCAGGGGTTCCAGAGCCCGCGCCCGCGAAACGGCAGGAGTATCGCCATCGACCGCTAAGGCTTCGATTTCTTCATCGGAAGGCTCGCGGTCCTCGGAATCGAGTTCAGAGGCTTCTGAGTCGGTCTCTGGATCGAGGATTTCCTCGGCTTCAAGGACCCGAGTTTCGGGCGTCCGCCCCTTTTTGGAGGGAGCCGGGGAGGGCTTGGAAGGACTTTTCGCGGTCTTTCGCGATTTTTTGCCCGTTTTCGTAGACGCCATTCCCAAAGGTTCTAAGATATTTAAGCGATGGCAGCAACTCAGTCCCGGAAGACCGTGTTTCCCAATGGCCTGACCTTGGTGACCGAGCGTACGCCGGGCTACCGAAGTCTTTCGATTGGATTTTGGCTCAAAATCGGTACGCGCCACGAGCAGCGCAGCGAGGCGGGGATTTCCCACTTTCTGGAGCACATGCTGTTTAAGGGGACGGATACGCGCTCGTCGCTCGAAATTGCCCGAGAAGTCGAGCGAGTGGGGGGTGAGTTTAATGCGTTCACTTCGCGGGAATACACCTGCTTCCACCTTTTGATGCTGGGCCGTGACCTGGGCTTAGGCATGGAGATGCTCAAGGACGTGCTGCTCAATTCGCGCTTTGATGGCGAAGAGTTGGAGCGCGAGCGCCGAGTGATTCTTCAGGAAATTGCCATGACGGGGGAAAGTCCCGAGGAGCTCGCGCACGACCTCCATCTGGCGCTGGCTTACGGAACTCATGGTCTAGGAAAAGACATTCTGGGCTCAGAGACCAGCATTCGCCGAATGAAGCGAATTTCGCTGATGCGCTATTTCCGGGAGCATTACCGTCCCGATCAACTCGTCATTTCCGTTGCCGGCGACGTTTCACACGATGCGGTCAAACGCGAGCTCGGTACTCTGATTCGTCATGCTTGGCCGGGAAGGCCCGTTCGCGCGAAAGGTCGAAAATCTGGAAAGAGCGTTGGACAACCCGAAGTGAAGCCGGGCTTCTGGTGGATCACCCGCCCGACCGAGCAGGTGCACCTGATTTGGGGCGTAGAAGGCCCCCGCTATTCTTCGAAAGACCGCTTTGCCGCATTTTTGCTGAATGTCTATTTGGGCGGCGGGATGAGTTCGGCATTGTTTCAGGAAATTCGCGAAAAACGCGGCATGGCCTACAACGTTTATTCGAATTACTCCCCGTTTTCAGATTCGGGGATTTTCACGATTTATGCGGCAACCGGGATGGGGCAGGTTCCGCTGTGCTTGCGGCTGATTGAAGAAACCGCAGATCAATTGAGTAAGAACCTGTTGCCCGATGAAGAACTCAAAGTGATTCAGGATAATCTGAAGGGCACGATTCTGCTTGGGGCAGATAACGTCGAAGCGCGGATGACATCGATTGCGCGAAACGAGATTTTTTTCGGCGAATCGCACTCGGTGGAATCGGTTTGCGAAGCCATCGATGCCGTCACTCCCAAGGACATCCGGCGTCTGGCTCGAAAGCTTTTCGCGGGAGAGCGAAGCATCTTGGCGCTTGGGCCCCGTCCTTCCAAGATGGTGAAGAAGCTGGGACCTGAGTTCCCCAAGCGCTTTACCAAGTAACTTGGTTCACCACGCCGATCCGGTCGTTGCACATCAGTTCGTCCGGAAATCGAGGGTTGGTCCATTCGAGAAGGGCCACTCCAAACGGGCCCTCGGATTCAAGCGATCTAGAATAGCAATCGCCAAAGCCCATCAGGTGACCGAGTTCATGCGCAAGGACCCGTCGTGTGATTCGCCCAGGCCCCAGAATTAAATGGCGTCCGTGTACGTGGGTAGTGAGTCCGCCAGTCGTGATCACGGCTGGGCCTGCTGGAAATTTAGCGAGTCGTTGATTCAGAGAAATGGCTCCCATAGCGAAGGCCAGATCCTGAGGGGCTTTTCTCCAGTGAATCTGAAATCGCACGCGGGTCCGTTTTGCCCAAGGCGAGCGGTTCCAGTGGATTTCGAGCGCTTCGTCTACTTCCTTCAGAAACTTTGAATCTTCAATATCGGTCACGATGGGAAGCCAGACGGTCTGCCCTGCCCAGGGCTTCAAGTCATGCGGTAAGTAGTCGGGGCG
Source organism: Bdellovibrionia bacterium (assembly GCA_040399745.1). Lineage (GTDB taxonomy): Bacteria > Bdellovibrionota > UBA1018 > UBA1018 > UBA1018 > CANFHS01. Next base: position 158,601 of record JBBARP010000007.1, on the reverse strand, counting down.
AAAAAGTCTTTCTGCGGATTTTTGGCCCTCGAGAGTTTCAGGCGGAGCCTTTCTCCAGGTGTCGAGGTAGCGGGAAAGGCTCGCGACTCGGACCAGTTTCTGGTGAACCGCTTCGAATTTTCCGGCCAACTCGGGGTAAGAGTTCACTTGGTCCGTCTCGCTCCAGGAAAGCCACTTGGACCAACCCTTCTCGAGGCTTTCTAGCTCCTGCACTAAACCACGCGCTTCTTCGGAAGTTCTGAACCAGGAAAAACGGAGGGGCGGCTCTTTCGGATGGGGCAGGATGCTTCCGAGTTCGACATCGGCCAAAATTTTCGGTGGCTTCCCGTAGGTACCGAGCAGAGCGACGTCGCCTTCGTCATTCTCCTGAACCCCCGATGGGAGCGCCAAAGCCTTGGGAAGCTTTCCTGCTTGAGCGGCGAGGTTTCGCTTGAGTTCGGAAAAGCGCCTCGCACTTTCAGTGAGAGTTCCTTGGGTGATGGCTCGCCAGAAGGGATCCACCGCGCGACTGAAGACAGAAGTGCGGTGAGTCCGTTCCTCCGGTATCGGTCGAGAGGATCCGTAAAACCCTTCGTGGCATTGCGAAAAAAGAGCTGGCCAGAGGACCAATATCCAGATGGCCTTTTGTCGAAGGACCAAAAGCCAGGTCAGGAGCGGCTCCTGCGGCGCCAGATCAAGTAGGCAGCGGCTGCTGCGACGACTCCGATCAGCACCAGGGTGCCGTCTTCTTCAGGCGATGCGGACTTGTTCTTTGAGCCTTCCTCGGTGGGAGCTTCCAGTGAAGACGGCGGGAATACGGCGCTGTCTGAGATATTCTGAGGAACAGAAATGTCGAAAAGGCTTCCGTTCGGGCTGGTATTAATGCCGCCTGCTTTTCGGAAAACCTGGAGAGTTTTTACCAAGGCCTCAAATTCGGGAAGATGCTCTTCGTATTTTCCAGCCAGGATCGAATAGGTGACCAGAACGCCGATATCGAGTTTGGTCGTCGCGAGGTAGCGCGTGACGTAACCGGCAAGTTCCGAGTCGGACTGAAGTGAGTCGGCCCACTCTTGCTGGTTAATCTCGGTCTTTTTGGTGTAGCGAACTTCTGAGGAAATCAGTTTTCCGTCGGCACCTTTGAAGGTTTTTGGCCTCTTCAGGTAATCCAAGTACTGCTCCAGGGTGTCTTGATCCCCTTTGAGTTTGGCCGCGATGACAATGATCGCTTCCTTCTTCTTGGCTTCTTGAGTGCTCTGGCAAACCCATTCCGAACTTTCTAAACTGCATTGCCACTGAGCAGGGAGTTCGAATCCGACGAATTGATTTTCAAAGCGCGCGGCTTTCGCGGTCGACGAGAAAACGATGATTCCTGCGAGAAAAAGGCGAGAAAGCGATGAGAAATGGCGCATGGGGTTTCAGATGCCTTTCTTACTCCAGAGGATCAGTGGGTTGTCGGACAATGAAGCCAGGCTCGATCCAAATTTCTTTGAGGTATTCGGTGACCTCAATGGATGCCTCGTCTGCGGTGAGTGCTTTTACTTTCGCCTTGGCGACGAGGTCATTCGGGTTTCCTTCCGAGTCGACCGAGAAAACGAACACGATGTCGCTGACTTCGAGCCCGGCGTCCGAGCCGCGATCGATGCGAATCAGGTTGAGCTTGTCGTTGGTCCGCGAGACCTTGCCTTCAAAGCGGTAAGTACGGAAGCGCTCGCGGCTCGTGGCTTGAGCGACGGTCGATCCCGTTCCTCCGCTTCGAAGTTGGAAGTGAAGGCCGAAGGTGGTTCCGCTTGGGGCGCTCGAGCCGGAAAGGGCCTGGTCGTAGCTAGCCAGGAACCCGATCCGTGGGTTGACCTGATAACCCAGTTTTGCGTTCGCCCGGATGAGGCGAGGGTGGGTAGAGCCCGTGGCGAAGCTGCCGCCTGAGCCAGGAGGGTCCAGTTGCGCAAGTGAGTAAGGGAGAAGGGGGTCGGCCGCCAGGGTTGTCCAGCCGTCCACGCCCACCGCGCCCAGGAAGCCTCGGGTATCCCGCTCGACCCGAAGGCCGACGTTCCAGTGAAGAGCGTCGCCGTAATAGGACATGCGGCGCACGTAGGCCGCGCCAGCTGAGCCCTCCAAGCGGCCATCATTCAGGCTTCCTAAGCTACCGCTCAGGGTCGCACCGCCAGAATAGCTGGCTACGCCGTTCCCAACGTAGGGAAGAACCGAGGCCTGGGAAACGTTATTTGAATAGGGAGGGATCTCGGCCGTCGCTTGCAGGTCGAGCTTCATTCCCGAGGATTCGACCCCAAGCCACCGGAAATTGACTCCGAGGAGGGAGTCGGACAAGGCGGTTTGGCTAGCGGTTCCGCCCGAGAGGTTGGTCCAGCCGGCTTGAGTGCCACTGAGGCGCCCGAAAACGGTGAAACGGCGGCTCAGGCCGTAGCTGGCTTTTAAATCGAGCTGGGTCCGGCCGAAGTGGTCGAGACTTCTGGGGATGTAAGGAGTGCCGTCGGGCGCAAAGTTGGTAGTGGATCGGTAAATCTGGACCGAAGGCTCAAAGCTCCAGCCGCCATCCCCGGCCTGGTGGCTTTCCCAGGAATGAAGGAAAAAGTCCGCCCGAGCGCTCGGACTGGCCATCAGCAAGGCAGCGAACGTGCCCATCGCAATGAGACTCTGGGATCTTTGCCTGCAGAAGTTCCGCATTTCCTTTTGATTTTGCCAAAGCCGGGCAGGGGGTTCCATTCATTTTTTTGGTTCCACGGCGAGCCCGGGCGGGTTAGCTTGCCGCCCCTATGTCGAACCTGTTCAAGGATGCTCTGGATTACCATTCCCGCGGTCGTAAAGGGAAAATCGAGGTGGTCCCCTCGAAGTCCGTCGCCACTCAGGCTGACCTGTCCTTGGCTTACAGCCCGGGCGTCGCCGAGCCATGCCGGATGATCGCTGAGAAGGAAGAGCTCGTTTACGAATACACCGCCAAAGGAAACTTGGTGGCTGTGGTTTCGAACGGCACGGCCGTTCTCGGCTTGGGCGACATCGGAGCAGCTGCTTCCAAGCCCGTGATGGAAGGCAAAGGCGTCCTTTTCAAGAAGTTCGCCGATATTGACGTTTTCGACATCGAGCTGAATGCCAAGAATCCGGACGATGTGATTCGTGCGGTCGAGATGCTGGAGCCCACCTTCGGCGGGATCAACCTCGAAGACATCAAAGCTCCCGAGTGCTTTTACATTGAAGAAGAACTGAAAAAGCGGATGAAGATTCCGGTTTTCCACGACGACCAGCACGGAACGGCCGTGATCTCGGCGGCGGCGTTCTTGAACGCGCTAGAAGTGACTGGAAAAGACATTTCGAAAGTGCGCGTCGTTTTCAGCGGCGCAGGTGCCGCTGCTATTGCGTGCGCGAACCTTTATTTGGAGCTCGGCGTGCGTCGCGAAAACATCGTGATGTGCGACTCCAAAGGAGTCATTTATCAGGGTCGAAAAGAGGGGATGAACCCCTACAAAGAGCGCTATGCGGCTGAAACCGACATGCGCACCATTGGCCAAGCCTTGAAAGGTGCCGACGCTTTTGTGGGCGTTTCCGTGAAAGACGGAATCACTGCCGAAATGGTCAAAGGAATGGCCAAAGATCCGATCATCTTCGCGATGGCCAATCCGGATCCAGAAATTCTTCCGGAAGATGCGCTGAAAATTCGTCCGGATGCCATCATGGCAACGGGGCGTTCGGACTATCCGAACCAAGTGAACAACGTCCTGGGGTTCCCCTTCATTTTCCGCGGAGCTTTGGACACGCGCTCGATGGCCATCAATGAGGCCATGAAAATGGCGGCCGTGCGTGCTTTGGCTCAATTGGCTAAAGAAGATGTGCCCGAGAGCGTTTCGCGCGCCTACGGTGGCCAGTCCTTCAAGTTTGGGCGTGATTATCTGATTCCGAAACCGTTTGACCGACGCGTCCTTCTTTGGGTGGCGCCGGCCGTGGCGAAAGCCGCGATGGAAACCGGTGTGGCTCGCCTGAAGATTGATCTGGTGGAATACCGCGAGCGCTTGGAAGCACTCCTGGGCTCCACCTACACGGTAATGCGTGGGATCAAGAAACGCGTGCAAGCAGGTGTGGAAGGCTCGGGGCGTCCGACTTTGGTCTTCCCGGAAGGCGAGCACGAGAAAATTCTTCGTTCGGCGCACACCATTCGTGAAGAAGGCATTGCCGATGTGGTGCTTCTGGGACGTGAAGCCGTCATTCGGAAAAAAGCCGAAGAACTGGGCTTGGGCGACCTGACCAAGGATTTCAAAATCATTCACCCATCGGTGGGTGAGCATCAAGAACACTTTGCTCAGAAGTTTCATGAGAAGCGGAACCGAAAAGGCGTCACGCTTCAGCTCGCAATGGAGCTGATGAAGCAGCCCAATTACTACGCTTCGATGATGGTCGAGACGGGCTTGGCCGACGGCGTGATGGGTGGGGTGACTCAAAGCTACCCGCAAATGCTTCGCCCAGCCATTCAAGCCATCGGCGCGAAGCCGGGGTCACGTTTGGCTGGCATTTACATGATGGTCTTGAAGAAGCGCGTGCTTTGGTTTGCCGACACGACGGTGAACATCGAGCCGACGGCTGAGGAATTAGCGGACATCGCGATTCTGACCTCGGATTTTGCTCGTTCCTTTATGTCGAGCGATCCGCGGGTGGCGATGCTTTCGTTCTCCAACTTCGGTTCGAGTGATCACCCGTTCGCTCTGAAAGTGAAACGAGCCACGCAGATCATTAAAGCCCGTCAGCCGAATCTCATCGTCGACGGCGAAATGCAGGCGGACACGGCCCTGTACCCTGGAGTTTCCCAGGAAGCCTTCCCGTTCAACCAGGTGCCCGGCAATGCCAACGTACTGATCTTCCCGGATCTCCAATCCGGCAACATCGCCTACAAGCTGCTCAGTAAAATGGGCGTGGCAGAAGCAGTGGGTCCGATTTTGGTCGGGATGAACAAACCCGTGTACGTGCTTCAGCATAATTCGGACGTGAACGACGTGGTGAACATGGCGGCGATTGCGGCCATGGACATTCAGGTTCGTAAGACGAAACATCCCGTTTGAATTCCCAGTTTCCAGTTTAAGGAGTGAGAAAATGTCTCAGAAACTAGCTGTTTTGACTGCAAATGCTCCGCAACCCATCGGCCCTTACAGCCAGGCGATTCGCGCCGGCGAATGGCTTTTCTGCTCGGGTCAGATTCCGCTCAATCCGGCCGACGGCCAGCTGGTCGGTGGCAACGACGTTTCCGCTCAAGCTCGCCAGGTCTGTGTGAACCTGCTCGAGGTTTTGAAAGCAGGAGGCGCAACTGCTCAGAACGTGGTGAAAACCACGATCTTCTTGAAGAGCATGGAAGACTTTCCGAAAGTGAATGCCGTTTACGGTGAATTCTTCGGTGGAACTCCTCCGGCCCGCTCGACGGTGGAAGTAGCGCGTCTTCCGAAGGACGTTCTGGTCGAGATCGAAGCGATCGCCTTCATGGGCTAAGGCCCAGAGTCGAGGTAAGGGCTTGGCCCGAATCAAGATCCAGCGCTTTTCGCGAAGTTTGCTCTCGGTCGGCATGCTGCTTGTAGGCATGCTGGCCGGTGCCTTTGCGGTCGCTCTGTTTACTGCTGGCGATCTGTACGAATACCAAGACACTTGGGACGGCACGCGCCTTCCGAAGGTCGACTCGATTGTTTGCTTGGCCGGGGGTCGAGGGCGCATCGCCACGGCGGGTGATCTTTGGCTTCGCTATTGGGAAGCATCACCCACGTCAGTGCCGATTCTGTATTTTTCCGGGCTTGGGCATCAGGTGGGCTTTGGTGATTTAGGACATCAGCTTCGCCGAGGCCTTCAGGACGTGCTTACTCCTGAGCGTGTAGTGATCGAAAATGAAAGCGAAAACACCGAAGAAAACGCGCAGTTTTTGGTTCGCCACGCCAAGCAGAAACAATGGGGCTCGGTTCTGTTAGTGACTTCGCCCTACCATATGCGACGCGCGCGCTTGATCTTGGAGCGTGAAGCCAGGATTCAGAATTTGCCGTTGCGAGTAGAAACCTACTCGGTCTTTCAGGAGCCCTTTGAGCCTGGCGATTGGCGAACCAGCCTTCATGGCATTCGAGTCACACTGACCGAATACCTGAAGTTTCTGGCGTTCCGCTTCCGGACGCGGACCTGACGGACCCAGGGGCCATAACCCTGAGGTTTCAATCCTGACTCAGGTCAGGGCTTCGCTAGAACGATTCCGCGCAGGCGCACTTGGCGCATGAGCTCGTGAACGGCTTTGGCTCGGTGGCTCAGGCTGTTTTTTTCAGCTTCCGTCATCTCACCCAAAGTTTTCGTCGAACCTTCGGGGATGAAAACGCTGTCGTAGCCAAAGCCTTGGTCGCCGCGGGGTTCGTCTGCGATCTGGCCGGTGAGTTCCCCGCTCACGTGAACCAAGATTCCTTCCAAGCACAGGGCAAGAGAAGTGACAAAGCGCGCGCTGCGGTCGGTTTTTCCCTGCATTTCAGAAAGGAGCAACTCGATGTTGGCGCGGTTTTGCTCCAAACGAGAAAGGGTGCGACCGGGAACTTGAGCATAGCGGAAGCTTCGGGGGCCTGGGCGTCCTTGAAGGGCGCTGACTTCGAGTCCCGTGTCGTCCGCTAAGCAGGGGTAGTGAGAACCTTGATTGGCCAGGCGAGCTTTGGCCACGGCGTTTTCTTGGTAAGTGGCAAATTTCTCGACAAAAGCGAGCTTATTCGCGTTTCTCAGCATCAGGTCGGCCGAGACGATTTCGATCTCGGGGTAACTCTGAAACAGGGCGCGGAATTCGTTCAGCTTGTCAGGATTCGTGCTCGCCAGGATGACCTTGTTTGAAAGTCGCATGGCCGGAATCTAGCACTGCGTTTCTTACTCGTAAACGAGCGTGTAGCTGACTTTTTGGGTGTATTCGATCTCGGCTGCAGTGATTCCACCGGCTTGGACAGCAGGGCTGTAGACTCCGAGGAGGAAATTTCGCCAAGTATTTTGCTCGGTCGAATTATTTCCAGGGCATTTCGTGGCGTCGCCGTAGCAGCTGGCGAAGAGAGTGAGGACATCGGCGCATGTGCCTACGTAGCTTCGGGTGCCCGAGGCCGTGACCGAGATTTGACCTCGCATGGGGAGATCTTGATAAACGAAGCGCGGCGCTTGATTGAGTTTGCCTGAGCCACCCATGGTCCAAACGTGTTTGCAGGGCGGAGAATCCATGAGCGGAATTTCTTCAAGGACCGGATCCAGGGTGAAGGCGCCCTTTTTTGCTACTGTGACCGGCGTTTTGTAGCCCTTGTCGCCCACGATGCCGAGCAAGTAACCATATCCGGTGCTGGGATCCATACTGAGGCCGGCCGGGTCGGTCAGGAAAATATCCCAGTCATCCGGAAGGCTTTCAGTGAGGCCCGCAAAACGTCGTACTTCGACGGGCTGTCCGGGACGTTGAAGGGTCACTTCAAAAGTGAGGCGAAGCGGCGCGCTTCGGTAGTAGCCCGTCAAATTTTCGAGGCTCTCTGCTTTCTCAACGAAATTTCCCCAGCGGCAGCCGGAAAGAGAGGTCGACATCAAGAGAATCGAGGTGACGGTCAGGGCGAAGCGCATGCGCATTGGAAAAGGCCTCCTTGCTCAGGAAGCGTTTCGGCAGACGCGGTGGAATTCTCGATGGGCAGGTTTTGCCGTGGGGTGGGGGAGCGGGAGTGAAGCTTCGCCCTAGTTTAGAGCCGTCAACTCTTCCTCGGTCGCGCAAAGAAACGGGGGGCTTTGGCGGAATTCAGCTCCCAAGGTACTCGCGCATTCCTTTTGGTAGTGGTGTCCAGGCAGAAGAAGCGTTTCGGGTGGCAGGAATTTAAGCCGCTGAAGCGTCTGAAACATCTGAGCATCACTTCCCGTAGGAAGATCGGTCCTGCCGCAATCGCGAATGAATACGGTGTCGCCGCTGAAGAGAATCGGTGGGCAGGATCCGAGGCTTTGCTGCGCGGGAACAAAGTAAGAGATCGCTCCTGCGCTATGGCCCGGGGTGGGAAGCGCTTGGACGGAAAGGCTTCCTAGAACCAAGGTTTCTCCGCCGTGAAGAACGCGCAAACGCGGACTGGATTTCAGTTCTGGCGAAAGGCGGTGAGCGTCGTCTTGGCCGACTCGAATCGGAAGATCGGGAAACTCTCGAAGAAGTTTGGGAAGCCCAGCCACATGGTCATGGTGAGTGTGGGTCAGCCAAATTTCCGCGAGTCTCAGACCATGGGCGTCCATGGCCGAGAATACGGGGTCTAGGTCGGATTGTGGATCCAGCCAGACGCAGTCTTTCGAAGTCCAGTCGATCAGGAGATAGATGAAGTTCTTGTGCATTCCCAGTTCCCATTGGGCGACCGGGTGGCCTGGGAATAGGCCTTGGGCATACGCTTGATCGAGGTGAGCGGGAAGGGTGGGCTTCATCATGATGAAACCCCACTCTCCCACCCCTCGAGTCGTCAGGCAATGCGCGTGCGTTTGGCGGGTAGGCTTCGCTCGCCGCGGGAGCTGCCGCGAGCGAGTAGGTAGCCGGCCACTCCCACGGCTGCCAAAATGCCGACCACGGCGAATACTCGGGTCGAGTTCTCATTCATCCATTCCTGAGCATCCTCGTAGTATTCCCCGGCGCGCTCGCTCAAGCCTTGCGCCATGGTTTCTGCGCGATGTCGGATGTCTTGGGTCAGGTGCTGAACGTTGCTCCGGACGTCTTCTACCGATTCGTCGATGCTGTCGCGGATACTGGCATTTTTTTGGGTGGCCATAGGGGGATTCTCCTCAGCGCTTGAGAGGTGCAAACCCTGTTCCCCTGTCAGGATTCGTGGTAGCCCCGCTCCATGGCGAACGACTTCAAGAACTTGCCCACGGGGTTTGGTTGGTCGCAGGGCCGGGTGGCGCTGCAGCCTCACGTAAAAATTCCCTCGGGAACTTACGAGGAAGAGCACGCGCGAAACGGCTTTTTTGGCCGGACGAGCCACCTGTATCACCGCCACCCGCCGACGGGTTGGCTGCGAATCGAGGGGCCGCTGAAGCCGCACGCTTATCTGGCGACGAAAGTGCCTGGGAAAGCGCAGCATGAGGGACAGGCCGAGTTTCTTCTCGAAAATTCAGACGTCCGCCTGGGCATCGCCAAACTGGATTCGGCTATGCCGTACTTTTCGCGAAACGGGGATGGAGACGAGGTCCGCTTCATCCACGCAGGCGAAGGAACGCTTGAGACCGATTACGGCAACGTGGCTTACCGAAAAGGCGATTACCTGGTGATCCCCCGCGGGACCACTTATCGCTTCGTCCCCAAGGGCCAGGATTGCCATTTGGTGATCGAGTCTTACTCGGAAATTACTCTGCCGGACCGAGGCATGCTGGGACGCCACGCTCAGTTTGATCCCATGGTGATGAGAATTCCGGTGCTGCCCGAGGAAGAGCCCCGCTCGGGCGCTAACGCTCAGGGTGAGTACGAGCTTCGCATCAAGCGGGAAGGGGAATGGACCCGGGTGTTTTATCCGTGGAGTCCGCTCAACGCCGCTGGCTGGAAGGGCGATCTTTCGCCCTGGGTACTGAATGTCGATGACATTCGACCGATCGTTTCCCCACGCTTTCACCTGCCGCCGAGCGTCCATACGACGTTCCTGGGGCGGAACTTTGTGATTTGCTCATTTCTTCCGCGTCCTCTGGAAAGCGAAGACGGAGCGATGAAAGTTCCGTTCTACCATCGCAATATCGATTTCGATGAAGTGCTGTTTTATCACGCGGGGAATTTCTTCTCGCGCGAAGGGATTTCTGAAGGAGCCATCACTTGGCATCCTCACGGGATCCACCATGGTCCGCATCCCAATGCGGAAACGAATGCCGCCAACAAGGCTGAAACCCAGGAGATCGCGGTGATGTTGGACACCCGGTATCCGCTCCGTGCCACCGAATCGGCCCGATCGGTGGAAGTGGAAAGTTACGCCATGAGCTGGCGAGCTGACCAAAAACGCTGACCCCTTTTCGGACCCTGAGATTTCTCAAGAAAGCAGACCCTCATGAAAACGATGACTGAATTTTCGTCCTTCGCCTTGAAAACTGCCATTGAAGCAGCAGACGCATTGGCAACTTCCGGAAAAACTCCCGAAGAACTTCCGGCGGCTTTGGGCGAGCAATTGAAGCTCGAAGGCGACAAATTGAATTGGATGGTCGCCGCGATCGACGTGGCACGCGCCAAGAACAAGAATCTGAAGCGCATTCTGGTGCTGGTCCTGAACGAAGGCGAAGCCGCTCCGAAGGGCGCGGAAGTGAAAGAAGGTTTCGTACTTCTGCCGGAAACTTTCCCGTCGGCTCACGCTCCGGCTGCTCCCCAGAAAGACGATCGTCGGGATGGTAAGCGTGGCGGAAAACGCGGTGACAAGCGCGGTGGCGGCCGCGATGGCAAGCCCGGCGGCGGTCGTGACGGCAAGCCGGGTGGCGGTGAGCGTGGTGCTCGCGGCCCGCGCCGCGACGGTGACAGCGGCCCGCGCCGCGATGCGAATGCTGGCCCACGTCCGGCAGTGGCTGCAGGCGGTCCGAAGCCTGCTCCCGTGGTGATCAAGCCCAAGGCTCCTGCCGCGGCACCCACCGGCGACGCGACCTGATTTTTTTGAAAAGCGGGTCGATCCTCGGGCTGTGCGCCTGACGGGTCGACCCGCTTTTTTTTCGAAGTGGTTTGAAGTGAAGCGTTCGAAGTGAACCGATAGCTCGGTTTACTTCGCCGACCACTCGAGCATGAGCTCAAGCGGCTTCAGTGCCGCTTCTCTCAGGGCTTCGGGCATTTGAATTTCTGGGGCTTCATCTCGAAGAGCGAGGTGAAGTTTTTCCAAAGTGTTCAGCTTCATGAACGGGCATTCATTGCAGGCGCAGTTTCCGTTCGGAGGCGCTGGGATCAGTGTTTTCCCGGGCGCGCGTTTCTTCATCGCGTGAAGAATTCCTTCTTCAGTCGCCACGATGAATTTCTGCTTCGGGGACTCCGTGACGTATTTCAAAAGCGCGGACGTGCTTCCTACAAACTCGGCCTTCTTCAGGAGTGAATCTTCGCATTCCGGGTGAGCGATCAGCTCGGCTTCCGGGTGTTCCAGGCGAAGAGCCGCAATTTTTCTCTCCGAGAAGGTTTCGTGAACGATGCACGCGCCTTGCCAGAGCAACATTTCGCGGCCGGTTTGCTTGGCCACCCAGGCACCCAAGTTTCGATCGGGAGCAAAAAGAATCGGGCGGTTTCGTGGAATTTTTTCGACAATCTTCACGGCATTCGAGCTGGTCACGATCACGTCGCTCTGCGCTTTGATTTCAGCCGAGCAATTGATGTAGCTCACGACGAAATGGTCGGGATGCAATTCACGATACTTCCGGAAGGTTTCGGGCGGGCAGCTGTCTGAAAGAGAGCACCCAGCCCTGAGATCGGGAAGGACCACGCGTCGGGAGGGATTCAGGATCTTTGCACCCTCGGCCATGAAATGGACGCCTGCGAAAACGATCAAATCGGCCGTGGTTTTTTGGGCCGCCCGGGCCAACTCCAGGCTGTCCCCGACGAAGTCTGCGACGTCTTGGATGTCCGGTTCCTGATAATAATGCGCCAGAATGACAGCGTTTTTTTCCTTCTTCAGGCGTCCAATTTCTTCAAAAAGGTCCATGATCGCTCCAATTTCAAGTACTTAGCATCTTTGGCTGGCTGCAGCAATCTTGAGTGTCAGTGCTTGCCAGAGTGTCGGGGTCTGGTTTAGGTTCCCTGGGCAATGGAAGTACGTCCTAATCAAAGCTCCTTTTGGGGCGAAGCAGGAACCTGGCTGAGGCAACGTCTGAGCGGCGGAGGAGATTCCGTGGTGAGAGTTCTCAAAAAAGGCCAAGCCATGCGGGTGATTTTCTTTTACCCCGGCGAAGAAGGTACCTATGTGGACCATGCACACGTCACTCTTTATGAGAACGGGATCGTGCACATCAAATCCAATCAGGAAGAGACCACCACTCATCTTCAAAATTGCGAAATTCTTTGGACCTTTGAAGTCGAAGAAGGCGAGCGCCAGAACAAGGTGCGTTTGCTCAAGCCTAAGCCAGACCGTTCGGGCGATGAGCCAGTCAAGGGCGGCCCTTCTCGGAATCCCGAACTCACCTGAGAGTTGAAAGTGAAACGGCTTCGGGTTCGCTTGATCCAAGTCGGTTTCGCGCTCGGATTCTGGAATGGTATTTTTCTTTCTGCGCCATCTCAGGCGGCATCCGCTCGACCTGAGCTGCGTATCTTGACGTACGACAGCCTCGCTGCCCCTGGCGGGCTTGGCCCCGAGGTCGTGCGTCGATTTGAAGAAAAGTGCGGCTGCCGGGTCAGGCTCCTGGGGGTGGGTGATTCAGGTCTTTTGGTCGCGCGTCTTCGGATGGATGAAGAACGACGAAAAACATCGGCCCACTTGGTGTGGGGGGTGGACCGTTGGCTATGGCCTAAAATTCAGAAATACACGGAACCGGCTGGCTCCTGGCAGCCTGAACGGTGGAATCAAATCGATCCCGATTACCGCGGGTCTGTCGGGTTTGAAGGTTTCTTGCCCTTTGATGGTGGAGCGCTCTCCCTGATCATCGATCGGAAGCATCCGGGTTCTCAAGGAATCCCTGGGAAGATTTCTCTCGGCAAACTTCCCAGCGAAATCTTTCGAAAGCGATTGATCTTAGAGGATCCACGCACTTCTGGGCCGGGCCTTGCGCTGGAGCGCTTGTCCCGTCAGGTTTTCCCAGACTCTTCCGCCTACGCAGAGTTTTGGCGAGGTTTGCGATCGCATTGGCTCGCTTTGTTTCCTGGCTGGAGCGGGGCTTACGGAGCATTTTTGAAAGGCGAGGCTCCGGTCGTTTGGAGTTATTTTTCAAGCCTGGCTTACCACCGGGCCAAAGCCCCACAGGATGCCTCTCGTTATGAAGCGATTCTCTTTGAAGAGGGGCAACCGCTTCAAGTGGAGGGTGCCTTCTTGGTGAAAGGCGCATTTCAGTCCAGTCCTGAAACTCTCGAATTAGCGCGCCGGTTTTTGAATTTTCTTTTGTCCGATGAAGTTCAAAAAGAAGTGCCTGGAAGAAATTGGATGCTCCCGGTGATCCGCGGAACCCCGCTTCCTGCCGAGTTTCAAAAGCTACCGAAGCCGGTTCGCTTCCTTCGACTGGACGGGGTAGCCGGAGTGCCGCGAGGAGGGGAGTTCGATGCTTGGCTTCGGGCGGTCCAACTCTAATCTGCCTGGGCATTGCTCGGGTGTGGGAGCGCCGCGCACGGGTGCTTTCTTTGCGGCGATTTTTGCACTGCTCCTTTGGATTCTTTTTTTTGCGACACCCGTTGCAGCCGTTTTATTTCGCGCAGGCAATAGCGGTCCTTGGGATCCAGTCGTTGGGGCGGTCGCGTGGGTGACGCTCCGACAAGCGCTCCTGTCACTCACTTTCAGCCTCGCTTTGGGCGTTCCGCTTGGGCTTGCCGTTGCCTGGTTTCTGTCACGGGACTCGAGGACTGCGGCGTGGGCGCGTTCTTCTTTAGCTGCGCCCTTTGGCGTTCCTACCGTGGTCGCAGGACTCGTTGGTCTTCAGTGGATGGGGCAAAATGGGTGGCTTGCTCAAGCAGGATTACCCGGGGTTTGGGCCTATTCCTTGGCAGGCGTGGTCGCGGTTCATGTTCTTTATAATGCGCCTTGGATCGCACTCGTCACGGCGCAAGGGCGCTGGGCGGTGCCGGTTCGGGAACTGGAAGTGATCAGAAATATTGGCGGGGGTGCTTGGGCCAGGTTTCGGCTAGCCGTCTTGCCGCGTCTTTCTTCTCGGCTCTTTGCGACAGCGCTTCAGGTGTACTGCCTGTGTTGCCTGAGTTTTGGTTTGGTGTTGGTCTTGGGCGGCGGACCTCCGGTTCAAACTTTAGAAGTCCTTCTCGACTCCCGGCTTCGAGGTTCTGATTTGAACTGGGGTAGCGCGGCTTGGGCTGGAACGTTTCAATTTGGGATGACGGCTCTGCCTGCATTGATCGGCTCGATTTGGGAGAAGAGGCGAAGAAGCGCCACTCAAGAGGTGACTGAAGAAGGATCGGGCAGTTCGGGCGTCGGCGCCCTCGAAGTCAGCGGGAGGCGTTGGCTCGGGGGCCTTGTTCTGGCTTTGACGGCCCTTCCTCTTTTACCGTGGTTCATTTTTGTTTTGGGTGCTCTGGGTAACGTTTGGCGCGACGCCGACTTCCTTCTTGGCCTTGCGCGCGCAGCTGGAACTTCCGTCACTTTATCGTTGGCTTCAGCGGGGCTGACTCTGCTTTGGGTGGGGCTTGCTCACTTAGGCGGACGCTCGCATCCGCGCGTTCACTGGATCTTGGCCTTAATCCAAGGCCTCCCGGCGGGCGTCTCTTCCCTGGTTTTAGCTTTGGGCGCGGCCTTGGCTTTCGGTCGCTGGGTGGACCCCTTCGAGGGGGCATGGGTCTGGGTGGTTGTGATTCAGACCGTGGTGGCTTTGCCTTGGGCCTACCGGGCGCTCGGGCCTGTGCTTGAAAAAGCTTCCCTTCGTGAGTTGGAAGCGGTCAGGTCGGGAGGGGCTTCTGCGGTTCAGGCCTACCTGTGGGTCGAGTGGCCTAGAATTCGAGGCAGTGTCCGCGGTGTGGGAATGGCAGTGGCTGCTCTCGGTTTAGGTGAGCTCGGTGCGGCCGGTTTTTTCTTAGGTGAAGGGCAAGCGCCTCTCGCGGTTTGGGTGTCACGGTACTTTTCTCAGTATCGATTTGAAGAAGCGCATGCCGTGGGAGCTTGTTTAACGGTCCTTGCTCTGGGAGGCCTTCTTGCGGCACGAGGAAGATCCTCATGAATGGAATGAGTTCTCTCAGAGTCGAAAACCTTCGCTGGAGCTGGCCGGGCTTTGAGCTTCGAGCTGATTTTGAGGTGCGTCCCGGTGAGCGACTTCTTCTCAGTGGGCGGAGCGGCTCAGGGAAGACCTCTCTTCTTCGAATTCTCTCGGGACTTGAGCCGGCTTCCGGAAACGCATCCGGTAGAATTTTTTTGGGCGGTCAGGAGATTCAAGGATGGTCTCCCGAACGCCGAAAAATCGGTTTAGTTTTCCAAGATCAAGGGTTGCTCTCGGCTTGGGACGCTGTGGATAACGCGACCCTGGGTTGGAAGGTGCGCGGAGTCTCTAGAACCGAGCGTGAAAGTCGGATTTTCCCGATCCTCGAAGCCTGGGGCCTTCAGGAATCGGTGTCGACTCCGGTGACGCGATGGTCGGGTGGCGAAAAGCAGCGGCTGGCTTTGATTCGGGCCTGGGTTTGGAAACCCTCTCTGATCCTTCAAGACGAGCCATTTTCAGCTCTCGACGCCGAAACTCGAAGTCGCGTCATGACGCAGCTTCTGGCTTGGCATCAGGAATCGCCCGTGCCTTTGATTCACGTTTCCCATGATGAATCCGAGGGCGCGCCTTGGGTCACCGGACGCATCGTTCTCAAGGAGTCGGGGTCCGTTCGGAGTTTTGTCCGGGAGTGACCGGGTTAGGCGTTGACCCATTTGCCTTTTGGAGACTAGATTCCTTCGTCTAGCACCCACAAGGAGAACTCCACGATGGCCGGCGCAGGCTCGCACCCCACTTTCAATCATCTGAAAGCGCCAACCCAAGGTGAGCGCATCACGATCCAGGACGGAAAATTGAACGTTCCGGATCAACCGATTATCCCCTTCATTGAAGGGGATGGAACGGGTCGCGACATCTGGCGCGCTTCGCAGCAAGTTTTTGATGCTGCTGTAAAAAAAGCTTACGGCGGAAAACGCCAAATTCACTGGTTCGAAGTTTATGCCGGCGAAAAAGCTTTTAACCAATACCAAGACTGGTTGCCTGAAGACACGCTGACGGCGCTTCGGCATTATCTGGTTTCGATCAAAGGGCCTTTGACCACGCCGATCGGTGGTGGAATTCGCTCTTTGAACGTCGCCCTTCGCCAGATGCTGGACCTGTATGTTTGCTTGCGTCCGGTTCGCTGGTTCAAGGGTGTCCCTTCGCCGGTGAAAGCTCCGCAAAAAGTGGACATGGTGATTTTCCGCGAGAACACCGAGGACATCTACGCCGGTATCGAGTTTGACGCAGGAACGGACGCTGCCAAGAAATTGATCGCTTTCTTGAAAGAGTCTTTCCCGAAAGAATACAGCAAAATTCGCTTCCCCGAGACGACCTCGATCGGAATCAAGCCGGTTTCTCAAGAAGGAACGGCGCGTTTGGTCCGTTCTGCCATCGATTACGCGATCGAGAATCGCCGCAAATCGCTGACGTTTGTCCATAAGGGCAACATCATGAAGTTCACCGAGGGTGGCTTCCGTAAGTGGGGCTACGAAGTGGCCGAGCGCGAATACGGCGCGAAGGTCTACACTTGGGATCAGTGGGAGCGGACGAAAAAGGAAAAAGGCGAAGAAGCTGCCAATGCCGAACAAAAATCGGCTCTGGCTTCTGGCAAAATCCTGATCAAGGACGCCATCGCTGACATCACTCTTCAACAGGTCCTGACCCGTCCTGAAGATTTCGATGTGATCGCGACCTTGAATCTGAACGGCGATTACCTCTCCGACGCGCTCGCTGCACAGGTGGGCGGAATCGGGATCGCTCCCGGCGGTAACGTGAACTACCTGACGGGCCACGCCGTGTTCGAAGCGACCCACGGAACGGCTCCCAAGTACGCGGACCAGGACAAAGTGAATCCGGGTTCGGTGATTCTGTCGGGAGAGATGATGCTTCGTCACATGGGCTGGAACGAGGCTGCTGACTTGATTATTCAGGGAATAGATAAAGCCATTGGCGCGAAGAAAGTGACCTACGACTTCGCCCGCCTGATGAAACAAGAAGGACATGCGGACGCGGTGGAAGTGAAGTGCTCCGAGTTCGGTCAAGCCATCATTGCCCACATGGGCTAAGGAGATTTCGAAAATGTCGAAACAACCGATTCGTGTTGCAGTAACCGGAGCTGCCGGTCAGATCGGCTACAGTCTGCTTTTCCGCATCGCTAGCGGCGAAATGCTGGGAAAAGATCAGCCCGTGATTCTTCAGCTCCTGGAACTCCCGCAGGCGCAAAAAGCGCTTCAGGGCGTGATCATGGAACTGGAAGACTGTGCTTTTCCGCTTCTTCAAGGCGTGAGTGGAACCGAAGATCCGAACGTCGCTTTTAAGGACGCGCAAGTGGCGCTTCTGGTGGGTGCTCGTCCCCGTGGACCAGGAATGGAACGAAAAGATCTTCTGGCGGAAAACGGCAAGATCTTCATCGCCCAAGGTGCAGCTATTGGTCAGCATGCCGATCCGAACGTGAAGGTTCTGGTCGTCGGCAATCCCTGCAACACAAACTGCTACATTGCCATGCGGACGGCCCTGAAGTTTGGCCGCGTGAAAGAACGCAACTTCACCGCCATGCTCCGTTTGGATCACAATCGGGCGCTTTCTCAGCTTTCGGCAAAAACCGGAAAGCCCGTCACGAGCTTCACCAAACTGACGGTTTGGGGAAATCACAGCCCGACGATGTATCCCGATGTTCGCTTTGCGAGCGCAGCGGGTGAAGCCGTAATGAATCTCATCGACGATGAGTGGAATCTGCAAACTTTCATTCCGAAGGTTGGCAAGCGCGGTGCTGCGATCATTGAAGCCCGTGGGGTTTCTTCTGCAGCGAGCGCCGCAAACGCTGCGATCGATCACATTCGGGATTGGTCGCTGGGTTCGCGAGGCGAGTGGGTCACCATGGGTGTTCCCTCGGACGGCTCCTACGGTATTCCGAAAGGGGTCGTCTTTGGTTTCCCGTGCATCACCAACGGCGGGGATTACCAGATTGTCCAGGGCCTTGAGATCGACGCTTTCTCTCGCGAGAAAATCAACGTCACCTTGAAGGAACTGGAAGAGGAACGGGCCACCGTGGCCCCGATGCTGGGCTGATGATTCAGTCTGGCTTACCGAGAAATACGAGGAAATCGTGAATATTCATGAGTATCAAGCGAAGAGCCTGCTGAAGCAGTTCGGCGTGCGCGTCCCCGAGGGCGTGCTGGTCGAAGAGGGAGCCGATTTGGCAGCCCGTGCTGAAAAAGCAGCCAAAGATCTAAAGGCTTCCCGCAACAATGCGGTCTGGGTGGTCAAAGCTCAGATCCATGCAGGCGGACGGGGAAAAGCAGGCGGCGTGAAAGTTTGCAAAGACATCGCTTCAGCAGCAGCGGCTGCGCAAGAGATCGTCGGCAAGACGCTGGTCACCCCTCAGACCGGAGCTCAGGGCAAGAAAGTTCACAAAGTTTGGATCGAAGAAGGTTCAGACATTGCTCGCGAACTGTATTTGGGCGTCGTTTTGGATCGCGCTACCTCCCAGGTCATCATCATGGCCTCGACCGAGGGCGGAATGGAAATCGAGGAAGTGGCGCACCATTCCCCTGAGAAGATCGTGAAAGTCGCGATCGATCCGGTGACTGGATACCAGCCTTTCCACGGCCGGAAGCTTGCCAAAGCTTTGGGTCTGACGGCTGAACAGACCAAAGAAGCCGTGGGCTTCTTTAGCGGAGTGTATCGCTGCTTCATGGAGAAAGATTGCTCGCAGGTCGAGATCAATCCTCTCATCGTGACGAAGCAGGGCAACCTGGCTGCGCTCGACGCAAAAATGAACTTCGATGACAATGCGTTGTTCCGTCATCCTGACATCGTCGCGATGCGTGACCTTCAAGAGGAAAACGCTCAAGACGTGGAAGCTTCAAAGTTTGAACTCGCCTACATCGCACTCGATGGCAACATCGGATGCTTGGTGAACGGCGCAGGTCTGGCGATGGCCACGATGGACATCATCAAGCTTCATGGTGGCGAGCCCGCGAACTTCCTGGACGTGGGTGGCGGCGCTTCGAAAGAAAAAGTGGCTCACGCTTTCAAGATCATTTTGAAAGACCCTAAAGTGAAAGCCATTTTGGTGAACATTTTCGGCGGAATCATGAAGTGCGACATCATCGCCGAAGGCGTGATCGCAGCTGCTCGCGAACTGCAATTGCAAGTTCCGCTGGTGGTCCGTTTGGAAGGCACGAACGTCGAAAAAGGCAAAGAGATGCTGGCCAGCTCCGGACTGAAAATCACTCCGGCAGACGGTTTGACCGATGCGGCTAAAAAAGTGGTCGCGGCCGCTCAAGGCGCCTGAGGAGAATTTATGTCGATTTGGGTGAATCAGAATACGAAGCTTTTGGTCCAAGGGATTACTGGGTCGCAGGGCAAGTTCCATGCGCTCGGCTGCCGAAGCTACGGCACGCAAGTGGTCGGAGGGGTGACTCCAGGCCGTGGTGGTGAGCAGGTCGAGGGCATTCCGGTTTTCGATACCGTGGATGAAGCGGTTTCAAAGACGGGCGCCAACGCGACCATGATTTTCGTTCCGCCCGCTGGCGCGGCCGACGCGATTTGCGAGGCAGCCGATGCGGGAATTCCGTTGATCGTTTGCATCACTGAAGGGATCCCGGTTCGGGATATGATTTCTGTGAAGCGCTACGTGAAAGCTTCCCAGTCGCGCCTGATCGGTCCGAACTGCCCGGGCATCATTACGCCGGGTCAGTGCAAGATCGGCATCATGCCGGGTCACATTCACAAGGCCGGGAACATCGGTGTGGTGTCTCGCTCCGGAACCCTGACTTACGAAGCGGTTCACCAGCTCACTCAGTTGGGGATCGGGCAGTCGACTTGCGTGGGCATCGGGGGAGACCCGGTGAACGGCACAAACTTCATTGATGTCCTGGAAGCCTTCAACGGCGACCCGAACACCCATGGCGTGATCATGATCGGTGAAATCGGCGGCTCTGCGGAAGAAGAGGCAGCCGACTACATCCGTCGCGAGTTCAAGAAGCCGGTGGCTGGCTTCATCGGCGGCGCCACGGCACCTCCCGGAAAACGCATGGGCCACGCTGGCGCCATCATTTCGGGCGGAAAGGGAACGGCGGAAGAGAAGTTCCAAGCTCTCCAGGCAGCGGGCGTGAAGATTGCTCGTTCGCCTGCAGATTTAGGCACGACTCTGAAAGCCGCTTTAAACGGCTAATTTTTTACTTCCCCGGGGTTGGTCTTTTGGGCTAACCCCGGGTTAAGAAATTTTCCCAACGATCTCTTCAAGGAGTTTTACATGGCACTGGAACGCACTTTTTCGATCATCAAGCCGAACGCAGTAGAAAAAAACGTGATCGGCGAGATCATCACCCGCTTTGAAAAAAAGGGCCTGCGCATCGGAGCGGCTAAATTCACCCGCTTGAGCCGTGAAAAAGCCGAAGGCTTCTACATCGAGCACAAAGATCGTCCGTTCTTTCAAAGCTTGGTCCACTTCATGACCTCCGGCCCAGTGCTTTTGTTGTGTTTGGAAGGCGAAAACGCCGTGGCTCTGAATCGTGAGATCATGGGCGCAACCGATCCTTCGAAGGCTGCTCCAGGCACCTTGCGCAAGGACTTCGCTGACTCCATCGAAGCCAACGCGGTTCACGGTTCGGACAGCTTGAAATCGGCAGAGCGCGAGCTGGCCTATTTCTTTGATTCGCAAGAAATCCAGAAGCGTTACTGATTCTTTGACGGAGTTCCCTCCTCATGCGGATTGCGATTGCTCAGATCGATCCGGTAGTGGGTGATTTTCGGGGTAACTTCGACAAAATTTCGGAAATGTATGAACGGGCCTGCCAAGTGCAGGCCCGTTTTCTTTTGACCCCTGAGCTAGGAACTTGCGGCTACCCTCCACACGATTTGGTTGAGCGGCCCGAGTTTCTTCAGCAAAGTCGCTCAACTTTGGACCGGTTGATGGCGCTGACGGAAGGCCGCGCGTGTGCTTTGATTGTCGGCCATGTGACGGCCAATCCCGAAGCCAGCGGGCGAGCCCTTCAGAATTCAGTCAGCGTTCTGGAAGGTGGCCGCGAGACCTTTCGGCAAGCCAAGACCCTTTTGCCAACTTACGATGTCTTCGATGAGGCACGGTACTTTGCTCCCTCAAGCGAAGTGAAACTGTGGAATTGTGACGGGCTTCCGGTCGCGCTCGCCATTTGCGAGGACCTTTGGGCACAAGACCCAGCCCACGGACGAAGCCTCTACCGAGCCGATCCGATGGAGGCTTACTGTGCGCAGGGCGCGAAGCTCTTGGTTTCGCTCTCGGCCAGTCCCTTCCAGACCGGGAAGCGGGCGCGTCGCGAAGCAGTGCACGCGCAATGCGCGCAGAGGCTCGGGGCGCCTTTAGTTTACGTGAATCAAGTCGGAGCGAACGACGAGATCTTGTTTGATGGTGCGAGTTTCGCCGTGGACTCTCAGGGACAGATTGCTGGGCGCCTCCCTGCCTTTCGTCAAGCGTTTGCGTTGCTCGAGCAATCACCCGAGGGCGGTCTCCAGTTCCTTGAGCCGCTTCAGGAAGGCCGCGAGGACCAGGCGCCGAGTGAGATCGAGGTTTTGCACCGCGCTCTGGTCGTCGGCATTCGCGATTACTTTGCTCGCACGGGTTTTTCGCGCGCGATTTTAGGGCTCTCGGGCGGAATTGATTCTGCAGTGGTTGCTGCCCTGGCTGTTCAGGCTTTGGGCAAAGAGCACGTTCTCGGCGTGGCGATGCCCAGTCAGTACTCTTCCAGTCATAGTCTGGAGGACGCCGAGCAGTTGGCTCGGAACCTCGGGATTCCCTTTGAGGTGAAGTCGATCAAGTTTTTGGTCTCTCAGGCTCAGCGAGAGCTGTCGGAAGGGCGGGGAACTCTGGCGCCGATTGCGCAGGAGAATCTTCAGTCTCGACTTCGTGGGTTGATTCTCATGACGCTCTCGAATCACCACTCCGCACTCGTTCTCACGACGGGCAATAAGTCGGAGATCGGGATGGGTTACTGCACGCTTTATGGCGATATGTGCGGTGCTTTGGCGCCCATTGGCGATCTTTGGAAAACCCAGGTCTATGAGTTGGCCCAGCAAATCAACTTGAGTTGTGGAGGCGTGATTCCCGAGCGCAGTATCTCGAAGCCTCCATCAGCAGAGCTTCGCCCCGATCAGAAGGATCAGGACACTTTGCCGCCTTATGATTTGCTCGACGCGCTTCTTCGCGCTTATCTAGAAGAAGGAATTGAAATCAGCGCGCTTGAGTCTCGCTGGGATTCGACACCTGGACAGGCGCCGGGTTGGGTGCGTAAGACGCTTCGATTGCTCGAGTCGGCTGAATACAAACGCAGGCAAGCAGCTCCTGCGCTTCGCGTGAGTGCGAAAGCGTTTGGGATTGGGCGTCGAATGCCCGTAGCGAAGCGCTGGGTATTTTAATTCTTATTGAAACATGCTAGGGAAAGGCATGGCCAATAAGATTAGTTCTGAAATTCGCAAGTTCGTCGACAAAGTCCAAGTGGTGCAGGAGCGCCTTCAGAACTCCGCCGACTGGGTCGAAGAGGTTCGTCAGTTCGCTGAGCGGCAGGGTCGCGAAGTGAAGCGCCTCGTGAGCACGGATGTCGAGAAAGTGCGCAAGCTTCTGGAGAAAGAGCGCAAGGACCTTCTGAAGTTTCAGAAACAGATTCCTGGCGAGATCGAGAAGTTCAAGACTTTCGTCCAGTCGCAGCGCAAGGACCTCGAGAAGCTGATGGCCTCTTTGGCAAAAGACGGCGCAAAGAAAAAAGCTCCTTCCAAGAAGAAGCCTGCAGCTAAAGCAGCCACGAAGGCAAAAGCTTCCAAGCCGAAAGCCAAAGCGAAGTCGGCAGCGGCTTCTGCTGGTTCCTCTTCTCAAGCTTGAGTCATCCAGAGCGAATCCTGCTCGTGAAGCTGGGGGCGATCGGAGACGTGGTTATGGCCATGGCTGCGGTCCGTCGTCTCCTGTCTGAAAAGTCGGTTCGTCTGACGTGGGTGGCTGGTGAGCAGGTCGTTCCGCTTCTGAAGCGGACTTTTCCTGAAGTGGAGATCTTAGCAGTCAGCGAGTCGCGCCTTCTGAAACAGGGGCGCCTTCAGGCGCTTCGTGAAGTGGTGCGGATTCAGCCTGAGCTCGCTTTCCGGCGTTGGGATCGGGTGGTTGTCGGGTACCGCGACTCTCGGTACCGACTTTTAGCAGGACTCGGGTTGTCCGGGGTTCGGAAAAAATTTGAAGCTCCGTCGGGCGTTTATCATGCCGATGTTTATTACGAGCTTCTCGGGGGCGATCCGAAGTCGCTTCGGCTCAATCCCCTTCACCCCTTTGAGGTTTTGAAGGCTCAGGGTGGGGTGAGTGATGAGGGGCGCGGGAAGCGAGGCTGGGTCTTGGCTCCTGGCGGGGCGAAGAACCTCCTTCGGGACGATGTCTTGCGCCGTTATCCCGTAGAACATTACCGCGAAGTGGCCTCTCTGGGGTTGAAGCAGGGACGCGCGGTGACGGTCATGGGGGCTGCCTCAGACGAGTGGGTTCGGTCCGCTTTTTCGGGGCTGCAAGTTCGCTTTGAGTTGGGGACGGTGTCTTTGGCGGAGCTTCCGTCGTGGCTTGGGCAATTTGAGCGCCTCATCACCCATGACAGTGGGCCGATGCATCTCGGGTTTTTGGCCGGGATTCCGGTGACGGCTCTGTTTGGCCCCACGCGGGCGGATGAAAAAGTTCCTAGAAGCTATGCGGCGCTGGGGGGGCGGGTCATTCAAGGTGGGCAAGGTCTTTCGTGCGCCCCCTGTTATGATGGGCGCGACTACGCAGACTGCTCTCATCAACGCTGTTTGCGAGAAGTGACCCCTGAAGAGTGCGTTGACACCTCCCCAGGGGTTCGGTAATCCTGAGCTGTCCCGTCGGCTCAATCGAGCCCTTTTATACATTTTTTGGAGGCGTTTAAGTTACCCCGAATGGCTTTTCCACCGTCGATCCCCCCCGGTCCATCCAGTCCCTCGAGTCCTGCACGCCCCCCAGGCCCTCCGTTTGCGCCGCGCCCCCGGCCGTCCCGGGGACCTCTTCCGGCTCCCAATAAGGATGAGCATCGGATCAACGAGCGGATTCGTGTCCCTCAAGTCTTGTTGATTGATGAAACCGGTGAAAAGGTGGGGGTTGTTCCCACCCATCAGGCCCTTCAGATGGCCCGTGACCGCGGTCTCGACTTGATGGAAATCTCGCCTAACTCCCAGCCGCCGGTCTGTAAGATCTGCGACTACGGGAAGTTTAAATACGAGAAGAAGAAGAAAGAACACGACGCCCGGAAGAAGCAGACCACCATCAAGGTGAAAGAAGTGCAGCTTCGTCCGCAAACGGATGAGCATGACTTGGACTACAAGTTCAAGAATATCCGTAAGTTCCTGGAAGAAGGGGATAAGGCGAAGATCACGATCATGTTCCGCGGACGGGAAATTACGTACGTGGATCAGGGTCACGCTATCATGCGGAAATTGGCTGAAATGACGGCCGATATTGGCATGGTTGAGTACGCTCCGAAACTGGAAGGCAAGAAGCTGATCATGATCCTGGCACCCGCTAAAAAGGGTGCTGGCGGTGCTCCGGCTAAACCGGCCGGACCTGCTCCTGTGGTCATTTCGGTGAAGCCGAAAGTTCCGGTGCCGAGTTCAGAAGGCTGAGAGATCGGCCTGAAGCCCTTGACGAGACAGGAATTTCTCGAGTAGGGTGCGCACTTCCGTTCATGAGACGCCGGGTTTCCGGTTTTTTCAGAGCGGATCAGCAATGATCCGCTATCCTTTGGCTTGCCAAGGGATGGTGGACAACCGCGAGTGGCAGGGGCCTTTCTCAGGCGCCTGGATTACGAAACGGTCAACAGCAAGGAAATCAGTCATGAAAATGAAGACGAAAAAGGCGGCGGCGAAGCGCTTCAAGTTCACCGCCACCGGTAAAGTAAAAGTGAAACGCGCGGGACTGCGCCACAACCTGGGCAAGAAAAAAGCGTCCACGAAGTTGGGCCTCCGTAAGGCGGGTTACGTTTTCGAAGGCGATGTTCGCCATGTCGAAAAGTGCATGCCCTACGGCTCCAAGTGATCCGTTAGTTTTTGGATTTTTGAAGGAGATTTTCAATGCCTCGCGCAAAACGTGGTTTTAAAAAGCGTCAACGTCACAAGAAGGTCCTGGATCGTGCCGAAGGCTTCGTCCATGGCCGCAAGAATTTGTTCAAGCGGACTGCAGAAGCAGTCGATCGCGCGTTCGTCTACGCGTACCGCGATCGTCGCGCCAAGAAGCGTGACTTCCGCCAACTCTGGATCGCCCGTCTGTCGGCAGCAGCTAGTGCCAACGGCATCAGCTACAGCCGCCTGATCGCAGCCTTGAAGAAGGCCGAGATCCAACTGGACCGCAAAGTGCTGTCCGACATCGCCATCCACGATCCCTCGGCTTTCGCCCAAGTGGTGAGCCAAGTCCGGTCGTTGGCTCCGGCTAACTGAAGGACGGAAGGCATCCATGGGATCCTCTGAACTTCTGGCGGCCGTGGAATCCATCGGCAGCCAGGCGTTAAAGGATCTGGCTGCAGCTCCCCACCTGGAAGCACTCGAGCAGCTTCGTGTCTCGATCTTGGGCAAAAAAGGCGCCCTGGGCGAGGTCTTGAAGGGTTTGGGTTCGGCATCTGCCGAAGAGCGTCCAAAGATTGGGGCAGCAGCCAACGAATGGAAGCGAAAAATTGAAGAGGCCTTGAGCGCTCGTAAAGAGACGCTCGAGGCCCTTCTTTTAGAAGAGCAGCTGAAGCGAGAGCGCATTGACGTGTCAGTGCCCTCGCGCCTGTCGCACCGAGGACATCTGCATGTGGTCACTCAAGTGACCCGTCGGATTGTCGATATTTTTGGTCGCCTGGGCTTTGATCTCGCAACGGGTCCGGAGGTTGAAACCGACTTCCTGAACTTCGAAGCGGTGAACATGCCTGCAGACCATCCTGCTCGGGACATGCAGGATACGTTTTTCATGGGCCCGGGTGTCGTTCTTCGGACCCACACTTCGGCCGTGCAAATGCGCTCCATGCGGAATCGGCAATGGCCGGTCCGCATCCTGGCGCCAGGCGCCGTATACCGCAGTGATAGCGATGCCACTCACTCACCGATGTTCCATCAAGTGGAAGGACTTTGGGTCGACCGCAACGTGCGGATGAGCGACCTGAAGGGAGTTCTCGAGTATTTCGCCAAGGAAATGTTCGGGCCGCAGGCGAAAATTCGCCTCCGTCCCAGTTATTTTCCCTTTGTTGAACCGGGTGCCGAAATCGACGTGAGTTGGGGAGATGGCTGGCTGGAGATCTTGGGTGCCGGAATGGTTCATCCTCGTCTTTTCGAGCTCGCCGGCTATGCCC
This sequence comes from Bdellovibrionia bacterium, assembly GCA_040399745.1. Taxonomy (GTDB): domain Bacteria; phylum Bdellovibrionota; class UBA1018; order UBA1018; family UBA1018; genus CANFHS01. The sequence continues at coordinate 132,475 of JBBARP010000007.1, read as the reverse complement.
CGGGTGAAGTGTCCGGATTTGCCTTTGGAATGGGTGTGGAGCGAATTGCCATGCTTGTTCACCAGATTCCCGATCTTCGCCTGATGTTCCAAGGCGACTCCCGATTCTTGAACCAGTTCTAATCTGAGGCTCTATGCGCATTTCCTGGAAATGGCTTTCCGAGTTCGTCGACCTCTCGGGCGTCAAAGGCCCGGAGCAATTGGCCGAGATCCTGACCCGGCGTGGTTTGGAGGTCGAAGAAGTTCGACCCTTGGCCAAAGGGTTTGAAAAAGTAGTGACCGTGAAGATTCTGGAGCGCGCGAAGCATCCCGATTCGGATCGTCTGTCGCTTTGCAAAGTCAGCCTAGGTGAAGGCGATCCCCAAGAGATTGTTTGCGGCGCGCAGAACATGAAGGCCGGCGATATCGTTGCCTTGGCCCAGATCGGTGCGCTTCTCCCGAACGGGATGAAGATTGAGCGCTCGAAGATTCGCGGCGTGGTTTCGAACGGCATGCTGTGTTCGGAACAAGAACTGGGCTTGAAGGCTGAGAGCGAAGGGATCTTGATCCTTCCTGAGTCGACGCGCCTGGGACAGTCCCTAGCCGAAGTCATGGGCATGGATGACACCGTTTTGGTGTTCAAGCTGACGGCAAATCGCGGGGATTGCCTAGGGCATTTCTCTTTGGCTCGTGAAGTCGCAGCCGCTCTGGGGGTTCAAGCGAAACTTCCCAAGTCGGTCCAGGTGACCTATCCGACCGGACAAAGTCCCATTCAGATTTCCCTCGAAGCCGGAGATCTCGCGCCTCAGTTTTTCGGGGTGTGCCTGGATGGCGTGAAGATCGGCCCATCACCCGACTGGGTGAAGCGAAAGCTCGAAGCGGTGGGTTCACGCTCGATCAATAACGTGGTCGATGCGACCAATCTGGCCATGCTGGAGCTCGGCTATCCCATGCATGCTTACGACCGCGACAAGCTTGCGGGCGGGTGCTTGGGAATTCGTTTGGCTCGTCCGGGAGAAGAGCTTCCCTTGCTGGACGGCGCAACGGTGACTTTGGCGGGCTCGGAGCTCGTGATTTTTGATGGAGCTGCCGAGGGCGGCCGCGCTGTGGGCCTGGCAGGAGTCATGGGGGGAGGAAACTCGGAAGTATCCGAGACGACCACCCGCTTGTTCCTGGAGTGTGCTGAATTTCACGCGGTGACTGTACGAAAGTCCGCGAATCGCCATGCTCGGCGAACCGAAGCCGCCATTCGTTTTGAGAAGGGGATTGATCCCACGGGGCTACAGAATGCGCTCGGACGCTTGGTTGCTCTGATTCAAGAGCTGGCTGGCGGCCAAGTGATCGCCGCTACCGAAGCCCATCAGCCGGCGCGTGCTCAAGGCCAGATGCAGAGAAAGCCGATCGCGGTTGCTTCCGGCTACTTCAATGGCTTTCTCGGAACGTCGTTTTCGGCTGACGAAATGAAGCAAGCACTTGTGGGTCTTGGGTGCTCGGTTCAAACCAACGACTCGGGTTGGAGCGTGGTTCCTCCGAGTTTCCGCTTGGATCTGAATCAGCCTGAGGATCTGGCTGAAGAAGTGGCTCGCAGCCTCGGTTACGACCGGATTCCTGCGACGATTCCGCCCCTCACCGGGATGCCGACTCTTCGCTCGCAAGACGCAGGCATGGCGCGCTGGGCGCTCGCAGAGCGGGCGAAAGACGCTTGGGTTCAGAACGGCTTTTCGGAAACCGTGAATTTTGCGTTCACCCAGCCTGCGTGGCTCGAACAGCTCGGGTTGAAGTCTGAGGCCAAGCTCTTGAACCCTCTCAGTGAGGAGCTCTCGGTCCTGGTTCCCTCACTCCTACCGGGGCTGATCAGGAATGCCCTCGACTCCTGGAATCATCATTTTGGCGCGGAAAAGCTTCCGATTCGGCTCTTCGAGCTTCGGCCCACCTTTCACACCCAAGGCCCCGTCGAGGCTCGCGGTGAGATGGAAACGAGCCTGATCGAACGCTGGAAGCTTGCGGTGGCTTTGTCGGGTCCTCGCCAAGCTCAGGCCCTTCGCGGCGAACTGGGTGAAGTGGACTTCTTCGACCTCAAGGCCGCCTTTGAATCTACCTTCGAGGCCCTAGGTGCCCGTGGAGTGCGTTTCTTGCCCTTGTCTCAGTCCAGGAGCGGGGGGAATCCCTTGCTTCACCCAGGTCAAAGCGTCGAGGTTTTGGCGGGAAATCAGGTGGCCGGTTCCTTTGGCCTCCTCCATCCAAAACTCGCAAGGATCCTGAAGGTTCGGGCTCCGCTTTATTTGGGCGAGCTCGACTGGGAAGTGCTTCAGAAGCTGTGCCGGCCCGTCTCGGAAGGCCGACCCTTCAAGGCTATTTCCCAGTTCCCTGGAATTGAGCGCGACTTTGCCTTGGTGGTGAAGTCGGACATCCCGGCCGAGAAGGTGACCCAGATTGCCCTCAAGGCAGGACGCCCTTTGGCCAAGTCCGCACAGGTTTTCGATATTTACCGAGGATCCCAAGTGGCGGAGGGGATGACAAGCGTAGCGGTCCGGGTTACATTTTTGGAAGAAGGACGAAGCCCTCAGGAAGCCGAAGCGGAAAATTCCGCAAAAGCGATCTTGGATGCCTGGAAGAAAGAGTTGGGAGCTGAGCTTCGGTAACGAAGCGAAAGTCCCGTTTCGACAGGAAACCAGGGTTCATCTTTCGAAGGATTGAAACCAAGAGGAGAAGCCGGCCGTGGCCATGACGAAAGCGGATATTGTCGAATCGCTCTACGAGAAGGTGGGAATCTCGAAGAAGGAAGCCGCCGATCTGGTCGAGATGGTATTCGACACCATCAAGGGCACCCTTGCTGACGGCACCAAAATCAAGATTTCGGGTTTCGGAAATTTCGTGGTGCGCGAAAAGCGTTCGCGAATTGGCCGGAATCCGCAAACGGGCGAGACGATCGAGATCTCGGCTCGTCGCGTGCTGACTTTCCGTCCGTCGCAAGTGCTTCGTGCGGAAGTGAACTCGAGTTTGGAAGGCGTGGAGCCTTCCGCTGCGAGCTTGGCTCACGCTTCCGACGACGAAGATGACGACGACGAAAGCTGAGATTCCAGATCGCGCGCAGTACCGCATTGGGGAAGCCTCCGAGATCATCGGAGTGAAGCCCTATGTGCTTCGGTATTGGGAGACGGAATTTGCTGGAATCAAGCCCAGTAAGTCCTCCGCAGGTCACCGAGTTTATCGGAAGACCGATCTCGAAATGTTGATCCTGATTCGAGATCTGTTGCACGCCCAGCGCTATTCGGTGGAAGGCGCCAAGAAGCGCCTTCGTGAGCTCAAAAAAAGTGGTGATCTGAAAGAAGCGCGTGAATCGGCCTTTATGGCTGCCTCTGCGGGCACCTTGGCTTCTGACGTTTCGGTTTCGAGCGAGCTGCCCGGTGTCTTGTCTACGGGCAATCTCGAGGCGCTTTGGGCAGAGTTGTCGGAAATTGCCGCTCGACCTGTTAGCGAGCTTTTCCAGCTGGCTTAATCAGCGCTTTCACCACGACGGCTGCCAGGTTCTTTTTGAGAAGGGCCTCCATCGGGACCAGGAGTCCGGGGCTGGTGAAATTCAAATCAGTGACTTTGCCGTCAATCAAGTCGACGGCGGCCAAGCGAACTCCCCAGGATTTTAGTTTTCGTCCAAGCACGGGGACGGCTTTTTTTTCACGCTGCGTGAGTGTCGATTCGGCCAAGGTGCCTCCTTGGTCCATATCGATTCGGTAGTCTCCCGATTTTGGTTTCTTCTTTACGTGTGCCAGAAGCTTTCCATCCAGGAACCAGAGCCGAGTTTCACCGTTCTTCACGATACCCGGTAGGTACTCCTGAAGAACCACAGGGCGCCGAAAGCCTTCAGTGGCAGATCTCAGTGCTTCGTCCGCTTTTTCGGGTTCATCCGTGAAATGGAGGAGCTGAACGCCTTTGCTCTGAGCTTCATGGAGGGGTTTCAAGACTGCGCGGCCTTGCTGGATGCCGAAAGCTTTTAAGCGAGTGGCATCAGCGCTGATCAAGCTTTGAGGCGCGAGTTTCTCTGAAAGTACGGCTTCGAGCTTCTCGCCTCGCGAGAAAAGAACAGAAGCGGGGTTGATCATTTCAGCATTCTTAGCGCCATTCAGTCCGGCCGCGAGGAGCTGCAAAGGGTGAAGGTACTCTAAATCCACCGGGGGGTCGGTGCGATACAGAATGCGCTGGAAGCGCTGGGGCTGCATCGATTGAAACTCACCCCAATGAAAGGTTTCCGCCTGGCGACTGGATGCCACTTTCTTGAGACGACGCGCCTCGAGAAAGATTTTTCCCTTCTCAGCACGCAAGCTTCGATGCTCGGACCACCAAGCTTCGACGCCCAGACTCAAGCACTCTTCCATGAGCCGAAGGCTGGTATCGCGAGCGTGGTCGAGCGTTTTCCAGGGGTCGGTGACGAAGAGGAACTTCAAGCGCGAAGCCTCGATGAAACCTCACGGGCGATCGCTACGAGCCGCGCTGAGAGGGACGTTCCAAAGGACGCTTCGAGATCTCGGCAGGCCGACTCGAGCTGGTCGCGGGTTTGCCCAGCTGTTTCCTCAGCAGACAGATAATCCAAGATGCTCACGGACTCGCGCGTCTCGGTGCCCGCGTCCTCGAGGTCGTCCGCGACTTGGAAAGCCGAGCCGAGCGCTTCAGAAAAACGGGCGAGGGCCTGATGACGAGGATCGCTCGCCAAAATCCCAGCCAGATCTGCAGGAATCAAGAGAGAGGCGTCGAAGAGGGCTCCGGTCTTGCGGGCATGCATCGAGCGCAGTGCGGGCAGGGAAGCGCCGGCGCCAGCTAGGTCGGGCTCTGCAGCTTGACCGCCCACCACACCGCGCGGACCAATGGCCTCGGCAAAGCGCCGCATCGCACGCACCACGTTTCTCGCCTCAACGAATTTCTCAGAATCGAGCAGGCTATCAATGGCCAGACCCATCAGGCCATCCCCTGCGAGAAGCGCTGTCGCTTCGTCAAACTGCTTATGGTTGGACGGACGTCCTCGTCGGAAATCGTCGTCGTCCATGCAGGGCAGATCGTCGTGGATCAGCGTAAAGCAGTGGATCATTTCGAGTGCCACTGCAGGTCCCCAGGCGGCATCCCGAGAGAGGCCGACCATCTCGGCAGCTTCAAGCAGAAGCCTCGGGCGAATTCGCTTCCCCGGAGCCAAAAGGCTGTAGCGGATGGACGCTTCAAGCCTGGGAGGCATTCTGTGTTCAGAAGAATGAAGGTGCTGGTTCAGGCGGCTTTCGAGTTCTTTTTCCAGATTCAGTTCGACACTCATGTATTCCCCGGAGTTCCGCCTGGAAGTGCCATCGGAGCCGAAAATGGCCCAGTCAGGCTGTAGGCGAAATCTCCATCCGGGGTTTTCGCCGGTGAGAGGATCATTTCCAAGAGAGAAAGTTCTTTAGACTTCAGGATTCTGTCGGAAAGTTGAAAACGGGCCCGGGTATTCCAGGCGCTCGAGTACCAATTTCGTGAAAGTTGAAGGTCTCCACTCAGGTTTCCAACCAAATCGTCTGAGGCATTCCCCTTTTTACCCAAGCTAAAACGCCGAATGAGAGCTTTGCCAGGTTCGATCTGAACCTCGATCGAGCCCTCGGAGATCTGGATGGGCGGCAAGCTGAAGCCTTGGACTTTTTGTTCCTCAAGCGTGAGGCGCCCGAGCTGCAGTTTGGCTTCGCCGGCCAGCGACGAAGGAAGCGAGAGGTCTCCCGCCAGGTGTCCGCTTCCCGAGACGGTGGCTGAGCCGCGGAGCCCGCCTGCGATCATCGGAATCACGCCCAGCCGCCCTAGGTTCACCCGGTCGAGTTCAAACTGAACGCGGGCATCTTGGCCCCTTTGGCTGAATCGCGCTTTCAAGGAACTATCGGCTTGTTGAAGTTTGAGATCCGCTCCCAGTCGGCCGGTGAAAAGGGATGAAAAAGAAGGCGAAACTCGGATCCGATCGATTTTGATCGGCAGCGCGGGCGGAGGCGCGCTGAGGACGACTTGGTCTAGCTCGTAACCCAATCCAAAGGTCAGTGAGGCGTGCTCGGCACTGACGTTGAGGCCCATCGGCGTGAGAAAAATCTGAAGATGCCCCAGGACGAAGTTCTTCAAGCGCGCTTCTGGAAGCTTCATCAGGGTGAAAGTGACGAGCAGAGCGAGAGCAAGCCAAGTCCAAGCCAGGTTTTTCAAAATGCGACGAGCGCGGCCGGGTTGGCTCATTTTCAATTCCCTTCAGCGGTACGAAAAGCGGAAAGCGCCAGAGATGCTTTGAGCCATCCGCTCAAATCCGGCTCAGTCTCAATGGTCAGCGAGCGGATCTTCACGGGGCGTAAACCTTGTTCCAGGCTGTGAGATAGGCGAACCAGCTGCTTCAAATTCACCTTGTTCAAGCGAACGTCGATCAGCGCTTCTTCAATGGTGCTCTTGCCCCCGCTGGATTCCGGGGTGGCTTTCTCGGGTGAAACCGTCGCCGAGGTCAGGTCGATGCCTGAGCCTTGAATTTGCCCCTCTAGATAGGCACTCCAGGGGCCTCCTCCAGCATCCAAGCCTCCGCCGAGATCCTTCATGCGCCGGACGTCATCGGAAGTGGTTCGCACCAATGTCAGAAGCGCCTGCTTTTCTGCCAGCTCATCCTTGAGTGAGGAAACCTTCCAGTAAGAACCCAGGAGTGTTCCCACGACGAGAAGCGCTCCCAGAGCGATCATGCCGCCGCGCAGGTACTGACGACTTTGCGGGTCGAGTTCATCCCATTTGGCGCGAAGCTGCTGGAACCAAGGTTGATCGGTGAGTCGCTCGCTGATTCGGGAGAACCACTGGGAAAAGCGCGATTCATTTTCCATAAGCGTCCTCCGCAGGCTTCCCAGTTAATGTGATTTTGAAGCGAACTGAGCCGTCGGGAACCTTGGTTTGTTCCAGTGCCGTGCGGCTGAGTCCCGGGAGTTTTTTCTCGAGCAAGGAAGCCAGTCGTTCCGCGCTGGCTTGGTTCTGAATCAGAAAGGTAAGGCTTGCGGGCTCATCTGTACCCGCGAGGTAAGCCTGAGTGGGACTCGCTCCTGCCTGATAGCGAATTAGGTCGAGGACAATGTCCTTGGGGAGGACTTGCGAAACTTCTTTGAGAAGCGAAAGCGGAGATTTCGGGTTGGGGCCTGCGATTCGTTCCGATTGTCGCGCTTTTTCCACTTCGCCCTTGAGTTGCTTTCGAAGGGTGCTGGGGTTGGCGAGATAAGTGCGCATGGCAGAAGGCGAGGCCCCCGTGAAGAACCCTTTGACGGCTTTCTGGAGTTGTTCGTCGGTTTGCCCGATGCGCCTCGAGTAGACTTGGCTCTGAACCATCAAGCTGATCAAGAACGAAGCGGCCACAATCCCAGTTCCGATCAGTGGACGGCGTAAGCGGCTCATATCCACTTGTGTGGTACGGCTGCGCTTGGTCAGTGAGCCCTTACGAAGGTTGATCACGAGGCCGCGCTCGGTGCCAGTGAGGCAAAGAGCGGCACCTGCCGCGAGACCAAAAGTGGCCTCGGACTTTTCCGTGTAGCGAACGGAGTCTTGCGTCAGCCCAGCTAAAGAGTGCAGGGGCTGAACCGGAATCCGAAGCTCCTCTTCCAAAGTCAGGACCAGGCCTGGAAGCAAGGAACTGCCGCCGGTAATCTGGATCGATCCGACGGATTCGTGGATCAGATTTTTACAGACGAAAATGGAATGCCGGATTTCGCGCAAGAGCTCGGAAAGAACGGGCTGCAGGCAATTCGAAAAATCCACCTGTTCGGGAGTGACTTGCGTTCGCTGAGAAGGAGCGAGAACAAAGCCGTTCTCGAGCTTTGCGCTTTCCGCTTGCTCTTCACTCAAGTGGTAACGCTCGGCAATGGCGTGCGTCAGGTCGCGGCCGCCCACGGGGAAGTCTCGCGCAAGGATGGGGCGGCCTTTCCAGTGAATCTGGAATGAGGTCCGCTCCTGGCCGAAGTTGATCACCAAGATGGGGGGCTGCTCTTCACCGGGGTTCAGCTTTCCGAGCAGCGTGCGAAGTGCCCAAGGCTCGGGAGTCAGGACGTCAGGGTCGACACCGGCCGTGAGAAGGCGACTGAGGAATTCCTGCAGCGGAGCTTCCATAGCAGCCACGGCATGCAAGCGCGACAGCTGCCCGATCTGTTGAACGACCGAGTAATCAAAAAGGCTATCTTCCAGCGGAAAGGGCAGGTCGTCGTCGAGTTCGAAAGCGACACCGGCTTGAATGGCTTTTCGGTCCCGAGTGGGGAGGTCCAAATTTCTAAAAGTGACCTGTGAGGCTTTCAGCAGAACGGAAATGCGATCAGGCGTTTTTGCCAGACTTCGAAGCAGCTGTCCCGCCACAACGGCCGGGTCCTGGCCGGGCGCTACGGGGGCTTCGTGGCACTCGTGCACTTCGAAGCGGCCAAAGGCGCTGTCGACCTCCACTGCTTTGACACTTCGGGTGCCTAGATCCAGTCCGAGGATTCGCATGGAAGCTCCTCTTAAAAGACTCGCATGAAGGTGACGTTCAGGCCAGAGGCAAGCGCAGGTGTATTCCCGGTTTGCGGGGGGGATCCCGGTCCGGGCTGGGGTGAGTTGGGTTCAGAGGACCTACCCGTGCCAGTGGCGGGATTCGTCTGGTTTCCTGATCCAGCTTTCTCGGGAAGCTCGACCACCGCCTCCAGTCGCCTGACCGATTGATTCACCTGGGCTTTGACGCGAATCCGGAAGATGCGCTCTTCGGTGACGATTTGAATGCCCCTCTCCATGAGCTCTTTTTCGGGCTCTCGGTTCTGGTAAGCGGCCAGTTTGCTTTTCACTCTCTCGAAGAACTCTTTCGCATCTTTGTAGCGTTTACCCTCATCGGACGCGCCTTCTTCTCCATCCCGTTCTTTGAGGAGTTCCTTGATTTCATCGTTCGAGGCATCGCGGAAAAGCGCATGGAGGGTCGAGGCGCCCATCGAGTTGGCGTTGATCGAGGTAGTCGGCCCCACGGTCAGACTGGGAGCGAATGTGTCAAAAAGCGTGTCGTCCATCCCGGGAATCATGTGGAGCTCTTGGATGGAATAGAATGGGGCTTTCTTGGGCGGGATGGTTTCTGAGCCCCAGCGTCCTCGCTTTTCGTAAGTGGCATCCGCCCAAGCGGCAATGTTGTCCGTCAGTTCGGCTGCGTTGAAATCGCGGTACTCATCGGCAAAGGCCGGGTCGTCCTGAGCTTTCCGGAAATGCAGGTCTTCTAAGAGGTCTTGTAGCGATTTCAGGGCTTTTTCCCGCTCAAAAGGGGGGGCTGGAGTCTGCTTGTCCTTGGAAGCGCGCGAAACATAGGCCGGAAGAATCCAGTTCAGGTTGAAACGGGCGGACTCACTGGTGATGGTCGCCGTAAAAGAACCGCTCAGGCTGGATTCTTTCTCGAATTTATCGATGGCGTCCTTCTGAGTCATCGTCAACCCAGGAAGCGTCTTCGGAAAGGGAAAGGGCAGGGGGAGAGACCAGATCTGATCGAGCTGCTTTTGAAAGTTAGGATCCGTGACGGTGGCCTTCGCCTGTTTGTAGGCGTTCAGTCGAAGGAGCGAAATTTTGTAACCGGTCTTTGCTAGGTAAAGCGCCCGCACTTGATCCAGACCATCAAACGCCATCCGCTGGTTGACTTGGGCAATGTAGACGAATTCAGTCACTAGAAGCGAAAGCACTGTCATGGCCGCAATGACCATGAAGAGCGCGATACCGCGTTCAGAGCGGTTCTCAGAGCGTCTGGTCGAGCCCATTTAAGGGAGCCTCCGGTCCGAATTTGAAAAGACCCTCAAAGCTCAGTCGAGGGGGCGCACTGACCTCAAGAGTCGTCTCGATCAGGTCAGGATAGCGATCCTTCATATCGGCCGAATCGCTGTCCCAAGTCGTGCTCCAGCCATTGTCGCGGTCACGACGAAAATAGCGGAAGCGCAATTTCTGAATTCCGCGAAGTAGGGGGTAAGTGCGTTGAGAGCGGTCTTCCCGAGATTCTTCAGTACTGAAAGCGTTCGGATGCGTCACTCGCACCAGCATACGGCCGCGCTTTTCGTTCGACTTTCCAGATTCGTCTTTCTCGGTGTCTTCTCTCAGTTCGTAGACCACTTTCAGGAACTCGCTTTCGGGCGAGTCGCGCTGCACGCGAAGATTTGCGGTGGCGACAAAGCTCATGGAGTCTTCTTTGCCGATGAAGCGCATGGCTCTCATTCCAGTGGCGTCGAGAGGTGCGCTCCAAAACCGGGTCGCCGACTCCTCACGAGCACCAAAGGTCTGCGCCTGAGGCGCGCTTCCCGGAGAAGGGCTCGGTTGAGGGCGCTTTTGAAGCGTGGGACTGTAGAGCTGCGCTACGTCGCGTTCCAGAATACTCATCGAGAGGCGAATGGAATTTCCGAAGTCCCCTTCGGTCATCAGGGAATCCCTGAGTCGGAAAGTCGAAGTCGTTGCCTGGTAAATGGCCATCGAGATGACCACGAGAAGCATGATCGAGATCAAGACTTCAATCAGGGTGAAACCGGCGCGTCCGGCAAGGCGTTTATGGGCTTGCACCGAGGTCCACCCAGTAGGTTGAAACGCTGTAGTCTTGTGTCCCGCTTCCTTTTTTGTAGGAAACTGTGATGGTTACTTCGCGAATGCTCTTCGAGATGCTCTCGGCCACTTGCTTTCCCATCTCCTGAACTTGAACGAGTTCGCCTTCGGATTCCGCAGGCGGAATCAGGGCCGACACGGGCAAGCTGATTTCTTTGATTTCTTTTTTCCAGGAGAAATTTTCAAAGGGGGCTGAAAAAGTGCCGGCGCCCTCTTTTTTCACTTCGCCGAACTTTTTCCCGCGAATCTCTAACTCGGTTTCAGCCATCAGGTTTTTGGCCAGCATGGTGACAGTATTCATCTGCTTAGCTTTGGATGCAGTGTTGATGCTGGAACTTTCCACCATCAGAATCGAGGCAAAGGCCACCATCATGATGCCCATGGCGATCATGACTTCAAGTAGGGTGAACCCAGCCGATGAAGTAATGGGCTTAGCGCGCGCCATGAAGCTCCTCGGCTTTTACGTAGCGCTCGATCAACTTGGTTCTGCCTAAAAGAGGCGCGATGGAGAGCGTGAAGTGGTGGTCTTGATTGTCTTTCAGGTGGATCACCGTTTGCTCGGTGATTCCGTGCGGGAAAAAATGGATGTAAGCCATTCCGCCGACAATGGGCTCCGGGCTTCTTTCGGTTACCACGTCCTCGAAGTCGACACCTCGAGGCAGGTTCAGCTTTTTTTTCGTGATATTTCTCGCCGGCTGGAACGGGCTTTTGTCCTGCTTTTCCGAGCTGCGAAGAAAGCGGGAACGCCGCTTATCTTTTTCCCGGCTTTCAGGGGTATCGAGAAGAACTTCGCCCAAAGCCACTTCGACCCAATATTGGCGTTCTTTCGAGTCCAGCACCAGGCGGTGCACTTGCCCCGTCATCGCGGCGGTATTGAAGGTTTCGCGCACGACCGAGGCCATCTCGCGCGCCGTGGTATTGAGCGAGACTTTGAAGAAGTTCCCCACGCTGGGGAGTGCAAACGTGCCGATCAGCCCGATCAAGGCGACCACCACCAGCAGCTCCACCAGCGTGAAACCGGAACGGGAACGATCAGGCGTCGAGATCGTCGGACGAGATGTCCTTGTCAAAATTCTCCCCGCCTTCCTTGCTGTCGTTTCCGAGCGACTTCAGCTCGTACTTATTGCCGTCCGAAGAGTAGATGAACTCATTGGTCCATGCATCTTTCGGGACCTTTTTGCCTTTGATGTACCCTTCGGGGTCGTAGTTCTTGCACTCGCGGCCCGCGGTGGGTTTTTGAATCAGCGCGTCCAAGCTTTGCTCGGTGGAAGGATAAAAACCACACTCACGGCGGAAGTCGTCGAGGATCACGCCGAGCTGGCGGATCTGGGTCTTCGTCGCATCCACTTTGGCGCGGTTGTATTTGCTGATCACGTTGCTTGCGACAAACGAGCCGATCAGGCCGATCACGGCGATCACGATCAGCATTTCGGTCAAAGTGAAGCCTTCGCGGTTTCCAATCAGGCTTCGAGTGGTGGCTTGGTGACGAATGCGTTGAAACATGGGGTGTTCTCCTTGAAGGGAAAGTTACTGAAGATTGCTGATCTCAAGAAGCGGAATAAAGACCGAGAGCACGATGAAGGCAACGACTCCACCCATCCCGATGATCATCATCGGTTCGAGGAGTGCGGTCAGGCCCTCGATCTTCGCGTTCACTTGTTCTTCAAAAGTGTCGGCGACGTTCTTGAGCATCCCTGGTAATTCGCCTGTCTTCTCGCCAATGGCAATCATGTGAATGACCATGGGGGGAAATTCTCCCGAACGGCGCAAGGGTTCTGCGATGGATTGGCCCTCGGTAATGTTATCCCGGGCGTTTTGAACGGCATTGGCGATGGGGATCGAACCTACGAGGTTCCTGGAAATGGTCATGGCGCTCAAGATGGGCACGCCTGATCCTAAGAGCGTGGCCATGGTCGAAGCGAACCGAGTGACGGCGATCATCCGGATGAGAGGACCTAAGACCGGAAGCCGGAGCTTCATGGCGTCCCATTTTGGACGGCCTGCATTCGACAGGGTCCATTTCCGAAAGGAAGTGAAGGCAAAGATCGAAGCTGCCAGGAAAAGGTACCAGTAGGTGGTCAGGGTGTCTGACACGAGGATCAGGAATTTGGTCGAAGGAGGCAGCGGCTTGTTCATCGATTCGAAAATCGATGCGAGCTTCGGAATCACAAACCCGAAGATCGCCACGAGAAGCATCATGGCCACACCCATCATCAGGCCCGGATAGGTCAGTCCGCTGATGATTTTTCCGCGAAGCCGCATCTGGGCTTCCTTGAGATCGGCCAAGCGAAGTAGGACGAGCCCAAGAGTTCCCGAGCTTTCGCCCGCTTCCACCATGTTGACGAAGATGTTGTCGAAGACTTTGGGGTGCTTCCCCATGGCCTTGGCCAGAGAAAGACCCTCGTTCACATCCTGACGAACTTGGGCGATCGCAAGCTTCAAAGGCGGCTTTTCGCTTTGATCGACCATGGCGCCGAGAGCCTCGACCAACGGGATGTTTGCTTTCACCAGCGAGGCCAGTTGCCGAGTCATCATGGCAACGTCTTTCACGCTGACGCCACTTCCGATACTAAATGGGGCGCTGGCGGCGCCTTTCTGGCCGGGGGATCCCGCAGCGAGGCGTTCCTGGATTTCCGTCACGAGAAGCCCTTGCTTCTTGAGCTTCCCGCGAGCGGCTTTCTGGCTTTCGGCCTCCACCATGCCCTTTTTGGCTTTGCCCCCGGTGTCGAGAGCTTTGTAATCGTAAAGGGGTGCCATGGTTCTTTAAACTTCCGCGTGGGTGGCGCGCATCAATTCATCCACCGTGGTGATGCCTTGAAGCACTTTTTGAACGCCGTCTTCGCGCAGCGTGATCATTCCTGCAGCGACTGCCGCCTTTTTGATTTGTCCGGCATCTTCACGCCGGATGATCAGCGAACGAATCCGGTCGTCGATCACCATCAGTTCGTGAATCACGGTTCGGCCGGAGTAACCGCTCTGAGAGCAGGAAGGGCAGCCGCCCGGCTTGTAGACGGTCGAGCCCGGCGGAATGGCCTTGAGGCCAAGCTCGGTGAGTTCGAAATCGGTGGGTTGGTGAGGCACGCGGCACTTGGTGCAGACCTTACGAATCAAGCGCTGTGCCACGACACCCAAGAGAGAAGACGCAACCAAGAAGGGCTCAACTCCCATGTCGGCCAAACGAGTGACCGCACCGGGCGCGTCGTTGGTGTGCAAGGTCGAGAGCACCATGTGACCGGTCAAAGAAGCGTTGATGGCGATCTCGGCCGTTTCCTTGTCCCGAATCTCACCAACCATGATGACGTCCGGGTTTTGGCGAAGAAACGCACGAAGTGCACGCGCAAAGGTAAAGTCGATCTTCGGGTTGGCTTGTACTTGGTTCACGCCCGGGATCTGGTATTCGATCGGATCTTCGACCGTCATGATGTTGCGCTCAGGCGAATTCAGTTTCACCAAGCAGGCCGACAGGGTCGTGGACTTCCCGTGGCCGGTGGGGCCGGTGACCAAAATGATGCCGTACTTCCGGAAAATCAGTTTTTCGAGCTGATTACGCGAGCGTTCCGAAAAGCCCAGCTGCTCGAGTTCGAGCACGGTGGAGGACTGCTCGAGAATACGCATGACCACGCGCTCGCCGAAGCTCGTAGGCACCGTCGAAAGACGAATGTCGATGTCCTTGCCGGCAATCTTCACCTTAATGCGGCCGTCCTGGGGCAAGCGCTTCTCGGCGATGTCGAGTTGTCCCATCACTTTGATCCGCGATGAGATGGCAGCGTGGGCGCGCTTCGGCTGCCGAATGACGTCGTAAAGCACGCCGTCCACTCGGAAGCGAACCACAAATTCTTTTTCGTAAGGCTCGATGTGAATGTCGGAAGCCTTTTCCTTCACGGCGCGGAAAAGAATCGAGTTCACGAATTTGATCACCGGGGCGTCGTCTTCGGTCGCCTCCAGGATGTCGATCGGGCCTTCGAGGTCGTAGGTTTCCTCGAACTCGCCTGCGATGTTGTCGACCAAGTTCGAGCTTGCGCGTTCGTAGACGCGGTTGATGGCGTCTTGAATCCGCATCGAAGTAGAGACCACCATCCGAACCGGAAGACCGGTCAAAACTTGGAGGTCGTCTGCTACGGAGTCATTGAACGGATCAGCAACTGCGACCACCAGGGCTTCACCACGAAGCCCTGGCTCTTTCCCGATCGGGAGCGCTTCTTTGGATTTTGCGTAGTTGATCGGCACCTGAGCGACGAGCTTGGGGTCGATCTCATTGGGCTTTAGGTCGTCCACCCAGCGCAGCCCGATCTGCATGCAAAGGGCCTTCATGATCTCGTGGGGCAGGATCATCTGCCGCTTGATCAGGATATCCCCGAGCAAGCCTCCTTCTTTCTCCTGGACCGCGAGTGCTTCGTCGAGCTGGGCCTGCGTCAGCGAAGTGTGCTGAAGCAGGATCTCGCCTAGCCGGGGAGTTCTCATGGCGGCATCTTTTTTGGAGAGACCAGGAGTGGCTAGGTTCATGGAGTTTGCCGGGGTTCGGTGGCGCCCGAAGGATTGCCCTCGAGCTGAGGTTCGTCCTGATCCAGCGTGAAGCCAGTGACCGGCTTCACCGAGGTCAGGTCCTTGATTTCAGGCAGCGTGCGGATCATGTTGTCCCGGTACTTTCTGAGCGGGTCATTTCCGCCGGCGCTGCTTTCGATGAAGTCATCGCGTTCCTTCAGCTTTTTGTCTAGCACAGCCCGAACCGACTCGTACTGACGGATGATGGTCGGAGTGATGAATAGGAGCAGGTTGGTTTTGGCTGACTGGCTACGGCGGGCTTTGAAAAGCCAGCCGAGCAGGGGAATATCGCCCAAGATCGGCACTTTCGAAACGGTCTCTTCTTGTTTGTCGCGAGTCAAGCCACCCAAGACCACGGTGTCTTTGTCGGCGACGACAATCGAAGTTTCTGCGTTTCGCTCGATCGTCGCGAAGGCCAAGTCCTTCACTTGCGCAGGCAATTCTCGCGAAGAGATGTCGGCAAGCTTCGCTTTGATGTCGAGTTTCACGAAGTTCGAGATCTTGTTGATCTGTGGCTTCAGTTTGATGGTCAGAGAAACGCTTTCTTTTGCGACCGAGGTAGCCACCGAGCCCTGAACCGCAGTGGTCGTGGGATAGGGGATTTTCTCGCTCGACTCAAAAGTAGCTTCCGTATTGTCCAGAGTCAGAATCTGCGGCGTCGCCAAGACGTTCGCGTTGGAGTTGGTTTGCAACGCTTTGATCAAACCGGTGACGTTCGAAATTTCCACTGATTTGCCGGCCACGGTAATGCTGGTGGACTTGCCTTGGCGGAAATTCAGGATCGCGCCCTTCTGGCTGAACGGCGAGACCGCGAAGTCGATCAGGTCCGTATTCGGCGTGAAGGCAATCCCGCTCGAGGGGTTGATCACGTTCGTAGAGAACTGGAAATCGCGGCCGATGCTGAGCTCCATGATGACCACTTCGGCAAACACCTGGTCGCGGGGGATGTCGAGCTTGTTCACCACGCGCTGAACGGTGGTGAAGTCAGAGGGCGACGCGGTGATCACGAGCGAGTTGGTTGCTTTATCGGGCGATACTTTGATGCTGCCTTCAAAGAGCGAAGCTTGGGTGGGGTTACTGCCGGTGCCTCCAGGAACACCGATCGGAATCGAGGTCCGACCTGCGCCTTGGGATAGGTTATTCAGAGTGGTGGCAATTTGTTCGGCTTCGGCAAACTGCAAGTAGATGACATGGACTTTTCCGCCCCCTGCCGAAGCGGGGAGTTTTTGGTCGAGTCGCGCCACGAGTTCGCGAACCTGATCGGCGCCGCGCGAGTTGGCGTGGACGATCAAGCTATTGGTGCGGTCGTCGGCGATGATCGTATTGATGATCCCGCCTTCTTTGGTACGTCGCGAGGCAAAGCGGCCTCCGCCAGCTCCAAAGCGGGCCGTGCCTGCTCCGCCGCCTGCGGGTGCGCCCGGAATCAGGGTGTCGATGAGTTTCGCAAGATCGGCTGCTCCGGCAAATTTCACCGGAATGACTTCGATGCCCGCGTCGTAGCCTTCGATATCGAGGATCTCGAGAAGCTTCGACAGTTTTGAGATGTTCGAGCCGGTGTCGGTGACAATGACCGTGTTGGTTTGTTCGTACGGAATGATCCGCGAGTTGGCCGGCATGAAGCTTCGGAAGTTTCGAGCCACTTCTTCGGCCGAGAGGTACTTCAAGGGGAAAACACGCGTGATCAAGGCATCCGTATCAGGCGAGAAGTCACCCGTATAAGTGCGGAGCTGCTTGTCGCGGGCATCGCGCTGACGTGAAATTCGGATGTAAGCGCCCGAAGGAATCAGGGCGAAGCCGTTGATGTCGAGAGCCGTCAGGAAGGCTTTCCAGGCTTCTCCGCAGGTGACGGGCGAGTTCGAGATGATCGAGACACGGCCCTTCACTTCTTTGTCTAAAATGAAGTTCTTTCCGACCAATTTCCCGAGGGTGCGGGCGATGTCGAGGATGTCGGCGTCGGGGAAGTTGAAGTCCGTGATGATTTCCTTACAGCCCTCGGCAGTCTCGGTGTCGACTTTGAGTGCGGGCGGAGCTTTCTCGGCCGGAACCACGCCGCCTGCGGGTGAGCCGCCGACTTGAATTCCACCACCTGCGCCGCGTCCGCCGCGAGCTCCTCCCGGCATACCGGGAGCCGTCACTCCGGCTCCGGGAGGCGGAATGTCTTCGCCGAAAAGGGTTTCTTCTTCATCGTCATCGAAAAATGCTTCATTTCCCGGCGCGCCACTGGGGGGAGCGGTGAAGGGGTTGTTGAAAGTTCGCGGCCCCGGCTGAAACCCACCGTCGGCTGGACCTTGTGACCAAGCATTCTGAGCCAGGAGAAGAATCATTCCTGTGATGCCCACAATATTGGCGACGATTCCCCAGATCTCCAAGAGTCGTCCGGAGCGGCTCACTTCAAACTCGGCTGCGGTTGATTTCGGGTTCATGGTTCCTCGATTCACGGTTCGTCCGATCACCGGAAGTTATAGTTGTAGTTTTGGGTTCGGCCGTCGCGACGGATACTGAGATCCATCTGCGGCGCACCTGACTTGAGTTGGCCGAGCAGTTCAAAAGCTTTGGCGGGATCGTTGATCGCTTCGCCGTTGAGGCCCAGGATCACGTCCCCGTTCTTCAGTCCCAGCTTGTCGTAAATGGAGCCCGGGACGATCTGGAAAAGTTTGTAGCCGTTCGCTACGCCGTTTTCGAAATTCGGAACAGCGCGGGCCTGGGTCAGTACCTGGTTGAAGTCGGCAAGCGCCTTGTCGACTTCCAGGCGAGAGACGTTGAAGCTGTTCCCCGTTCGCTCGACGCCTGGCCCTGCAGACGCGCCCGCTGGGCGGCCCACGGTGATGCGCGGGCCTGCGTCCATGAGTTCTTCTGGGAGCTCGACAAACTCGCGGCGCCCGCTCTCTAGGTTCAAGAAAATGACTCGAGTGGGTTCCACCTTGATGATCTTCGCTTTGGAGGGGATCTCGTCTTCCACGCGAACTGGGTAGACTTGAGACGCCGACCGATCTTCGATGGTGGCCAGGGATCGAAGTTCGTCTTTCAGGACGAGCGTTCCCACCAAGTTAAAGGGAAGCTGGGTGCGGATCGGGGGGCCGCCTGGATCCTGAGGGCCGGAATCGTCGCCCGGGATCAGTCCTTGGCTATTGAATAGATTTCGACCCCAGATGGCGCTGTAGCTTTCTAGGCTGTGATCCGCGCCGAAGTTCTCGGCTCCGCGGGAAAAGGCGGGCCGACTCATGGGGGGCTCGGGGATGAACTGGTCCCCCAGAAGGGCGGTCACGTCGGCTAGGAACCAGGACGACAGCCCGATAGTAAGAACCTTGCCTGTGATGGCTGCGCCTTTTTTCTGAAAGGCTTGGGAGGCAAAGTCGGCCAACGAGGAAGGGTCCCAGTGCTGAGGGATCTTCTGTGCCAGGTCTTGTGGAAGAATGCGCCCCAGTCCGGCCCGAATTTTTTGGCCAGCAGACTTGGACCAGAGAGTGAGGGATTCGAAACGATTCGACATGGTTCTCCGAGAGGGAAGTATCGCAATGCCAATGCCAATCCGGCGAGCCGAGTGTGTTTGAGTGAATTTCCGTATCCTTTCAGTCGCTTAGTCTGA
The DNA here is from genome assembly GCA_040399745.1 of Bdellovibrionia bacterium. Taxonomy (GTDB): domain Bacteria; phylum Bdellovibrionota; class UBA1018; order UBA1018; family UBA1018; genus CANFHS01. Next base: position 113,791 of record JBBARP010000007.1, on the reverse strand, counting down.
GTTTAGTTTTTTTCGACCTCGACCGGAAAGCCGAGCGAGTGCGACTTTTTGTCAGGTTGAGAGGACTGGAGAAGGGCGGGTCTGACTTTTTGTCTCTCGGAGGTGTCTTGGGTTTGCACACCTGTCGCTCGGAACCAGAAAGCGGAGGGCTCGGCGTGAGACACCATTCCTGGAAGATCAAGGGGTTGGCTTTTCTTTGCGAGCGGCACTGGTCTTGCTCAAAGGGTCGCCGAGTCAGGTCAAAACGCCCTGGGAAAACGCGCCTAAAAAGCGCTATAAATCCAAGGGGTTGGGGTCGGCTTTTCTCGTGTCTTTATTGACACATAGTGTAGCCCATGGTAGGGTGCCGCGGTTCGGAAGTGTGTCCTGTGTTTCCTGATGCAGGGTAGTGGGTCCGTCCCAGGAGGTTTCAGTAGATGTTTAAAGTTGGAGATAGCGCTGTTTATCCGGCTCATGGCGTGGCCGTTGTGAAGCGAATCGACGAGCGTGAAGTCGGCGGCAAGAAGAAGAGTTTCTACGTCCTTCAGGTGGTCGAGAACCAGATGACCATCATGGTTCCTACCGACAATGCTGAAGCGGTTGGCTTGCGTGGCATCATCACCACCAAGGAAGTCGCGAACGTTTACAAGATCTTGAAGAAACGCGACGTGAAGATCGACCAGACCACCTGGAATCGTCGCTATCGCGAGTACATGGAGAAGATCAAAACGGGCTCCGTATTTGAGATTGCTGAAGTTTTGCGCAATCTTTTCCTCCTTCGCCATTCAAAAGACCTTTCCTTCGGCGAGCGCAAGATGCTCGACCAGGCGAAACACCTCTTGGTGAAGGAAATTTCTTTGGCAAAGCAGACCAAAGAAGACGTGATCGAACAGGAAATTCAGACGATTTTTGCTTCCTGATCGCCCTTCGGCTAAAGTTCGGCGCGTGACGCACCAGAAGCCGCTTCAGATCCAGCTTTTCAATACCGAGTCCGGGCAGCTGGAGACTGTGGTTCCAGTTGAGCCGGGCCGGCTTCGTTTCTATTCCTGCGGCCCCACGGTTTACGGGAATATCCACATTGGGAACTTGCGAGCGGCTCTGACGGCGGACGCTTTCTATCGCTGGTTCAAGCGGGCGGGGTATGAAGTGACCTACGTCCGGAATTACACCGACGTAGATGACAAAATTATTTCTCGGGCTGCCGAAGAGGGGATAACTCCGGACGCCTTGGCGCGAAAGTACACTCAGGAAGTCGAAAAGGACTACGCGCTGGCCGGCCTAGAAGAGCCGACTCATAAAACGCGGGTGACGGACCACATTCCTGAAATCATCGCCATGATCGAAAAGATCATTGCACGCGGGATGGCTTACATCGCTCCCGGCGGCGATGTTCTTTTTTCGGTCGAAAGCTTCCCGGGCTACGGCCGCTTGTCTCATCGCTCGCTTGAGGACAACGAAGCGGGCGCTCGAGTGGATGTGCGTGAAGGGAAGCGAAGCCCGTTTGATTTTTCGCTCTGGAAGCCTGCGAAGCCCGGCGAGCCCTCGTGGGATAGCCCGTGGGGCAAAGGGCGCCCAGGGTGGCATATTGAGTGCTCGGCCATGGCTTGCAAGTGGCTGGGCTCAAAGCTCGATGTCCATCATGGCGGCGAGGATTTGGTGTTTCCTCACCATGAAAACGAAATTGCTCAAAGTGAAGCGGCAACCGGCGAAGGCCCCTATGTGCGCTACTGGGTGCACAATCGTTTCCTGAATCTCAATCAGGAAAAGATGTCCAAGAGCTTGGGCAACGTCGTCACTGCTCGAGATTTTTTGGCACGTTACGGCGGTGAAGTGTCGCGGATGATGATCCTGTCTGCGCACTATCGATCGGTGATCGACTTCAATGAGGCAACTTTGGAGCAGGCGTTGGTGGGACTCGAGCGCTTGTACGAAGCCAAGCAGAAAGCGGTTAAGCTGCGTGAGCTTCGCTCTGCAGTGCCTGATCTTCGCGCAGAAGCTGCTTGGGGCCAGTTTGCAGCGCAATGCCAGCAGGCGCGTGAAGATGTGCTCAGAGCCCTTTCGAATGATTTGAATACGGCGGGTGCCTTTGCTGCGATTTTCTCGCTGATTCGTGAATTCAATCGCACGCTCGCTGAACCCTTGGCTCAGGCCACGCCTTCGGCTGTGCTGGGCGCAGAAGAGTTCATCCGAGTGCTCGAAGAGGAGCTCGGTGCAGTGTTGGGAGTGGGGCGGAGCGAGCCCTCTCAGATGCTGGCACGCATTGGGGCGATTCGCGCCGAGCGCGCAAAAGCCTCCGGGCAAGAGCGACCGAGCGCTGAGGAGATCGAGGACTTGATTCGGCAGCGGCGCGAGGCCAGGGCGGCGAAGAATTTTGCTGAGTCCGATCGCATTCGGAACGAACTCGACTCCCGCGGAGTGGTCATTCAGGATTCGCCCGCAGGTACCACCTGGCGCTACAAATAATTCTTCTCGAGATGGATTGGAGTTTTCGCTTTACGGTTCGCAACCGAGGATGTTAAGTTTTTCTTAACTCAACTTCAGGATGGTTCAACCGTGAGACGCCAAAAACAGCACCTCTGCAATGCGCTTTCGAAAACCATGCTCGACGCCCGAAAGAAGCTCGGGCTGACGCAAGCTTTCGTGGCATCCCAGATCGGGATTTCACAAGGCGCTCTGAGTAAAATGGAGCGCGGCCTTCTGGTCCCTTCAGCCATTCAGTGGCTTGAGTTCTGCCGGCTGGCAAAAGTTCAGCCCGATTCCTTTTTGCCCGCTGTGAAAGACTGAAGCGCCCCTTAGGGTGCAGCGGGTGCCGTCTCGCGAAGGGTGAATCCTTCATTGGGGATAAACTCGATCACCATTCCCGCGGGAGCGAGTTTCTTTCGCATGTGGAAAAGGTGAACATCCAGGCTCTTGGAGCTCACTGAGGTGCTACCCCAAATCTCTTGCTGGAGTTCTTGGCGGCTGACCGGTGTCCCTCGCGCATTTTGAAGAAGCGTGAAGATCTGAAGTTCCTTCGGAGTGAGCGAGGGGAGTTCGCGGTCCCCTTGGCGAAGGCGAAATCGGGAAATATCGAGCGAGATTTTTTGCGACTCGCCTAAGACCCGCTCGATTTTCACGATCAGTTCATCGTGGGTAAACGGCTTAATCAGATAGTCCAGCGCGCCTTCTTGATAGGCTGTGCGAAGGACGTCGGCTTGGTCGAGCGACGAAGTGATCATGAACGGAAAGCGAACGACGCCTTGCGCGGCTTCGCTTCCTAGAAATTCCAGGAAGTTTCCGTCTCCCAAGCGAATGTCCGCCACGAGGAGAGAGGGGAGTTCTTTGTTTTTCCGGGCTGCCGAGCTCAACGCTTCCAGGCTGGGGAGCAGTTCGAGGCGATAGATGGGGGAAAGGATTTCCTCGAAAACAAATCGTGACGATTCAGAGTCTTCCAGGACCCAGATCAGTTTCTTTGTGGAGCTCATGGCGGAGTTCCACCCGGTTTTTTGATCAAATTGGCCGCCTCTTGGAGGCTGGCCTGGATTTGCTGAACGTAGCGGTCTCGCTTTTCAGGGGCAAAGTCGGGCCGCTGGAGCGCTGAGGCCGCAAAAAGGGCCGAGTGAATGGGTTGGCTCAAGGTGTGGATCCAGTCCCCCTGAGCTTCCGACAAGGACGGGGTCGGTTCCTTCAGGGTTTTTTGTAATAGGCGGGTTTTTGATAAGATCGCCCAGGAGAAAATCGAAAGGGCCCAGCTGAGCGCCGCAGGGGCGGGTTCAGGACGCGCCACGACCATCAGGATGCCAAACGACCAGGTGATGGTCAGGGCGCTGAGGGTAAGATTCGACTGCGTGAGCGTGCGAAGAAGATTCAAGGTGAAGTCTCTTTCTCTGTCGAATAATGGAACTAACCCTTTGAGTCGATCAATTCAAATTTTCTTAAAGATCCTGGTAGGGTGGAAACTATGCCGTTGTTTACGGACCGCCAATTTCAGTTGAAGACGTCCTTTCAGCCTACCGGCGATCAGCCGCAGGCTATCGAAGCCTTGGTTCGGGGTCTGCAGGAAAATCGCCGTTCTCAGGTGCTTTTAGGAGCCACCGGGACGGGGAAAACGTTCACGATGGCGAACGTGATCGCTCAGGTCAACCGGCCTACTCTGGTATTGGCCCACAATAAGACATTGGCAGCACAGCTCTTTTCCGAGTTCCGCGAGTTTTTCCCGGAAAATGCGGTCGAGTACTTTGTCAGCTACTACGACTATTACCAGCCCGAAGCCTACATTCCATCCACGGACACCTACATCGAGAAGGACTCTCAGATTAATGATGAGATCGATAAACTGAGGCACTCGGCCACTCGCTCGCTGCTGGAGCGGAATGACGTGCTGATCGTTTCCTCAGTGTCCTGTATCTATGGCCTGGGCTCACCTGAGGCCTACGAAGGCATGCTGCTGTATCTCGAGGCGGGTCGAGAGGCCAAGCGCCAGGACGTGCTTCGGAAGCTGGTCGAGATTCAATACAAACGAAACGATGTCGACTTCCATCGCGGAACTTTTCGCGTTCGTGGAGACGTGGTCGAGATCTTCCCGGCCTACGAGGAAGAGCGCGCGATACGCGTCGAGTTTTTCGGCGACGAAGTCGAGAGCATTTCCGAAGTCGATCCTCTGCGCGGGGTTCGGATTCAGAAGCTGCCTCGAGTGACGCTCTACCCGGCCAGTCACTATGTGACGACGCAGGAAAACCGCAAGCGCGCCATTGAGACCATTCGGGTCGAGCTTCGTGAACGCCTCCAGCAAATGGAGCAAAACGGGAAGTTGGTGGAAGCGCAGCGCCTCTCCCAGCGCACTCTCTTTGATCTCGAGATGATCGAGGAGCTTGGGTTCTGTCAGGGGATTGAGAACTACTCGCGACACCTGACCGGGCGTGCTCCTGGTGAGCCGCCTCCGACTCTCATGGATTACTTTCCCAAAAATTGGCTCTTGATCGTCGATGAGAGTCACGTGTCGGTGCCGCAAATTGGTGGCATGTTCCGAGGAGACCGGGCGCGAAAGACGAACCTCGTGGAACACGGCTTTCGGTTGCCTTCCGCTTTGGACAACCGACCGCTGAGCTTTGAGGAATGGGAGAAGATCCTGAATCAGACGGTTTACGTGTCGGCCACTCCGGCGGATTACGAACTGCGCTCCACAGCGGGCGAAGTGGTTGAGCAGATCATCCGCCCGACCGGCCTTCTGGATCCGATCGTCGAAGTTCGACCGGCGACCACTCAGGTGGACGATCTCTTAGTTGAAATTCGCGCCCAAGCGGCTGCAGGGAATCGGGTCTTGGTCACCACTTTGACCAAGCGTCTCGCCGAAGACCTGACCCGCTACTATCAAGATCAGAACGTCCGGGTGAAATACCTGCACTCGGACATTGAAACGCTCGAGCGCATTGAAATCATCCGCGACCTTCGCTTAGGGGCTTTTGACGTGCTCGTCGGGATCAACTTGCTTCGGGAAGGTTTGGACATTCCTGAAGTTGCGCTCGTGGGAATTTTGGACGCGGACAAAGAAGGATTCTTGAGGTCCTCACGTTCCCTCATTCAAACCATGGGTCGGGCGGCCCGAAATAGCGAAGGTCGCGTGATTCTTTATGCCGATAAAGTCACCGACAGCATGCGGACCGCTCTGGATGAAACGCGCCGCCGTCGCGAAGTTCAGCATGCGCACAACTTGAAACACGGGATTACTCCGCAGACGATTCGCAAAGCGATTCCCTCTCCCCTTGCGCCCACGCTCGATGACGGTGAAGTGGCTTCGACCTCGGGTCGCGGAGGGCGCGGCAAGCTGAACGATCGCGCGCTGCTGGCGAAGCGGGCCTTGAGAACGGGCGCTGGCTCCGGTCACGGCAAAAGCGTCTGGAGTGCTGCAGAGCCTGGGGTTGCGATGGGCGAGCTGGATCTTTTGGATGAGTCCGACCAGTTGGAGACCGCCAAGGATCTTGCTGGGGATTACTTCACTTCGCTGGCGCAATTGCCCCAGGCGGCCGCTCGTTTGGAAGCGGATATGCGGGAAGCGGCTCGAGCGATGCGGTTTGAAGAGGCCGCTCAGCTACGCGACCGGATCAAGCGCTTGAAAGCGCTGAGTCTGGCTCTAGCGGGCTGAGTGGGGGTGGGACTGTCTCCTGCCCGGGATTAGCGGTACTTTTCGAAAAATTCACTGACTGCTTTTTGAGTGAGTTCTTCGAGGACGCGGAGTCGGGGAGGCATTCGTATAGCGGCTTTTGAGGCTTCTTGGCGATGGGCGCGGCTCTCTTGGATTCGCGCTTTCCGGACATCGCCCGTTTTTACTTCCGTGAAAATGAACTCGAGATCGACTTGGGCATCTAGGGACTTCACTTTGACCAAGCGAGAGTCTTTGCCGGAATCCCCGCGCTCTTCAGCAAGCTGGGAATCCGTGATTTCTTCCCGATCGTAGCCTTCGGTTTCTTCTGCGCGAAACGCGTGGACCTCGACCTCAAGGCCCCAGTCGGCTTTGGCGGCTTCTGCCCAGTTCTTCCAGTCTGCGGCCGCCGTATCGGCAGAACGCTTGGCTGAATCCCAGTCTTGCTTGCTGACGAGGATGAAGTTTCCTTCGCGAGACAGCTGGTTGACCAGAGCGACTTCGACCGAACGGCGCGCGGTGTCTTCGCCTCGGACTTCGACCAGCGCAACGCGCTTTCCGAGAAGGCGAGAAATTTCCGGCTTGGTTTTGGGCCCAGAAGAACACCCCGCCAGCCAAGTGAGCCCGAAGACCACTCCAGCCGTGAGGAACTTCTGGGATCGAATCATCCTGCTGCTTGCGCGGTGTGGATCAGCACTTTCACGTCGGAACGGAAAATGACTTCCACTTTATTCGGGAAAATCAGGCGGCTGACGATGCCGTCGCCGAAACTCGGGTGGGTGATTTTATCGCCCAAAATAAAATGCGCCTTCGTGGTGTAAGTCTTGGTGGGAGAGGCGCGGTGGGCGGACATCAGTTTTTCCCATTCCACTTCAACGGGGTTGGACTGAGGTTCGTCCGAAGCTTTTTTCGTGGTGCGCTTCTTCGCGGCAGTTTTTGCGCCGGTAGTCTTCGCAGCGCCGCCTGGCTCGGTGACCCCTTTCGGAGCTTTGTACACGTGAGCCTTTTTACAGGTCCGGCACTCGACTTTGGCGATGCGGTCGCCCTTCATCGCCATGACGATGTGGTTGAGGTCCATCTTGCAGCTGGTGCAATAGGCCAATGCTTCACTACCCACGCCGGACTTAGAATTCACCATGGATCTGTTATAGGGGAGAGACCCTTGGAAAATCAAGAAATCCGGTCCCGGATGCTCGAAAAGGCAAAGGAAGCTTCCCAGTCCCCCGGCTGCTACCTCATGAAAGAGGAAAGTGGCGGGGTGATCTACGTCGGAAAAGCCCGGAATTTAAGGAATCGCCTTCAACAATACTTTCAGCCCGCTCAGCATGAAAACGCTCGAACCGAGCTGATGGTGAGTCGGGTGCGAAAGTTCGAAGTCATCCTGACGGAGACCGAAGCCGAAGCCCTGATTCTTGAAAACACCCTGATTAAAAAGCACAAACCTAAGTTCAATGTCCGCCTGAAGGACGATAAATCCTATCCCTACCTCAAGGTGGATCGGGGCTCCTCGTACCCTCGGCTGGAGTGGACTCGTCGTGTTCAGCGCGAAGGGGCGCGGTATTTTGGTCCATTTCCGTCTTCGGGGGCTGCCCGACAGGTACTCAGACTTCTGAACCTGACTTTTCAGCTCCGTGATTGCTCGGACAATACTTTTCGGCACCGCTCCCGGCCCTGCATTCTTTATCAAATGGGGCAGTGCTGTGGTCCTTGCGTGGGGCTGGTGACGCCCGAGGAATACCGAGATCGCGTCGAGCAGGCCGTTCAGGTCTTAGAAGGCAAGGGCGATTCCCTCCTGAATGAGCTCAAAAAGCAGATGGAAGAGGCTGCTGAAGAGGAAGCATTCGAAGAGGCGGCAGAGATCCGAGACCAGATCCAGTCGATCGAGCTGGTGACGGCGACTCAAGGCGTTCAGGACGCAGGTTCTCAGAAGAACCAAGACGTGGTGGCTTTGGAGGTTCCAGTTACTGGAGCGGAAGGCCATGGCGTGGTCCTTCAAATCCGCGGAGGAAAGCTGGTTTCTGTGAAACACCTGCAAGTGCAAAACCTTGATCCTGGCGCCGAAGTTGCGGTCCTTTTGGAGCAGTTCCTAGGGCAATTCTATTCCGAGCAGGCAGAAGGATCTGAAGCTTTGCCGGGTGTCTCAGAGGTTTTGGTCAGCGAAGCGCCTGCAGAGATGAGCCTGCTTGAGCAGACTTGGGGTTTCACGATTCGATTGCCCGAGACCGACGGAGAGCAACGCCTTTTGCAAGTCGCTCGGACGAATGCACGCCATGGTCTAGAGCAAGCAGCGAGGCGGGCGAAAGACCACGGGGTGCAGGCTCTGGACGAGATCATGGAGAAATTGCATTTGTCGCGGCTGCCTCAGCGCATCGAGTGCTTTGATATTTCCAACACTCAAGGCGAGGACTCGGTCGCCTCGCGGGTGGTTTTTGTGGATGGTGCGCCCGAGAAAGAACTCTATCGCCGCTACAAGATTCGAACCGTGGAAGGGGCCAATGACTTTGCCTCGATGCGCGAAGTTCTGGGGCGTCGTTTCGAAGGCGATCCGGTGATGCCCGACTTGGTCGTGGTCGATGGTGGCAAAGGACAGTTGGCACAGGCCGTGGCCATTCTCGAGGAATTGGGGGTTCAAGGAGTCGCAGTGGTGGGGCTTGCTAAAGCACGCACAGAAAGTGATTTCCAATCCTCAGAAGTGAAGAGCAGCCAGGAGCGAATCTTCATCCCGAATCGGAAGAATCCGGTCGCTCTTTTGCCTCATACGGCGGCGTACCGACTTTTGACCCACATTCGTGACGAAGCGCACCGGTTTGCCATCACGTATCACCGCAAGCTTCGCGATAAGCGCTCCTTAGGGGGCGGCGACCGCTGACTCGATTGCCTCACGCGACCCTACCCTGAAGGTCCGGGCAAAACATTCCCTGTTTAGAAGCCCGCTTCTTGCTCCGAAAGGAATGTTGGATAGGAGGCAGGGCCGACATGGAAAAGCGTGAAACGGGTTCGAATAGCGCAAAGTCGCCGGTTTTTGGCACAGTCAAGGATGTGGTGGCGCGCTACTGCCGCTGTGAGAACTGCAGTGCCTACCTGCACTTCAGTCATATTACTGATTTTGTCAGGAACTTGACCCGGGAGATTGCTCGTTGCCCTGAATGTGGCACAGAGGCTCGCCAGGTCACCCACCGCCTTCAGTGATGCAGGCCTTGACGGTTGGGCCGTGTTCGGAGGACAGTCCCCCGACGTGTCGAACTCGGGTGTGACTCGCATCAAACAAGGGACTTGGAGCGGCTTTTTGCCGCCACGCGCGGTGGTGATGATTCCGCGTCGTCTCGAGTCCCCTCAGATTGAAAAAGAGCTTTCGCCCGTTCGGGCCATTTTCTGCTTTGACGATGCCGATCAAGCGCCTGTGCGCTCGTTGGTCGAACGAATGGTCGAAGCGATGGGGTTGGATCTGAGTTTGGCTCTTCTGACGTCCCCGAAAGATTGGGGTGCCGCCGTGGAGGAGTACCGTGCTGAGCTCGTTGTTTTCCTCGGGCAGTCTGCAGCGGTGGCGGTGTGCGGACCGGGAGAAAGTCTTGTCCTCGGTCAGTGGTCGGTGATGACCCTAGGAAGCAGTCAGGAGCTTCCTGTCCTTCTCACCCACGACGCGAAAGAAGTTTTAGTGCAGCCCGCTTTGAAGCGCCCGGTCTGGGAGCACCTCAAACAGGTGTCTCAGAAGTTGGGTGTGGTTCCGAAGTCGGGGCGTTGAGTTTTTTGATTTCTTTCGAAAGGGAATGAATGTTTTTCTTCTTGGTTTCTGCCGGTGTGGCTCTTTTGTTCTCCGGGCTCAAAGTTCTCAACGAGTATGAGCGCGGGGTCGTTTTCCGCATGGGGCGGATTGACGGTGCTCGAGGGCCAGGGCTCATTTTCCTGATCCCGATCGTCGACCGGATGGTGAGAATTGACCTTCGAACTGTGACGCTGGACGTTCCTCCGCAGGACGTGATTTCTCGGGACAACGTCACCATCAAAGTGAATGCCGTGATCTATTTCCGCGTGGTGGACCCGATTCGCGCGGTCGTTGAAGTCGAAAACTATCTCATGGCAACGTCGAAGCTGGCTCAAACGACTCTGCGCTCGATTTTAGGCCAAGTCGAACTCGATGAACTTCTCGCTCAGCGCGAGGAAATCAACACCAAGCTTCAGGCCATTCTGGACGAGCAAACCGGACCGTGGGGCGTGAAGATTGCGAACGTCGAAGTGAAGCAGATCGATTTGCCGGTCGAAATGCAGCGCGCGATGGCTCGTCAGGCGGAAGCCGAGCGGGAGCGCCGAGCGAAAATCATCGCTGCGGAAGGCGAGCTTCAGGCTTCTAAAAAGTTGTCGGAAGCAGCATTGGCCATGGAGGCGAGTCCCGTGACCCTTCAGCTGCGCTACCTGCAGACGCTTTCTGAGATTTCGTCCGAGAAAGCGACTCACACCATCGTTCCGCTTCCGATGGATCTTCTGCGGGCTTTTTTACCGAGCCGCGGTGACGGCAATCGGGGATAGTTCCCGCTCGTTACTTCCTATCTTGGAAGACGGGGAGTCCGCCCGCACTGTCGGAGTGACCACTTCGGACCACTTCGGCTAGGCCGGCAATCTCACGTCCCGTTGCTGGATCAACAGAACCGTATTTTTGGATTCCGATCCAGATCGCAAGCGGAACGCCAAATGCCACGAAGGTCCAAAACCACTGTTGAAAAGGGGAGGCTTCTTTCTTTTTCGCCATCTTGAGTAGTGTATAAGTGGACCGTATTGGTCTGGAATGTGTCATTGGTGACAGGCCAAAAAAAGGATCTCAGGCAGAGTTGACCGGGTGGCTGGGGTGGCTTGAATCCCATGAGTTTAGCCCTCAGACTCGATTTCAGAATGATGCGGGCACTTGGGGCTAGGATGGTCCCTTTCTGGATGATGGGCCTGGCCCTGGTGTGGTGGGTTGAAGCGGGCGCGCGTGCCGCTGAACCTGCGCCGATTCGAATCCGCGTCCGCGTGGGGCAAGAGCTCTCAGCCGTTCGGATTCGCGGTTTTGACCTCCGCTGGTTCGGCGCTTCGGTGAGTCCTCGACGCTGGGACCAGATGACCGAGTGGGGTCTTCGTTGCCCCGGACGACGCGTGGAAGCAGTCCAAGTGGGCGGCGTTGCAAAATTTCATGCCCCGGGTCGGTTACGAGTCGATACGCCTGCCGGTTTCTTGCACTGGGAAGGGCGGCCGTTTCGTGAATCGCTCACGGTGATCGCCGACGGTCGTGGACATTGCCAGGTGGTGAATCATCTGGATTTGGAGAAATATTTGGATGGTCTGGTGAATTCCGAGTTTTCTTCGGCTTGGGCCGAGGGAGCCGTGGAAGCTCAGATCATTGCGGCACGCACTTACGCTCTTCATCAGATCCGTGAATCGGTTGGAAAACCGCGGCGAATGTTTGATGTGGAATCGAGCGTTCGCGATCAGGTTTACGAGGGAAGCGCAAAAGAGGATTGGCGCGCTTCGCGCTTAGTCGAGCGAACTCGTGGCTTGGTTCTGGCGGTGAGGCACGGCGGACGAAACGAGCCTTTAAAAGCTTTCTATCACTCCACGTGCGGGGGGACGACCGAGCTGCCCCAGAAGGTCTGGGGGCGCGGCTTTCCGGGATTCCGAAAACGGGTGGTATGCCCGTATTGCCGAGTGTCGCCTAAGTTTCAGTGGAGCTGGGAAGCCAAGGCGGGCGACCTCCAAAAACTCGCTCCTCAAGCGGATCCAGCCAGCATCCGGCTTCTTGTCTCTTCGGTCGACCCAGAGGGGCGTGCGACCCGTTTGGTTCTGAGTTGGAAAGAGAAAGGGCGAACGCGGGATCGTCAGGTGTCGCCAGTAGAATTCCGGAATCGAGTGGGGAGCACTACGGTTTTGAGTGCTCGTTTTCGGGTTCAGGAGCTCGAAGGCGGCGGTGTGCGACTGGATGGCCGCGGCTATGGCCATGGCGTGGGGCTTTGCCAGTGGGGCGCCAAAGTGATGGGTGAGCAAGGCAAGGCCGCTGAAGAGATTCTTCGCCATTACTACCCGGCTGCAGAGATTCGAAAGCTCTGGTAAAAGTCGCCGTCTGACATGTCGTTTCGCCTAGAAGATTACCACTTTGAGTTGCCGCAGAGCTTGATTGCCCAAACTCCGGTTGAGCCGCGCGATCATTCGCGCTTGCTCGTTCTTCATCGTTCCAGTGGGAAGATGGAGCATCGAACGTTTTTGGACCTTCCGGAATATCTGGATTCGCGTGACCTCGTGGTAGCGAACAATACGCGCGTTCTTCCGGCACGCCTCCGGGGGCATCGAGTGCAGGCCGATAGCACTTTGGGCGGACGAGTGGAGTTCTTGCTTTTGGAAGAGCGAGAGCCCCTGGTTTGGGAGGGGGCTTTCAAAGCCTCTGCAAAAGCGCTTCCGGGGCTTCGGTTCCGAGTGCCGCTTCCCCAGGGCGGGACACTGGAAGCAGAATTAGTACGAGGTTCGAGCGATTCGGAGAGCGGCACGGTTTGGGCGCGATTCGATCGCGATCCTGTTTCGTCAGGTGCTGGAGAAATCCCGCTTCCGCATTACATGCAGCGCGAAGCTTCCTCTCTGGATCGAGAGCGCTATCAGACGGTTTACGCTCGCGAAGCGGGTTCGGCGGCTGCTCCCACAGCAGGCCTTCACTTTACCGACCGGGTTCGGGCCAGGCTTCGCGAACGAGGTGCCGAATGGAACGAAGTCACTTTGCATGTCGGGTTAGGAACTTTTCGGCCCGTTAAAACTTCGGATATCCGCAGCCATGCCATGCATGAGGAACGCTACCTGGTGCCCGCTGAAGTTGCCCAAAAAGTGAATGGGGCGAAAAACGCTTCCGGGAAGAACCTCGGCCAGCGTGTTTTCGCCGTCGGAACCACCACGGTGCGGACTTTAGAAAGCGCCTGGGATCCCGAGACCGGACAGGTTCAGGCTGGCAGTGGCCGAACTCGGGCTTTCATTTATCCGGGCGGACAGCCCCTTCGAGTGGTGGACCGGCTTTTGACCAACTTTCACCTGCCTGGATCGACGCTTCTGATGCTGGTGTCGGCTTTAGCCGGCCGTGAGCTGACTCTGGAAGCTTACCGCGTTGCGGTGGCTGAAAAGTACCGATTCTACAGCTACGGCGACGCAATGCTGGTGCTGTAATCAGTCCCTGAACCATGATACTTCCCGGGGTTCATGCCTGCGGGAAGAAGCCTCATTCTTGAGCAAAAGCGCGTCGTCGGTCCGTTTCAGTGCAATTGCCACATTCTGGCCTGCGCTCGGACGGGCGAGGCGCTTTTAGTGGATCCCGGAGACGAGCCAGCGAAGCTTCTTCGAGCAGTCGAAGAAATGAAGACGGAATCGGGGCAGCGCCTTCAAGTGAAGTACCTGCTTCACACTCATGCTCACTTGGATCACATCGGCGGCACTCGGAAGCTGAAAGAAGCTTGGGGTGAGGCGGGAGCGCGAATCGCGCTTCACGCAGGCGATGAAGAGATTTATCGAAACCTCCAGCAACAGGGTCAACTCTTCGGCCTTCAGTATGATGAACCTTTGCCGATTGATGAGTTTCTCGAAGACGGTCGGCTTCTCGAAGTGGGAGACCTTCGCTTGGAAGTGATCCACACTCCAGGACACAGTCCGGGCGGTGTTTGCTTTCGATTGAAAGAAGACGCAGCGCTCGGTGTGCGAGGGCGAGTGTTTTCGGGTGACACGCTTTTTCAAGGCAGCGTGGGGCGAACCGATCTTTGGGGTGCCAATCAGGAACAAATGTTCCGCTCTATTCGAGAGCGTCTTTTCTCCTTAGACGATGACTTGCCTGTCTGCCCGGGGCACGGCCCTGACACGCGGATCGGCGTAGAAAAGCGAGAGAATCCTTTTGTCGGTGCAGGATCCGGACGCCGGTACTTCACGTGAAACGGTTTTTATGACGAGCCAACTTGAGTTTTCGGTCGAAAAAGTTTTGCCTGGATCGGACGGTCAACCGCGTGCGCGAGCGGGACGCATTCGACTTCCGGGAGTCGATGGAAAAGGGCGAGAAGTCCTAACGCCAGTTTTCATGCCGGTGGGAACTCAAGGCACTGTGAAAGCCGTTGCGACGCGCGAGCTTCGCGAAATGGGTGCGCAGATCGTGCTCGGGAACACCTACCATCTGTACCTGCGCCCGGGGCACGAGCGCGTCGATCGTTTGGGGCAGCTGCAAAAATTCATGAACTGGTCGGGTCCCGTTTTGACCGATAGCGGTGGCTTTCAGGTATTTTCGCTCTCGGATTTGAACAAGGTCGACGATCAAGGCGTCACTTTTCGTTCGCACCTGGATGGATCGCTCCACCGATTCACTCCCGAGCTTTCGATGGAGATTCAGCGCGGCTTGGGCTCGGACATCGTCATGGCCTTTGATGAGTGCCCCCCGTACCCGGCAACGCCAGAGCAAGTGAAGGCGGCCATGCGTCGCACCCGTGCTTGGGCAGAACGCGGCCTCAAAGTGGAACTCAAGCCCCATCAAACGCGATTTGGTATTGTTCAAGGCGGCCTCTTTGAAGAGCTTCGGGTGCAGTCGGCGCGAGAAATCACGGAACTTCCGTTTGATGGTTTCGCGATCGGAGGACTGTCGATCGGCGAGACTCCCGACTTGATGCAGAAGATGGCTTGGTTTACGGCGCCTCTCTTGCCGGCGTCGCGGCCTCGGTACTTGATGGGAGTCGGGCGTCCAGAGGATCTCGTCGAAGGCGTTCGATCGGGTATCGATATGTTCGACTGCGTGATGCCGACTCGAAATGCGCGACACGGAATTTTGTTCACGAGCTTCGGTAAAGTGAACATCAAGAACCAGAAATTTCAGGATGATGCGGGGCCGCTCGATCCAGAGTGTCCTTGTGAAACTTGCACGCAATACTCGCGCGCTTATCTCAGGCATCTTTTCGTTTGCGGAGAAGCACTCTCAGCCCGATTGAACTCAATTCACAACTTGACCTATTACATCAGCCTCATGCGCCAGATGCGAGAGGCCATTTTGGAGAATCGCTTTGACGATTGGACGAAATCTTTCTATAGCAAAATCAACAAGTAAAAAGAGGTCATGAACATGCTCCAGAAATTCTTGCTGATCAGTGCTTCGATGCTCTCCGTGTCCGTAGCGAATGCCCAGGATGCCGCGGCTCCCGCCGTGCCCGCAGGCAGTGTCGCTGACGCTGTTTCGGGAGCGTCTCCGCAACCCAACATGCTGATGAGCTTGGCACCGCTTCTTTTGATGTTTGGCGTGTTCTACTTTTTGGTGATTCGTCCGCAAGGCAAGCGCGAGAAGCAGACTCAGAGTCTTCAAGCCGGCCTGAAAAAAGGCGATGAAGTTCTCACTCGTTCGGGCATTTTGGCGACGGTTGTCGGTGTAGCCGATAAAGTGGTGACTCTGGAGTTGTCCACGGACGTTCGCATCAAGATGCTGAAGCGGGAAGTGGTCCAGGTGCTCAAGGGTGGGCAGCTAACCGGAGACGGGATCTGAAGGGATTGGGGGGGACAATGAAAAAAGGCTGGTGGGCAAAGCTAGTATTGCTGGTGGTCCTCCTGGTGTCGGCGGTCGTTGCGACCGTTCCGACAGTTTTTAATCTCGACCTGGAGAAGAGCCGCTGGCCTTTTAAGCACAAGATCAACCTGGGGTTGGACCTTCAGGGTGGCTTGTACATGGTCCTGGGCGTCGATTTTAATAAAGTCTTCTCCGACGTGATGGCTCGTCAGGCCGAGCAGATTCCCTCGGTTCTGAAGGAAAAAGGCATCGCGGTCGAGAACTCCCGTCTTGTGAAGGAAGGCTTTCCGATCGACGACCCACGCGTCGTTGTGAAAGTTCTCAGTTCCGACGTAGATAAGGCTCGTGCGCTTCTTAAGGAGCGGTTTTCGAATCTGCGACTCACCGGCGACCAAGCCGGCACGCTCGAGCTCGGTTTGGCTCGCGAGCAGAAGCAGGAAATTCGCGACAAGACGATCAATCAGTCGATCGAGGTCATTCGGAACCGGATTGACGAATTCGGGGTGGCGGAACCTGTGATCGCATCACAGGGCGCCGATCGCATCACGGTCGAGCTTCCGGGCGTGAAGGACGTTCAGCGCGCGAAAGACCTGATCGGTCGCACGGCAAAACTCGAGTTCAAAATTGTCGACGACAAGGATCTGAGTCCCTCGCAGCTCGCAGGCCTGATTCAAGAACTCGAAACCAAGAACGGCTTATCTTTTAAAGAAGGCCAGCGGTTCTCCGATTATGTTTCGAAGCTGAATGACTTGGCTCAAGGAAAAATTCCTGCAGGCACTCAGATCGCTTTCGAGCGAGTGAAGTTGCCTGGCGGTGAGGAAGCCGTAGGGAGCCGAATTCCTTATCTGCTGTACAGTCGTTCGGAAGTGACGGGTGAAGATCTTCAAGATGCATCCGTTTCGTTCGATCCGGAAACGCAGCGCCCAAACGTGAGCTTCGCCCTGAATCCGCGCGGAGCAAGTGCTTTTGACGATCTGACGGCGAAGAACATCCGGAACCGTTTGGCGATCGTGCTCGATAACATCGTGCACTCGGCGCCGGTGATCCAAACCCGAATCGGCGGCGGCCGTGGGCAGATCACTTTGGGTCAAGGCGATGGCCAAAAGCTCATGCAAGAAGCCAAAGACTTGGCCATTGTGTTGCGCGCAGGCGCTTTGCCAGCTCAGCTTGAGTTTCAGGAGCAGCGTGTGGTCGGTCCTTCGCTCGGCCAAGACTCAATCCAAGCGGGTGCAAAAGCAGGAATCATCGGCTGTTTGCTGATCTTCCTGTTTATCTCGGTTTACTACCGGATGAGCGGAATCGTGGCGTCGGTTTCCCTGATGTTCAACGCGATCTTCTTGCTCGCGATTTTGATCAGCATGGAAGCCACTTTGACTTTGCCGGGAATGGCAGGGATCGCGTTGACCATCGGCATGGCTGTGGACTCCAACGTGCTGATCTTCGAGCGGATCCGCGATGAGTTGATGGAAGGCAAGTCGGTGAACGGTGCAGTGCAAGCCGGCTTCCAGAAAGCTTTCTCGGCCATCTTTGATGCCAACATCACTCACGGAATCATTGCCGTGATCTTGATGGCCTACGGTACGGGTCCGATTCGCGGCTTCGCGGTCACGCTTCTTGTGGGAATCGTGACGACGTTGTTCTGCGCAATCACCGTTTGCAAACTCTTCTTTGACGGCTACCTGGGCTTCCGTAAAACGGAACTCAAGAAGCTTTCCATCTGAAGTTCCTGGGGAGGATCTAAGTCGTGTTTCAATTGGTTCGTCCGGATCTGAATATCGACTTTTTGGGTAAGAGTAAGCCGATCGTCTGGTTGTCGACGGTGGCTGCTCTGATTAGCTTTGGGCTTCTTTTTGCCAAAGGCTTGAACTACGGCATCGACTTCACGGGCGGCGCTCTGGTTCAGGTGAAGGTTCCCGCTGAAATGCAGATCGCTCAGTTGCGCGAGACCCTGCACGAAGGCGGCGTGAAGGATCCTGGGATCGTTCAAATCGGTCAGCCCGAGGACCATGAATTCATGGTTCGTATCCAAGCGGGTGCTGAGCAGCTGAACCAAGTTTCGGCTCAAGTGGACCAGGTGCTGACTCAAAAAGTGGGTCAAGGGAAGTACGAGATCAAGAAAGTCGACGTGGTCGGCCCGGCTGCAGGCGAGTCGCTTCGCCAGTCGGCATTCTTGTCGATTCTTTACGCGCTTCTTTGCATCGTCATCTACATCACTTTCCGTTTCGATTTGCGTTACGCCCCAGGCGTTCTGCGCGCGCTGGCCGTGGACGTGATCATCACCCTCGGAGTTTGGGTAGCGATGCAGCGCGAATTCAACCTCACGGTCTTGGCAGCGATGCTCACGATCGCGGGTTACTCGTGTAACGACACGATCGTCATTTATGACCGGATTCGCGATTTCACCAAAGATCATCCGAACTGGACATTGGAGCAGGCGATCAATCGTTCGATCAATTTGAACCTGGGTCGGACGTTCCTGACGGTGGGGTGCACTTTGATTGTGGTGTTCGCCATGTACTTCCTGGGTGGACCCGTGCTTCAAGATTTCTCCTTGCCGCTGATTATCGGCTTCGGGATTTCGGTCCCGTCGACCATTTATGTCGCCAACCCGATGATCCTTTGGATGGAAAAGCGGCGTTTGGCGAAAGCCCAAGCAGCTCGGCCTCGAATGAAGCCGGCTCGTGCCTGATCGCGGAATCAAGAGGTAGGGACCGTGGCTGAAGTACAGAGCCGGGAATGGCGTCTACGGTCTTTGAGTGAGTCTTTGCCGGAAGGCCGCGTGGCAGAAGGGGAACCTTCGGCTGCATGGCTGGAAGCGACCTCTCGCGAGCTATCGCTTTCACCCATCACGCTTCGGGTGTGCTGGTTGAGAGGACTCAGGGACTCTGCCGCCATTCAGGGTTTTTTGAATCCCAGGCTCGACCAACTGACCGATCCTTTCCGGATTCGGGACATGGACCGTGCGATCGAGCGCTTGGTTCAAGCCCGCGCCTTGGGCGAGCAGGTCCGAGTTTTTGGCGACTACGATGTCGACGGCACCTCGGGAGCCGCGCTTTTCACCTGGATTCTTCGGGAGTGGGGCTTTCAATACGACATTCGCCAGCCGGATCGGTTCAAGGACGGCTACGGCCTGAACGTGGGGGCTGTGGAAGACTCTGCCGCTTCCGGGGTGAAGCTCCTGGTCACCGTCGACTGCGGAATCACGAGTCACGGACCCATCAAACGGGCTCGTGAACTGGGAATCGATGTGATCGTCGTGGATCACCATCAGTTGGATGTGCATCACGGGATTCCCTCGGATGCCGTTGCAGTGGTGAACCCGCAGCGCGCGGATTGTCCGAGCGGGCTCAAGCAGCTTTGCGGCTGCGGCTTGGCGTTTTACGTCGCGCGCGCCCTGCGAGCTCGTGGCAGAGAGCTCGGCTGGTGGCCTGCGGGCCAGGAGCCGAATCTCAAGCAGCATCTGGATTTGGTGGTCATGGCGACGGCTGCCGACATGGTGCCCTTGACCGGCGATAATCACATCTTGGTCCGCCACGGTCTTGAAGTTCTCAAGGCCAGCAAAAAGCCGGGCGTCCGGGCTCTTCTGGAGACAGCAGGTGTCGCAACTCGTGAGATTAGCCCGAGTCACTTGGGTTTTGTCATCGGGCCCAGGATCAACGCTTCTGGGCGAATGGGGTCGGCTCTGGGTGCGTGGGAGCTTTTGACCACAGAAGACCCGGCTCGGGGTCGCGTTCTGGCTCAAGAGCTCGAGCGAGTGAATCAGGAGCGTGCGGAAACTCAGAACGCGATCTGGGACCAAGTTCGCGCCCGCGTAGAAGAAGGGATTGCTCAAGGAAAGTTCAAGCACGGCATCGTCGTGGCCGATCCCGGTTGGCACGAAGGGGTCGTGGGGATTGTTGCGTCGCGGGTGACCGAGATGTTTCATCGCCCAGCCGCAGTGATTGCGCTGCGCGAGGACTTCGGAAAAGGCAGCGTCAGAAGCTTTGCAGGCAAAGACGTGCTGCAGGCCCTTCGTCAAAGTTCGGCGCACCTGCTGGGTTTTGGGGGGCACCGCCACGCGGCAGGTCTTTCGTGTCCGCTCGATCAGGTCGATGCTTTGGCGGAATCATTTGATCGCGCACTGGGCGAGCTTGCAGAAGATGCGCAAGCCAAGCCCCTGTGGGTTGAGGGGGAGTGCAGTTTGGCAGACCTCGACTTTGCGACTTTGCGCGAGTTGGAAGCTCTCGGTCCCTTCGGGCCAGGAAACCCGGAGCCCGTATTTGTGGTTCGCGCTTCCGCTCGGCGTCGGCAGATTTTGAAAGGTCGTCATTTTAAGCTTCAACTCACCGATGGTTCTACTTCGAACTCTTCTTCTGGAGGACTCGAAGCGATCTGGTTTCACGCTGCAGAGCGTGAGGAGCTTCTCTTAGACGGCGTTCTGGAGAAGACAGCGCGATGGGCTGGAGTGCCCGAGTTGAATCGCTTTCAAGGGCGTGTCACTCCGACTTTCCGCGTTCGAGACTGGCGTCAGACCCCGCAATGACTCTGTCGGCCGTTTGACAATCGCAAGGTCGGCGGTAAAATCATTTCATTCTGAACGATCGAGGACTCCCAGGATGGAGCCCTGACATCGAAAACAGGATCCACGGTTCAAGGAGGACTCATGGGCAATCCGAAGATTTGGGCGCCATTTGGCATGGCGGC
The DNA here is from genome assembly GCA_040399745.1 of Bdellovibrionia bacterium. Classification (GTDB taxonomy): domain Bacteria; phylum Bdellovibrionota; class UBA1018; order UBA1018; family UBA1018; genus CANFHS01. The sequence continues at coordinate 93,485 of JBBARP010000007.1, read as the reverse complement.
TCTGGCAGTGATGATCGCATCGGCTGGAGGTTCGGAGTCCGCGAAGGCCTTCACTCCTTCGGTACAACCGCGGCAGCCGGAACACGTTCCGGGCGAGATCCTCGTGCAACTGCGTTCTGGCGGATTGCGCTCGCAAGCCCTCGTGACTCAGACGCTTCGTCAGGCACTCGGCGGGGTTTCGATCCGCTCCATTCAAGGCTTGGCAACGGATTCTCAAGTTCAGAAAATTGTTCTGACCCGCGACGAAGATATGAGCCGCGCTCTCGGTGCTTTGAAGCAGAACGATGCGGTTCGAGTCGCAGAACCCAACTGGGTGATTCGTGCTTTGGAGTCCGGAGTTCCGAACGATCCTGAATTCGGAAAGCTCTGGGGCCTTCGCAATCAAGGCCAAGCCGATGCAGCAGGCCAAGTCGGTACTGCAGGCTCGGACGTGAATTTGCTCCCGCTTTGGCAGCGTGGATTCACGGGCTCGAAGAATGTCGTCGTCGCCGTGATCGACACGGGGATTGATTGGACTCACCCGGATCTGGTCGACAACCTCTATACCAATGCGGGCGAAGTCGCCGGCAACGGGAAAGACGACGATGGAAACGGTTTCATCGACGATACCCACGGCTGGAACTTCAACGCCAATACGGCCAACTCTAGTGACGACCATGATCACGGTACGCACTGCGCTGGCACCATCGGAGCCATGGGGAATAACTCCCAAGGCGTGGCGGGCGTAAACTGGAATGTGACTTTGATGCCGATTAAGTTCTTGAGCGCGACCGGATCTGGCAGCAGCGAAGGCGCGATCAACTCGATCAACTACGCCCGCCAGATGAAGGTCAACATTATGTCCAATAGCTGGGGGGGCGGTGGCTTCTCGCAGATCATGCAAGACTCCATTACCGCTGCTCGCGACCAGGGCATTTTGTTTGTGGCTGCAGCGGGAAATGATGCCGCGGACAACGATGCTTTGGCTTCCTATCCAGCCAGTTACCCGGTTGATAACGTGGTTTCGGTCGCAGCTTCCGACAACCAAGACAAGATCGCGAATTTCTCGAACTACGGGAAGTCCAAGGTGCACGTGGCCGCTCCTGGTGTTCGTATCTTGAGCACGACCAAGGGTGGTAAATACGCGGCATTCAGCGGAACTTCGATGGCCACTCCGCACGTAGCGGGGATTGCGGCTCTCCTGATGTCGGCTGATTCGACGCTTCGTTACTCGGACCTGAAGGAGCGGTTAATTCGCACTTCGACTCCGGTTACGGGCTTGAAGAAAAAAGTCGTCGCCAAAGGTCGAGTCAATGCCTGGAATGCGCTGAACAACATCATTCCCCCGAGCGACGAGCCGGCGGAAAATCTCTGGGTTGACCAGCCCGCTTCGGCTGAATCAGAGCATCCGTACAAGGACAAGGCTGACCAGGCTGTGACACTAAGCTTCCCTGGCGCCAAGTTCATCCGAGTGGTGTTCGAGAAGGTTGAAACCGAGAAGAATTACGATAAGGTTTTGATCCAGACGCCGTCGGGGGAAACGATCGAAGAAATCACGGGGACGCTCGCGGGTTACCGCTCGGACTACGTGAAAGGGGATTCGGTTGTGATCCGGCTGCGCTCGGACGGGAGCGTCAATGGCTGGGGCTACAAGGTTCAGAAAATCCAGGTGGTCACTTCGGTTTCGCCAGCAGGCGAACGCTGAGCTACGACGCAGCCCAAGAATAGGATTCGGCACAGGCTCACTTCGAGGATTCTTCGGAGTGGGCCTGTGCCTTTTAGTCTCACACGGAGCTCTTGCCAGCTCGGCTCCTGGACCGCAGGTTCAAGCGACTCCCTCTGTGCAGGCGAGTCCCCCGGTGCAAGCCACTCCTACTCCAGCGCCCGTGACTGTTGAGGAGTCTCTGAGCCTCAGGCGCGAGTTCAGCCGGGCTCAGGTGACCGAGTTTGCGGCCTTAAAGCACCAGCAATCCCTCGAGTTCCGGGAGCTTCAAGCTTCGCAAACCGCGCGTCGTCGTTCTTTTGAAGCAACCGAGCGGGATGCCCGAAGGCAGTATTTTGATGCCAACCGAGAGGGCCCCAAGCGCCGTGAGTACGTCCAGCAATTGATGGAGCGAAGAAGAGGGTTGATTGGCATCTTAAGTGACGAGATGTCCCGTCGAAAAAAAGAGCAAGCCTCTGCCCGAGAATCGCTCCAATTTGACCAGGCTCAGAAGCGAAAAGAGTTCCAAGAGAGCTTGTCCCGAGGCGTCCGCCCGAGTGCGGAACTCTGGCCCCGGTCATAACAAACGGAAGCGTTTGATTAGGAGCGAACTCGCTCGACGTGGATGACGCCTTTGTTTTTCTCAAGTGCGCTCTGAACCCTTTGGAGTTCGCTGAGGTCGTTCACTTCTACATCGAAAAGTGCCCAAGCCTTTTGATCCTTGGTCGTTCGGATCTGAGCAGAAGCGATGTTCACGCCGCAGGAGCTGATGGCTTGGGACATGGCCGCCAGAACGCCGGGTTCGTCCTTCGACAGCACACGGATTTGAACGTGGTGCTTTCTCGGGCCTCCTGTGGCGACGGCGCCGCTGTTCCAGCTGACGTCTACCCGCCTCTCTGGATCGCTATCCAGGGCCTTGGAGCACCTGGTAGTGTGAACAGTCACGCCTCGGCCTCGCGTAATGAAACCAACGATAGAGTCTCCCGGGAGGGGAGTGCAGCAACGGGCAAAACGGATCAACACGTCGTCGATGTTTGCGACGGTAATTGCATTTCGTGCTTCCGATCGGCGCGTGGCGGACCGGAAGACTCGTTTGAGGAAGGATTCGTCTTCCGCTTTCGCGACAGCTCGGGCCTTTTCGCGAGCTTCTTCTGGGACGACTTTTTGAATGACCGCTTCGATCGAGATTCGGCCGTAACCTACGGCTACCGCTAGGTCGCGGGGAGTCGAGAGCGAAAAACTTTGAGCCAGTTTTTGAAACTCGCCCGATTTTTCCAAGCCCTTCAATGTCAGGTCATAAGTGCGAAGTCCTTTATCGAGGATTTCGTCGCCCAAAACCGCAGCGCGTTCGCGCTCTTGCTCTTTGATGAAGGCGCGGATCTTGGCTTTCGCCCGAGAACTTCGCGCAATTTTCAGCCAATCCTTGGAAGGCGACTGGTTGGGCGAAGTGAGGATTTCAACGGTATCCCCGCTCTGAAGGCGGTGTTTCAGGGGGACGATCTTTCCATTGACCTTGGCTCCGACGCATCGGTGGCCCACGCTGGTGTGAACCGCGTAAGCGAAGTCCAAGGGGCCTGCCCCATAGGTGAGCTGTTTAACTTCCCCTTTCGGGGTGAAGATAAAGACGTCCTCAGCAAAGAGGTCAATCTTCACGGTTTCTAAAAACTCGTTCGGGTCCTTAAGTTCCTTGTGCCACTCGAGGAGTCGCTGCACCCACTCGACGTTGTCTTGTTTTCCTGAACCGAAGCGGCCCTCCTTGTAACGCCAGTGGGCCGCGATACCGGCTTCAGCCACTTGTTGCATTTCTTGGGTGCGAATCTGAATTTCGACTCGCTCCCCGTAGGGGCCGATGACGGTCGTGTGCAGGGACTGGTAGCTGTTCGCCTTCGGCATGGCGATGTAGTCTTTGAAGCGCCCAGGTACCGGCTTGTAGGTGGCGTGAATGACGCCCAGCGATTTGTAACACTCGGTGATGTTGTCGACCACGATCCTGAAAGCCAGAATGTCGTAGAGCTGATCGAAGTCGACGTTCCGTCGCTCCATTTTTTTATAAATGGAGTAGAGGTGCTTGGCCCGTCCTGAAACGGTGCCGTGAATTTCGTACTCTTTGAGCTTTTCGTTCAGGATGTTGGTGACTTCCTCGATGTACTTATCTCTCTCCGCTTTCTTCATCGAAACGCGCTGAGCGAGCTTGTAATACGAATCGGGGTGCAGGTGGCGTAGGCAAAGATCCTCGAACTCGACCTTCAACCAGCCGATACCGAGGCGATTGGAGATCGGCGCATAAATATCGAGGGTTTCTTGCGAGATGGTTTGGCGTTTTTGGGGAGCCAAAGCGTCCAGCGTCCGCATGTTGTTGAGGCGATCTGCCAGCTTGACCAAAATCACGCGAATGTCGCGTGACATGGCCATGATCATTTTTCGAAAGTTTTCGGCCTGCTTTTCTTCCGAAGTCTTGAAAGTGATCTTGGAAAGCTTTGTGACCCCTTCGACCAATTCCGCGACGTCTTTCCCGAATTCGCGTTCGATCTCCTCAGAGGTGACCTTGGTATCTTCGACCGTGTCATGAAGAAGGCCAGTGATGATCGAAGGCAAGTCGAGCTTCAGTTCCGCCAGGACCTGAGCCACTTCGAGCGGATGGATAATGTAAGGATCACCCGAGGCGCGGAGTTGTCCTTGGTGCGCGCGATTCGAGAACTCGTAGGCTTTCTCGATGAGTTCGACTTTCGCTTCCGGAAAATAGGAGCGGACCGAGTCCACCAAAGAGGCCAAAGTGACTGCTTTAGTCTTGGTCATTTCGTTCCCTGCAGTGCGCGAGTGACCACTTCGCGAAGTTCAGAATAGGCGCGGTCCAAGTCATCGTTCACGATGATGGCATCGAACTTCGACATCGCTGCCATCTCCGTTCGCGCATTGTTCATTCGCTTACGGATGGTCTCTTCGGTGTCGGTACCCCGGGCGCGAAGTCGTTTTTCGAGCGTGTCTAGGTCAGGTGGAGAAATGAATACCGTGTAGGTCTCTGACGGAAAGACGTTGCGAAGGCTCTCTGCGCCTTGAACGTCGATGTCGAGAAGCACCGGGGTGCCTGCACGAAAGGAACCTTCCAGAAAATCTTTGGAAGTTCCGTAGTAGTTTCCGTGAACCATTGCCCACTCCGCGAAACGGTGGTCCCGGATACCGGCCTCAAATTGATCGCGCGTTAGAAAGGAGTAGTGAACGCCGTCTTTTTCTTGTCCTCGCGGAGCCCGAGTCGTCGAAGAGATGGATAAGCGAAGCGAGGGAAGGTCTTGGAGAAGGCGAGCGCACAGAGTCGTTTTTCCTGCCCCGGACGGGGCCGAAAGGACGATCAGCATCTTCTGTGTGCGCTGGGATGACATGTAGAGGTCTACTCCAGATTCATCGATTGCTCGCGGAGCTGCTCAAGTTTCACCTTGATGCCCACGGCTTCTGTGCTGATCCCAAGATCTTGCGCTTTGTTCGAGAGCGTATTGACCTCGCGACCGAGTTCCTGAAGCACGAATTCGAGTTTACGGCCAACGGCTCCGCCTTGTTCGAAAATCTGTCGAAGGTGGTCTAAGTGTCCTTGGAAGCGGGTGAGTTCTTCTTCGACGTCCGAGCGGTCCAAGAGAAGGGCCAACTCCTGGGCGATTCTGGATTCGAGGACGGCTTGCAAGGGGGCAGTGGACGGCAGGGGATTGGCTTCAAAGATGGAACGAATGCGCTCGGCCTGGCGCTTCTGGATCTGAGAGATCCATTCATCGCGTCGTGCGCGAATTCCTGAAAGTGTCGTACTGAGCTCGGTCGCCGCTTCGAGCAGTCCTCGGGTGAGAGCAGCCCCTTCGGTAGCGCGCATTTTCAGCAGTTCAGCGCACGCAGAATTCAGGAGTGTTTCGAGGTCAACCCAAGCTTGTTCCGCAGGCACAGACGCTGCCTCTGCCCGGGAAAAGACCTCAGGCATTTGTGCCAACTCTGCCGTGCGGATGGAATCGTTCAGACCCAGGGTTTTCTGAAGAGTCCTCAAAGATTCAAAATAATGGGCTGCTAGAGCCAAGTTGATTTGAGGCGCTTGCGGAAGGACACCCGCTTCGGAAAGCCTTTCGACTTTAATGTCCAAGGCCCCTCGTTGGAGGCGCGTTTCCAGAAATTTTCTTGCCTGAATTTCCCAGCTTTGAAATTCGCGAGGCAGCCTGAGTTTCAGATCAAGAAAACGATGATTCACCGCTTTCATTTCGACCCGGTAGCGCTGGGCTCCGACTTTTCCTTCGGCAGCGCCAAACCCGGTCATGGAATGAACGGCCTTCATGCTTCCTCGTCGTTCTGAGGTTTCGTGTGGGCGAGTCCGATTTCGCCCATTTTTCTGAATTTCTCGAGGCGTTGCTCTTTCAGCTTTTGTGGATTTTTTCCGGCCTGAGCGATCATCGGCTCCAGATGCTTGACGAGCGCTTCGCGCAGCAAGTGGGCAGCTTCGGCCCAATCCCGGTGGGCTCCGCCCTTGGGTTCTGGAATGATCTCGTCGACCACGCCCATGCGTAAAAGCTCGCTTGGGCTCATTTTCAGCTTTTCAGCAGCTCGCTCGGAAAGGCTTGAGTCGCTCCAAAGAATCGCTGCGCAGCTCTCGGGTGAGATGACAGAGTAGTAACTGTATTCTTGCATCAGAACCGAGTTGCCTACGCCAATGGCCAGGGCTCCGCCGGATCCGCCTTCACCGATCACCACGCAAACCACGGGAACTTGGAGCGAGAACATCAGCCGAATGGATTCTGCGATGGCTTGGGATTGTCCGCGTTCTTCCGCATCCAAGCCCGGATAAGCTCCCGGCGTATCGATGAAGCAAAGAACCGGCATCTTGAAGCGATTGGCCAACTCCATCGCGCGCATGGCTTTGCGATAGCCTTCGGGGCGGGTCATCGCGAAGTTTCGTTCCAATTTTTGCTTCGTGGAGCGGCCTTTTTGGTGTCCCAAGATCAAGATGGGTTTGCGTTCTGATTCAGCAACCTGCGGTTGACCGGGTTGAACCGGAGGCCAAGTGGCAAAGCCCGCAAGTAGAGCTTGGTCGTCGCCAAAGGTGCGGTCGCCCTGAATTTCCATGAAATCCGGGAAAAGCGCATCCACATAGTCGCGCGTGTAGGGCCGGTTCGGATGGCGCGAGAGCTGAACTTTCTGGCCCGGAGTGAGTTTCGAGTAGGTTTCCTCGATGATCTCAGTGACGCGCTTCTCGAGGACGCCAATCTCAGAGCCGAAATCGACTCCTTCCTGCTTGGCGAGGTCGCGAAGGTCCGTGAGTTTCTTTTCGAGGGAAACAATCCGCTTTTCGAAATCGAAGAAGGCTTCCATGAGAGGGCCGAAGCTAGCAGACTTCGGCCCCATTTCCCAGTCTGAGCTCGGTACTTAACCCATGGCGGCCACAGGAGCGCTCCTGGGGCCTTGAATCCGGTGCCGTTTGAGCATTTCAAAGAGCGTGCTGCGGGCGACTCCGAGGATTTTCGAGGCCTTAGCCCGGTTTCCTTGAGACAGCCGAAGCGCCTTCAAGAGCATGATCCTTTCCATTTCGGCGAGGCTCAGGACCGAGTTTCCTAGCTCCAGTTCCGGATTCTCCTCAATGTGGTCGGGTGCCAAAAGGAACGAAAACGCATCTTCGTCCAGGACCTGTTGAAACGGGCTTCCCAGGCCGCTGGCGCGTTCCATTGCGTGGCGAAGTTCGCGGACATTGCCAGGCCAGGAGTGGGCCTGAAGGCGCAAAAGAGCGCGGGGCGAAAGGCTGCGTCCCAGTTCGGCCCCGAATCGCCGGGCCAGGAGCACCACATCGTCGGGCCGGCTTTTCAGATTGGGAATTTGTACCGTGATCGACGCCAGTCGGAAGTAGAGGTCGCGTCGGAAGCGCCCTTCTTCGACCAGTTTCTTGAGAGGCAAGTGGGTGGCGCAGAGGAGGCGTACGTCGGCGCGCGACGGGCGATCGGCTCCGACGGCCCGAATTTCACCGTTCTCCAGGAATCGGAGGAGCTTCACTTGGATATCGGGGGGCAGATCGCCGACTTCGTCGAGGAAGAGGGTTCCGTTATGGGCCTGCATCAGGGCGCCGGGGCGCTGATGAATGGCTCCGGTAAACGCACCTTTGACGTGCCCGAAGAGCTCGCTTTCGGCCAAAGACAGGGGAAGGGCGCCGCAGTGGAGGGGAACGAAAGGACCTGAGCTGCGTTCACTCCAGGAGTGAATGAGTTGCGCCATCACTTCCTTGCCTGTTCCCGTTTCACCAGCCAGGTAAACCGAGAGAGAGGTGGACGCGGCTTTTCTTGCGGTCCAAAGGGCGTCTTTTCCTTCCCGGGTGCAACTCAGCCAGGGGCGCACTCCGGAAGGAAACGGCGGAATCGACTCGACGGTGGTTTGAACGGCTTCCATCTGAAGAGTGGTTTCGCCGAGGCGCAAGGGAATCCCAGGCGGTAGTTCGGCTTCGCGAACGTCGATTCCCCCCAGTTGAGCCGCGACCGCGGGGTTCTCGAGTCGAATCCACCAAGGAGAGCGCTGGGAGCCAGCTTCGGGCTTCGCCCAAAGCTGAGCCACTCGGCGGGGCAGGGTGGGGTCACGAAGCAAGATTCCGTCTTCCTCGGAGTCAGATCCCAGCGGCGCTCCCGCTTTCCAAGGGCCTTCGAGGCGGACCGTGCGAACTTCGCCGCTCGGGTCGTAGATTTTCAGCTGCCAAGCTTCAGTTGAGTTTGGTGTGGAGGCGTTTGTAGCCATTGTAAGTTTTCCTTCCCCGTGGGTGCCGGGCGCTAAGAGCAAGGCTTGGGCCAAGCTGGGACCCCACTGGTTTGGAGTTGAAGGCGGTGACAGGTTCATCTGTGAACCGATCGGTGGATCGGCTAGACTGCTGCCATGGCTGGTGAACATCTTTTTACTGTGGGCGACCCCGCTCAGATTCCTGAGCTCTTCAAAGGCCCCTTTCTTTCAGGTCATGCCGAGCCTCGCTGGGCAATGGTGGGTAGATCCAACGTGGGGAAAAGTTCCCTCATCAACGCACTTCTGGGACAGCGGTTGGCTCAAGTCAGTGAGCAGCCCGGGAAGACGCGAAAAATTCACCTCTACCTTTGGAAAGAAGCCAAACGAATCATCGCCGATTTACCGGGTTATGGCTTTGCCAAGGCTGCTCGAATGGACCGCGATGAATGGGCTAAAATCATCGAAGCCTACTTGCGGGGAGACGGAGGCCTAGAAGGCGCTCTGGTTCTTTTAGATGCTCGTCACGGGCCCACGGATCTAGATGTGGACGCGCTGAAATTTCTGTCGACTCTTCGGGTTCGGATTCTCCTCGTCTTTACCAAGGCTGATTCTTTGAAGACGCAAAGCGATCGCGCGCGCAGGAAAAAAGAAGCCCATCAGGCACTGAGTGCGCTCGGGCTCGATCCAGAGGCTGCGTTTTGGGTTTCAGCGAAAGCGAAAGACCTGGGTTTCAAGCGATTGACCACTTTTCTGACCCAAGGCTGACCGGCCCGAGATAAACTGGCGTGACTCATGCGCCAAAAAAGCCGTCAGAAGGTTCGACAAAAAATTCGACAGAAAATTCGACAAAAAATTCGAATCGTAGCCACTGCGTTTGTGATGTCGCCTGTGGAGCTGCGTCTGGGAATTCAGAGACTCGAAGAAGCAGGCTTCCAAGTGGAGCTCGATGCCCGTTGCTTGCGTCAAGCGGGCCTATTTGCGGGCAACGACTGGGAACGAGCTCAGGCCTTGATTGAGGCGTTTTATGACTCGGACTGCGACATCGTGTGGATGGCTCGCGGTGGCTACGGCGGAGCGCGCTTACTGCCGCTATTGGAGCACGCTGCGCGGAAGCGGGGCTTGCCCGAGAGGAAAAAGCTTCTCGTGGGCTATTCCGATTCCACAGCGATTTTAGGCTTTGCGCGTGAAAAATTCGGGGCACTGACACTCCATGGGCCGATGCCGGGTCTGACCGGTTTTTGCAGGATTCCCGAGGAGTCCTTTCGCGGATTGGTGCAAGCCATTCGGGGAGAAGAAGAAACTCCGTGGGTTTGGCAAAAGACGCAGCTCGAGAATTGGGGCGCCAAGCCCGAAGGCAAGGCGATCGAAGGCCAGTTGATCGGCGGAAACCTTGCCGTTTGGTCTAGCCTGAGAGGAACGGCTGCTGCTGAAAGTGTTCGAGGCAAAATCCTCTTTTTTGAAGAAGTGGACGAGCCCCTTTACCGAATCGATCGCGATTTTCAGCAGGTTTTGGCTTCCGACGGGCTCCGAGGAGTCCGGGCGCTCGTGCTTGGAACTTTCGAAAATTGCCGGGATGTTGTCGGCCAAGGTTTGTGGCGAGAGCCTGAAACCGAAAAAGAGCTGGAGCGTATGGTTTGGAAGCCTCGCGACTCGGACAAGAAGCCTTTGAGAGAAACGGTCCCCGTGGAAGAAGGCCTTCGGGAAATTTTCGGAGAAGTGGGCCGGCGCCTTGGAATCCCCGTTTGGTCGGGACTTCCTGTGGGGCACGGTGCAGCGGGTCAGAATCCTCTGCCGCTCGGCGCGCGCTACCGAATCACTTCGGCTGGGCACCTGGAGCTGCTGCGCTGGGTCTGAAGATGGTGGCTCCTCCGAGAGTCGAACTCGGACGGGTTACCCCGCTCGATTTTGAGTCGAGTGCGTCTACCAATTCCGCCAAAGAGCCACGTCAAACTTCAGTGGAGCGGTCTTAGCCAAAACTCTGCGAAAGGGCAAGCCTGACGCACAGAGTTCGTTACAGAGTTCCTTGCGGAGTTCCATCATGCGCTGAGCCTGGTGGCAGGATCGGTGGATCCGTTAAGCCTAATGGATGGGAAAAACGTCAGAAAGTCAGGGGGGGCGGGATGCCAGCTCACCTGCTGCGATTCGGAAATTTCGTCGATGGATCTCAGAAGGGGCCACCCTGATTCTGGATTTTGATGGCACCCTCGTTCCGATTTGCGAAAAGCCCTCGCAGGTTCGTCTGGGGGCGTTCGAGAGGGAGTGGATTCAAGGGGCCGGGGTGGCTCGAAGCGGGCGGGTGGTGCTCCTGTCTGGCCGTTCCCCTCGGGATCTGGCGCGATTGACCCGAAAGCTCGGTCCCATTCAGCGATTGGGAAATCATGGCGCGCGCGGGGTGAAATTCCGAAAACAATCCCGACCTTGGGTGACTTTCTTGAACCGCTACTTGAAGGGAGAAACAGGGGTTTGGGTTGAGGATAAGGGCGAGTCTTTGTGTGTTCATTACCGAGGCGCTCCGAACCGGGCCAAGGCTCGAATGCGGATCGCGGAAGGCGTGGAGAGGCTGAAGGGGGTTCGAAGTTTTGGTGGGAAATGCGTCGTGAATGTCCTGCCCGAGGGGGCTCCGGATAAGGCGGACGCCGTCTTGGAGATCTTGGAGCGCGGTCGGCCAGGGGGGCGGGTGATCTTTTTAGGTGACGACGAAACCGATGAGAGGGTTTTTCGACGAGTGAGGGCGCTCGGGCTAGAATCCCGGGTTCAAGGAGTGAGTGTCGGCAGGCGTTCGGAAACGAATGCACCCTGGGTGCTTTTGGGTCAGCGGGAGGTGCTTCCGTGGCTGAAAAAAATTGCACCTCAGGATGACGCGCGGTTAGACTCTCAAGGACATGAAAATTCTCGGAAATCGGGTCGGAAGTCGGCGCAAAAGTGATCGAACGTTCCGGAGTCGGCAGCTCCTCCAATCCGGACTCGTCTTGTTGGCGGTGCTCGGCGGTGGGTTAGGCCGGGCGGTAGACGCTCAGGCTGCGGATCGAGAGCCTGCGTCGAGCGGGGATGAGTACAGCTTCAAGTGGCTCGACCCAGACAAGAAGATTTATGTTCTCCAGAATCGACGCTTCTTGAAGGCGAACCACTTGTCGCTCAGTGCGCTGGGCGGGCCGGGGCTTTCGAATTCTTACCGCACTTCGCTGAATGTCAGCGGGCGGGCTGCTTGGTTCTTCTCGGAAGCTTTCGGTGTCGAGGGGTTTTATACCCAGGGCTTTAACAGTGAGAACAACACGTTTTATGCCCTGAAACGTTCTGCGCCGAACGCCCTCCCAGTCGTTCGCGAAGTGCGCGGACAGGCGGGCGCGCTCCTGGTTTTTGCGCCTTGGTACGCCAAGATCAACGTCTTCAATCAGATTCTTTATTTCGATTGGTACTTCAACGCCGGCGCAGGGGTCCTGACTTCTGCTTTGGATACGCGGAGCTCGAGTTCGGCGAGTCCCACCTATCAAACCGAGAGTCGCACTGCCCTTTATGTGGGCACGGGGCACCTCTTTCACGTATCGGATAGCTGGGACGTGCGATGGGATTTCCAAGGGGCCTTTTATCGTGCTCCGGTTTATCAAACCGCAGGCGAGGAAACTTGGTTTCCGAATTACCAATTGGGCCTAGGTGTTGGGGTTCGCCTGTGAGGCTCCGGGCGCCTGTTCTTGGGTGGCTGACTGCGGGATGCGTGTCGCTCCTCTCGATTCCTTCGGCGACTGCTGAATCGCAGTCTGTCGCCATGGCGCGCGAGCTGTATTCAGCAGGGCAGTATTTCAAAGCGGCGCGAATGGCTTTTTCCGAGACGGCTTCGCCCCAATCTTCTGAAGGTGCGGAAGCGCATGCTTGGGTGACGCTCAGCCTTCTCAAGGCCAGAATGCCCCATGCGGCTTCGTATTTTTTTATTCGGACTCTTCAGTCGGGTCAAAAGACCGCCATTCGCTTGGTTCTGAAGGAAACCGAAGAATTGGTTCTTCGAGTCGGTGCGGATCTCTTACGTCCTTATCTGATCCGCCACACCTCTTACGAAGATTATACTCCTGTGCAACGGGCGGCTTATTTGTTCAGCCTGTCCAAAGAAGCACTCCTTTTGGGGGATCACTCGCGTGCCGCAGGCTACGTGAACGCGATTTCTCCGGAAAGCGCCCTGTATCCTTTTGGGATTCAGGTTCGCGCGACTGCTCAGGCCGTGAGCGGGAAATCGGAAGCTGCACTTGCTGATTTTCGGTTGTGCGCTCGTCAAGCGGACGATCTGACCCTCGACGGGGAAGATCTCCAGGCCCGCTGCCAGGCGGGGGTGGCTCGGACCCTCTATCAAATGGAGCGGTTTGATGAAGCCGATCGTGCTTATGATCGCATCCCGAAAGAGAGCTGGGTTTGGCCCGAGATTCTCTTTGAGCAAGCTTGGAACAGTTTCGCGCGCGCCGAGTACAATCGGACGCTTGGAAAGCTAGTGACCTACAAGAGTCCTGCTTTGGCATTCGTCGAGAACTCCGAGATTGATGTCCTGCGCGCTCAAACCTTCTTGGCACTTTGCCTTTATGGAGATGCCAACCAGGTCATCAATGACTTTCATGCCCGTTATGCTCCGGGTGGAGAAGAAGTGAAGCGCCTTTTGGAATCCAAGGCCAACCAGCCTCTTGCCTTTTGGGATTTCGGAAAAATGGCTCTCGGAGCGCCTCTGGATACTTCAAGTGGCGCTTTCCGTATGGCGAACCGATTCGTGCGAGGCCCTTATTTTCAGGGTCTAGTTCGGGGTGAGCGCGATGTCGCTTCGGAGCGAGTCGCAGCACAGCGGTTTGCGCAATTATCGGGCGGTCTCACGCTTCCTGGTGAGCGCTCAGGCGGCTTTCCTGTGTTTCTCGGGCAAGTGCTCGGTTGGCGCGAAAATGCGATTCGCCAGCAGGGTGGGGTGTTTGTCCTCAACAGCCTTCTCGACCACCATTCGGTTTTGATCGCGGATGTTGAGAAGATGGCTTTTATTAAATTGGAAATGCTTCGCCGGGCGAAGGACAAGCTCATTGGGAAGAATGAAGTGGGAGTCGAGCGTGGACGTGGAAACCGGAAACCCAAGCGACGGGACGATCAGTATTTCTGGACCTTCAATGGGGAGTTCTGGAACGACGAGCTCGGGGATTACGTCTTTGCTCTCGAGTCAGAGTGTGGCGTTGACACGCAGAAGTGAGGGCTTTGCCATGAGCTCGAGACTGAGAAAATGGATCGCGTGGAGTGCCCTTGCTAGTTTGGGAACGATTGCCCAGGCCGCATCAGGGGATGCGCCCAGAGCTGAAGGGCGAAAGACAGCCTCTTCGGTAGGGACGCCCGATCCGGCGTCTTCTGCAGTGGGTGGTTATTCTCAAACTGAGATCGAGAGCATCATCGCTCCCGAAGAAGCTCAGATTCGTGAACTCAGGCTTCAGGAGATTCAGCAGCTCAGGCTCACTTTGGGGCGTCGCCAGCCTGAGAACCGAAGAGCTGAACTCTATTACCGCTTAGCTGAGCTTTATCAGGAAGGCTACCATGCGGAATTCCTTCTTGAAGGTCGCTTGCATGAGCTGAAGCGCGAGCAGGGAAGAGCGGATCGCACGATTTTACGGGCTCGTTCTCGGTCGTATTTGTTGTCCGGTGTGAAGGTTTGCCAAGAGCTTTTGGCTCTGGGGATCCCGTTTGAGCGAAGTGACCGGGTCTATCTTTTCTTGGGCGTTAATTTCGCGGAGCTCGATCGAAAGGCTGAATCGCTTCAGGCCTTTGAGACGCTGATCCGGCGCTTCCCGGACTCTCCGTATGCTGCGGATGCCTATCGCGAGCTCGGCGATTCGGAGATGGAGCAGCGACGCTACGAGCGCGCTCAAGCCTGGTACGAAAAGGGTTTGGAGAAAGAAAAGGGCGAGCTTCGTCCACGCCTGCTTCATAAGCTTTCCTGGACCTGTTACCGCCTTAGACAATTCGATCGAGCTGTTGAGACGCTGAAAGAAGCGGTTCGGTTGGCGGAATCTGGAAACGACAAATTCGTTTCTTTGAAGGAAGAACTCCTCAGAGATCTCGCCATTTTCATGACCGAGACCGGGAAAGTCGACGAAGCTCTGCTGTATTTTAAAAAGGCGGCGGGCGATCGAGATTATTATCCAAAAGCACTTGAGCGTCTCGGACGCCAGTATGAGCGAAATGCAGATCCAGTGAAGGCCACTCTGGTTTTCGAGACTCTTTTGCAGACGCGCCCAGAGGACGAAGCTGCTTACCGCGTGATGGTTAAGCTTGTGGATTTGGACCTTCGCCGAGGAAAGCTGGCGGAGGCACTGAAACGCCTTGATTTACAGCGCATTCGAGAACTGGAAGAAGGGCAAGCTGAGACGCGTTCGGTGACCCGGAATCTTCGCGCCATGATTCGGAAAGTGGCGACGGACCGTCACGAACGCAATCGTCGCGACGCGGATTCAGCTTCGCTGCTGGTTGCAGAGCGGTTTTACAGTGTCTATCTAGATAGGTTTTTGAAAAATCGGGTGACCGATCCAGAAACCACCGAAATCCGGATGTACCTTGCCGAGGTCAAGCGTGACTTAGGGAAGTCGAAAGAAGCTTCCGCGCTTTATCGGCAAATCGTGGAATCACGCGATACCCGTTACGCGAAAGATGCCGGTAAGTTTTGGCTCGCGAGTCTGTCGGAAGCGATTAAGAAAGCGGCGAAAGAGACTCCTGCTCAGAAGGCCGCTGATTCACCCTCGGCTCTTGAGTCTGAGTTCGTCGAAGCGGCGGATGCTTTGAGTGCTTCGCTCAGTGATTCCGTCGAGGGGCGGGATGCTGCGCTTCGAGCCGCACAGGTGCTTGCTGGTTATCCTTCCACTCGGAAAGAGGCCGTGGGGCGTGTGGCGAAGCTGGTTTCGGCGGCGCCGCAAAGTTCGCAAGGTCAGACGGCTGCGCGCCTTTGGGTTCAAATCTTGGTCGATGGCCTAGCGGACGGTGCGACTCTGGCAGAACTTCCCGAAGCTCTACGCGCCATTCGGGGTAATCAGGACTTGCTCGCGGCGGATAAGGCCAGCGGTGCTAAGCTCGAAGCCGTTTTGACCCAAGCCGAGCGGAAGATGCGCATTGGCGCTATTACCGCAGCAGAGAAGCGGAAAGACTTTTCTGCGGCCGGGCAAGGCTACGAAGAGTTTGCTTTGTCGGGGAAAGTGGCAGGCCCTGCGGTTCAGCAAGCGTGGCTCAGTGCGATTCAGAGTTACTCTCAAGCTGGAGATTTCCCTGCAGTTGAAAGGGTTGGCGCGGAGCTGATTTCGCGTGGCGGGGACACACGGAAAACGATCTCCTCTCTGCAATCGGCTGCAACTGCCGCTTTGATTGACGGTCAATTTGAAGCTTCGGCACGGTTGTTTGAAGTCTGCGGAAAAGGCGGGCTCAGTGCGGAATCGCTCGAGACGGCCGGATTGATCTGGGCAGCGCTCGATCAGAAGGCAGAAGCTCGTCGCGTCCTGGAAATTCACTTGAAGCTTTACCCGCAACATCCTGCGCGCGGTAGTTTGATGCTTCGATTGGCAAAGTCTCTGGAAAGTTCTGGGCGGCAAGATGAAGCGATTCAGCGTTACCTGAGCTGTGCGAATACTCCGGGAGTTCAGCAAGCTGAATGCCGGGTTCGAGCAGCAGATCTGCAGTGGAGCCGTGGCAGCGCACAAGGCGCACTCTTAGGCTGGAAGAAGGCCTCGCAGGGACCCGCGTCACCTTTTGTGGGTTACGCCCGGTTGAAGCTTCTTGAGCATTTAGAGCAGTCCCATTCCGAGAAGTTCAAGCCAATCGAGCTCCCTGAAGCGAATCTGAAGGTTGCAGTTCAGCAGCGCATGAAGGCCCTCGTCGAGTTAACTCAAGCTGCTGAAGGAGTGGTGGAGAGTCAGGGGCCTTGGGGTGTAGCGGCCCAGGATCGCCTGGCTTCGTGGGTGTTGCACTTTGCTGAGGAGCTCGAAGCTTTGTCGCCTCCGGATGGTGCGAGCGAGGAAGGTTCGAAAGCTTTCCGCGAAGGCATTGCCAGTGTGTCAGGCCCTCTTCGGAAGAAGGCTGAAGAAAGCTGGGAAAAGGCTTATCAAAATGCCGTTCGGGGTGAGTGGCTCACTCCCACCATTCCGGCTCTCGGTGATCGATTGGCCGCGGCCTCTGGAAAAGGACCTTGGAAGGGGCTCGCTCAGGGAACCCGAGGAGGATTCCGTTTGGCTGGAATTTCTCCCGATGGCGGTAAAGAGGGCAAGGATCCGGCGATGAAGCGGGTTCGCGACGCTTTGGCGAAAACCCCGACGGACGCGTCCGCTTGGGTGGATTACGGAAATCTACTTTGGGGAAGTGGCCAGCCAGGTTTGGCTCGGCTTGCGTATGACCGAGGGGGACAGCTGAATCCACGTTCTTCGGCTGCGTTGAATAACCGGGGAGTTGCTGGCCTGGGTGGAGTCTCTGAAGAGGAATGGTGGAAGGTCGAGGAGTCGGATGCGTTTTTCCAAGAGGCGCTGTCCAAGGATTCCGCTTTCATCCCGGCCCTGATGAACCGCGCTCTGCTTCTGAATTATTACCGCCTCTTTCCGCGTTCTTTGAAGCTCTGGGAAAGTTTGCTGGCGAGATCTCAGGCACCAGAGGTGCTGGACGGCTTTGCAGTTGCCCTTCAAGGGACTTCCAAGCTGGATGCGGCAGAAGCTCAATTCAAGAAAGCCACGCAAGCAGGGGCCACGGAAGGGCGTTGGGTCAAAGTGTTCCATGAAGCCGCTCGGAAGAAGAAGTCGGGACAATGCCTGGAAGCGTTGTCACAGGCTGGCGGGCCTGGAAGTGGATTCGAGCAACAAGCGTACGAAGCGTTGAAAAGGAGCTGCGAAAAATGGAAAGAGGATTGAGTCGGGGGGATCTGATTCGAACCGTTTTTTTTGTCCTGGTTCTGTCAGTCATCAGCGGAGCGGCTTTTGTTCTCGGATTTTCTTGGTCGGGTAATTGGGCTCATGCCCAAGAAGAAGATGCGGCTCCCGTTCGAAAGCCGATCGTTTACCCCAAGAAAACGCAGCTCGACTTTGAAGGTACTGAAATTCAAGGCGAAATTCGGAATCCGGGGGAATTCTATTTCCAAAGGCGCCCGGAGGAGAAATTTGGGTCTCTCGTGCAAAGGCGCAAGGAGTTTCACCGCGAGATGCTGCGGGACGTGGTAATGGGCAAGTGAAGGGATTTTCAGAGGTAACTTAGCCCATGAATTCCAGCCCGCATACTCTTGGCTTTCGATTTGAAAAGGCAGCGGGCCCGGGCTCGACTTCGCCCGTAGGTGGACTTGCCATGACGAAGGATCGAATCGTCGTGGGCGCATTGGCCTCTGCGGATCTTCGACTTTTGGGCGAAGGTGTCTCTTCGATCCATGCAGTGATTGAGCGATCCGGCGCAGGGCTGACCGTTTTCGACTTGGCTTCGGAAACCGGAGTCCGCTTGAACGGCAAAGCAGTCGTGACTTCGTCCTTTCAAGACGGTGATCTTTTGGAGATCGCGGGATTTGAAATCCGCTGTGTTCGTGTCGAAACTGAGGCTGAGGCGCCCATAGCGGTGGTTTCGCGTCCGGCAGCTCTGCCCAGTCGGCCTTCCTTTTTGAGTCACTCTGCCGATTCGCAGGGCGCTGCCACGCAAGAAGCTCCGAC
This sequence comes from Bdellovibrionia bacterium, assembly GCA_040399745.1. GTDB lineage: Bacteria > Bdellovibrionota > UBA1018 > UBA1018 > UBA1018 > CANFHS01. The sequence continues at coordinate 75,428 of JBBARP010000007.1, read as the reverse complement.
CGTCGAAGTGAAAGCTCCGACCGTCGAAGTGAAAGCTCCGACCGTCGAAGTGAAAGCTCCGACCGT
>JBBARP010000007.1:25300-75262 GCA_040399745.1 Bdellovibrionia bacterium | reverse complement strand
CGAAGTGAAAGCTGCGCACAAGGCCGAGCGTCCCGTGCCGGCTTCGCAAGTGCAGCCGGTTCCTGCCGCGCGCGAGTTTCCGTCGCGAAAGCCAACTTTTCCGCCCGTTCAAAAGCGAGACATGGGTCCGCTGCTTTTGGTGGACGAAGAGGATGTCGTTCCCATCTTCCAGACGCGATCGGACCAAGAAAAAGCTCTCGAAGTCGTCTTGTCTTGGCGCCGCACCATTCTCGATGTTCAGCATTACCTGGACCAAGAGAAAGTGGTGATCGGCTCGGTAGCGGGTGCCGACTTTGCCATCCCACCTCTTCTTGAGTCGGATCGTTTCTCGTTTTTGGAGCGCGACAGTTCAGGGGTCTATCACTTGAATCTGGACCGTCGCATGAAAGGTGTGGTTCAGCGGAACGGGCGCCTCGAGAAGCTCGACGAGCTTCGTGCCGGTCGGGACGGCGCGGTTTCTATTCCCTTGAAGCAGGGTGATTTTGCGAAGATCCAGCTCGGGGATTTGACGTTTTATTTGAGTTACTCGGCTTGTCCGCCCGAGCTCCTGAAACGAAAAGTCGCCGCTGCCGATCCTGTCTTTAAGCGGTCGCTGGGGACTTCGCTCGGACTCACCGCCGTATTGCTTCTGGCGATCTTTAAGATGTCGGTTCCGAAATCCATTCAGACCGAGGAACTTCCCGAGCGGATTGCGACCATTTTGTATCAGCCGGAGAAATTCTCGGGCTTCACGCCACCCGCACCCCAGCCAGAAAAGAAGACGCCTCCGGCTGTGACGAAATTAGATTTGAAGCCAGGAGCCCAGAAAACTCTCCCGCTGGTTCAACCGAAAGCGGCTTTGGCCCAGCAAAAGCCCTTGATAGGCGGCAGACCGAGGTCTCAAAGCGAAGCCAAAGAGGGCGAGGGCAAAAGAGCCGAAGGACGTGAAGGTTCTCGCGGATCAAAGACCTCAAAGATTGCAGGCGCTCCGCAAAACCAAGCTCAAGGGAAGGGTTCGAGCCAGATCGAGGGCCTTGGAAATATCGATTTCCTCAAAGGCGCGGGCGGACAGGTCCAAAATCTTTTGGCCGGCGCCTCCCGGAAAATGGGGACGGGGGCTCAGCGCCCGTCCGGTTTTGGCTCGTTCACCACCCAAGGGAATGGCGGCCTTGCACTGAGCGGCACGGGTAAAGGTGGCGGTGGAACTGCGGCTACGACCCTGGCGGGGCTTTCAGATAAAGGCACCGGTGGCGGCCGCGTAGGGACGGGCTGGGGCGCTGCAGGGGACGGGTCCGGTGTGGTCGGTGGCCGCGTAAAAATCGTGGGCCAGCCCGACGGAACCGATGACGGGGTCACGATGGGCGTGATCGATCAAAGCGCTGTGGAAGCGGCAATCTTGGCGCATCGGGATGAATTTCGTCATTGCTACGAAAAAGAGCATAACACTCAGGCACGCGGGGGACTTTTCCCCACGCGCCTCGCGGGGCGGGTCAGCGTCAGCTTCACGATTGGTTCACTGGGCCGCGTTTCGCAAACGGGCATCGCTTCCACTACCTTGAAAAGTGATGCTATCGAACAGTGCGTCTTGAATGTGTTCCGGCGTATTGAATTCCCCATCCCCCGAGGCGGCGGTGTGGTGGAAGCAGCGTACCCATTGAACTTCAGCGGAATCGGGCGTCTTTAGTTCAGCGAGCCGCTTGGAGACGATCAGGTATCTCGCTTCATAGCGAGCAGGCGGAACACGCGGTAGCCTGCGGAAGCTCCGGTGTACATGATCTTACGAACGGTATCGTAAGAGATGCGCTTGTCAGCTTGGATGGCCATGATCCCATCGAAGGGGAGCGGGTTTCCTTGGGCGTCGCGCGCTTTCGATTTCACGCGAAGCATTTCAGATTGGTCGCGAGCCCGAATCAAAGCGTCGTACAGGGGGACAATCTTTCTGCCGCCGTCCTGGAGGTCAGCTTCCTTGAATCGGTACTTCGCGTCTGAAGCGCTGAGTGCCTCGGTGCTTTGCTCGAATTCGACGACGCGCTCGTCCTCAAAGGTGATCGCTTCAGGCGTGACAATGACTTGGTGGCTGTCAGTCGGCGTATCCACTGAGCTCGAGATAGGAAGCTGAATGCCCTTCACGGTCGAAAGGTTGTTCTGGCTCGTGGAATAGGTTTTGAGGAGGAACACCAGGATGATGACTAAAACGTCCATCATGCTGGTCAGCGGAAGCTCAAATTCGCTTCCAATCCTTCTGCGCCTGCGACGGTTCTTGATGGATCGACGAAACGCCATGACTTAGCGGTCCCCCATCAGGTTTCCGAAAACGATGTCCGGGAAAAGGCGTTTCGCGACTTCTTCTCGGCCCGTAGCAGGGTCCTTGAAGTAGATCGACTCGTCGCTGGGTTCTAGGTTTCTTGCTGCGTCCATCACCGAGATGATCGAGTCGTAGTTCGTTCCCGAATTGGGCTCAAAGACGATCGATTTCTCAGTCGGGAACTGCTTCTTGATCGTGACTAGTGCCTGGTGGATTCGCACGGAATCTGGCTTTCCAGGCTCCAGGTGCGGCACAAAGGTGGGCTTGATCAGTTCGAAATAACTCCAGATCTTGGTCTGGGTTTCTTCTACTTTAAGCGTCAGTTGGAGCGGCTTCGTCTTCAGTTGATTGGCCTGAGCTTCGGAAGAGGCCACCGGAAAAGCGGATTCGATGGATGCTAGGTTCAAGAACGCCATCGAGAAAAGCAGGAAGCTGATCAGCGTCACCAAGGTGTCGAGGATCGGCACCAGGTTCAGTTGAACCTCTCTGTGGCCTGATTTCCTGCGGGAAGACGGTCGCTTGAACATGATTCCTGCGGCTCAATCAGTTCGCGGACGTTTCAGAGGAGTGCTGGAATTTTCGAGCCGATAGAAGGTCCATGAGTTTCACGCCAAACTCATCCACTTCTTCCAGAATTCGGGTCGCTTTAGCCGACAAAACGCCGTGAGCAACCATCGTGAAGATAGCGGTGACAAGACCGAAAGCAGTCGCGTTCATGGCCTCAGAAATACCTGCGGCCAAGATGGCTTGGCGTTGTGCGGGGTCTGCTAGAGCGACGGCTGCGAAGGACTTGATCAGACCGGCAATGGTGCCAAGAAGGCCGAGCAAGGTGGCAATGTTGGCGATCAGGGCCAAAAAGGGAATGCGGCGCTCGAGCTTCGGAATGATTTCCAAGGAAGCGGCGTCGATGGCGTTTTGAATTTGCTCGTCGTCACGCGAAGCACGCTGAAGGCCTGCTTTGATCACTTTCGGAAGAGCGGCATTCTTAGCGCCGTTGCACACGCGAATGGCTCCATCAAGGTCGTTGGCCAGAATGTACTTCTGGACCTCGAACATGAACGAAGCGCCATCCACAGGATAGTGAAGGTAGAGACGCACGAAGCGCTCGACGGTAAAGCCAACGGAGAAGGCCAAGCAGATGGCGATGGGAACCATCCAGAAGCCACCCGTTTGAAAAGCCGATACCAGTGAAAATCCCGCGTGTTCCATCCCATCACCCTTTCACGAGAAAAATCGGAAGTTGCCGTCGGAGACCATAACCTAGCCTGGTCCGGCAGGAAACCAGGAAGAAAACAGCAGGACGCCCCTACTTTTTAGGCCAATTCCAGTACCAGATTTGGCGTTTCAGTGAGCTTTCGACATCCGAGTTCACGAAAGCTTCCCAGTGGTACGCGTCTTTGGGGGCCGTGGAAATATTCGTGGCCTGGCCCTCGAGCCAGTCGAGTCCCCGGTCTTCGGTGGCCAAAGTGTAGTGAGTGAGTTCATGGAAAAACGTGCTCTCTTTCTGAGCTTCGGTCTGATCGAAGAAGCCTGAGCAGAAGTAGAGGTTTTTCAACGGCGTATTGCCTCGAAACAGGACGTAAGCCAGGACTTCGCCCCCGCGGCAGTTCGGATCGAGTTTTGCGTGACGGCAAGTTACTTTCACGCCTTCGCGCAGATCCGCGTTCAGGCGAATCAGCCCTTGGGACATCGACCGCAAATAGTTTTCGTACCGCCTGTTTTTCGGGGAGTTTTCGTCCCACGGGCGGTGGTTGGGCAAAATGAAATTTTTTCGAACGTACTCGAGATCGAGTTTGGGCAAGTCAGACGCCAAGTTGGCAACTTGCTTCGTGAGGCTTGCATCGGCTTGTTTGAGCGCATCGAATTGCGCAGCTGAACAGCCGTTTCCTCCTTCCACACTGGCCATGGCTGACGAACTCGTCAGCAAAATAGCCATAGCCCAGGACTCAATGCGGATACTCCCCCAGTTCCCCATCCCCATGGGGGGCGTCATCCCGTGAATCGGGGTGTTTCGCAAATTTTATTTTCTGAAATGAGGACGAAGTTCAAAGCGGATTGGGATTTTCAAATTCAGGGGCGCTTGTAAATCTGCGGGTGGAGCGGGGAGATCGGGAAGTGCGCGAATGGCGTCGAGAGCCGCACGATCGAGAACAGGACTGGCGCTTTGAGAGATGGAGAGATCCGTGAGGCGCCCGTTTTTTTGAAGCGTGAGGCTCACTTCAACGAGTCCCTCTTCTCGGCGCAGAACCGCTTCGCGAGGGTATTTTTTGTGACTTTCGATTTGTGAGCGAAGGTACCCCAAGTAGGTCGAACCCTGGCTAGTACTTCCGTTTACAGGAAAATCAGGCGCCTCGATCTGGGGTGAGCTAGCACCCGAAGGAATTTGGGGGAGTGGAGGATTTCTCTCAAGTCGATCAGTGCTGGGGGACCAGGTTCGGTGCGAAGGAGGATGTGCCGGTTGCTGAGCTTGCCTTAGTGACGGAGTTGACTGCCCAGGGGAGAGCGCAATTTTAAGCGGGTTCGGAGTTATGCTGGGAGGCTCGTCGCCGCGAAGTCCGAAAAAAGACAAAAGTGCCACGGCGGAAAAGTGCAGAATGACGCTGAAAACCCAGGCGGGGATTCGGCGACGCGCTTTTCTCCGTGTCGGGCGTGACTTCGACTTTTTTGGCGACACTTCTAGCGTGGCCCCTCTGGACAGCTCACTCGAAGCTCGAGGCCATCTTCCGAAGGAAAACACTGACACGCCAATCGCCAGCCAGCATTGATTTCGTCACCGCTCAGATGCTTTCTCTCGGTCGCACTCGGAGGAGAAAGCTTGGAGAAGTCGTCGGGCCGGACCTGAACGCGGTCTTTTCCGCAGATCCCGTGACCCCCACAGCGACTTCCGACCAGAACTTCCTCGAGTTGTGCGTGCGCCAGTAAATTCAGCCCGCGGTAGCAGTCGGTCGAAACCGTGCTTCCGTCGGAGCTGAATTCAAAGTGGATCGCCATGGAATAATTGAAAGCTTAAGCAACCGTGATTCGGGAATCTAGGTAAACGTCCTGAACCGCGTTCAAGAGTTGGATTCCGTCTTTCCAGGGGCGCTGGAAAGCTTTGCGCCCCAAGATCAGTCCCATGCCGCCTGCACGCTTATTGATAATCGCTGTGCGAACGGAGTCTTTCAGGTCTTCAGCGCCTTTGGATTCCCCGCCCGAATTGATGAGCGGGATTTTCCCCATGTAGCAGTTGGCGACTTGGTAGCGGCAAAGGTCGATCGGGTGATCGGTGGTCAGCTCGCTGTAAACCTTGTCGTTGGTTTTGCCGTGGCCCGTGGCTTTGTAGCCCCCGTTGTTCGTGGGCAGCTTTTGTTTGATGATATCCGCTTGAAGCGTCACACCTAAGTGGTTGGCTTGGCCCGAAAGGTCAGCCGACGTGTGGTAGTCCACGCCGTTCACTTTGAAGCCGGGGTTCCGGGTGTAGCACCATAGGATGGTTCCCATTCCGAGTTCGTGAGCCAGGGCAAAAGCTTCGGCCACTTCTTGCAGTTGTCGAGCGCTCTCGGCCGAACCCCAGTAAACGGTGGCCCCGATGGCCACGCAGCCCATATCCCAGGCTTGCTTCACGGTGGCGAACAGAGTTTGGTCGTAACGGTTGGGCATGCTCAAAAATTCGTTGTGATTGATCTTCAGAACGAACGGGATTTTATGAGCGTACTTGCGAGCGTGCAGGCCTAAAACGCCCAAAGTGGAAGCCACGCCGTTACAGCCCGATTCGATGGCGAACTTGATGATGTTCTCGGAATCGAAAAAGAGCGGATTCGGGGCAAACGAGGCGCCTGCCGAGTGTTCGATGCCTTGGTCGACCGGGAAGATCGAAGTGTAGCCTGTTCCCGCCAAACGGCCCGTATTCAGCAAACGTTGTAGGTTTCCTAGAACCGGAACCGGCCGATCGGAATCCTTGAGGACTTCGTCGATCCACTTCGGACCGGCTGCGTAGATCGTTTCTTTCGGGATGCCCTGGCAGCGATGTTCCAGCAAGGAGCGGGCTTCTGCGCCCAAGATCTGTTCCAGATTCAAAGAAGTGCCTGCCATGATGGGACCCTTTCGGATGACGATTTTTTAGATTCCGCGAGACCGGAGCCAGACTGGGTTTTCAGTTCTGGGGTTCAGGCGAGGTGCTTTTGAATAGCTTCGACGTATGCTTCTTTCGGGCGGTTACCCACGATGGTTTCGACCATCTGTCCGCCTTTGAAGATCATGACCGTGGGGATGCCACGGATGTTGAACGATTCGGGAGTTTTCGGATTCTCGTCGACGTTCATTTTGAAGATCTTGGCTTTTCCGGCGAACTCATCGGCGATGGTTTCGATGGTCGGGGCCAGCATGCGGCAGGGACCGCACCAGGCAGCCCAAAAATCCACCAGAGCAATGTCTTGGGAGCCCAGAATATCGGCTTGGAAATTGGTATCGGTGGCTTCGAGCACGTTTTTGGAGTTGGCCATGTTTTTTCTCCTGAAAGCGGGTTAGTGGTGGAAGGGCTAGCATTGATTGAGTTTCTTTTGAAGGCCGCTAGGTGGAAACCACGATGGAAAAAGCAAAACAATACCTGATCGAAACTGCCAAAGAATCTGCCGCTATTCGCGAGCGCTTCCTGGAAGAGCACAGTGATGACCTCTTGAAGGCCTCTCAGTGGCTCGGGGAGTCGATCAGTCGTGGTGGCAAGGTCCTGTTTATTGGTAATGGCGGTTCCGCCGCAGACGCCCAGCATGCGGCCGCCGAGATGGTAGGCCGGATGTTACTCGAGCGCCGTCCGCTCCCGGCCATTGCGCTCACTACGGACACCTCCAACCTGACTGCGATCGGAAACGATTACGGTTACGATCAAGTGTTCGTTCGCCAGGTTCAAGCGCTAGCGCGTCCTGGCGACGTGCTGGTTGCCATCTCCACCTCCGGGAACTCCAAGAACGTCGTTCTCGCCGTGGAAGTGGCCAAGGCCCAAGGGTGCAAAATCATCAGCCTGACGGGTGGGACTGGCGGAAAACTGAAGGAAATGTCGGATCTCACTTTGAACGCGTCGCTTGGGAAAAACTCGAGCCGCATTCAAGAGACCCATATTTTTGCCCTGCATGGGCTCGTGGATCTTTTGGATCGATTCTACCTTCCCGAAGTGACTTTGGTTTAAGCTGAAGCACATGAGCACGCCGACGGCTAAAGCAGGAGTGCTGGGCCGGACTGTCGCTAAGTTGATCGACTTGGCTGCGGTCGTGGTTTTGGTGCGTGCTTTTCCCTATCCTGCGGGACCTTTGCTGGGCTTTCTTTATAGCCTTTTTGGTGACGCGCTGACTTGGCGGGGTAAGCCATCCGCGAGTCTTGGGAAACGAATCGTCGGGCTACGCGTCGTGCATTTGCCGTCTGGGCGTTCCCCTTCACTTCGCGTCTCTGCGCTTCGGAATGCCCCGGTCGGAGTCGCCACTTTTTTTGCGTTCATTCCCGTCTGGGGTTGGTTGATCAGCGGGTTAGTGGGCGTCCCTCTTTTGGCGGTGGAAGTTTATTTGATGGCAAAGATGGGGCGGGGCCAGCGGTTGGGCGATGTGATGGGAGATACGGAAGTCATCGCCCTGTCGCGCTCTCGAAGCCCGTGATACGCCCCGGTTCATGACGGAACCGAAGGTCCCAGCTGGCGAAGACACCCGAACGCTTTACCTGATCGACATCAGTTCATTCATCTTCCGGGCTTTCTATGCCATCCGGTCTTTGACTAACTCCAAGGGCGAGCCGACGAACGCCGTTTACGGAGTCGCGCAGATGGTGGCTCAGCTTTTGGATGAGCGCCACGCAGGCTACATGGCCATTGTTTACGACTCGAAGACGCCTTCCTTCCGCAAGGAAATGTACGCCGAGTACAAAGCGAATCGGAGCGCCGCTCCCGAGGAATTGGTTCCTCAGTTTGACCGAATCGAAAGTCTGATCTCGTCCATGGAATTGCCCTCGTTCCGGCAGGAAGGAATTGAGGCCGACGATTTGATCGCGACACTTGCGCAGAAGTGGGAAGCTGCCTCAAAGGATCATCGAGTGGTGATCGTGAGCGGCGACAAGGACCTGATGCAGCTCGTGAGCGATCGCGTGGGCATCTTGGATACGCTCCAAAAAAAGACCTACGGCCCAAAAGAAGTGGAAGAGAAGTTTGGAGTTCCTCCGTCCCAGATTCGCGACTACTTGGCCCTGGTGGGGGACTCTTCGGACAATATTCCGGGCGTTCCCAGTATTGGTCCCAAGTCGGCAGTGGACCTCCTGAAAGCGCACGGATCGTTGGATGAAATTCTTGCTGCAGCCGCGGCCGGAAAAATTTCGGGGAAAAAGGGAGAGGTCCTGAAGAGTCATGCAGAAGATGCGCGTCTTTCGGCAAGACTTGCCTCGCTGAAGACTGACCTGTCCGTTGATTCTTCGCCTGAAAATCTTCATTACCGATTTCACCTCACTTCTGCCTGCAGGGCTCTTCTGCAGGAGCTAGAGTTGCATTCGCTGGCAAAAAAATGGGAAAGCCGCTGGGGAACTTCCCCGGAAGCAGGTAACCCGGGAATGGATCCAGTTGCCGAGGCTTCCGATAGCGCTGAAATTGCGCCTATTTCAGAGATCGCTTCTTTGCCCCAGGCAGCCTTGACTCAAGCGGCAACGCCTCAGGCTCAGTTCTTCACGGTCGACAACGAGGATGCCCTTCGGGCGCTTGCAGACAAAGTGCGCGCGCGCGGGTGTTTTGGTTTTGATATCGAGTCGACTTCCCTGAATCCGCGGCAGGCCGAGTTCGTGGGTTTTGCGATTAGTGTTGGTTCTGAAGAAGGCTATTACATTCCTGTCGGACACCGTGGAACGCACGCGCCTCAGTTGCCTCTCGAGACGGTGCTTGGAGTTTTGAAGCCACTGCTCGAAGATCCGAAGGTTGGGAAAGTAGGGCAGAACCTGAAGTACGACTGGTCGGTCCTTTACAGCCATGGCGTGAAGCCAGCCGGAATCATTGCAGACACGATGGTGGCCGACTACGTGCTCGAACCCGAAGGGCGCCACAATTTAGAGACTTTGGCGCTGACTCATCTGGGGCACACGGTGACCACCTATGAACAGGTTTGCGGCAAAGGGAAAGATCAGATCGGCTTTGATCAAGTGCCGATCGATCAGGCCACCCATTATTCAGCAGAAGACGCTTGGGCCGCGTGGCGCATCTGGGAAACCCTCTCTCCTCGATTGAGGGAAGAAGGTGTCCAAGGGGTTTACGAGCAAGTGGATCTCCCCCTGGTGGATATTTTATGCCGGATGGAGCTCGAAGGAATCGCAATCGACGTTCCTTATCTGCAAGAATTATCGCGAGATCTGGACCACGACCTGAAGCGAATCGAGAAGGACATTGCTCGGTTTACTGTGGGGCCGGTGAATTTGAATTCACCTAAACAGCTGGCTCATCTGCTTTTTGATGAGTTGAAACTACCCACGGGAACGAAGACCAAGACCGGGTATTCGACGGACGCTTCGGTCCTCGAGGGATTGGCAGATTTACATGAAGTGCCGCGAATGCTTCTCGAGTACCGCGAGCTTTCTAAGCTGAAGGGCACCTACGTGGACCCTTTGCCGGGAATGCGCGATCCGAAGTCGGGGCGCGTGCATGCGAGCTTTCATCAGGCGGTGGCCGCCACGGGCCGCCTTTCCAGCAGCGATCCCAACCTTCAAAACATTCCGATTCGCTCGGAACGCGGCCGAAAAATTCGTCGGGCCTTCATTCCGCGAGAAGATCAACTTCTGGTTTCAGCGGACTACAGTCAGATCGAACTCAGGCTTTTGGCGCACATGAGTCAGGACCCGGAACTCGTGGGCTCCTTTCTTCGAGAAGAGGACGTTCACCGCCGTACAGCCAGTGAGATCTTCGGAGTTCCGCCTGAGCAAGTCGATGACCGCCAGCGGTCCATCGCCAAGGCCATCAATTTCGGGCTGATGTATGGAAAAACAGCTCATGGTTTGGCCCAAGAGTTGAAGATCAGCCGAAAAGAAGCGCAAGAGACGATCGATCGCTACTTCCATCGGTACAGCGGTGTGAAGAAATTCTTAGACGGGCAAATTCAACAAGCCCGAGACACGGGCCAGGTTCATACTTTAGCGGGACGTCGGCGGAAACTTCGCGACATCCATTCGAGAAATCCCGCTTTGCGGGCCGTGGCCGAGCGGATGGCGATGAATACGCCGATTCAGGGAACGGCTGCGGATTTGATCAAGCTTGCGATGATTGATCTGGATCGGGCACTGACTTCGCAAAAACTCCGCGCCCGCTTGATCTTGCAAGTGCACGATGAATTGGTTCTGGATGTTCCCAAAGACGAACAATCGGTCGTGGAAAAAATTCTGGCTGAAACCATGGAAGGCGCTATGAAGCTGACTGTCCCGCTTCGCGTGAACGTTTCGTCAGGAGCGACTTGGGCTGATCTCTAGAAGCTCTCGTACTTGGTCTAAAACCTGGGTGACCGGAAAGGGTTTCAGGAAGACCGGCCACTTGCCCGAGCGGGAGAGTGCTTTGAGGGTCACGCGCTCGGGTTCGGAGTGGTGGCTTGCGGTGAGCATAAGGATGAGGGGTGGGGCTTCTGGAAGGCGGTTCAGCTTGCGAAGCAGCTCAGTCCATTCCGTAACCCGAAGGCCGTCGAGATCGAGAAAAACTAAGTCCGCGCTCTCGAGCTCCGTAAAAAGCTTGGGAGAGTTGAGCGCAGGTGGATTCACGTCGCGATGAAGCCAGAGGGTTCGGCCAGCCACTTCGACGAGACGTTGTAATCCCGGACTCTCGGACTGCCCGAGGTGGATCACTCGCGAGCGAGGGGTTCGGCCTTTTTTTGGAGCGCGTTTCGCTAGGGACAAGGCCTCTTCTTTGGCGCGAATCTCGAGGGCGAGAACATCACGGATGGAAATGACGCCGATCAGTTCAGCTGGGCCTTTCTCGGAAGTATGAACGACGGGAAGGTGGCGGAAGCCTTCTTTCAGCATGCGTGGGCCCGCTTCAAAAAGGTTCCCCACTTCCAAAGTCTGAACGGGGCGAGTCATCAGATGAGCGACGGGTTTATTCCAGTGATCGCCGTGCTGAATCTCGTCGATTCGTTTGAGTAGATCGCGTTCGGTGAAAATTCCGACCATTTTCCGGGGTTGATCGTGAGCCATGATCAGAAGCGAACCTACTTTCTGGTCTCGCATTTTGCGCACGCATTCACTGACGGGGGTGTGGTCCGAGACGCAAAGGGCTGGGGAGGGGGTGATTTGCAACGCCATGGCTTCTTTCAGAATAACTCGGACCCCCATGGGCCGGATAGAGCTTGATTCAGCCGTCCCGTTGGGATGAAAGTAGGCCAAACCTGTCACCATTCGAGGAGTGATTTCCGAATGACCCTTTCCATCATGAACAGTAACGGCTTTTTGATGATCCTGCGCTGGATCCATTTTTTCTTTGGGATCGTCTGGATCGGACACCTTTATTATCTGAACTTTTCGCAAGGCCCCTTCATGGCGATGGCTGAGACCGACGCCAGCAGCAAAGGGGTTCTGACCCGTGGGCTCCTTCCCAAAGTGCTTTGGTGGTTCCGCTGGGGCGCCATGATTACTTTCCTCTCGGGCTGGATTTACTTGGGTTACCGAGGCCACGAGCTCGGCGCAGCGTTCCTTCAGAGCAGCTACGGCCTTCTGATTTTGACCGGCTCGATCCTGGCCTCCCTGATGTGGTTCAACGTTTGGTTTGTGATTTGGCCGCGCCAAAAGCGCATCATCGCTTCGAGTGAAGCGGTGAAAGCGGGTCAGCCTGCGGATCCGGAAGTTGCCTCGGGCGCTTTGGCTGCTCGTGCGACGGTCGCCTCGCGCACGAACGTGTTTTACTCCATGCCGATGCTTTTCTTTATGGGAGCCGCTTCGCACCTTCCGCTGGCTAACTACCATGTGGGAATGGTCGGACCTTACTTTGCCGCACTGACCCTGATCTTGGCTTTGATTCAGCTGAACGTGCACAAAGGAAAGACCGGACCTCTCACCACCGTGAAGGGCGTGATCCACATGGGCCTGTTCTTCATCATCGTCCTTTACGGACTGGTTGAAGTGATGGGCAAAGTGGTTCCGCAACCCAGTGCGGTCTCGAGCGAGACGGCCGCAGTCACTCAGGAAGCTTCCGCTACTCAGTGATTGTCTGAGCGTGAAATGATTGGATCGGGTGTCCGGGCGTTGCCGGGGCACCCGATTTTTTTTGCGCGACTAAAGCGCGCGCAGCGGGCGTTCGCCAATTCTGGCTAAAAACGCGCTCCGGAAGCGAATCCAGGGGACTTGCGCTGCTTGCTCGGCTCGAGGCGCAATCCGAGGCGGCAGGGCCAAAGAGCGAAGCCAAAGGTCTGCGGCTTTCACCAAACCTTCGACCAGCTGAATGGCCATTTCACCTGGGATAAGCGCTGCGTGAAGGGTCATCGGGCTTTCGATCAGCGTTCGATAGGGCGGATAAGCCCAAAGATAAAACTCCAGGAAGGACGCAATCCCCGCTTCTTTGACAGTCCCTTCCAGCGATTGGTAGGCGTTCTCTGCGGGGCCTGCGTTCGGTGCAAAATTTCTCTCGCGGAAACATTCGTTCCACGTCACGCCAAGATCCGTGCCTTCGTTTTCCTCGGGCTGGGGCTGTTGCTCCAGGAACTCAAGGAGGCGCTCTTCTCCGAGAAGCGCAGCCAGGCGCTGCAGGGTTTGAGCGTGAGCCAAGAGAACTTCGCGGCAGATGTCGACCAGTTCGACGGTTTTTTTCTGGGGCGAGCGAGGCGCGCTCATTTCGAAATCAGGCTCCAAAGTTCTTCCCAGGGGGGTTCGGGAACGTCGGGAAGACGGGTGAAATACCAGTGAAAGCGAGCCGGAGCACGCTCGGAATTCTCGGGCGCCTGACTCTGCGGCTCGCTGGGCGAATGAGTGGCCACGAGGCTCACCCAGCCTGCTTGGGCGGCCCATGTACGAATTCTCTCCTCGGTGGGCCCCAAGGCCCGAACCGGAATTTCGAGAGTGGTGCGAAGGACGGGGCTGCCCGCGCTCAGGGCCGAGTTCAGGATTTGAAGCTCCCAGAGTCGGTCGGTCGCGAGGAGCTGCTCGGGCTTCAAGGCGGCGGGCAAAAGCTGGAGTTGTTCTGCTTTCCACACAGGGGCAGGGAGGCTGGGCCTTTGGCCGCCTCCTGACGAATACGTGAGCCCGCACTCAGCCGCGAGTTGTTCGAGGCAAGCCTGAAGAGTTTTAGGCCACTTCTGCCAATGCAGGGCCATTCTCAAGGATTCTGGGCGAGGTGAACGGGGCTCAGAAAAATTTCGTGAGCGAAGGATCTTTCTTCGCGCGCGAGCCACCGAGAGTTCCCGATGAAGCCGTGCCTCGGTGTCGCGCAGGAGGCTCCAAGCCAGGATTTCAAAGTGCGGGTGGGAGTGCCAGCGCCGCCAGGCGGCTTCCTGGGTGCTCAGCATGACGGTGCTCAGGAGCCTGGCCTGAGGATCGGAGCTCCTCGCCCACGCCACGAGCGAGCGACGGGTTGGGGCTTGGGTTGAGCGTCCACGATCGGAGTTTCGGCTGGGGCAAACTCTTCCGGATTCCGCACGGTGGCTGCGGAAGCGGGTGAGACTTGGGTGGATTGTTTGTGTTTCCGAGCAGTCGCAGCTGCAATGAGAGCCGCTTGAAAATCCTGAGTAGGATCCAAGCGGGGGCGGTAAGCGGCTGGCTGAGTTCTTTCGTGGAACTCGATGAGAGCCTGAGCCAGCCCTTCGTTCTGCTTCAAGGCGGGCTGGTACTCGGTATTCTGAGTGCTGTAGTTTTCTGAAGGGTTGCCAGGCTTTGGCTTGTGCGGGCGCGAAGCGAGCTTTGCAGGTTCCGTTTTTCGCCCATGGCTTAAGGAGGGCGCGGCTTGAGCTGGCTTGGGCGGTTCAGCTGAAAGAGGGCGCTCTTCAGAGGCGGGGGTCAGCGTGGCACGCGCGAGATCGCCGAGCTGACCGAGGAGGTCGAGATTCTCTCGAACCTGAGCCGACGTCGTGGGCTGCGCGCGGTAACGTTCCAGGGTGTCGGATGCGGTCACCAACTCGTCCGTCCAGTCGCGATTCTTCGGAGGCGTTTCAGGCTTTATTGGGCCAGCCAAAGCGGGGCTCCTTCCAGCTGTTGGTTCAGGTAATCGTCCGTTAGGCCGCCCAAGTCGCTACGGGAGGCTCCGAGTTTTTCGAGACCCAGGCCCCGCAGATTCTTTCTCAATGCCCGAAACGAGTCGTCAGGCATGAGGCCGCGCTTAGCAAAGCGGGCCAGAGTTCCGCAGCCCACTAAAACGACGTGGTAAACGCGGTCAGCCTTTTGAATGGGGACGTAACCGCACTCCCCGATTTGGCCGGTCAAGAAGCCTTGTTTGAGTGCCATCGAGATGGCTCCGCTCAGGCGCCAATCCAGAAGCCCTGCGATTCCACGCATGGGGCGTTCGTTCTCGTAGATCGGGGCAATGACGCCTTGGATCTCACCTTCAAACAAAGCTTGCTCCAGCGGTATTTCCAGCGGTTGCACCGACATCTCGAGTGTCAGTTTACCGGGCACCGGGGGAACAAGGCAAGCAGCGCGGAAGTTTGTGAGCGCCTAAAATCTGACGATCAGGTCTTGATCTCAGTTCCGGGATGGCTTCTGTTTTAGGTTCGCGATGGCTTCAACGCGTCCAGCAGGCCGTTCACGAAGGAAGGGCTCTCGGCGGTCCCGAATTGCTTGGCGAGTTCTACTGCTTCGTCCAAGGTGACCGAAACGGGGATATCGGGGAAATTTCCCATTTCATAAAGGGACATGCGCAGCAGGTTTCGGTCGACCGAACTCATGCGCTGCATTTTCCAGTTCGAAGCTTTTTTCTCGATCTGAGAATCGAGGTCTGAACGCTGAGTCAGAGTGCCTGCGACCAGTTCGGCCGCAAAACCACGAACGGCCTCGGGGGCCTGAAAGTGCTCGAAATGCGATTCGATTTCTTTTGCCAAGGCGATGCCTTGAGGAATCGGCGTATTCGATTCATCGAAACGATAAAGAATTTGCAGCGCGATTTCGCGGGCTCGGTGACGGGGAGTGCTAGTGGAACTGCTCATGAGGTGGACTCCGGTGTTTGCGAAGCAAACGGAAAGGTCAGAGCATTCGAATCTTCACCGGAAGCAGGGATATCTTTCAGTTCAGCGACGAACTGATTCACATCCTTGAACTCGCGGTAGACCGAAGCAAAACGGACATAGGCGACGCTGTCGATCGCGTGAAGCTCGTGCATCAGCATTTCACCGATGCTTCGAGCCGGAACTTCTTTGAGGCCCAAACTTTGGATGCGCTTCTCAGTGCGTCCAATCAGTTGCTCAAGTTGCTGAGTGGTCACGGGGCGCTTCTGGCAGGCTTTCTTGAGGCCAGCCATCACCTTGTCGCGCACGTAGGGTTCGCGGCGCCCATCTTTTTTGATCAGAAGAGGCATCACTTCCTCGACTCGCTCATAAGTGGTGAACCGTCCCTCGCACCCCGGGCACAAGCGTCTGCGGCGAGTGATGTCACCGGTCTGATTCAGGCGCGAGTCGATCACTTTCGTGTCGATGGAATTGCAGTAGGGGCAATGCATAAGGGAATTCCGACGCTTTTAGCCCACTTTTGAGCTGGGTTCAAGCAGTCCCGGCAGGCAGCCCCTTGGGCGGCTAAGGTCCACGCCGTCTTTCCTGGTTTCGAGCCTTCCTTAAGCCGTCGGATAGAGGGGGAACTGGCGGCAAAGCTCGGTGACTTCCTGGCGGATTTTGGCAAGCCGATCCGAGTCGCCACGGCTCTCTAGGGTCTGAGCGATCCAACCGGCTAGGCGCTTCATCTCTGGGATTCCGAGGCCTCGGGTGGTCATGGCAGGAGTACCGATTCGAATGCCCGAAGTAATAAACGGGCTCCGTTTTTCATTCGGAATGGTGTTTTTATTCACCGTCATTCCAGCCAGATCCAGCCAAGCTTCGGCTTCTTTCCCGGTGACGGCACCGTCACCGAAAGAGGTGAGGTCAATCAGCATCAGGTGGTTATCGGTGCCGCCCGTGACCAGTCGGAAGCCTTTTTCGGTCAAGGCTTCGGCCAGGGCTTTCGCGTTCGAGATCACGCGCTTTTGGTAGTCGATAAACGAAGGCTGCAAGGCCTCGCCGAAAGCGACTGCTTTTGAGGCAATCACATGCATCAAGGGGCCGCCTTGAATGCCTGGGAAAATCAGTGAGTTTGCGGCTTTGATTCGCTCGCTCGAGGCCAGGATGATCCCGCCTCGAGGACCGCGGAGCGTCTTGTGAGTGGTCGAGGTGACATAAGTCGCGTGTGGAACCGGCGACGGATGAAGGCCCGCCGCGACGAGTCCCGCAATGTGAGCCATGTCGACAACGAGCTCTGCCCCGCAATCGCGGGCGATTCCTGCCATGATGCTGAAATCGATGATCCGGGGGTAGGCCGATGCCCCCGCTATGAGAACTTTGGGCCGCACGCTCAGGGCTTGATCGCGAATCTGATCGTAGTCCAGGCGCTCGGTCTCAGGGTTCAGGCCATAGAACTCGGCTTTGAAAAGCTTACCTGAAAAGTTAGCTGGGCTGCCGTGGGTCAGGTGGCCGCCGTGAGTCAGGCTCATTCCCAGGATCGATTCGCCAGCCTTCAAGATGGCGAGGTAAACTGCCATATTGGCCTGCGAGCCTGAGTGGGGCTGTACGTTGGCTGCTTCCGCTCCGAAGAGCTTCTTCAGGCGCTCGATGGCGAGCGTTTCCACTTCGTCGACGAACTGGCAGCCACCGTAGTAGCGCTTGCCGGGATAACCTTCGGCGTATTTGTTCGTCAGGATCGAGCCTTGGGCTTCCATGACGGCGCGCGAAGCATAGTTCTCAGAAGCGATAAGCTCCAGGCCGTCCTCTTCGCGAACCGATTCGCGGGAAATGGAGGCGAAAACTTCGGGATCATTCAGGCGAATATGGGGGAGCGTGGCTTCGAGATTCATGAAGTGCCTTCCAGTTTCGCGATTTTTTTCATGCGCGCGATGTGGCGTTTGTCGCCTGAAAAGGGCGTGTCGAGCCAAGCCATCACGATTTCGGCCGCGTATTCCGGGGCTAAAAAGCGGGAGCCCAGGCAGAGCACATTGGCGTCGTTGTGTTGTCGCGAAAGGCGAGCCGCAACGGGGTTCTCGACCAAGGCAGCCCGGATGCCTTTGACTTTGTTTGCTGAAATGCTCATGCCGATCCCTGAGCCGCAGATCAGAATGCCGCGAGCCTCGGGGCCCATCTTCTTGAGCTGTTGACAGAGTTTCTTCGCGTAGTCGGGATAGTCCACGCGATCGGAAGAAGCAGGACCCAGGTCTTTCCAGTTCACGTCAGAAAGCTGCTCTTGGAGTGCTTTTTTGAGGGCGGTTCCGGCGTGATCGGATGCGATGAGGATCATGAGGGAAACTCCTCAGACCCGACCGAACACGAGGCTTGCGTTCGTTCCGCCAAATCCGAAGCTGTTGGAAAGTGCGTAGTTCACGCGCTTTTCGACAGCCGATCCGGAGGTGAAATCCAAGCCTAGTTCTGCGCAAGCAGGATCCAAGTTCTCGATATTGATCGTCGGCGGGATTCGGCCCTCGTTAATGGCCAGGAGTGAGAACATCCCCTCGATCGCGCCTGCTGCGCCCAGCAGGTGCCCGGTCATCGACTTGGTCGAGCTGACGTGCAGGTGCTTGCGGTGATTGGGGAAGAGCTTCGCAATGGCGCGAGCTTCCTCTGCATCGCCTGCAGGAGTCGAAGTGCCGTGGGCATTGATGTACGCCACATCTTCGGCATTCAGCTCGGCACCTTTCAGCGCCATCGCCATAGCGCGACGGCCACCTTCACCTTCCGGAGAAGGCGAGGTCATGTGATAGGCGTCGCCCGAAAGGCCGTATCCTAAAACTTCACCGTAGATCTTGGCTCCGCGCTTTTTCGCGAACTCGTACTCTTCGAGCACCAAAATCGTCGAGCCTTCACCCATGACAAAGCCATCGCGGTCGCGGTCCCAGGGACGCGAAGCTTTTTCAGGCGCATCATTGCGGGCCGAAAGCGCTTTCATCGAAGCAAAGCCACCGATGCCGAGTTTGCAAATCACGGCCTCAGCTCCGCCGGTGATCATAATGTCCGCGTCGCCTCGTTGAATCAGGCGGAAGCTTTCTCCAATGGCGTGAGCCGAAGAAGAACATGCCGTCACGTTACAGAGGTTTGGGCCCTGCAGGTTCAAGAGAATCGAAAGCTGGCCCGAGGCCAAGTTGGCGATGGTCTGCGGAATGAAGAACGGAGTGATCCGCTTGTAGCCTTTTGCGATAAAGTCGTCGTGGACCGCCTCTATTTCGGGCAGCCCGCCCATGCCAGCGCCGATGTTCACGCCCAAGCGATCCGGCTCAATCTGTGAGCGAACAGCGTCTAGCCCGGAGTCACCGTAAGCTTCTAGGCCGGCTGCGAGAGCCAAGTGCGTGAAGCGCCCAAGGCGACGTGCTTCTTTTGAGTTGGCAGCTTGGATGAGGGGAGCCGCATCCGGTGTACCTGGCGCGGGGTGGAAGGGACCCACGGCGCGGGTGACATCAAATCCCTTCACTTCTCCTGCGAAGGTGACCGGACAGTCGGTCGTGTCAAAGAGAGTGATCGGCGCAATGCCTGACCGACCCTCGAGGGCTCTGCCCCAGGTTTCTTTGACGTTCAGGCCAAGGGGAGTGACTGCCCCGATGCCCGTGACCACAACTCGTTTACGCGCGATGAAAGAGGAGCTCATACAGATCCTTTTTTAGCTTCGCTGATCGAAAGTGGGAAACCTGGTAGGGAAAACGGCTGCGGATTCCGAAGCCGCTTTCCCCACGAAGACTGTGCTTGAGACGAGAATCAGTGGGTTTGCTTCGAGGTGATGTAAGTCACCACGTCGCCCACGGTTTTCATCTTCTCGGCATCGGTATCGGGGATGTCGAGGTCGAACTCTTCTTCCATGGTCATGACGAGCTCGACGATGTCGAGGCTGTCTGCACCGAGGTCGTCGATGAACGACGCAGTGTTGATCACCTTGGCAGATTCCACCGCCAATTGATCGCAGATGATGGTTTTGACTCTTTCTTCAACGTTGACTGACATTCCCAAAGTCTCCTGTGGAGGATTAGAACTACGAAGCGATGAGTGGAGCGGACTGAACTTTCAATACGAACCAACAACGCGTTCTGAACCGATGTTCCCTCAGATGTAGAGGCCGCCGTTCACGCCAATTACCTGGCCGGTAATGTAGCGACTGGCGGGAGAAGCCAAGAACGAAACCAGATTGGCCACGTCCTCGGTCGAACCCAAGAATCCGAGTGGAACGGTGCGGAGAATCGCTTCCTTTTGCTCGTTCGTCAAGGCCCCTGTCATGTCGGTTTCAATGAACCCCGGGGTGATCGTGTTCACGCGGATGTGGCGGCTTGCGAGCTCTTTAGCAATACTCTTGGAAAATCCGATCAGACCGGCTTTTGCAGCGGCATAGGCGCCTTGTCCGGCGTTTCCCATTTCTCCGATGACCGATGAAATCTGAATGATCGAACCCTGGCGAGCGCGCATCATTTGTCGGGTGGCGGCGCGAGTGCAGTAAATGGCGCCCTTCAAGTCAACTGCCAAGGTTTTCTCAAGGTCCTCGTCCTTCAGGCGCATGAGAAGCCCATCGATCGTGATTCCGGCGTTGTTCACCAGAACGGCCATGGGGCCATAGGTCTTCGTCAGGGCGTCGATTTTCTCGTCCACCTGGGTGCTTTGAGCGACGTCAAAGCCCACGGGCTCAGCCGAGCCACCTGCGGCCGCAATCGCTTCGCAGAGTTCGCGGGCCCTGGCTTCGCTCGAAGAGTAGTTCAGCGCGACGTGGAAACCGTCGAGGGCCAATTTCTTTGCAATCGCAGCCCCGATCCCACGCGAGGCGCCAGTCACCAATGCCCAGGGCTTCTTTGTTTCTTGAGTGCTCATCAGACGTTTCCTCCGGGGCCCTTCAGGGCGGTTTCTAGGGGGGACAAAGCGGACGATTCTCCGCAGCTCAGAACAGAAAGAGTCCGTCCGTCGCTGGAAGTGATTCGCTTGGCTAGTCCCTGCAGCACCTTCCCTGGGCCGAACTCCACGGCCTGGGTGTGATTGGCCGCCAAGAACGCTTGCACGGACTGCTTCCAAAGAACGGCGTGATCGACCTGATCGACGAGTAGCTCGAAGATCAGCCCTGGCTCTCGAGCCAGGCGAGCCGTGCGGTTGGGGATGTAGGCGAAATCAAGTTGAGTGGGGCGGCTAGAGGCGGGGGCGCTGGCGAAAAGTTCAGCCATCCGGTTCCGAGCAGGACCCATCAGTGAACAATGGAAAGGTGCTGAAACGCTGAGTGGCATCGCTTTGGCTTTTCCAAAATCGCCGCTCTTTGCGAGCTCGATCGCCGCTTCAACACCGTCAGTTGAACCTGCAATGACGAGCTGTCCGGGCGCATTGTAGTTGGCTGGCTCGCAAGTCGCAGCAACCGTCAGGTCCGTAAAGGCGCCTTCTTTGCGACGAGCACTGGCCACTTCGGTCGCCTTCGCGCAGAGTGCCTCAACCTGCGCGTCGTCGACACCCAAGATAGCTGCCATGGTTCCTTCGCCTGCGGGAACGGCCTTTTGCATCGCTGCGCCGCGCTCGTGCACCCAAGCGGCTGCCGTGCCCAGCGAGAAGGCTCCCGCTGCGACCAGCGCGCTGTACTCGCCCAGGCTATGGCCTGCAGCTGCTACAGGGCGGAATCCGAGTTCCTTTTGAGCGACGCGGAAGGCAGCGACTGAGACAGTCAGAAGAGCTGGCTGCGTGTTCGCTGTCTTCACTAAATCGCTTTCCGGTCCTTCGAAGCAAAGTTTTCGGAGGTCGAGCTTGATCGCCTCGGAAGCCTCCTCAAAACACTCGCGAGCGAGGCCGAAATTTTCGAAAAGGTCTTTTCCCATCCCAACAAATTGGGCGCCTTGACCTGGGAACAGAGCAATCATCGGTGAGTGATTCGTCGACATGACAGAGGCTCCTGTAGAGGAATTTTCGATTACCAGCGAAGAAGCAGGCTTCCGTAGGTGAGGCCTGCTCCGAAAACGTCAAACAAAACGGTTTGTCCGGGTTTGATTTTTCCGGATCGGACTGCTTCGTCGAATGCGGTGGGAACCGTCGCGGCGGACGTGTTGCCGTAGCGCTCGATATTGACGATCACTTTTTCCATCGGGAAATCGAGGCGCTTGGCGACCGCCTCGATGATTCGAAGGTTGGCTTGGTGGGGAACGAGCCAATCGAGGTCATTCGTGGTCATGTTGTTGGCTTCAAGCGCTTGCACGGCGAAGTCTGCCAGAGTTTTCACAGCGACCTTGAAAATCTCTTTCCCCTTCATTTTCATTTTGTGGTCGCGCGCTTCGATGACCTCAGCGGTCACTTCTTGGTTCGATCCGCCGGCTGGCAAGTGAAAGACTTCCCAGAGCGACCCGTCCGATTGCAGATGCGATGACAGGATTCGCTGAGGACTGTCGCCTGCGACTCGCTCTAAAACCATCGCGCCAGCGCCATCGCCGAAGAGAATGCAAGACGTGCGGTCCGTCCAATCCACGAAGGGATTCAAGACTTCTGCGCCGACGACCAAGATGGTCTTGGCGGAGCCAGTGCTGAGGAACTTGTCCGCGACCGTAGCGCCGTAAACAAATCCCGAACAGGCGGCGTTCACGTCCATTGCCCAAGCGCGCTTAGCGCCCAGCTTTTGTTGCAGCCAGCAAGCGGTGCTGGGCACCAAGGTGTCTGGAGTGCAAGTGGCGTAGACAATAGCGTCGATGTCGGCTGCGGTTTTTCCCGCCATCTCGAGCGCGCTCTGGGCCGCGCGAAAGCCGAGGCTCGAATTGTATTCGCTGGGATCGCCTCGGCGCGACACGCGTCGCTCTTGAATTCCGGTTCTCTCGCGAATCCACTCGTCGTTGGTGTCGACTAGTTTCGAGAGGTCAGCATTCGTGCGGCGAGTCTCCGGGAAAGCGGCTCCAGTTCCGATGATTCGGGAAGCGTATTGATTCATTTGGGTTCGCTCCTGTTTTGATCTTTTTCGGGGGCGGGTGGGGACGGTTCTTGTGGAAGTGTTTTTGCTAAGCGCTCCACGAAACCGCTCTTCAATGAGTTTTGCGTTGCCAAGAGAGCGTTCTTGATCGCTTTTGCTTTGCTGCGACCATGACACACGAATGCGTAGCCCGCTACGCCGAGTAACGGAGCGGCTCCGTATTCAGCGTAATCGAGCTTCTTTTTCAGGTTTTTTAATACCGGGCCGGCAAGAAAAAAGCCGATCATGCTGAAGGGATGGGCTTTGGCCTCGCGCTTTAAAAGCGTGATGATGGCTTTGCCAAGCCCCTCGACACTTTTCAGCATGACGTTTCCGGTGAACCCGTCCGTCACGACGACGTCGACTTGGCCTTGAAAGATTTCTTTTCCTTCGCAGTAACCCAGGAAGGTTCCTGCTTGAGTTCCGTCTAAAACGCCTGCCGAGGTTTGAAAGGCGGGGTGCTTCTCGATGAGCAGTGCAGAAGCGCGAGTGAGCTCGTTTCCTTTCGAGCGCTCTTCACCGTTCGAAAGAAGCGCCACCCGAGGAAGGCGCGAAAGGGTTGCGTTGGAAACGGAAGTACCCTGCCGATACAGAGCACCCATGATTGCAAAATCCCGCAGGTGCTCGGGCTTGCAATCGACGTTGGCGCCTACATCGAGCACCACGCAGCCTTCAGGTGAAAGGGTGGGGAGGGTCACTGCAATTGCGGGACGCTCAACTCCTGGGAGGCGCCCCATGTTCAAAAGCGCCGAGGCCATCAGCGCACCCGAGTGGCCCGCGCTGATGAAAGCGGTGGGCTGACCCTTTTCGTAACCTTCCGAGGCCAGCCTGCAGCCGACATTGATCGAGGCCTGGGGCTTTTGTCGTATGGCGCGGATGCTATCGGCCATATCGATCGTTTCGTGTGCGGGAATCAGGCTGACTTGGCACCCAGGTCGCGAAGCACCTTGCTCCAGCGCCAGGGCTAACGGTTTGAGTCGCCGATTCTTCAAAGTTTTTTGGATGACTGCTTCGTCGCCAATGAGCCCGAGGCTACCTTCCAGCTGGGGTAGCGCTTGTAATGCTCCTTCCAGGTTGGCAAGAGGGCCAAAGTCGCCCCCCATCACGTCGAGCAGGAGTTTCAAAGTTTCAGATCCTTTAGGGCTGAAAACGGCGTTTCTTTAAAAAGCTTCGAGCAAGCGCAGCGTCCGACATTCTGATCTGCTCCGCAGTGCGAGCACATCCCTTTGCAATCGTCTTTGCACAGAGGTTGGAACGGGATCAGGAGTTGCAGCTGCTCGCTGATCACGTCCGAGAGATTGATATGGTCTTCGGCGATGTAAGTGATGTCGAGATCGCCTCCGCCGCCGCTCCCGTAGGCTTCGTCCAGCGAGTCGTCGTGAGCGTGCCGGGCGTGACCTTTATTTTGACCCATGGGCTTCAGAACTTCGGTTCCTTGCTCACGAGTTTTTCCGAGGTGACCCACTCCGGCCATGCTGGGATCTTTACAAAACAAGGAAGAAAAGTGCGGACGCGCATGCATCGAGAAGCGAACTGCGCAGCGTGAACACAGAAGCTGAACTTCCGTATCAATCTGGCCATCGACCACGACCACTTCGTCCACTTTTCGCAAATTTATTTCAATTTTTGCGGGGCGAAGTTCCGTCACAGAGGTAGCCGGACGAGCCGGTTCGTCTTCGCTTCGGGGCTCATCAGCGCGCAGCACCGCTTCGGTGACCCAGTGGGTCGACTCATCAAAACTTAGCTGCGTTTCGTGATCGCTCAGTTCGTGGAGGTAAATCTTCATATTTGAACTCGGTTGTCGGACATTTAGACCTTTTGACCCCTCCGGGTCAACTGCCGAGTCACAGGAACCGGCTTAGGTGCCTTGCCTGGTGCCCATTCCACTTGGAAGGCATCGAGGAGGCCCTTTCTCAATCCAAGTACTTGTAGGGGGCGAGTGGTGAGGTTCTGGACGGTCCGCTCCCAGAGCGACTTCCAGGCTTCCCCAGTTTCTTCGCATTCGTCTTTCAGCCAGCGAGCGTAGCTTTCACCCAGCAATAGGCCGCCGCCGGCCAATGCATCGTTCGGCAGTCGGCAAACGTGGCCATCAAATTGAATTTGAAGCGAGCTCCCAAAGCTATGCCACGTGCCTTCTTGGGTTTTCGCGGCAGGCACGCAATCAGAAACATAGCAGCACCCGTTTGGGTGAAGCGCGTGGGTCCATCGAAGGACAGTCTTTTCCACGTGGGCCTGATCGATGATCAGCTCAACATAGGTGTCTTTTCTGCCCAAAGCGGCGCCCAGCAGGCCGGGCTCACGTTGGTGGAAACTCATCGCGTTCCAGCCGTGCGTGACTCCGCTAAAACCCGCATCAAAGGCTCGCTCGGCCTGAAGTTTCGTCGCTCTGGAGTGTCCTGCTGAGAGGACGATTTGATTTTTCTTACAAAAGCGAGCCAGTGCCTTCAGCGTGGGATTGTCCAAGGTCTCGGGAGCTACCGTCAGGATCTTCAAAGTCCGCTGGCTGGTCTCCCAAAGAGTTTCCACTTCGTGCAGGGTCAACGGGCGGATGCTTCCTGGGGGATGCGCACCAGCGGCCGCCTGACTGATGAAGGGGCCTTCAAGGTGCAACCCGAGGGGTTGAGCCCCTGGCGCGGTTCCGGAGCGGATCCAGCTGCCCAGTCGTTCGCAGGCGCCAAGCAGCTCGGGCTGAGGAACGGAAAGAGTGGTCGCGACAAAACCTGCGACTCCGTTTTGCCAAAGGGCCTGAGAAAGGGCGTCGAGCTCGTGGCCCTCGGCCTGCATCAGGTCAATGCCGAATGCTCCGTGGAAATGGAGATCCACGACGCCGGATGAGAGAAAACGGGGTTTACCCTTGACTCGGACCTTTTGATTTGGCACCCCGGGGGACGTATCACGGCATAACCTCACAGGAAAGCGTGGGAAATGGCTAAGCAAGCGAAGGCAGTCGCGAAGAGTCAAAAGACGGTTCAGAAGAAGCCCGCAGGGAAACCGGTGCAGGCTTCGAAGGCCGCGTCGTCCCCAAGTTCTGCGAAGAAAGTGGCGCTGAAGACGGTCACAGGGAAGGCTGCGACGCCTCCTGCGAAAGGCGCTCTGAGAGCAGCCACTCGCGCGGTGAAAGCCGTGGCAGACCAAGTCGCCAAAAAAATTCCAAGCGTTCTGAAGAGCGCTCCTGCGAAAGCAGAAAAAGCAACACCCGCCAAGTCGGCAGGTAAGCCCTCGTCTGCGAAAGCGAACGCGGGTTTTGATTCAGCAAAAGTTTCCGCTGCTCCCAAGGCCGCAGAAAAAAAGGCATCAGCAGTAAAGGCAGCAGTGGTTCAAACTCAAAAAGCGGCAGCAAGTAGTTCGTCCTCATCCAACGGGAAACCCCTTACGGTCGGGACTAAGTCCTCGCCGCTCGTGAAAGGGAAAGTCGTGGGAGCTCGCAGTTCAGGCAAGCTCTCTCGCCAAGATGCGGGCGACGTGTGTCGGGAGCTCGCGTGCGAAATGTTGGCTACTTCGGCCACCTATTGCCGCATGCACTACATCAAAAATTGGAAGCGCATTAAGGCGAAAGAAGTCCTTCTCCAAGAAGGAAAGCTGGATCGCTACATCGGTGAGCTTGTCGCGAAATACCCGGACAAGTACTTGGAAGCCATCCGCCAAGACTTGCAAAGCGATCGCGACTTCCTGAAGGTCGTCCGCGATCTGGAGATCGTCGACACCAGCTTGGATGAAGATGAAGCAGCTGCGGATTCGGATTCCTCGACGGAAGCCGAGCCGTACATGGGCTCCATGCGTCGCGACTTCGTTGCTGAAGACGCCGATTTCTAATCGGATTTTTGAGAATGAGCGTTCGCGCTCAGCATCGGAAATTAGGCTGGGTTTTGGTTGCCTTCATTCTTTTGTGGGCCGGGTCGGGTGCAATTCTTCAGTGGCAAACACTGAGTTGGCTTCCTGATTGGGCTCAAGTGAAACAGGCCAAAATCGAAAAGGCGAATCCCACCGAAACGCGGGCTTGGCTTCTCTCTTTGGGTGAGCCAGGGCGCGGAGTGTCTCAGGCACTTTCCGACGATGCCGAGCTTCGCAGGTTGAATCGCATCGAGTTTCTCACCAGTGATTCAAACGCTGGGATCGTGCGACTTGAACTCCTCGGTGAGCGGACTGAATTTGTGACCGTGGTTTGGAAAAGCGGCGTCGTCGTGTCGCGGGAGAAGTCGCGTGGCCCGTCCTGGGTTCATTTGCTTCATACGGGGCAAGTCCTGGGCGTTCCCGGTCTCTGGGCTTGGTTGTTTGCGGCAGCGGGTCTGGTAGCGCTTTGCCTGACCGGGCTTGGGTTGATGAGGGGCCGCTGATTTCCCGGGGCTGTCGAAATTTTTGACAGGTGTCGCGGGGTTTGACCTTTTGGGTGCGCCTTTTGGCTCTCATTTCGATCTGGGCTGGAACGCGCCTTGCTCTCTTGAGGGGTATCTTAGGGGAGTTGGGGCCGTTATGATTTTTTTTAAATCTTTCAAGTTTACGGTTGTGGCAGGCCTTTCTGCCCTCCTTTTAGGGTGCCCAGAAGCGCAGCACTTCTCGGCTCAATCGATGGGTCAGGGAATCCCCGGGATGATCGAGCTGTTTCCAGGCGACAATCGCTGTCAGCTAGAAAGCGGGGCAACCCAGGCTCTCGTCACACTTGCAGTCAGTGCTGCGCCGGTGGCCCTCCCGTCC
Organism: Bdellovibrionia bacterium; assembly: GCA_040399745.1. GTDB lineage: Bacteria > Bdellovibrionota > UBA1018 > UBA1018 > UBA1018 > CANFHS01. The sequence continues at coordinate 48,234 of JBBARP010000007.1, read as the reverse complement.
GACTCGGGCAAAATCCCGCTTCCTCCCGTCGGAAGTCCTATTGAGTGGCAATGCCAAACCGCAGTCCCAGGAGAGTGTGCGGACTGTAATCCGTTCGCCGGAGGCGGTTGTCCTTTCCCGAAGGAAAAACACTGCCGAGTGGTTCAGGACAACCCTGCTTTAACCCTGTGTTCCTGTGAAGAGCGTCCAGAGGGGTATGGGTATGGCTCGGTCGTTCAGCCTGCTCCTATGCCAGCTCCCATGCAGGGAGTGAGTGGCAGCGGATCCAAACCCTATTATGAGAACTTGGTCCCGTAAGCAGACTGAAGGCCTCTGAAACTGTGGGTGAGTCCCTACAGTCAGGTCTCGCGATGTAGGTTCTTCCCTACAGTGGGTGCTTCGTTCAGGCGCCAAAGCCCGCTTTTAGGCCTTCCTGGGGCCTTTGGCTGCGTGATTGCTCTTGGCACGTCCTCTGCTTTGGCTCTCCCCAAAACAATGGGCGAGAGCCGAAATCAGGAGACAAAAGATGAACTTACAGAATTTGCGTTTCAAGCTGGGAATGGTGGCAGTGGCGATGGTCCTGGTTCTGGGCGGATCCGGGTGCGGATCTCAGCCGAAGAAAACCCTGAAAGTGGACGGAAAGAGCTACCCAGAGTGTTCGCTCGCTGTGATTAGCGACTTCAATCAGATGGCTCGTGCCCACAGTGCAGCCCTCGAAGGGGGCCTCTCGACTCAAGAGCAGCAGGCTCGACTTGCCGATTTAGAGAAGGAGCTGACGATCTTTTTCGAGCGCCACATCAATGAAGGGACTTGTGCAGCTTCAGTGAAGGATAGCGACGAGGCGGTAGACCTTTCCTTCCCGGCGAACCGTGAGGAACTGGAGACTCGAGTTAAGAGCATCGTGGATCGGGTTCGCAAGAAGCTTCCGAGTGCCCAGAATTAATAGTTGACCATTGCAGTCTGGTTGAAATCCGTGTAAGGTCCCGGCCTATGAACCGGGCCTGGATCTTGGCAGGACTTTGGTCTCTCAGTTTCGGTGGGGTTGCTCAGGCCCTGCCAGCGCCGCGCTTACCCGCAACGGCTTGCGTGGTGGTGAGTGGGCGCCTTCGAGAAGGTTCCACCGGACCTTTTGGAGCAAACCATCCGTGGCTAGCTCAGAATTCAGTCCGTGCCGGGGGCATGAACTGCGCGATTGTCCGCTCGTGGGATGAATTGTCGGTTCACGCAGAAGCGCTTCCGCCCGGTCAACCGCTTTTGATTCTTCAGGGCGCCCACGGCCAGCTCGATCGCGCGAGCCAAGAAGTGCAGTTTCATTGCGATCGAAAAAGTGTTTCCGGGCGCGATGTGCTCAATACGCTTGAGCGCCTGTCACGCGATCGCCCGGTGGCAGCCGCTTTAGCCAGTTGTTACTCAAGTCAGGTGCTCCTAGAAAAACTCATCCGAGACGAGCAGCGCGACCCGCACGATGCGCGGGTGCGGAACCTTTGTCTTTCGACTGCGTCCGTTTTTGCGCGGCCTGCACACGTCGGTGAAAATGATTTCCTCGCTAACTTGGAAGAGCGCGCACGCGATGGTGTGAGCATGAATCAGTTCTACCTCTCGGCTCGCAGTGGCTTGATTTCATCGGCCCCGTGGTCTGAGTCGGGATTGCCCTCGTTGGTGAGCAGCTGGCGAAAGTCTCGAGCGCTTCCCCAGGAATCGCAGATGAAGAAACTGGGCGAAGTCATTCGCCTGCATTCCGATGGGAGCGACATCGAAGCGCAGCGCTCTGCGGGTTGGGCGTTTTTTGAATCTAAGCTTCGCACTTCGGCTTGGGAGTACCTGAAGCAAGCGCGTAGCTACGAGCAAGTTCAGCCGCTTCTCAGAAATGACCCGAATGCAGAAACCTTTGAGCGCCGGAAGCTTCGGTTCCGAGCGATCTTGGGTGAAGTCAAAGATCTCGATTTTTCACCCATGGACGAGCCGGGTTCCCGAAGCCTCGTGAATTCGGATGATGGTTTCCAATCGGTGTCACTACCTGCGGCAGTCGTGGGTTTCTCACGCGGTGGGGTGATCGGTAGAAATCACTCCCATCACTCTCTTGACCAAGTGCGAATGAACGCATGTCGAAATTTCGTCTTTCGAAGCTGATTCATTCAAGTACGAATTTGCATCATGACAAGTCCTGTCCCCTTCGGTAGACCGTCGCTGTCTTCCGGAATTGAACCTAAGTTTTGCAACAGGGGTGGGGCATCATGGGATTCAGAAAACGCTTCGAGCGTTCTTTGGGCAGGGGTTTTTTTTGGTTAGGTGTTTTGGCGCTTCAGCTCGGAGGCCCTGCGATTGCAGCGGAGGACGGCGCCGAGATTGTCGTTTCTGCCCGAAAATCTTCCGAGCCAAGAGCGGTCCGAGCACTGGATAGCATCTCAGGCTGGATGGATCGCTTCGGTGTCGCCACGGGGTGGAATAAGGAAACCAAGCCCTGGTTCCGCGGAGGACGCTTTCGCAACCTGCGCTCGGAAATGTCTCTCAGCCGCGATCTGATGGATCTCGTCGATCGAGACGGCACGCGAGTCGTTCTGATGCCACCGAATCTTCCGGTGAAATCGGGCGAAGAAGCGCGGGCCATGTTTGAGAAGTGGAAACTCGACACTCGAGCTTGGCTTCTATCGCCTGCTTCTAAAGTCGTGAAGGGCGACGGTCGCGTCTTGATGGATTTCTTGGATTCGGTCGAAGGTCTCAATGAGCGAGACCGTGTGACCTGCCAGGGCATGATTACGGGGAAGTGGCCGTGTCCGGGGTGGCCCGCAAATTTCATTGATTCCGCAGTGGCGCTTCAGCAGGTGGTTGAAGAAATTGGGAAGCCTCTGAGAATCATCGGGCCAAGTCTTGTGACTCCAGTGGGCAGCAAGCAGGTTCGAAATGCCTTTGAGCGGAAACGGTATTTGAATCGCAATCTTTCTTTGAAATCGATGGCAAGTCTCGCCGACGCCGGAAATTTTCACTTCTACGGCGAGCCGCGCTTCATTCAGAATGATCTCATTTCTAACGGGCTTTTTGTTTATCCGGGCCTCGCTTTGGAGATGACCGAGTGGGGCTACTTTAGTTATCGAGGCCGCCCTTTTGGCGCAGACTGGGCGAACATGATTTTGGACGCCATTGAAGAAGCCAGAAAACTTCACGTTTCCCGGATTTTTCTTTACGGACTTTTGGAGCGGGATGCGAGTCCCGTCAACGCTTTGGTGTGGAAGGACCCTCTCGGGGGCTATCACCCGACCGGTGCTTATCATGTCCTTTCGAACCTGAACCGGGTCCTTCGGTATGCCCGAGACGCTGTCTCGGGCGAGCGAGAGATTTTGTCGTACTCGGTCGTTCGCGGAGGGCCGCGGTCGCTTCTTCTGCAGTCAGGGCCAATGGGGCAGTTTCATGTCTTAGTGTGGGGCGGTTCTTCAGATCGCCCGGAACTCGTACTTCCTGACGAAAATTTCCGCGTTTCTTACCGGGAGCTTGAGAATCCCGAGGCGGAAGAGGTCGTGGTTTTACCGCAGATCATCGGTAAAAATGCTCGCTACGCGGTTCCTCCCAGCTCGAGCCGGTATCCGGTACTCTTCACTGTGGAACGACCTGCTCGCTGACGATTGAGCGTTCTGCTCGATGAGCCGCAATGAGTCCGGTTTGCCTTCGCTGTGTCCGAACTTCGGTCGGTTTCAACGACCCGACTTCGGGCGAAGCGGCTGAAATCAGGGCCTCTTTTTCTGCCTTCCTCTTGGTCCACCTCTTGCTGAATGCCGCTCTCAAATCGGTCATTCAAACCAAAAAGACAAAAGGGGGAACGAGTATGCAATCCGTTTTGAGGAAGATGGCATTCAGTGCAGGGGCACTGGCTTTGGGTGTGGGCCTATCTGCATGTGGCAAGGTGAAGGACATGCCCAGCTCAGACAAGCAGTCGCAGAATGAGGCGCCTGCGGTGGCTACGATCCCGAGTTCGTTTCAGGGTATTTGGTCGCACGTTTATCACGTTTATCCGCCGAACGATAAAGATGGAACTCCGGTAGACGGCGAGGACCATCTGAAGCTGAGTGCAGATGGAACTCTTTCTCAGTTGGTTTCTTTTCGTCGTCCCGCGCAAGGAGTGACGGGGGGGCGCTTGGACCTGAAATATCAGGTTGTGGGTAAGGTAACGATGACTACTCCGCATTCGGCAAAGCTGCAGGCGATCGATACGTTCTTGGAGAAACTGGAAGAGCTGTCTCAATTGATTGGACTAGGTAACCCAGGCTTCGAGGTCTTGAGAATCACGAACGAGGGACCACCGCAGCTCTGTATTTTAGCCTGGGAGGGCGACCGAGGCGGGGTGTTGCAAGGAAATGCGAACGACGGTTCCGACACCCAATGCTTCGAACGGTTCACTTCGCTTCAGATGGAGAAATACCTGAAGGAAGTAGCCAAGCCGAACGGCGAAAATTGAGCGAGTCGCTAACAAAAAAAACGCCGTGAGTGCAGGGAAGCACTCACGGCGTTTGTATTCTCGAAGATTGAACTTCGAATTACGCGGTCGACCCTTCGATGGAAGGTTCCAGATCCAGCAGGCTCGGCTCATCAGCAGCAGCTGCTTGAATCGGAGCGGGCTTCTTCACGTCGTAGGCCAAGCCCACGGCTTCCAGTCCGCGAATCATCAGGTAGGTGAGGTCAAACTCCCACCACTGGCGACCGTGTGCTGCGCAGTTGGCTTGAGCGTGGTGGTTGTTGTGCCAGCCTTCGCCTGCAGCCAAGAGCGCGGCCCACCAGCAATTGGTGGAGCGATCCCGGGTTTCAAAGTTGCGATAGCCCCACAAGTGGCAAGCCGAGTTGATGAACCAGGTGGTGTGAAGCATCAAGACTACGCGCATGAAGCCGCCCCAGAAAACAAAGGGCAAGCCGCCGGCCAGATAAAGAATCGGCAGCAAAGTCAGCGCGATCGGAATGTTCCAGGTGTTCAGAAATCGGTAGTAAGGCTGCGACCCGAGATCGGGAACGTACTTCATCCACTGGCTCGAATTGTCTTCAAAGTCCTTGTGGTAAAACAGGTGACCGATGTGGGCGTAAAAGAAGCCCTTCAGTGAGTTATGGGGATCTTGCTCGGAGTCTGAGAAACGGTGGTGCAAGCGATGCTCGGCCACCCAGATCAAGATGGGGCCTTGAGCCGAGAGAACGCCCAAGGTGGACAAAGAATATTCCAGCCATTTGGGTGTCTTGAATGCTTTGTGCGAAAGCATCCGGTGATAAGTCAGAGTGACGCCCGTTGAATTGACCAGGAAGTGCATGGCTACGCAGAGCCAAAAGGCGCTCCAAGTGAAGTGCCAAAACGCGCCGACGGCGAGCAGGTGCACGACAGCGATCCAAAAAATATTTTCCACGTGCAGGCGTTTGCCTGAGGCTGACGCACTCATCTGAATCCCTCCCCCTGGGAAAAAGTACCAATTGGTTGGTTGAGGAGGGGGAGCGTGTCAGAGGGTACGCAAAAACCCAAGTCAAAATTGGGTGAAGTCAGGCTGTGCCCTGAAATTAGTGAAGGTCGCTACTGCCACGGCCTGAGCCGCTTCCCGTGCCCGTGACTCCGTGTTTGGCCTTGTCGCCCGTCACGAAACGTTCTCCGGTTTCGCGTTGTTCTTCCTCTTCGGTTGCAACAAAGTCGGGATCGTTCTTTTTGAGCCAGTCATCGGCGGCCTGTTCCAGGCTCAGGTTCGCTTTGTCGACTTTCAAATGAACCGTGAATTTTCCGCTCTTCACGGTGACCCACTCAAGCGGCACGCCTTCCAGATCCGAGGTCGATTCTTGGCTGAGGGCTTTGATTTTTGCCGGATGGCTGGGGTCGAGCAACGTCGAGACAATGTCGCCGGCTGCGTCGACGGCTGCTTCCAGAAGGTCTTGAAGCGCGGGCGCACTTGCTGCGGGGTCGAAGTCCTGGCTTGCGTAGATGGTCGTTGCGGCGAGCTTTCCTTCGGTTGCGATGGAAATCGCGAGTACCACTTCGTTCTGAAAGACTTCGCCTTGAGCTTCGAAGCGCGACTCGGGCTGATGCGCTTGAAGAAGCTTCAAGCCTTCATCAAAGTTCGACGAAAAGACCTCCTCGACCATGCGAAGGTAATCGCTGGGAAGGGTGCTCGACTTACTGCCTGGAGTGCGGGACAAACGGGATTCCAACATAGGATTTTCAGTTTCTTACACTCAGAGAATGTCTTTTGGAAGGTTCTCGATGCGCGGGGGCAATTCCTGGAGCTTGACGCTCAAATTCAAGGTTTTACGCCCTCGGCGAATTTTCAGCTCGACCGTGTCTTTGGGGCCGAGTTTGGCTAAGCCGCGTTCTACATCCAAGTTTTCCCGGGTTTCTAAGCCTTGAACCGACAGCAGGATGTCGCCCTGGCGAAGCCCCGCGCGGTCGGCGGGCCCCCCTTGCACTAAGTTATAGACCGCCACGCCGTGGGAAACAGGCAGGTCGTAATAATTGGCCATGGCTGGGGTGAGGCTCTGGCCTAGGATCCCGAGCCAGGGCCTAGGGACGCGCCCGAGGCGCTTGAGCGAATCCAGTACCGCTTTGGCCTGGTTCACGGGGATAGCAAACCCAAGGCCTCCGCTTTGGCCGGTTCGGGAGTAAATGACGGTATTGATGCCAATCACTTCGCTTTTTAGGGAGAAAAGCGGGCCGCCCGAGTTGCCGGGGTTAATGGAAGCGTCGGTCTGTAGGAAGTTATCAAACGGCCCAATTCCAATCGTGCGGTTCTTGGCCGAGATAATGCCCATCGTGACGGTGTGGCTGAGTCCAAAGGGGTTTCCAACCGCAAAGACTGGCTCGGCAATTCGGACGCTGTCGGAGTCTCCTAAAGCCACTGGATGAAGACCTGCGGGTACTTTTCCCGATTTGTCTCGAATTTGAAGAAGGGCAAGATCGAGCTTGGGGTCACGCCCCACCAAGCGCGCCGGGAAAGTGCGTTTATCGACCAAGGTGACTAAAACTTGGGTCGCGTTTTCGACCACGTGAGAGTTCGTGATGACGTAACCTTCGCTATCGATAATGAAGCCGCTGCCTAAGGATGTTTGCTTCTGAGTTTGGGATTCCGGCACGCCCCAGAACCGGAAGAAGTCTTCCATTCCGAAAACCATGCGCTGGGATTCGGTGATGGAGCTAATGTTCACCACGCCCGGAAGGACTTTTTCGACCCGGTCGGGAAGGTCGGTGGTCAGCGCAGCTGCAGGCGCTGCCTGGACCGTGGGCCAGGTCAACCCCCAGGCGGCGAAGAAAAAAAGTGTGAAACCCAAAAAGGGGACCCAGCGACTTTGGTTTTCCTTCATAGGGTTCTTTTTATTCCTGTCCGAGCGCCCCTGCAAGGGGGGGATGCCTTGGGCATTTTCGAGGTGGCGCTGGGCCGGTTCCTGAGGTTTAGTTGGGTTCGAAGTTTTCGCGAAAGCACCGTTTCCAACCCGAGCGTAGGAGAATCAAAAACATGCGTGAAGTCGTGATTGTCTCTGTGGCCCGAACCCCGATTGGCTCGTTTCAGGGAAGTTTGAGTGCTCTTTCTGCGCCGAAACTCGGAGCAGTCGCGGTGGAAGGCGCCTTGAAAAAGGCGGGCGTCGCAGCTTCGGAAGTTTCGGAAGTGATTCTCGGAAACGTTCTCTCGGCCGGAGCAGGGCAAGCGCCCGCAAGACAGGCCGCGATCGCGGCAGGCGTTCCGGTCGGCGTGCCTGCGCTAACGATCAACAAAGTGTGCGGGAGCGGAATGAAAGCAGTCATTCTGGGAACCCAGAGCATCCTTCTCGGCGACAATGAAGTGGTCGTCGCAGGTGGCATGGAGTCCATGACGAATGCTCCTTATCTTTTGCCCGCAGCTCGAAGCGGCTTCCGGATGGGCCATCAGCAGGCTCTCGATTCCATGATCCACGACGGTCTTTGGGATCCTTACAAAAACCAACACATGGGAAATTGCGGTGAACTCTGCGCCCGTGAAAAGAAATTCACTCGTGAAGCTCAAGACGCTTTCGCCATCGAGAGCTTCAAGCGCGCGCAAGCCGCTCAAAAAGCCGGCCATTTCGCCGACGAAATCGTTCCCGTCTCGATTCCAGGGAAAAAGGGCGACGCCGTCGTGATCGACACGGACGAAGGTCCGGGAAAAGCTGCTTTTGACAAGATTCCGGGGCTGAAGCCGGTTTTTGACAAAGCAGGTACGATTACGGCAGCGAATGCGAGTTCCATCAACGACGGGGCCGCTGCTTTGGTTCTGATGAGTGCAGACAAAGCCAAAGCACTGGGCCTGAAGCCCTTGGCGAAAGTCGTTTCTTATGGCGCCAACGCGCAAGAGCCAGACTGGTTCACGACGGCGCCGGCCGAGGCCATGCGCCGGGCAGTGAAGAAAGCCGGCTGGAACATGACGGACATCGACCTTTTCGAAGTGAACGAAGCCTTTGCTGTGGTTGCGATGGACGCGGCCGAGCAACTTTCGATTCCCTCGGAGAAGCTGAACGTCTGGGGCGGCGCCATTTCGCTGGGCCACCCGATTGGCGCATCGGGTGCTCGGATTGTCGTCACCTTGGTGAACGCGCTTCACCGGCTTGGCAAGAAACGCGGCATGGCCGGCATTTGCATCGGCGGCGGCGAAGCCACTGCCCTTTGCATTGAGAAACTCTAAGTCGGAGGCGCTATGGCGCAAGCGATGATCGATATCGAGAAGTTGGCAAAGGGCATGAAGAAGGTCGTCGCGGACGCCGATGAGGCGGTTCGCGACGTTCCGGACGGTGCACTTCTCGCTCTCGGTGGGTTTGGTCTCTGCGGAATCCCCGAGAACTGCATCGCAGCGCTGGTTAAAAAAGGCGTAAAGGGGCTGACCTGCGTTTCGAACAACGCAGGCGTGGACGGTTTCGGAATTGGCCTGATGCTGGAAAAAGGCCAAGTGAAGAAAATGGTTTCAAGCTACGTCGGCGAGAACAAGCTCTTTGAACAGCTGGTTCTGACGGGAAAGCTGGATCTGGAGTTTGCCCCACAGGGGACGCTTGCCGAACGCATGCGTGCGGGAGGTTCTGGGATTCCGGCGTTTTACACTCCGGCAGGAGCGGGAACGCTCATTGCTGAAGGCAAGGAAACGCGGGAATTTAACGGAAAAACCTACGTCATGGAGCGCGGCATTGTGGCGGATTTCTCCATGGTGAAAGCTTGGAGGGGCGACACGCTCGGGAATCTGATTTTCCGAAAGACGGCGCGAAACTTCAATCCTCCCGCTGCGATGTGCGGAAAAATTTGTATCGCAGAAGTAGAAGAACTCGTGCCGGCAGGGCAGCTGGATCCGGATCATATTCACTTGCCCGGGATTTTTGTGAAACGAATTTTCCAGGGCAAGGACTACCAAAAACGCATTGAGCGCCGGGTGATGCGTGGCGCAGCCGGTTCCGCAGGAGTGTAACTTTTATGGCTCTTTCTCGCGAACAAATCGCTCAGCGTATTTCTAAAGAACTTCGGGACGGCTACTACGTGAATCTTGGAATCGGGATTCCCACCTTGGTAGCGAACTACGTCCCCGAAGGGATGACCGTGATCCTTCAGTCCGAGAACGGAATTTTGGGACTTGGCCCTTATCCGATGGAAACGGAAGTGGATCCGGATCTGATCAACGCCGGAAAAGAAACCGTCACCGTGATTCCAGGCGCCGCCTATTTTTCGTCGGCCGATTCGTTTGCGATGATTCGCGCAGGCAAAGTGGATTTGACGGTGCTGGGTGCGATGGAAGTGGACGAGCAAGGCTCGATCGCCAACTGGATGGTTCCAGGAAAAATGGTGAAGGGGATGGGCGGGGCGATGGACCTGGTTTCCGGTGCGCCGAACATTGTCGTGGCCATGCAGCACTGCGGAAAAGACGGGTCCTCGAAAGTGCTGCCCAAGTGCACGCTTCCATTGACGGGCACGCGCTGCGTGAAGCGGATTGTTTCTGACTTAGCGGTGATGGACGTCACTCCAAACGGGTTGAAGCTTGTGGAGCGTGCTCCGGGCGTTTCGGTCGAAGAGATTCAGAAAGCAACCGCTGCCAAGATGGAAATTCCGGCCGAAGTTCCCGAGATGAAGTTCTAGTCCTGGCGACCAGTTGAAGGCTCACGGATTTAAAGGTGAGAGCTTAGTAGATCAGGCGCAGGCCCGTACGATTCAGGATCCAGATTCCGTGAGAGGTCTGGAAAACACCTTCCGGCTCAAAGAAAGCGGCAGACGTTGAGCTCGAGGGGAATAGTCCGTCGATGTCTTGAAAATAGCGATCGTCGCCTGCGAAAGTACTGACGGCGTTCGCACCGCTTAACGTCACTTTTCTCAAAGTGCCGTTGTACTCATCGGCGATGAGAAGGTCTGACCCAAGAGTCGTGATCTGGCTGATAGCGCCGAACGAAGCGCTCGTGCCGGTGGCGTGATCGCCAGTTTTCGCACTCGTGTTTCCTGCAACCGTAGTGACGGCGCCTGTAGAGACGTCAAAAGCTTTGAGGAGCGTTCCCGTCATGGGCGCGAAATAGACCTTCCCCTGGTGGTAGTGCATTCGGAAGTAATATTGACCTTCATTGACGGCAGTGCTGGTCACTTCAAGCGTCTTTAAATTCATTTTTCGGATCGTGCCGTTGCAGCAGTTCAGGGCATCCGCAATATAGAGGTACTGACCATCGGTGGTGAGGTTGGATGGCACTTGGAATCTCGCAGCAGTTCCGATTCCGTCAGTCGCTGTGCCGCAGGCGTTTTGTGCGCCCGCGACAATCGTACTTACCCCGGTGGTCCGATCCAGGGTGTAGATCGCGCAGCGGGAAGTGTAGTAAAGCTTAAAGCCGTCAAAGGCCATGTCCGACGGATCGTCGCCATTCCAGCCAAACGTACTGAACTGGCTAAAGGCGTTTGTTGCCGGGTTGAAGCGAAGAATCATTTGGCCGCGGTTACCGTAACCTCTGAAAGAGCCGTAAAGGTAGGTTCCGTCCCAAGCCAGCGCTTTGGCAGGAGTTCCATGGAAGCGCCCGCCGCCGCCACCGGGGCTATCGACCACGCCAGGCCAGGCGTGACTGGCTTTGCCGACGAAGGTTTGCATTTGGGGCGGAGTTGAGGCGACATCATATTTTCTAAGTCGATGCGCATCGAAAGTTTCGGTGAAGGCGTAGATCGCGCCACCGGAAGAGGCGATGCTAGTCTGTGGTTGTCCCGAGGTATTCGTGGCTCCATCACAGGTCGGTTGGTTGCCGCCCCCGCATTCGTTTTGGCCAACGTATAAACTTGGATAATGCGTTACATTTACCGGGCTGAGGCTAATTTTGCCGACTCTTTGACAATCTCCATTCTGAATGAAGTAGAGGTCCGTTCCGTTATTCGTGAGAGCGCCGCCGGAAGAGCCCATTTTTGCGGTATTGATGTCACCTTCTGTGCAGTACGGACTGGCGCTGGCGTTGAATAGACTGGTGACCGTGTAAGGTGCGGTATTCATCATCTTTCGAATGTTGCCACTTCGATCGAGTATGTAGATGTGGGAGCCGAGCGCGGTCATCGAGTCGGCGTGACCTGAAAACTGAGCTGCAGTTCCATCTCCGTCAACATAACCGCAGGTATTGCTGCCGTTACCCGCGACGAGGGTGGTGGCACCAGTCGTGGCGTCAATTCTAAAAATTCCACATTTCGGATGATCGCCTTTTAAGAAGAGGGCGCCGCCTGAGTAGACCATCGTGCAAGCTTGGTGGTTCCACCAGCCGTTGTATCCGAGAGCGGTTATGTCAGCCGTGATCGTCGACACGGTATTGGTCGTTGTGTCGAGTTTTCGCAGGCCTTTTTGATTGTTTCCACCGTCGTCTAGGAAATAGAGCGTCGAAACCTGGTCGTGCACCATGCAGCCGCCAGCCCCCCTTCGAGCGCCATAGATCTTACTGACACCCACTCCTCCGTTGACGAGACCTTCCGTTCCTTGAATGCCCGCGACCACCGTGACGACGCCCGCTGGAGTGACTTTTTTAATCACGGCATTCTTCAGCTCTCGATAATAGATGTTGCCGCTTAAGTCGGTCACCGGCCACTGAGGCGTTGAAACCCGGGCCGCAGTACCTGTTCCGGGAGTGAAGCCCGAGTAAGAAAGGTTCGCCATTTTCAAACTGACCTGGCGGCCTGTGGTGCTGGTGATGGGCGCGTAGGCCGTGAATCCTCCAGCTAAGACGCCACTTCCGATGGAGTTCGTCGCGACGACGTCGTTTGCACCGACGGGCAGAGACGGAGGAGTGATGCAGGTAGCCGTGCAATTCACAGTGACGACGCCCGTTCTGCTGGTTGAGGTGATGCAGCTCCGCACCGCAAGGTTGGTGCAAGAAACACCGCCAATGGTCAGCGTCATTCCGTCCGTGAAGTTTCTGCCGGTGATACCCACCACCGTGCCTCCGGTGTTGGGACCATTGGCAGGCTCGATTCTACTGACTGTTGCCGGGCCGAGTGCGCCGCTCGTGCTTGTGCCGGTTCCTGTACCGGTTCCCGTGCTTGTGCCCGTACCAGTTCCCGTGCCAGTTCCTGTCCCGGTTCCTGTGCCTGTCCCGGTATTCGTTCCGGTGAGTGCTCCACCGGTTCCTGTGCCGGTTCCGGTCGAGGTGGTGGTGTTCGTGCTGCTGAAATTCCACTGAACGCTCGTGTCGGTTCCGCTCAGTGCTGGGCAAGCGGCCAGTCCCAGGGTGGAACAAGAAACCTCACTCACCGTGTTGAGAAGTCGGAGTAAGTGAATGTCGTCTTGGGGTGGGGGTTGGTTGCTTCCATCATCGAAGTTGAAACGAACGTGCACCAGGTAGCGTGAGAACTTTTGGCAGCTCGAGGCATTATCCCGGCAGACTCCCGAATAAAACGAGAGCGCTTCGACCGGACAAATTCGCTTCAGGGCGGACTCGTCACTCTGATATTCGCAGCGTCTTCCTTCTCGCGTGTACCGAATGTTGGGACGGGAATTGAAGGCAGTAGAGGGAATGTCAGGATACGGGCCAGCGACGGCAAGCGAGTTCGTCGTTTGGTTGTCGTAAAGAGTCATAGGGAACCAAAGGGCTTGGTTCGTGTCGGGATCGCGGCTGTACTGGGTGTTCGCGCTGGTTAAAGCCGAACCGCTCGGGGTGAGTGCAGCTGTGGAGCTAGCAAGCAAATACGGCGCGCAACCACTCACACTGGGAGTGCTTCCGCCATTGGCGTCGGAATGCAAACACGGGTTGTATCCAGTGTTTGCAACTGCGGCGTTGTAGGAATTCAGGAGCGACATCGGGTCGGCCGCTAGGCGGCCCACGTTCATATAATTCGTGTCGCGAGCGGAAGTTTGTCGGGCGCGCTGCAGGCCCTTGGTCGACGAGCCAAAAAGGTAAACGATGGCGAGAGCCAAGCCGAGCAAAAGCCCTGCTGCCACCATCAGCTCGATGAGTGACACGCCTGAGGTCGACCTGAATCGACTCAAGACGCCCTTTTTTGGCAGGCTCAAAGCCATAATCCCCGAATCCCCCACTTCCAAAAGAATACCTCGAAAGTGGATTTTTCGGGAGGAAGTCTGGTGCGGGGCGTGTCTGGGTAGACACACTCCTGCGGGTTGAGTTTAGAGCGAATCGCGGGCGCCGTAGGGCTTGAAGGTCACTTCGGCGCGCTCATTGCCGATCAGTTTTGCATCTCCGTGGAGTTCCACAGCCCAGCCACTTCGGTAGTTCATGTTGATGGGAGAATCCACGAGCGGGATGTTGACCTGATAGAGGTCTGAAAAACTCCAGCCGCTCGTAGTGCTTTGAGCCAGTTCAATTCGAGTTCCGTCGGTTCGCACTTTGACGACGCGGATCGTAGAGGCTTCCGGACGCTGATCGAGCATCAAGAAGCGGGTTCTAAATGCTTGGCGTTGGATCTGAAGAGAAGCCGCAACGTCGGTCACCATGGCCTGAATGCTTCCGCTTGAGCAGATATCGAAGGATTTTCCGCCTAGGTCCTTGGCCATGCGCTGGTAGCGTTCTCCTGCAAAAACACGCTGATTCAGGCAGTTGGTGGTGTTGACCGGTACGACTGCGGAATAAAAGCGGTGAAGCTCTGCCAAAGGCTTGATGGATTTTAGCTGCGCCAAGCGGTCCTGGTAGCTGGACTCAACGCTGGCTTGGCATTTATCACCGACACGGTGAGAAAAGCCGTCGTTGCAGGGTGTGGCGTCCGAATGGAAGCGGATCCCGGAAGTGTCGTCTCCGGTGCTGAGAACGAGTGTCACCAAAAGTGCGTCGTTTCGGACGAGTTTTGCAGCGGTGGATCCCACCATGCCCCACGAGTTTTGTTCGGTTCGAAGGCTTTGCAGAATCGAGTCGAATCCGTTTTCAATGGCGCCAGCGGTGAGATTTGTCTCGGTCACGTAGCCTGAGAAATCAGCCGAACTTCTGAAGCGAGCGGGATCTACTCGGTCGGCGAATTGAATTTCTGCTCCAGGAAAGGGCGCTTTCCATCCGGCTCCCCAATTTGAGTCATAGGACGAGGCCGCGATTTGCGAGATGCCGGAGTAGGAGGCTGCAGGAACGAGAGGGATCACGCTGAAGCGATAATCCCATCCCTGCGACTGAAGGCTTTGCATCAGCGTATTCATCGCTGATTGAATGATGGCCTTTCCGGCGATAGCCGAGCCCGAGTTGTCTTGAGCCAAGATCACATCGACCTTGGGTGGAATTCCGTAAAAGCCAGGTGCCGTTTGATTCGACACCGACTGGGTCACCACGAATTCCTGCCGACCACAGCTCGTCGTGAGCAGGGTGGCACTGAGACCGAATAGGGCGATCAAGGAAGAATGGAAGGCTTTCATGGAATGGATTCCCATACCGAGAGTAAGGCAAGGGTGATGCCACTCTGACGGAATGCGCCAAGGGGCGTTTAAGTCCTTGGTTTTGCTGCTTTTGGCTAGTTGCGGCAAGTTAAAAAAATGCCTATTTTTCGGGTTTTTGGGACCTTGCGGGGTGACGGTTGTCTAGAATTTCGACAGCTTTTCATGGCCCGGGGTAGAGTCGCAAACCATGGAAAACACGGGTGGGGTGCTTTTCGAGCAAGAGACGGCAGCAGAGTGGTACCTAGCTCAAGGCGAGGGCTGGGTTGGGCCGCTCACGGCAGGCGAGATCTATGAACAGATCCGGGCCGGGACTTTGAGTTGGGCGCATTTTGCGTGGAGAAATGGGCAAAGCGATTGGATGCGCCTCAGTGACATCCCGGTCTTCCAGGTGGCATTGCCCAGTAAACCCCAAGGGAACTTAGGCGCGCGGATTGTGGCGGAGAACGCCAGTGAGCGCGCAAAGCCCGAAGTAAGGAAGGCTGCCCTCGGCCGGATGGGAGGCGAGCCCCCCTTTGCTCGCGAGGAACGCTACTGGTTCCTTCATTACAACGATGCTCAGTTCGGTCCCTTCTCGTTTGAAGAGGTTTGCCGTTTCCTTCGCATCGGAAAAATTCACGGCCGAGTCTATGCCTGGAAAGACGGCATGGTGGCTTGGGAGAAGCTCGAAAAATTGGTCGCCTTCGCCGAAGCGATTGCCGAAGGAGTTTCTGTTCGTTCTCGGATTCAATCGGAAAGACCTGGGAGTGCTCCAGATTCTACTGGTTTTGTAGATCGAAGAAAGACCCCGAGAATTCAAGAGCAGCGACAAGCCCCGCGTTACCCATTGGTCGCGCGTGTTCTGTGGGTGGGGGAAGAAGCCGATCAGATCGCAACCGGAGTATGCAGGGACGTGAGCGTTGGCGGGATGCAGATTCTCACGGACGGTGTCTTGGCGCCCTTGGGTTCACGCATTCGCCTGAATGTCAGCCCAGAGCCAGATCAAGAAAAGCCCAAGTTCAAACCCTTTGTGGCAGGTGGGCAGATCGTACGGATCTTGGAAGATGGTCGCGGCTTTTGTTTTCGCTTTGATCGCCTCCGAGGCGATGCGCGCCGGGCGATCGAAGAATACGTCCAAGCTGAAGACTTGGAGCTTCGCCAGCGAAGTGCAGACGAGCCCCGCGAGGGAGGAGTTTTGAATGTCGGTAGTTGAAGTGAAGGTCAGTTCGGATCCGAAAACCTGGACTCTTTCGCCTGACCAGGTGCCAGAAGGCTTTACGGGGAACTCGGATACGTTTCCGGGATCAAACGGATCAGAGAAGATTTTCTATCGCTTCCAGCAGGTCAAAGGCGCGACTCGTCCGGTGGGCCTTCTCGTTCTTCACGGGCATGGTGAGCATGGCGGTCGGTACGCGTCTTACGCACCGTTTTTTAGAGAGTTGGGTGGAATCGAGAGCATTCTGATTCCAGACCACCGCGGGCACGGCCGCAGCGAAGGGCTTCGCGGGCACGCCAAAAATTTCGACGATCTCGTGGACGACGCGGCTCTGGCTGCCCGTTTGTTGAAGAAAAAACTGAATGAGCAATTCGGAAGTTCAGAGGTCCACTTGCTCGGGCACAGTTTGGGCGGCCACATTGCGCTCAGGCTTCTCATGAATCATCCGGAGCTTGAGTTTGCTTCGGCGACCGTGAGTGCGCCTTTTCTTGCGGTGAAAGCTCAGGTGCCTTGGGTCAAGCTCGTGGCAGCAAGGGTGATGGACCGGATCTGGAATACGCTTCAGCTCCCAACGGCTCTGGATGCTTCTGGGCTTTCGCGGATTGAAGCGGCAGTGGAAGTTTATAAAAACGATCGCCTGGTTCATGAGCTGATGACCCCGCGCTTTTACATGAGCATGAAGAAGGCTTGGTCGGACACGCTTTCGCGGGAAGCCGCCATCCGAACCCCCCTTCAGGTGATCGTTCCTTTGGCCGATCCCATCGTGGATCCGCAGACCACTATTCAGTTTTTCGATCGCCTCAAGCTTGAAGAAAAGCGCCTTAAGCAATTTGAAAGTTCACGGCATGAGCCGATGAATGATCTGGACAGAGAACAGGTTTTCGCGGAAATCGGTGCGTGGATTCGGGAGAATACGCATCATGCTTCATGAAAATTTAGCGACTTGGGTGAAGAAACTCAGTTACCGCGAAGGCGACTTCACCTTAGCTTCGGGGCAAAAGAGCACCTTTTATGTGGATTTGAAAACCACCACACTTCACCCTGAAGGCGCCCATTTGGTGGGCGAGGCTGCTGTGGCGCTGGTTCGCGCGCGTGGACTGAAAGTTCAAGGCGTCGGCGGCCTGACTCTGGGCGCGGATCCCATTGCTACTGCCGTCTCTTTGGCTGCGCGCCAAGCAGGACTTTTTTGGCCCGCTTTCATTGTTCGGAAAGAAGCAAAAGGCCACGGAACCGGTCGTTACCTGGAAGGCTTGGAAAATCTGCCTTCTGGGGCAAGCCTGCTGATCTTGGAAGACGTCACCACGACGGGCGGCTCCGCCATGGCAGCAGTCGACCGAATTCACGAAGCGGGCTTTCATTGCGCAGGGGTGCTGACTGTGGTGGACCGCGAGCAAGGCGGCGCTGAAGCTTTCGCTAAGGAGGGAGTGCCGTTCTTCCGCCTTCTGACGCTGAAGGAAGTTCAGCAAGCCAACTGAGAAACCCAATCAGATGATGGTGTCGCGCAAAAAGTGAACGTCGTCGCGATCCGGGTAATCCAGTGTGAAGTGAAGGCCACGGCTTTCTTTCCGGGAAATCGCGCAGTCCACGATCAAGCTTGCAACAGTCAGAAGATTTCTGAGCTCGATCAGGTCGCGAGTCAGTAAGTGATTCCAGTAAATGGTGTTCACTTCCGTGCGAAGCATTTCTAGGCGACGCTTGGCCCGTTCCAGCCTGCGATTGTTCCGGACGATGCCGACGTAATTCCACATCAAGGTGCGAATCTCAAGCCAGGTGGCCGCAATGTCGATTCCTTCTTCGGCGGCAACGGCGTGGCCGTGATCCCACTCAGGAAGGGGCCCGGGCACATCGGGTGGAGACGTAAAAGTGGTTGCTTGAGAAAGCGCATGCTGAACCGCGCGATGTGCAAAGACGACGGCTTCTAGCAAGGAGTTCGAAGCCAGACGGTTGGCTCCGTGAAGGCCGGTACAGGCCGCTTCGCCGACGGCATAGAGCCCTTCGACGGTGGTGCACGCATTTTCGTCCGTGAGGATCCCACCGCAAGTGTAGTGAGCGGCAGGAACAACGGGAATGGGTTGCTCTGTGGGGTCGATTCCAAACTTCAAACAGGTTTGTAGGATGTTTGGAAACTTGATTCGGAACTCTTCGGCTGGAATGGCGGAACAATCCAGAAGAACGTGTCGATCCCCGGTGCGCTTCATTTCGAAGTCAATGGCGCGGGCCACGATGTCGCGCGGGGCAAGCGAAGCCATCGGGTGATGGTTTTCCATGAAGGCTTCGCCGCGAAGGTTACGAAGAACGGCGCCCTCGCCGCGCAGAGCCTCTGAAATCAGAAAAGTGCGAGCGCCCGGGTGATAAAGGCAAGTGGGGTGAAACTGGATGAATTCCAGATTGGCTACTCGGGCGCCGGCCCGGTGAGCCATAGCGATTCCGTCACCCGTCGCTGTGTCCGGATTGGAAGTGTAGAGATAGACTTTTCCAGCGCCGCCCGTAGCGATGACGGTGATGTCGGCTGCTTGCGTGCGAATGGCGCCCGTTTTTGAGTCAAGAAGGTAGGCTCCCAAGCAGCGCCCGGGACGGCGCCAGCGCTTGAAAAGCTTGCCTTCGGTGATCAGGTCAATGGCGACTTGATCTTCGAGGAGGCGAATCCTTGGGGATCGAGAAATCTGTTCAAGGAGAGCACGCTCAATTTCCCATCCGGTCAAGTCATCGGCGTGAAGGATTCGGCGTTTGCCGTGGCCGCCCTCGCGGTGCAGGTCAAAGACATCGGCAGGATCCGATGCGTTCGAGTCGGAGTCGTGGCGGCGGGTGAACTGAACTCCCCATTCAATCAATTCTCTGACCCGCTCGGGTCCTTCTTTGACGCAAATTTCGACGACCTTGGGGTCGCAAAGACCGGCTCCTGCCTCGAGTGTGTCGCGCTCATGCTCTTCAAAGCTGTCTTGCTGCGACCAGACCGAAGCAATTCCACCTTGAGCATAGCGAGTGGCGCCCTCGGCCGGGTCGGCCTTGCAAGCCAGGGTGACTTCGGCTCCCTGAGACGCAAACTTCAATGCGGCACTCAGGCCTGCGATGCCAGTTCCTAGTATCAAGACTTGAGGGTTCGGACGGGGTGGGGCTACCATGCTCTGCGGGGGTTTCTAACATGGGCACTCAGAATTTCACCCTGAAGTTGGCAGCGTTGCTTTTGGCTTTTGGTGGGGGCGTTTTGATCGCGCACACCCCTCGGGGCGAGAGTCTCTCAGAAGTCGCTCGCTCGCTTGAGAAACGGCGAAGCTGGGTAGAGTGGGCATTTCAGCAGCGTATGGAGGCCCTGGATCTGGAAGCTCGCTTGCTCGATAGCCGAGCTTCCGAGGCTTTTCCGTGGTCAGTCGATTTTTACCTGGGTGCTGAAATTCCGGCAGAGCCTCTTCGCCGGCGTGTGAACAGCCCAAGTGGAAAACTGAATGAGGCGGGGCTTTGGACCCGTGCCCAAAAAGCACTTCAGACTTGGTTGGATTCAGCCGGGGGGCGGCCGTCTTGGGGGCCCCAGCTGTACGTTGTTTTACCCATCCCGGCCGAGGCCGAAGCCCCATCTGAGGGAGTGTTCCTGCTTCAGGCCATTCCGGCTCCTGGCCCAGGGCGGTTGGTTCGAATGAGCTGGTGGAATCCCGCCGTTGTATTTTCGGATATCCTCCGCCAAGCCACTTCGGGTGAAGGTAAAGAACTCGCCTTTCTGGCGGATCAGCAGGGGCAAATCCTGGCTCACCCGCAGGCAAGTTGGGTGGGAACGCGGATCGAGGGTCTGACGGATTCTCCTCTCCGCCCAGCCCTGAGTCCCGATCAGCAAGAGGTTTGGAGAAGTGTGGGGCGAACCGAGGGGCAGTCGTGGCGCTGGGTTCTTGAACGGCCTCGGAGTTCGGGCCTGACAAATGCTCCAGGAGCAGCATTCTTTGGGTGGGGGGGAGGATTGGGTCTCCTGCTACTTTCGTTCGGTCTGATTCGAAAGGCCGACGGAAACTCTTCGCGTTCTCGAAGCCTAAAGTCGCCCGAGGAATCGGAATGGACCGATGCTGAAGCGAAACTCGAAGGTGGGGAGGCGCGGGCAGCGGAAACGATGTCTTTTTCTGGCTCGCCGACAGCCGGGGTTTCTCGGGCTAGAACTCGCCCCAGCGTCTGGGCTTCGCAGCCCTCGGTGTCCGTTCGTGAGGACGGAGTTGCGGGCCCCGTAGGGAGCGCCATCGCCGGAAAGGTTCTCGCTGCGGGGATGCCGGCAGAGTTTCCACGGATGCGACCGGAAGATCTTCAGCGTGAAATGGAGAATTACCGCCAAGCGCTCGAAAGCGAACGCAGTAAAAACGAAAAGGTAAGTCGCTTTGAGAAAGAGTGTCTGGCCCTTAAAGACCCTCGGAAAATTGCATTCAGCCTGGCTCAGGTCGCAGCCGAGCTTTGTAAAAGCCCAGCGCTCGTTCTCCTTCAAGATATTCGATTGAATTCCCTTGTGCTGGCGGCTGACGCAGGATTTCCGGAAGGTCATTCTCCTGCCGGGCTTTCTGCAGCGGTGGATGATCCCCTCTTGAGACGAATCGAAACTGGCTTTGCCTCGGGCGAACTTTTGGGCATTCAAGATCATGAGCCTCTGATCCGCGCGATGATGGCTCGCTTGGGAGTGGCTCATTTTGAAGCGTGGGCTATGGCGGGCTTTGGTCCGCTAGGTCGAGCTTCGGGAAAGATTCGGCTTTTGGGTGCTGTGGTGATTCTGCAATCGAGTGTGGAGAGTTATTCTCACCGCGAACATTTGGGACGAATGATTCGAGCGGCCGGTTTGGTTTATGAAAACGCGCTTCTCACTTCAAGTGGACCGGGAGGACGCTAAAGATGGAACCGCGTGCATGGCTGGAGTGCAGTGCTGAGGCTTTGATCGGAAATTTTCGGATCCTTCACAAAGCGGCTGACCAAGTTCCGCTCGTTCCGATGGTCAAAGCAGATGCTTACGGTCACGGTTCAGCGTGGGCTGCGCGCACTTTGCTGTCTGAGAAAGCGCTCGATGCTTTTGGAGTGGCCACGCTCCAAGAAGGCGAAGATGTGAGGACGGCACTAGGTGCCAAAGGGCGAAGTAAAGCGATCTTAGTCTTTTCGGGGGCTCTGCCTTGGAGCGAGGAAAAAGGGCGCTTTTGTAAAAAGCATGCTCTGACGCCGGTTCTCGGGACTTGGCAAGATTGGGAGCGCTTTCGCGATGGCGGCTGGGCGCGACGCCTATCCTATGAATTGAAATTCAACACGGGGATGAACCGGCTGGGTCTGGGGATTCCCTCGGGCGCAGATCCCAGGTGGTCGCGCCTGAAGCAGGATCTTCGTTCGCTTCCCGATCGTCACAAGCCGAGAGGAATCCTTTCTCACTTAGCGGCCTCAGAAAATCCGATGGATCCACGGACTCGTGAGCAGGTGGAGCGGTTTCGGTGGTTGGTACAGGAGCTTTCGACGGTCTCGGGGGGTGCGACGTTCCATTTAGCGAACAGCGGGGGCATCTGGAATTTTCGCGAGCTGGGTCTTCAAGGGTGGAGTCAGCGAGCGCGCCCTGGAATCTCTCTTTACGGAATTCCTCCTTGGGCGGGTGCGAAAACTCGAGGGCTTCGGCCTGTGATGACTTTACTCGCGCGCGTTTTGGAAGTTCGCACGCTCTCGGACGGCGAAGGGGTAGGCTACGGATTTACGTACTCCGTTCCGGCTGAATCCAAGGGGCAGAAAGTCGCGATCTTGGGTTTAGGTTACGCGGACGGCTTGCCTCGGCGGCTTTCTAATCGGGGATTTGTGACCCTGGGACGGCGGCGTGTGCCCTTCTTGGGAATCATCAGCATGGATCTCTCAGTCGTTGCTTGCTCGGCGAAAGTCCAGCCTGGGCAAGCGGCGCAGTGGCTGGGGCCGGGCGTGGACCTTTGGGAACTGGCTCGCTTGGCCGAGAGCGTTCCGTATGAGCTTTTGACTTCCGTGGGCGCGCGGGTAGAACGAATCTATGGCGCGTGAACCGATTTCGATCCGGCTAGAAGGCATACAAAAGAGTTTTCGAGACGGCCGCGATCCGGTGCTCCGCGGAATTGATCTGGAGTTCCGAGCCGGAGAACTCACTTATTTGCTGGGCTCGTCCGGCTCAGGGAAAAGCGTGACCCTGAAGCACGTCCTGGGACTTTTGAAGCCGGATAGCGGAAAAGTCTGGGTGGGAGACCAGGAAATCACAGCTCTTCGAGGTCGTGAACTCGCGAAGATTCGCCTGAATTTTGGAATGCTTTTTCAGAATTCGGCCCTATTTGACGACATGACCGTATTTGAAAACGTGGCGTTTCCGCTCCGTGAACACACGGACATGGATGAGGCGGCGATTCAGAAAAAAGTCGGCGATACATTGACCCATTTAGGGATTGTCGGGGGTTACGACAAGTTTCCGAACGAGCTCTCGGGCGGGATGAAAAAGCGGGTCGCTTTGGCGCGTGCCGTGGTTCGCGAGCCTCAGGTTCTTCTTTACGACGAGCCGACGACGGGCCTCGATCCGGTGACTCGCACCACGGTGGATGAGCTGATTGAAACTCTGAAACGAGAGTTGAAGCTCACCTCGGTCGTGATCAGTCACGACATCCCTTCGGCCCTGCTTTTGGCAGATCGAATCGTATTCCTGCATCAAGGTCAGATCGTTTTTGAAGGGACGCCCGAGCAGTTCAGAAAGGCCGAACATGAGTCCATCCGCGCCTTTTTGGACGCAGAACGACGCACCGTTCGCGCGATGACCGGTATTTGATCCGCGGGTGGCTTCCTTTTTCTCCACACTTGAGGCTTGGTGAACCGGGGAATTCCCGTTTATCCTGAGTGAAATGAAAGCCCAGTGGCTGATTCGGACTCACGACAACAAGATCAGCGGCCCCCTGACGGCCGACGAAGTGCGTGCCCAAGTGTTGTCGCGCGCCTTGGCGCTTCAGGATGAGCTGTGCTCT
>JBBARP010000007.1:0-25290 GCA_040399745.1 Bdellovibrionia bacterium | reverse complement strand
CAGACGCAGCTCGGGGTTCAGTATCCGCCGCGCTCAAAGGATCGAGAGGCCACGGACACCGAGACCCAGACGGCGTCTCAGGGAAAAGTCCTGCCCCTGCCGGAGCGGACCGACCCCGACTTCCGGCGCCCTGAAAACGTGGTGCCTCTGCCGAGTACCACCTCAGGTCCGGCACAGCTTGCGTGGGTGGCTCAAGGCGCCGCCAAAGCGAGTTCTAGTCTGTCAGGGGCGACTGTTGCGCCCCCGGCCCAGACAGAAAGATCTCAGACGGCTCCTTCGGGTCCGAGTTCGAGGGGCGAAGCCAGTCCGTCGGTAATCCTAGAAAGAAAAGACTCTGCTTCCACCGTCGAAGGTGACGTCAAAGTCGATTCGACTTCCGTCGGTTTCTCCTGGGTATCCGCAGCTCTTGTGGCCGTGGCTCTGGTCGGAGCGGCTTTGGTTTTTTGGTCTCGCTCGCGCTGAGCTTCCGGCGAGGTGCGATTCCGGGGATCGATCAAGAAAAGGTCGACAATGACTTCTTTCGCGCCTCGGTTCAGGTTCTCTAGGATTTGCCGCTTTCGGTAGTGAAGTTCGCTTCTCCAGATGGGATGGGTCACTTCAATCCAAAGCACTTTATCGCGAACCAAAGTCGCGCGGCTGTGTTTTGCAATGGCGGGCCCCACGGCGTTAGCCCAACGGGAGAGGGCTTCGGCCTCCTCGATGCGGCTATTGAGGGCTGGATACCGTTCGCGCAGCTTTTGAAGGATGTCCTGAAAGGAGTGCATCTCGAGGTCGAGTCTAGCTCGGCTGGGCCGCACCAGGCAAGACGGGCGATCCTTGACAGGGACCGCTTGCGAGTGTGGAATGCGGAACGAATGCTAAGACTCGGAATTCTCCTGTTCGCTCTTGGGTCGGCTGCCCTTTTGGGAGCTTGTGGCTATACCTTTCAGCATTCAAACAACCCGCTTTTGACGCGCTATGGGGTTCGGAAGGTTCACGTCGCTCCCATTCAGAATGCGACCTTCAAGGCGGGGGTTGAAAACGTAGTCTACAACGAAGTCTTAAAAGTCATCGCTGCCCACCGTCGGGTGATCGTGGTGCAAAACCGAGCGGAGGCTGATGCCGTTCTTCAGGGAGTGATTTCCGACGCGACTTACGTGAAGTCGGCCACCACGACGGCCGACCAGCTTTTCCCGACCGCGCGCCTTCTAGGCACGATTCAGCGCCCTTCGGCGAACCTTCAGGTAGCGACCGAGTATTCAGCGCGTCTGACGACCCAGTTTTCTTTGCGACTCACGCGCCCTCGAGTGGGTGAAAAAGAGGAAATCTGGACAGGGACCTTTGCAAAGTCTCAGGCCTTTCCTGCCAACAACCAGCTCTCGGTGTATGGCACGACGGGACACCTGATCAACGAGAGCGAATTTGATCGCACTTTGAAGGATCTGGCTGAGTCCTTGATGTACAACCTGCACGAATCCATGTTGGCCCTGTTTTAAAGGGAAAGTTCTAAGGGAAAGAAGCGAGAATCGCGGCATGCCCAAGCTGGAAATCAAAGCAGCACAAAAAGAACTGGAAGCCGGGAAGGCCTGGCCCTTTTACTGGATCTACGGACCCGAGCGCATGAAGTCGCGGGAGCTGATCAAGCGGATTCGCGCGGCAGTTCTCGGCGAGGAGCAAGCCAACTCGGGCTTTTCCGGTTTCCTAGAGGAAGTTCTGGAGGGAACGGAAGTCTCAGCCGAGTCGATCTTGGACTCTGCGCGGACGCTGTCTTTAGGTGGCGGAACGCGATTGGTGCTGGTCCGCGACGCCCACGCCGTGAAGGACCCTGAGCCTTTGAGTGAGCTCTTGGGACCGCCGTTGCCGCTCTCTGAGTTGCCGGCAGTCGTGATTTGCCTATCGAAGGATCTGGACGGGCGAAAAAAGTTTTCCAAGCTCCTGACTGAGAAAGCCGCAGTCGTCGAGTGTTCTGACATCGAAGAGCAAGATCGCGAGGCGTGGATCGGATTCTTGGCAAAACGCCGCGGAATGACCGTCAGCGAGTCACTCGGGGCTTACCTGCGATCGCTGGATCCCTGGTCGTTGGATATCGCCGATCAAGAGCTCGAAAAAGCGCAGCTTTCGGGGAGCGCGCCCGGAGCAGAGTCCGCTGAAGCGGATTTTGCCGGTGTGGGATCGAGTCAGGGGAGCGAAGCTTTCTTTGAGGCTTTTTTCGGGCGGCATCTGCAGCGATCGCTCGAAATCACACCCCATTTTGCGGATCGTCCAGAGGAGTCCCTACCGCTTCTTGGGCTCTTTACTTGGAACGTTCGGCAGCTTTCCTTGGTGGTTGCGGATCGCGAAAAAGGCACCAGGAGCGCGAAGCTTCCTCCGTTCCTAGCTGATCGCTTCAAGCGCTGGTCGAGGAATTGGCAAGGGGAAGAGCTTCTCGTTCTTCAAAGTTATTTGCAGCAGATTGACTTTGGTTTGAAGCAAACTCCGCGTTTGCCTTTGGGGCTCTGGGGCGATCTGATCGTTCAGTTCTGCCCCGGCTCTCCGAGCTGAATGGGTCCAGAAAAAGCAAAAACCCCGGCGACTCAAAAGAGTCTACCGGGGTCTCATTGCTTTCAGATCCAAGCGCCGACGAATTACTTCGCAGCGAGGACGGCCGGAGCCGACGTCTTGATCATGCGGGTCAAGCGGCCGATTTTTCGGGCTGCGCGAGACTTCGGAATTGCGCCTTTGGAGGCAGCTTTAGACAAAGCTTTCACGGCTGCGGTGTAAGCAGCGTGCGATGCTTTTTCGTCTTTGGACGAAAGCGAAGTCACAGCTGCCTTCACGGCGCTGCGGGTTGCGCTCTTCACTTGAATGTTGCGGTCTTGACGTTTGACAGCCTGTTTGGCTCGTTTCGTCGACTTGCGGGTATTTGCCATTTCAATGCTCCTGAATCACACCCGTCCGGCTGTCGAGACGCATTCTCGGCTTCGCCGCGGGTTCGCAGGGGGGAATACCGATAAAACAGGTGTAATTCAATCGGAAATTGTGGCTTTAAGGCGCTCCACGTAGTCCTTCACACCCGCTTCGAGCGGCGTGAAGGGCTTTCGGTAGCCTTGAGCCAAGAGCTTCTCCATCCGGGCTTCCGTGAAGTACTGATAGCCTTCGCGGAAAGCTGCTGGAGTGTCGATGAATTCGATTTGCTCGGGAAGGCCGAGTGCTTGGAATACGGCTCGCGCAAGGTCCAGAAAGGTGCGCGCTTGGCCTGTTCCCAGATTGTAGATTCCCCGTCTTAGGCCACCTTTTCTGGCAAATTCTAAAACGTCGACCACGTCATTGACCGCAACAAAGTCCCGCTTTTGTTCTCCATCGCGGATCTCGGGGCGGTGGCTTTTGAAAAGGCGAACTTTTCCTTGGGTTCTGGCTTGGTCAAAAAATGGCAAGATCGGGCTCGATTGCCCTGTTTTGTGGCGTTCTCCGAAGCCGTACACATTGAAGAATTTGAAGCCAGCCCATGCGGGGGGATGTTGTCCCAGCTTCTCCTGCTCAATGGCCCAAAGGTCAAAAAGACGCTTCGACTCGCCGTAGGGATTGAGGGGCTGCAGTCCGCTCATTTGGGATTCGTCGTCAGTAAAGCCCAGCCCTCCGTCCCCATAGGTGGCTGCGCTCGAGGCGTAGAGAAAGGGAAGGCTCTGAGTCTTGCAGTAATCCCAGAGGTCTTTGGAATATTGAACGTTCACTCGGTTGAGGAACTCCCAATTTTTCTCGGCCGTGGAAGAGGAAGCTCCTAGGTGAATCACCCCGGCATGCTCGGGCTTTTCACTCTTCAGCCAATCCAGTAGTTGGTCCCGGTCGATCCGTTTTCCGAAGTCCAGGCCCCGATGTTCGGTGCGTTCATCGAAAAACCGAAGCACGTCGACGCTGACGACCGGAACTTGCTCCCGGTTCAGGCGCTCGACCATGCGGGCTCCGATGAAGCCCGCCGCTCCAGTGACCAGCCACGGCTTCATCTTAGGTCTCCAGCGAGAAGGGAGTAAACTGCGTGCCGCGATCGTAGAAGTCCTCGCTCTCGGAGCGCTTTAGGAAGTTCACCACTTTGTAGGTGACGGGAGTCATGATCACTTCCCAAGCGGACTTGAGAAGGTAGTTCGAGATCATGACGGTGATCACTTGGTCCGTGCTCCAGATTCCCCAAAATGCCAGGGGGTAGAAAATCAGGGAATCCACCATCTCGCCGACCATGGTGGAACCGATGGTGCGGCTCCAAAGCATCTTGCCTTGGGTCCAGATTTTCATTTTCGCCATGACGTAGGAATTGGAAAAAGAGCCGCAACAGAATGCGATCAAGGATGCCAGAGCAATGCGAGGGGCCTGACCAAAGGCCGTCTCGAAAGCAGCTTGATGAGGCCATCCATCGGCCGGAGGCAATCCGACAATGGTTGCTGCCATGATCGAGGCAAACGCTAGCCCGCCGAAGCCGGCCCAGACCACCTTGCGGTCACGGGCATATCCGTAGACCTCAGTGAGGATGTCTCCGAAGATGTAGCTGATCGGAAAAAAGAGGATTCCGGCGCCGAAAGTGAGTCCCCACAGGTGCACGATCTTGGAGGCTCCGATCATGTTCGAGCAGATCAGGATGGTGCAAAAGCCGGCCATGATCAGGTCGTAGTACTTGTATTGGCGGGTCGCTGGGACGGGGGAAGTCATTTCGTTTCTCCGGATGGGGACGGGGTTTCTGCTGCCAGATCGGCAAGGGCATCGAATGCGGCAGCCGCTTGCTCGGTGGGAATCGGTGGCCGAAGTCCTTGCAGGACCGAGCTCACATACTGGGGGTGCCGCATGCCTACCAAGATGCCATGAATCCCAGGTACCGAGAGGTAAATTCTCAAGGCTTGGTTCGCAAGTCCTGTGCGGCCCTCGGGGAGGTCAAGCGCAGGCGCGGCCTTTCTTAGTGTTCGCGCAATTCGGCGCGATCGCTCTCCGGCTTGGCCCGAGAGCCAGGTATCCAGGGCATCGCCGAGCTTTTCGAGTGCGCGGTGGTGCTCACGTGACCAAGCGATGGTCTCGGGGGTGGCGTTCTCAGAGTCACTGAGGACTGAGTGAAGTTCCGAGAGTGAGGGCCGCAGCTGGTATTCTCGGAACGGGCGCCATTCCATGATGTCAGCGAGGCTCTCAAAGTGGTGCCGAATGATGTGGGCCCAAGCTGCTTTCTGGGCAGGTACTAGGGCCTCCCCGGGGTAGCGAGTTTCGATGGCAAGCGCCTCGGCAAAGGCTTCTTTGACAGCGTCTTCGGCTTCAATGGGATTTTTCTCTTCAAAATCCGCTAAGCGAACCAACCGGTTGTTCCAGAATGCGTTCAAAGGCCGATTCACCAAGGTGGCGAGTCCGCGCTCGTAGGCAAGCTCGACCAAGGTTTTTCCTGAGTTGTTCGGCTCAAAGACGGCTCCCGGCTCCAGCAAATTAAACGGGAATTGGATGACCTGAAACCCCGGAGGAGCAGTTTCTAAAATGACTTCGAGCGAAGTGAATTCGTTTGAGTCCTTGGGTTCCCCAAATGTGTTTGAGGAGATTCCGTAGGCCTGAATCCGACCTGCTTTCCGCTCAGTTTCTAAGTATTCCAGCGCAGCTTGGATTCTTCGGTAGTACTCCGCAGGCTGGGCGTCCGTGGATTTCAGATAGTATTCGGGATTGTGAAGTAGGAGGACGTCGAGCGTCTCGAGGCCGAGACGTTCTAAAGATTCATCCAGCTGAACTTTTAAGAATTCAGGATGCAGGCAGTGCCAGAGACCTGGGCGAAGTTTCACCATTTCTGGAAAAGCGCGTCCTTCGTTTTCACGATTCTGCGCCTGGACGTAGTTTTTGCCCTGCAAATAGCCCGCTTTGGAAACGATGACGACTTCCTCGCGAAGGAGGTGGCCCTGGGAAATGAGCTCGCGGAGTACCCGCCCTACTGTGCGCTCGGATTCACCGTCTCCGTAGTTCGTGCTGGTGTCGATCAAGTTGCAGCCGCCCAGAAAGGCGTCTCTCAAAGCCTGATCTTGCTCGGGAACACCGCCCTCGATTCGGTAGCACCCAAAACCAACGGGGCTCACGGTCCAGCCCGTTTTCCCAAAGGTCGAAGGTGACAGGCCGAGAGCGCGTGATTGGAAATAGTGTTTCGTGCCTGCGGTAGTGGCTCCCATGGGGGGCGTATAGCAAAGCCTGAGGTGGCTGGAAAGAAAGGCTGTGCTAGTCTCCGGGTCTATGAAGGCTTTGGATTGGTCCCGCTCGCCCGCTGCCGAGGAAGTTCAGGTGAAGCTTCAGCCCCATGCGCGCCGGGAGCAGGAATTGGTACTGTCCCTTCCTGAAGCGCGTTTGGCTGAGTTGCTGGCAGGTCTTCAGGCGCTTCTCAGTACCGGAGCCGAGCACACTGAGTTTCGATTGGCGCTTCCTCAGGGGGTGACGATCTACTGGAAACGCGGAAATTCAGAAACGCGCCTGATGGTCGCTCGGCCGGACTCTTCGAGTTGGGTGGCAACGATCCTGATCGCAGAAGGAAAGTCTCAGGAGCTGATCACCCTGCTCAAAGCCCTGCCTGAGCGTGGGGAAGTGGCGTTTGCTCAGTTGACCGGGATTTGGAAGCTCAGCAA
Source organism: Bdellovibrionia bacterium (assembly GCA_040399745.1). Taxonomy (GTDB): domain Bacteria; phylum Bdellovibrionota; class UBA1018; order UBA1018; family UBA1018; genus CANFHS01. The sequence continues at coordinate 18,712 of JBBARP010000007.1, read as the reverse complement.
TTTGGAGCTTCGCCTGCTTTGGCTCGCCTCAGCGACCGTGCGCCTTTGAACCGCGCCTAGGGTAGAGGGATGCCGCGATCTCGGTAATCATCACTTTGGCCGATGAGGCAAGTGGGATCGAGATGAGCATGCCGACCAAGCCGTAATACTCCTGACCGAGCGTCACCGCTGCAATCAAGAGGAGTGGGTGAAGGTCGACGAGTTTGGCGACGACAACCGGAAAGATGTAAATATTGTCGATAGCGTTTGCTACTCCATAGACGACAAGCACAGGGACTAAGAGTTGCGAAAGCGCTGGGTCGGTTCCTACGACGATCAAGGCAGGTCCAAGGCCGAAAAATGGGCCCACGTAGGGGACGATGTTGGTGACTCCAGCGAGCAGTCCGAGGAGCACGGAGTAAGGGGCGCCGATCAAGGCAAGGCCCACCATCACCATCGATCCGACCAGGGTGGCTTCGATCAGTTTGGCGCGAAGGTAGTCACTAATCGCGTTCGAGATCTTGGTGGTTACGCTGTAAGTCGATTCAAAAAAGCGGTTCGGGATCAGCTGAAAAAAGCGCTTTCGCAGCATCGGTCCATCGGAGAGGAAAAAGAAAGTCAGGATCGGAACCAGGATCAAGTTGGTGAGAAGGTCTCCTGCGAGCGAAGTTCCGTGAGTTAAGAGCCAGGTGGCAGTCTCGCGAGAAGTGCTATTCACCCAAGCGCTCACACGACCTCGCCCAATGAAGCGAAATCGACTCGCCATTTTACTTTCAAACGCAGTGAGCTTTTCCAGGGCTTGGGAGAAATAGAGGGGGGCTTCGCGTTGAATGGATTCCCATTCCTCAGCAATGATTTGATAAAAAGTGGCTCCGGCGACGAAAAGTAGAAGTCCGAGCACTCCGAAAAGAATCAGGATCGAGGACTTCCTTGAGCGGCCTTGGCGTTCGAGGAAGGCCAAAGGCGGGGTGAGCAGCAGAGTGAAAACCCAGGCAATTCCAGTCGGTGTGGCAAGAATGGGGGATCCTAGGAAAAGCCACACGATGGCAATCCCAGCGCTGATCGCCAAGAAAAGGCGGAAGAGGTCGGCTCTGAGGTGCCCTTCAAACCCCTTCGTGACGAGCATGGCTAGGCTCCCGGTATTTTTCGAGGGTCTTCAGGCGGTCGTGGGTTTCGATCAGGCGGCGTGCCAGGACTTGGCCTAAGCGAAGCAAAATCTTAGCTCCGACTGAGGGCTTTCTTTCGACAATTTCGTTCAGGTCGGGCTGAAACAATCCGGCGAGCCGCGTGGCCTCCAGGGCTACGGCTTGGGTGGTGCGCAGGTGGTCGGGCTCGACTAACGCCAATTCGCCAAAGAAGCTTCCTTCCCCAAGCTGGGCCATTTCTGGCTCGGTTCGTGGGGTGGGGTCATCACCCGGAGCGTCTGGAGTGAGGGAGCGAATACTGACCCGACCCTCGAGAATCAGGTAGACCCCGAGGCCTCGCTCTCCCAATCCAAAAATGGATTCGCCTGCCTCGAAATGCCGTTCATAAATGAACTGCGAAAGGTAACGCAGGTCGCGATGGCTCAAGTCCTTAAACAGCGGGGCGTGCTTCAGTGACTCGAGAAGACCAGCCTTGGCTTGGTTTCTTCGGCTGAACAGGTCTCCGAAAAGCGGGTGAGGCAGACGCGAAGGCATATCTCGTGTTTCGGTCATTTTCGGTGGTATCTTGAAGGCATGGTTGAGGTGGGGTTGGTGGATGACGTTCCCGAGATGCGCGCTCTGGTTCGCCTCTGTATCGAGTCCATGCCTGATCTGAAGTTGGCCTGGGAGGCGGCTTCGGTGGCGCAGGCTCGGCGTGAGATGGCCCGCCGAAAGCCCACTTGGGTTCTCCTAGACGAGGTGATGCCGATGGAAACCGGGCTCGACTTTGTCCCCGAGCTGGCTCAAACGGGAGTTGGAGTCATTTTGCTGACGGGAGAGCCTCAGGGTGGGGACCGCCCGGTGCCCTTGGAGGTGGCCGCTCGGCTGGTGAAGCCCGACTGGGATCAACTGCGGCGAGATCCTCAAGGCTTTGCCCAGTCCTTGAGAAGCGTGATCTTTCCTTGACGGTCGTTCTCCGAATTGCTAACCGTTCGAAACTCTTTTGTTTCGTCCGAGATTGAAAGGAATTCGAAGGAATTATGGCAGTTTCGATTCGTTTGTCGCGCCAAGGCGCCAAGAAAAACCCCCAGTACCTCATCGTTGCCGTCGATAGCGCTAGCAAGCGCGATGGTGCTTACCTCGAGAAGTTGGGACACTACTTCCCGAAAGCAAAAGCAACCGCCGAAAAGGTGAAGTGGGATGCTGATAAAGTGCGCGCTTGGCTTGCCAAAGGCGCTCAGCCCACTAAAACGATTGGACAACTCCTGAAAACCCTCGCAAACTAATTCTTGATCTGTCTCGTCGGTTCGGCGAGCAGATTTAGAAGAAGTGAGTCGATCCCCGCTCTCGGATGGGCGGGTCGCGATGGTCTCGGTTCAGTATGAACGAGGGTCCAGGCAGGACCCTTAAGCGGAGGAGAGATCGAATCATGGCGCAAGGTGAAGGATCGCAGGGCGCAGGCAAACCGATCGGTGAGCTTTCGACTCTGATCGAGAAGATGGCCAAAGCTCTCGTGGATTTCCCTGAAAAGGTGGAGATCAACGAGATCGAAGGCGAAAACACGACCGTGATCGAGCTCAAGGTGGCCAAAGAAGACTTGGGCAAAATCATTGGCAAGCAGGGTCGTACGGCTCGAGCCGTTCGGACGGTTCTCAATGGCGCATCCACCAAGCTCCGGAAACGCACCGTCCTCGAAATCATCGAGTAAAACCAAGGCGAAAAAGCGCTTGGTTTTCGATTTCATCACCCTGTTTCCGGAAATGTTCTCGGGAGTTCTCGGGGCGAGCCTCTTAGGCAAAGCTCAAGATTCCCGGCGCGTCGAGTACCGTCTGACTCAGCTCCGCGACTTTGCGACCGATCGTCACCGGACGGTCGATGATACTCCCTACGGAGGGGGCGAGGGCATGCTGCTGAAAGCGGACATCCTTCATGCCGCTTGGAAAAAAGCCCTTCCCAGGAAAAGTCCGAAAGCCATTACGCTTCTGACGTCCCCTCAGGGGCGCCCGCTGACTCAAGCGTGGGCCAAAGAGCTGGCTGAGAAATACACGAAAATTGTCGTCATTTGCGGCCATTATGAGGGCGTGGACGAGCGTTTCATCGACCAATGCGTCGACGCCGAAGTTTCCATTGGGGACTACGTACTGACCGGCGGTGAGCTTCCAGCGCTGGTTTTAGCCGATGCCGTGACGCGACTCTTGCCGGGCGTAGTCGGAAACGAGCGGTCGCTTTCGGAAGATAGTTTAGAGGCGGGGCTTTTGAAGTACCCGCAGTACACTCGGCCGCGTGAATGGCAGGGGCAAGGCGTTCCCGAAGTTCTGCTCAGCGGAAATCACCCGAAAATCGAAGCCTGGCGGGCCGAGCAGCGTCGGCAGCGGACCGAGCGCAAGCGCCCTGATCTTTGGGATCGGCTGCCAGAAGACGTGAAGGCGCCCAAGCCAACTCGTAAAGGCCGATAGGCGCGGATTTTCAGGGTTTCTTCCTTGCCGGCGAGCCATCTTGGGTGCTATCCGAATGGCCTCGTGTCTGCACCGGTGTACATTGCGCTTTTGCATCATCCGATGACGAATCGGAAAGGGGAGCCAATTACCACGGCGGTCACCAACCTCGATATCCATGATATCGCTCGGTCGGCCCGGACTTTCGGAATGAAGGGGTATTTCATCCTCACTCCGATTGAAATGCAGCATGAGGTGGTTGGCCGGATTCTCCGCCATTGGCGCAGCTCCGAATCCCAAGCTTACCATCCGGACCGGTTTGAGGCGCTTTCCCTGGTCCGTCTCGTTCGAACTTTCGACGAGATCAAAAGCTCCATCCGGGCTGAGCATGGCGAAGAACCTGAAGTGGTTCTCACGGATGCACGGCCCGCTCCGAATTCGGTCAGCTACGCGGATTACCGCAATGAACTGACTCACCCCGCCCGAAAAAAACCGACACTCGTCGTGTTTGGAACCGGATGGGGAGTTTCGGAGGCTTTCTATCCCGAGGTGCACCGGAGACTGGTCCCGGTGCACGGGCCTGAAGGCGAAGAGGGGTATAACCACCTCTCAGTTCGATCGGCGGTCGCGATTATTCTCGATCGGCTTTTGGGCAAATAACCGGCCTGAAGTTTTTCGGAACTTCAGGTGTCAAACGACCAGATGTGACACCCGTAACGACAGGATTATTCCGTCATGGCAAAAAGAGTCATCAAAGCAAAGAAAGCTTCCAAAGGCGTTCAGGCGCACAACCTGAAAGGCCTCGCAGACAAAGTGGCGTTGGTTGAGAATGCTCAACTCCGCACCGACTTCCCCGAATACTTTCCCGGCGACACCGTCCGCGTGCACGTCCGTATTAAGGAAGGCGAAAAAGAGCGCGTTCAGGTTTACGAAGGCGTCGTGATCGCTAAAGGCAATCGCGGTGCTTCGAAGTCCTTCACCGTTCGCAAGATTTCCCACGGCGTGGGCGTTGAGCGGATCTTCCTCGAGGCGTCGCCGAAAGTGGCTAAGCTCGAAGTGGCTCAGTCCGGTAAAGTCCGTCGCGCTAAGTTGTACTACTTGCGCGGACTCGAAGGCAAAGCTGCCAAGATCGAGCGCGAAGTCGAGACCCAGGCCGCAGCCGCCATGCGCGATGCCGCCAAGTCCGGCAAGAAACAGGGCTGATCTCACGATCGTGTGAGGGGGAAATCCGGAAAGATGGCGAGAAAAACCCCGCCCCCGGATTTCTCCTTCGAAGCCCAATCAGGACACCCCGCTCGCCTCGTCGCAGGTTGCGATGAGGTGGGCCGGGGATGCCTGGCAGGCCCTGTGGTGGCCGCAGCCGTGATTCCCGGCGAATGGAATCCCTCTCCGGAAAATCGCCCAGAGTGGATGGCGTGGGTAACCGATTCCAAAGCGATCAGCGCCGAGCGCCGCGAGTATCTCGTGCCGCACATTCAAGCCTGGGCGCGCGCCTACTGCGTCGCTCAAGCGTCGGTCGAGGAAATTGACCGGATCAACATTTTCCACGCTTCCTTTCTCGCGATGGAGCGGGCTTGGCGTGGACTCGCGCTTTCGCCTGAACATCTTTTGATCGACGGAAATCATGTGCCCAAGGCCTGGCGCCCTTTTGGGACCGCAGTGGTGAAAGGGGACTCGAAGTCCTTCTCCATTGCGTGCGCTTCCATTCTTGCGAAAGTAGATCGCGATCGCCAACTCGTGGAGCTGGAGCAGCAGTGGCCAGGATACGGTTTCGCGACTCACAAGGGTTACGGCACTCCGGCTCATCTTGAGGCACTTCGTCGCCTGGGACCGACCGTTTGGCATCGCCAGTCGTTTGCACCGGTCGCTCAGCTCACTCTCGGGGTTTGAGCGCGGTTCGTTTTTTCAGCGCTCAATAGGCGCTTTCCTTGCAGTGCCCTCACTCTTTCGGGAGGCACTGCTGCGAATGAAACCGTCTGAACGCAGGCACTTCGGTCAGAAGTTAGAAGAAGAAGCTTGGCTGTGGCTTGAACAAAAACAGAAAGATTCTGAAATCCCGTGTCGGTTGATTGCGAAAAATTTTTACGCACGCCGAGGGGAACTCGATCTGGTGATAGAAGAGGGCGTAGGGCCTCAGTTGGAGCTCGTGATCATCGAGGTGCGAGGTCGAAGCGAAGGGGCTTGGCAGACTCACCTCGAGGTCATCGACTTTTCAAAACTTCAAAGCCTCAGACGAGCGACAGAAGCTTTCCTCCTTCAGTATCAGGGGCAGGCGCATTCTCTCAGGATGGATCTTCTTTTTTGGGACAACGGAGTCTGGTCCTGGTTTCGGAACATCGATCCGGGAACCGGCTGAGCAAAACGAAAAAGGGGCGCTCTCCCGAACAGGGAGACGCCCCTTTTTTTGCCTACTTCTCAGCAAGCGGAGGAATTATTGGTCGAAGCTTCGGCGAGCGCGTTCTTCGTTGTCGTGAAACTCAAACATCTGATTGTCATCCAAAGCCTGCATCATGCGCCGAAACTCGCTCTTCACATTGCAGTAGCGGGGCTTGATCGGGGCTGATTCAGTGAAGTCGCGCAGCGTCTGCACGAAATTGGAAATGCCGCTCGACCCAACGAATTCGAGTTCTTGAAGGTTGAGAATGATCTTCTTGGGCACTTGGTCGGTATGGGCCTGATTGGCAAGCTTGTGCAGGTTTTCGCGCAAGGGTTCCTGGATCTCGTAGTTCAGCTTACCGCCCATGCTGACTACCATCGTGTCACCGATTTTCTTGATCTCCGTCTTGATCGCCATGCTCTTCAGTCCTCCTCGACCGTGAATCGTAGTATCTTGCTCTAGATGGAAGACTGGAAGAGGCACGAATTACCCGGGCAGGAAGTGCCGGAAAGCCCGCAAAACGCGAATTTTCACGAAGAAGAGTGGTCGGGGCTTCGAGTGGTGGCCACACCGATCGGCAATCTGGGGGACCTCTCTCCTCGTGCTCGATCTTCCCTTTCGCAAGCCGAGATTATTTTCTGCGAGGACACTCGCAGAACGCGTCAGCTTCTGACTTCTCAAGGAATTCGGGCTCCACGGCTGGAACGTTTAGACGCTCATGCTACATCACGGGACTTGGACCGAGCAGCTGAGTGGGTGCAGGCTTCGCGTCGCTGTGTTTACGTGAGTGACGCTGGAACCCCCGGGGTGAGTGATCCGGTTGCCGCTTTGGTGGCTCGACTGCAGGACGCCCAAGTTCCAGTGAGTCCGATTCCAGGTCCTTCTGCGGTCGCAGCTCTGCTGTCGGTCTCGGGGTTCAGCGAAGTTCCTTTCGCCTTTCGCGGATTTTTCCCAAGAGGGAGCGCCGATCAAGCGAGCGAGATACAAGCGGCCGCCCACCTGGTGGGGCTCTCGGTGGTGGCTTGGTTTGAAAGCCCCGAGCGAATCGTGGGTTCGTTGAAAAAGATCAGCAGCGAGGTGACAGAATCGGTTCGCGCCGTCGTCGGAAAAGAGCTGACCAAGCGTCACGAGAAGCTTTTTTGTGGAACGATTTCGGTTGTTGCGCGGCAGGTCGAGGAAGAAATTGCCGAGCAGGGAGCTCGAGGCGAGTGGTGCATGGTTTTGCGGTTTCCTCGTCCAGATCATGGATCTGAGGCGGGCGCCCTCTCTGATGTTCCTCCCGAAAGTGCTAACTGGGACAAGGCTTTGGCGCTGCTTCTTCAAGGAGGGGTTTCAGTGTCTGAGGCCTCTAAGCGAGTGTCTCAGGCCTTCGGTGTGGCTCGTAAACAAACGTACGAAAATGCGCTCAAGCTCGCTGGACAGAAAAAGGATTAAAATCGGAGGCAGGGGGGTTGACCGATTCGGCAAGCCCCGTAGACTCAATGTTGTGGTTGTGGAAAGAATCCATGGAAGGATTCTTGGGAGACAAGATAGCTCTCGTGGGCCTCGGTGGGGTTAGGATGACCTTTCACTGAGGCATTTTTCTGGAAGCTGTCGGGAAGAGGGCAGGATGCCGGAAACACGATCCCGAAGAGCTGCGCCATCAGGAATAGTGCGCTGGAAGAAAGAGTCAGGAAAGCCCGAAGATGCGCCCAAGAAAGCGCGTCTCAAGGAATTGCAGGGCGAGATTCTATTGCTCCAGCAAGAGATCCGCCGTGTGACGCTTCTTACTGAACGGAAAGTGAGACAGCTCGAGGAGTTGTCCAGATTTTCTGGCTTGCTCAACTCCAGTCTCGACCTTCGTGAGGTCGAACAACGCGCTCTCGAAGCGACGTGCCGATTGCTCAGTTGTGAAACCGCCTCGGTGCTCTTGATTGATTTTGAGCGTGCTGAGCTTTTCTGGCACACGGCTTTGGGAGAAGCGGGAAAAATTTTAGTCGACACGGCACGGTTACCGATCGACGACCGTTCGGTGGCAGGCCGGGTGGCGATGAGTGGAGAGCGTGTGGTGGTCACGGACGCTGAGCGCGATCCTCGCCATTTCGCGCGCTCAGGTGAATTGACGGGTGGTTTCAGAACTCGAAACCTCATTGCGGTACCCCTTTATGCGCGTGGGCGAGTGGTGGGGGTTTTGGAAGCCATTAATAAGCTCCCTGTAGGCGCGGGCTTTGAGCCTGAAGATGCCGACTTGCTCGAGAGTTTGGGTCACCAGGTGGCCATTGCGCTCGATAATTCGCGCCTGTACCAGGACCTTCGAGGTAGTTTTTACGACACGGTCGAGGCCTTGGCCGAGTCGATCGAGAAGAAAGACTCCTATACCGGTGGTCATACGAAGCGAGTGGTTCACTTCGCCCTTTGCATTGCAAAGTATCTGCCCTTGAATCAGGAGCAGCTCGAGCGGCTCCGTTTGGGGGCGCTCCTTCATGACGTCGGGAAGATTGGGATCGACGACGGAATTCTCCGAAAGGCCGCCCCGCTGGATGACGCCGAATGGAAGATCATGAAGCGCCACCCTGAGCTCGGACACGCCATTCTGGGACGGGTTGAGTCTCTGAAAGACGTTCTGGGGGCGATGCGCTTTCATCACGAACGCTGGGATGGAAAGGGGTATCCCCTTGGGCTTCAGGGCGAGGAAATTCCTTTCATGGCCCGAATTGTGGCCGTGGCTGATGCTTACGATGCGATGGTCAGCACCCGGCCCTACCGAAAGGGCCTCGACCCGGTCTTGGCTCGCGATGAGATCGTTCGGAACCGTGGAACCCAGTTTGATCCCCGAGTCGTTGATGCGTTTTGCCAGGCCTTTGAACACGAAAAAATGGGACAAAGGACGAAGGGGACCCGATACGCAGCGGGCGATTGATCTGATCGGCCGAGCCTGTTAGGGTCTCGGTCAACCCTTATGGCTTGGTTTGACGATCTAAAGACTCCTCGGTTTAAGAGTCAGGTGGCCCAGCGCACTTCCAAAGTCCCTGAAGGCTTGTGGATTAAGTGCGTGAATTGTGGGGAAATCCTGCAATCCAAAGTCCTCAAGGACAACCTCCAGGTTTGTCCTGAGTGTTCTCACCATTTTCGAATGACGGCGGCCGAGCGGATCGCGCTGTTGTCGGACGAAGGTGCTTTTGACGAGTACGCCGAGGATCTCGTTTCGACGGACCCCCTGGAATTTGATGATGTGAAGCCTTACCGCGAACGCCTGCGATCGGCTGCCGGATCAACCGGGATGCGGGACGCCTTTGTGGTTGGAAAAACCCGACTGGGCGGGGTGCCCTATCATTTGGGTGTTTTTGAGTTCAAATTCATGGGCGGCAGCATGGGCGTTGTCGTGGGCGAAAAGGTTGCCCGCGTTTTCGAAGGCGCCTTGAAGGATCGACTTCCTGCAGTGGTGATTTCCGCAAGCGGCGGAGCTCGGATGCAGGAGGGGATTCTTTCCCTGATGCAAATGGCGAAGACCAGCGGCCTCATTCATCGGATGCGGGAAGAGGGACTTCCCTATATTTCAATTCTCACCGACCCCACGACAGGCGGAGTGGCGGCATCGTTTGCAATGCTCGGTGATGTCATTCTCGCTGAGCCCAAAGCACTGATTGGTTTTGCCGGTCCGCGAGTGATCGAACAGACCATTCGCCAGAAGTTGCCTCCCGGGTTCCAGCGCTCTGAGTTCTTGGTGAAGCACGGTTTCCTCGATCAGGTCGTGCCACGCAAGGAGCTCGCGGGCGTCCTTCGTCAATGGCTGCTTCGTCTAGGTAGGAATACCTGTCAGTTTCCGAAAGGCGTTTGATTTGAAGGGGACTCTCGGGCGGTTCCTCCTAGCAGTCGGATGCCTTGTGGTGATCCTGACTGGAGGGGTGCGCTCGGCCAGGGCGCAAGAGCCGGCCGACGCGGCAGGAAACCCGATGCACTGGTCTTCGGATAAGACGGTCTGGGATCGCAAAACTGGCAAAGTCCTTTTGACGGGGCATGGTGTCGTTCGGCAGCCGGGAGAGATTCTCACGGCAGACGAGATTGCAATCGACATGAAGGGGCGCAAGATCGACGCCCGCGGAAGTTGCCGTTACGTGTCCCCAGACACTCGGATTGAAGGCGATGAAATGCACTTCGATCTGGATACGCGGACGGGTGTCATTCTGGGTGGGCGAGTTTCCAGCGATCGTTTTACTCTCACGGGTGGTCGAATCGAGAAGCTCGGGGCTCGTCAGTTCCGAACCGAACGAGGCGCTTACACCACGTGCCGCGACTGTCCAGGAAGCTGGACGCTGACCGCCAACGATGTGGACCTTGAGTTTGATGGCTACGCGCACATGAAAAATGTGATCGCGAAGATCAGCGATGCTCCGGTGCTGTGGATGCCGTATTTGATCGTTCCGCTGAAAACGCGCCGTCAGTCAGGCCTTTTGTTTCCGAAGTTTGGATTTACGATCGACGGCTTTCGGTTTGTTCAGCCTTATTTTTGGGCCATCTCCAGGAGTATGGATGCCACCCTTGGGCTCGGGCGGTACGGCGGGCGAGGGGTCCGTGCAGAGAGCGAATTTCGTTATCGCTTAAGTGGTTTGAGCGGAGGCCAGTTCAATTTCTATTTTTTGAAGGATACGATTTTCGAGAACTACGTCCGAAACATTGCCCAGTATAACGCTCTCGATACTCTCCCCACGCGTACCCGCTGGGCTCTGGATGTTGCGCAAATTCAGGAGCTGCCGGGCGGGCTCACTCAGAAGCTTCGAATCCGCGAGTCCAGCGATAACCGCTATCCGGATCAAGTGGGCGATATCGCGGGCGCTGGAGAAGCCTACATCAGTTCAGACTTGGTTCTCTCGGGCGCTTCGGATCACGTTTCTAGCCACGTTCAGGTCAAGCGGACTCGAAACCTTCTTAACCCAGATCCACGTAATTTTGATGCTGGGCTCGTACAAGTTTATCCGTCGGCAACCGTCACCACGAACGACCGCCTTCTTTTTGGTTCTCGATTAGCCGCAGGGTTGACCGTGGGTATGACTCGCTTTGACCGAGCGGGCCCCGGGTATGACCAGGATCTGTTTATTTTAGCGCCCAGCTCGACGAGTCCTTTTCGCCCAGGACTTGACCCCATTCGAAAAACGACGCGTGTGGCTTTTTCGCCCCGGATCTACACGGCGCTTCGTCCTTGGGATATTTTCCATTTCGTTCCGTCGGCTGAGTATTCCGGCTACCACTACGACTTTCAGGACAATATCCCTGGGCTGACCCGAGGCTACCTGAAGCTTCGCATGGATCTCTCCACGCAACTTGAGCGTATTTACGAGACGGACGACCCGAGCGCGCCTCGGATCAAACACGTCATCCGTCCCATCCTCAGCTATTCGCGCATTCCCTGGGTTAACGAATCTGGCAGCGTGGCCGGGGTGAAGCATCCGTTTCTTCGGCAGATGGACTACGCGCGGACCAACGGGTTTTCTGGCTACAACTTTGATAACTTCGACGTCGTCCCGCTCGATAGCAGTCGAACCAGCACCAACTACTTTTTGCCTGAAGGCGACGCCTTATCCTATGGGTTCAGTACGCAGCTGATTCGTCGACGCGAGTCTGCAGGAGAGGTTCGCTATCAGAATTCCGCAGAGTTCAAAGCCGGACAGGCGTTCAATTTTCGAGAACTCAGAAAGTCGACAGAAGATCGAGAACCTCTTTCTCGCTTCTTTTCAGCACTCAATTTTGAGTTTGATCGATGGAACGCTCAAAACGCCTACACCTACGTGCCTTATGCTCCGATCGGGCCAGGCTTGGATCGTCACCTCCTTTCATCCTCGCTCTCATTCGTAGTCGATCGCTCCATGCATCAGCAGATTCTCGCTTTTGATCGCAGTCTGGGAGTGGGGTACTCGCGCTCGGCACTGACCTCACGGACTTCGAACCTGACGGGAAATGTGACTTGGTCGCTGAATGATTACGTGATGCCGCGACTCGCGCTTTCTCGAGATTTTATTTCGGGACGTTGGTTGGCGCTCGACTCCTCGCTTCGGTTTCAGAGTCCGTCGCGCTGTTGGAGTTTAGAGTTTGCCGCTAGTCGCCGAGTTTGCGATCGGTCACCTGGCTTCTGCTTTGATTTCGGAATCGATTTGGCGTTGAATCTGACAGGTTCGGGATTTGGTGGGCTGGGGAGTTTAGGTCCGGGCGCACGTTGACGAATTGGGTCCTATTGGGGGGCGTGAAATGGCATCGGGAAAAAAACGTAAACCTAAGAAAAGTGCGAGAGCTTCTTCAGTCAAGAAAGCCTCTCGAGTTCAGAAGTCCAAGATCATCAGCCGCGAAGTTCCAGGTGTGGCCGGAATGGATGTCTCCGCTTACGGTGAAGTTGCGATCCCTCATCTTCAGGGTTTGATCGAACTCAATCGAACTGTGATGGAATCCTTGGTGGGGCGCTTGGTGAAGGACGTTCGGGCCGGTCGCTCGCTCTTTGTTTTTGGAAGTGGGCATTCTTCGATTTTGCCTCTCGAACTTTATCATCGCGCAGGGGGGGCTTCGTTCGTGGTTCCCGTCGTGGCAGATTTCTTAATGCCTCAGGCCGGTCCTCCCGTGGTTCGTGTTTTGGAGCGGATGAGTGGGCTGACTTCGACTCTTCTTCGTCGCGCAGCTCCCAGAAAAGGCGAGACTCTGTGGCTCATGTCTCAAAGCGGTATCAACGGTGCAGCTATTGATCTTGCGCTCGAAGCCAAAGCGCTTGGAATGCATACGGTGGCTTGGACGAGTCGGGTTCACAGTTCGGCAGTTCAGTCCCGCCATCCTTCCGGCAAGCGGCTATTTGAAGTGTGTGATGAAACCATCGATCTCGGCGGACGGATTGGCGACGCTTGTGTCGAGGTAGTGCCAGGGGTTCAGGCAGGCCCGCTTTCAACGCTGGGCGCTGTTCTTCTGGGGCATTCGATTCTAGTGGCCGCATGCGGACGATTGGAAGCCTTGGGGCACCGAAGTGTCTACACCAGTGTGAACACGCCTGAAGGCGAAGCGAGAAACCGCTCTCTGGAAGCCGAAGCGAGTCTCAGAGATTCGCTGCTGCTTTGAGATTTCCACTTCTGGAGATCTGTTGATTCTTTGACGCGAAGCAGAGTTGCTGCAGAAATTGCCCCCACGCAAGAGTCGGGTCTTCTCGTCTTGGTTCTCGCTCTGAACCCCGTATACTCGAGGGATGAGGATTCTCATCTCGAATGACGACGGAATTCATGCTCCTGGGATTCGTGCTCTGTATCGAGCCTTCAAAAAATTTGGAGAAGTGGAAGTCGTCGCGCCTTTGGAAGAGTGGAGTACGGCTGGACATTCCTTGACCCTGCACAAGCCGTTGAGGCTGGTTCCGGTCGAGAAACATTTTCATGGATGTTCCGGATCACCTGCCGACTCGGTTTATCTTGGCATTCGGCAGGTCTTCAAACAGTTGCCCGATTTTGTCATCTCAGGGATCAATCGCGGAGCCAATTTGGGGCAGGATGTTTATTACTCCGGAACCGTGTCGGCAGCGCGCGAGGCTTCGATTCTAGGCATTCCGGCGATGGCGGTGAGTTTGTGCATCGACTTTGCTCATGCCGGCGTTGACGAAGACCGTAATTACGCTGCAGCCGCCAAGATGGCCGCTCAAGTCTTTCAAAAAATGCGGAGTCGCGAGCTCCCAAAACACACCCTTTTGAATTTGAATGTCCCTGATATGCCTTACTCACGCATTCGTGGGGTTCGACTGGCTCGTCAGGGTTTTCGTTATTACAGCGGAAACGTCCTGAGGCGAAAAGATCACCGCGGAAGGGACTACTTCTGGGTAGGGGGCAAGTACCGTGGTTTTCGCGACGAGCCCGAGACGGACTGTGTCGCAGTCGAGGCGGGCTTTGCTTCTTTGACTCCCGTGAAGCTCGATTCCACCGATCTGCCCTCTTTGGTTGCACTTTCCGAAGTGTGGCCTGCCAAATGAGGACGGTCCTGGGGGAATGACTTGAAGCGCCTGAGGGGGATGCTGTTTCAGATTTCGCTCCTTTTTGCGGCCGGGCTGGGCTGCTCGTCGATCCATACCTATCGGGATCGCGCGGGTTATCGAGCTCACGGAAAGCAACACGAGCAGATTGCGGGCAGATCCCTGGCGGCCCAAAAAGAAGCTTCAGCTTGGGTTTTGCCGCTGCAGGATTGGACCCTGACCTCTCGCTATGGTCGAAGGGGACGCGATTTTCACGAGGGAATCGATCTGCGCGCTCCGAGTGGTACTCCGGTGAATAGCGTGGCCGCAGGCCAAGTGATTTACGCTGATTCGCGAATTGGCGGTTATGGGAGGATGATTGTCATCCGCCATGATTCTGGACTCTCGACCGTCTACGCTCACAATTCGCGGCTCCTGGTGAAAAAGGGGCAGCGGGTGAGTCGTGGACAGAGAATTGCTTTGTCAGGCTCAACAGGCCGATCGACCGGCCCCCACCTTCATTTTGAGATCCGCCAAGGGGCCCTGCCACTGGATCCCACCGTGGTCTTGTCGAGGTCTCGCTCGCGTCTTGCCTCCACGCGTCGGTAGGGTTAGATGTCCTCACGAAGCGCGTAGTTGATCGCGGTCCCGGTTCGTGGAGCCATAGTTAAATGGACATAACAGCCCTTTCCTAAAGGGCCGTTCCAGGTTCGATTCCTGGTGGCTCCACCACTTTTCTTGCCGCGGCTTGATCCTGGCGCCTTGCTCTGCCACACTGAGGGGATGGGGCAGCTTGCCGGTCATTGGGGGTTTCACGAGCTTCTCGAGTTCTTCATTCCCAGAATTCTCGCAGCGATTGCTTGCGGGGGCTTGGTTGGGATTGAGCGCGAGCTGAAGAACAAGGCTGCGGGCCTGAAAACGAATATCCTGATCTGCTTGGGGGCGATGCTTTACACCTCGCTTTCCGTGCTGATTGCTCACGATCCGGCTTCGGGGGTGCGTGAAGGCGACCCTGGGCGAATCGCGGCTCAGATCGTTTCAGGCATCGGATTCTTAGGCGGCGGAGCCATTATTCAGGCTCGGGGCACCGTTTTAGGTCTGACTACAGCAGCAACGATTTGGGTGGTGGCGGCTCTCGGTGTCTGTATTGGCGCGGGTTACGGATGGGTGGCTATCGCCGTATCCTTGGTGAGCGTTTTGATCCTGACTGCTGCCAACCTTTTTGAGGACCGGATCCTGGGCCGTTCCTTGAGTTTCGCTTCCGAAGTCTTAGTTGACGACCGCGAAGAGCAGGCCCGCATGCGGGTGACGGACCTTTTATCGAGAAATGACCTCGTTTTGAATGAGTTCGATCAGATTCCACAGAATGGCGCGTGCCTTCTGAAGCTTCGGTACAGTGGCCACCGCTCGGATCAGAAAAAATTCGTCCTCGACCTGTGGGGCTTGAACGGAGTTCGGGAAGTTCGTCAGGTCTGAAATGAAAATGCTTGCAAAAGCATGAGGTTGTCCGTAGCGTTAGGGATCAAGGAGCATTGTCGTCCATGACCAAGGCAGATCTCATCAATGTCATCGCGGAGAAGGCCCATCTTCAGCACAAGCAAGCCGAGATGGTGGTCAATCTGGTTTTCGACATGATGTCGGACGCTTTGAAGAAGGATGATCGGATCGAGATCCGAGGCTTTGGCTCCTTCGTGAATCGTAGCTACGGAAGCTATCAAGGCCGTAACCCGAAAACGGGCCAGGTCGTCCACGTTCCCCCTAAGCGAGTGCCGTTCTTTAAAGTCGGTAAAGAGCTGAAGGAAATGGTCGACACGGTAGCTGCTCAAGACAGCGCAAAAAAAGAAGCTTAAGAAAGAGGCTTCCCCGGAAGTGGGCATCGCGGAGAGTTCGCGAATGCGAGCACTCCCTTCATTCTCAAGTTTTTTAGCTGGATAGGCTAGCTAGATAGGCTAGCCGGAGAAGCCGAGTTGCAGCCATGCAGCGAGAGCAAGGCCCGCGACCAAGCGGTAAGCGACGTATCCGCCGAGGCCTTTTCGTTGAATTTGTCGCATGAACCCGCCGAGTGTCAGGGTTCCAAATACTGCAGTGACGACCACAGTTGCTGACAGCGTGATCCAGCTGGTAGTCGCGTCGGCCTGAGGAGCGCTGAGCTCAATGCTTTGGAGATTCTGTACGGCCGTGACGATCGTCATCGGGAGTGCCGCAAAAAAAGCGTATTTAGCGGCGGCCTCGAGGCGGTAGTTCCGCAGCAGGAGAAGCGCCAGGGTGGCAGTGAGGGGGCCAAGGCCGGGTACGAGGACACCGAGTTGGCTCACTCCCACCAATACTGCGTCCACGATGTTGAGGTCGTAGATGTTTTTCGTCCGGCGGCTCAAGCTCTCGCCAATCCACAGAAACAAGGCGCCCGTAGCAATGGCAAGCGCTGCCCCCGTGGGGTGGGAAACGAGTGGGCTGGTTTGGCTTTCGAGGGCGCGCATTCCTGCAGCGGCAGGAACGCAGCTCAGAAGAAGGAAGAACGGCATCCGCTCGTCCAGGGTCATCGGGTACTTCCGGAAAATCAGAACCTGGAGAAAGGAAGAAATCATGCTGGCCCAGTCATGTCGGAAGACGATCAGGAGCGCGATGGCTGCGCCGAGGGCCAAGCCCCCTGCGCCTACCGCTCCTGGGGTGCCCAGGCCAAGAAGCTTGCTCGCTAGAATCTCGTGTCCGTGTGCTCCGACTGGGATGAACTCGCTGATGCCGTGAATCAGTGCGTAGATGATGCCTTCAAAAGTAGTCATGGCGTTCGCGCTCCGTGAAGCTTCAGTCTGCCCTGACTCGCCTGAGGTCGAAACGGGAAAAGATTCAGACGCGTTCGATTTCGAGCTGCATCTTGAAGTGCGGAATGCCGGCTTCGAAGAAACGCTCACCCACCGGCCGGAATCCTGCTTTCTCGTAAAATCCAAGAGCATGCTCTTGAGCATGGAGATAAACGAGACGCGTTCCTGGGGGGAGGTGCTCGAGGCAAGCGAGGATCAGCGCTCGTCCCGCGCCACTCTTTCGCGCCTCGGGGAGTACTGCGAAACGCTCCAGCTTCACGCCGTTTTCTGTTTTTCTCAGGCGCGCCGTTCCGACGGCTTTTTCGCCGACCTGTGCCAAGAAGTGGGCGCACGCAGCACTGTGAACCTCGAGTGGGTCAAATAAATCGTACTCTTCGGTTGGGTCGACCTTTTGTTCGACGACGAAGACTTGGTGGCGAATCGCCAAAGCGAGATCGAGTTTCTCCTGATTCTGGATCAGGACGACCTTCGGAAGTGGGATTGGGCTGTCTGCCAACATTTTGCCCTCAGCGCGCATCGGAGGAGGACTAGGGATGGAGGTGACGGTGAGAATCGAACTCACAAAATACGGTTTTGCAAACCGTCCCGTTAGCCATTCCGGCACGTCACCCCTCGATCCATCTCGACGAGGCCAGTCTCGGTAACAAGCCCCCCTCCCTTCTGTCAACTTCGCATTGAAATCGCGGGACGTGGGGTACCGGTAGGGCGCCTCTCTCTATACTCCGGTTCGATCCGCACCCCAGAGGAGCTTGTGAAGCTGGATTTGCAGCCGAACGGGGAGTTGGTCCTCCAGGATCTGTTCGGCGAGCCATTTGGCTTCGACGGGCTGAATCACCCCCGGAGCGCCTTTGGCGGGTACTGCCGCCGAAAAGAGAATCGTACCTGCCTTCCAGCTCTGAGAGCGCACGAGGTCTCGGGCCCAGAGATAGTCGTCGCGAGAAGCGATGACGAACTTCACCTCATCGCGGGGTCCTAGAAGGGGGGCATTGGTGCGATAACCGCCCCGCTGCATTCCGCTCGATGGGGTCTTGATGTCCAAAATGATTCGCGCCTTTTCGACGACACGGTTAATTGGGAGCTCTCCGTGAGTTTCAATGCTGACTGTGTACTTCTCTTGATTGAGTCGATCTAGGAGATCGACGAGGGGGCGCTGGAGCAGAGGTTCGCCACCCGTGAGTAGGACATGCCGAACATTCCAGGGTTTGATTTTCCCAAGAATCTCGTCGATCGACATCTTTGTTCCGCCTTTGAAGGCATAAGCCGAATCGCAGTACGTGCAGCGTAGATTGCAGCCGGTGAGGCGGATGAAGGCAAACCTCTCACCGCTGAGAGAAGTTTCTCCCTGAAGGCTGTGGAAGATTTCCGTAACCAAAAGTGGCTGCTGCCGAGATTCCATGGGCGTTGGATAACAGAAAATGGTGAGGCCCGGGGAGCGATCCTGTGCTCCGCGGGCCTCGGGGTGAAGAGGGGGGTCTTGTAGGGGACCCCCCTTTGAAACTGCTGTGAGCCCGCTAGGGGCTGGTTTCCTCCTTTGGTAGCTCGGCTGGCATGAACTGTCGGGGTGAACAGTTCGAAGCCCCGTTGGCTTTGCGTCCCGGACTTTCGACCGGTTTGCCCTTTTCAAAGGGGGTTAGGGATTGCCCACCTCTTCGGTTGGCCCATTCTCCATGGGCCATTCTTAAAATTTCTCCTCGCTCCCTATGACAAGAAGGTAGCGCGTGAGGGGGCGCCTTTTCAAGGTTTAGGCACTGCCTGTGTCCTTGTTGAACCTCATGATCTTAAAGGAGTTATTTTTTCAATTAACAGAGTCTTAACAAGGTCTGCTGTGAGGCTCTGCGAGCGCATCCCCGGAAGTCTTTCTGAAAAATTTTGAATTTTCTTGTTGCGGCGCACCGGGGGTCACGTTACATGTCGCGAACACCGCAAACGACAGCGGCGCTGACGAAACAGAAGGACGCGAGTTCTTCTGATCAGGCAGTGGAGTTCTTTGACAATTTGGGATGAATTTTTTGATCGAGAAAGCGGGCGGTTTTCGGTAA
>JBBARP010000006.1:168802-220615 GCA_040399745.1 Bdellovibrionia bacterium | reverse complement strand
GCATGTCTCTTCCGAGGCAACCACCGCCACTGAGCCTTCTTGTTGAAGAAATTCAGTGGCCAAAAGTGGGGTGACCTTAACCAACCGAACAATTTCGGCCATTTAGGTGAGGGTCGTATCTGACATCAGAAACAAGCCTCAAAAACCCCACAATCAATTGGCTCTGATTCATATCATGCCTGCACCGGCTCTAAAAGCTTTAGACCACGTGCAGGACGTCCTCGTTTCCGAATCGAAAGACTATCAGTAGCACCGACGAGCTCGATCCCTGCTAAGCGGATATACCGCTCCATGGTCTCGAGATCGCTCCACCCACCCATCTTCTGCACAGTGACGCGGTCGACCCCATTTCGGAGAAGGTGCGTTGCCCAGCAGGCACGAAGAGTATGGAAGCAAATCGATGTGATTCCGATTTCCTCGCAGAAGGCCCGAAGCACCCGTGCGCCCTGGTTGTGTTTCCAGTCCGTGTCGCGGGGAAGCACATAGTCATCGGGCTTCATCGACGAAACGCCAAGCTCCATGAACAACGCAAACATGTCGTCGTTAATGGGAACTTCCCGCCATTCCTTGTCCTTCAGAGGCTCCACCATCTTTGTCGCGAAATTATACTTTCGCTCTAAAATTAGGCTCCTCTCCGTCAGATCAATGTCTTTGGCGCGAAGCTCATAGCCTTCGCCACTGCGAGCGCCGGAGTGATAGAAAAATTCCCAAATGGGCGACCAAAAATGTTTTCGCTCCCTAGCTTCGGAGAGCAAAAACGCTACTTGTTCGTGGTTGAGAATTTCGGGTCGCTTCGATTGCTTCCGGCTAATCCCAAAGCCAAACGTTGGACTGTGGGAAATACCCTTTAGCAACCGCTTCAGAATCCCAAAACGAAAGCACCGGCTAATGGCCACTTTCGCGTTGTACTGTCGGCAAGCTGAGTAACCCATCCGAGTCATATCTCGGAAAAGGTCCTCTACATCAGCCGGAGAGATCTCCTGCGCTGGACGCTTCATCCAGTGCTCTGTGAAATCGTTGACCGACTGGATGTATCCGCGTGCAGTGTTTAGCTTGACGCCTTTCACTACACCCGGCTTCTGTCCGTCGCGAATCGCCTGGGTAGTCTGCTCGGCCTCTTTGGTCAGAGCTTCTATCCAGCGCTTAACGAGTTCGCTCCAGAGAATTCCTGCGCCCT
Organism: Bdellovibrionia bacterium; assembly: GCA_040399745.1. Classification (GTDB taxonomy): domain Bacteria; phylum Bdellovibrionota; class UBA1018; order UBA1018; family UBA1018; genus CANFHS01. The sequence goes on along the minus strand of JBBARP010000006.1, from coordinate 219,438 downwards.
CACGCTCCATCACTTCGCGTCTCGCATCTTCTGCAAGTCGCAATTCGATTCGGTTGAGCTTCTTTCGAACTGTCTCGGGATCAACATCCTCAAGGCAGCCCGACTCTCGCTTTTGCTTACGGAGGGAGTTATCCAACCGACTGTATGCGCAGACATCAATTTGATAATGCGTTTTGCCGTCTTGCACCCATTGCTTAATTGCCATCGTCATCTCCTTTTGTGAAAGGAGAGCCGGCAAATAGCTTTTCAAGATCAGGAATGTAGAACAACAACCGCCCGAGAAACTTTCTCGCTTTCAGTTGCTTTCTCCAGACCATCGTTCGAATGGCACCCATCGAAGGAGACGTTCGGTCCCTACGCTTGAAACGCTTAAGGATAAGAGCCGTCTCCCGTGTATCCGCCCAAAGATTGCGATCAATCGTTAGCGCGGCCCCGGGAGCTTGAGGCTCCAGTACCGTAACTCTTCCAACCGAGTGGGGGCGCCGTCTCATCGGATCACCATCCCGCTCCGTCCAACCTGAATCAGTTCCAAGATGTCAAAGAACAGTTCTGACTTCGCAGGGAATACTAATGCGTTGCCAGTAGTAAAAACCATAGCACTTCTCCAACTCAGTAGTTAGTAAAAAGTAGGCATTTTCTCGAAGAAATTGAGATAAAATGGGCTACTTGACCGGAGATTCTTCAGTCGGCTTTTCTTCGGCTGACGAGGCGATTTCTCCACGCAGCCGCATGCCGAGGTATGCATCCTTAGTGATCGGCCCGTGCTTCGCTACATAGGTTCTGTAGTCACGTTCCAGGCGGTCGGATTCAGAGAGAGAGGCTTCCTGCAGCTTGGAGAGATGCTCTGCCCGTATGAGACTCAGGCCAAGAGCGATCACCGCATCGCCATGAATCCTTCTGCCGAAATCTTTTCGATTCAGTTGCGCGACGAGCGCCTTGATTCGCTTTCGAGTCTCGGATTTGACATGCTGCGCGCTGTAAGTGGAGCGCTTGGCAGCGACCTTAGATTTCTTCTCTTGGGTTTCGTTGGTTTCCATTTGTAGCTCCTAGGTTGTGAGTGAAGTCGAGTGGGATGCGTCCACCGCTGAGGGCGCGGTTGCCTGTCGATGTTTACGTTTAAAGATCCATATCGTGGCCTCCTCGGGACAGACTTCGATCCGGAGCGGCCATCCCAACTTCGAAACCGCTGCTTCCATACCGAGCCTTAAGGATTCCAAAGAAGTCGAGTTCAGCGTGTGATGGTTTCTGAGGAGTGAAAGGAGAGAACTCAATCTTCTTTATGTGTGGGTGCTGCTTCAGGTGGTCGTCGATTGCCTCAGTGTTTGCCTCAAAGAGCACCAATACGTTGTGCCGCCGGTTTCGGTTCACAAACGCCTGGGGTCCGGTGGTCTTCAGGTAGCTCTGTGGCGTCGAGAATAGGAGGAGGCTACTTCCGGTCCCCTTCGCTGAATGAAGGGGTTTTGTTACGTTCTTTTTGGACGACTTCTTCCAATCGCCGAAGTCGTCTTGTGCAAGCTCAAGGTAGCTCTTTTGCTCGCCATCCGTTTCAAAGCGGATACGCCCATGGTCGGTCACTCGCGCTCTCCCCGATCCGATGAGCTTGGAAGCTACTTTTGGGTTTCCGCCGAACGACTTGATGAATTGTGCGGCAGTTTCGACCGAACGCTTCCAGTCTTCACCATCTGGACGTGGGAGATAGAAACTTTGGCTCTTGCGTTCTACTTTTCCGAAATGAGTCTCGAACTCAGTCAGGTGCGATTGACCTGTAATGTGCGCGACCGACTGCAAGAGAGTCAGATTCCTATGGCTCGCTACAATGTCTATTAGACTTCCCTGCGTTTTGTTCCGAGTGTTGGTCCACCTTTGTTCCTCGATCACGACATAGGGCCGTTTCTTGAGAATGGTTTGACCGCGGTCGTTAGTAGCTAGCTCAACACGGTTCTGATTCAAGTAAGCGGGTATGCTTGCTCGACTGGCGCGATAGATCGCGTCGATGGGAAACGGACTACTTTTTAGTGTCGCGCTGGTCGGTACTTGAGCCCACTCGGAACCTCGGGAAACGGGAGTAAATGCTGCATAGTCTTTCTTGCCGCGATCATTGATCGCAGCAAGGACGCTCGTCGAGTCGCCCGGTCTTAATCTTGCCCAAAGCTCAGCTTTCGCTGCGAAACGATCATCATTGGCTCGAAAGGATGCTTCGAGTGCGGTCTTGTCATACGACTTACCGAGTTTGTCGCCGCGAGTAGCCCTCGTGTGACCATTGTAGAGGTAGGAGATGTTCTGTTTTTCGACTCTTACCGCGACACCGAGGCCTTGAAGTATGGTTGCGTACTGATCGTAGGTCGTAGAATAAGCGCGCGCGAGATCCGCCTTTTGTCGCATGTCCATTACATACGAACTTCCTTTGCGGCGCTCAATTTGGCGGACTGCTTCTGGCATACGCTCCCGCCGGAGCCGCTGATCTGGGTTAATGACTGAAAGCCCTCGTGCCACACAGATTTCATCACTGATCTCACGAAGCTTCTTCAGATGAATCTTCTTATCTGGAATGCGTTTGCCTTGTTCAATGCCAATAGGATTGACGATAATGTGATTGTGAAACTTCCCGGTATCCGTATGAGTCACGACAACAAACTGGTGTCCTGGAAAGTACCTGTTCGCTAATTCCATCCCCATCTCATTGACGGTGCGCGGAGAGATGGTCTTGCTTTCGTCGGGACCCCAGCTCTGCACAACATGGATCGCTTCATTACCGTTTCGAATGTTGTGTAGATCGCGAACCGAAGCAAAGTCTGTGGTGGAGCCATCTTTGGTTGGCGAACAATTGGCGCTATCGACTGGGTCCGTCGATTCACGGCCTTTGAATACGTAAGCTAGAGTGCTCTCTGCATTCTTGTTAAATCTAATTGTAACGATGGCCATAGAAGTGTCTTTGTTTCTTCAGGAGCGCGGTCCAAGTTTTGAGGTGATGAGTGCAGTGATCCGAGTGAGCTGCTCCCGGATTGCGGAGAGATCGGAATCAAAGGCGGTGCGGAATCCCGCATTCACCTTTCTGGCAATCTGATTGAGGTTATTTCCGATCTGGTTTATCTCGCGAATCCAGTCGCGCTGCTCCTCTTGGCTCATGAGAATTGCAACGGGCGCCCGTCCGAAATACGCATCCTTTAATAGGAGCGGTATGCTGAGCTTTCGTCGGGATTGGTCGCGCTTTATTCGCTCGAACTCATCGGTTGTAAATTTCACACACGTTGCGAGCTTCTTTGAGGATTGTTGGGTGCCGTTCTCATCGTCTTGCACTTTTGAGTCTCCTTTCGGGAATGGTCGGTCTTGGCTAGTTCGAAGCAGAATTCTTGTGGCAGTGGTTGAGTGAGTTGGGGTCTGTAGAAGTTGTTGAGATTGGTAAGTGGTTGGTCTGAAGGATGGCGCTTGGTTCTGATATTTAGTTTCTGTGTATTGAGTAGTGTCGTTTTGGTAGATGAATTCGTTAGTCGGATATTGAGGATTTGGGTGCAGCGCCAGCATGGACCCGGATATCCCGGCTCCGAAAATCTTCTGGTTGGCTTCGCCCCCCAGTCCCCCCGGACGGTCGTTCCGACCGCCGAAGAAATGGCCGCCGCGACCCTTCGGGCCGCGGCGGAATGCCAAATGGTTGCTAAGAGTATGCATCGGACAGTTCATTAGAGGACCTTCGCAGCGGTCTTCGCCACGCCGGTAGCGGAGTCTACGAACTCGGGAGCCGACTCCTGCTCGGTGTCGTTCAGTGCAGGCTTCAGGAACCAAAGCACCATGCCGGTGAACATCGTCCCGAGCAAAATCTGGAGCCAGGAGTAGACTTCATAGAGGTGATAGATCCGTGAAATGACGAGCTGGGCGCTATAGATCGAAACCCCATCGTTCAGCTCGCCGAAACGTTTCAATGTCTCACCGGAAAGCGCGATGCTGGTCATCACATGGTAGAGAAGTGTCCAGATCGGCGTCCAAAGAAGGACTGAGAAGTAGATTACGAACCAATAGACCAAGACCTTCCAGCGGCCCGCGACTACGAAGAAGATGAGCCAAGGGAACAGTGCAATGGCAAACATTTTAATAAAGCCCGCGACGTGGGGAGCACGCGCCAGGGCCTCGCTAAACTCAGCACTTCGCTTAGCTGCCAGCGAAGCCCCCTGCATGTCGTTGGGGAGAATGCCGTCCCAACTAAAGAAGCGATTGAGGTACTGGAAGATTCGCCCACCCGTCCCCGGGAGCTGAGAGCCCTTCTGAATGCCCATGACCGATTCGTGCTGGTCCAGGTACAGCTCGACCAAGTAGCTCGAGACCTCGAAGTTCGTATATTGATTCGAGTTCATTTTGCCCGGCCTAACGGCCTCGTCGATCTTCTGACCAAGCTTATGAGGACGGTTCAAGGCGTAGGTCTTGAGGCCCTCGCGGACCTCTTCTTTCACGTCGAGACAGTTGTATGGGGTGCCGTCCTTCGTCTCGATTGGGAGTTCAGCCAGGCGGTGGTCGTAGAGAGAGCCACTTGCAAAGAACCCATCGAGGCGCCCATCCGTCTTGGTTTCCTTGATGAGCGGAAGGAGACGGTCAATGCATTCTTCGGTGTAAAACTTCACACCTTGGCGAAGGGCTGGGTCCTCAATGGTCGCCGCGCCTGAGTACATGATCGCCTTAAAGAAGAAGTCCGGAGCTTCAACTTGGGAATGCACATTCAGGAACAAGCTATCAATCACGCGAGTTAAGAGAGCCGTGATCTCCTCGGCACTTCGCGAGAGCAGATGAAAAACGAAGCTCACTTTGTACTCGGGAGCGACGTTCTGAACTTGGCCCCGAATGTAAGGATTGTTATCCCACGATTCGCCCGTATAACGCCTCACCGAGGTCGTAGAACCCACCTGAAGAAGAGCCGTACCCAAGAACAGGCACGCGATAATTTTCACGTATCGAGAAAGCGGGACGCTCTTTCTTGCGACGAGGGAACCCGGCATGTAGCGCGAAAAGAACTGAAGCGTCGTCAGGAAGAAGAGCACTCCAAAAGTGAGAATGACGATCCCACCAAACACCTTTTGGGAAGTAATGACCTCGATGAAGCGAGCGTGGAGGGAAAGACCGAGATACTGATACATCGCCTCGTAGGCGGTATTGGAAAACATGAGTTATGCTCCTTTCAATTGGAGTATCGAATCTTGATTCGGGCCTGGACTCCCGGCCAGAGTGGGAGCAGCTCGCCCGTCTCGTTGATCTCGAAGACGTAAGAGCCATGGGGCGTCTTGTGGAGAAGGCCCGCGATGAAGCTGCGTTTTAGTGCGACTTCCAAAAAGGAGCCGCCGGTGAGGGCGACTCCAGCGACCTCCCAGCGGCGATCCGATCTAAGAATCAGGGGCCCTGTACGGACCTCAATAGCCATAGGAAACTCCTTTCACTCGCACATGAATCCATCCGAGCAGTTCATGAGCTCGGATTGGACGCGGACATTCCGTTGAACCGCTGAATCGTTAGAAAGATCGTCCCGGACCTGCTCACTCAAATAGCGATGACCTTCGTCATTGATCTGGGCGACAACTTGGTTAATGGGCTCATTGGTCTGCTTCTGGAGGGCTACGGTGACTTCAATCGAGTCCTTGAGCGCTCGGCGCTTCCGGTCGATCTCTTGCTTGCGGTTCTCAGGAAGGTTCGGGTTCTGCGCCAGGGCTGTTAGAATATCGAGCGACCGATTCATACCGGAGGAGAATTGAGTCATGGCCACGGCATCGGAGAGCTTCTGGCAGGCCATCCTTCGGGCCTTGGGCGGAAGCGCCATCAGCGAGCGAACGGTTTGGCGGTCGACAAGCAGGTTCTCTTCCTCTGGAGCAAGATCCTTGAGATCCGCGTTCGTAATGACACTCTCGACGGGTACCGTTGGGCCAGCATCTTCAAGACGCTTCACGAGCGTTCCGCAGAGTTTCTCTTGGGAGACCTTGGCTAGACCCTGCAAGTAGGTGCGTGGAGTAAGTGCGGTTTTGCGTGGGCCAAATTCAACTGAGACCGCGCCCCGGGATACGACAGTGTCGCCTACCAGGGCCTTTACCAGATCGAGATTTCCCTTGGTCTCTTGACCATCCATGCCCGCCCACTTGGCGGAACCGTCGATCAGGCGGTTCGTACCTGCCTTTTCTCCATTGGAAGCTCCTGCCCAATTGGTCAGATCGGCGGCCCACATCGAGTTGTTCTTACAACTCTCCATGGCCGCTTCCATGTCACCGCCGTTTTGTTCGATCGAACGGCGGACACAGGTCTGACGTTCTTGGTAGTAGTCCTCAACGCGACTATCGACGTACTTGTCCACAATCGAACACTGGTCGAGGCGCATTTGGGCCATCCAGTTTGCGTTGATTTGACTGTGCTTCAAGATCGCGCACCAGGTCGGTGAAAAGTAACAAGTCAGAAGCATCGGAGACGCTGCGATGATGCTTGACCCCAGACTTCCAAAGTACTTCGTATCGAGGATGTTCTTGAGTGAGGCTTGAAGAGTGTTTTTAAAATCGATCTTGCCGCAATCTGAGCCCACACCGAGGGTGGCCGAAAGATCTACCACGCGGGCGTTGTCGAAGATCGGGTCCTTTCGCTGTTCCTGGGAGCGTAGCAAGTACTCATTCGGGGTAAGGCGTCCGGATTGGCGAATATCTGCGGCGTGCGCAGGGGTTCGGATCGCTAGAAAAGCCATAAGGCTTAAGACGACCATGAACCAAATTAGCTCGGTGACACGAACCATGTTTTCTACCTCCTCGGGCGCGAGTGAAGTCCGCGCGCGGTTACTGATTAAAAGAGACGCTCGTGCCCTACGGAAGAAGCGGTGCCGTCTCTGGAATCTCGGGAGCCGGGCTTATTTGATCGCGGTCATAGGAGAGCGTTGGGATGACTGCACCTGGAGCCACATGAAGTTCTTTCCCAGCTTTGTAAGTTGCCCCGCCGCTCGTTTCTTCGGGCCTCTCGCGTACATCTATGAGCGACTCTTCCTGGACGATCGGCTCATACTCAAGCGGCTCATCCGTGGTTTCGGCGATCTCTCCATCCGTGGAATCCTCAGCGGACTTGTCGGAACACTTCTTCTCAGTGCCCGCGAAGTCGGGAGCCAGAACCAAGTTCTTTCCCTTGGCGCTTTTACAATCGCATTTGCAGGTCACGCCCGACGAAGCCGACGCGTGACCCAACTGAACAAGTGCGTAGAATCCCGAGAGCATGACTGCGAACCCAAAGGCCCAGCCCGCCAGGATGGAAATGATCTCCCTAACGACCCATTTTTTTGTCATGTACTGCTCCTTTTTGAGGGCTCACTTCGCATTTCGGCGTGAGCACCAATTGATCGCCCGAGTGAAGAACGAGGCCAAAGAAGTAGGCTCCGATGAGAACGAAAACGAGATGGGTCGAGAAAACGACCATCTTGAGGCCTGCGTTCCCAACGGCTTTCACTTCATTCCAAACGTCTGAGACGGATACGCGTTGAATCACTTGATGGCGCTCCCGGCCTCGGCCTGTTCGGATTCGAAGATTTCGACACCTTGAGGGAACTTCGCAGCCAGGTACTCAAGCGCTTGCCACTTATGGACGCCAAATTTCTTAAGGGCCTTGGCGGCTTCTCGCGCATCCTTGGCGTTCGTCGGTGCAAGCCAACGATCCAGAGGGGTTTGGCAGTATCGAAAAGCGCCTTGCCTCGACTTCTTCTTATTCATGTAGAAGACTTCGGCGTACTGACCCTTCTTTGTCCGAAGCGACTTGATGATCTCAGTGTTGGCCGGATCAAGAAGCGTTGAGTGCTTGGCAAGATACTCGACGTTATCGGCACTCATCTGAAGAAAGAGAAAGTTGTCAGCAACACTCCACATCGCCCGACCCGCCTCGATTTGAAAATAGTTCTCCGTTCGAGGAGTCAGGCCAATGAGCCAGAAGCCAAGTTTTCGTCCGGTCTCGGCTAGGTCGATAATGAACTGGCTTGCAGTTGGATTGTTTCTACCCAACATTCCAAGTTCTTCGAAAATGATGAAGCCTGTGCGCCCTTGGTTTTCAGGCAGCTTCATGATTCTTCGAATCTCTTCGGTTACGGCCATCGTCATGAGGGCTTGAAGAGTGGCATCCGAGTCCAGGGCGTCGAGATCGTAGATGTAGAAGGATTTTCCTTTGTCAGTCTTCGGATTCGCGCTGCCTTTGAAGTAGGCTGCGTAAACACCATCGCCGTAGAAAGGCTTAAGCCTCTGGACGAGTGCCTCGACAACAGGACCGAAACTCTCGAAATCCTTTTCCGAAGTGAGCGCCGCAAGTTCGGCGATCAAATCCTCCATGTTGAGCTCGGCCTCTTGCTCGATTCCTTTCTTGAGGAGCTTTCCGTCTAAGTAGGTAAGCCCGGCTTGTTTGCTCTTCTTCAGGTACGCAAGTCTGAGCGCACGCGAGAGTGCGGTCGTATGCGTGCTATCGACTTCAAAGGTGGGCGAAGTCATTTGAATGCCGGAGACCAGGAGCCGGGTCAGAAACGCGATCTTGTCGTCATCGTAAATGCCCCGGAACGGCGTGAATGGCATATCGCGACCACGCTCAAACACGGTCAGATCGCCGTCGAAGTACTCGGAGAGCATGATGTAGCTCGACTTCTTGTCGATCACGAAAATGAGAGGCTCAGGACTCATTCGCTTGGCTGCTTGAACGCAATCGATAACAAATGCACTCTTGCCGGAGCCGCTATCAGCCAGGACGACTGTGTGGTTTGAAGTCTCATTCTCAAGAAGCGAAAATCGAACAAGCGCATTTTCGCGCGAGAGATGAACGGCCAGCGGGTTCTTAAGGCCCCGGAACGAGTCAAAGACTGGAATGAACTTCGTTGCGTCCGAACGAAGAATTCGAATGAAGCGACCGGCTGAAGCGTCGGCCTTTGGTCCGTACATGAGCGGGAGCGAGTTTAAGCACAGCCCCAAGCCCACCTTGTCCTCAAGGATCGTTTCGCACTCCAGGTCGTTGTGAAAGACGTTCACGACTTCTCGGACTCGCGCGTCGAGTTCTTCGTCCGTCTCGCCTTCGATCACGACATTGAAGGTCAGATAGAGACAACGGTCTTCTCTCGCCAAACGGTTTTGGACTTCGAGGATCTCCTCTTGTTGGCGCTTAGCCTTGGCCGAGGGACTGTTCTGTAGAAAGAACTCCTTGAGATCGAAAAACGTCTTTACCTGGCGTTTAGTTGGGAACCGGAAATTGAGCGAGAGCTTGAAAGGGAACGACAGCTTGAGGAAGTTCGCCATGCCTCCTGGGTAGGCGTACTGGGGACTGGTCTTTAGCGTCAGCGTTCGCGTCTTTACGCCCTCGCGCTCGATCCCCACGTAATCGAGCGTGGGCGCTTGATAAAGAATCTGGTCAGAGATCGGAAGATTCGGATTGAAGCGCGCAAAGCTTCGTTTGTAATAGGTCTTGGGATTGAAGAAGCGTCTCAAGAAATCGAGGAGGTCAGCTGCGTTTAAGGCCTTCAGTGGGATTTTCGAATTTCGCTCGAAGTTCGCAAGGATCTGAGAGAATGCACGGCAACCCATGGCTGCTTGCTTCATCTCGTCGGCGAGGACTGTCTCAGATGCCTTCAAGGCTTTTTTGATCTGAAAGCGTTCAGAGTTGCCTGGATAGTAACGAAGCGAAATGAGGCAGCGCCTTGTAAAGGGCGCCATCGGCTGGGACGAGTTACATGCGCCTCGAATCTGATTCACCCGTGCCTCAAGGAGCGCTTTTGAGACGGGATGGGGCTCTGGGTAGCGGTCGATGAACTGAGGAAAACAGGAATCCCGCGCGGCGACGAACCCTTGGTCAAAAAGAATTTGAAGCGTGCAGTTGGTGGGGAGATTGAACCAAGATTTCAGAGCATCGACTGCGGCAACAATCTCCTCTGAAACCATGGGCTCATGTTCGAGGAGATCAGCCTCAAAGACCGCGCCCAAGGAACCATCCTTGAGCGTGAACATGCCGAATCGTTCCAGATACTCGTCATAAGGCAGAAGGGCTGAGAGGCTCTCGGGCCTTTCAAAGAGGGCCGCCGCTAAGTCGCCCGAGCGGGCTTTGCCTCGCTCAATGACACTTTCAACGGACTTTGGAAGAGTGACTTGCATGAGGTGGGTACTCCTTAAATACGGTTCAAAGTCTGCCGTGAGCGCCGCGCTCAACATTGATCGACTTCAGCTCTCGTTTGGCGGGCTCGGACTTCTTCTCGGGTGCTTGGACTGGAGGACTCGGAGGCATGCCAAGCCCAGGTCCGATGCCCACTGCGGGAGTGAGCTGATTGGGCTTTGTCAGGGTCCAAGACGGCTCTTCGATGACGACCGAAAGCCAACCTCCCCAGAAGTAGTCGCGAGAGGCGGTCTCGTGGCGATGAATGTAGATCGCAGCAACACGACCCCGCGAACGAACAGGAACCGGAGAGTTCCGGTAACCATCCAGCCCCGCCTCCTTAAGTTCAGGCGGTTGATTCTGTGCCGGATCACCACCGTAGCTTGCTCTTTCATCGAGCATGCGTTGGCTTTGCGCTCGGTTGATGGCGCAACCGTTAAGGCCGAGAAGTATCGCTGATGCGACTAAAATACGTGTAGACGCTCGCATTGGTTTCTCCTTGTGAGGCTTTGCGGAAGTAATCGTTCGGGAGTTTGACGGTCTCTTGCATGACGACCCAAACGTCTTGGCCTGAGCCGATGTTGATCGTAGGAAGGAGGTTTTGAGCCTGCTTCAAGTACCACTGGGTCACCATCGAAGCGGCGTTTGCTGCTCCTCCGGCTGCGATGTAGGTGCCTTGGTCTCCAGTCATGACAGATTGCGATCCTCCAAGTGGAGTCGTCTGTTGCGTGGTCTGAGCTTGCTGAAGGGTTTTGCCTACGCCTTCAACAACAGCCGAGAGAAACGCCATGGCGGCCACTCGATCTTGCTTCGAGTTGACCGAACCGATGACGGCAAAGCTGTTGTCTTTGTCGTCAGCAATGAAACCCGACACTTCGCGCTCAAACATCTTTCCGTCGCGGGATACGCACGAGAGCTTAGTCGGCTGCATCTCAACTCGCTCGGTAGAGAGATTGCCCGTGGACTTTGCGATCATGAAACAGCCAGACAGGTCGATCCGGTGTTTATTGGGAGCGATGTAGGCGTAATCGAGTTGAAGAAGAACGGGATACGTTTTACCTTCAGGCGCTTCGATCCCGGTCATGAGCTTGGCTTTGACGTAGCTTCCTGCTGGAATGGCAATGAAGTCTGTGCGATCGACCGGATTGTCCTTCACCGGAAACGAAATCGTCGTTGGACCTTTGCTCCATCGGTCTCTGGCCGGGTACGGCGAATCCAAGTGGAGGGCCGAACCTTGAGAGGAACTGAGTCGATCCGCTTGCCCGACGGCGAGTCCACTTGGCGCCGGACCTAATCGAATTTCAGTCTCCGTTTGAGGCGGCTGTGGTCCATAGATTCCGGAATTAGCTTGCGGTGTTCCACTTGCAGTTGCGCCGGGTTGTTCTCCACCCGCCACTCGCGCCTTCTCAAGCTCATCAAGCCTTGCCAGGAGCTTAGCTTGATTGTCCTTCACTTGGCTTTGGGAGTCCTGAAGGTCCTTAACGACCTTCGCAAGGAGTCGTTCTTTGCCCTCATAAACAGATTCGCTTCGGGAGCCAAAGACTTTGCCGTCTTTGAACTCCACGGCCTTTTCATTCCGGTAAACGTAGGTCGTCTTCCCCCCGCTTGTGCTGAAGAGATAGATGACCAAGAGAAGCAGAGCGCCGCCTATATAAGGAAGCTTCGAACGATTGGCTTCCGCCCAGGCGCGGGCGTCACGTAGAATTCGATTCACGATTCACCTCTTTTCAACAACCTGGATGGGAAGAATGAGCTGGTTGTAGAGCGACGTAGCCTTGGCAACGATGCGAAGGTACGTCTTACTTCCAGCCACTCCGGGAGCTTCAAGAACGTAGTCATCGGCTGAAGACAAAATGGCCACGTTCGGATCACCCAGAACGAGATTCGGGACGTTTAAGAAAAGGCGCTTTCCCTTGGACGTGTTTTCGATCTCAAAGATGTAGCCGTTGTAGAGATTGCCCGAATAAATCCGAATCAATCTCGTGGTGACCCCTTTGAATCCGGGCGAGAGAGTCCGAGTCAGACTCTTCGCTTCGTAGCCAGCCACTTGGTCGTTCCGAAGCAGCGCCTTCATCAGTTCAAGGTCCGTCATCTTGGGCGCGGCATCCGGGCCGCCCCCTTGAGTGAGAAGTGACTCTTTGGATTTGAACTCGTAGATCGAGTCCGTTCGCTCAGGGATCGCCTTGGGAACCACAACGATCTTCGTTTTTACGATCGTTCCATCGGAAAGAACGAAAACCACTTCGCCACTGCCCGTTGAAAAACGAGGTCTGACTTCTAAGAAGGCGTAGTTGGGCTCGTCTGGATTTGCGGGAGCAATGCCGTAGCGACTGGCCCGTGAGATCGTTTTCACTTCACTCGGGAAACGAAAGAGCGTGGGCTCTCCTGCAACAATGGGGACGACTTCGGCTTCGCCCCCGAAATGGATCGTCTTCGCTTCCGCCTGATTTATGAGAGCCAGGGCAAAGACGAACGCTAGGCCCAGACTCAGTTGTCTTAAGCGTGTACGCATGAGCGTCCTCCTTTAGTATTTCCGCTTCGCGCGGAAGGTGTTGGCGGATTGCCTGACGAGTGAGTTGATTTGGAGATACCAACGTTTTCCACCCTTGGGCGGTACAAGCTGAAGCTCCATCTCGATAACTTCTTCCAGGTTTCCGACGTATTCGTGATTGATGTAGGAGTCGCGGCGAGCTAACGCCGTGACGTGGTAGACACCCGTTTCCGAAGGCTGAATTTCGGTCTGAGTGATCGAGAGAATCTCGGAGATGTTTTCGCCTTTGACCTTGGCTTTAAACTCCGAGGCTTCGGCCAAGAACTTCACTCGAAGCTGAGGACTCATCATTTCAGCTAGGCCGCTATACTGCTGGTCGATATTGGCTTGGTTAACGTTCCCAAGTTGGCCTAGGAAATCGACCACGGCATCTGAGACATAGGTGTCGGGAACTGATCGTGCCTGAGCCGGAGTGAAGTCCTGAACACCTGGCGCAAGGATGTACTCCTTTTCCCGAAGCTTTCCGTAAAGCGAGTACACTTCAAATCGTGATGCAATGAACGTCACGACTAGAGATGCCGACAAAATCAAAATGACGTATTGCTGAGTGAGCTTGGAACGAAGGAGTGCTGCCCGAAAACAGATGTATTTGGGAAGCGTGCGCAGGTCGATCCCCTCATAGACGCCTTCGGGCGGTGCCTGGATCGGCACGGCCTGCATCGCCTTATCCATTGGGCCAATCATTTTCTCACCGAGCCTTTGCGTCTGGATGGTCAGCGCCGCTAGAATTCGCCGAAGTGCCTTCCTGAGATTTTTTAGAACCTCCGTTGTTAAGGATCGTAGAGATATAGTTGCGCGGGAGAATCCAAGTCGTGATGTCCTGGAAGATGACGTACTTCCCATCCTGGGACAGATTGATCCTAACTTCATGGTTGGGCTTTCGGTCGCTGTACTCGCGCTTTTCGGCTTCTCCGTTAGAAACTCGGGCTTCGGTATTTCGATCCATTTGCTTTCTCCTTTCAAGAGAGTGGGTTCCATTGGGGGCTCCTGTGGGGTTTTGGTGTTTGGTTTTGGCCATTAGTCAGAGAACCTCCTCCGGCCGCGCGGATTGATAAGGCCAGGGAGCGAGAGACCAAAGTTTCGATAAGGCCAGTGCAGGAAAATCCCTCGATTGTTGCGACGGCGAATCGCGGGAACGACACCGAGCGAGATGGCAAGGCCGAGAAACATCAGTCCCCACGAGTAAAGAACAATTCCGAAAGTCAGAACGATCAGGAGTGCAAAGAATCCGTCCGAGAGTTCCCAGTAGTCGAAAATCATGATCGGACTATCAATCGTCTGGCTGACTCGGTTTCCATTTTCACGCCGCAAAGTTTCATACGAGTGCATGTGTGCCTCGCTTAACGTGCTGGAATGCCGCTCCCGCATGCGGGTTCCCTTGCGGAACTTGAAGCGAGGAGAAGACGCCCTGGTTTCCGCCCACTTCAAAAATGTTCTTCACCCACTTCGGGACGGTGCCGAAGACGATGGCACCGACCACGCAGATGACTGAAATTCCGTAGCGCTGTTCTTTAAGCGCCCATCCTGCTGACATGACACAAATCCCGGCAAAGATTCGAGCTCCCCACTGAAAGAGACCCGTGTCAATCAGTCGAAGCAACGTTCCTGCGGCTTCGAGTTTCGATGAAGCATCCTCACCGGGAAGTGTTCCTGCCGCATGACTAACTGCCGGCTGAAGGAGGAGATAGGCAACGAACGTCAGCAATAGCCAAATCGCGACGTTTGCGATCGCAGCGCGAATGCTCCCAGGGTCAATCTGAAGCTTTGGCTGGAAAATGAGTTTCGATCTTTTTGAGTTCATAGGGTGGTCCTTTCGTTTGGCGCGGAGAGGCGGGCGCAAGCTGCGCATGGAATCACGCTCCCTTCCGGCGAATGACTTTGAATGAGGAGACGACGAGACCCGGCGCAGTGGCGCCGGATTCCGTGGATGCCTGGCAGGGATGACATAGTGTCGCCGTAGGCTTGGCTTCGAGGCGCCTGAGCCCGATGCCGTCGCTGCAATCAAGGCAGAATCCAAATGTGCCATTAGCGATGCGATTCAGTGCTGCGGTCAGTTTTCCGAGGACATCATTTTCTCGGTTTCGCATCTGAATGCGAAGAAACTGGTCGGCTTGGGATCTTGCGTGGTCGATCGGGTCGATGGTCTCTTCTGGTGGGACGCCGAAGGCGAGACCTTCAGCTTGGGATGTGAGTTTAAGGCTTTGAAGCTGTGCTTCGAAGATGCGCTTAAACTTCTTGATTTGCTCTGGAACCATAGAAAATACTCCTTCTTTGTTCCTGGCTTGGGCTGTGAAGTGGGATGAAACAGTTGCGGTTAGGTCCCTCCGCCCGTTGGAAGGGACTTCAGAACGTCAGGAGCGCTCTGGAAGCCCGTGATTCGGTAAACGGTCTTAGTTTTGAGGTCGCCGACTAAAAGCAACGGAACGCTTTGGATAGACTTCGATTGAATTTCACCCGCTGCTGCACGCTCTGCCGGAATTGGTAAGCCTTGCAGGCCTGCCGGATCATCATCAATTTGACGGGCCTCAACAAAGTACCCTTGTGCTTGAAGCTGCGAGAGAGTTCCCATCATGCGTTTGCAGTGCGGGCACTTCGAGTCGAAATAGAGTCGGAAGCGGTAGCGAGTGGAATCCGGCGCGACCTTTGGTAGCGATGCAGTCGCCGCAAGGAGCTTCGTCTTGTGCTCTGGCTCGACCGCGTTTCCGCTGCTCTTAGCCAGGTAATCTTGCATCCGCTCGTGGAGCTGCGTGGAAAGCTCATTCTTCTTTTTGATGTAGGCAAACCACTGCTTCAGATTCTCGTCCGTTGGGTTACGGACGATTTCCATAAACGGCTCGGGCGGCGTGTAGTCGCCCTCCTTGAAGAACTCCTTATGATTGGGATCTAAGTACTTGGCCCACGGAAAACTGGTTCCCGATGGTTGAGTCTCATCGGGCTTCGTTTCGGAAGCCTTCGTTATCTCGGGCTTCTTTGCGGCATCTACTTTCCTTTCCGCTTTTTCATTTGTTCCCCAGAAGTCGATGCTGTCAGAGAAGTAATTGAATTCAGACGTCGGAAACTCAGCGAGACTCTCGAGTGGAAGCGAAACGAGTGAGAGGATGACACCGCATCCAATCCAAACTCGCGTGCTATTCAATTCTGAGAATGTCTTGAGCATCAATTTCTCCTTTCTCGGCCATTGCCTCGCAGGCTTGGCTCAGCCGTCGGTTCAAAATTGGCTCCGAGTCGAGTCCATCGTCGATGAAGCGCTGAATCTCGGGCTTCTTCATGTATTCAAGGATCGGAGCTCGTCCGATAAAGCCCTGCCGGCACCGCTCACATCCGTCGCGATTGGCAGTTTTTAGATTCGCTCCATGAGAGAGGCGCACACGCTTAGCCAACAGAGTCTCGGAGAGCTGCTTTCGGAGTGGTGCCGGAAGCGGCTTCGAGCAATGCGGGCAGAGGACTTTGACGAGCCTCTGTGCTGCTGAAAGGCGGATACAGGAACGAAGAAGGTAGGAGTCGATTCCCATATTGAGGAGTCTTCCGATCACTTCGGAAGCACCGTTGGCGTGAATCGTACTCAAGACCAAATGGCCCGTGTTGGCGGCCTTTACACAGAGATCAGCCGTCTCGCGATCCCGAATTTCGCCAACGAGAATCACATCCGGGTCCTGGCGAAGAATCGCGCGAAGCGCATCGGCAAAGCTCATCTTTGGGCTGACCTGAACTTGGGTCAGCCCTTCTATTCCGTATTCAATGGGGTCTTCTAGAGTCAAAATGTTCTGACCCTTTCGATCCAAGTGACAAAGAAGCGTGTAAAGAGTCGTCGTCTTCCCGCTTCCGGTAGGGCCTGAAATCAACAGCACTCCGTGCTTTGAGCCCAATGCTTCTTCCAGATCGCCCAACGTCTGGCGATCAAAACCCAGCTCCGAGAACTCAAATCGCCGCGTGAGATCCAGAAGACGTAAGACAATCTTTTCGCCATACTGCGATGGCAGAAGGCTTGCTCGAAGATCAAGCTGCCAAGCCTGAAAGGAGACTCGGCTATCTTGGGGGCGGCCGCTGAGAGCAATGGAGAGGTTGCAAAGGCGCTTGGCTTCATTCACAAAACTTTGGCGATGTTCGAGCGCGAGCATTTTCCACGTCATCATCTCGCCGTGAACTCGAAAGCGAATTTCTAAGCCTTCGCGCGAGGGTTGAAGATGAATGTCGCTCGCGCCTAAGTCCTTCGCACTAAGAAGTGCGTCGCGCATAAGTGACGTGTAAGGATCGGCATCGGAAATTTTTTGGTCATCGCTTCGAGAGGCGCCAAAGAGGGAAACAATCTTTCGGGTTCCGGTGGGAGTCTTGCCGCTTGCACGCTCGACCGATCGCTTCAACTCTTCAAATAACTCGGGGTTAGCTAAATGGATCTCGCACGTTCGGCTAAAGGTTCGCTCGAATGATTCGAGGTCTTCATCGCGAAACTGAAGAGCGATAAACTTGCACTCCTCACCAGAGGATTCTCGAAGCTGGAGAAGTCCTCGCGACTCAGCCCAAGCTTCAAAGGGACCCCCCACGTAATCAAGCGGGTGCTTCAGCCACGCTTCCGCGTCGGGCGCGAGTTTCTGGGGCTGGAGAAAATCATGGAGCTGAAGGTTCAAGTCCGCCTGGTCAAGCGCTCCCAGATCGCGCAAAGTGCGCCCGATCCGATTGCGCCGAAGTCGTTGCGTTTCAAGCGCGGATTCTAGGTCCAGGGGAGTTACGGCTGATTGCTTAAGGAGATGTTCACCAAACTTCATGGGCTGGGTACCGCCTGACAAGCGCCTTGCATCACCGCGAGAGCTGCCATCGCTGCTGGAACCGTAGGAAGGTCACGGCAACAACTGACTCTTTTCCAAGTCACAAACAGAAATCCTGTAGGCCTTCCGCTCATCAGGCGTTTCACCTCACGAACGTTTTTCACGGTCTCAAGGAGGCCCACGTTCTGCCCCTCGCGAAAACAAGACGAAGAGTCGGGCGAGATCATCTGCCAGATTTCGCTCGGATCTGCTGGAGTGGCCTGGAACACCTCGGAGGCGAGACTCTTCATTCGAGCACCCACCATGAGCGCCGAAGCAGCTTGGCTTGGGCCGTTATAGATTCCGTTTCGCGGGAAAAAGATTCCCCATCCGGTACACGCCGAGTGTGCCGAAGGCGGATATTTCGGCATGCCTCCAAGTGCTGAACTGCAAATGGGGGCGGCAGGCGAGAAACTACCGGGCTCACCTGCCGCCGATTGGGCGGCGCCTTTAATGAGGCAGCCTGCCGGGCTAAGGGACCATGCCAGAAACTGTGGCTGAAGCAGGTCTCCGTTGCCAGTGGTCCAATGATCCCCCGTGTGTTCACTCATCGCTTCAAAACAAGTCGTCGTCATGCGCGCGCCGCCACATGGGAGCGCGGAAAACGTCATCTCTGTGAACGGAACTGAGGTAACGTGGGCATGAAACGCATGAGTGGCGTCGTCGCTTTCAACACCAAAAGGAACGGGCTTCTTCCCGAGGGCTGCGAGCTGGCCTGCGGCCCCAGGCATATCGGAGAAGTAAGAAGACTTCGGTTCCGGCATGACCTCGATGAAGCTTTGCGGAACGAAGTACGAAATCTGCGCGCAGGGCCGCGGCGGAAAACCGCACATGCAGCCACTCACCTGAAAGTCGAGACACGACCGAAATTCCTTTGTCTTCACAACCGAACAGACGTTTGGAAACGCGTGGGACGGATTTGCCGGAAAGAGTCCGAGCATGAGGCAGGCAGCTGCCGCGCGGAGAGAGGCTAGAATCTTAGAATGCGGAGTCGTTTTCTTGGGAAGGTAATACGGCTTCCAATAGAGGCGTTCAAACCGGGTCGAAACCCCATCATAGAGCTGCGCAAAAGTCTCAAAGGTGTTGAGTCGCGCGAATTCGCGCGCGGTGACTTCGTACTCGCGCTGCGTGCTCGTACTGACCGACTCACTGATACTGGGCCGGTCAGTTTCAAAGTCTCCTAGGAACAGGTTTCGGGTCGCTTGATTCGCGTGCTCAGAAAAGCTTCTCGAGGTCCGCTCGGTTTCGCGTTGGCCCATAAGTTCTTGAAACAGACGAATGGTTCCTAGATCGGTGCTGTGGGCAAAAATTTTGGTCCGAAAGTTCTGGATCAGCTCGAAAGTCGGCTTGTCCTTTCCGATCGAGTTTTCAAGTGAGGTAATACTCTGAGTTGCGCCGATCATGATTCCGTTAGCTTCTCGGCTTTTAGCTAGAAAACGGTCGTCCCCAAGCGCACTCCCGTAACCGGAAGTCACCACGTCTTGATACTCGTCAATAATGAGAGCAGCAGAACGCTCCTTGCTTCGAGAAGGGTTTGCCAAGCGATCTAAAACCGACTGCTCGAAATGCAACTTAACGAATGTACCCATCGAGCGAGCCAAGGCAGGGCTTGAAACGTCGAATAGGAGAATCCTGCCCTCATCAACCAGGGCATCCATCGACGTCAGCGTGAGCGCATCCTGCGTTGGACAGAACGCGCGAGCGGCGCGGTATTCCTGAAACTGATTTAGAAAGCTCGTTGAGGTGGCAAGAATGCCCGTACGCACCTTGTCGTCGAGTTCCTTGTACTCTTGGACGAAGTACTCCTTGGCGCAACCAATATTGAACTTCTGCTCTTCATCGAATCGATCCGAGCTCAGGCACTCGTCAAGTCCTTCAGAAAATGTGTCTTCGGTCGATGCGGCTTGAACGAGAGTCGAGTAAAGGTCTTTCAGCGTGTAATACGATTTGATTGCCGAGCAGTAGACGATGCAGTTCTTAACCAGGTTAAATGCCGAAACTTCCCAGAATGGCGAATCGAAGGATTTTCCAGTTGCGTTCACTGAAGCCGCGCGCACCATCTGGGCAATGTCCACAAACTTTGAATTCCTAAGCGCGTTAGGATCGTAGATCGGGTTAAAGGTCGCCGTACCTCCGAGTTTCAAGTCCATCACGCGATCAGAAAGGCCATGGCGCGCGATGATTCGCCGGGCTTCCTCGATAAACGTTCGCTTTGGGTCGATGCAAAGGATCGCCGGAAACGGATCGAAGTTCGAGACGAGCTGCTCAAAATACGGAAGGATCGCCCCCTGGCTCTTCCCACTACCAATGCTTCCTGTAATGAGGACATTTCCGTTGAGAGCACGACGATTGGCTACAAACCAATTAGGCATCAACGACCTCCTCGCTAACTGAGCCAAGGACAATACTGTTTTTGGCTGCCGGGTAAGGCGGAAGTTTGCTCGTGCCTCGAGTCCCGAGCGAAGCGGCCAGCCGGCAGACGAGGGCACAACCGACCAGACATGCGATTGCATAAGTCGAAGCAACGATATGAACGGCCAGTCGCTCCAGTTCTGGGTCCCAGTACCCCGGCATCTCTCCAACTAGACCAGGTACAAAGAAGTACTGAAGCACCGCAAAGACACCCGCTCCTAGCGCGACGGAAATTGCGAAACCCGTAAAACCAATCTTCACTTTATCGCGGCGTGTGCCGCTCAGCGCTTCAAGATTCTTGCCCTGTCGCTTTCCGGCGAGAACGCCATAAATGAGAGAGCCTCCAGCAAGAAGGTCAAATGCAAGGGCGACAGCGAATGAGACTGAAAACACAGGGTGGTCATTGAGGTAGCGCTCAACGGCTCCCCAAGGAGGGAGCCGAAGTGCAGCGATCTCTTTGTAGAACAAGAGGCCAATAAAGAGCGCAGCAACAAGGATCGCGAGAGAGAGTGGCGGATCGGATTGCTTGTTGTACGAGGGGGTCGCGTTCATCGGTTTCTCCTGTAGGATATTGCTGTCACTTCGGCTCCGGGGGGCGGCGCTCTACCGACCCATGAGGCGGCTTTCGCGACACTCAGCGATGGTGGGACAGACTTCGCTTTCGCGTCGGATCGGGAGCTCTCCGCAAGCGGTCAAAAAGTTTAGGAACAAGACAGAAATCCAAATGAGACGAGCAGACTTCATGGGTACTCCAGGGGGTTTAGGGAAAATGGCGATTGCGAATTGGGACGAGGATTCGGCCTTCGATACGCGCGCCAGGATGGCGAAGGATCTCGACGACCAGAGTTAGTGACCCATCCGAACAAGTCATTGAGAGTGAGCGAAGATCCTGAAACTCCCGGCGGAGAAGAAGGCGTCCGAGGTGATCGTGTCGCAACGAAATGTGCCGCAGAGTCGTGCGGTGCTGTAAGTCTCTCTCTCTGTCGTTACCGCAAAGAATATGGCCCCGGAATTCGGCAGCGTCCGGGTGGTGAATAGTAGCCGGATACTCGAATTCGATCTGAATTCGGTCGGCAAGCGGACCCGCAATCTCAATTTCGGGCATCGCAATCTGATCAGTGCCGTCTACTTCTAGTCCGCGGTTAAACTTCTGAGGGATGACGCCATTTCGAAAGCGAAGCTCAATGGCCTTTAGAGGAGTTGGTCCGACTGGAGGTGGAACGGTCTGCCCTTGGTTTGCCGGGTTCGAAATCGAATGAGGCTCGTCCTTTCCACAGCCAAATCCAGCGCCGATACTAAGTAGAATCGGTATCGTCAGCACGTGGAAATAATTTGAAACCTTAATCTGTTGCGCCTGCATATGCTCAAAATCCTCGGGTGTGAAAGTAATTTTGAACTAGAACTTTCGCCTTGCTCTCCTCGATCCGGTTATGGATCTCGGTCGCCTCATCATTGAGTCGGGCTAGCGCCTGGGCGAGACGCTTTCCCTTGTGCCACAGGCTTGAAATTAGGCTGGCCGGGCGGCGTTGTATGATTGGGACTAGAACTGGCTGAGAAATCGAGACAGGACTTAGTGGCATAGATACGCATTTCATTTGGAACTCCTGAGATACGGATTGGGTTTTGCTCAAAACTGGCCAGGCGATTAGCCGGTGGCGGGAACGAGATTGAGTTCAGGCGTCTCTTCGGCTTCGATTTCTCGCGCCAACCGTTGCGCCCAACGTGGGATGAGGTTCCGTGCTCGTTCTTCGGTTACGTCGCTAAAACCGCATTCGAGGCAGAAGGCATGGGACCTGAGGCACTCATAGGTGTGGTAACCGCAACGTGGACAGTCGGTAAACTGGGATGAAAACTGAGACATCTTGGACTCCTTCTATTTGGAGCACTGGTGCTCCTGTCACCTATAAGAAGTGCAAGAAGTTCGACTGCTCTCAGACATGCCTAAGTTTGCGCACTTACGTAGCAATTCGGAATGTATGATTTCCGCAGACGGAAAGATGTCGCCAAATGGCGACAAATGCGTCCGAAAATGGCGACACCTAGTTTGGATTAAATAGTAAGACTAGAAAAAAACGGTGGGACTAAGGGTGTTCTTGGCGGAATCGTGAAGTCGTCCAAGTTCCAAACTTGGTCGCGATCTCTAAGGTCGTGGGACCGCTGCTCAGCCGTATCCCCGAATCGATCGAGGTAATTCCCTCATACGATTTCGGTAGGAGGCTTCGAGCAAGGAAGAGCGCTCCGCTCGGGAGTAACTCGTATACGATGCGAGACTCTGACAGGAGTGTTTCGGGGTGAAGTGCCTCCCGATCAGCTCCGGGCTTAAAACGGGCCGGTACATTTACTTCGGAATAGTCACCATCGGCAGATGAGTAATAGTAAAGATGCGGCGATCCAATAAATTTAAAAAAGTATGGAATATCCCCGCGTTCTAACTGAACAAGCTCCTCTGGAAAAAATTCCCGTTCCGATTCTTTACCCCACGACCTGTAATCCGCAGTGTCCCGCAAAATATGGCGTACAGGCACATGCGAATATTCGCGAACGATCTCATTCAGAGCCGACAAGATGGCGGGTCGGCATCGGATGATTGCCTCGAAGCAAGCAAAGTAACCTCGCAGTAAGTTGACAGTGTCGCCCGGGGAAATAGAATCCGGTGAGGGAAAGAGCTGACCGATCCCACTGGATGCGAATGAATTTGATTTGAAAGGTAAAAGAAGAGTCTCATGAGGTAATACGAGCTTAGTAAGCACTACCTCTGCATCAATTGGTTGCAGTCCACGACTAGTAAGAACTAAGTTTCCGCGATGAAGGTCGCGAATTCCAAATATATAGCAGTACGCTAGTAGCCACCCAAATCGTTGAATTGCTTGAATACGATTCTCGTTTAAAAGTTCACTTGAATCTATGGCACGAGAAAGCCCACCCTCAGAGGCATCAGTGAACTGAAGTTCCAAGCAAAAGTGCGGTTTCCCAAAGTCCTCATATGAAGCTCTCGAGCCTAAGTTCTCGCCACTCGAAAATATTCTCTCTAGAGGGCTGGTTTCTCCGAAGAAAAGGTTCTCCCAGAAAACAGAGCGGGGCTTCTGGAAGAAGCTTCCAGAAGCCCGCTCGACGTGTGTCACCCGCCGACCGAAATTATGAAGATCGCCGGGTTGAAACATTACTCACTGCTATTAGAGGCTTCGAAGCTTTCAGCAATGGTTTCCAATAGGTCCAAGTTGATCTGAACGTTATCCATGATTTACCTCCATGGGTGTGGCCTTATCGGGCCGCTGTTGGGTTAGCGCAGGATTTCTGCGCCTAATGGCGTCGCCACTAGCTTGTTTGGTCCGATCTGGACCAAAAGTTAATCTCAGTTCTGCGAGCCCGTCTTTGCAGAGGCACGCCAGGTTAATTTTTTGCGCGGCACTCTTAATCGAGTCTTCTGATGCGCGTCCTGAAATCAGAATACATTTGGAGCTGAGTCCTAATGTGGTGATGGCTTCAATTCCGGTCTCCCGGCCCAGGCCAAACTCATGATCCACGATGAAAATAGCGCGCGCTAGATCCTGCTCACTAGCTTGGCTATGCCAAGCGCGAAGCTCTTCGGGTGAAACGAGATGGATAACGTTGGGGCGCAAATCTTTCCCCTGGTCTGCCTTCAATTTTGCCTGCCAAATCTGGTGGACCAACTGATCGTCGTCAACGATCACCAGTAGCGACTCTTCGTGAAGGACTATTTCTGAACGTGACGTACCCTTGGATGGAAGAAATATGTGAACCTGCGTTCCAACGCCAACTTCGGAGGTCAATTGAAGCGTACCTCCCCAAGAAGTGATCGACTCATGCGCATAGGAGAGCCCTAGGCCATTTCCAGTGGGCTTACCGACTGTGAGGCCACGCTGAGGAAGCCGTTTCAATAGTTCCGGAGCGATTCCAATTCCCTGGTCTCTGATAACAATGGAGAGACCAAGATGCGAAACCTTAGAACCCACGGTCACAACTCCTGAAGGCTCGCGCAACGCTTCAAGTGCGTTGTCGATAATGTTCGAGAGCGAACGCTGGAGCAAAGAAGGCTCCAGCATCAGGCTCGGCGTTTGTACAAGTGGTCCGTCTTGGCTAGAGCGAATCAAGCGCACCCGCTCGCCATGGGCAATGCGTTTTTCGTCAACCACTGCCGAAAGTAACGAGTCCGCCTGTGACGCAGGGACCACAAGCGCGAGCGGCTGTTGAGCGTGCCTATACAAGTTCTCCGAAATTTTGAGTGCTCCGTCGATCTGGCTCGTCCGCTGAAGGGATCGAACAATTCCACGAATGCGCTCGACTGCTCCTGAAATTGCTGCGCGCTTAGGTTCAGCATTCGGATCGGAAATCAATAGGTCGAGAGTACTGAGCGGCGATCTAAGGTCATGAATGATCTGCTCCGCGATTTCGATTCTTACTCGGTCTGCATGTGCCTGACCGAGTTGGGTTTCCATTCGTTTCATCTCATCGACGAACGTTCGAACGGACTTTGTAAGTGTTGCTACTTCCTCAAGTCCAGAGTCTTCGGGAGCGCCTGGACTATCCAAAGACGAAGGAAGAGCTTTGGTGAGCTGCTCGACCCAGGAAATTGAATCGGATATTGGGCTAGCAAGTTCTTTACTGAGCTTTCTCAGCCGGCGTCTAAGACCGAGAAAAAGGAGCAGAATACCCGACTCGATCACGAGTAGAAGCGCCGTTGCCTGAATTACATACTGAGTCGAGTCTTGAACAAGGTGGACGGTGACTGTCTTTCCGTTCGGAAGAGTATCAGTCTTTTGCTTTGAGACCTGGAACAGAGAGGCTCCATCAACCGACCCGGATCTTGCGACAAGTCTTGTGTCGTCGCGAACTTCAATTTCTACCTGCAGAGTCTGAGTGGCATTCCACGATTCTACGAAGCGATTTAGCTCCTTCTCGACAGAGAGAATATCTTGGGCCATGTAGGCAGATCGCGCTTGCTCGGCAACTTGAGTGAGGATGAGATCCTGGCTCCTCTTTGCGGTCCAGGTAAGATTCCCGGCGCAATATGTAACCATGCAGAGAGCTACAACTGCACCAGACACTACGAGGCTTCGGTGGACCAGGGCGTCGAGTGCGATTCGAAATGAGATGGGCGTTTTGACTTTGCTGACTGTCATTGGCGCATCTCCACAGTTTCAAGTGGAAGTGCATGGAAACCCATTGGGTGCGGCGGAACGGTATGGACCTTCGAACTCCAAAGACCAGATGCTTCAGAACCAAAAAAGAGAGGAATGATAGTAAAGTGGGCGAGAATCTCTGTTTGCAGTGCCCGGTAACGATCTTCCCGCGCATTGGAATCAACCATACGGACGGCTTCACCGAGTCCTTTGTCGATGCTTGGGTTGTTCACATGGAAGTAGTTTGAGTCATAGCCACTCTTGAAATATCCAAGAACTGAAAGGCCATCGGGATAATCTAGGCCTTTTCTGCCTAAACACGCTTCGCAAGTGCGGGCAAAGAGACGTTTGAGCTTTTCCTTCTTTGGCTCGGCCTTCCAATTGATGTTCAGATTCGGAGAATTCCAGACTGCCTTCAGGTAGCTTACGACTTTGGAATCGGTTGGGTTGTTTTCGTCATACTCGAAGGTAAAGCGAACTTTCTTACTGAGAGTTTTCGGAAATTGCTGCTTCCGGCGCCAAAACTCTAGGGCCTCTTTTGAAAGCTCACCTGGGACGCCAGCAGGAATTAGTCCATAGGCCGGAAGAAATGCCGAATTGTTTATCGCAGCAACCAAGCTCTCCGAGTCGATCTGTGAATACAGGTAGGCTCGTGCTTCATCCGAAATATTTGAAGGGTTGAGGACGATAAATTCCTCTCCCGTTAGACCTGTCGGATAGGACCGCCAGCCCAGTCGTATCATCTCGTTGCGGCCTTCGAGACTAACCGGATCGCGATCAAGAGTATCTGTGAGCCCCTTTTTTGCTAATTCGACGGCGTTTGTGTCGTCGAGTCTGTAAATGATTCTCGCTGGGGGATTCTTGCTATCCATTGCGTCTGCGCGCCACTTGACGATCGTAAGCTCTCGATCTCCGAGTAGGTGATCGAGCTTGTAGGGGCCGCTAAAGGACTTCGCTGAAAGAGCATCGAAACTGTCTTTATAGTTCGAAATTGGGAGGATGGCGCAATCAACCACTGCCAGATGGCGAAGAAATACTCCGGACGGATGGGCAAGCCGGAACTCTACTTCGTTTTCGGAAAGTGCACGTACGCCTAGGTCAGTAAGATTTCCTGACTTCCGAAATTCCTGGGAGCCGGCGATATAGGACATATCGGCCCCCATGGCTGCTCCAACATGAAACAAACGGGCAAAGCTCATGACGACATGGTTTGCTGTGATTCGCTGACCATCGGAGAAACTGGTCTCACGCAACTTGAAGGTAAAACGCAGATTATCCGCCGACTCCTTCCAAGACTCGGCGAGGTCAGTATGCACATCTCCCCGAGGAGAGAAACGCAGAAGTCCTCGCACTAGTTGCCCAATCAGCGCCATCGAATATGCGTCGTCCATTCGGTGTGGATCAAGGACGAGTTTAACGTTCGGCAAATGCACCTGGAGCATCGCTTTGTTTCGCTCAGTTTCTTTGGTGGTGCAGCTTGCTAACAGAATGCCTCCAATAATTAGAAATTTACAAATGTGGCCGCTCATACCCTAGCCTCGGTGTTGCACGTGTCAGCCATACAAACCCACCAACTCCGAAGCATACGCATGCGCGGAAGAGCGCTTCTCCATAGAGTGGAAGGAATGATTGCCAAGCCCCGACCAATACTTCTCCGGCCGAGAGAATGACGATCATCTGGAAGGTACGAGCCGCGTTTACTGATCCAGTCACCGATGCAGGCGTGTCCGTCTGGATGTACGATGAAACGCGATGGAGAATCAGCCAGTAACAAGTGTCGCGAACTAGAAAGATACCGAACGTGAGCCAACCGCGCTCAGGAAAATATCCAAGCAATATAAATGCTGTTGCTAGCGTGACCCACAACGAAGTGGATCGAGCCTTAAGAGCACCGGAACTCTCGACCTCTTTGGATAGCCAAACTGCAATTCCGTAAGAGAGAAGGAAGATCGGATTCCAGTCCTGATGATCTCCGGCAACCCGAGTCCGAAACGATGCCGAGCCAAGCATTGCCACGGCCAAAAGTGCGTCCAGAACTGCCGATCGTGGATTGAAGCGATAGAAGTCGCCGAACTTTGCCAAAATCGAACGGGAAGTTTCCGAAGATTGAGGAGCGTGCTGTGCTCGAGTGCCCACGCGGATAAAAGCGACGCAAACTCCGCTGACAAGGAAGGTCGCCATATCGAACCAAATGGCCCACTCCAGGGACAAGAACTTAACAGCGACGAAGCCAAGGCCACCCGCAAACAAAGTTGCTCCTTGGGTCGAGGTATTCAGCCACATAGCGTTCTTTGCATTTGAGCTGTATTGCTCGGTACTCAACAGTTTTGAAATCACTGCTCGGCTGCTGGATTGGAACTGGAGCCCTGCTGACTTCACTAGGCAAAACCCTAGAAGCCAGGAGTACCCACTGGGCCCAAGATTCCACGCCCAGAGAATGCCTAGCGTACCTATTGCGGCGGCCACTTCGGTTACGAGGACAACTGTTCGAGGAGGCAGACGATCGGTCAAGTCTCCTAAGAAAAATGCTGCGATGGCAGGAAGGAGGCGTTGTAGGCCAATGATGAGACTGACCTGTAAGAGGCTGTAGCCAGTCGTAATCATGAAGGCCATGAGCGCTACATTGAAAGTCATGCTTCCGATGGAGGAAAGGAGAGTGCCGCCGTAAAAAAGGACGGTGTCGTTTAATCTCATCGGGCGCATCGCGGTCATTCTGATCCCGCCTTTCGTCCGGAAGTTTCCGTGAGTCCAATTGCCTTCAGACGTTCATGCACAAAGCTGCGAGAGACATTCAGTTGTTCTGCAAGCTTAGTCCGGTTATGGCCGGAGGCCTCTAATGCTCGAGTAAAGTACTGACGTTCCGCCCACTCAATAAAGCCGTGATATTTTTCGCCCGAAATCACCGTTTTGAGACCTGGTAGGAATCCGTCTGGAATCGTAACCGAAGAAGTGGGCGCCGACAGTGAGTCTTCAATGACCAAGTCGTGCTCTTCAATTGAAGTTCGACCTTCGGCTCTGAGAATAATTGTGGCCCGTTCGAGACAGTTTCGGAGCGCTCTAATATTTCCCGGCCACTGATGTTTAGTCACTGTTTTGAGGGCACCATCGGTAAGTTTGAAGTGCGGAGCTTGGAGCTGCCGAAGAAAGTGATAAACTAGGATTGGTATGTCCCCGACCCGATCACGGAGTCCCGGCAGCGAGAACTGGATCACCGAGATTCGATAATAGAGATCTTCACGAAAACGACCTGCTCGCACTTCCTCACGAAGGTCTCTATTGGTTGCGGCTATTACGCGAACATTTACTCGGACTGACTTCACTGATCCTACTGGAGTTACAACTTTGTCCTGAAGGACACGAAGGAGCTTTGCCTGGGCAGCCATGGGAAGCTCTCCGATTTCGTCCAGAAAGAGATCGCCGCCGTCAGCGGCGACAAACTTTCCATCCTGTTTTTGGATTGCCCCGGTGAACGCGCCTTTCTCATGCCCAAATAGTTCACTTTCAACCAGATGCTCCGGGAGGGCTGCGCAGTTGATAGCCTGGTATGGGCGCTCTGCGGCGTCTGGTTCCTGGGAATGAAGTGCTCTCGCGACGAGTTCCTTACCGGTGCCAGATTCCCCTGAGATAAGTACCGAAGCGGTCGTGCCTCGCAGTGAAAGCAACTGCGAGCGTAATTTGAGCACCGGAGCCGACACCCCAACGAGTTCAAATTCCTTACAGTGAGACAGAAGCTTTGCTTCCATTTTTTTGCTTCGAACCGCAAGACGACCCTTGTCGATAGCCTGAAAGATTCGGAGTTTGATTTCATCGTCGAGCTGCCTATCGCCTTTGACGACGTACTCCATAGCGCCCGCCTTCATCGCCTCAACGATGGAGCGGTAGTTACTATCGCCGGTGACCATCACAACAGGGGTTTCAGAGAAACGCTGGCGAAGCATGCGAAGGAGCTCGAGTCCGGTAATCTCCGGTAAATGCATATCGAGCAAGATGGCATCGAATGAGCCACCGGAGAGCGCCTTGAAGGCCTCCGAAGCGCACTCGGCGACCGTAAATTGAAACGAATTGGCGAGTGAGGTTTGGACAGCATCCGCAAAACTACGGTCGTCATCCACTAAAAGGATCTTAGGTAGGGTTAATTCGGCCTCGCGCAACATGTGGGGCCCTAGTGCGAGCCCTGTGCCAAGTTGCCGCATTGACCTATCTTGAAAAAAGTAAATAAGATCAATATATTAAACAATCAAACTATATCGCGCCGCTTGGCTGCTTTCGCCACTGTCGCCATATGGCGACAACAGGTGTCTAATATTTTCACACCTCTAAGGCATTGGCAGGATTGGGGAGTTAGCTTTCCTTAACCACGAGAAGTGGTTCGGGCAAACTTCTGGCCTGTCGGCCCAGTCGCGCCGAGCATCGGTTTCAACCAATTGGTCACTGTTGGAAGTGAAGCCAAATACCGATACTGTGGATGGCAAGAGACGCCGTAAGCAGCGTCCATTCGATGAGCTTAAGCATGTCGAGAACGATTCGTTTTCGATCGAAGACAAGTACCAGTTGGACTCGGAGCTTGGGCTTGCGTGGTTTTAGGTTCATGAATTGAACCTCCCTTCGCCCAAAGGTCAGGGAGGTTTAAGACATGAACCTGAAGCAAGGCCTGGCGTCGTCACAACATTGACGCCGGATGGTAGCGGGTCCGGCGTGTACAATAGAGACTTAGCGCAAGATGCTAGGGAGACCTTTCCATGGACGGAAAGCCGAAGTTGCCGACTCCAATCAGCAGAGTTGAAACAGGAATGATCACGGCGACTGAGTGGTGGCTGATTGGGAACATGGTCCTTTGTCAGTAGACTACCCGTATTTGCAATGCCCAAACTTGCCCTCACATCATTATTTTGAGTGTCGGACTTGGACTGGCTGCTCTCTGGATAGGACGCAGTTTGCACTAAAGCCGCAAAAGTACACGATCTAGATGCGTATCCATCGGAGGCGTCCTAGATAAGCCAATTCAAAACTGGCGAGTCCCCCTACGATTGCGCCCATCCACCAAAGAAGTGCATACAGATTGAGGCTCGTCCATCCCATGCAAACGAACGCTGAAAGCGAAAGGCTCGCAAGGGCTGCAAGCTGAAGCGCCTCGTTCCTACGAATCACGCGAAGCTCTTCGGGCTTGAGTAAAACCGCAGCAACAATCGCGCTGAGTCCAACGAAAAGCGCCCCGCATCCGAGCATGCATACTTCATGTCCCCACTGCATGAGCCAATCCATCAAGCCTGATCCGCCAAACCAGCTTGTCCCGAACTGCGGACAAAGCGAAAGGCTCGCGATGCCGGTGATCCCATGGATGGCGAGTAATTTTCCAAAGACTCGCGTCGTAGGCGGGTTGAGATCCGAGTGAACCTTCGAAAAGAGTCGAGACGAGAGATGACTCGGTGGCGCATATGGAGCCTGATTCTTCAGAAATTCGCGATACTCGCTTTGCCAGTTTGTTTCAGTCATGAGTTTTTCCTTCACTTCCTGCCAAAAGTGTTCTTAGAGCACGCACGCCGCGGCTAACGAGTTGGCGTGCGTTGCTGGGCGATGTTCGAAGTGCCGTTGCGATTTCCTCAAAACTTTTCTCTTCGCTGTATCTGAGTTCGATCGCTACTTTCTGAAGAGGCACAAGGCTGTCCAGATCGATCGGCCGATTCGCGTTGTTTTCGACTTCAGGCGCGGCGATCGAATCTAAAACTTCAGGCTCCGTGACCTCTTCCAATCGCTTTGCCCGAAGTGCGTCGATCATGACAGTCCTGCAAATCGTGAACAGCCAGGGTAAAAAAAGCTGCTTTGAATCGTATTGCCTTCGCGAGCGATGGAGTTTCAAGAAAACGGCCTGGAATATGTCTTCGCGCAAAACCGGATCAGGCACGCGCTTGCCAAGATAGCTCCAGACCTTGGCCGAATGCCTTAGATAAAGACGCTCAAACGCATGCTCGTCGCCAAGGCGATAAGCCGTCATGAACTCTTCATCTGAAGTAGCGTCCGCCTGACTCATCAAGCTCCCTTGTACTCTTATACGAGAGACAAAGGAATTCTGTGACAGCTGTCACAAAAGGGCCGTCCAGCCCGTACTCATAAGAAAGGAGACCTTAATTATGCGTATTGCTGTTTTGTTGACGACACTGGCCTTGGCGGGAATTCAGCCGGTAGCTTTTGCGGATTCGCATTGCGCCTGTACCAAGGAATGCATGGAAGCCTGTCAGAAGGGAAATTCCAAGGGATGCACCTGTAAGACGTGCGACTGCGCCAAGACAGGTAAATGCAGCGAGGATCATTGCAAGACCGAAGTTAAAAAGTAGCTGTCATGCACAAAAAAGGGGGCCGGACGGCCTGCCGTTCTCGGCCCTCTTTGATCACTTCTTATCCCAAGCGCTCGGATCGTTGACTCTGGGATGTCTGCGCAGGACAGACTAGATCGAGCATCAGAATGCCCACGCCTACACATATCCCGATATCTGCCGCGTTAAACGCGGGGAAATGGTATTGTCCCTGCCAATGAAAATCGAGCGAGTCGACCACGTAGCCTAAGCGAATTCGATCCAGAAGATTTCCAATTGCCCCGCCTGTAATCAAAGACAACGCGACAATCAGCTTTCGCTGCGTATCGGGAACCGTTCGGACCACGTACCCAATAACCGCCATGGCGCCTAACGGAAGAAGTGTGAGAAGCGGCTGCCGAATGGACGGATCAAGAGTGCCCAAAAAACCAAAAGCAACGCCTGGGTTTCGCACATAAGTCAGATTGAACCATCCAGGAATAATGGGCAGGCTCTCGCCCAGTCGAAACCGCTCAATCATCTGCCACTTCGTAATCTGATCGAGAATGATCCAGAAAACCGAAAGTGGGACAAAAATGAGGTATTTGGACTTCATCAGCTAATCCTGATCTGCGAGCGCTTCACGCGGAGTGAGGGTTAAACGATGGATCTTAATGGATCCCCGGATCACTAAAACGCAAATCCCCAAACCAACGATGAGATCTGGATAACGAGAGCCCGTCCATGCGACTAACGCTCCGGCGGAGATGACCGAGAGATTGGCGATCACGTCGTTTGCCGAGAAAATAAAGCTTGCCTGCATGTGCATCCGCCCTGTCCGGTAACGCGAGATCAGAAGAAGGCAGGCGACATTGACGGCTAAAGCTGCGACAGAGACTCCCATCATCCAGGTAGACTCAGGTTCACTCCCGTGGACAAAGCGCCAGCCGGCTTGAAGGAGCGTCAGTACACCCAGCGAGGCCTGAAAGAATGCGCTTAAGCGTGTGGCACGCATCCGGCCCCGGATACCGAGGCCTATGGAAACGAGACTCAGGAGATAAACCAACGAGTCAGCCAGCATATCCAGGCCGTCTGCCACAAGGCCCGAGGACTGAGCAATGAGCCCCGCTCCCACTTCAACGACAAACATCAAGAAATTAAGCCCCAATAGCCACATCAGAGCGCGGCGCTCGCCTTGTGAGTTGCCGGAGCCCGCTTCGTCATCAGAGTTCCGTACCGGAGTCGACTCCAAGTGCGTCGCTCGAAAAGGGATTATGCTTCTTAGCTCTCTTTCTCCTTGGATCTCAGCGGTATGAACGATCGAAACTTCTCGTTTTTCAAAATCGACTGAAATTTTGCGAACTTCGGGCCTTCCCTGAAAAGCCAGACGGATCGTCTGCTCCTCAGAGGGACAGTCCACTTCGGGCGTGGAGTACCGACTTAAAATCAACTCCGGCGGATTCGTAGCCATGAATCTCAATGCCCCAGACTCTTTGCACCTTGAGCAGGTGCGAGAAAGCGCTCAAAAAGAAGATAGATGCCTGGCAACGTAATCAAAGTCAGAAACGTAGAACTGATGATTCCACCGATCACAACCGTTGCCAAAGGCTTCTGGACTTCCGCTCCTACTCCCGTGGAGAGCATCATCGGGACAAAACCAAACGCAGCGACAAGCGCCGTCATCAGGACGGGTCTTAATCTTTGGAGAACCCCTGCTCGGACTAGTTCAATGCCACTGAGTCCGTGCTTTCTCAAATCATTCAGGCAATTCACTAAAACCACGCCATTTAATACGGCAATTCCCATAAGAGCAATGAAACCCACTCCCGCAGAAATACTGAAAGGAATCCCATGCAGGTTCAAATTCACCACGCCACCAATCAGCGCGAGAGGTGCGCAGAAAAAGACAAGAAGCGTCTGGGGAATGCTTCGAAATGCAAAATAGATCATCGAAAGAACCAGTAGGATCGCAAGCGGTGTCAGCACCAGGAGGCGCGCGCGTGCTTCTTGAAGGTTCTTAAAATTGCCACCCCATTCGACATAAACGCCAGGCGGAATCTGGACGGTCTCTCGAATGAGCTTTTGCGCCTCCAGAACAAAGGACTCGGTATCTCGCCCACGAGGATTGACGAGCACGTTGAGCCGTCGCTTGGCTTGCTCGCGATTAATCGTACTGAAAACCTCATCAAACTGAACAGTGGCGACCTTTGAAAGCGGAAGTGTGGTTCCGTTGGCGACCTCAACAGGAAGACTCCGAATCACATCAAGGTTGGAGCGAAGCTTTTCGTCCAATCGAACGAGAATTGGATAGCGGCGAACTCCATCGTAAAGGTAACCCACTTCCTCGCCACCCATGGCGATATGAACGGTTTCTAAGATCTCCTGTTTAGGAATCCCAAGCCCGCTAATAAAGTCATCCCGTGGAGTGACTCTGAGCATCGGAGATGCGCCTCTCAATTCAAGCTCGACGTCGCCGGCACCTTGAACCTTTTTTAGTGTAGCGACGACTTTCTCACCCAGCTCAACGAGTTGATCCATATCATCGCCAAAGAGCTTTACGGAGACGTCGGCACGACTTCCTTCTAAGAGTTCGTTAAAGCGCATCTGAATAGGCTGGCTAATCACGAGGCGTGCACCCGGAAGCTCTTCCTCAATCTCTTCAGCTATGTGCTGAGTGACCTCATTCCAAGTCTTAGGGCTGTCTTTTTCCTTGGGCCAAAGATCCCTGGACTTAAATGTGACGAAGATGTCCGAAAGATTCACCCCCATGGGATCAGTGGCCAGCTCCGGAGTCCCCAAGCGGCTAAAGACAGAGTCTACCTGCGGGAAGCGCTGGATAATTGCTTGTGCCTTTTTGTCCCAAACGAGAGATTGCTCAAGACTAATATTGACGGGCCTTACGAGTTGAATCGTTCGCGAAGCCTCATCCATTCGGGGCAAAAACTCACCGCCCAGGCGAGTGAACAAAACCGCCCCTAATAGGACGAGAAGCAGCGAGAGCACCAGGAGAGCCTTGGGAATTCGAAGGGCAGGCGTGAGGATCTTAGAGAAACTTTTCTCAAGAAAACGCATCAGCCACGGATCTTTTTCTTTCCGATCGGCCCGAAGCAAAAGGCTTGCTAGGGCGGGTACCGTCGTAAAAGAGAAAATCAGAGCGCAGCCCACCGCGATGGCGAAAGTAGCCGCCATCGGGCGAAACATCTTTCCCTCAATGCCGGTAAGAGCTAAAACCGGAAGAAAGACGACGACAACAATGAGTTCTCCGAATCCTGCGGTCGAGCGAATCTCCGTCGCTGCTTCAGCAATCTGCTCTCTTCGCTCATTTAAGTTGAGGGCGCGACCGAGCTGGTCTCGCGCGTGTCTAAGCTTTCTAATGCAGTGATCAAGGACAATAACTGCGCCATCGACGATGATCCCAAAATCAAGCGCTCCCAAGCTCACGAGGTTCCCTGAGATTCCCAGGCGCTTCATCACGATAAAAGTCGCGAGCAACGTGAGCGGAATAACAAGTGCCGTGATCACGGCCGCACGAGCATTTCCGAGAAGCAAAAATAGGACGATGACCACTAAAGCGGCACCGGTGAGCAAGTTGTGCTCAACTGTACCGAGCGTTTGATTAACGAGGTGGGCTCGGTCGTAGACAGGTTCAATCCGGTAGCCCTTGGGGAGGCTCTCTTTGATCACTTCTAATCTTGCTCCCACACGAAGGGCCACATCTCGGCTATTCTGGCCCGTGAGCATCATCACCATGCCGATGACGGCCTCTTGTCCTTTGACAACGGCAGCGCCCGTTCTTAGGCCCGAGTCGATTTCGACTTCTGCGACGTCGCGGATACGAAGGGTTTTGAGTGAATCGAGAACTTTAATCGGAGTATCGAGAATCTGGTCTTCCGTAAGAAGTAGGCCATTTCCTTGCACTAGGAATTGCTCACTCGTTTGTTGAACATAACCGCCACCGACGTTGCGATTGGTGACTTCAAGCGCTTCAACAATATGGGAAAATCCAATCCCATACCGATTCATGCGCTGAGGGTCAGGCTTTACGTGATACTGTTTTTCGTAACCGCCGATGGAGTTGACCTCGGCCACGCCGCGCACCGTAAGCAATCGGGGCTTAACGACGTACTCCTGAAGCGATCTAAGCTCCATGAGCTGTTCTTTTCGAGCGACTCCCTCTTTTACGGTGTCTGCCTCGATACTATAGAAGAAGATCTCTCCTAGGCCTGTTGAGATCGGTCCAAGCTTGGGAAGAGTTCCTGGAGGAAGCTCGCCCTGTGCGATCTGAAGGCGCTCCGTGATCAATTGCCTGGCGCGATAGATATCAGCATCATCGTCAAAGACTACTGTAATGACCGTAAGTCCAAACCGGGTGAGCGACCTGATCTGGGTCACACCCGCAACTCCGGCAAGCGCGTTTTCCAATGGAAAGGTGACCGAGCGCTCGACTTCCTCCGGCGCAAGGCCCGCTACTTCGGCAAACACCTGCACCTGGGTGTTCGTAATATCAGGAACCGCGTCGATCGAAAGGTGGGTAAAACTCCACCATCCCGCAAGTGCAACCAAAGCGGTGAGAAACAAAACCCAGACCGGCTTGAATACGGAGAATCGAATAATTGAACTAATCATGCTGAGCTCACGTCAGTCCCCGCATGCGTCCGCTTTAGGACCCCAGAGATCAAGATCAATGATCCGTAGAGCGGATGCTCCTTGATTGGCAACTTCATCACCGGGTTGAAAGTCTTTAGAAGAAAAGCGAAGACCTCCGTCGGAGTTCGGGGATGCTTCTACTTCCACCATTCGAATCCATCCGTCCCGCTTTCGATAGACAGCAATATAGTCTTGAAAGCGAACGACGCCTCCCGCCCCCACTGAAACTTCATGAGCTTGAACCGGAGTAAACTGAATCGCGAGTGCCTGACGGGCTCGCTCTTTAAGTCGAAATCCCTTGTCCATCTGGGCAGCCTCAATGGCCTTGGGAAAAACCGGCGCGACTGTCTCTTTCTCGTCAGTAGCCGTCCAAGCGGTGGAGTCCAATAACAAGAACAGCCCTAGGAGCCACGCATTCAGCTTCACTGTATTCATGATGACCTCGCTTGGGTCCGTGAAACGGCAGAATTCACCTTTCCTGCGCAGCGTTTTTCGAGTCGACTTCCGGCAACACGCTTAAAGCGTTTTAAGTCTCCTTCGAACTGCTTGGCTGGATCAGAAAACGCAGCGACCACTCGAAGAAGGTGAGAAAGTTCGGCGTCATCTTTTCTGATGCGATGGTAGATCCAGCGGCCTTCTTTCTCGGCCGTGAGCAGGCCCACGGATCGTAAAATCTTGAGTTGCTTAGATACATTGTACTCAGGCTCGCCAAGCGCTTCGGACAGGTCACAAGAGCAGGCCTCGGCCACCTGACTTTGAGAAAGAAGTCGTATGATCCTTAGTCGCGTCAAATCGGAAAGAGCAAAAAATATTTCAGTAGGATGAATGTTCAGAAGATACATACTTGCTTAGTAGCGCAACTACGCCTATAGAGCAAAGCATGATTTTGAGTGGTCTTCTTTCCGCCTCATTCAGATGGGGAAGAATCTTTGCTTTGACGATTGCGCTTTCAAACGTCTCCTCTGGCTGGGCATGCGATCTAATTGCGAGCCCAGCCGATTTGATTTCCTGCCTTCCCATTCGATCTCCCGAGCTTCAGTCAGCGCAGGCGCAAGTCGAGAGTGCTGAGCTTCGCGTGGAGCAAGCCGGGCGCTGGCTCAATCCAGAATTCGAGAGCGAACACCTGTTCGGAAAAACTTTAGGCGATGAACGAGCGGAGAATCAGTTCGGACTCATGCAGACTCTTGAACTCGGAGGCAAAGCCTCGGCACGGTCGAGTGTAGCCACGGCCGGTGCGAAAATGGCCTCAGCCGAGCAGAAAGACGCACTGAATGAACGCAGCGGGGCGGTACTGCACAATCTCCTGCGTGCACTTCAAGTTCGAGAGGAGCTTGCGGCGACGGACTCGGCGCTCAACGCCTATCGAAGAATGACGGGATCTCTCAAGTCCAGGGGCGTTCTCTCACCCGAGCAACGCTCAACACTTGCTCTTTTTCAGGCCGCAAGCGAAACGCTGGAAGATACTCGCGCTACACTTTTGATCGAGCAGCGGATGGTTCGTGCCGCGCTCTCATCTCAAGTAATGCCCAGTCGTTTGGAGTGGCAAGTGCTTGAGAGCTATCGAATTTCACGATGGCCGGAAATCACGACCGAAGGCTCTCGCCCCTCTCTGGAGCAAAACCCAAAGCTTCTGATCCTCTCAGCGTTTCATGAGAAATCACTAGCTGAGTATGATCTTGAAAGCGCCGAGGCCTGGCCAAATCTTCGGCTCGGACCTCAAATTAAGCTTGAGGCTGATGGCCCCATTCGCTCTCAATCCTATGGCTTTGGGCTCTCCTTCTCTTTGCCGCTCTGGGATGCGCGTGGCCCGGGAAAGCAAGCTGCGCTGATTGAGGCCCATGCGGCCGAGTCACTTAGGCACGCAAAAGCGACTCAATTTGAGTTGATCCAGCGCGAGAAGCGCGAAGCTTATGCGTCCGTATTCGAGAGACTCCAGGATCGCGCTACCCGAGACGCCTTTGAGCGGTACATGGGATCTGTTGAATCACTTTATGCGCGAGGGGCACTTGGACCGACTCATGTGATTGAAGCCTATCGGCAGAGAATTGAAGGACTCAGATCACGATTTGAAGTCGAGCGATTGGCAGCAAGCCTCTTGTCTGAGATTTGGACAACTCAAGGAGCCCTGCCAGAGAAAGCTACGGAATGGATGAAGCAAGCTTGGATCAAATCATCAACCCAAGGCCCCTAAGTCAGGGCGCCTTAACTAACGGAGAAAATCGTCATGAAGAAATGGATCATTGTACTTGGAGTGTCGGGTCTGCTCGCAGCAGGTGTCGGCTTCTCGGCCGAGCAAAAGAAGTTCAATCTGGTTGAGGTTTGCAAGAAGGATTGCCCCACGGCCAAGACCGATGACGAGGCGCATAAGTGCGCCGAAAAGATGGGGAGACTGAATAAGGCTTTCAAGAAGAGCAAGTGTTGGGAAATCAACGAACAGTATGAAGCCGCTCAGGGTGACAACGAAGTGAGCCACTAACTAAAAGACACCGGGCAGGCGATCCGCAAGATTGCCTGCCCGGTCATTACAAATTATTGCGTAAGACTAACACGACTGACTTTGAGATTGCCTCCCCAGAGCAGGAACTTACCCGTTTTACTTCCGACCACTTTTACTTTCTGCGTAGTCTTCGAAAACTGCGGGCAAAGCGACTTCAGATCGCGCGTCGGGTTAGAGATCTTTGTCGAATCTCCAGTCGCCTCGGACACGAAGTTCACTTGCACGATTTCGTCTGGCCTATAACGACGGCTCTCACACTGAAGCGTTCCGGACTCGCCTTCAGTGGCGGCTTCTCCCGGAAATACCAGCTGCTGATCAGATGCTAAAGTTCGGTGAGGAATCGGACTGCTCGCGTCCCCAAGAACTGTGAAGTTTTTGACAACGAGATTCCCGCCCCAAAATAGAAAGCTGGAGGTTTTTTCGGCCTCAATCTCGACGACTAGATTCTTCTCCGTCTCGTGGTGAAGCTTGATGAGCTCAGGACTCCGTTCCAGATCATAGGTCTTCTGGTCCTCCGCCCGAACGAATTTCAAGGCATGCTGATGCTCCGTCGTATGCGAAGACGGGTCGTCTTGAATGACTCCCTTCCAGCGCACGACCTCGGGCGCAGATTCTTTTGTTCCCTGTCCGGAACGGGACATCCGCTCCCTGGGCTCCCGATGCCCTTCATGGTCGCCGCGTGCGGCAAACGTTGGCTGTGAAAGACTAGTGACCATCAAAAGGGAAAGACTAAACACGTGAATTTGTTTCATAAGAAATCTCCTAGAATCGAAATGAATTAATAATCCTCTTGGCTCCAG
This sequence comes from Bdellovibrionia bacterium, assembly GCA_040399745.1. GTDB lineage: Bacteria > Bdellovibrionota > UBA1018 > UBA1018 > UBA1018 > CANFHS01. The sequence continues at coordinate 180,194 of JBBARP010000006.1, read as the reverse complement.
GTGAACGCGCTTGAGGGCGCAAGCACACAAAGCCTACTGTTCGAACGAGAGTTGACTGGGTCTAACGACCGTCAAAAGTGAGGATTAAGCGCGAGGAGGTTTCTTAGGACCGGAGAGAAGAACACCGGCGAGAGCGTGCGGGCCGCTCGTCAGAATTCTTTTTGAGGGAAAAGAGATCCAAGGGGTGTCGATTTCGGACGAGAGAAAGTTACAATGACCGAAGTGACACTGATGATGCTCAGGGTGCCGATCGCCGCAATCGCCGCTATGCTCCTCAGGAACAGATGGCGTAACAGCAGCACTATTTGAGTCGATTTGAGCAAGCGAGGAGAAAGTCTTCTGGGCTTTCTGAGGAGCAAATGCAGCTCCTGCGCTTATGCTCAGAGCATTCAGCGCGCAAATCAGAACCAGAAGTGTTGCCCAAATCTTTTTCATACCCAAGAGCTACGATAGCGCGAATTGGGCGCGCTGGCAATTAACTGTACAAAACCCGAGAAAACTCAATGCGAAGAGAACGTTGGGAGGGACTCCTCCAATAAAAAGGTGAGCGCGGCAAAACTTGCCTGAGGTTCGCCCATGGTTTGCTAGAGGAGGCGAGAGAAGAGTTTTGACGCCGTTTGAACAAGGACTCCAAGAAAGTGAAATCTCAGCATGACGAAGGAAGAGATCACACCACGCATGATGCTAACTCGCCTGCGCTCCTCAGGGCGATACCGCGCTCAGATCGCGCTTCCGGGTTTGTGCAGTGATTCCTCTGCTTCTCGCTCTACCATCAGCTGAATCATATGCGCCTTCGTGGCTCGCTGAGTTGAGTTTTCAACCTTCTTGCAGAACAGCGGGTTATGAGCTATTTACCAATTCGAATTTTATGAAATCCGTCGCCATTCTGATTATTACGCTCATTCTTTCTGCGGTGGTCGCTCCCGACCATCATGCGGAAGAAGGCGTGGGATTGGCTCATAGCGCTCATACCAGTTCCGCTCAGGCGACTTCCGATCTCAACTGTCTTGATGAAGCAGGGGCGCTCGACGCTCGCTCTGGACAGCCCGAATCAACCGATACGGCTTTCAACATTGGTCATGCCTGCCACTTGGGTCATTGCCCGGCAGTTTTATTTCAGGTGAGTGTTACTCCTCAGATGTCTCCGATCGGGCGAGGCTCTTCTCTCCCTATTCTTCTTGTACAGTCCGTTCATCTCGACGGACTTCGCCGTCCTCCACGAGCCTAAATCTCAGTTTTAAGTGGGTTGTGCTGTCCTTGGATGCTTATCGCCAAGGTCACGGCTTGATTTTGACTTACTTGATGATCGAGGTTTTTTTGTGGAGCGCTTTCGCTTTCTTTACATCGTTGTGCTGTTTTCATCCGTGGCTCTCATAGAGACGTCGGCTTTGGCTAATCCTTGCGAGACGCCCAAAGTCCCCAACGACGTTCTCGCTTGCGCGCGAATTCATCATCCGGATCTCAAAAATGCCAAACTCTCGGCAGAGCAATCCCGAGATTTAGAAGGCGTCGCCGGCCAGATCCCAAACCCTGAGGTCGAATCCTCGGGCGTTTTTGGAAAAACACTCGGCGATCAGCAATCCGAGATCGCGTTGTCTCTCACCCAAGCTTTGGAACTGGGCGGAAAGCGTGCCGCACGAGTGGAAGAGGCCGAGGCAAGAACGGGCCAAGTGACCCTTGAAGCGCTCGCTGCTGAGGCCCGCGTTCTTCAGGAATTGGCAACGGAACTCCACAGACTTCGCCAAATTCGTACCGAGAAAGAATCCATCAAAGAGGCTCTTGGAACGTTCGATAAGCTGATCTCTCAGTATAAGTCCCGGCCAAGACTTACGCCTGAGCAAGAGGTCTCTCTTTCCGTTTTTAGTATTTCTAAGTCCGATTACATCGCCAAACAAACGGTCGTCGATGAAGAAGAGCGAGAAATCTTGCTTGAGATCAAGATTGCGACAGGACTCGATCTGGCGGATCGTCCAGATCTTTTGCCGAAGCTTCCGGAAAAGTGGCCAGAGCTTCAGGGACAGACGGCAGAGTCTTCCCCTCGCTTTAAGCTCGCCGACGCTTCCGTCAAGATTGCCGAGGGCTCGCTTGAACGCGCGCGTGCCGAATCCTGGCCAGACTTAAAACTGGGACCTGCCATGCAGCTTGTGCAGGACGGCCCAACCCGGTCCAACCTTTTAGGTTTCACTGTTAGCTTCCCTCTCCCACTTTGGAACATCAATGGTGCCGGAAGGGCAGCTGCTCACAAGGGTGTCATGTCTGCCGAAATTATCCGTGAGACGGTGCGCACCGAAGAAAATGCAAAAAGGTCAGAGCACCTGACTGCATTTCGCGCTGCTGTGAAAGCGCTGACTGATGGGATGTCGCTTGCCGAGCTTCACAAGAAACACACAAGAATGGAGAGCCTTTCCTTTCAGGGCCTCATCTCAGGAGCGCTCGTGATCGAAGCTCACCGGCAGATGATTGATTTTCAAAAGACGCGGCATGAGCTTGAGTTGAAAGCCGTCCAGGCGCTTTGGGCCGTCTATGCAGCCGATGGCCGTATCTCAAAGGAGTCCCTATGAAAAGGTATTGGATCGGAACACTCCTCTTGAGTCTCGGACTGTGCGTCCTTCCGCTAGGATTCACGGCAGAAAAGAAAAAGACCGACTCTCACAAAGGTCATGAACACGAAGAAAAAAAGAAAGACGAGCATGGTCACTCGCATGAAGAGAGCGAAGAGGAAGAAGGCGCCCATGCCGGTGGGGAAGAAGGGCATGACGATCACGCCGAGCATGGCGCCGAAGACAAGCATGGCCACGGTGAAAAAGACGAACACGGTCATGGCGGCGAACACGAAGAAGAAGGCGCGGGCGGAAATATTGGTCCTGATAAGGGCCTTCTCTCCTATAGTGAAAAAACGGGCTTTGTCCTTTCTCCAGAAGCCAGCAAAACTTTTGAAATCCAAAATCAGGCGGTTTCAGGAAGCGGTCCCTGGACTTTGCCTTCGAGTGCATTAGTTCACGCGACGTCCAACACGACGATCTTTCGGCTCAGAGCAGGTGCCTATAAAGCAATTCCTGTTTCTGTTCTTTCAAAAACCCGCAGCTCAATCACTCTCCGTTCTTCCCACCTTCGATCAGGAGACTCCGTTGTTACAAAAGGGGCCTCCTATTTAAGAATCGCTGAAGTGGACGCAACGAGTGGCGAAGTCGGCCACAGTCACTGAGGAAAGAGGCACTATGATTAACAAAATTATTCATTTCTCAGTTTACCACCGGGGCATAGTCCTACTTCTCACCGGGCTTCTGGTCATTGCAGGCTTGTACGCCTTCAAGGATCTTCCTATCGACGCGGTTCCAGATATCACCAATAAACAGGTTCAGATCAATACGACGGTTGAGGGGTTAGCTCCCGAAGAGATTGAGCGCACGATCACTTTCCCGGTCGAGTCCTCCATGCGAGGAATCGGCGGCGTGATTCAAGTGAGATCCATTACGCGCTTTGGACTGTCACAAGTCACAGTCGTTTTCAAAGACGAGATCGACATTTACCGTGCCAGACAGTCGGTAGCCGAAAGACTGCAAGGCGTTTTGTCCAAGCTTCCTAAAGGTGCAGAACCCGAATTAGGTCCAATCTCGACAGGACTGGGCGAGATTTATCAGTACGTGATCGACTTCGAAAAGGTTGAGACCGAACCGACCGCACGCCTCAAACAAATGATGGAGCTAAGGTCCATCCAAGACTGGTTTATTAAGCCCAGGCTCCTTACCGTCGAAGGCGTCGCTGAGATTAATACGTCGGGTGGATTTGAGAAGCAGTTTCACGTTCAGCCCAATCCCGCTCAGATGGCGCGTTATGGAATCCATTTTGGCGATCTGATGGAAGCGCTTGAGAAAGCCAATCAAAACGTCGGCGGCGGCTACATCCAGCAGACGGCTGAACAATTTTTGGTCCAGGGAGTTGGGCTCTTCAGGAATCCCGACGACATCCTGGATGTTCCGGTTCGGACACTTGAGTCCTTTAAAACAGTCAAGATCGGCGACATCGCTAGCGTTAACCTTGGTAAGGAACTCAGGACCGGCGCTTCTACTTTTAACGGCCAAGAAAGCATTCTTGGAACCGCGATGATGCTACTTGGCGAGAACAGCCGAACCGTCTCGATTCGAGTCGCCGATAAACTAAAGGAAATCTCGAAGGACCTTCCCCAAGGCGTCAAGCTCACGACCGTCTACGATCGTTCGGATCTAGTGAATGCGACCCTGGGAACGGTTCAGCACAATCTTCTTACGGGTGCGATTCTCGTTCTGATCATCCTTCTGATTCTGGTCGGAAACATTCGGGCCGCGATCATTACTGCGATCACGATTCCACTTTCGCTGCTTGCAACGTTTGTCATCATGAAGCCCTTCGGAATTTCTGGGAATTTGATGAGCCTGGGAGCACTCGATTTTGGCATCATCGTCGACGGAACGGTGATCGTGCTCGACAACTGCGTCAGGTATATCCACGACCAGACGAAGAAACTTGGCCGAAAACTTACGCGCGAGGAAGTGAAGCGCTCCGTTTACGATGCAGCCGTTGAGATCAGAACTGCCGCTGGATTTGGTGAGCTGATTATCGTTGTCGTCTTTTTGCCGATCTTTGCGCTCGTAGGAATCGAGGGAAAGATGTTTCGCCCGATGGCGGCAACCTTTTCGATCGCTGTTTTCTCGGCGCTTCTCCTTTCGTTTACGACCGCGCCTGCTCTAGCCAGCCTTTTCATGTCCGGTAACGCTTCGGATGAAGAACCTAGGGTCATGGAGTGGATCAAAAGGATGTACCGTCCGATCTTAAACTTTTCGCTGATTAAGCGAAAAATTACGATGGCCATTGCTGCGGCCTCAGTCGTGGTTGGGGTCGCCTTGTTTTCGATTCTTGGTGGCGAGTTCTTACCGCAGTTGAGTGAAGGTTCATTCGCCTTTCACATGATTCGCCCGGTGAACGTGAGCATTGACCAATCCGTTGAGATGCAGAAGAAAGCCGATCTGATTGTGAAGTCATTTCCGGAAGTGGATCTGACCTTTTCCAGAATCGGGACGAGCGAAGTCGCGACCGACCCCATGGGGGTGAACGTTTCCGACGCCTACATCATGCTCAAGGACCAAAAAGAGTGGCCCAAGATTGATGGCAAAGTGCGTACACGTGAAGAGCTAGTGACCGCGATTGTTGCGAAACTCAACCGCGAACTTCCGGGAATGCGCTATCTGGCGTCGCAGCCCATCCAAATGCGATTCAACGAACTTTTGGAAGGAACTCGGGCTGACGTAACCGTCAAAATATTTGGACCCGACCTAAAGACATTGATGGAGATCGCCGGAAAGCTCCAGGGGATCATTTCCAAAGTTCCAGGAGCTGGTGACGTTGAGGCTGACCTCGCGGGCACATCACCAGTGTTAAAGATTGACCCAAAAACGGCGGTCCTTCGTCGATACGGCATCGGAAAAAACGAGGTCTTAGAGACAGTCTCCGTTGCCCTAGGAGGCGAGGAAGTCGGCGTTCTCTTTGAGGGAGATCGTCGATATCCGATCGTGGTGCGACTCAACGAACAGCTCAGAAGTGATCTGGATGCACTCGAAACACTTCCTGTGGGGATTGCTGGAAACGCAACCGCACCGCTTCGGGAACTAGCAACTCTTTCCTTTGCTGAAACCTATGGATCGATTAACCGCGAAGACTCGAACCGCCGCGCAGCAGTTATGATTAACCTTCGCGGCAGAGACACAGAAAGCTTTGTCACCGAAGCCCAGGCGGTCGCTGAAAAAGAGCTGAAACTCCCCGAGGGTTATTACATTCAGTGGGGCGGAAACTTTAAGAACCTTCAAGAGGCGCGATCAAGGCTTCTCGTCTTAACTCCTCTCGCGCTCGTCTTAGTTCTCATGATGATCTATGCCGCGTTTGGAAGTATGGGGCAAACCCTTCTCATCTTCTCATGTGTGCCGCTAGCACTTGTGGGCGGCGTGCTGGGACTGCTGGTCGGGGGACTTCCTTTCAGTATCTCGGCTGGCGTGGGATTCATCGCCCTCTCAGGTATTGCGGTTCTCAATGGAGTGGTGCTCGTAAACTACTTCAACCAATTGAAGGCCCAGGGCATGACCGGCATCGAGCTAGTTAAGGCCGGCACGATGATCCGGCTCAGGCCTGTCTTAATGACCGCACTCGTTGATATCTTCGGCTTCCTTCCCATGGCGATTTCAACAGGCGTGGGAGCCGAAGTGCAGAGGCCACTTGCGACAGTCGTGATCGGGGGGATCATTTCCTCGACTGCGCTGACTTTGCTCGTGCTTCCGACACTCTTCATGATTTTCGAAAAGAAGTTCCAAGGAAAGGTCATTCACGCTCAATAATTTTTAAAACCAAGGGGGAAACAATGAAATCACAATGGTTGTTAACAGGGGGATCGTTCTTAGCGCTTATCGCACTCTCAGGTTGCGGCTCAGGAGATGACCGGCTGAAAGAAAAGGCAGGGATCGAAGGGCAGATCTCGGCTGAGAAAGCGCTTGAGGTCGAAAATAATAATCGCACTAAACGCGCCCAAGAGATGGAAGCGGATCTTCAGAAACGTCATCGCTTCTATCAGGCGGTCAAGGGCACCTACGAGGGTCAGTTTTCAGAAGAAGGTGGCAAGACCTGGAGCATTCGCTTCACCTTTGTCCCAAGCCTCCCGCCGTACCAGACGGACCGAGTGCGTGCTTATGAAGAGATCGTGGCGGATCTGAACAATCTCTACCTGAACGTCCAGGTGATCCAGTGGTCGTCAGATGGTTATCCGGCTGCTGGTTGCAAAGCCGAGCACATTCGTCCTGACATCGACCGCGGTGAAATATCAATCGCAACGAGCGAATGTCCAGTCTACTACGACCTTGCTCTTTCAGGAGCGGCGGGTGGCCAGACTCAACGAAGCTCGGAACTGGCAAAGCAGATTTCAGAGGGATCACTCCGCACGGTGGGTGACATTCAAGGAAGCGGAAGCTCGACGACCTATCCTAAGCCCTTTAAATTTGCCGTGAGTCGGGTGGTCCAATGAAAAAGTTCATTTGCTTAGGAATTGTAGGAGGTCTCCTTGCGATAGGGACTTCTCGGCCAAGCTTAGCTGAATCCTCGTTTGAGTTTCGCTTAAGCGCGGTGAAGACCAGTTCCGAGGTTATTACTCTCGGAGATGTCGTCAAGAAGGTTAGTTCTGCGAACTACCTCGTTCTTGAGAATGCGCAGAAAGTCTACCAAGCCAAAGAAGCGATCGCGGTTGCCAGGGGCAATCTTCTCCCCAAGCTCAATCTTTGGAAGATCATCACGATGCCTCTGACGCTTCTGGGTGCATTGGCCGGAGCTGAAGACGTAGCCCCGTTCTTGGTCCCTGCGAACTGGATGCGAGTCGAGGAGCAAAAGCTTCTCTATTTGGCTCAAAACGAGTCCTACCGCGCACTTTGGGCAAACGAGGTGATGACGGCAAAGACTCTTTACGTTCATCTGATGGTCGATCTTTCGCTCTATGACCACGTGGAGAAGAACGAAGAAGAACTAGCCCGAATTCTTGACATCGTGAGAGCCCGCGAGCGTTTCGGGACCGCAAAGCCCGGGGGCTCTCGAAATATCGAAGTCAGGCTCCTCGCTCTAAAAGAGGACAAGCGCGCGCTTGCCGTTCTGATTGCCGAGGAGTCGAGCCTGCTTTCCTACATTATGGGCTTTAAGAGTGATGTTGAGCTCGTGCTAACTCCGCTTGAGCTGCCGGACTTTGAAACCCTTGAACCACTCGAATATGCTGATTTTGAATTTCGAGCACTCGATACGTCTCCTGAGATCAGGCAACTCGGCCACGTCATCAAGGCGGCAGACTACGTAAAACGAGAAGTGACTTTTTCGTTTCTAGGCGTCTCCACCATGAGTCGCGGAGTAGCTGGGGGCGTTTTTGATAACCTTCCGATTACGTCAGGCCTAGGTTTCGGCACGGGCGGTTCGATGAAGATCGTCAAAGCTCAAAAAGAGATCTTGAAGATCCAATCCAGAGGAGTTGAAGAGACTCTGAAGCGAAGACTGAAGCTTCTGGTCGATATCTACAATCTGGACCTTGAGAACTACCGAAATCTTAAGCGGCGTGCGGAACTCACTCAAAGTATCGTCGATCAGCTTTATGATCGGCTGCGTTTTGGTGATCCGGTTGAAGCCGATGAGCTGGTTAAAGCATCCGAAAACCATATTGACGCAGACACGGCCTTCTCGGGCGTGAAATTCAGGATCATCACGAACGAGGACAAGCTCGCTCGGATGATATTCTTTGGAGATTACTCCAAGGAACCGGCTGCTCTTGAAGTCGCCAAGAAGAAGGACAAATAAGATGAACTCTATAAGACGTAGTAAAACTGGTGTTCTTCTTCTTGTGGTGGTTTCAGTCATCGTCTCTGGATGCGATGAAAAAAAGGAGACACAGAAGTGGGTCGATAAGGTGGCGCCGCTCAAGGCTGAGGTTTTCAAGCAAATGGATACTCAGCCCTACCGCGCAACCCAGCATCAAGCATTCAAGGCTTATTTTGCGGAGATTGCGGATTTGGCACTCAAACTGAACGAAGACGAGAAGCTCAAAAAGGAGCTCAATAAGTTTGTGAGCCGGATTGATGTAAGCCAAGTCTGCTCCAAGGCACTCATCTCTCAAGCCGACTGGAAGGCACTTAATTCCAGATGCACGAAGGGAAGGCTTTACGTCTGCGCCGAAGAAGTCAGGGCGTATGGCGAGATCGTATCAGCCGTCAGAACAAAACTGGATGCCACTCAACAGCGCAGATTTGATGAGGCATCGAGCTGCGCTTTAGTATTAAAGTCTGAATAAACTTAAACAGGGGGAAACATGAAATCTAGAACTGTACTCGTCGCTTTGGGTCTTTGTTTTTCAACGTCACTCTTCGCCAACGATGCCAAAATTGACATCACTTCGTTTCGTTCGGCTGGCCTAAGAACGAACGCCGCCGAAATCTGCGGCAAGGTCACCGGATCAACGGCCTCGGGCTTTACGGTCGCTCACGTGACGGTGGACGAAAAGAGCGGAAAGCCGGGTCACTACTATACTCTCGTAGGCAAAGACGGTCTCTTTTGCGTGGCAGTCGTGACCTATAAGGGAACCGCAATCGCTGCCGTCGAAATGCTGGGTCAGGAGCTTCGCTCGGAAGCGGCGTCCCTGACCCATGAAAACTAATTACTCGTACAATCTCGAAAGGAACAACTGAATATGAAGACGATCGCTATGTCGCTCGCACTGGGATTTGGACTGATTCAATTGAGCACGCCAGTCATCGCGGCTGAAACCAAAGGCACAAAGGGGACAACTAAAAAGGCCCACGTTCATAAAAAGGGCAAAAAGCACGGTAAATGCGAGTGCGGTATGGATGAAAAGGAGTGCAAGTGCGACCACAAGAAGGAGGCGCACACTGAAGGAGATGGGCATACCCACTAAACATGTCATCGAGTTGCTGCGAGGAAAAAAGTTGCGATCTTGAGCAGATACGAGACAGCCACTCGCGTGTGCTCAAGATCGTCCTCGCTGTTAATCTCGTCATGTTTGTAGTGGAGTTTGCTTTCGGCCTTCTGGCCAGATCGACTGCCCTCATGGGAGATTCACTCGACATGCTGGGCGATGCGACTGTCTATGCCATGAGCCTATACGTCGTGACTCGAAGCCTTCGAATTAAGGCCAAAGTCACTCTAGTTAAGGGCGCAATCATGGTTCTTCTTGGTCTCATTGTGCTCGCCGAAGCAATCAGGACAGTTCTATCCGATGTGCTTCCAGTTTCTGAAACCATGGGATGGATCGGAACCGTTGCATTGGGAGCAAATGCGTTCTGCCTTTGGCTTTTGACTCGACATAAGAACGATGACTTGAACATGCGCTCGGTCTGGATTTGTTCCAGAAACGACATCATTGCGAATGTGAGTGTCCTTGTAGCGGCTCTATTGGTTGGCACACTTCAAAGCCAGTGGCCCGATGTCATAGTCGGTTCCATCATCTCCCTTCTTTTTCTTGGTTCAGGACTTTCCGTTTTCCGAGGAGCCCTGAAGACCCTCAGTCCGCAAAATTAAAGTCTGCATTGCCGAGGCACCGCTGAACTGCGGTTCGTGAGTCGACTTCGACTTGGCTGACTTCAGCGTCGTATCCATATCCATTCGATGATTTGGTTTCTCCTCGCCGCTCTCTACAGATTTCTGCCTGATCCGCCTTCGCGCAAAGACTCGTGCCAGCCGCGTGCCGCGGACGTTTCACTCTGTCACTCCCTTTTGCTCTGAAAGCCTACGGCGGGGCAGCTCTCCTTCATTCGCTTTCTTCCGATTCTCGGCCCCTCTTCTTGGATGCGAAGGGGCTCTCGAATGGAAGAACCCCTCGAAACCAAAACACGAATGGAGAAAGAACATGAAAACGAAACACGCTGAAATTCAGACGAACTCAAACAACGCCCAAACTCAGGGCTTTCAGGCACCGATCCGGGCTTATCTCAGCAAAGACGGCCAGTACCTCACTCACGTCCTCCCAGGCGGCATGCGCATCACGAAGCACGTCAACTTTTACAAAGCGATCCTCGGCGTGACCTTCACGCCGAAAACGAAATCCGCTGGCGAGGGTGTGGAAGCGAACGGGTCCCAGGTCGCATGACCTGGGGCCTGCCCCAATCAAGCTTCTACAATGAGGAAGAATTTATGAACGACATTCATGCAGAACTCATGGAACGCCTTAAGAAGATCGCCCATCGTCAAAGCAAGTCATTTTGCTACGGCTGTTACAAGGAAGCTCCGAGCGGTCGCTGCGAATCCTGCCACTCGGATGACCTAATGAGGTTCGTTCCCGAAGTCGGGGTCGACTGGGGTTGCGAATGGGTCATCAAACATTTGGTCGAGCAGAACTTGGCTCCTGCGGATCTTGATGAAGCCTTCGAATCTTCGATCGAGTCTTGCTATCCGGAGAAGACTTTACTTGGCTGGATGGAGGTCAGCACCATCCAAGCTATGAAGGACTACGACCGCGTGTCTTGGGATCTTGCCCAGTCCGAGTGGGTCAGCGTCGAGGAAGATGAGGGGCACCTCATTTCCTTCGACCATGGCGCCAGCTATTTTTGGCAATGTGATCTCGAACGCTATATCGAAGAAAACGAGTCGGAAACTCAGGAGGCCGGGTAACCGGCCCCCTGAGTTTTCTTCGGAACTTTACTGCAATCTCTGCCGGCGAGGCTCATAGATCATGAGCTTCGCCGGTTTTGGCTAAACACACTTCCGTTTTGAGAGGAGCGCGCCGCGCCTTGCGGCATCATCGTTACCAGAATCGCATGGACGGCGCGTAGCTGGGGTTCTTCGAGCTGCCTCACGATCGTATGGCACTCGTCCCGAAAGTTGATCGGAAGCT
>JBBARP010000006.1:0-168792 GCA_040399745.1 Bdellovibrionia bacterium | reverse complement strand
GGAAGCTCCTTGCCTTCAGTGAAATCCAAATAATCGTCCATCGTGAATCCATAGGCCTCGACCATAGACTTAAGACGTTCGCGGGAGATATCCATCCGGCCTTGCTCCATATGGGCAATGGCCGAACCTGTGATCTTCAGGCGTCTGCCTGCCTCATTGAGCGAGACCTTCTGTGCATAGCGCATGTGACGAAGAATGATGGCTTCCTGGCTAATTCGTTTCTGCTGACTCCGTTTCATAGTTTCTGTCTCCTTGGCTGTGGCCGTTCTCTAAACGGCCAGCATTTGGTTTCGTGATCTGCCCGTGACTCAGTCGCTTAGGGCAGAGGATTTCAAATGCACTCAGTTCGTAGACAGTTCTGCTGACGAAAGAAAAAATCAGCAGTCATTTCCGCGAACTCAGTGCGTAGACTTCGAGACCGCGGAACTGAAACAGGTGTTTTTGCCCTCAGATAAAAATCAGATAAAATTTTGTGATTTTCTGTGATTTTGCGTGATGGCAGGTGACGGAGCGTCACAGTGAAGCTTGCTAAACTATCGCCAGCTCTCGTTTAAATAACAGGGGCTTCCTTTCGGAAGCCCCTGGGTCTCAACACAGAGCCATTAAATTTTGGGGTGACTAACGGGACTTGAACCCGCGACCCCCGGAATCACAATCCGGTGCTCTAACCAACTGAGCTATAGCCACCACGCAACCTTTTGATCGGAAGACGTGGATTTAGTGGGTCTGGGCTTCCCTGTCAACGGCTACCTGCGACCGGGATCAGGATCGCCGGCTTGACGGGCCGGCCAACTGTGGTGAACTCTGAAGGAATGACGGGCTTAAAACAAAAAGTGCGCTGGGTGGCCGAACGCAGTCCAATCGCTGTTTTTGCTGGGCTGGGGGCTCTTGGCCTAGCCCTCGGGCTTGCCCCGCAGGCCCACGCTGGGGTGGCCAGTACCACTCACTTTGTCGAGCCAGGGTACGCCGCCCTGGGGCTTGAGCCCGAAGTCACCCTGACCGACGGCGCCGGGATGGGGCTGAACGCCCGCTTTACTTACGGAATGAACGACCTGTCCAACCTGACCCTGATCGGGGGATCGGGTGGGGGGCCGCGTCGATTCCGCCTGGGGGCCAACGCATCGTTCGATTTCTTCCCCGACATGGAAGGCCAGCCGGGAGTGGGCATTGCGGCTCAGACCCTGTACCTGCGGACGCCCGAGGGCGGTCGCTTGGACGCCCAAGCCATGCCCTACATTCACAAGTCGTTCAGCACTCCAGGCGGCGAAGTCGAGCCTTTCTTGACCGTCCCCTTTGGCCTTTCCTTCCTGACGAACACCTACCGCCCGGTCACAAGCCTCGTCATCGGTTCGCTGTTCAAGCGGGGCGAAAGCATTCGCTACGTGACTGAAGTGGGTATCAATATTAACAACTCCAACACCTACGTGTCCGGAGGCATTGTTTATTACCCGTAATCACCGCACTCAGGCGGGCTCGTCCGGCGCTGTGCATTCATCTAAAAAATCCCACGCCGATCGTTCCCAAGAGGAACTGAGAAGCCACGCCGCGACGCTTGCTCTGGGGGCTGCGGTTGGGCTTACCGTCCTGAAGCTGGGAGTGGGCATGTGGACGGGCTCGGTGGGGGTTTGGTCAGAAGGCCTGCACTCGTCACTGGACCTCATCTCTGCGGCAGTGGCGTTTTTCACGATCCGTGAAGCAGGAAAAGCGGCCGATCTCGATCACCCGTTCGGTCATGGAAAGTTTGAGACTCTGTCGAGCTTGCTCGAATCCCTGCTTCTGGTGGCAGCGGCATTTTGGATTCTCTGGGAGTCCGTCACTCATTTCAGAAATCCAGAACCCATTTCCCACAGCGGTTGGGCCATGGGCGTGATTGGGTTTTCAGCAGTCGCCAGTTTTTTCGTGTTTCGCCAAAACTCAAAAGCAGCCGATTTGACCGATAGTTCGGCCATTCGCGTAAACGCGCTCCATTACCTGGCCGACGTGATGACCAGTTTAGGCGTGCTTCTGGGCCTTGCGCTTTTGGAGCTGACCGGGTGGCTCTGGGTCGATCCGCTGATCGGGATCGGCATTGCCGCCTACATTGTCGCCATTTCTTGGAAGCAGATGGTGGCTTCCGTTCAGGAGCTTCTGGATCAGTCCCTGCCGGAAGTCGAGAATCGCCGCATTGAAGAGGTGCTGAGTGCGCTTCGCGAGAAGCACCCGGGCGAAGTTTTGGATGTGCATGATCTTCGCACCCGAAAGAGCGGGGCCATGCGCCACATGGATTTTCACGTCGAAGTGTGTGCTGATTTGACCGTGCAGGAGTCGCATTCGATGTGCGACCGCATGGAAGAAACCCTTCACGAAGAGTTTCCGGGGTCTTCCGTCACCATTCATGTCGAGCCTTGCGGCGAGCATGGTTTTCCGAAGTGCCGGGAGACGTGTCCCATTCACAAAGCGCGAATGCACACGCTTCATCGCATCGTGGATCAAGACGATGCTGAGAAAAAGCGCCGAGGAAAGCACGAATGAGCGGTAAGTTGCCCTCGGCCTTTGGCAGTGCAGACCGGGAAAAGCTTAAAAAAGTGCGCGGGGTTTGCCTCGATATCGATGACACGCTTTCGACTCACGGAAAGCTGACTGCCCAGGCTTTTAGTGCACTCTGGAAGTTGAAAGAGTCGGGCCTTGCGGTGGTTCCGGTGACCGGCCGCCCCGCGGGCTGGTGCGATCATTTGGCGCGCTTTTGGCCGGTCGACGCCGTGATCGGTGAAAACGGCGCTTTCAGTACTTTCATGCAGGACGGGAAACTAAAAAAAGTGCTGACTCCGGGCGCAGATCCCCAGTCGCAAGCGCGCTTAAAGAGTTTAGGTGAAGCCGTTCGGAAGCGCTTCCCGAAGGCTCAGTGGGCTTCTGATCAGCCGTACCGAGAGTTTGATCTCGCGATCGATTTTTGCGAGGACGTGACGTCTTGGAGTGAAGCCGACGTCGCAACGCTGGTTGACCTTTGTCAGCGAGAGGGTGCTCACGCAAAAGTTTCGAGCATTCACGTGAATGCTTGGTTTGGCGATTACGATAAGCAAGCGGGGCTCAGGCACTGGCTTTCCATCGGTGCGCCTGGCTTGAAGTCCGCTCCCCAGAGCGCTGGGATTCCGGGTTGGGACGAGTGGCTATTTATCGGGGATAGTCCCAATGACGAGCCACTCTTTCAGGCCTTTGAACTTTCAGTGGGCGTGGCGAACCTCAGTCGCTTTTTGCCCAAGCTCAAACACCCGCCTACCTGGATGACTCAAGGTGAGAGCGGCGCGGGCTTCACCGAGATGGTGGAAGGGCTACTTTCGGCTCGTCACTAGGTCAGCGAAGTGAGCTTAGGCTGGCGGTCCAAAAAAGCTTTCAAATCTTTCGGCAGCTCGGAACGGAATTCAATTTTCTGCCCCGTGACAGGACTCGTGAAGCGGATTCCCGCAGCGTGAAGGGCATGGCGCGGCAGCATCAGGCGCGCTTCGATTTCTGCACTCAGCAACTCACGGTTGTAAATTCGCGCCGAGAGTTCTTCGGGGATGCCGTAAAGCTTGTCGCCCACGATGGGGTGGCCTGCGTGTTCTAAGTGAACTCGGATCTGATGCTGGCGGCCCGTCTTGGGGAAACACTCGACCAGCGAGAATTCGCCGTGGATCTCTAACCGCTTAAAGCGGGTCAAAGCGTTCATCCCGTCTTCTGCATCATTGGGCGCGACTTCCATTTTCAGGCCCACAATGGAAGTGGTGCTTTTGCGCATCGGGGCGTCGACGGTGAACTCTTCAGGTGGGAGGCCTTTCACCACTGCCAAGTAGCGCTTCTCGGTGGTGCGTTCAGCGAACTGGCGAGTCAGATGAGCTGCGGCAACGCGGTCTTTGGCAAGGACCAGAATCCCGCTCGTTTCTTTGTCGATTCGGTGAATCAGGAAAAACTCACGACCCGCCTTCAGGGGGTTACGGTGACCTTCCGTGCGCAGGTGCACCAGCAGAGTATTAAAGAAATAGCGACCTGCCGGGTGGACGGGGAGGTTAGCGGGCTTATCGATGATGAAGAGCTCGTTGTCTTCATGAAGCACCCGGTAATCAAAACTGACTTCCGGTTCCGGCTTTCGTTCGGACAAAACCAGGACTTCGTCCCCGGGAAGAAGCTGCGTCCCTGGCTTCAGGCGGCCCACCATGACGTGCGGACCCTGATTTCGGCTCAGGTTAATGGCGCCTTCTTCGATGGCCCTTTGAATCTGCCCGCGCGAGCGCCTTCGGTAGCGCTCTTTTAAGAACGAATCCAGGCGCATGCCGGCCTGGTTCGGTCCCACTTCATGGGTGACTAGGTAGCTGTCCTCGTTCAATTCGCGAGTGATGTTCTGAGCCTGCTTCAACACGGCGGGCGCAGACATACCACGGAAAGGCTGAAAAAGGGCGTCAGTAGCGGGCTTTCATCAGGTAGGCGATGACTTCACGGGCGGCCTCTTCAGGGTAGCTCATTTTTTTACACATATTTTCAACAGTTTGTCTCGCCAAGCGGGCGCCTTCTTCATGGGCGTTTGAGCCTTCGTCGGCCCTCCCATGAAGCATCAAGGCGTTGTGCATTTTTGTGAGAAGCGACTTTTGCGACTCGTAATAGTGCTTCTCGAGCTTGTCCCAGTATTCCGGGAAAACTTTGGCGTAAACGACCGGCTCATTCGGGTGATCGAGCGACCAAGCACCCACTTGAGACAGCAAGTTCTGGCGGAAAGCCTCTTTGGGAGCCGGATCGGTCGGAGCGTCGACGATTTTCTCAAATTCAGAGATCAGCGTGAAGTCGGGGTCTTCCATCTGGCCTGTGATCGAGTTCTTTCGCTTTTCCTTTTTCAGGACCAGCGAAATTTGACCCACGTACTTCCGCAGGAAATCTTCCCACTGCGAAGAGTCGTAAAGGCCCAGGCAGTCACGCACTTCTCGGTCCACTCGGTTCAGCCACTCCTCGCGGACCGTGGTGATGAATTCAGACGCATCGTGGTAGCCGTCTTTCACGTCTTGCTTCAGGAACTCATATTCACTGACGCGTTTTACGAACTCATCGATTTCGCGAAAAATCGAAAGCGGAGTGACCGTACGGAACTGCGGATTCATCGCGGACGAGAAAAGCAGAGAGCGCATCTCGCGGGCGGATGCACCCATGCGGCCTTCGTAGTACGGGATGTTGACGTATTCCTCTTGGAGCTGCTTGAGAGCGCCACGGAGGGCTTTTCTTTCTTCAGGGTTCAAGCGCGCCGGCAGTTCTCCCGTGTCATAGAGACGAGCCTTTTCAACGGGAGTGAGCTCTGAAACCAGCGCACTGATGCTGGGCGGGTAGTTGATGCCGTTCGGGCGCTTCACGCGGGTCAGCACTGCCCAATAGGCCAAGGCCCAAGCGACGTGCGGTGCTACGGGTTTTTCCAAGCGAATCTGCTCGATGTCGTTCGCGTAGATTTCGGCCTCTTTGGAAACCTGAAGCAAGTAAGGAACGCGAACCAGTTCGATTCGGGCTTTGAAGCTGTTGAAGTCGGGAAACTCTTTGAACGAATCGAGCTGGAGTTCGTTCGTGGTTCCGATGAAAACCGTGTCCATGTGAAGGATGGAGTGGCCCACCGTTACTTGGTTGTTTTCGCATGCGATGAGCAGGTACTTGAACGAGTCGAGCGGACGTTTCAGAAGGTCCGAGAACTCGAGCATCCCGCGATTGCCGTCGATTAAATCGCCCGACAAGCTGAAAAGATTCAAGCCTTGCAAGACCGGAGGAATCGATCCGATCGAACGATTCATGGTCAGCTGCTGCCACTGGGCGTCGACGTGGAGCTGCGGCTCAACGGTGGAGAGCCCACGCCGGTAGCGGCGCGAGAAGTAGAAGCGCTCGACCTGAACGTGCATGAGCACTTTTTTCAGATCCCCGCCGTGAGCCGTCAGAAGCGCATCAAAAATCAAGCGGTCGCGGTGAGGTAGATTGCCGTGAGTGAGAGTGAGCGGAAGGCGCGACCAAAAAGCGTCGGCGCGCTCTTGTCCAAGAAGCTGCTTAAGCAGCGTTTGTCGAAGGGCCGAAGGAATCAGAAGAAGCGGATGATCGCGAGTCTCGCACGGAATTCGAGCCAGGATTTCCTCGTCCGGAAGTTTCGCAAAGCTCGTTCCCGCTTCGCGGCCCGTGCTGCCCGAGTAACTGCTGCTCAGGCCCATCGATCCTTTGGTGACTTTGTCGACGGGGAATACCCAGTTGAAAGTGTAGAGCGCGCCTTGGGGCTCTTCGGAATACTTCTCCATGCCGGACATCAAAGCGTGAACGATCGAGCTCTTGGCCGAACCGTTCGGGCCGTGAAGCAGGATCAGTTTGTTGTTCACGCCCTGGCGGACGAAACCTTTGAGCGCATTGTAGAGGTGCTTTTGAACCGGTTGATGGTCGACCACTCGGCGACCACGCGGCTCGTGGGCTACATCGAACAAGCGAAAGCGATCGCCGTCGCGTCCGAAGTGATCCAAAGTGTCGATGACATACTGAGCGCTTCCGCGCAGGGCGCGCTCGGGCGACTCACCGACGATTTGAATGTACTCATCAAAAGTCAGAATCCTTCGGTTGGAGTCAAACTCCTTCCGAACCTGACTGTCGATCCAACCCAAGGCCTCGATTCCGGAGCTCCGGCTGTTCATTCCTCTATTGTACTCAGGCTCCTTTAGCGGCGTCGAGCCCTCGACCGTCGCGAAGGGGCTTTCTTGGGCTGGGGGTATTCCTTCAGGATGACCAGCCGAGGCTGCGCCGAGTCAACCAAAGGACTTTGGGGGGCTTGGATGACGCCGAGTCGTGCGATGTGGGCTTCGGCCGCGTCACGCACCGTGGGGCCTGCGTTCAACTCAATGCGTTCGGACGGGATTTGCTTCATGGCCCAGCCCAAGTCGTCGCCGCCTTGAACCAGGAAGTCGAGCGTGGCCACGGTGTAATTCCGGGCGTCGTCGATCTGGGCACCTGTTGCCGTTTTGACGTCAATCAGGCGGTTCACTTCCCAGAGGTCCGTTTTACCGTCGCCGTTTAAATCGTCGGACTTGGCGGGGGACTTCAGATCCAAGACGGAGAGTTGAAGCCCGGAAACTGGGAAGTACCCTTTGGCGCCGCTCTCGGCCACGCGAAGGATTTGTTTCAATTCCTTACCCGTAACGGTCAGCCTCGAAATGTTGTTGTCGAAGGGAAGGGTTCGGAAAAGGGCTTCAAAAGTGATGGGGCCTGCTTCGAAGGGGGCTCTGAGGCCACCCGGATTGATGACTGCGAAGTCGGCATGAACTTGGGCGCGAATCGCGTCTGCGACGAGGTTGCCCATCTCGCTCTCCCGGTCGCGCACGGTTTCCACGGGGCGTGCCGCTTGGCCAATCACTCGCTTTTTGATTTCAGCGACTGAATCGAACACCGGCTGAAGAACGGCGACAGTTGCGGAATCCGGGGTGAGCGTTTTTCCATGAAACACGGGCTTTCTGAGTGCTCCACGGCCCGCTTTCGGAGCCGGCTTGTCGCCATCGCAGTCGTTTTGATTTGAGAACACCATCGGACAAAGCGGTACCGGGCCTTCGATCCGGCTGCGTTCGTTCAGAACCTTTTTGTTCTCCAAATCGTAGGTCACGTAAATAGCGCCCAGGTTGGCGTTCCGGGTGCCCGACTGAATGACCGGAACTCCATTCACCCAGTGGTGAACCACCGAGTGAGTGTGGCCAGAGACGACCGCATCGAGCGTCCCTTGGGGGAGCTCGGTCAGAAGTTTCGTCATCTCGTCATTTGGGTTGCAGATGCCTTGGTTGTCGGTTGGTTTCCAAACGCCGTACGGGCGCTCGTTGTCTCGGCTGCAGAAAAGGCCTGCATGGGCGGTCAGGACCACGACGTTTGCGCCGGCTTGTCTCAGTGCTTGGGATTCTTTCACGGCAGCGGCTGCCAGAGGGGTAAATTGCAGATGCGCCACATGGGTGGGGCGGGTGCTCGCGGGAGTTTCAAGTGTGGACAGGCCAATCACGCCCACATTCAGATTGCCGACTTTCAAAACGCGGCTCCGGTGGGTGTTGGGCCAGGCCGGAGTCTGGCCGGTGGCTTTTTCGACAATGTTGGCAGCAAGCCAAGGGTAGCGCGATTCTTTCATGCGCTCCTGAAGCGCGCCGACGGGATCGCCCTTGGTTCCTTCTGGGCCCACAGGGCCGAAGTCAAACTCATGGTTTCCTACGGCAGACGCCGCGGTTCCCAAGTGATTGTGCAGAGTGACCATCGGCGAACCTTCTTTGAGGTTCGACTCCAGCGAGCCTTGGAAGCAATCGCCCGCGTCGAGAAGGAGGACCCGGTTTCCGTATTCCGCCTGATAAGCGCGGACGTGGGCTGCCAGCATGGGCGCCCCGCCTTTTTCGTAGGGAATGGGAGCCACGCCCGTTGCTTCGCGGGTTTTCACTTGCTGAGGCTGAAGAGCTCCGTGCATGTCGTTCGTGCCCAAGATCACCAGGATTTCCGTCTTCGAGTTGGAAAGGCTCGCCGCAGGGAGGTCGGGGCGGGTGGGCAAGGGTGCACAAGCGGCAAACAGGGTCGACAGCACGATCAGGCGTTTCATGGGGGGCACCCTGCCACAGGCCTTGGGCCTGCGTCAAAGCGATGACCGTTGTTTTCTAGGGCTCCGAAAACGGGGCGGAGTTGCGGAAGTTCTTGTGTTTTCCTACGAGAATTCTAGAATTTTGGTCAGGAGACTCTCTCTATGCGCATGATGCGCGGCAAAGCTTCGGCATTGATCTTTGTTTTTCCCCTGGTGGTGGGTGCGTCTGTCGGGGTGTTTTACTGGATGGATTCGAAGAAAGGCTCGATCGCTGTGGGAAAAGCAGGCGCCAAAGGCGCGCTTCCCGGGGCGAAGGATGGCGAGCGAACTCCAGCTTCGACGCATGACGAAGAGGCGGCTGATCCAGTCGTCACGGCAGAAGCAAAGAAGCAGGCTGAAGTTCGCCTCAAAGCGATCGAGAAAAACTTGGTCGCATTTGGACAGGACGGGCACGGGAAGACTTGCGGAAGCTTTGAGTACTTCGGAGCCGGTCTGAATCATCCTGCACCGACCTCTGCAGACTGGGATGCTCTGAAGAAAACTTATTGGGGAATCAAAGCGGACTTGGAGAAATTCCTGGTCAAACACCAGTTGGAAATTCCTCAGGAGACTTGGAAGCACATGCGCTCAAGTCTCAAGGATCTGACGATTCATAAGCCTTCGAGTGAATTGGAAGCGGACTTGGCCTGGCGCGGAATTCCTGTCCTGACCCGCGATGGCGAAGGGAAGCCGATGGTCCGCTTGGGCTCGGGCTTCTTGAAGCTTTTCCGGGAAAAACCCCAGCGCGCAAAATTTGAACTCGCTCGCGTGATGGCTCAGGTGTGGTCGCCTTGCGAACTTTCCTCGCATCATGCCGATCCGGTTTGGACCGGACTGATGAAGTGCATGAAACTGGAAGGCGCTGAAGGGTGCGGTCAAGGTCAATACAGCGAAGCCGGTTGGGCAGTCTCGACCGTGGTGGCTCAGCAGGTGGCTGCCCCAGGCTGCACGATTCCCGCGTTTGCCGAGGCATCAGGAAAAGAGCTGAAGGCCTGCGCTGAGGAGATTCCTTTTGTCCCCGCAAATAACGGTGGGCAGCGCCAGCCAGCCTCCGATCAGAATGACGATACGGATCGCGCGGACGAACACAAATTTGATGTAAAAAATCACGATGTCAAGAATCACGGTTCGGCGTCTCACTCCCAGGGAGGTGGCCATTGATTTCTTGGAAGAGTAGACAGGGTGCTTCGTTTCTCCTTTTGGCGCTTTCGGGAGCTTTCTCCGCTTGCTCGGGTTTGCAGAACCCAAGCTCCTTGGACATGTTCGGGGCAGCTGCAAAGTCCGTCAGTCCAGTCGTCGAAGCTTACTTTGAGTTTGGTGGACCCGAGGCCCGTTGGGCCGGTCCAACTTCCTGGTCGATTCGCGTGGAAGCGCGCGATGGTGAGTTCGCGAAAGTGGTCAGTCAGCCCGCAGTTCGAGGAAAAGTGAGCGGCGAGCTTCACGGCACTGGCCGCGCTCCGGCTGAGGCCAACGGAATTCCGCTTGAGACGGCTCGCGAGGCCCTGGGCGATCTGGCCACCCAGATTCAGACCGATGCGCAGACCTTTGCAGGCTGCCTTTCACCGGTTCGCGCTCGCTTGATTCGGCAAGACGGAACGGTCGTCGAGAAGTACGGCTGCCGCAGCCACACGGGCTGGCCCCAAGCCGTCTCGAAGGTCATGGCTGACTTTGCTAGCGGCTGATCGCGTTCAATTCCACTGAACAGTAGCTTCGTTCAATTCCATTGAACGGCGACCTCAGGCTTGCTGCCGTCGGCGCGTTGGATGCGGACGAAGCCGTTCTGGCGTCCGAAGTTGAAGACGTCGCGGGTCACTTGTACGTCTTGCAGGCAATACTCGATGATTTTCTGAATTTGGCCGCTCTTCCACCATTCCACGGCCATCAAGCCATCGGCCGATTTGCCCGTTCCTAGGGTGCCTTGGGCGACGGTCTCGAGCTTCAGGTAGCGTTGCCGGGTCAGAGCTTCCAGGTCGTACATGATGTCAAAGACATCGAGCTTATGGATTTTCAGGCCGTAGGGGACCATGACCGGCAAGTCAAAGCCGCGGATGTTGTAGCCCACCACCAAGCGCTCTTCGCAGAGCGAGAACAGCTTCGGTAGCTCGTCTTCGCGGAAGGACAAAAACTGCTCGGTCTTTGAGTCGTAAGCGCAGGCCACGGAAACGCCCAGCTTATCGATGTGTTCCCAGCCGCCCACTTCCTGGACCAGGCGCTGGGTTTCGATATCGAGTACCAGAAAGTGCCGATTTTTCAGAAACAAGCTCGACGGCACGACATCCTCAGAAAACGGGACGCCGAACGGGTGTTTCCAAAAAGAAGCCGAGAGCTTGATGCGCGTTCCGCGGTTGGGTGAGGCCATGGAAGGGGAAGACTGGCCGGGGGGTTTTCTATTGTCAAGCGACCCGACGCGCCGTAGTTCCTTCCCCATGTCGGTTTCGGCTTTGGATCGGGCTTCGGCCCATTGTCGGGAAGTGTTTCGAACTCAGTACCTGGAAAGCTTGAAGGATCTAGTCCGGATCCCCAGTGTGAGCTTTCCCAATTTCCCGGCGTCTGAAGTCAGGCGCAGTGCCGAGGCTGTGGTCGAGTTGATGAAAAAGCACGGCCTGGAGAACGCACGGCTCATCGAAGTGCCGGGCGCCCATCCTTACGCCTACGGCGAGCGCCTTCGGGCCCCCGGGGCCCCCACGCTGCTTCTTTACGCCCACCACGACGTGCAGCCTCCCGGCCGCGAGGAGCTTTGGAAAACGCCGCCTTTTGAGCCGGTCCTGATGGAAGGCCCCGGCGGCGAGCGCATGTACGCTCGCGGCTCGGCCGACGATAAAGCCGGCATCATCGTTCATTTGGCTGCGATCGATTCCTGGCTGAAGACGGCAGGCGAATTGCCAGTGAACGTCAAAGTGGTGATTGAAGGCGAAGAAGAAACCGGCTCGGAGCATTTGCCCGAGTTCTTGCGGCTGAATCAGGAACTGATGAAAGCCGATGTGATGGTTCTGACCGACACTTCGAATTTCGATTGCGGCATTCCTGCTCTGACCATCGCGCTTCGCGGCTTGGTCGGGGTCGAAGTCGAAGTGCGCGCACTGACGAAGACTGTGCACTCGGGAATGTGGGGAGGCCCACTCCCAGACCCGGCCATGGCTTTGGCCAAGATGCTAGCCACTTTGGTGGATGAAAAAGGACGCATCAGCATTCCCGGCGTGCTCGAGCAAGTGAAGCCGCTCTCGGCTGAGGAAGAGCGCGAGATCAAAAAAATTCCGTACAATGAGGCCGACTTCCGAAAGCAAAGCGGCTTGATCGATTCGGCTCAAATTTTGGCAGAAGGCCCGAATCCCATCGCGCAGGTTTGGCGCTTCCCCAGTCTGACTGTGAATGCTCTTCAGGCTTCGTCGCGCGCACAAGCCGGCAATGTGATCAATGACACGGCGTGGGCCAAAGTCACGATCCGCTTGGTCGAGGGAATGGACCCCGCCTACACGATGAAGCTTTTGCAGGATCAGCTGAAGAAAACTGCGCCCTGGGGCGTTCAGGTGGACCTGAAAGTAGAGAGCTCCAATGGCGCTTGGGCCACCGAGCCCAAAGGGGAAGCGTTTGAAGCGGCTGTTTCAGCGATGAAACAGGGGTATGGCCGCGAACCCTTGTTCCTCGGGTGTGGTGGAACGATTCCGTTTGTGAAGCCCTTTGCCGATGCACTGGGCGGCGCTCCGGCGCTTTTGGTGGGTGTGGAAGATCCCTACACCAATGCGCACGGGGAAAATGAAAGCATGCTCGTCGAGGACCTGAAGAAGGCCTGTTTGAGCCAAGTTGCGCTCTTTGCCGAACTGGCAAAGCGCTTGGGAGAGAAAAAATGAGTGAAGTCGAAAAGATCAGTGTCGTTCAGCAAACGCTGCAAGAGCAGCGCGAAAACTGGGGAAAAATCTGCTCGCGAATCTCGGCCTTGTCGGAAGACAACCTTCCTCATGAAGGTCCGAAGCGCATTCTGATTTTCGGCCTGGGTTCTTCTCACTTTGCGGCGCGCCTTTGTGCTTATGCCCTGATGCGGAACAAAAATCAGGCGCGCGTTCCCGTGGTGGCTTGCTCATCGATGGCCGTCGGCACGGAAGTGATTCCACAAAAAGGTGACTGGGCTTTTGCCATCACTCACCGGGGCGGGTCGCGTCCTACGGTTGATGCACTCGACTTGTGCGAAAAGTCAGGTGCTTTCACTTTTGCGGTGACTGCCGAGAACGCAAAACCCGTAGAACCAGCGCGTGTCACCTTGAAGACTGTGCCGATGGAAACGGTCGAGCCTCATAGCATTGCTGTGACCGGAGCGATCTGCGCGGTGACCACGTTCTTGATGGGCGCAAAAGCGGTCGAAGAGTGGGAAGCTCTCCGATCGATTGGGAGCCCGAACTTAGAGTCGCTTCGCGCTCGCGTGGGCCAAGGTCCGACGCTTCTTTTGGGCGAGTTCGAAGGGGAATGGTTGGCTCGCGAAGGGTCGTTGAAACTCATGGAAATGGCTCGCCTGCCGGTGCGCTGCTTTGGTTCAGAAGAGTGGTTCCATGGACCGCGCTTCAGTCAGCGTGCCGACGAAGTGATCTGGCATGTGTCGACTCCGAAAGATCCGCGCAACGCCGAGATTCGGGCCGATCACCAGATCGGTATTTATGGCGGAACGCCGCTGGCGTGGATTCCCGCTTTGGTCGAGCTTCAGTGGCTGGCTCTGGCTGTGGCGCTCAATCGAGGCGTCAATCCAGACGATCCTACGAAGTAAAAGGCGAAGCAGGGATTTCAGGTTGCGCGTCTGCACCGGTCAAACGGTGCACTTGCGTGTCGTACCTTCCTAGGTGCGTCCCTGCGGTATCGAAGGATTCCTGCGCCTTTTTTAGGCTTTTTCCGACCTCGTCGAACTTTCCTTGGAAATGCTCAAAGTGTTTCCGAGCTTTCCTGACGTCTTCGATAGTTTTTTCGACGCCTCGGGCAAGGTCGTAATACTCCTGCGCCATCGCGACCGACCTGAGGCTAATGCTGAGCGTGTTGGGTGAAACCGGATAGACGTGAAGACGATTCAACTCTTCGAAAAGTTCGCTGTTTCGAATGACTTCAAAATAAAGAGTCTCAGAAGGAAGAAAGAGAAGCGCTAAGTCCGTCGTTCCGTGTTCGGGGCGCAGGTACTTCTTGGCGATCTGACGCGCCTGTTGGCGAAGTACGACCGCGAGCATCTCTCGTGCAGACGCGAGTTCCGAGGGGTCCTCGGACTCAAAAAGCGGAAGCACTTGCTCGCGAGGAAACTTGCTGTCGATCGGAAGCACCTGGCGAGCGAGTTTCACCACGGCGTCGACGCGCTCGGTGGAGTTGGGATCAATGCGGTACTGAAGCTCGAACGAGCCGGCCGGGAGAAAATCGGAGAGCAGGCGCTCGAGTTGCGCTTCTCCGAAGCCGCCGCGAAGGTGCGGAAGTTTCAAGAGGCGATTGAGATCGGAAATGCCTTGTCCGACGGCTTCAAGCGCGCCCAGCCGCGTTTCCGCTGATTGAAGGTGCTTTTGCACCATTTCGAACTGGCGAAATCCTTGCTGAAGGCTTTGGCCTAAGCGGTTTTCAACGCTTTGCTCGAGCGATCTGAGTCGTTGCTCAAGACCTTGTTGGTGCTGACCTAAGCCCAAAGTCAGATTCTGCGTCATGCCTTGCTGGAGCTCTCGAAGGAGCTCTTGCCGCGCCAGTGCGGAATGCTTAGCATCGTCTCGGCTTTTTCTTTGAAGCCAAAAGAATCCGAGCCCCAGAATTCCGCCGGCAGTCAGGATACCCATCAGTGCGCTTTCCATCATGACCTCGCTGTCTTTTAGGCTAGCACGGAGAAGTGCAATCTCAGGTCTTCAGCCAAGGGCACTGACAAAAAGTTAGACACCCACACAAGCATCAGTTAACTAACGCGTCGCGGCAGGGGCCGCTTGAGGTGTGTGATGGGAGTACGGGAAGGACTCAGGAGTTTCTCCTGGGGTTTGGGAGCATTTTTCATTTCTATTTCGGTGTCGGCTGCCGTTCAGGATTCCGCCGGAAACTGGACCAGTCAGAAGCGACTTCGCGCGGTCGAACGTCTCTGTGACGACTTGCGAGAGAACTACGGCTTTTGGAACTTGAAGAAAGCTCGCGCGGGAATTGACCCCGAGAAACTCTGCCAAGACCTCAAGCAAAGTGAGCAGGTGCTGACGGATCCTTCGTCTGCTCTGGCGGGCGTTTGGGCTCGGCACAATCTCGAGTTTCGCGAGCGTTTGAATGTTTTCTTGGCCAAATTTCAAGACGGCCACCTAGAAATTCGTCACCGCGATCTCGGGCATTTTGTTTTGCCCTTTGATGTTCGCCCGGCGGTCCTTTTGGACGGAAAACCCGGTTTGATTGTGACGGTCGTAGCCGAAGCGATTCTGAAAGATGAACTCGATGTGGGCGATCAGCTTTTGGAAGTCGACGGAGTTCCAATCGAGAAAGTGATCACTGACCTAGCTCGGCATGAATCGGCATCGACGATTGCGGGCGCGCGCCACGTGGTATCGCGAAAAGTCACTGACCGACTCCTTCCGTATCCGCGAAAAGCAGAAGTGGTTCTGAAATTCCGCCGAATCGCAAAAGGCGATTTCGAAGTCCGCACGCGCTGGATGACTCCGGGCGGAACGTTGAACCGCGATCAAGCGGTCTTGGCTCGGGAATTAGGAATTCAAGATCTCCCGGAAAAGCCCAGCTGGCAGGGCTTTGGTGACCCGCTACGGGCCCGATTGGCTCCGCCCGTGGGCGATGAGATTCAAGAGTTTCTCTCACCTGCTGATGGTCAGCCGATTCTTCGAGGCGGGCTCCTGGCTTTGAAGGGCGCTCCTCAGGTGAAGGCGTTTTATCTTGCCGTCTACTCGTTCAACGTCAGCGACCTAGTCTATAAGCAGCCCTCGGGGAGTATGGCGAAAGTTTCCATGGGAGGCGCTCTTGCTTCCATGGTGCGGCGATTCCGCGCGCAGCCCGATTTTGCCAAGATTCCTCTGATTCTGGATTTGCGTGAGAACGAAGGCGGGGAGCCGAAACTCGCCTCTCAGCTTTTGGCTTTTTTGGCTGATCCCAAGAAGCTTTTCCGAAATCAGGTTCGAGGTGTGGCTCTCGGAGCATCGGGGTTTTCCCTGGCCATTGAGTCTCCGGTCTCGGGTCAGGAAAGCGCGCGCCTTCTTCGGGAGTCCTACTTGAAGTCGCAGACCTTGGGGCTTCACACCACCTTGGCAATTCGTGGCGAACCCATTCGAGTGGCGAGGGATGATCAAGATCGTCCCCTGAACCTTCCCGGGCCGGTTCTCGCCTTGGTTTCTCCGGGCTGCGTGAGTGCTTGCGAGGGCGCTATTCAGGTTCTTGAAGCCAACGGGCGGGCCTGGATTGCAGGAACTCCGACTCATGGAACGGGTGGGGGAAGCCGAAGCGGCGTCGTTCTCGAGCCCCACTTCCGGGTGTCGCCGGTCATGTCGATGAACGTGCCCAATAACCTGTTTGGTCCTCCGGTCGGGGAAGAAGAGAAGCCTCAGATCCTGGAACAAGAGATTGCTGAGCTTTCTTCCGAGAATCGCCCGTCCATTCCGAAGTTTAAGCTCGAGCGCTCCATGATCGACTGGCTGACGGCTGACGAGATTATCCTCAAAAAGGCTTCTGAAATTGCCCCATTTGCGCCTCGATTGGCAGGCGACGCATCATTGGATCCTGCTGCTCCGACCCTTCCTAGCCGCCTGAAGCCGATCCTGCCTGGGCGGCGCACTCCGGTGGGGCCGGATCCCGTGCAACCGGCCTTGCCCCGAAAGCATTAGTGGAGTAAGTTACGCGGGCTATGAAAAAGCCCGTCCAAAGCCTGCGCCTTTTCGAAAATGAAACGCTCGAGAAGCTGTCTCATGTTCATCCCATCACGCCTTTGGTGTTTTGGACGCCGGTGATTGCCTTTTTGATCTACCGCGCAGCCACGGTGCATGAAGTGACGGCTCTGGGGTTCGTGCTTTTCGCGGTGACGGGAGTCCTTGTCTGGACCTTGGCCGAGTACCTTCTTCATCGCTACGTGTTTCACTTCATTGGTAAAAGCGCCCTGGCTCAGCGCCTTCATTTTCTCATTCATGGAAACCATCATGATGTGGCGAACGATCCCACGCGCTTGGTGATGCCGCCTATGGCCGGCGTTTTGATTGCCGTTGTTCTTTACACACCGCTTTGGGCCATTGCAGGGTCGGCAATCGCTGAGCCTTTGTTCGCATTCTTTCTCGTGGGCTACTTGGCCTACGATTACACCCATTACGCCGTTCACCACTTCATTCCTCGCTCGAAGTGGGGGCGCCTCGTGAAGCAACATCACATGCTTCATCACTACGCAGATGCCGTCGGTTATTGGGGCGTGAGCTCTCCGCTCTGGGATCATGTTTTTGGTACGATGGGGAAAGCAAAGCCGGCTTCGCGCGCGAAGCGCCAGGAAGCAGCGATGGGAGCATCGCTCGGATGAGCGGGGTGCCCGCGAAGTTTGAATTCGAGCGCCGCATTCTTGGCCTAGGCGCCGTTGCTTTAGTTTCGTTTCTACTGGGCCCATTCTTGATTTCTCTCGCCATGGGCGCGGTTCTCGCGGCCTTGGTTTATCCGATGCTGCATCGGCTGGAGAAGTTTCGTATTAGTCCCCGTTGGGGCGCATTTCTTTTATCGGTGACCATTCTCGGCGTCCTGGTCCTTCCTGTCGGTTTACTAGGAGTCTTGGGTGCGCGAACGGGCTTGGCACAGCTGAAGAATCTGAAAGAATCGGTTCCAACCGATTTTTCTTTCTTAGAACGACTGGCTCGTTACCTGCCCATTCCGACGGAAGAGCTGACCCAGTCGTTGACCGAAATGGCCCATGGTTTGGCGGTCAATGCGGCTCAGGCATTGGGTGCTTTTCTCACCCAGCTCCCTAGCTATGCTTTGGGCTTGGGCATCCTGCTGATGGCGACTTATTTTTTCCTGGCAGATGCGCGCTCGATCAGTCGCTGGCTTCGTGAACACTCGGTGCTGGATGCTCCTGCAACCGAGAAACTCATTCGCTCTTTCACGGGCGCTTGCCGGAGCGTGATTTTAGCAGGCGTCGCTTCGGGGCTTGGGCAGACTTTTATTTTCACGATGACGGCCTGGATTGTCGGACGAACCCAGGTGGCCACGCTTGGGCTTGCGCTCTTTTTTGCTTCGTTTATCCCGGTCGTAGGCGCTTCTCCCATTACGATTGGGGTGGCGCTGCACGAGTTCCTCACCGGCAATCGGTCGGCCGCCATCGGGCTTTTGGCGGCCGCCATTGCGGCAAGCCTCGTGGATAACGTGATTCGGCCTTGGGTTTTGAAGGGCGGAGCAAACCTTCACCCGCTCCTTGGGTTCTTAGGAGTCTTCGGGGGCATTCACCTCATGGGTTTTGCGGGTGTTTTTCTCGGACCCATTCTTCTGGTCCTAGCGGGAGCTGTGCTTGAGTCGCTGCCTTCTAGGCGGCAGAACTGAGTTTCTCTTCAAGAAAGCTCAGCAGGTCTTCCAACTGATCTGTCGCTAAAAGGCGGGTCTCGTCGACCCCGTAGCGCTGATTCAAGAGATCGGGAAAACGGGTATCCGGGAATCGATTCATGAACGGGCGATGAAGCGCCATGAGCCTTCGATTGAGCTCATCGCGAAGGCGACGCGAGTGAGCAGCAGGTCGGCTGCCCGTGCGGAGTCCAGCCTGAGGGGCGGCTGGTGCCTCGGCTTCTGGCCTGGTGGAGCCGATTTTGCCGGCCTCAGCGCTTGCCTGATATTCTTCCCAGGTCCAGTGGCGCCCTTTGTCGTGCTTTTCGTCGTACGCCACCCAGGCCGCCGGCAAATCGTTCAGGGAACGACCCACGCCAAACAGAATGGCCGCGCGCTTGAAAGCGTCCGAGTAAGCCGCAAGCGAGTCGCTTCCTTCTCCGCATGCCTCGCGACCCACGTTTCGAACCGTGAGGCGGACTCGCACGATGACCGATCCCATGGTTCTCGGTTCCTCGCCGGTGATCGTGATGTGCCAAGCGGGGTCGACTTGCTCAATCCGCTCCTGAACGTCGCTGAGGTTAAGGGTGGGAACCAGCAGGGCGTGGTCGCGCGAGCGATTGAGCGAATGCACGCGGAGGCGGATTTTTCCGGCCGAGAACTCGGCCCGAAGGGTTTGCAAGTCGTCTAAGGTGAGTCGAAGCGTCTCTTGTTCACTCATGGTCCACTTCCTTGTTCGTCAGGCAGCGCTTTCTCGGTCCGGGTTCACGGGCTTTCTCTCGGGACTCAGCGTGCTGAGAAGTCCTGCCATTTCTTCTGCGTGCTTTTCTTCCTGCTGAAGAATTTCCTCGATCAGCCTTCGAGTCGTGGGGTCGTACTCAGAAAAGTGGGCTGCCATTTCGCGGTAAGTTTCAATTGCGATTCGTTCGGCCACCAGGTCTTCCTCGATGAGTTCGACCAGAGTGTCGCCTTCTTTGAACTCCGCATGGCTGTTCTGGAGGGCGTGACCGGGATGAAAATCAGGACTACCGCCGAGCTGGCGAATGCGTTCGGCCAGCATCCAGGCATGCTCTTGTTCTTCATTGGCGTGTTCGCGAAATTCTTTTCGGACACTTTCCGCGTGGATGCCTTCAGCCAGGAAGTAGTGGCTGGTATAGCGCAGCGTGCAGATGATTTCCGTCGCCAGCGCTTCGTTCAGGATTCGAACGGCCGCTTTGACGTCTCCCTGGTAGTGGCTGGTCAAAGCACCTTGGTGCAAGTGCTTACGCGCCCGCTCGCGGATCTCCTGCATGTTTTTTACGAACTCACGGTTTTTCATATAGAGGAGGGGTTGCAAGTTCCGGACGCACTGGGTTTGAGGTCGCGCCATTGACACACCCCGAATGGACTGCTTTAGTCGGGACATGTCCAAAGCACCGTCCAGCAAGATCACCACCAGCTCAACTGCCGAATATTTTTCGAAAAACCTCCAACAGGTGGGGTTTTCGTCCCAGGTCAAGGCGGTATTGACCACGCTCAAGGAAGCGGTTGATAACGCTTTGGACGCCTGCGAAGAGCACGGCATTTTGCCCGAAGTTTGGGTTTGGGTAGAGAAAGTCGGCACGGGTTCGTTGAAAAATAGCGACCAGGTTCGCATCCGTGTTTTGGACAACGGACCGGGCATTGATCCCGAAGATGTTCCCAAAGTTTTCGGCGAGTACCTGGCGTCTTCGAAGTTTGGACGCGGTCGCTGCTCGCGCGGTCAGCAAGGGATCGGGATTTCTGCGGCCACGACTTGGGCGCAGCTCACTTCGGCCTCAGGCGTTCGAGTGATCACCAAAACGAAGGCCATGCGCAAAGCCGTCTCCTGCACGGTAGAAGTCGACATCAAGCACAATCGCGGTGTGGTGAAGAGCAAGGAAATGATCGACTGGGAGCAACCCACTGGCACGCAAGTCGAGTTCTTGATCGATGGCCGCATCCAACTGAACGGCGAAGCCGGTTTGCTGAATTATCTGAATGGTACGGCGCTGGTGAACCCGCACCTGACTTTGCGTTACACGGTTCCTGGCTCTTCCGAGGAAGGTCCACAGACCACTCTCGTAGAGCGGGTGTCGAACCAGATGCCGGAAATTCCAGAAGCGACCGAGCCGCACCCGCACACGATGAAGCTGGGCGAATTTATCGCGCACTCGCATTTGTTTGGCCGCACGAAAGTGGGCGAGTGGCTCAAGAAGGGCTTCTCGCGAGTGAACGAAGGGACGCTGAAGGATTTGGTGAAGGCTGGGGTGCCCAGGGCACTGCTGGATCGTTCGGTCGACGCGGTAAGTGATGGCGACTTTAAGGATCTGTTCGCGAAGATCCAAAACATTCAGCTCATGGCGCCTTCGACGAAATCGGTGCTTTCGATCGGTGAAGAGTCGCTCTCCAAGTCGATTCAGCGCTTGGGCGCCGTCGACTTCTTCTCGGTCGTGACCCGAAAGCCCACGATTTGCGATTTCAAGCCGGTTGAGGTGGAAGTGGCCATTGCCCGACTGAAAGATCGCGGCATGGCTGAGGAGGACTCTTCCGCTCAAGTCCTGCGTTTCGCCAACCGAGTTCCGCTTCAGTTCGATAAGTCGGCGTGCGCGATTGTTCAGTCCATCACTTCCGTGAATTGGCGCTCGTATGGTCTGGCCCAGCCGAAGGAGTCTTTGCCTCTGGGGCCCTATATTATCGCCGTCTCGGTCGTTTCACCTTTCATCAAGTTCAAAAACGCCTCCAAGGAGACGATCGACGCTTCCGACGAGCTGGTAGAAGAACTTCGTCGCGCCATGATTCAGGCCGGACAGAAGCTTTCCAAACACATTCGTCGCGAAGACAAGGCGAACGAGCTGGAAGAGAAAATTCGCCACATCGAACAGTTCGGGCCTATTTTGGTCGAGGGGCTTTGCCGCCTGGCAGGCGCCCCGGACAGCCGAAAGAAAAAAGCGGAAGAGGGTTTGTTGAAAATCCTCGGCCGCGACGCCAAAACGGCCGAAGGTGAGCTGCAAGACGCTCACGCGAAGCTGGAGGCTCATCTCGAAAAACAAGGCGGCTCTTCGGCCGCAGTAGAAGCCTGATCCTTCGGACCGGCTGAATTACGGAGACATGCATCATGGCTAAAAGTTCCGCAACAGTTGATCAGTCCATCCCGAAGCTCTCAAAAGAGCTTTGTAATCGCCTTCTCCTGGACTTGGAGCGCGCGCGTCGGCCGGTGCTCTACGCCACGAAGTGTTCGCTCGATAACGCCATCTACAATCACCGCTTGGGCTACCTGACTCCGGGCGAGAAGAAAGTGGCCACCGAGTTGAACGTCAGCTCGGTGAAGAAGATGAGTCGCGCGATCTTTATGTTGGAAGTGCTGATCCGAAATATCGGAACGGGCGCAGTCAACACGAAGCGTGAGTTGTACTACATCGCGAAAGGTTACGTGAAAGGCGATCCTCGGTACCGTCCGCTGGACTTCACGGATCAGGACGAGTCCGACTCCACGATCGATTTCATCTGCGAAATGTTGGAGTGCTACCGCGAAGAGGTGAACTGTTACGCCAACGATCGCGGCGGTCAGACTTACAGTCAGCAGCTGGTGGTGACCGAGACGCTTCCCGACGGCGAAAAAGCCGTGATCGATCTGTCGAAGCTCGGAACCAGTCCGTTCCAGCCGAAGAACCGCCCTCAGTCGCTGAAGCTCTCAGCGCGTAAGAAAATCGATTTCTGCCTCGTGGTGGAATCCGAAGGCACGGCCAACACCTTGGTGGCGAACGGCTTCACGAAGCGTCACAACTGCATTTTGATGGGTGCTCAAGGGGTGCCTTCGAACGCGGTCAGGGGCTGGTGCAAGCTCATTCAAGATCAGCTAGAAGTGCCGTTGTACTTCTTCGGCGACCTCGACGCGTACACGATGCAAAACATCTTCCGGACTTTGAAGGCGGGCTCTGCGGCGTCATTGATTCGCAACTCGGATTACTCCGCTCCGGAAGTGCGATTCCTGGGGGTCTTGCCCGAGGACATCAAAAAGTACGACCTTCTGGCTTATCCTGTGAAAGAGAACGATTCGACGGAAAGCCGCGCTTTGAAAAAAGCGGCAGACGCTTTGAAGAACGATCCTTTCTTCCATGACAAGAAGAACAAAGGCCTGACGGAAATCCTGAGCTGGCTTCTGAAGCAAAAGATTCGTTGCGAACAACAAGCCTACTTCACGGTGAATCCGATGGATCCGACGATGCCCGAGAAAATCATCGTCGAGAAGATCAAGCGCGGAAGCTTCGTCTAAGCCGGGCCCTGAGTTTCGAGTTTCGCTCAGCTGTGTTCTACGGCTGAGCGAAACGTTTCTTCGAAAGCCACCCAGATTCGGATATCCTCAGCGGTCACGCCGTTGGAAGCGAGCGTTTCTTCGAGGAGGCGCAAGCGGCGGTCAAAGTGCCCGCGCAGAATCGGGGGGAGTTTTTCGTGGGCCTGAGCAGGCGGTTTTCCCGAGTAGGAAACGCGTGCGCCCATGGCTCGAAGCAAAAACTCGCCTTGCTTTGCTGCGATGGCGGTGAGGTCTTTTCCCTGAAAGAAAAAGCCGATCATCAAGTCATCGCTCATGCGGCGGTAAAATTGCTCGAGTAGCTCTTTGAGGCGAGCCTCGCCCCCGAGGTTTTGCAGGAGTGCGGCTAGTTGAGCGCGTGTGGGTGTCATGGCAAAAAAAGAGGGGCTGCCCCCGAAAGGGCAGCCCCTGAAATGAATGTCGATTAGCCGAAGTCGCGATCCATGACCGTTTTGCGGCCTTCGGATTTTGCGCGCTCGATGGCTTGGTCGCACAGTTCGCGAACCTTAGCCGACAAAGCCGACATCACCGCACTCGAGGTGTTCATTCCCGATTTCGAGCGGATGTAGTTTTTCAGTTTCGATGCAACAACGAGGACTTCGCCTTCGGCCACTTCTTGATTCTGATTTTCCATGTTCTTTGGATTCCTTTCAGTGGGTATTGCAGTCGACCGTTACTGAACGGCGACCAGTTCAACGTCAAAAAGCAAAGTGGAGTTGGCGGGGATGGCGCCCGGGATCTCGCGATCGCCGTAGCCCAGGGAAGGGGGAATGGTGAGTTTGCGTTTGCCGCCTACTTTCATTCCGAGGATCCCTTTTTCCCAGCCTTGAATGACTTGGCCAGCGCCCAGGGTGAACCGGAAGGGTTCGCCTTTATCGACGGACGAGTCGAATTTCTTCCCGTCGGTCAGGGTGCCCGTGTAGTGCACGCTGACGAGTTTTCCGGCTACGGCTTCTGCTCCGGTTCCGGCTTTCACGTCTTCGATTTTCAGCTCAGTGGCGGCAGCAGTCGAGGCTTGAGGAGCTGCCGACGAAGCAGCATCCTGCTTCTTGGTGCAAGCGCCAGCAGCCAAGACGGCCAATGTGACGACAACGAGGGTCTTCAAATTTTGCATGGCCGGCAGTCTGTCACAGGAGGTTCGATCGGGCGAGGGGGGGATGGATTTTTTTGCATTGGCCTTACGCCTCCCGACCTTTAGGCTCTGTTTTCATGGATCTCTTTCATGCGTTTCTTTATGGCGCCGTTCAGGGCGTGACCGAATATCTGCCCATCTCGAGTTCAGCCCATTTGATCCTTTTGCCCCGTTTTTTGGGGCAGGAGGACCCTGGGCTCGCCTTTGATGTGTTCCTGCACGTCGGTACGCTTCTGGCCACCTTGGGCTACTTCTGGCGCGATTGGTGGGCGGTCCTGAAGGGGGTGCCTCGGAAGGAAGGCTGGACCACGTTTCAGGGCGCGTCTCTTGGGAATCTGCTTCTAGCCACTTTTCCGGCCCTTCTGGCGGGCGCCGCTTTGCACTCTCTGGTCGAGACTGTTTTTCGCGGAAATCAGGTCTTGGTCATCACCCTTCCGCTTTTTGGCTTCCTTCTTTTCTGGGTAGATCGAATGTTTCCCTTGCGCCGTGGGGTGGGGGAAATGCGCTGGAAGGATGCTCTCTGGGTGGGGCTATTTCAGTGTTTGGCCCTGGTTCCGGGCGTGTCTCGTTCGGGCTCAACCATGACGGCAGGCCGGATTCTGGGCCTGACTCGCGAATCGGCGGCTCGTTTTTCATTTCTGCTGAGCGCACCGATCACAGCGGCTGCCGTGGTGTTCGAGCTCCGGAAATGGGACGAGCTTTTCCAGGGGCAAGTGGGCTGGGCGGCGCTTCTCATGGCCGGGGTCAGTTCGTTTGTTTTTGCCTGGCTGGCGATCGGCGGGCTTTTGAAGCTTCTCAGGCGCTTTGGCTATCTGTCTTTCTTCGTCTACCGCGCAGGATTGGCGCT
This sequence comes from Bdellovibrionia bacterium, assembly GCA_040399745.1. Classification (GTDB taxonomy): domain Bacteria; phylum Bdellovibrionota; class UBA1018; order UBA1018; family UBA1018; genus CANFHS01. The sequence continues at coordinate 144,431 of JBBARP010000006.1, read as the reverse complement.
CGTCATTTGGCGAGTGCTGGGCGTTTAGTCTCGCTGGGTTCAGGCGCTCGGAGGAGCGCTGACGGGGCACAGCGGAAGTTGAATTAAGTCAGAAGATCGTTTCAGAATCGCCGACATTTCTTCGCAGCTGTCGGTGATGGCCAGAAATTTTAGGTCATCCGAGTCGATCGTTCCTTGCGGCACCAAGGTGTCGCACATCCAGCGATTCAGGCCGGTCCAAAAGTCTTTGCCCATCAAGATAACTGGAAAGTCGTATAGTTTTCCTGTCTGGATCAGCGTCAGCGCTTCGGTCATTTCGTCCAGAGTCCCCAATCCGCCTGGAAGAATGACGTAGGCGTAGGAGTACTTGATGAGCATGACCTTCCGGACAAAGAAGTAATAAAAGGGCACGACTTTATCGAGGTAGGGGCTGGGCTTTTGCTCGTGAGGAAGCTGAATGGTGCAGCCTACGGAGCGCCCGCCTTCTTCTTTGGCACCTCGGTTGGCTGCTTCCATGATGCCCGGGCCGCCCCCGGTAATGACGGTGTAGCCCTGCTTGGCCAGCGTGCGCCCCACTTCGCGAGCCAGCTCATAGTAGGGGTGACCTTCGGGGAACCGGGCTGAACCGAAAACGGTGACGCAAGGGCCGACGAAGTGCAGGGCTCGGAACCCGCGGATGAACTCGGCCGCAATCCGGATAACCCGAACGAACTCGTACCAGCGAGAATGGCGACCGGCCAGAAACTGGGCCTCGCCCGGGATGTCGGATAGCCGGCGCATTCGGGGCTCTTGGGGGACCCAAAACGGGCGGAGGGGAATTTTCCAGGGAAGGGGCATCAGGCGGGAACCTAACGACTTTTTTGGTTTTTTTCAAACGGGTGCCGTCCGTATGAATAGTGGACATTATGTGTCGGATTAGATAAACACGGTGCGGCATGCGGATCCTGCTTTTGACCCCGCCCATGACCCAGCTCAATACGCCTTATCCAGCGACGGCGTATCTGACCGGATTTTTGCGCCTTCAGGGGCGTGAGGTCGCGCAAGCCGATCCTGCCATCGAGTTGGTGCTGCGACTGTTCTCGGCGCAAGGATTAGTGTCAGTTCGCGAGGAACTGGAGCGGCGCTTCTTGGCTGCTTCGTCGCGTTCGAAAAAGGGCGGCTCAGGGCGCGTGCCTGAATCGGTTCGAGCTTTCCTGGAAAATTTTGATCGCTATCGTGACACGGTAGGTCCGGTCCTTCGCTTCCTTCAAGGGAAGGATTCAACGCTCGCTCTTCGAATTTCTTCTCGAACGTACCTGCCGGAAGGAGCGCGCTTTCAGCCTCTGGAAGATCTGGCGCGCGTTGCTGGCGGCGAGGGGCTTGAGTGGGCTTTTGGCGGCTTGGGAATTCAGGACCGCGCGAAGTATTTGGCAACCTTGTATCTGGATGATCTAGCCGATGTCATTCGCGAGGGCGTCGACTCTCGGTTTGAACTTTCCCGCTACGGCGAAAAGCTTGCGGCCAGTTCGCCGACTTTTGATCCGGTGCGAGACGCAGTCGAGGCACCCGAGCCGACTTTGGTCGACCGAATGACCGATGCGATCGCGGAAGAGCTGCTTCTGAAGCATCGACCGACGGTTCTGGGTTTGACTGTGCCGTTTCCAGGAAACGTCTACGGTGCTTTCCGAATTGCGCGGGTGTGCCGGCGTGTATTGCCCGAGTGCCGAATTCTTCTCGGAGGAGGCTACGCCAACACCGAGCTTCGCTCGCTGAAAGATCCGCGTGTTTTTGATTACCTTGATTACATCACCTTAGATGATGGGGAACGCCCCATTCTGAATGTGCTGGAGCACATCGAGGGAAAACGCTCAGTTTCCACTCTTCTTCGGACCTTTGTTCGTGAAGAGGGGCGAGTGGTTTTTCGTTCAAACGAGGCCGAGCACGATATCCCGCATCGCGATACCGGAACGCCCACCTACGATGGGCTACCGATTGATTCCTATTTGTCGGTTCTGGAAATGCTCAATCCCATGCACCGAATCTGGTCCGACGGGCGCTGGAATAAGCTGACGCTGGCGCATGGCTGTTATTGGAAGAAGTGCAGCTTTTGCGACGTCACTTTGGATTACATCGGTCGATACGACCCCATGCGCGGCGACGAGATTGTCGACCGGATGGAGAAGCTGATTTCTGAAACCGGAAACACCGGATTTCACTTCGTCGATGAAGCAGCGCCGCCTGCAGTGCTTCGTGCGATGGCAGAAAGAATCATCGCTCGGGGACTCACGGTCACGTGGTGGGGCAATGTTCGCTTCGATAAAGCGTTTACGCCCGAACTTTGTGCGCTTCTGGCGCGTTCGGGCTGTGTCGCCGTTTCTGGCGGGCTTGAAGCGGCGAGCGATCGCCTGCTCGAGAAAATGCGAAAAGGCGTTTCAGTCGAGCAAGTGGCACGAGTCACGCGCGCGCTGACCGACGCAGGAATCCTGGTTCACGCTTACCTGATGTACGGATTTCCCACTCAGACCGAGCAAGAAACGGTGGATGCTCTCGAGCGCGTTCGGCAGCTCTTTGCCGAGGGCTGCATTCAATCGGCTTATTGGCACCGCTTTTCAGCGACCATCCACAGCCCTGTGGGGCAGGACCCCGAGGGTTTCGGAATTCGTCTTCTTCCCGAGTCGCCCGTTTCGTTTGCGCGAAACGACCTTCCGTTTGAAGATCCAAGCGGCGTCGATCATGACCGCTTAGGGCAGGGGCTAAAAGCCGCGCTCTATAACTTCATGCTGGGAATTGGCTTAGATGCAGACGTGAAGCAGTGGTTCCCGATGCCTGTTCCCAAGGCAAAGGTTCCCAAGGATCTGATCGGTCGCGCACTGAGGACGGAAACGCCTCAAGGATTGACTCGCGCAGTCGCCCCTTCTTCGAGTGATTCGAAGCAAAAATCGGCTTCCGCTCGATCAAAAAGACGCTGATTACTTCTTCCTAGCTTTTGCTTTCGAAGCACGCGCCTGATTGTCAGATTCGGAATCCTGTGAGGCGGAGAATTTTTTCAACTTCACGCCGTCTTTCAGAATCTGCTGACGTTTATTGGAAGCGTTCGAAGCGCGGGATTCGTTGAGAAGGTCTTCGATCGCGCGAAGTTCATCCTCATATTCCCACTTCGCCAGCATCATCACGGCGATTTCTTCGTGGGTCTCTGGCTGCTTCATGCTCTCGTGAACCTTGAGTTTGTGGCGCAGGCCCAGGGCGCGCTGGATCAGTTCGAGCTTCGTATTTTTGTCCATGTGTCCTCTGATTCTAGGGATTTTGATCGAAACTGTCCATTTCAGCCGAAGCCGCCCTGGCTGAAGTCAGGAGATTGGCGCCTCGCCAGCCATTGGGGTATAGCCCCCCTGGGAATGGAAAAGGGTGTGGGAACGGCGAAGGTGGGGATGTTCGCGGTGGGGGGGCTCTGGATGGTGCTCTCGGGGCCTGCCTACGCGCGCCCATCGAACGAGGCCTTTGGCCAATGTGTGGACCTGGAACTTCAGCGCCTTCGGAATGCGCCGGGGATGTCGACCGTTCGAGACCGAATTGAGCGAGAGTTTGAGCTTCTTGCAAACCTAGGTGGCAGCGAGCTGTCGCCCATGGCCCAGTGGACTCTCTCGGAGCTTCGTCGCACGGCGGACCAATGGGCGGTGGCGCGCCCCACAAGCGAGGCCAAAGCTGCGGCGGAAGCGCATCAGGCTTCGCTTAAGGCGCTAGTCGGCGCAGAGCGGGCCCAGACTTTTTTGGCGCTCGAGCGCCGAAGAAGAACGGCCATCGAGTTTTCTCGTTTGGGACGAGAGTTCATGGCGCTTTTTAAAAAGGGCCAGATGGCAGGTCGGGGTGGCATTGCCGACCATGCCCTTTGTTTGAAGCTCCTTTCGGCTTCTGAAGATCTTCTTCGGATGGAAGGCGTTTCATTTGAAAGGTTCGTGAATTCAGCTCAGCACGAAGGGATCCGGATTTTGCCTGCCCAGTCACCTCGTCTGAGCCAGATGGCTTTGCGACTCAAAGAACGGTTTGGGGTGAGCCTCAGTTTTGTTCCAGAAGAGCTTTTAGAAGATCGCTCCAAGGGCGTTTTTAAGGTGCGCGAAAAGCGCGTGTCTTTATCAGTTGCGAGTCTTGAAAGGCTCGGACTCGACGCGACCGGAGCTCACGAAGTGAATCACGTGGCCCACTTTCATCTGCGTCGCACAGGACAGTCTTCTCCGTTTGATTTTGAGCTGGCAGCCGATCCATCTCTGGCGCGGCTGAGCGCGGACGATGTCGGTTACCTTTATTTCATGCACGGAACTGAGATTCCCGCTCACTCGATCACTCTCGTTTTTCAGGCCTTTGATTTGCGGCGTCTGATCTTGTCGATTCGGGAAAAGCCAAGCTGGCAAACCTTGAAGAAGCAAGAAGAGCTGGCCCACTCGGTCGTTCAGGATCTTCAGGACATCAGTTTTCGCATGCAAAGCCTTTCTGAACGCAGCACCCGTCACCTGAAGGAGGCGGCGACGCGTTTAAAATCCCTGAGCCGTTCGGTCGACGCGAATCTCGAAAATGACGTGAAGCTTGCGATCGTGGGGTTTGAGAATCCGCGCCCCACCGAGGAGTCGCTTCGCTTAGAGGTCACTCTGAGAATTCGCACTGGCGTTGAGATGCGCTTCAGTGTGCTGGACCGAGCGGTCACCGATCTCGGCAGGAAAGTGATCCTCGCTCAAGACGTCTATACCCAGACGGGAAAGGGCTTGGATCTGCTTTACCGATTTCGGTCCCAGTTACTCGGAAGTTTGGCAGGTCACCTAGGGTCACGGGTGAAGGCGCTGGATGATTTCGAGTGGCGTTTTAAGAGGATCGAGCAGCGTGCGCGAATTGCAGAAACAGCACTGAATGCGGACGGTGCATTTCCTCAGGGCGTTCTCGATGCGCTGGTGCGCGAGGTTCTTGAGGTCCGTGATTTAACCCGGGTGCTCGTGGGACAGGACTTGCCTGCGCCTTTTGAAGTTTCGCCGATCTCGTCCAAAGCAGAAGGCCCGGCAAACCCGGGGCCTTCTGCTTTGGAGTCCCCCGGGCTGCTCGGGCCTTTTCAGCGATTCTGGAAGCGGATTTCAGCCCGTTCCTGATTTTTCCGTCTTCAGCGAAGCTGTTGACGAAGCACGTACTGCAGGATGCCGCCGTGCTTATAGTATTCAATCTCGTTCAACGTATCGATCCGCGAGCGCGCGGTGAAGGACTTCTGTTCTCCGTCCTTCGTCGTGTAGTTCACGGTCAGGTCTTGGCCCGGCTTTAGGTCTTGAATGCCCGAGAAGTCGAAAGTTTCGTGACCGGTCAGGCCCAGGCTTTGAGCGTTTTGGCCGTCTTTGTACTGAAGCGGCAAGATGCCCATTCCGACTAGGTTCGAGCGGTGAATTCGCTCGAAGCTCTCGGCGATGACCACGCGGATACCGAGGAGCTTCGGACCTTTTGCAGCCCAGTCACGCGACGATCCCGTGCCGTATTCCTTGCCGGCCAGGACCATCAAAGGCACCCCGTCGGCTTGATACTGCATCGATGCGTCGTAGACCGACATTTGCTTGCCCGACGGCATGTGAGTGGTGACGCCACCTTCCACGCCCGGAACCAAGAGGTTCTTGATCCGAACGTTGGCAAACGTTCCGCGCACCATGACTTCGTGGTTCCCGCGTCGTGCGCCGTAGGAGTTGAAGTCTTTGGGCTCAACGCCGAGTTTCACCAAGTACTGACCTGCTGGGTGATCCTTTTTGAAAGATCCAGCCGGCGAGATGTGGTCGGTGGTGATGGAGTCGCCGAGCATCAGCAGCACGCGAGCTTTTTTCACATCCGTGATCGGTGCCGGAGTTGCCGACATTCCTTCGAAATAGGGAGGCTCTTTGATGTAGGTGGAGCTTGCGTCCCACTTGTAGAGTTCTCCTGCGGGAACTTGAATGTCCTGCCAGTTTTGATCGCCAGTGAAAACGTCTGCGTAGCTCTTTTTGAATTGAGCTTGAGTGACGTTCTTGGCGACCACAGCGGCCACTTCTTCCGCCGAGGGCCAGATGTCTTGGAGGTAGACCGGCTTACCAGCAGGATCCGTTCCGATCGGATCGAGGGTCAGATCCATGTTCACGTTCCCTGCCAATGCGTAAGCGACCACCAACGGAGGGGAGGCCAAGTAGTTGGCGCGGACGGAAGCATGAACGCGGCCTTCGAAGTTCCGGTTGCCCGAAAGCACTGAAGCCACACAAAGGTCGCCCTCGTTCACTGCTGCCTGGACGTGATCCGGAAGGGGGCCTGAGTTACCGATGCAGGTGGTGCAGCCGTAGCCGACCAAGTGGAAACCCAAAGCTTCGAGGCTGGGCATGAGACCGGCTTGGGTCAGGTAGTCGGTGACGACTTTTGACCCTGGAGCGAGCGAAGTCTTCACCCAAGCTTTGGTTTTCAAACCGCGCTTCACGGCATTTTGTGCCAGAAGCCCTGCGGCTACGAGCACGGAGGGGTTCGAGGTGTTCGTGCAAGAAGTGATCGCACCGATGACCACGGAGCCGTGAGTCAGCCCGTAACGTGCGCCGTGCGGATCTTTCACTTCCACACGCTTTCCGAACGGACCGAAAGCTTGGTCAGGATGAGAATCCGCGAGTTCGGGCGAAAGGCCTGCGCTCATGGCAGGGGCCGAATTCCACTGGGTGAGCTGCTGTGGGTCCATCGAGGCTGCTGCTTTCGGAAGCAGCGTGGGCAGCGATTTTCTGAAACCGCTTCGCACGTTTTTCAAAGCGACTCGGTCTTGAGGACGGGCCGGACCAGCCAGCGAGGGCTCGACTGAAGCCAGATCCAGTTCCATAGTGTCGGTGTACTCGGGCTCGGGATTCGATGCCGAGAACCAGAGGCCTTGCTCTTTGTAGTAAGCTTCGACGAGCGGCACCAAATGGTTACGACCCGTCAAGGTCATGTACTCGGTGGTTTTTTCGTCGACAGGGAAAATGCCGCAAGTAGCGCCGTATTCCGGAGCCATGTTGGCAATCGTTGCGCGGTCAGCGAGCGAGAGAGCCGCAAGGCCTGGGCCGTAGAATTCGACGAATTTTCCGACGACGCCTTTTTTGCGCAGCATCTGCGTGACGGTTAGAACGAGGTCAGTTGCGGTGGTGCCTGCAGGCAATTTTCCGGTCAGTTTAAAGCCCACCACCTGCGGAATCAGCATGGAGCAGGGTTGGCCCAAGAGGGCTGCTTCGGCTTCAATGCCGCCCACGCCCCAGCCCAAGACTCCCAGGCCGTTGATCATGGTGGTGTGCGAGTCGGTTCCCACGACGGTGTCGGGGTAAACCCAAGTGTCCGCGCCGTAGTCGCGGGTCATGGCCAACGTGGCCAGGTATTCCAAGTTCACTTGGTGGACGATGCCGGTATCCGGCGGGACCACGCGGAAATCTTTAAATGCGGTTTGCCCCCAGCGCAAAAACTCGTAGCGCTCACGGTTGCGTTCGAATTCCAATTCCGCGTTCGTTCGGAATGCATCGGCTGATCCGAAAGCATCGACCATGACCGAGTGGTCGATGACCAGTTCGGCTGGCGAGAGCGGATTGATCTTGTTCGGATCGCCACCCAATTTTTTCATGGCGCCGCGCATGGCTGCCAAATCGCAAATCGCGGGCACGCCGGTGAAATCTTGCATCAGCACGCGAGCCGGCATGAATTGAATTTCAGTGTCGGGCTCCGCTTTGGCTTTCCACTGGGCCAGAGCTTCGATGTCGCCTTTGCGAACTGTGCTGTTGTCCTCGTTGCGGAGCAGGTTCTCGAGCAGAATTTTCAGCGAGAACGGAAGTTTTTTGAGGTTGCCGATCCCCTTCGCTTCGAAGGTTTGGAGCGAGTGGTAGTGGAAGGTTTTTCCGCCTACTTGAAGGGTTTTTTTGGTGCCAAAGCTATTCAGATTTTTGGATGGATTCGACATGGTTAGACCTTACCTGAATTGAGTTTGATTTGAACCCTTCGAAGGAAGAATCCCTCGAAGTAGCGAACGGAATAGAAGGATGCCCAAGGTCCCGAGGAGTAGGATCCTGAGGCTGAGCCAGAGAGTCTTTTTCGGAATCAGCGGCTTTTCAAGGCCTTGTAATGCTGCGGGCTCTTCCATTTCCTGAAGTCGCGCGACGATACTGGCAATCTCAGGGCCATCGAGGTCCGAAATTTTTTGAAGGGCCAACGAGAAATGGCTCGCCGAAGGGGCGTCCGAGATTTTGACAATCGGGATCCCCAAGTTCTGTTCCCAGGCTAAGACGTTGGCCGGCAGTTTTGCCGATGAGTCTGCCAGGAGAAGATCGGGCGGGTAGGCGTCGGTGGCAGGATCCTGAGCCACTAGGGTTAGGCCGTGAAGCGTCCGAATGAAGGTGCGCTCACCAGCCAAGCTCGTGGTTTCGACCGAGAGGCTGCGTCGCGGGGTTTCAAGCCAGGCGCCGAGAGCAAGTTCAGGCATTCCCGGAGACAGCCAGACACCGACAGTGCGGCGACCCCAGTCGAAGCCTGCATTCAGAATCAAGCGCCCGTAGTCCAGTTTGCTGGGGAGGGGCGAGTTCCTTTGGCTCGGTGCGGGATAGCGCCAGCCCAGCTGGCCGGCCACCCGCTGGGCGAGAGCTTCTCCGCCCTGGTTTCGAATGGCAACGAGAGTGGCATCGAGAACCGCTGGCCCGCCCGCCGAAGTGATGACAGAACCCGATTCGACGCTCCAAGCTTCGGGCAAAATTTTAGGTGCCGCTTCGCCTGAGTTTTTCGGAGTCTGGCTGAGTGCTTCGAGCGAGAGCAGCGGGGCGGTGGCTTCTTGGCCGCGGAGAAAGCCTGCAAGGCCTGCCAGGCGGACGCCTTCCCCCGGAGCGAGAATGCCCGTTTTGGCTAGAGGACCCAGCCGTTTCACTTCCGCTAGAAGCTGTGGATGATTCGGATCAATCACGCCGGGAAGCACCAAAAGGTCAGGCCTTGGGGCTTGATCGAGCGAGTAATCAGGAAGAATCGAAACTCCCCCGGTCGTGGCGCTCAGGTGACGAAGCGGGGCAGCCGTGACGATTTGCCAAAGGCCCGAGCGCCCCAGAGCTTCCGTCGTGGTGAAAAGATCCTGGGCGGATGTTCCCTGGTTCGACAGGACGATCAATGCGATGGGGCGCGCTTTCGGGCCCGACTCGAGTTGAACCGAAGGGAAGGCTAGGCCCGTGGGCGTTTCTCGCGAAAAGCCAGCGGGCTTCGGTTCGCGATGAAGCAAAGTGCCTTTCACCACGGTGAGGATCGCTAAAAGTCCGACAATCCCGGGTGGAAGAAGGAACGCTAATACATGGGCTGCAATCGATCTTGGTTTCACGGTGTCGCGACCCTAACAGAAGTCGGGCCGGGGATCACCACACTCCGCCGATTCCTAAAGTGATCGAAAGAAGATCGGCCGAAGGCTGATCCTTCGCTTGACGGTATTTTTGGTAGTGGGCCAGCAACAGAAACGAAGCCGGCCGCTTTGTATTCATCGGACCGTGCCAAGCAAGCTGGAGCCCCGTTGCTAACCGCCCTTGGGAAGCTTCACCTAGATCGGAGGCGTAGACGGCTTCTCCGCCGCTGACGCTCGTGCCGTAGGAAACCCGTGAGCGTTCGTAGTTGAACTGGGCGAATGAAGCTGTAGGCCCAAGAAAGATGCGTTGATTGAGGTGGAATAGAACCTGGGTTCCAGCTTCCAGGCTCGAGAATTTCGTGACCTTCTCTTCGGTCCGCAAAGTCGTGCAGGAGTAGACGCAAGCTGAAAGATTAGAAACCGCAGCTGCGTCCTCAAACATTCGGTAGGCTCCGTGAACTCCGATGCTGAGAAGTCCGTTGAGCCGCCAATCATAATCCGTATGAAAGTCGAGGGTGCCCTTCATCTCGGCATCACCCACTTTTCCGGTACCGCCGCCAATCCCGAGAATGAGGAACTCATCCAAAGGACGAGCGGGAGCTTCGGCTGCCGCATTTTGAAAGTCCTTTTCGCGAATGGCCTTCTCGAGGCGCTCCACTTCGCTTCGTTCGGCTTCAATCGCTGCGAGGGCGCGAAGTTCCTCCTCAAGAGCCTCCCGCTTGGCTTTCAGTGCTTCCCGGTTGGCCTCATTGAAAATGGCGACGGGTTGCGCCTCTCCAGTAATTTCGTACCGAAGACCGCGGTAGCATTTCACGGTTTCCGGAGTGGGGTGGGTGCACGTCGTTCGAAGAGGGGTGCTGGTGGATTTCCTGCCTTTACAGTCGTCAGAAGATCCGCAGATCTCCATGAATTCAAGCTGGGCCGCGACCAGCGCTTTTTTTCGCGCCACTTCCTCGGTTGGCCCTTCGCCCACGCCGCACGCAAGAATTTCTTCCCCCGTTCGAACCGACGAAGCTTCCTCGCAAAGCCATTCTCCCGCATGTGCCCCAGGAGTTATCCAAGTTAATACTCCTAGGAACAGCCAGGTGCGGGCGGCTTTCATTCAAGTACCTTTTTGAGTCGAATCAAGACTTGGGTTCCCTGACTTTGGACTAAGCCAGCGGGTGATTTTCGAGTGTAGGGACTTTTCCAGTCTACACTGCCCGAGAAGCCTTCGACAAAATAACGAATCAGGCGAAGCCCCATTCCGGTGCCGGGTTCGCCCTCGGTACCGGGGCGATGAGTCGCTCGCCCTTTGGACTTAATTTCTCTCACGGCACGACCCGCCATCCCCACGCCGTCATCCTCGATCCGGATCTCAATCAAGGTGTCGCCGGGTTGAGAAACTTCGAGCCGAATTTCGCCCCCCTGGCGGGAGAACTTCACGGCGTTCGATAGCGCATTTCCGATCACCGAGTGCGCAAGAACCGTGGCATCAGCCCAAACTTGTACGCCCTCTAAAATGGGATTGGCCTCGTATTTTAGAACAACGCCTTTCAACCAAGCGCGCTTCTCGAAAAGAAGCAGAGCAGACGCGATGACTTCGTCGAGCGAGGTCACGCGCGCGGATACCGGAGTCTCGCCTCGCGCGATCGGGTCCTGAGTGCGGGCGAAGTCCAGAATGCTTCGTTGTTCGAGAACGGCTCGTTCGATCAAATCCCAGTTGGGCTTTCCGCCCGCGCGCGCCACCTGGGTTTGAGTCATCACCACTCCCATCGGGGTGGCAAGATCATGGGAAAGCACGCGCACCATGTTCAGCATGTGGGTGCCTTGGAGCTCGCGCGCTCTTAAGCGCAGCGAGATGGCGTAAGCCAAAACCAGCATCTCGACCACGTTGCCGATTTTCACAATCCAGCGAGAGAACGGCCCTTGGGGAAGAATTCCGTAAGTGGCACCGATGAAAAGAACGCAGCTGAGAAGAAAACCTACCCAGGCGGCAAGAAAGATTCCCGCTTGTTCTTGCCCGGCGCGGACGGCCCAGATGGCGCAGACCAGGATGAGGATGACCGTTGAAACGAGCAGCACGTCGTTCACCGTGCCGACTATATGAGGAAAGCTGTAGTAAAAGGGCGGGAGCGCAAGAACGATGGCTGCCGCGCAAAGACGCGCCAAGAAGAGCTGAAACCGGTCCAAGTTAGGCGCGAAGGCTTCGACTCGCAAGAATTTGCGGCAGAACTGATTTCCCGCAAAACAAACCGTGGCGGTCGCAATCGGTATCAGATCGGTGAACGGCCGGGGGAGTTGGACCAAGAAATCCGGTACTCCGTCGAGTGCAGGGACCAAGACGGCCATACCCCCCATGAAAAGCAGGTAGTGCGGGAAAAACGGCTCTTTCAGAGTTCGGTAGATGAAGAGCGTGTAGATCATGAGGGCCAGCAGCAGGCCGACGTACATGCCCGTGAGCATTTCGACCCGACCCGTGACTTGACGAAGCGTATCCGGAGTTTCGATAAAGAGGTTTAAATCCAGGGGCTCGAGTGCCTGAACCTTGAAAACCAAGAGGTACTCTTGGTTGGAAGCCAACTGGGCTTCAAAGGTCGGGGTCATCCTTCGAAGGCTGCCGTTCTGGCCGGCGTACCCAATCCGAAACGTGTACTTCTGCTCGGGATTTGTCAGGTCTGTCGAATGAAAAACCCAAAGGTCAACTGCTTGAAGCACTCGGGGATGGAGCCGCAAGTGCCAGAGCGTTTGCTGGGAAAGGTTTCTGACTTTGAGTCGAAACCAAGCAGGCTGTGAGCGGTAGCCATACGAACTGCTTCGCAAGGCCGCAGGCCCCGCTTGAGCGATCTGTTCTACTTTAAAGCGTTCTTGCCGAGTTTCTAGCCAGGATTCAAAAGGTGCGGCTTCTAAATCCCAGCAGTCCTGAGAGTCGGTCAGGGTGATGCTGTAGGGCGGATTTTCCTGAGGAGAGGGCGCAGCCGCTTGAGCGACGGAAATCTCGCCGAAGCAGCAGACTAGGCCTAAAGTAAAAAGAAGGCTCCGAAAGGGGTTCAGCGGACGCTCCCAAGTGAGAAAGTCGGTTTTGAGGGTGGCCTGATAACGCAAGTTGTCAGGAAGGGGAAGCCTCTGTTACCAGATTCGCCGGGGGTAGGTCGGGTGAGTCAGCTTCAAGTCCCAGTCTCTTTCGATGTCACGAGTGCTTCGCTCGTTGGGGAGCGCCTCAGTCTCGAGGCTTTCTCGCAGCTTTCCGGAAATCTTTCTGGATACCCTTTTGTGAAATTGGTTTGGGACCGGCAAGCCTGCGAGGGGCGCGGGCAAATTCACTTTCTCAATCACTCCCAGTACGCTTTTCATGGGCATTACATCGCCGATCAAATTCTGTCGGTGACTCGTCAGCAGTTAGAGGGCGATATCGACGCTTTCAACTTTGGCTTTTACCAAGACCCAGAGCGACGCTTTTTTCTAGGAATTTTGGCCCTGCACTCGAAAAAGGGAAGGCGCTTTTTCTCGCTCGAAACCGTCGAGATCGACTCGATGGGCGGACCCTTGATTCAAGAGTTTTACGGCAAGGTCCAAAACTGGATCGACCCATCGGTGCCGGTTCTGTTTAAGCCTGCCAATCATGCTCAAGAAGCCTGCGTTTCCGAGATTTCGTCCCTAGAACTCCCCAGGGTTTTGGCCCACGAGCTTTTTTCTTCAGCTCAATACGTGGCCCTTCAAGCGGGCAAGGTTCGGGGGCGGCTCAGGTCCTTTAAAACGGTCGAGGACTACCGACGGGCTGGGATGAGCCTCGAGTGGTACGACATTTTAGTCATGCACCGGGTGCCCGACGATATTCCCCGGGTTTCGGGCCTCATCAACGCGCATCCGACGACGCCGCTTTCCCACACGAATGTGCTCGCGGCAGGCTGGGGCATACCCAACGCCGTTCAGCTCGGCGTCTTGGACCGAATCGAGCGCGAGGGCTTGGAGGGGCGCTGGGTCGACTTTGAAGTGGACCCGAAAGCCGAGTCCGTTAGCTTGAAAAAAGTGGAAGGGATTTTTGAGCCTCCCGCCCGGCCCAGTTGGAGCGTTCAGCGAATTCAGCTCGAGGAGCCCGAAGTTCAAAACGTACCCATCTTGCCGCTTGAGTCGCTCCGCATGGGAGATCGGTACAAGTACGGAACCAAAGCGGCCAATCTCGGCGAATTGCACCGAGTGCTCGGGGAAGGCTCGGAGCGGCTTTTAGGATTTTACCGAATCAAGCGGCCTCCCCGGGCGCACCTTCTTTCTTACTTGGCGAAGCGTCTGGGTGCTCCAGAGAACGCTGATCTAGCTCACGCCGCCTCTCGGTTTCTTCGTGAACGACTCAGTGTGCCGCGAGGGATTGCGCTGCCGTTTTCGCTTCAGCAAGAGTTCTTGGAGTCTTCTCCTAGAATTCAGCAAGCCATCGGTAAGCTGAAGATGGCGCTTGAACTGAGTGCGCGCGAGATCGATCCGCTTTGCGTGAATCTTCAGACGCTGATCAGGCAAACGCGGATTTCAGGTGGGCTTCGCGATCGGATTGATTCGAAGATCGCTGAGAACCTGTCGGGAGTTTCTAGCTTCGTGGTGAGAAGTTCTTCAAACGCCGAAGACTTAGAAGGGTTCTCCGCGGCTGGAATTTATGAGTCGATCAACCACGCCTCGACTTCTGAAAAAGTTTTCGACGCCATCAAAGAGGTGTGGGCATCGCTGCTTTCGCCTCGCTCTGTGCGGCTCAGGGCTCAGGTCGGGATTTCCTTAGACGATTGCTACATGGGCGTAGTCATTCAAGAAGAAGTGCCCTCGCAGTTGGGTGGAGTCTTGGTGACGACGAACCCGCTCAACCGAGGCGGGGACTTCCGGAACGTCTATCTGAACGCTTCGACCCGAAGTGTGAAGAGTGTGGTCCAGGGAGAGGGCGGTCTTCCTTATCAATACCTTTATAACGTGGTCGAAGGGGGAGGGCGCACGATCAGCTTGGGCGATTCGGGTGCGGATCTTTCAGAAGAAAATCTGGCCAAGCTTCAGGATCTGGCGGTCGCCGGGCGGCTCCTGCAGTCCCATTTTTCGCCTGATTACACGTTTAGCTCGCCCGTCGATATCGAGTGGGTGTTGGGCGCTGAAGGGATTTCGATCCTGCAACTGCGTCCGTATTCTCGGTGAGTGGGATGAAAAGTCTCGCCGAAGTGAAAACGCTTCGCCGCAATTACATCCTGTTTCAAACGGCTTTCACTTCGCTTCTTTGGCTTCCGGTTTTTTACGAGTTTCAAAAAAGGGTGGGGCTCTCGGAAGGAGCCATCTTCTCGATCCAGAGTTTCTATTACCTTTTTTTCTGTCTGGTCGAACTTCCCACCGGCTGGCTCGCGGATCGCTTTAGCCGAGCCGGATGTTTAGTGGCCGGAGCTGTTGCCGTGGTTCTTTCGAATCTTCCGCCCATCTTGGCTGTGGGAAGACCTGACTGGGCCTTTGGTTTGATGGGCTTGCACTTCGCTTTGGTGGCGATCGCGCGATCCCTGGTTTCGGGTGCTGGATCGGCCCTCCTTTTTGATTCTCTCGCAGCAAGAGGCGCAGTGAGTGAGTACCGATCCATCGAAGCGCGAGCAAAAAGCTTCGGACTCGCGGGAAAACTGATCCTTTGGCCTTTAGCGGGTTGGTGGATGGAGCGCGCGCTTCCTGCTCCTTATTATCTGACGGCTCTTGCCACCGCGTTAGCGCTCGCGCCTGGGATTCGCCTGCTTCGATCGTCTTCTCAGGAAACTAAGCCCTCTTCGAATGTGGAGTGGAAAGGCGCACTGAGGTGGGCTCTGTCAGATCGAAGATTCTTGGGATCCGTTCTTCTGGGAATCCCCGGATTTATTTTGGCTCGGATTGTGATCGTCAATTTATTTCAGCCCCTTCTTCAGCAGCGGGGACTTTCGGTTGCCACATTTGGACTTGTTTTGTCGGGCATGACGATTTTGGAAGCCGTCGGAACAGAAGTCAGGTGGGGACGTCGGCGTTCGAATGATCCAGCATCGGAAGTTTTTCTTTTCTCGGTGGCCTTAGCAGGATGCGTTGCGATGTTTCCTTGGCTGAAAGCTGCAGGAAGCCTATTGGCTGGACTGGCTTTATTTTCGGCCTTGATGGGTCGGGTATTTCCCGCACAGCGCCAGCAGATTCAAGAAGTGTTGCCCGCAAATTCTTCGCGAGCTTTGCTTCTCTCGGTCGAAAGCATTGTGGATCGCGCCGCTTCAGCAGGGTGTGCGGCTTGGCTTTCAGTCCGGTGGAGTCAAGGTGAAGCGGCGGTTTTACCGGAACTCGGATGGATGTGTTTTTCGTTCCTCGCGGGAGGGTGGCTGCTCCTTCGTGGTTTCGCTTTGACAAGCCGGATGGGCACCCTTAAGAACTAGGGCTTCATTTCCAACCAAAGAAATTTCAAGGGAAAGACTCTCATGAACTCATTTCTCAAGCGGCTCGTTACATCGAGTGCTGTTCTCATGGCACTGCCCCTCGCGGCTTTCGCCGGCGAAGCAGACCTCAAGATTCCTGACCTCGGTGTCGTATTCAACATCGGTGGCGGCCTGAGTGGCACCACGATCCTGACCTGGGGCCTCTTTGTTTCGATTCTCGGCATGGTTTTCGGCTTGGTCGAATTCATTCGCATCAAGAATCTTCCGGCTCACAAAGCCCTGCTCGACATCTCGAGCCTGATTTACGAAACCTGCAAGACCTACATGATCACTCAGGGCAAGTTCCTGATGGTCCTGGAAATCTTCATCGGCGCCTGCATTGTCTATTACTTCGGCGTGCTGGAGCACTTTGAAGCGCCTCGCGTGCTTCAAATTTTGGGCTTCTCGATCTTGGGGATTCTCGGCTCGTACTCCGTGGCCTGGTTCGGGATTCGCATCAACACCTACGCGAACAGCCGCACCGCCTACGCTTCTCTTCAGAAGAAGCCCTACGGCGTGATGGACATCCCGCTTCGTTCGGGCATGTCGATCGGCGTTCTGCTGATCTGCGTGGAACTCGCGATGATGATCGCGATTCTGCTCTTTGTTTCGCCGGAATCTCAAGGCGCAAGCTTCATCGGCTTCGCTATCGGTGAATCGCTGGGTGCATCGGCTCTCCGCATTTGCGGCGGCATTTTCACCAAGATCGCCGACATCGGCTCGGACTTGATGAAGATCGTTTTCAACATCAAAGAAGACGACGCTCGTAACCCGGGCGTGATCGCAGACTGCACTGGCGACAACGCAGGCGACTCCGTCGGCCCCACGGCAGACGGCTTCGAAACCTACGGTGTGACCGGTGTTGCATTGATCAGCTTCATTGCTTTGGCTGTCGGTCACCAAACCGGTGCTGATGGTCAATTGGCATTGATCGAGAATGGCACGACCCTTCAAGCCAAGCTCATCGTGTGGATCTTCGCCATGCGCGTGCTGATGATCTTGACCTCGATCGTCTCGTACTGGATCAACGGAGCGATCGCCCGCGCTCGTTTCGCAGACAAAGATCATTTCGATTTCGAAAGCCCGCTCACTTGGCTGGTTTGGATCACTTCGATGGTCTCGATCGCAGTGACCTACGGCGTTTCGGATCTTTTGATCAGCGATCTGGGTGCAGGTCTGTGGTGGAAGCTTTCGACGATCATCAGCTGCGGTACCATCGCAGCCGCTTTGATCCCGGAAATGACCAAGATCTTCACCTCGTCCAAATCCCAGCACGTTGCTGAAATTGTCGCTGCTTCGCGTGAAGGCGGAGCTTCGCTCACCATCCTTTCGGGTTTGGTGGCCGGCAACTTCTCGGCTTTCTGGAAGGGCATGGTCATGGTCGGCCTGATGGGAATTTCCTATTGGGTGAGCGGAATGGGCCTGGACCAATTCATGGTCTTCCCGGCCGTCTTCGCATTCGGCTTGGTGGCCTTCGGCTTCTTGGGCATGGGTCCTGTCACGATCGCCGTGGATAGCTACGGCCCCGTGACCGACAACGCTCAATCGGTGTTCGAGCTTTCGACCATCGAGACTCTGCCGGGCGCTGCTGCTGAGATCGAAAAACAACTCGGTCACAAGCCGGATTTCCACAAAGGTAAGCTTTACCTCGAGGAAAACGACTCGGCCGGCAACACCTTCAAAGCAACGGCCAAGCCGGTGCTCATCGGAACCGCCGTCATCGGCGCGACCACGATGATCTTCTCGATCATCCTGATGATGAACATCAAGCTGGACCTGATGGATCCCCGTGTGCTGCTCGGTTTGATCACCGGCGGCTCGGTCATCTACTGGTTCACCGGTGCTTCGACTCAAGCCGTGACGACCGGCGCCTACCGCGCGGTGGAGTTCATTAAAAAGAACATCCGCCTCGACTCGGGCGCAACCAAGGCCTCGGTGGAAGACTCGAAGAAAGTGGTCGAGATCTGCACGCGTTATGCTCAGAAAGGCATGATCAACATCTTCGGTGTGATCTTCGCTTTCACTCTGGCTTTCGCTTGCTTCGATGCCACGTTCTTTGCCGCCTACTTGATCTCGATCGCTGCTTTCGGTTTGTTCCAGGCCATGTTCATGGCCAACGCCGGCGGTGCTTGGGATAATGCCAAGAAATTGGTCGAAGTGGATCTCCGCGAAAAGGGTACCCCGTTGCACGCCGCTACCGTGGTGGGCGACACCGTGGGCGACCCCTTCAAAGACACCTCTTCGGTGGCTCTGAACCCCATCATCAAGTTCACCACTCTGTTCGGCCTTCTGGCCGTCGAGATCGCTGCTTCGGCAGGCGCCCAGGCGAAAGTCTTCGGCGTGGTGTTCTTCCTGATCGGTCTGTTCTTCGTGTGGAAGTCCTTCTACGGCATGCGCATCAGCACTGAAGTAGAGGCCGCCAAAGCAGAAGCCGCTAAACCAGCCACTGCTCACTGAGACCTTTCGGTTTACTGAGTTAAAATAACGCAGCGGCCCGAAGCTCCACTGGAGTTTCGGGCCGCTTCTTTTTCATCTTGCCGCTCGATTGCCTCCGGGGGTAGCCCTGAAGGCTATGAAACAATTCGCACGAGTAGGGATGGGGTGGTTCGTGGCTGGAATGTTCGCTCTGGTGCCTTTGGCCAACGCCAAGGCCCCTCGCGTGGGCTTTATTTTGAGCACCATGCAGGAAGAGCGCTACCAACGCGATAAGCGCGTGTTTGAAGAAACCGCGAAGAAGATGGGCGCGCAGGTGCTCTTCGCTTCTTGTAACAACAGCGAACAAACGCAGGCTGCGGAAGTGGACAATCTCTTGTCCAAGGGCGTCGATGTGTTGGTCATTCAATCGGTCAACGGCGACACTGCGAGCGCGTTTGTGAAGCAAGCCAAGCGCGACGGCGTGAAAGTGGTGGCCTACGATCGCTTGATCAAGAACTCGGATCTGGATGCTTACATCACCGAAGACAGCATGAAGGTGGGAGCGCTCCAGGCCGAAGCAGCGGTGAAAGCAACCGGTGGCAAGGGCAATTACGTGCTCTTGATGGGCCAAGCTGGGCACTCGGTTGCCGAAGCCCGGACGGCTGGGATCATGAGCGTTTTGAAAAAGAATCCGGGCGTGAAAGTGGTGCTCAAGCAGTACCACGCCGGCTGGTCGCCGAAGCTCGCCATGGAGACCACTGAAAACGTGCTGACTCAGCAGAAGAACAACGTTCAAGCCATTTTGGCGAACAACAGCGGCATGGCTCACGGAGCTGTTCAGGCTCTGGAAGAGCAAAAGCTGACGGGCAAAGTGTTCGTTGCTGGAGCAGACGCGGATCTGGCCTCGATTCAAAACATCGTGGCAGGAAAGCAGCAATTTGAAGTGCAGATCTCGATCGAGGAAATGGCGAGAAAAGCGGCAGAAACGGCCGTGAAACTGGCAAAGAACGAATCGGTTCAGTACGACTCGCAAGTGAACAACGGCTTCAAACAAGTTCCTGCGATCAATACTCCGGTTTTCGGAATTGACGCTTCCCAGGTTGAAGCTCGCATCATTCAAACGGGCTTCCACAAGCGGGAATCCGTGTTCGCCAAGACCGCAAAGAAGTAAGTCCTCACTTCAGGCATTGAAAGGCCCCGTGTCCGACCGCATTTCGCTACCGATTGATCCGTTTCTTCCTGAGATCACGGCAGCCCTGCGGCGGCACGGGGCTTTAGTTTTACAAGCCGAACCCGGAGCTGGAAAAACCACGCGAGTTCCGGCGGCACTTTTGGAAACAGGCGCATCCAACATCGTGGTGCTGGAGCCCAGGCGCCTAGCTGCGAAGCTCTCGGCCGAGCGCGTGGCGTTTGAGCGCGGAGAAAAGCCCGGCGATACGGTGGGCTATCAATTTCGCTTTGAGAGCGTCGTGGGGCCAAAGACCCGCCTTCGCTTTTTGACCGAAGGGCTCTTGATGCGAAGGATGGTCGAGGATCCTGAGCTTCGCGGCGTAGATGTGGTGGTGCTCGATGAGTTTCACGAGCGGCACTTGCACGGCGATCTGGCCTTAGCTGCGCTCAGGCGCTTGCGTTTGACTTCTCGGCCTGACCTGAAAATTCTGGTGATGTCGGCGACGCTCGAGACAGAATCGTTGTCGGCTTACCTAGGTTCGTGCCCAGTGATGCGCGTTCCGGGGCGTACCTTTGAGGTTCGGGTGGAGTACCTGGGCGGCTCGGGGCTTGCGCAGCAGCCGGGGACCGGTGTGCTGGGGAATACTAGAGATTTGGATCGCCGCGTCTTTGAGGCAGTGAAAAAAGCCGAAGCCTCAGAAGGCGACGTCTTAGTGTTCCTCCCGGGTATGTCTGAAATTCGCAGGTGCGAATCGCTTCTGGATGCAGAGCTCGATCGGAAAGTTTGGGAAACAGCGGCTTTGCACGGAGAACTCTCCAAAGAGGAACAAAACCGCGCGCTCTCGGCGTCCTCTCGCAGAAAAGTGATTCTCGCGACCAACATCGCTGAAACGTCGATCACTCTGCCCAGCGTGCGAACGGTCGTAGACAGCGGCCTTCATCGCCAGGCTTCTTGGTCAGGGTGGTCTGGGCTTCCCGTGCTTCGAACTCGTGCCATTAGCCGGGCCTCGGCGATTCAGCGAGCCGGTCGCGCAGGGAGAACAGCGCCCGGGGTTTGTTACCGGCTTTACTCAAAAGGGGAGTTCGACTCGCGTCCTGCATTCGAAACTCCTGAGGTTCTACGAGCCGACCTCTGTCAGGCGGGTCTTGAGCTTTCCTCACTAGGCGTCGCTGGGTTCCGCGGGCTGGAGTGGCTGGATACGCCGGGCCCGAGTCAGATCGAAGCAGCAGAGAAGCTTTTGGTATCGCTCGGCGCTTGGGATGCGGACGCGAAGGTCAGCGCAATCGGGCGGCGTTTAGCGCGCTTGCCGCTTCATCCTCGTTTAGGGCGCGTGTTGCTCGAGGCCGAGCGCCGCGGGGTTCGAGGGGCCGCTCTCGACGTGGTGACTTGGCTTTCCGAGGATCTGGAGTTTGGCGAAGACGTGATCGAGGCTTGGGCGCAGCGCCGGCGTGATCTGGGGCGAGACCCGGTAGCCGCACGCCTTCGCGAGCGTTTGGAACGAGCGCTAGGGCCTGTGGCGACTTCTGTGCCTCCTCAGGGGTCTGCGGACGTAGCCGCTTTGGCCCAGTCCATTTTGGCGGGATTTCCCGACCGAGTGGGCCGTCGCCGAGGAAAAGAACTGGTGCTCGCTTCGGGCGGTTCCGCTCAGTGGGACGGGGCCGAGCACTATCCAGCCCAGCAAGAGTACTTCGTAGCGCTTCAAGTGGAAGAGCGGCAAGCCACTTGGGAGTCGCGCTCGCGTCCTCGGGTGCGCTCGCTTTGTCCCCTTCAAGAGGAGTGGCTCCTCGAAGTCGATCCTTCGCCGCTCCAAGATGAAGAGGAAGTCCTTCTCGAAGGCCCGCAGGGGCGGCCGGTGAAGCTCTCACGCTTTCGTTACGCATCACTCGTGCTTTCGGAATCACGAACGACTGTTACGGACCCAGATCAAGCGGCCCGCCTACTGGCAAGGGCTGTGGCCAAAGATCCCCATTTTTTGGAGCAAGAAGCGTCTTTTCAGAATCTGCAGAAACGTTTGGCGTTCCTTGAGAAGCATTCTCCGACTTCGGGCCTGTCGCCTTTGCAGGGTGAGGCGCTACAAGAGGCGCTTGTGCAGGCTTGCATGGGCTGCAGCACTTTTGGTGAAGTGAAGGCCATTGCGTGGAGTGAGGTTCTAGAAAGCTGCCTACCTCAGGGTTGGTCGCAAAAGCTTGAGCGCCTTGCGCCCGGCACGGTGGTTCTCTCCAGGGGCAGGCGCGTGAAAGTGAACTACGAAGCGCAGCAAGCACCTTGGATTGAAAGTCGACTTCAGGATTTCTTTGGGATGAAAAAGGGGCCTGCTGTCCTGGAAGGGCGTCACCCATTGACGCTTCATTTGCTGGCGCCCAACTACCGGGCGGTCCAGGTCACCTCCGATTTGGAGGGGTTCTGGCAGAGGATTTACCCCGAGCTGCGTCGGGAGCTGGGGCGACGCTACCCGCGCCACGCGTGGCCTGAGAATCCCCTCGACCCAGGACCGATTCCCGAGCGGAAATAACGAGGCTTAACAATCGAAGTCATTTAAATCGGTGGGCTTCCCCTTGACGAGTCGCTTCTTTGTACCCAGATTAGAGCCACTATGGCCTTCATGAAACGGATCTTCTTCTTCTTCCTTCTGAACGCACTCGTGGTCATCAGCTTGTCCTTGCTGATGAATCTTTTGGGTGTGCAGCCCTACCTCACGGCTTATGGGTTGGATTATCAGCAGCTCATCGTCTTTTGTTTGATCTGGGGCATGGGGGGAGCGTTCATTTCGCTTCTCCTGTCCAGGGTCATGGCCAAGTGGATGATGGGGGTGAAGGTCATTGATCCTCAGACCCGCGATCCCGAGCTTCAGGAACTTCTGCAAACCGTGCATCAACTGGCACGCGGCGCAGGACTCGGCGTGATGCCGGAAGTGGGGATCTACGAAAGCCAGGATGTGAACGCATTCGCGACTGGCCCCACGCGTAACCGGTCGCTCGTTGCGGTTTCGTCGGGCCTTTTGCACCGGATGGATCGAGACGCACGAGATGGCGTCTTGGGTCACGAAGTGGCGCACATCGCAAACGGCGACATGGTGACGATGACTCTGATCCAAGGCGTGGTGAACGCTTTTGTGATGTTCTTGTCGCGAGTCATTGCGTTTGCGATCAGCCAGGCCCTTCGCGGAGATCGCGACAACGAGCGCGGCGGCAGCTCGAATCACTTTGTTTACAGCCTGACTGTTTTCGCGCTCGAGATCGTCTTCATGTTGCTTGGGTCGATCGTCGTTGCTTCGTTCTCGCGCTGGAGAGAATTCCGCGCGGACCAAGGCGGGGCGAAACTGGCAGGCAGAACGAATATGATTCATGCGCTGGAAACGCTGAAGCGCACCGTGGAAGGGCTCGACTCGAGTGAGCAGCCAGCGGTCTCAGCGCTTAAGATTTCGAGCCGGCCTTCTGGGATTTTTGCGCTGTTCTCGACGCATCCTCCGCTTGAAGAGCGAATCGCTCGCTTGAAGCAGCGAGCCTGATCTCTTTTTGGTTTTTCCGTCTGGGTGGCATGGCGTTGGCAAACGGCAATACCTAGAGAGAGACGGAGGGAATCCATGGATCAGTGCTCCCGCTTTGTCCTGAACTGTGTGGTGCGGCGTCTTCATTACCGGGATGCAGCGAAACTGATCGATGCTCTTCCAGAGCCGCTCCGTGAAGAGCTTCTGGATCTTCCAGCAGGGCCTGATGTCACCATCACGCTCTACGCGATCGTGAGCGCTTTGATTCGGCGGATGGAGTTGACCGAACCTCAGGCACAGGTAGCCCTAGCTAAGTTCTGGGGCTGGCTGGGAGAGATGGTCGAGCCAGAGCTCCAAGAGCAGATCCGGGCAACTCTGCACGGGGATCAGGCCCGCTTGGCGGCCTAATCTCGGGCTCTTGAGAACTGCGACTCGAGGACAAAGATTTCCCGAGCAGTCTTCCCTTCGGGAACGGAAATGATGCGGGTTTGGAACTCCATTCCCAGGGCCTTTGATGCGTCGTGAAAAGCCTGAAGGGCAGGGCGACCGGGGTCTGTCAGGATCAGGGTTGCGCCTTTGGCAGCGTGACGATGAAAGGCGCGGGCGACTGCTTCGGGGTAATGGCGTTCGTAGAGAACATCGCTCGCGAGTACCCAGTCAAAGCGGCGCTCGCCAAGCGACGTGGAATCGCTGCTCATCCAGTCGGCTTCTAGGTACTCCACGGGTGCACCGATTCGGCGTTTGTTGGCGTCTAGAAACCGGGGAACTTCCGGGTGAAAGTCAGCAGCCGTCACGCGAGCCCCGCGTTTTGAAGCAACGAGACTGGGCAAAGCCAAGCCGCAGCCTAGTTCCAGAACCGTTTTTCCTTCGAGCTCGGAGTGCGCCACTTGGGCCATCCAGCGTGCCAGCCCAAGGCCAGCGGGCCAGATCACGCCGAAATAGGGGCAGAGCTTTTCCAGAAGCTCCGGGTGCCCCTCATTTTCGAGGATTCGAAAAACCTGGTCGATGGTCTCGTCTAGATTCGCCAAGACTTCCATCTCGAGCTCAAAGGGCCCCACGCGCAGCTTTTCGATGCGCATCCGGTATTCGATACGGTCAGACAACGTCACTGTTTTAGTTCTCGATCCGGGTCAGGGTGAAGTCGACCTTACGCCCAGAAGGCTGATCGGCAGAGGTTCCGCGACGACGCTCCAGCACCAAGGCCGAGATCCGTTCTTCGGCAGCCCAGTTGCGATCGACCAAGTGACGTTGCAGAGCGACGGCCCGACTCATCTGGTACTCATAACTCACTTCCATCGCAGGCGAGTGAGAAGTTTGAATCTCCAGCTTTCCTTTGTACTTTTTGGCTACTTTTCCGAGCTTCTCCAGCAGGGGTTCTGCTTTCGAACTAAAATCTGTCGCGGAACCCGATTCAAAGAGTTCTTCCTCGGGCATCGAGAAGCGGATCTGATCCAGGCGGACGATCGAGCTGTCTTCCATGAATTGATCGAGGATCTGCGAGACTTTTTCCGTTTCGCCTTCCGGAGTGGCGTAGGGGCGCTGGGGTCTTTCGACCAAGTCTTCCGGAGTCGCGCCGTCGGCGCCTTTCATGATGCTTTCGCCTGCACCGGTTCGATCGCCCAGCGGCATCGTCTCGGGGTTGGTCAGATCTTTTCTCCAGGCTGAAGTAGGGTTGTTGAAATATTCCACGATCGAGGCCTTGGTGGCTTCGTCGGCACCCATCAGCCACATGACCAAGAAGAAACACATCATCGCGGTCACGAAGTCGGCGTAGGCGACCTTCCAGGCACCGCCATGGGCACTGGCATGCCCACCTTGGATCTTCTTGATGATGATCGGTTGCTGATTTTGTTCGCCGGCCATGGAAGTTATCCTTAAGCGGCTTTAGAGCCGACGTTCTTCGTTGCCTTGTCGACTTCCTCGAAGCTAGGGCGAGCGTGGGGCGGAATAGTACGCCGCGAGAACTCAACACACACTTTGGGCGAACAGTTCTTGGCGAACGCGAGAAGAGCGGCCTTGATCACGCTTAAGTACTTGCTGGATTCGTTGTTGTTAGCGGTCATCTTGGCAGCAAGCGGCTGGAAGAAGCCGTATGACAAGAGAATGCCCAAGAAGGTTCCCACGAGTGCCGCTGCCACGGAGTGACCGATGACTTCTTTACCCATGGTCAGTTTACCCATGGTGATCACAACCCCGAGAACGGCGGCCACGATGCCTAGGCCCGGCATGGCGTCACCGGTTCTTTGAATCACTTCAGGAGCTTGAAATTCTTCTTCGTGCAGGGATTTTAAGTCGCAGTCCATCAACTCTTCCAGGTCATACGGGCTGACAGGCGAGCTGATCTGAACTTTCAGCGTATCGGCCATGAAATGAATGGCGTGGTGATTGGCCAATACGGAAGGGTACTTTTTGAAGATATCGGACTTATCAGGAGTTTCCACGTGGGCTTCCAAAGCCAGCATGTTTCCTTTTGCGGTCTTGATGACTTCAAAGAGCAGCATCAAGAGCTCGAGGTATTGCTTTTGCGAAGTCTCTGCCGATTTCAACGTGCCGAGAACCTGATGAAGCACGTTTTTCAGAAGAGTGGGGCTTGCCGAAATCAGAAGCGCGCCTGCAGCGGATCCACCGATGATCAAAAGTTCGATCGGCTGGAACAGAACGGCCAAATGTCCGCCCTCGAGGGCGAACCCACCGAAAACTGAGACGAAAACGACGACTGCTCCGATGATGACCAGCATGGGTTCACGACTCTCCTGTCTGTCTTATCGACGGTAGGGAGAGGAAAGTTGAGTCAGGAGTTCTGAATGGACGAATCACCCGTGAGCCATGCCCTGAGGTGTCCGTAGTGACCCTGCCAAGCAGGCGCCTGGGCGCCCTTCGGGCGAAGTCGCTTCATGTGTGGGTTTTTTGACGGATCTCCCACGATGAAGACGGGGATGCCCACCTGTGTGGCTGGCAGATCCATTTTAACGTCATCTCCCACCAGGAGGCAGCGAGCGGGGTCGAGCTTTTCTTGCTGAAGGAGCTCTTCGTAATAGTGCGGCGAGGGCTTGGCGGCATGCATCCTTCGGGCATGGGTCATGCTGCGAAACAGTGTGGGATCGATCCCCGCCCAACGCACCCTCAGTTCGACGATCTCCTTGGGCCAGATCGGGTTGGTGGCCAGGTAAAGCTGATAGTGATCCTTGGCCCACTCTAAGAATTCGCGGCTCCCCGGAATGGGGTAGAAGTGCTTCTTCAGTTCGGGGAATTGCGCAGCCAAGGTTTCCCGCAGGAACGCTCGGGACTTCTCTTCGGGCATCCCCATGCGTTCGGAAAAAAGGCGAACCACGCGATCGGCATTGGTCGCCTGATAGGTGGCCTGTCGGACTTCTCGGTTGATAGCGAGTAGGGTGCTCACCGCTTTTCGCCAGCCACCGTGAGGCGTGAGTGCGGCCAGTGAGCGCCTGACAAAGTCGATGCTGAGGGGAAGCTGGCGATTTCCGAGCAGAGTTCCGTCTAAGTCCATCAACAAAGTGTCGAAGGCGACTGACGGGGTGCTCATGTGGGCCTCAGCGGGTTCTCATTAGGGTTTCTTCAAGGTGAATCAGAAGCGAGAAGTCGCCGAATTCGCAGTTGCAGCGCAGCTCGCGCGCATCGCCGCCTTTCGGGAGGCCAATCACAGGGCTTTGGCCGCGGATCACGATGGGGAGGGCCAGATCGAAACCCATGCCAGCTTTGTTCCAATGAGTGCGACTCGTTGCGTAGATGACGTTCAGGAGTTCAGCCACGCCGTCACAGTTTTCTTCATCGATTTCCTGATACTCCGTGGCGAGCATCCGGTTCAGGACTGCGAGGTAAACCGTCTTACTCATGCAAAGCGCCAGAGTGCCTCGGGCGCCTAAGCCTTGGAAAGTGACTACAGATGCGACATCAAAAGGCAGGATTTTTTTGTAAGACTGCGGAAAGTCGCCCAGTACGTCGACGGGAGTATTGGTCAACGTATTGAACGTGTGTGGAACGGTCTCCAGAAGCGGCATCAGGAGCGTCTGCATCGTTTCCATCAGGCGCCCCCGCTCACTTTCCTATGAACGGCCGTGAGTTTCTCTTTGAGCTGGGCCGGAGTAAAAGGCTTACAAATATAGTTCGATACGCCGGCTTTGATTGCCTCGATGATCTGAGGGTCTTCCGATTCAGCCGTTAGCATGATGAAGGGGATCTTCACGAACCGCTGGTCCGCGCGGACCTTCCTGAGGAAGTCGATACCGGTCATCACGGGCATGTTCCAATCTGAAATGATCAGTTGGATCGGGGGATTGGCTTTTCCCAGGGCATCCCAGGCAAGTGAGCCATTCCCCGCCTCGGTGATGTCCGTGAAACCGATTTCCCGGAAAACTTTCGAGATCAGTTTCCGCATCGTCAAAATATCGTCAGCAATGAGAATGCGAGTCTTGGGGTCGAACATGTGGGGGTGCTCCGTAGGTATCAGGATAAACGGAGTTTCAATCTCAAGTGTGAATTAATTTTGTGCGCTCAGGTGGTGCCTTGGCTTGTCCGATGAGCACTCCGGGAGATTTTGACGGATGAGTACCACTTCAGCAGTGACGGCTACGGCCGGGCAATACTTAACGTTCGTTGTGAAGGGACAAGCCTACGGAGTTCCGATCGCGAATGTCCGTGAAATCAATCAGATTCGGGAAGTCACTCCGGTTCCCGATACGCCTGCATTTGTGAAAGGCGTGATCAACCTGCGCGGCAAGGTGGTCCCGGTGGTGGACATCCGAACTCGCCTGGGAATCGAGGCTGTGAATCACACCAAGGAAACTTGCGTGATCGTCATCGACGGAAAGTTGGGCCAGGTCGGTGGGGTCGTCGATTCCGTCAGCGGCGTCGTCGACTTCACGGCGGACAACCTAGAAGCGGCTCCCGCTCTGGGCAACGTTTCCCACTCGGGCTTTGTCATGGGTATGGGGAAATTGGGAAAAGACGTCATCATTCTCCTCGATATCCTTTCCGTCTGCTCGGTCGACGAGGTTGTTCAAGCCAAAGTAGAAGCCCAAGCGGCGTGAAAGATGTAAAATGAGTGTGACCGACGAAGCCTTCATGCAAGAACTCCGGCGTGAGTTCCTCAACGAAGCCTCCTTCCTCTTGGAAGAGTGCGAAGCAAGCTACTTGAGCCTAGATCGCGTGGATGGGCGAGGTGAGGAGCTGGGTAAGATTTTTCGGTGTGCGCACTCCTTGAAAGGCGCTGGAGCTGCTGTCGGTTTCCTAGACCTCTCGCACTTTGCTCACGCGGTCGAAGACCTGCTTTCGTTTCTGCGCAACTATCCGGAAAAGATCACCCCTGAGATCACTTCGGTCCTGCTGAAGACGGGGGATGCTTTCAAAATCCGAGTCGGACAGCTCAAGACCGGAGATACGGCGACTTGGGATGTTTCTGAGCTCGAGCGGGAAGTCCGCCAGTTGACTGCGACTCTGGTGGGGTTGCCGCAGTCGGATGCCCCCGAGAAGCCGAAGGTAACGCCTGAGATGTTGGAAGAGCTCGAAAGTGTCACTCGGCAAAGCATTCAAGAGGTGGCTCCTTCAGGACCGGAAGGGGTAACCCCGCCTGCAGCGACGCATTCCGCGCAACCCGCTTCACCCAGCCCTCAGTCAGGAGCGGCTCATCCGCCTTCCGGTTCGGGCGGCTCCTCCAGTGTGAAGGTCGACACCGACCGGATCGACGGGGTTCTGGATCTGATTGGTGAGCTCGTGGTCATCAAAAGTCAGCTCATCAATGAGACGGCTTGTTACTCGACGAATCTTCGCCTGAACGGAATTGTCTCGCTTCTGGATAAAACAGTCCGTGACCTTCAGGGGCGTGCCTTGAGCATGAGAATGACGGGACTCAAGCCCCTTTTCATGCGCCTTCAGCGAACGGTTCGCGATACCGCCATCAAGGTCGGTAAGCCCATTGAATTTGTGATGCATGGCGAGGAAACCGAAATTGACCGCACCATGATCGAGCTTCTGGCCGATCCCTTGATGCACATTGTTCGGAACTCGGTAGATCATGGCATCGAGAAGACAGCGGCTCGGAAGAGCTCCGGAAAAGCGGAGCAGGGCAGAATTTCAGTCAATGCGCGGCAGGCGGGCGGTCGGGTCGTGGTTGAAGTTCAGGATGATGGTGGTGGAATCAACCGTGACAAGGTTTTCTTGAAAGCCTTTGAAAAAGGACTGACCGGAAACCACACCAGTCCTGACACGATGAAAGACAGCGAACTTTATCAGCTCATTTTCGCTCCAGGTTTCTCCACGGCCGATACGGTGAGCGATATTTCGGGTCGAGGCGTTGGCTTAGATGTCGTTCGCAGCAATATCGAGAAACTCAAAGGTTCGATTGAAATCGAATCGAATCCGGGTGCAGGAACCAACTTCAGAATCTCTATTCCTCTGACCACTTCCATTACGGACGGGATGCTCGCCATCATCGAAGGCAATCGTTACATCATTCCGATGGACCGGATTCGAGAGCTCGTTCACATGCGGGATGCTCAAATTACCGAGGTCACTCCCGGGAACCGGTGTGTTGAAGTGCGAGGGAGAAGTCTTCCTTTGGCCCATTTAGATGGGATTGATGAGCTAGATCGCTCGGAAGAGGGTGGCGCTTACCCGGGCGGCGGCGAGATGCTCGTGGTGACCGACAACGGACACCGACCGTTTGCCTTCCAGGTGGACCGTGTGATCGGACAGAGTCAGGTCGTTCTGAAAAGCTTGGGACCTAACTTTAAACAGAATCTTCTGATCTCAGGCGCTGCTGTGATGGGGGATGGTCGAGTTGCGCTTGTACTGGATATCGATGGAATGGCCACCCGCGAGATGTTGCGGGAGGCTGGATGAGCGCTCCCTTTAAAGTCTCTCGCGAGAAGAGCATCTTTGATCGGCTTCAAGCCGATGTTGAAGGTTTCCAGCTACTTTCTCAGGAATTGAAACAGCGGACTGGAATCCATTTACCTGAGAATTCGAAGAACCTGAGTCTCATGGCCTCACGTCTTCATTCGCGGATTGCCGATGTTGGCCTAGAAAATTACCAGGAGTACCTGGAACTTCTTCGGGATGATGACCCTGAGTTGGTCCGTGACTTCATCCAAGCATTGACCACGAATACGACCCATTTCTTTCGAGAAAGCCGGCATTTTGATTTTCTCAGAGAAGTCCTACCCGGAATGCTTCGTCAAAAAAAGCCCGGCTCAGACCTTCGAGTCTGGTGCGCAGCAGCCAGCACGGGCCAAGAGCCTTATACGATTGGGATGACCCTGCTGGAGGCCTTGGGGCATCAGTCGGGGTGGAACCTGCGCTTTCTTGCGACCGACATCGATGATTCGGTTCTGAGGACCGCCATCGAGGCGGCTTACACGGAAAAGGAGATCGGTGACCTGAATCCGATGCTGCGCCAAAAATATTTTGAATCAGCAGGCAATGGATCCGGGCGGGAATTTCGCGTCAAGCCGTCGCTCCGCGGACTCATTCGTTACGCAAATTTGAATTTGATGAACGAGTATCCGTTTCAGCACAAGTTCGACATCATCTTCTGTCGAAACGTACTCATCTACTTCGATCGCCAGACCGTCGATCGAGTGATCGAAAAGTTAGCGGATGCTTTGGCCCCGGGTGGGTTGTTGTTTATCGGGCATTCTGAGACAGGCGCAATTCGATGTGCTTCTCTCGAGCCGGTATCCACAGCCGTTTACCGGAAGAAAGGAGTTTAGTCGTGAAACGGATTTATCTCTACCCAGGTCAGCTCTCTGCTTCTGCTGATCCGGCCGAGATCACGACTCTGCTCGGTTCTTGTGTTGCAGTGGCTCTCTTTGATCCGAAGACGCAGATGGGAGGATTGAATCACTACCTTCTTCCCGAGGCGCCGGTGGGTGAGGAGACGAACCCTCGCTACGGCAGCGCAGCGATTGCGCTTCTTCGCGATAGTCTGAGGCAGCTCGGAGCTTCTCCTCAGCGCCTTCAAGCCAAGATTTATGGGGGCTCTCGTTCGTTAGGTGACGCTTCTCGCACCCAACGTGTGGGAGAGCTGAATAGCCGCTTTGCGCGTGAGGAATTGGCTCGTTTTCGAATTCCGATCCTACTGGAGGATGTAGGCGGAGACGGCGGAATGAAGGTCGCTCTGCAAACCCACACGTTTTCGGTCGATGCTCGCAGAATGCGCGAGCAGACCCCGCCTGAGCAGTCCTTGGCCCGTTCCACACGAGTGATTGCCGTTGTAGGGAATATGGGTTCCCAACTGAGTCTAGTCGCCTTTTTAGAGCGATTAGGAAGAGACGCCCCACCCGTGGTGGTGAGCGGTGCGATCCCTGGAACTCGACTCCTGAAGGGGCGTCCAGAGTGGGGGATGAGTTGGCGTCTCGCTGAGAATCAAGAAGTTCTAGAAAACGGAAAAGTCTATTTTGCTCCCGAAGGGTCAGCGACTGAGGTGAGGTCGGCCGGGTCTGATGGTGCTTTCCAGGTGGCCATTCATCACCACAAAAAGCTCGAGAATCAGGAGTTGAATGCTTGCCTGATCCAGTCTCTGTCGCGGGGATGTGCGAGCAGTGCTGCTGCGGTTCTCTTGGGCGGAAAAATGGATAGCGGAGCCGAAGCTTTTGTCGAGTTCAGCAAACAGGGCGCCTTCACCGTGGTTGAATCGCCTGATTCAGCCGCTTTTTCAGAGCTCCCTTCCTTCGTTGTCAAATGGGGGGCTGCCACCCGAGTCCTTCCGGCCGGAAAAATTGCGGAAGCCTTTGGGGTTCTGACTCGGAGGAGGGCGGCATGAGTCAGGCAAAGATTCGTGTTTTGATCGTCGATGACTCGGCCACTTTCCGAATGCTCATTTCGAAAGTGCTTTCGGCTGACCCGGAGATCGAAGTGGTTGGCTTTGCGCCGGATCCGTTCGTCGCGCGCGAAAAAATCGTTGAGCTTCAACCAGATGTCATTACGCTCGATATTGAAATGCCGAAAATGGACGGCGTGACATTTCTCGGCAAGCTGATGAGTCATTATCCCGTCCGAGCAGTCGTGATCTCTTCCCTCAGTGTGCAGGGGTCGGAAGCAGCTTTGCGGGCGCTCGAAGCGGGCGCCATCGACGTCATGCCCAAGCCGAAGATGGTGGGCCCCGAAGGCATCGCCATTTTGTCGCAAGAGTTACTGCCACGAGTGAAGGGTGCAGCGAGCGCCCGTTTGGTCGGGAAGCGCTTCACACGCGTGGCGGCATTGCCAGTGGCTCCGAGCTCGGCGCATCCAAAAGCTCCTGTAGCTCCATTGGCCGAGGTGCGGAAATCAGCGCTAGCCAAAGTTCCTGGCGTGATCGCCATTGCATCTTCGACCGGTGGAACTGAAGCGTTGAAAGAGGTTCTTCCTTTCTTACCTGAAGATATTCCGCCGACCGTCATTGTTCAGCATATGCCCGAGGTTTTCACGAAGACTTACTCGCAGGCGCTTCAGAAGCTTTGTCCGTTTGAGGTGCGTGAAGCTCGGGACGGCGACCGACTCGAACCAGGGCTTGCGCTTTTGGCTCCTGGAAACTGGCACATGGAGCTTGAAAAACATCCGGGCGGCGGTCTTCGGATCAAGCTTCATCAGCAGCCGCAGCTTTTTGGCGTCCGTCCTGCAGCCGACTACCTTTTGAAATCGGTAGCGCGCGTTGCCGGAGCGAACTCAATTGGCGTGGTGTTGACTGGGATGGGGCGAGACGGAGCTGAGGGGCTTCTTGAGATGCGGCAGGCGGGCTCTCACAATGTCGGTCAAGACGAGGCATCTTGCGTCGTTTACGGCATGCCGAAATGTGCCTTCGAGAAGGGAGCACTTCACCAAGTGCTCCCGCTCGATCAAATTGCAGATGCCATCACGGCCCGACTGAATCGCACGCGCAGAACAGCTGCTTAACGCTCACGGGCTTTCTGGCGCGTATTGAACTCAGTTCGCTGCGGGAGCCGATTGCGGCTGAAACTTCTCGGGCGCAGTTTGCTTGCAAGCGTCCACTTTCAAGCACTCGGCCTCGACTCGAGCCAGGGTTGGCCACTGATTCAGATCAATATCGTACCGACGTGCGCTGTAGCACTGAGGCACGAGGCATAGATCAGCCATCGATACCGAATCGCCCACACTGAATCGCCCGGCTGTTTCTTTACAAATGGCCTCATAGGCCGTCATTCCGGCTTCAATCCAGTGGCGGCACCAGGTTTTTCGCTTTTCTGGATCATCCGAATACATGAACTGCGGACCGAGATTTTGAAGGGGCTGGATGCCGGCATTCACGATCTCGGAAAGCTGCCTGACTCGCGCCCGAAGAAGGGGATCGCGGGGAAGAAGCGAAGGGCGTGGCTGCATTTCCTCAAGCCATTCGATGATGGCAAGCGATTCACCCAAGTAAATCGGGGAACCCGAAGGGTTCGGAACTTCGAGCACTGGGACAAAGCCCATCGGATTTCGCGCCCGATGCGCCGGGCTTTCCGGCTCGTCCGAGAGCAGATTGATGGCGACAAAATCAGACTCAATCCCTTTATGGGCTAGCGCCCAGCGGACTCGCCAGGAGCTGGAGCTTCGCCAGTAGTGGTAGAGCTTAAAGCGAGTGGTTTCTTCCATGACTGAAAGTCTCCTTAGGGGCCGCCGTCGACGATCGTGTTCACGAGTTTGCCGAGGCCGTCGACTTCGAGAATCACTTCGTCGCCGGGCTTGAGCCATTGGTTATCGGTGATTTTCGAGCCATTGAGCTCAAGGAAACAGCCGGTTCCGACCGTGCCTGATCCGATGACTTCACCGGCATGAAGTTCAACCCCGTAGGCGGCGCGCTCGAGAATCTGCGCAAACGTCCAGGTCATGTCCCGGGCGTTCCCGTCGGAAACCTGTTTTCCGTTCACGGTGCAGCGCATTCTTAAGTTGTACCGCTCGCCGTTTTCGCTTTCTTCGCGCCAGGGCTTCAGTTCGTCGCGGGTGACCAGGTAGGGGCCCAGAGAAGTCGACAGGTCCTTTCCTTTAGCTGGGCCTAGGTTCAACTTCATTTCTTCCATCTGAAGGTGTCTTGCCGACCAGTCGTTCATGATGGTGTAGCCAAAAATCTTTTCGTCGATCTCGGAGGCTTTGAGGTTTTTTCCGCCTGAGCCCATGACGACCGCAATTTCGAGCTCAAAATCAAGCTGCACTTGAGCTTGTTTCTGCACCGAGATCGGGCCGGGACCAGAAACCTGCAAGTGGTTGGTGTAGTAGAAGATCGGGAACAAATCGAACTCGGGGATCATCGGCACGCCGCGATTTCTGCGTGCGGCTTCGACGTGTTGCCGGAAAGCATAGCCGTCGCGCATGGACACGGGGCGCGGCAGGGGCGAGAGGAGCTTGGTTTTCGATTCCTCGAAAGTTTCAGCCTCGCCTGTGCGTCCGGCTTCTGCAGCCTCTTGAACGACTTGGAAGATGCTTTTGAGTTCGCTCCAGCGCTCGATGGTTTGAAGAAGCGTCAGATCATCCGCACCCATGTGCCGCCCGAGGGCTTGAGCTGCCTTGGCAGCATCGGTGATCTTGCCTTGTCCCAAGGGGCCAGTGTGGATGCCGACGCGCGGCTTACCTGCGGAGTCTTCGAAAGTGACGAGTCTCATGACGCAGGAGCTTCAAACAAAAACGCCATGCCCGCAAGGGGCATGGCGTTTAAAATCAGCCGAAAAGGCCGAAGGAATTACCAGTAACGCTTGTTAGCGAAGGCTTCCTTCACGATCTTCGGGAAGCTCCAACGGGGCTTCTTGCTTGCCGGACGGGCTTTGATGTCCATCGGCTCGTTGGTGAAGGGGTTGATGCCTTTGCCAGCTTTACGGGCTTTGACTTCGCGACGAGCGAGAGCACCGATCACGGGGAAGCGCACGCGCTCACCGCCGGCGGCAGCTTTCATGCCGTTCTCAAAAGCTTTCTCGAGGCAGGCCTTCAGTTCGGAGCGCTTGATTTTCACTTCGCCGCTGCGTGACACGCTGGCGCAAGCCAGAAGGCCTTCTTGCACTTCGTTCAGGAACGAATACTTAGCTTTCGCTTTTTTTGCCATTTTTGTTGGATCTCCTGAAAAGAAGTTTTAGAGGCCTTTTTCGGCTCCTGCAACGCATTTTTTTCGCAGGAGCAAAAAAAGCCCGGAAAAAAGCGCTTCTCTGAGCGCAAAAGCTTCAATCAGTTACTTTTCTCGGGTGGAGCGATCGGTGTTGCCATTTCTGCGGGAACAGGAATGTGCGCAGGACTCGTGACGTTCGGATTCTGAGAAGGTGCGAGCGTCGTGTAGAGAATCATCACCAGCGAGACAGCAGCAAGCGCGGTAGCGGCCCAAAACAATGCAGTGATCGGTTTCATGCCGGTGGAACTACCATCGGTCCCAGCGGTTCGCCAGTGGCGGGCTTCGATGCGGCTTGCCTTTCGCGGAGTCAGTCGCGGCGAGTCATTCTCGAGAAGTCCGGGCTTCGCTGCATGGGTCCTTTCGGCCGCAGTGAGCCGAAGGGTAGCTTGATTGGGAATGCAGGAGCCCCCTGAGTACGCGCAATCCGTCGTCCTCCGTGCTTTGATGGATGCCGCTGAAGAGGGCATTTGGGATTGGAACGTCGCTTCGGGAGATGTTTATTTCAGTGACCGTTGGCTTTCGATGTTGGGCTACCGGCGTGGCGAAATTGAGCCTCACGTCAGGTCTTGGGCGCTGCTCGTTCACCCGGACGATCTACCTTTGGTGAATCAGGTTCTGCAGAGGCATCTGGCGGGCGAGATTCCCCTCTACGAAACCGAACATCGCGTCCGAACTCGAAACGGGGACTGGAAGTGGATCCTGGACCGCGGCCGAGTGGTGCAGCGGGCGCCCGACGGGGCTCCGCTCCGAGCTGTGGGGGTGCATTTGGACTTATCCGATCGCAGGTGGCGCGAAGAAACTCTGAGCCTCGTTTCGCACGAGCTCAGGAACCCTTTGACCTCAGTGCTTTCGAGTTGCGAGCTCATTCAGCGTTCAGCCCTTCGCATGAACCGGATTGTTTCTGACTTGGTGGATTTAACTCGAATGGAGTCGGGGAAGTTTCAAGTCAGTTTCAGTCATGTGCAATTGGTTCCACTTTTGGAAAGCGTGGTTTCGGGCTTGGAGCGCTTGCTTCGGGGAAAGCGCCTAGAGTGCCGCTTGGAGCTGCCGCCGGACTTGCCGCTGATCTGGAGCGACGAGGTTCGCCTGGCGCAAGTTTTTTCAAACCTCCTTCACAACGCCATCAAGTTCAGTCCTGCGGGTGGGCAAATCTGGGTCAGGGCAGGCGCCGATGAGGAATGGGTTTGGGTCGAGGTGGAAGACCATGGGAAGGGGATTGACCCATCCGAGATCCCGCGCCTTTTTGAACGCTTCTGGCAGAGTGCGGGTGCGAATTCGGCAGGTGGACAGCGTGAGGGCTTGGGGCTCGGACTTTTCATCGCTCAGGGCATTTTGATCAGCCTGGGCGGTGGGATTTCGGCTGAAAGCAAAGGGCTTGGGCAGGGCTCAAAATTCAAAGTCCGGCTCCCCAGAGGAGAGCCGGACTTTGGAAAAGCTCAAAAATCGGAATCCGAGGTTATTCGCCCCAAATCTGCTCTTCACCCTTCAGCCAAGCCTTGACGGCGGCCGTGGTGACTGATTTCGGTCGCTCGAGCGGGAAAGCCAGAGCGCGATCCCAGACCAAGGCGGCCAAGGTGCCGATGGCGCGGCTCACGCCGAAGAGCACGGTGTAGTATTCGTACTCTTTCATCCCGTAGTGAACGAGAAGGGCGCCCGAGTGAGCGTCGACGTTCGGCCAGGGGTTTTTGATTTTGCCCAAGCTCGACAGGATCGGCGGAACGGTCTCAAAAATATTCGTGACCGTTTTGACCAAAGGATCGTTCGGCATGTGCTTCTTCGCGAATTCGGCTTGAGCCGAGAAACGCGGATCCGTTTTCCGCAGAACGGCGTGTCCGTAGCCCGGAACCACTTTGCCTTCGCTGAGGGTCTTTTTGACGTACTCGGCGATTTGCTCGCTCGAAGGAACTTCCGTTCCGAGAGCTTTTTGCATTTCGAAAATCCACTTGATCACTTCTTGGTTAGCTAGGCCGTGGAGAGGGCCTGCCAAACCGTTCATGCCTGCAGCGAATGCCAGGTAAGGATCGCTGAGAGCGGAACCAACCAAGTGAACCGTGTGCGCAGACACGTTTCCGCCTTCGTGGTCGGCGTGAATGGTCAGGTACAAACGCATCAGGTCCGTGAAGCCAGCATTGGAGCCGTAGCCCAGGAGGTGAGCAAAATTTCCTGCCCAGTCCAGTTGCGGATTCGAAGCAATGGCCTGACCGCCTTTGTATTTGCGGCGGTAAACGTACGCTGCCACTTCTGGCAAGCGTGCGATCAGGTTCATCGAATCTTCGTAGCAATAGGACCAGTAGTCCTTCTTGCTCACGCCTTCAGCGTACTTTTTAGCAAACTGCGATTCGGTCTGAAGCGCCAGGATTCCCACGCCGAACTGGGTCATGGGGTGGGTTTCAACCGGAAGTCCGTCGATCGCTTTGAACACGTGAGCCGGAACGGTCGAGCGTGAGCGCCAATCTTCGGTCAAGCCCTTCACATCGGCTTCCGAAGGAATCTCGCCGGTCAGGAGAAGCCAAAACAGGCCTTCCGGAAGGGGCTCAGTGCCGCCCGGTGCTTTCGGGAGCTTCGCTTGAAGTTCCGGAATCGTGAAGCCGCGGAAGCGGATGCCTTCGTGAGCGTCCAGCAGTGACGTCTCGTAAACCATACCGGTGATGCCGCGCATGCCTTGAAATGCTTGCGCGAGTTGGACTTCACCGATGGGCTTCGTGCCGTGTTCTTTGAGGAGGTCCTTAATTTCCAAGCCGAGCTGATCGGCTTTTGCCTTGAAGAGATTCTTAAGCTTTTCCATAGGTGCCTTTCACCGTAACGTGGAACGAAGCGTTCCTCTACCGAAATGATGGCAAGGTGTGGGTTCCGGAAAAGCCGGACTTCCCTGCTCAAGTGGTGGGGAGGCTTTGAGGAGTCCCGATGAAAGTAGTTTTGAAATGCTGAAATACTTGTTCGCCAATTCGGAACTGAAAGGGCTTCTGGAGTTCGTTTCGCCCCAGTTTTGGAGCGTCGCCCAGCCGCTGCACCTCTTTTCGGTGGCAAACCGCTTGGCTCAGAACCGAAAGGACCTAGAGCGCTGGGGAAAGATCAGTCAGCAGCTTCCTGACCCCAAAGGGGGGCTTCCGGTCGACCGTGTGGGCGACGCCTCAGACGTGGGGCGGGCCGTGTTGGAGCACTTTTTTAGGCAGATTTTAGAGTCCTCGACCTGGATCTTGGATTTTCGCCCGGATGCTTTTCCCTGCTGGCAGGAATCGAGTTTGGTCTGGGCCCCCCAGGTTTGGTTTTTTGATGTTTCGCTTGAGTTTGCCGAAGGGATCCGAGGAGTTTACCGAGGGTTTTACGGCGGCGACGATGCGCTTTTTCAGGGGTCACTTCAGGCTCTGGGGCTAGAAGCTGCGACCGAGGCTTTCCGAGCCCACTTTGGAGCGAGCGATCAGTCGGCTGTGGAATTTCGCCTAAAAACTTTTCAGGCCACTTTCGGGAAAGTGTTTGAAGCGTGCGCGGGCGCTGGCGTGAAACTGCACCCGGACTTCTTTGTCTTGGGGATTTGCCTTCTCACTCTTTATGAAAATCTAGAAAGTTTGAAAGTTCCGCTCGATGTGCGCGGCGCTTTTCAACAAGCCCTTCAACCTAAACCCCAAGCGAGGTGATGCGTGTTTCAACCCGACTTACTCAAAGGAAAACGGATTTTAGTGACCGGCGGTGGAAGCGGTTTGGGGCAAGCCATGGTGCTCCGGTTCTCGGAACTGGGTGCTCAGTGCGTGGTGGTGGGGCGAAGGGCCGATGCGCTGGAAGAGACGGCAAAGAAAGTACGAGAAGCCGGAGGCGCGGAAGTTCAGTGCGTGGCTTGCGACATTCGCGATCCCAAAGCGATCGAAGAAGCGGTTGATGCGATTTGGGCTGCAGGCGCTTTGGATGGATTAGTCAACAACGCGGCTGGAAATTTTGTGTCGCGAACCGAAGACCTCTCGCACCGTGCGATGGACGTGGTTTTGAACATCGTGCTACACGGAACGGCCTACATGACTCTTGCGTGCGGAAAGAAGTGGCTGGCTGAAAAACGTCGCGCTTCGATTTTGAACATCGTCACCACCTACGCGTGGACGGGTTCGGCGTATGTGGTTCCTTCCGCGATGGGAAAAGCAGGCGTTCTTGCGATGACTCGAAGCTTAGCCGTGGAATGGGGTGGGCGAGGCATTCGTTCGAATGCGATTGCTCCGGGCCCGTTTCCGACGCCGGGTGCGTGGAAGCGCTTGATTCCGGGCGAAGATGCGGAAGGAAAAATGTTGGCGCGAAATCCGCTGGGCCGATTTGGCGAGCATCCAGAGCTGACGAATCTGGCCTCTTATCTGATGAGCGACGGTTCGGGCTTCATCAACGGCGAAGTGGTGACGATTGACGGCGGCGAATGGCTGAAAGGCGCCGGCGAGTTCAACTTCCTAGAGAGCTTAAGCGACGACCAGTGGGAGCAGATGCGCCGCCGCCGCGGGTGAGTGGGGTGGGGGCGTTCGCCCAAGTGTAGGCTAGCGCCCACAACGACTGTAGGGAATCGCCTACAGTTCAGATCCAGTTGCGCTTCAAAACTGTTTAAAATCAAGACCTCGCAGTTTGGCTTGGTGCGGCACGATTGGTGCTCTAGGCCCGCGCGAGGTGTTTATGATTCGTGCGTCTTCGTCCTTAGTTCAGGTGTTTCCACGGTTAAATCCTATTTGCGCCCTCATCAGTCTGGCGCTTCTTTTTAGCCTACTTTCCAATTCGCCGACGGCTCTTGCGGGGGGATTGCTCCCTTTTGACCGGGGTGACCGCCCCAGTCGCGGTGATCGGGACCCGTTGGACCGCCCCAGTAAGCACTGCCGCAACACCGGTGCCATTACTTCGTGTCGGGAACATTTTAGCCAGTTACGAGACCAGGCGTCCCGCGACGTCGAATTCATTCTTCCAACGCGTATCGCCTCTACCGAAGCAAGCATTCGCGGACTGAAGAATAGCCTACAGGCAAGCCAGTATCGGGTAGACGCTTATCAACGGACTCTGGGTGAAAAGTCGATTCTGTCCGAGAGCCTCGAGACCAGTCACGATGTCCTTCAGGATACCTTGATGCCCTTGGCGCAGCGCTCGACAGAATCATTGGATAGCTTGGGCAATCAGGTGATTGAAGCGCTCCCGCGGTTAGTGACCGAGGTCCGTAGATTTATTCAATATCGCGACGCTTCGATCGAGATCCGACTCATCGAACTGGGTCAGGAGCTGGAGGCTTCGACCGGGATAGCGCGTGCGGAAGCGCTCAAGTTTGAGCAACGGCAGCTTTTGCATATTCAAAAATTTTTGAAGCGGTTTCCTACCTCTGAAGATTTCACTCAAGCGGTCGCGAAGATGGCTTCTGGTCATTTTGATTCCGCGAGCTCGAGTCTCCCGGTCGAGACCCAAGCGCTGCTGTTAGAAGTTTCAAAAACTCAGACTTCAACGGCCCGAGCAATCGACCTTTTTGAATCGATGCGAATCTCTGCAAGAAAGCTGCTGTCATCGATTGAAGCAGAAGTAGCGCGGCAGGGTTCTGCGGTTGCGACTGCCAAAGAGTCAATTCGGTCGATCAATCAATCGCTGAAAGAGGAACGCGAAAGGCAAAGCCAAATTAGGACGGATATTGAGGAAAAGACTTCTTCGGTATCTGACATGAAGGAATCGATTCAGCGGCAGCGCGATAACACGACGTTCTACGGCGATCGGTTTGAGTGTTGTGACGATGCTCCCCACTGCGATGTGCTTCCTGACCTGAATCGATTCGAAGAATCCTTGAGTCGAGAAGGATGTTTCGTCGGAAGAAGCTGGACTCCGTAATTTTAAGGACGAATTAAAATGAGTATTTTTACGGTTAACCAAGCAAAGCAGTGGATATCCTTGCTCCTGTTCGGCGCGATTTTCTTGGGCGCCACTGCGAGCTGGAGTCAGGCCGGGGTTTATGATGCTGAAATTCAGCAAGTCAAGGAACGCCAGGAAACCTACCTTGCGATTCAAGGCGTCCGGCTAGAGTCGCTGGAGTTGTTCAATTACTACTGGGAGTCCGCGCTTAAAAAGCTTCGTTCTTTAGAGGCAGTCAATTTCAATACGCCCAAGGCTGATTCAAATGGATCTATTTCCTTGGAGGCACTCGCAAAGTGGCGTGGCACAATCTTTATTCTCCGAACTGATTTTCAATCGATTCGTGCCGAAATTGAAACGGACTTGGATTGGGCAAGACAGGCCC
This sequence comes from Bdellovibrionia bacterium, assembly GCA_040399745.1. Classification (GTDB taxonomy): domain Bacteria; phylum Bdellovibrionota; class UBA1018; order UBA1018; family UBA1018; genus CANFHS01. The sequence continues at coordinate 103,324 of JBBARP010000006.1, read as the reverse complement.
TCGTGGAAGCGCGCTGGGAGCCAGCGGACGGGATGCTGGGCGCTCATGATCAGAAGCGCGCAAACATCGATCGCTATTTATCGCGCTATCGGGATCGACTGCTGGAATTAGAGAGCGATTCTCAAAAATCCTACCGAGCTGCCTTCGATGCCCGTGTGGATCTTTTGGAGCGTGAGGGTGCCAACGCTTTGCGGGTCCATGCTCAGAGATTTGAATTTGATCGCGTCTTAGATCGCTTTGAATCCTTGCATATCACGATGAATTCACTTCATGACTACGCGATTCGCGTACAGAGAAAGTGGGATCGCGCGAAGGAGCTGAGCGCGGCGCTCGAGTGGCTGACACCGCGACTGAGTTCACGCTTACTCACGCTGGCGACGACGCCGAATCAGCTTCAGTCCGTAGAGCGGTTAGTTGCCGCTTACCAGAACGACTTGATCGAAATTCGACAGCGTGAAGCGAGCGCTCAAGAAGTGAGTGCACAGACCTGTTCAGTTCAGGATTTTTGCCGATCCGACAAACCGAGCACGCAGAAAGGTTCGAAGCAGCGACCTGAAAGCGAATCGCGAAAGAAAGTAGATGATGCTGCAAAGAAGAACGGTCTACCGTCTCCAGGGAACCCCTGGGAGACGAAGGAGAGGGGTGCTGGCCGGGAGTCTATTTCTCCGGACGAAGTCCCCGCAGTGACTGATGGACGAAGCAAAGAGGCGAGTTGCGTTGATACTTTGGTAAAGAGCAATGGCGAGGATTCGAGCAGTAGGAACCCTTCAGGCGTACTCGGTACGTTCATGAAGGTGGGTCCTGGCGGTGTGGAAGCCAGAACGCCGTTTCCGCGTGGCGTTGAATTGGTCGATTCGGTAATCAACACGCAAGAGTGTGAGGTCATCGATCGGCGCCTTGTTTGCCCAGATGGCAAAGGCCCGGTCATCGGTCTAGGGCCAATTCGCCCGTATTCGCCCCCGGCAGAGCGCCCAAAAAAGGATCGAGATCCCGTCTCGCCGCCCATTGCAAGTGGGAGTCCGCCTACGAAGGATCGGGAGGAATCGCCGTCACGCGGCGCTGTTTCTCCGCCGCCCCCTTCTAATACGCCTCTGGCCCAGAACACTCGAAATGCGCGCGAAATGGTCCGCGACACCTACGAAAAGGTGCAGAAGCCAGAAGAGCGCGAAGCTTTAGGGGCGCTGGACCATGCGCTTGGAGTACTTGAGGCTCTTCAAAATGAGATGGATCACGCTTTTAAGGGACAAGCGGATCGTTCGTCCTCGCTTTTAGGCGAGTCGGATCAGTGGGGCAATCAAAACGGTAAGCCTCTGGCAGGGGTGGGCGGTCCGTCTTCGTCTGGAAGTGGCAACCGGTCCAGCGAGGAACGCGCGAAGGACTGGGAGGCTGCACGCAAGCAACTTCTGGATGCCTTACTGGGCGTTGTTGCGGGTGTGGGTTACGATGGCGCTAACCTCGTAACGGCCCTGCTCACCGGCGAAGATCTTCTGGGTCAGACTACCGACACCGTGGATAAGAGCATGCTAGCCTTAGCGGTCATCCTTGGGGTGTTCGAGCCCGCAGGTGAGAAGGGGCCAGTTCTTCGCGCGATCGCAAAGGCAGTCGAAAAAGGCACGTTAGGGGCGAAGGCCGGCAAAGGGCTAGCAGGGCTTGCGAATGCGGCGCCGAAGGTGGTCGATAAGCTTGCAAGCAAGTCGCCCAAAGCGGCGGAAGAATTAGGCAACGCCCTAGCGAAGGGCGGAAAAGTGGTGCAAAAAACCGCTGAGGAGGCAAACGCTTCGCACGTCGCGAAGGGAAATTTCGCACCTTTTAAGGCCGGTTCTAAGGTCGCTACCGTGACGCTTGAAAAGGATGCGCCAGACGTAATATTTTTTAGGGCTACAAAGAAGGGCGCAGGCGGAAATGGTGTTTGGGCGACAATGGAGGATCCTTCTAACTATCGTTCTCTAGAGAAATACATGGACGCCATGGGCTTAGACAAAAATAACCCACCAGGCGATATGTGGTTCCGGACGGGTAAAGCAGGCGACTCGTTCAGCGTTGGCGAAGTTGCGTCCGTGGATTCTTGGGGGGCCCGAGGCGGTGGTACCCAAGTCGAATTTGGTCAAGATCCGGGCGGATGGAAAGAAATGGAATGGCCTTGGGAACGGCCTTGAGGAATCAGAATGATGAGCACTTTTATGTTGGGACCGTCGCAGGGAACTTTCCTCAATGGAAAGGAATACCGAGGAGGCTGCCGCCTTTATCAGTGTCGCCGTAACGGATTTTTCTTTCCCCACGGACTTTTGATTGAATTTCAGAACCCGGACGGAAAACCGGGCCCTAAGGGTTGGGATCCAACGAATGTGGTTCGTTACAGCGCTTTCGGCGATGTGCTCTGGGAAATTCAACAGGAGACGGCCGGAAATGGTTACCGCGAAATTCGAGCCTGTCCGGGCGGGTATCTAGAAGCGACGTCGCGCGACGGAATTCGAAAATACTGGCTTAAGGCGACGTCCGGACAAGTATTTCCTCAAGATCAATATCCTGATCCAAAGCTAGTTCTGAATGATGAGGATCGCTGCACTTGGTCGGTGACAGGTAACCAAGTTTTCTATCGGGGAGAGCTTCGCTTTCAGGAGCCCCGTCGAGAAATATGGTCGGCTTATCCGGTAGATGAAGATCTTCTCTTTTTGTGGCAGTTCGCTTTGTCTCGTTATCCCGAAGAAGGGTTTGATTATGATCCACGAAATGGCGTCCGCCTTCGCCCCGATGGCGAAGTGGCGTGGTTGATTCAAAAGGATCCATTTCCGGTAGGCCTCTCCATCCCAGAAGGAACCAGTCAATCGCCCGGTAATGGTTTCAGTGAACTCAGGCCAGGGCTAGACGGGCAAATCGAAGTCACTTCAAGCGATAATTGCTACATTTACAGCGTCGATCCTGACTCAGGAACTCTGACCTTTCTTCGAAAAAAGGAAGATTATCGCTATGGTTAGAGTTGCAATCAAAGAGCTTCTTCCTCGGGTCCGACTGAAATCCGGAACTTAAGATCGTTTCGGTGTAGCCGTTGAACGCCGCAACAATTCCGTCGGTGTAGGGAAGCACCTACAGCCGCGCAGGCTCGCATCAGCCCAAAGTGCTTTTTTCCGGGGCCTGGGCGCTTGAAGATGCGCGGCACGTGTCTTGCCTCTGTATGGCGGCATGCCAAAAACTGAACTTCAGAAAAAGAATTCAACCGTCTTACCTTGGCCCACTCCGGGTTCGGTTCCGGTCGAGCCAGCGGCTGAAATACACTGGGGCAACTGGATCCTTGGCTTTCTCATCCTCATGGCGGCTGTGACTGTCATGGGAAAGTGGTTTGAGTTTGGCGATAGACGTTTTGCTAAGCGCCGCCGTCAGGAACAAGATTGGATTCAGCCTGTCTTCGATCAATTCACGATTCGCCTCAAAATGCAGTCCGACCTTCTAAACGAGTTTGAATCCCACTCGCAGGTTTATTTGAACGAGTTTGAGTCGCGCTTGCAGGTGCATTTTCGTGACTTCAGGAAGCGCATCGATCAGCTCGAGAAAGAAGTTCGCGACTTTCAAAAAGTCGATCAACAAACGACGCGAATCGCGCTTCGTACGGGCGAAACCTCAAACCACCTTTCTGCCGATGGTTATGTGCTGCGGGTGGAAGTAAATTACGAACACCGTCGCGTTGCGGAACACCTGATGGGCAGGCATTTGAAACCCAACGAAGTGGTGCATCACATTTTTGCTCCAAATAAGTCGGATAACTCGCCCGAGAACCTTTGTGTCCTGGACCGAGAACAACACGACTACTGGCACACTTACGTTCGGCGGGAACGGGAGCTGAACGGTAGCTATCAGCCGGGGCCTGAGCAGAAAATGCGACTGAGGCGCGACTTTGGGGGGATTCTTCTGGAAGACCTCGTTCGCCAGCGCGATGCCGCGCTTTCGGCCCAGGTCAGGGATGTGGTGATCCCCGTCGCAGCAAGACCCACGTCGGCCCCCATGCAGTAACGAGGCGGTTTCGAGCTTTTTCGGTGACCCGAGTGCGTGCTAGCCTTCGGCCACCATGAGTGATCCAGCACCGAAGCTTGGTTTTTCCTCTGTTCGATCGTCTTGGCGCTGGGACTGGGCATGGCCCGTGTTCTGTTTCTTTGGGGCTCTTCTTGCCTCGTCTCAGGCGTTACTCAAAGGGCAGGTCATCAAGCAGTTCTTTGCGTTCTCCATCACCGAGGCGCTCGCTAAAAACCCCTGGAACTGGCTCTCCACCACCTTGCCGTGCGTGCCCTTGCGAACCTGGGTGGAAGAGCCCCCGGTGTTTCATTTCTTGGGCGCTTGGGGCCTAAAAATTTGGCCGGGTCAAAGTGCTTTGATTCCAGCCCTCGCGTTTTCGTTTCTCGCCTGGCTTTCGCTGAAGTGGATCCGCGAGTGGCGGCTAGGCGAGCGCGATACTTGGAACTTGGCCGTTCTCATGGCTGCGGTTCCGGTTTTTCTTCGCTACAGCATTCAGCACCTGCCCGATCTTCTGGCGACCGCGTTCCTGGCTTGGGGCGCTTGGGCACTTTTTGGGCGGCAGAGGTTTTGGGCCACCGTTCTTTTTACGCTCGCAGTCACCGCAAAAGCGCTGACGGGTGTTGCTGTGGCTTCGCTCCTTTTTTGGGAGTTCTGGATCCACGTTCGGCCGCAAGTTCGAAGTCGCGCAGACTGGGTCAGGGGTCTTGTCGCCGTGGGCGTGAGGCTCGCTTTCATCGCGCTGCCATTTTTGATTTGGGTCATTGTGGTCAAGCGCGCGGGCATTCCGAGTCCCTTTCAATTTGGGAGCGTCAGCGAAAATCGGCACTCAGGTGGGTTTGGCCTTCTTGTCTCGGCTCCTTACTGGTCGCGCCTCTTTACTTGGCTTGCCGTGAAGGGGATCGGGCTTCCGCTCTTTTTTGCGGCACTGCCCGCGCTGTTTCGAATCCTTCGTGAACGGCGCTTGGGCGGTCTAGACGGAATGCTCGCGGCTTGGGCGCTCAGTGCAGTTCCGTATTGGCTTTTGGTTCGTCAGGGCAATTTCGTTCACGACTACTACACGCTTCCTATTGCACTTCCTTGGGCGCTTCTCGGCTGCCGGGCTTTTGCGGCTGGTCTAGCAGGTCGCCATCGTCCTTGGGTGATGGTGGGAGTGGGGCTACAACTGCTTTTGGCGCTTTTGAATTTCCGAGGCCTTCGTCCAATGGTTTTGTCGCCCGATCAGGAGCGCCCGACCTACTGTGAGATGGAGCAAAACCAAGCGGACTGATTTGACGGTGTTGCTTGGGTCTTGATACGGTTTCGACTCTTTCGGGGGATTCACGTGGATATCGAAGAGTATGCCAAGAACGTGCACTTCCATGTCGACGAGCCGCCCGCTCTTTTGATGCGAGTACTGAAGACGTATTCGTGGCGATCGTACCTCGATCTCGGATGCGGAGACGGTTGGATCCTAAGTTCTTTGAAGCATCGTGGATTCTTCCAGGGAAAGCGAGTCGCAGCAGTTGATCTCTCGGAATCCCGAATCCAGGTGGTCCGACACTTAGATTCAAATTTCGAATGTCACGTTTCCTCTGCCGAATCGATTCCGATGATCCAGGATGCGTCGGTTGATCTTTTGGTGTCGTCTCAAGTGATTGAGCATGTGCCTTCGCAAGAAAACATGTTGAAGGAAATGCATCGTGTTTTGATCCCGGGCGGGCTTGCGTATTTATCTACGGTTCATAAGAAGTGGTACGGCTGGTATTTTTACCGCTGCAACGGGAAGTGGGCCCTCGATCCCACTCATTTGCGAGAGTACCGAAGCGATGACGAGCTACTGGGACCCATCTCAGTGGCTGGCTTAAAGGTTATTGAGGCCCGTAAGGAACTTTTTTGGTTTCCGCTTTCTGATTTTATTTTGCGTCGGCTTCTTCCTGCGAGTGCCGCGCGCGGACTCTATCGAAAGCGCTGGCTTCAGGCCTTAAGGCGCATTCGAGTTCCGATTCCGGGCTACTACAACTGGGAGCTGGTGCTTCAGCGGTCCTCCTAAAATAGGGGATGGGAAGAGCGAACTGCCCAAGGGCGAAGTGACGAACGGCGGCTGGGCCGAGAGTCGCGCGTCCCCTTGGAATGTTCTTCCGGGGTGTAGCCTTTGCAGTCCTTCCTGGTATGTGGAAAGGCTTTCGTCAGTTTTTGCTGCGGGGAAATTTACTCGAGCTGGCCGTTGCGGTGGTGATCGGTACAGCTTTTGGCGCAATGATCAGCGCGTTAGTGCGTGACTTGATGACGCCCCTGATTGCAGCCATCGGCGGAAATTCTGATTTTTCGTCGCTCGCTTTCACGGTCAATTCGAGTCGCTTTCTTTATGGCGACTTTTTGAACAGCGTTCTGTCGTTTGTCATGGTGAGCGGGGCTGTTTATTTCGCAGTCGTTGTGCCCATGTCGCGATTGAACGCGCGCCGAAGTTCTGGGAAGCCGCCTGCGACAAGGCCTTGTCCTGATTGTCTGAGTGAGATTCCGAGCCAAGCCAGACGCTGTGCCCATTGCACGTCGGAAGTAACGCCCGTCAAAACCCTAAAAACCGGGAGTTAAGATTGGCTGCTGAGAGTGCGAAGCCGTTAAAGATTCCTCCCAGTGAAACCCTCTCAGACCTTCTTGCTCGAATGATCCCAGAGGTGATGAATCGCTGGGAAGGGAGAGCGAAGGAAACCATTTCGGCCACTTTTGGAAGAACTTCCCTCGTCCTTAGAAATGCTCTGCCTCAGTTTCTGGGTTCCATCGTCATCTTGCTATCCACGCACAAAAGGACGGCGCTCCAGATCGATATCGATGCAGCGGATGTCATTGCAAGCGCCAAGGAGCACGGCAGAGGCCGCGCCGGAATGATCGCTTACATCATGAGTCAGGTGATCACTGAGTATCATCTGCTTCGAGGGATCGTTTTTGAGGTCTTAGAGGAAGTGCAGGGAATGTCGAACGACGACCGTGACATCATTCTCGCGGCATTTGAAAGTGCGACGAATACGGCTGCAACCGAGTTCGCGCTCGCTCTTTCCGAAGCACAGGAACAGTTTTTACTCTCGATCGCTCACGACTTGCGAACCCCGATTGCCGCTGCGCATGCAGGGGCCGATCTCATTCTCCGGTCGAAGAGGCCTGAAGTTTCTACCGTCGTGGCTGAAAAGGTGAAGAGTCAGATGCAAAAGATGACGGAGATGATTGAGGGCATCCTGGATACGAGTCGAATTCGTGCGGGAGAAGAACTGAAGTTTCCCTTAGAAGAGTGCGATGTGGAGGCGATCGTTCGTGGAGTGATCGGAGATTTGAAGCTGATCTACGGCGATTGGTTTGTCTTGGCTTCTGAGGGACCTGTCCTGGGGATATGGAACACAGAATACTTACGTCGAATGATTGAGAATCTGGCCGTCAATGCGGTGAAATACCGAGCGCCGGAAACACCGGTGACGATTACTCTTTTTCAGGCTCAGGAAAGCGCGACGCTTGAAATTCATAATCTGGGTAACCCCATTTCCCCGGAAAATCAGGGCGAGCTCTTTAAGCCCTTTCGCCGAATCAAGACTGCCGAGGATCGCAAGGGGTGGGGTTTGGGACTGGCCTTGGTGAAAGGCATTGTCGATGCCTTCGGAGGCTCGGTTTCCGTGGAAAGCACCGCCGAGAAGGGGACGACTTTTACAGTGACCCTGCCGAAGAAGGCAAAGGCGGAAGAGCCGGTGCGTCTCGCTGGCTGAATTCGAAATCAGACGAAACCAGCGTTGCGCTTAACTCCTGAGAATTTTTTCCATCGCTTTGCCTTTGGCAAGTTCGTCGATGAGTTTGTCGAGGTAGCGAATTTTCTTCATCAAGGGGTCTTCGACCTCTTCGACTCGAACTCCGCAAACGACGCCTGTGATGAGCGAAGTTTTCGTATTCATCTTCGGCGCTTCTTTGAAGAAAGCCTCAAAATCGACGCCCGTCTTGATTTGCTTTTTCAGCCCGGCGGCGGTGTAGCCCGTCAGCCAGAGGATAATCTGGTCGACCTCTTTTTGGGTTCGACCCTTCCGTTCCGCCTTTTTTACGTAAAGCGGATAGACGCTGGCGAAGCTCATTTCGAAGATTTTGTGGGAGAGCATGGGTGGGGGATTTTGAGAGAGAGTGAGACCTCTGCTACAAATGTGGCTGGTGGGCGAGAGGTGCGCAAGCCCAGAACTGAGGGGGCAGGGGAGGTGTGATCCTAGCGCGGCTTCCGGCGGGGGTAGGATTTGGCCACTTCTTTTCGTCGCGTCACGCTCCTCAAAAGCGTGGCCTCCCCTGCGGTCGCGAAACAAAACTTCCTGTTTTGTTTCCCCGGGCTAAACGCTCCCTTGGGTCGCGTTCATCGCGGGTCGCTCCCTCCGCTTCAAATCCTTCCCCCGAGACCCAAATACAGAAAACAAAAAGGGCCAACCCTTGCGGGCTGACCCTTTTCATTTTTTCAGATGTATTGGTAGCGGGGGTAGGATTTGAACCTACGACCTTTGGGTTATGAGCCCAACGAGCTACCGGGCTGCTCCACCCCGCGTCAGAACTAGGGACGAGTCGGACACTATGCGGAGTGACCTGGAGAGTCAACCGCCAAATGCCCGCAAAATTCGGGCTTTTTATCGGCGCTTCGGACCGCGACCGAAACCTTTGCCGCCGCCGGACGAGCCGCCGCGCGGACCGCCCCGACTGGGTTTTTCGCTGCTAGCGCCACCCGTGCGCGGCTGCTTGCCGAACCCGGGACGACGCGGCCGCGGATCGGCTGCCAAGCCGTAGTCTCCGTCAGAGCGTGAGTTTCGTTTCGGGAAGCTCGGGCGCTCGGACCGCTCACCGCGATCTTTGCCAAAGCCGCCGCCGCTCGAGCGTTCGCCGCCCCAGCTGCTGCCACTGCGCTCAGCGCGTGGCTTGCCGAAGCCGCCGCGACTTGGGCGTTCATCACGGTCCTTGCTGAAGCTACCACTGCGCTCAGCACGCGGCTTGCCGAAGCCGCCGCGACTTGGGCGTTCGTCACGGTCCTTGCTGAAGCTGCCACTGCGCTCTGCGCGCGGCTTGCCGAAGCCGCCGCGGCTTGGGCGTTCTTCGCGGTCTTTGCTGAAGCTACCACTGCGCTCAGCACGCGGCTTGCCGAAGCCACCGCGGCTGGGGCGTTCGCTGCGCTCTTCGCTCCAGCGGCCCATGCCGCCTTGACCGAAGCCTTCGCCACGATCGCGATCGCGCGCAAAGCTGCGCTCGCCGCGACCTTCGCCCGACGAAACGCGGCCGAAGCTGCCCCGACGATCGCTATCGCGATCTTTCGAGAAGCTGCGCGGAGCGCGGCTTTCGCCCCGGTCGCCTTCCGGCGCACGGCGCGGACCTGATGCTCCGCCTCGGGTCGGGCTGATGACTTTTCGGGCGCCGCGAGCGGGTTTCCCTTCGCTGGCCTCGTCATCCTGTGGGGGGCCGAATTCTTCGAGCTCTTCGCGTTCGCGCTGCGCTTTATGGCGAGCGTCGATTTTCACTGCCCATTCGCGAGTGCGTTCTGTTTCCTGATCAATGCGCTGAAGCGCCAATTCCGTTTGCTCAAAAACGGCTTCAAACTGGCTCTTTCTCAGCATCCGGAATTCACCGGGCTTCAAAGTGCCGAGTGCCACGTGACCCACGGCTTGGCGGACGATTTTGTCAGCCAGGAAGCCCTTTTGTTCAAAGAGGCCCTGAAGATCGGCCGAGCCGTTGCCGACCATGACAATTTCGATTTTCGAGCGGCTGCTGTGATCGCCCGCAAGGCGCACCGAATGCGGCTTGATGAGCTGACCTTCGATGCGGCCACCTTTTTTCAGCTTTTCGATCAGCTCGGCTTCGGGGTGACCTTTGACGCGCACCCAGTAGACGCGCGGAATGTTGTCGCTCTTTTGAATTTTTTCGGCCAAATCGCCGTCGTTGGTCAGAAGAAGCAGGCCTTCGCTCAGGAAGTCCAAGCGACCCACGGGGAAAAGGCGAGTGTGCATTTCCGCCAAGTAGTCGCCCAAGTGCGGGCGGCCTTGCGGATCAGCAAACATCGAGATGACGCCTCGGGGCTTGTTGAAAGCCACGTAGACATGGGCTTCTTTATCTCGGAGCTGCAGGAGCTTTCCGTCGACTTTGATGGCGTCCTTGGAAAGGTCGGCGCGATCGCCCAATTGGGCTGCTTTGCCGTTGATGGTGACACGCCCTTCGCGGATCATCTCCTCGGCCTTGCGGCGCGAAGTGATCCCCGTTTGAGCTAGGATTTTCTGGACACGTTCCAATGACATGGGGCAGTAATACCCTTTGTGCCCTCAAAAGTCCTCCAACTTCTTAGGGAATTCTCCCCGCGCGTACTCGCGCTTGTGCTCATCGGCGCCACGTGTGGCGGGCTAGGGGCCCACTACGCCTCGAGCCCGGAGTGGCTCAACAATCACGGTGTGCCTACCGAGGTGACCGGGGCACTGAGGGCTTGGAAGCGGGCAGAAGCTAAAGAATCCCCGTACCTAGCCAAGGGCGAGGCATCTTATCGGTATTCTCCAGGGACTTTGGCGCTGGTTCAGTACCTGCCGCGCGACCCTGAATCGGCCTGGAAACAGTTCACTTGGCTGAGCATTCTTGCACTGGGTGTGGCGCTCTGGATTGGCGCTCGCTACGCGTCCCTGAAATCGGTGCTTTGGCTAGCCTTAGGCTTACTCGCAGGCTGGCAGGGCATCTTGGATACGCTTTCGGCAGGGCGTGTGGAGTTTTTGATTCTCTGTCTGGCCATGGCCGCAGTGAGCTTGCGAAGGCGAGTTCCGCTTTTGTCGGGCGCCATGGCGGGAACCTTGCCTTGGATTCAGCTTCCCTGGCTTTTGCTTTTACTGCCGCTGACGGTGGTGAACGTAAAAAGCTTGGCCGGAAAGGGCAGGCTCGAGAAGCGAGTTCGCCTCGTTATTACGGGCTACTTTTTGGCCTGCTTTTTTTGGGGTGCTGCTTTCCCGGTTTGGGTTTTTGGGACGGAAAGAGCGCAAGCTTTCACGCGCCAGTGGATTGAGCTTTTGTTCTCGACCGGACCTGAGCTCTTCGTTTCTCCCGCGAATCAGTCCATTTGGATTTCGGCGCAGCGCTGGTTGAACCTCTCCGGGAGCGAAACTTGGGGCCTAGGCCTCACCGCTTTGGTGCTGAGTCTTTTCTTGGGGATCTTTACGGCAAGGCTTCTTCGAACGGTACCGGGGCGCGAGGGGTATTCCTGGATCACGCCGTGGCTCCTCCTTGCGCAGCTTTTGAATCCCTTGGCTTGGCGCTTTGGTTCGGTGTTTGCGGTCGGAGCGTTTTTTTCGTCCGCTCTGGAGAGTCAGCTTTCTTCGCGCGCCCGCGCGTTCGCTTGGGCGTTGTTCTCAGTCGCGTTTGTTCTCCAGTTTGTGCCGCTCCTTCAGTTTTTGGGCGTGGAGAATCCCGCCCTTCTTCAAGCGCAAGGCGTGACGACCGTTTACTGGCTAGCACTTCTGCTCGTCTGCCTCTAAGTCGAGCGAACTGAGATCAATCAGCACTGATCGGTCAACACCGATCAATCAGCACTGATGCGTTCGTCTTGAGGGGCAGTTTGAATGTGCTTACCGAGAGTGGCTTCACTCGAAGGCGTGGGCGCAAGCGCCAGCTCCGCCTGGGGCAAAGCGGCCTCTGCCTGGGCCTGGTCCGCTTTCAGAGCGGCAAGCTTGGCTTCTTTCTCGGCTTTTTCTTGGGCTTTTTGCTCGTCTAGGAAAGGCGTCGAAGTCGAGATGCCTTGCACCCGTTCGCGAATGTCTTTCAAGATCTGATCGTCTTCGCGCGGATCGTAATCCAGGATGGATTGGCTATTGGCCTTCATCTCGCCGACCAAACGGCGCATTTCGCGAACTCGCGGATCTTCATCGTCTTTGCCACCGGTGCTCGACGGAACCATTTGTTCCAGTTCCGAGAGAGCCGGCATTTCTTCCAAGCTCGATAGGCCGAAGAGTTCCAAGAACTCCTGCGTGGTCGAGTAAAGCATGGGCCGGCCCGGAAGTTCCGAGCGCCCACTGATGGTGATCAGTTTTCGGTCCAGCAGTGTGCGAATGAAGTGCGAGCTGTCGACACCGCGAATCTGATCGACGTCGTCTTTCAGGGCGGGTTGCTTGTAAGCAATGATGGCCAGCGACTCCATCGCGCCGGCAGACAAGCGCTGCGTCTGGACGCGGGCCAGGCGCTTAGCCAGAGCGGCGCGGCCGGGCTTGGTGCGAAGCTGAAAGCCTCCGCCAATTTCGACTAGCTCAATGCCGTGGTGAAGCGATTGATAGCGATCTTTGAGGAGCGTGATCGCTTCTTGGAAAAGCGTGAAGGGAATTTCGGGGCCAAGAAGTTCCTGAAGCTTTTCTGTCTTCATGGGCTTATCGCTCATGAAAAGAAGCGTCTCGATGCAAGACTGAAGCTCGGACAAATCGAGCAGGCCTGATTCGTCAATCGGGGGCATTCCGGGAAGGGCAGCTGCGAGTTCCGGATCGGCTTCCAGTTCCGCTTCAGCGGCTTCTTGATCCGCTTTTTGCAAAGCCAGGTCTTCCGCGATCTGGCGGGTCAGAAGCTCTTCGGTTTCAGCTTTCAGCTCGGCCACGGCGTCGCTGGTGACTTCTAGAAGTTCTTCTTCATGGCGCGCTTCTTCCGCGCGCATGGCGCGAGCCAGGCCTGCCAGATCGTAAGCAACGGTTTCTGGCTCTGCCTCTTCAATGGCGTCTTCTTCGAGATCGAGCGCTTCGCCGCTCATCTCAGCGGCGTCGTCATCAATGAGCTCGTCTAAAGAATCTTCCTCATCCAATTCTTCGTCCGAAATTTCATCCGTGTCCGAAAGATCGCCCATCGGGTTTTCCGAAGCGCTGTCTTCGTCGAATTCATCCTGCTCTTCTTCGCTGGGGGCGGGTGACAAGCCGAACGGATCGGTCACCAAAGTCAGCATGTCTGCGTCTTGCGGCGTCGGATTTTCAGGTTTTTTATCAGACATTGGCTTGTGCCCTTTCAGGTGCTGCCGCAGGCGGCAGGATCGGAGGGAGTTCGTTATTCAGAGCCAGGGCGGCTTGGTACTCAAAGCCCGCGCCTGCCATGTGCAGGTCTTGCGCGAGGATCTTCTCGATCAGTTCGAGGAAGATCTCTTCGTAGGTTTTCTCTTGGTGAAGGCGCATTTTCTTCATGCGCGAAAGCTCGAGCGAGGCCAGGAAAGTGACGACCACTTCGGGGCGCGTCGTGTCTTCAAAAAATCGCGACATGGCGGTGGGCTTGCCCACGGTCAGGCTTTCCACGAAGCGGGTAATTTTTCCGCTGATCGAGACCGTTTCCTTGCGAAGCACTTGCTTGCGCTTGCGTTGGCGCACCAGCAGGTCTTGGTAGGAAGTGGCAAGACTCGCAATGCGCATTTCCTTCCAAACTTTTTCGATGGGCGGGCGTCGATTCGGGCGGACAAAAACGTCCTCGCCCAAGCGGGGCAGCTGGCCCAAGTCATCGCCGGCTTTCCGGAAGCGCTGGCGCTCCATGAGCTGGCGAATCAGCTCTTCTTGGGTCAGGCCCGGCTCGTCGCCGTCTTGACCGTTCTGAGCTTGGACCTGATTTTCGGGCATCAGCGAGCGCGACTTCCAGAGCAGCAGCGTCGCTGCCATCACTAGGAATTCACTGGCGACGTCGAAGTTCAACTCCTGCATCGCTTGCACGTATTCCAGGTACTGGTCCGTGATGCGCGCAATGGAGACCTTCGAGATATCCAGCTCGTGGCTTTGGATCAAGTAAAGCAATAGATCCAGAGGACCTTCGAAGCTGTCGAGCCGGACGCTGATGGGAACACGATTCGCCAAAGGGTCTCCTCCCGCAAACTGGGGATGTCATCATAACGAACCGAGCGGAATAGGCAAGTAAAGGCCTTGCCCGTCTGCCGAGTTCTTAGGGGCGGCTTAGAAGGCAGGCCTGCGTTTGACGAAACCGAGCCGGTCATAGACCCGGGAAAGCGTGACTTCTGCCCGTTCCCGAGCTTTTTCTGCCCCTTTGGCCATGATCGCCTCGAGGTGCCCGGTATCTGCCATCAGGCGGTCGGTTTCGTTCCGGATGGGGGCCAAGGCCTGAACAGCGATCTCGGCAGTCTCAACCTTCAAGTGGCCGTACATTTTGCCCTGGTAGGAGGCTTCGAGCTCTTGAACCGTCTTTCCGGTCAAAGCCGACTGAATGGTCAGAAGGTTCGAAACGCCTGGTTTGTTTTCCTCATCGAACCGGATTTCTGAGCCCGAATCGGTCACGGCGCGTTTGAATTTTTTCCGAAGCGTATCGTCCGAATCCGTCAGATAGACGGTCGCGTTCTCATCCGGATCGGATTTGGACATTTTGGCCGTCGGGTCTTGCAAGCTCATGAGGCGCGCTCCGACGGGCGGGATGAAGCCTTCCGGAACGACAAACAGAGGTTCATCGCCGGGGTAAGCGTTATTCATCCGGATGGCTAAGTCGCGAGTCAGCTCCAAGTGCTGCTTCTGATCGGCGCCGACAGGCACGAGGCCCGCGCCAAAGAGCAGAATGTCGGCTGCCATTAAAGCCGGGTAGACAAAGAGGCCAGACGGGATGCTTTCTCCCTGCTTCTGACCTTTGTCTTTGAACTGGGTCATGCGCGAAAGCTCGCCCATGGTGCTGTAACAGGTCATGATCCAGCCCAGTTCGGCATGCTGGGGCACTTGGCTTTGAGCGTACAAAAGCGCGTGGTCGGGGTTGATTCCGGCCGCCACGTAAGTGGCCAAAGTGCGAAGCGTTTGGTCACGCAGGGTTTTCGGGTCCTGCCTCAGCGTGATGGCGTGAAGGTCCACGGCCATGAAGATGCATTCGTACTGATCCTGCAGCTTCACCCAGTTCTTTAGGGCTCCGATGTGGTTTCCTAAAGTCAGGCGGTTCGTGGGCTGCATGCCCGAGAGCATGATCTTGCGAGGGGATGCGGTCACAGGGGACTCCCGAAAAGAAGGGTCATTCCGTAAAGGGTCAGATTACGCAAAAACACAATCGGATAGCCCAGCACCGAAAGTGAGCCAGTCCACATCAGCCCCATCAGGATGAAGAAGCTGTACTGGGAAATGGCTTCATACTTTCGGGTGGCGTCGTACGAAAGAAACGACTGAATCATTTTTGAGCCGTCCAGCGGTGGCAGCGGGATCAGATTAAAAATGGCCAGCGCGTAGTTCACCGTCACTGAAGCGATGGCCATACTGACCAAGGGCTCATGAAGGTAAAAAGTCTCGGGCATCCAGGTTCGGATCGCCGCAAAAGCAGCTCCCGAAACCAGCGCCATCAGAAAGTTCATTCCGGGTCCTGCAAACGAAACCCAGAAAAGGCCCGCGCGGTAGTTCTTAAAGCGGCTCGGGTTGATGGGAACGGGCCTGGCCCAACCAAAAAGAAAGCTCACTCCCGAGACCATCATTAAGATGGGAAGAATCAAGGTTCCCAGTACATCGACGTGCGGAGCCGGATTCAAGGTGAGTCGGCCGGCGTCGCGGGCCGTGGTGTCGCCATAGCGGTTGGCCATGTAACCGTGGGCGAATTCGTGGAAGACCACAGCCATCATGAAAGGCACAAATTGGATGGAGAGGTCTTGAAGACCTTGCTGCAGGTTCATGCCTGTCAACCTAGCCTACTCGCCGCGAGGATGGAACTTCTTGTGAGCCTGTTTCAGGTGCTCGGGGCTCAGGTGGGTATAGATCTGGGTGGTGCTGACGTCGGAATGACCGAGCAGCATTTGAACCGATCTTAAGCTCATTCCGGCTTGGAGCAGGTGGGTGGCAAACGAGTGCCGAAGGCCATGAGGGGAAAGGTGGGTCGTGATTCCGGCTTGAATGGCTATCTGGCCCAAGGTTTTCCAAAACGACTGTCGGCTTAAGGCCAAGCCCCGGGGATTGAGAAACAGGTGATCGGTGAGGGGCTTTAATCCCGGGCGGCCCGCCTGAAGCCAGATTTGGATGCGCTGACCGGCCGCCTGGGCAAAGGGAACGATCCGCTCTTTTTCGCCTTTTCCTTTTACGCGCAAGTATCCAGCGTCTAGGTCAACTTGCCCAAGCTGAAGGCCGCAAAGCTCAGAGACGCGTAGGCCGGTGGCGTAAAGCAAGTACACCATCGCAGAATCGCGAAGCCTCAGCGCCTGCTCGGGGTCGCGCAGGTAGGGCAGGCCCTGGTCGGCGGAATCAAGGAGCTTGGACACTTCTTCCAGGCTCAAGTGGCGAGGAAGCTTTCTTGCGCCTTTGGGTGGGTGCAGGTGTTCGGCCGGATTCGCTTCTAGATCGTGTTCTAAGCACAGAAAACGAAAGAACTGGCGAAGGGCCGAGACCTTTCTTGAAATCGAGGCGGGCTTCAGTCCCTGGCGGTGAAGGGCCGTGATGTACTGGGCAAGGTCTTCGGCGCTGACTTGTGAAAGCTTTGGGCTTTCCGTGAGCGTGTTTCGCCACTGAAGCAAATCGCGCCGGTAGGCCTGAAGCGTGAGTTCAGAAGCTCCTCGGTCTAGGCGAAGGGAGTCAAAGAAAGCGCCCAAGAGCGCCTCGGTGGGGCTTTCGAGTGACAGTAAAGAAACGGCAGTTTCCGGTCCGGTGCCTTCCGCTTTCATCCCTAAGAAATAGGGTAGCACAGGGTGGCGGCTACTGGATGTCCGTGAGGTAGCGGCCTTGAACTTCGAAGGTAGAAAGCCCTTGAGAAGCGCGAAGCTCCCCAAAAACTCCGGTTCGAGTCAGATCTTGCTCGGCACCCACAAGGCCCAAGTACCAAGGGGAAGACTCAAGATCTGGAACAGTCGATTTCTGAATTCGAAACCCCATGACCTTGACTTGAAAACGCCACTCGCTGCGATCCAGCGGCTGAAGAAGCTGGGGAAGAGAGAGGGTCGTTTCCAACGTCCGGATCAGCCTTGCTGTGGCCTGGGTGCGAGCTTTCTCACTGCCCTGGAGGCGCGGCTTGAGCAAAAGGATCTCTTTCATCCAAGGGCGAACGCAGAAGCGAACTTCAGTTTCCGGAAAGGGGCGTGTCTCGGTCCAGACATGAGAGGGCGTTTCCTCTTCCTGATTCGAAGCCAAGAGATCCTGATGCGTGCACCATTTTTTGAATTCTTCAGGGCTGATTTCCAGGCGCGTCAGGGCAAGCCAAGTGGCCTCGGTCGAGGATACCGAATTCAGCTCCAGGTGGCCCAGGAGCGCCTTCACCCCAGCCGAGGAAAGCTGAAGGCGGGACTGAATATCGAAGAAGAGAATTCTCTCTAAACCCTCGAAATCGTCTCGCCGAAAAACCGGAGTTTCTAGTTTCAGAGGGCGAACGGTGCGTTCAATTTCTTCGAGCGTGCGAAGCAGTTGCTCACGAGTCATTCCCCAGCCGCCCCAGTGGTGCTCGGCAATGGCGATGGGGCCGGATTCTCGTGAAGGCGTGATTTCGGCCTCGGCCGACCAAGTAGCCCAGCGTGCGGAAGCTTCCGGGTAGTGCGCGGGATTTTCCCCGATCTGGGGGAGCGGGCGATTTTGCCGGGGCGCGCGCTCAAGCGTGTCGTTCAAGAAAGTGGTGGTGTTGGCTCCGCGCGTTTTCAAAATCCGGTGCGAGAAAAGCTGGCGTGGCTTCGTGCCGGGCGCAGAACCTTTCTCGGGCTGAAGCGTGAGCAAGTGGCTTTCTTCTAAGCCAAACCAGTTCCACGCAAAAAACATCGAGCGGTTGATTCGCGTTTGAAGGTTGTGGTGCAGTTCGCGCGAGGGAAACGAATCGTCCAGGAGGTGCGTGTCGTGAGAGCGAAGAAGGCTCGCAAGCGAAGCGCCTAGGCGACGTTTGATTTCGGGTGAATCCTCGAGTTGATAGAGCCGCGTCTTGCCCTTTGCTTCGCGATTGATTTGGGTCAAGCGCATGAATTCAAGTAGGAAGCTTGCGTTGGCTGACCACTCAAGCCCGGCTTGTTGAATGTCTTGGCGGGCGACTTCAAATCCGCGCGGGGTGCGAGTCAGAGTCGTGCGCTTGAGAATCGCTCCCTGAGCGCCCACGCTGACGTTCATTCCTGGGCCAAAGCCAAGAACGGCTAAGTTCAGAAGATTGGAGAGAGGAACTCGGGCTTGAACGCGATCGCCCAGGGCCAAAGAATCAGTGATGAGAAGGCTTTCTCCGATTTTCAATTTTCCTAAGAGTCCCTGAGAAACCGGATCTAAACCCTGTTCTACGCTTTCTGGCGCAATTGCTTGTGCCAGGTGATTCACCAGAATGGGTGCTGCCACGACCGCCCAGTCGGCGTCGGATGCTTTCACTAGCGAGCCTGCCGGTTTGACGTGTGCGTAGTCGCGGCTCAAAGCCAGGCTCAGGTAGTTTCCGCCTTCGATCGGCGTTTTCCCGATTCGTTCGTGAACGGGGCCTATCTGAGGAAGTCCGTGCCGACTTTGGTAGTGGCCCACTTCGACACTCATCGTGAGGCGATCGACGAGCTGCACTTGGTCGGGTGCGCCTCCGTAATAAGTTCCGGTGACGATGCTGCGATCGGCTTGAAGCTTCAGGCCCCCAGCGATTCCGCTCCAACTTCCGGCGGGCTGAGTGCAAAGCGGTGCGCCGCTCGGTCCAAGGGTTGCGCACCGGGCTTGAGCTTCTTTGACTTTCCGCCGAGTCAGCGTGCCGATATCGGAAAGCTTCAGGCTTTGGTTCACCAATTGGGCCAAAAGATTCAAGCCCAGGTTCACGCCTTCAATCTCTAAGAAGCGCTTGATTTCGGATCGGTTCAGCGGGTTTCTGGAATCCTCGTCGACAAAGCGCGAAGCGTAGCCCGGATAAATGGACTGGGTAGCCCGACCCTTTTTGACTCCTGGGCCATCCCACTCGAGGCGTGGTGCTGGGTGAATCGCTTTTGCGGGCACGTCCCAAAGGCTGCAAAGGTGTTGAAGGCGCGCCAAGAATCTTTCCAAAACCAAAGGCTGAAGATCAGTGGGCAAATGAGCCTGCGAAACCAGAGCTTCTGCTTCTTTTCTGCCGATCGTCGCGAGCGAGCTTGCGAGAAGCTGAAGATCGTCATCAGTCACTCCCACCGTGGCAAATGCGGCGGGATGGGGAAGGTCGATCTTCTCGTTGAGTTTTCGTCCGGGACGAGTCGAGTAAAGATGGATCCGCTCGGGAAGATCTCCCAAGATCCAAAGCAGAAGCACCGAGCGCCGCTCGGGGTTTTCTGAAAGCCACTGAACGTGCTCGGGTCCTGGCGTGGCCCAGGCCCAGGCGGTCGGGTCGGGGTTCTCAGGAGAACTTGGTTTTTGTTCAGGCTCAAGCCAAGCATCTTGCAGGCGAACCCAAGGCTCAGACGCTGGGATTTCAGTCGCCCATCTGCCGGAAGGGGCCTGGGTTTGATGAGCGATCGCTTCCAGCGCCAAGTCGCGGCTTTCTAAACTGTCGAAGCGAAGGATGAGACTTTGAACGTGCTGAGGCTGGGGCACTTCCCAATTCAGGTGCCTGAGAAGCGCTGCAGTTAAGGCTGCGCTGTGTCCGCGAGTCGAAAGCGTGAGCGTTTGGCCTGATGCAAGCTTGGCGCGGAAAAGGCGCTGAGGCGAGTGCGCTTCGACCTCGCGAAACTGAAACTCTGCCTGAGGCGTAGCCGCAGCCCTGCCGAGGGAGGGGCACGTGAGTGTTCCCAAGATCAGGGCGAAGGAGACAAGAAAGGGGGCTGCGAGCCGTGCGCGGATTTTCAGGTTCACTCAGAGTTCCTGGGTTCGGGCCGCAACTTAGCAGGGAAATGGCGATCAGGGCAGGGGTGGGCTGACTAAGCGAAGAAAAAAATCCCAGTTCCAGTGAATCCCAGGGTCCGAGTGATCGTTGCAGTTCAGAGCGGAAAGCTCGCTGTCTCGGAAGTAGGGCTTGGACCAAAAGTCATGTCCCACGACGTGCAAGTGGTCGAGGGTAAGAGCGTGCTTTCCCCCTAGGTAGCGAACGAGTCGGGCAGAAGATTGGTAAAGTACGTCGGTGTACCAATCGGGAGTGTTCACAAACCCTTCGTGCTCAATTCCGATCGCGAGCCGGTTCCAGCACCTGGCGTGCCACGCGCGGTCGCGCTCCGAGACCAGTTGCTTCACATACCCGTCCCGACTTCGAATGACGTAGTGAGAGCTGACTTGGGCTTTCGGGTTTTTCAGCCAAGATACGGCGCCCGCAAACGAGCCCTGAGTGGTGTGAATGATGACGTGCGAAGGGCGAATGGCGCCAGGGGTGATGTTCGGGGAAGGGTCCCAAACCGAGCCTGGGAATTCGCCTTGCGGCTCATCGGTTGGATTTTCAGCGAAATCCCAGGGGCCGAGCGCCAGAGCCTCGGGGCCTGCAGGCGCAATGAAGACTCCGTTTTTCGCGGAAACGCCTTCACGCAGGGTGAGGAAAATTTCCCGGACGTAACTTCTTGCTTCGTCAATCGTGGGGATGCCGCTGTAGCGGCTGACCGCCTGAGCCCAAGCCGAGAGGTCGTCTGAATCGGGAGTGGTGCTTCCTTCAGCAGAAGGAGTGGTGTCGCGAAGTTTGGCTAGAAGCAGAGCTGCGCCGCGAATGTTCAGCTGGGCGCTCTGAATCAGGGCTTCCGGAGGTTGATGAAGCAAGCGCGCCGCTTCAACTAGGCTTGAGCCAAACCAGGAGTCGTCGCGAAGGCCCATCACGCCGTAAGCGCGTTGATGGTCGTGGCCATCTTGTGTTCCCGCCTCGGGCACGGCGTGGCGCCAGCGCGACTCGACATAAGCAATGGCCTGCAAAAGCCGCAAAGGAACCCCGGATTCGCGCGAAGCTTGGCGAAAAACCAAGTCAAGCGACCCACGCGCTGACACGACTTTTGTCATAGCGGCCTGGCCAGTTTTCGCGCCCCCGGCGAAAACGGCGATAAAGAGACCCAGGACAACCGCGTTTACGAAACGACCGTGGGTTTTGTTCACGAAGCCAATCAAGAAGGATTTCATTCGGGTATAGGGGCAAAGCGTCGGAACGGCAAAAAAAATCGAGTTGCTCGGAATGCCGCAGTGAGGCAATCCCTTGAACCGAAATGGAAAATGCAGTCCGTCCTAGTTTCAGTTTGCGTCCCGCCAATGCCGACGACATTCCGGCGCTGGTCAGCTTGGAAGAATCGATCCAAGTGGCGCCTTGGACGCCAGCGCACTTTCAAGCCGAGCTGGAGAAACCCTTCAGTCACCTCTGGCTTCTGACGGACGACGAAACGGATTCGCTCATCGCGGGCTACATCGTGTTCTGGGACCTCGGCGAAGGGACCCATATTTTGAACGTCGGAGTCGGATTGGAATACCGCGGGCAGGGCTACGGGAAGCTTCTGGTGAGGGCTGCGATTCGCGATGCAATTGCTCGAAATCAAAGCAAAATTTTCCTCGAAGTGAGAAAGTCCAACCTCCCGGCAGTGGCCCTTTATCAGGGGCTTGGGTTCGACATCTGTCAAATCCGTAAACACTTTTACTCCAATGGGGACGATGCCTACGTGATGCAGTACCGGGGTACCCCCTTGAGTTCTGACGAAACCCAATAAATTCAACGCTTTGCGTCTGATTGGCCCGCTCCCTGCAACCTTTTAAGGGCAGGAGCCGGTCTAAATGAGTCGGGAAATCCCTTTACTCGCAGGGGGGAGCCCGGTAAGTCAGGCCGGAAGTTTTTATGAAGTGGTTTCAACGGATTTTCACTTGGACGGCAGTGGTCGCAGCCTCCGCATTTGTGTGGCAGTCATCGCTCTCCAGCCTCGATCCCAACGACGATTACGGCTTTGCGATGACCCGGACCAATCCGGATCCAGAGCTGATTCAAATGATGCCGGCAAAAGAGATCGAAAAGGTCCTGGCCGATCACTTGGATCTTTTCCCGCGCTCGAAAGTGCCTTCGCTTTCACGTCACCTTTTGGCACTGGCTCGCCAGCACCGCATGGATCCTGCGTTCATTCTTTCGGTGATTCAGACGGAATCGACTTTCCGGGTGAAAGTGGAGTCTTATGCGGGCGCCATCGGCTTGATGCAACTCATGCCGGCCACGGCTTCTGCGATGGCTCGCCGAAACGGAATTCCCTACAAGAACTCGCGCTCACTTCACGATCCGTACACGAACCTGAGCTTGGGCGTGGCTTACCTGGCTTACCTGCGGGATCGCTACCGCGGTGATTCTCCTTATTATCAAATGGCCGCATACAACTTGGGACCGGCTCGTTTGAATGAACTTCGCGCTCAGAAGTCGTTTCGCCCGGTGGGAACCCAAGACTATTACCTGAAGATCAAAAAAGGCATGACCCGGATGCGGATTTACGGTGTTCAGGCCGAACGTCGGGAGTTTGCAGGTGTTTGAGCTTCGTATTGAAGTCGAGTTCGCAGCGGCCCATCACCTGGACGGCTATCCTGGCGATTGTCAGCGTCCGCATGGCCATAACTTTGTGATCGAAGTGTTCGCACGCTCAGAAGGCTTGGACAGCCTAGGCATGGCGATCGATTTCAAGCGCTTGAAGGGCGCAGCCAAAGAACTCATCGCTCCTTGGGATCACCAGGATTTGAACACTTTGCCTGATTTTCAGGACCGAAATCCCACGGCTGAGCAAATCGCCGTTCTGGCTTTTGAGCGCCTCTCAGTGCAAGTGAACACGTCTCAGACGCGAATTGATCGCGTCACTTGCTGGGAAAATGCGCGCTGTTCGGCCACCTATTTTGGGCCGAAGAAAGCTTCTGAGTGAGTCGCAAGCGAACTGTCCTTCTTCTTTCCGGCGGCTTAGATAGCGCCGCGAATCTGGCGCTTTGCGCGCTCGAGGATCAGCCCGTTTTGGCGCTGACGGTGGATTACGGCCAGCGAGCTGCTCGGGCCGAGGCTCGCGCGGCCCAAGCGCTCTGCGCGCATTTTGGAGTCGAGCAAAGGCTTCTCGATCTGCGCTGGCTAGGTGCTTTGGGCGGAAGTGCTCTGACCGATGCGTCGCTTGAAATGCCGCGCCCACCCACTGCCGAGCTCGATGACCCAACCAAAGCCGCGCAGACTGCGGTTCGCGTTTGGGTGCCGAATCGCAACGGAGTGCTTCTCAACGTTGCCGCAGCTTTTGCCGAGCGAGTGCAGGCAGAGCAAGTGGTCGTGGGTTTTAATCTCGAAGAAGCGCAGACTTTTCCCGATAACTCGCGCGCCTTTTTGGAAGCGGCGACCGGGGCGTTTGCTTTTTCGACCGCCAATCAAGTGAAAGTGCGCTGCTACACGGTGGACTGGGACAAAGCCCGAATCGTGGCTGAACTCAGGCGTCGTGTGCCGCAGTTTCCGTATCAGCACCTTTGGAGTTGCTATGAAGGCGGCGACGCCCCGTGTGGCGCTTGTGAAAGCTGTCGGCGCCTCGAGCGCGCTTTGAAATCCTGATCCCGACCCTATTTTATTGGAGACTCGCCGTATGATTCAAACTCTCTTCTCGGAAAAAGAGCGCTCGTACCTGGGGCCCGAGCTTCGCCCCCATTTTATCCTGAGTGAGTTCGGTGTTCGCGGATCGGCCGTGGTGGCGTTTCAAGGGCCTTGCCGGGTCGAAACCGATCACTTGGTCGACTGGGAAGACCGTTTGGAAGGCGACCGCATTGAGTCGCGTTTGATGATTCATTTCTTAGGCGAATTTTTTGGCATCACTTTGCGCGAAGGGGTTCTGCTTCAAAGGCTTCTCATGGCTCAAATGGCTGAACGCTTGGGTTTGCACCTTCGCACTCAGGCGGATGAATCTCGCCGACAAGTGGTGCGTTCGGGGAACGACTTGTACTGGGCTGAGCGGAAGCTTTCGGTTTCGATTGTGACGGCTTCACCCGTTTCCGTGCTCCTTCATGCCGGGGTGAATGTGGATCCGACCGGAGCCCCGGTGGCAGCGGTGGGCTTAAACGACCTGGGCGTCGGCGCTTCTGATTTTGCTCGAGGCATTTTGGAGAGTTTTTCTCGCGAGATGACCGGGGTGGACTGGGCTTGCGCCAAGGTCCGTCCCGTGGTCTAGTCTCGGCATCATGAACTTCCAGGTTCCCGAGTATATCCGGACGCTTGCGCCCTACGTTCCCGGCAAACCGATCGAAGAAACGCAGCGTGAATTCAAGCTGAAGCACGTGGTGAAGCTCGCTTCGAACGAGAACCCTCTGGGCCCAAGCCCCAAAGGTCTTCTGGCCGTTCGAAAAGCGATGAAAGATCTGCATCGGTATCCGGATGCATCGGCTTATCGCCTGAAAAACGCGATTGCTCAGAAAGAGGGACTCGAGCCCTCGCAGGTTCTCGTGGGGAACGGTTCTGAGGAAGTGATTAGCCTCTTGATCCGCACCTACACGATTCCTGGGGATAAGATCGCTTGTCCGCAAGCCTCCTTTATCGCTTACCCGATTTGTGCGCAGGCGCACGGAGTGAGTACGGTCCGCTCAGGTCTTCTTCCCGGAATGCGGGCCGACTTGGACGATCTGCTTCGCGTCGTGAAGCAGGACGAAAAAGTGCGGATGGTTTTCCTCGCGAACCCCAATAACCCGACTGGAACCTACGTTCCGGATTTCGCCCTTCGCGCCTTCTTGAAAGAGTGCGCCAAAGTTCGCGGCGGAACGGTTCTGGTCGTTCTCGATTACGCTTACTGGGAATACGTCACTGCGAAGGACCTTTCCGATCCTCTCGAGATGCTCCGGCTTTTCCCGAATGTGGTCGTGACTCGTACTTTCTCGAAAATTTACGGACTCGCAGGGCTTCGCACGGGCTACGGGCTTGCGCGTTCTGAAATCTGGGAGCCGATCCTTCGCATCAAGATGCCCTTCAATCTGACTATTCCCGCTTTGGTCGCCGCAGAAGCCGCGTTGAATGATCGCGGATTTGTGAGTCGTGCGCGCAAAGTGAACGAGCAGGGAATGAAGTTTTGGATGAAGGCGCTCGATCGCTTGGAAATTCCCTTCTTCCCCTCGCAGGGCAATTTTTTGCTCTGTGACGTGAAGCAGGGACTCGGGCTCAGTGGCCCGGAAGTTTATCAAGCGTGCCTGAGAAAAGGCGTCATCTTCCGTCCAGTAGCCAATTACGGACTTCCCGATCATCTGCGGATTTCTATCGGTACGCTCGAGGAAAACCGCGTGGGTCTGAAAGCCTTGGCATCGGTCGGTCGGACGGCATGACTCGGGGAAAGGCGGAGCCGAAAATGGCGATTCCGAAGCAAGGTTTCGTAGTGGCCATCGACGGTCCGGCTGGGACTGGAAAAAGTTCCGTCACGCGGCGCTTGGCGGAAGTCTTAGACTTCACTCACATTGATACCGGAGCGCTTTATCGCGCGGTGGCCTATCTGTTGATGAAGCAAGGAACCAACATTGAGGCCGACCCGGAAGAAGCAGTGAAGCTTGCCCGGTCCGTGCACTTAGAATTCAAACGCCAGCCCAAGAAAAACCCCGCCAACCGCATCTTCGCTGACGGCAAGGATTTGACCGACTCGATCCGCACTCCAGAAATCAGCATGAGTGCCAGCCGGGTTTCTGCGATTCCAGGAGTGCGGGCGGCTTTGGTCGGCTTGCAACGGCGCTTGGGGTGCGTGGGCCGCACGATCTTGGAAGGTCGAGACATCGGCACCGTGATTTTTCCAGATGCCGACATCAAGTTTTTCCTGACAGCCTCGGTCGATGAGCGAGCCAAGCGCCGCTTAGCCGAACTCGAAGCGGCCGGAAAAGATGCACCCAGTTTCGAGGACGTGAAAACACAGATTGCGGATCGCGATCGCGCGGATTCCACGCGAGCCATTGCTCCGCTCAAGCGCGCGGAAGAAGCCGTTGAAGTGGACACGAGCGAAATGACGCTCGATGAAGTCGTTCACGCGATGGAGACTCGCATTCGCGCTCAAATGGGACTGACGCTCCGAGGGAAGAATAAGGCATGAGCGAGAATCTTCAGGATTTCAGCTCGCCCGTCATCCCCATTCCTGCCTCTGCGACGAAGTCGCTTCCCATCCTCATCGCTCGTCCGGATCGCCTGGGAGATGTCGTACTTTCAACGCCGGTTCTGGAAGCGCTTCGGCGGCAGTACCCGAATGCGCGGCTCACGCTTTTAGTGCGTGAAGCAATTGCGCCTGTGGTGCGGGGTCTGCCGGGCGTCGACGAAACTCTGGTTTTTGATCCGGAAGGCCGGCACTCGGGCCTTCGCGGACTGTTTAGGTTGGCAGCCGAGCTTCGGAAAAAGCGCTTCCGGATTGCTGTGGTTCTGCAAAGTCACTGGAAAGTGGGGCTCGCGGTTTTACTGGCTGGGATTCGCAGTCGAGTAGGGCCGCTCTCAAAACCCCACTCTTGGATTTGCTACAACCGCGGGGTTCGTCAGCGGCGGTCTCTCGTGGAGATGCATGAAGCCGACTACAACTTAGAGCTTCTGAAACGTCTCGGTATTCGCGTTCCCACGCGCTCTCTGAAAACTCGAGTTTCCGTGTCGAGCGATGCCCGTGCGTTTATCCAAGGCTGGTTGATACAAAATGGCGTGAACTGGGATCCAAGGACCGGGGCGCCGGCTCGAATCGAAGGTTCTGGGCGATCTTTCATTGCAGTCCATCCGGGCATGGCTGGATCGGCTCTGAATTGGCCTGAAGAAAACTACCTGGCTCTGGTGCGCGCTTTGATTCGCGAGGGCTTCGGGGTGATCTTAACCGGCGGCCCCACAGAAGGTGCGCTTCTGGATCGCTTGACTCTGGCTTTGGAGGGCGACGCAGCCTCCGCACCGAGCTCTTCTGGGCGTTGGCTTCGCTACGGTGGGCCGGGTACCGGCGCAGTGGACCGATTGGCGGCTCTTTATGAGGCTTGCGCAGTGGTTGTGGCTCCGAGCACGGGGCCTTTGCACCTGGCAGTGGCGCTTGGGAAACCGGTCGTTTCGTTTTACCCGCCCATCCGGGTTCAGAGTGTTGTGCGCTGGGGACCTTACGTCGAAGAGTCTGAGCGTCGCGGAGTCATGGTGCCTGAAGTGTATTGCGGCGAGGACTTCACTTGCCGTGGAAACGTTTGCAACCACTATCCGTGCATGAAGAGTTTGTCGGTCGCTGAAGCGATGGAAAAAGTGCACGATGTTCTCGGGGGGGTCCGATGATGAAGAATCCAATGACCAAAAAACAAAACACCTTTTTCAAAACCTTTCCGCCGACCGCTTGGGACGCAACGAGTTTAGCGCGTGTCCTAGACGGCTTCCGCGGTAAGCGCATCTTGGTTGTGGGAGACGTGGGCATCGATCGCTACACGCACGGCGCCGTCGAGCGAATTTCCCCGGAAGCCCCGGTGCCCATCGTTCGGGTGGAGTCCGAGCAACATAAGCTTGGGCTTGCAGCTAACGTGGCTGACAATATCCGCACACTAGGCGCCGAGCCCTGGCTCGTGGGTGTCGTCGGTAAGGATCGCGCCGCAAGCGATATGCGCACGCTGCTTCGGGACTCGAAAGTGAGTCCTCGGTTTCTTGTCGTGGACGATCGCCGCCGCACGGTTTTGAAAGAGCGCATCGTCAGCGATCGCCAGCAACTCTTGCGCGTGGATTACGAGGACGTTTCACCCATTTCGCGCTCCACGCGGCTTGCGGTTCTTGAGCAAGTGAAAGCTTTGGTGGACCGCTGCGATGGCATCATTCTTCAGGATTACGCCAAAGGCATGGTCACCGAAGAATTGGCCGCCCGAGTGTTTGCGGTTGCGAAGAAAGCGAAGAAATTCGTGGCGGTTGATCCGCACGTAAAAGCGCCGCTGGAGCGATACGTGGGCGCAACCTTCCTGACTCCGAACTTGAAAGAAGCCGAAGCTTTGACCGGAATTTCGATCCGTGACACCGAATCCCTGGTTGCGGCGGGCCGGCAGATTTTGAAAAAGACTCAGGCCAAGGAAGTGGTGATCACTCGCGGAAAAGACGGCATGGCCGTGTTCCATGACGATGGTCGTCCAGGGCTTTCCATTCCTACTTACGCGCGCGAGGTCTACGACGTCTCAGGCGCAGGCGACACCGTGATTTCGGTTCTCGGCCTAGGACGCGCAGCCGGAGCGTCACTCGAGGACTCAGTGATTCTCGGAAACCTTGCTGCAGGCGTAGAAGTGGGTAAGCGGGGAACGGCAACCGTGAGTCCCGAAGAAATTCGGGTCGCGATGGAGTTCTTCTCGCGAGTTAACGCGGCCGACGCCCACTGAGTTTGCGACGAATCAGGTCTCGGGCGTCTTGCGAGGCTGAAACCGTTTCTTCAGGTTCCCAGTCCTCGTCGCCGTGATGCAGGATATCCCAATCTTCTACGGTAATCCGGGCGGGCGAGGTGTCGTCCAAGGTGGTGCAGATTTTTTCACAAAAACTGCGAGCGGCCACTTCGCTCCAGTGGTCGGGAATGACCGCTGAAAAGCCGATGACACCGCGTTCAGGATCTTCCAGGTCTGCCACTTCCAGGATCGAGACATTGAATTTGCGGCGCAGGTCTTTACCGAGATCTTCCAAGGCACGGCGCTTCTTATTCGCGTCCAGGTTGCCTAGAAAATCCAAAACCAACCTGCCCACTCCGACGCGCATTAGGACTCCTGAAGGTGAGGCGGAAGAAGTCGCCGAGAAGCCATGAGGCGGATAATTTCAGAAGCCGTCTCTTCAAGAGCTTTGCCGGTGACATTGAAAACCGGCCAGCGACGGTTGCGCTGAAAAATTTCGGTGGCGTACTCAATTTCCCGGTTCACCGCTTCCGGGTCCGCGTATTCGCCGCCTTCGCGTTGACCTAGGCGCTCCAGCCGGTTTCTGCGAATGGTCGCTAGGTTCTCCGGGTCGATTGTCAGCCCGATGATGCGACGCTGATCGACCTGGGCAATCTCTTTGGGGAGCTCAAAGCCCGGAATCATAGGAATATTCGCCACCCGCCAGCCTTGGTGCGACAGGTACATCGAAAGCGGAGTTTTGGAAGTTCGGGAGATGCCCAAAATGATCACGTCGGCTTTTTCCAGACCGTTCAGCTCGCGTCCGTCGTCATGCTGGATCGTGTATTCCATGGCTTCGATGCGCTGGAAGTACTGCTCGTTCACATCGTGCAAGAGGCCTGCGATGCTGCGGGGCTCGTGTCCGAAATGCTGCGCAAGGCCCACGAGAAGCGGGCCGAGCAAATCGACGCAAGGAATGCCCAGTCGCCTGCCTTGAGTCGAAAGGTACTGCCGAAGCTGAGGCGAGACGATCGTGTAAATCAGAAGATCGCGCTGGAGAGCCGCTTCTTCGCAAATAGCAAGAATTTGGGCTTCGTTTCGCACGTTCTTGAAACGTGTGGTGTGAATGGATTCGCCGCTAAACTGGACCATCGCGGCTTTGGTCATGTGTGAGGCGGTTTCCCCGGTACCATCTGAAACCAGGATGATGCGCTTGGGGGCGCTTGGCCGAGCCTCTGTGACACTGCTTTGGGGCGCAGGCGTCGCTGTGGAAGGGATAGGTGCTTGCTGCGCACTTGGCGCGCGGGGCGTGCTTGGCTGGGGTTGCCCACGCGAGGGGGCTTCGGGTTTTTTTGCGCGCGGCTCGGATGCGGGCTTCTTGCCTGAGGTGGCCTTAGACTTTTTCATCGGGATTTTTTCAATTTTACTTCGTTAGGAATCCTCTGGCCATTTAAAAGGCCTAAGATTCCTTGAATCGCAGAACGTGCCATGGCGTGTCTGGCTTCGAGGGTGGCGCTCCCAACGTGGGGCAGTAGCACGCAGTTGGGAAGGTTTCTCAAAGCCGCAGGAATTCTGGGCTCCCGCTCAAAAACATCCAATCCCGCCGAGAAAATCTGCCTTTTTCGTAAAGCCGCAGTCAGGGCTTTCTCGTCCACGGTGGGCCCGCGCGTGGTGTTCAGCACAATGGCATCGCGAGGAAGAAGGGCAATTCTTTCGGCGTCCAGCCAGTGGTGGGTTTCCGGAGTCAGCGGGAAATGAATTGAAAGTACCTGCGCGCGCGCGAGTGCCTTCCGAATCTGAAGAGGGCTTGAACTTCGGCTCAGATACTCAACCGTCAGGCCTAAGGCCTGAAAGAGTGCGCCCGTTTCTTTTCCGATCCGGCCTGGACCGGCAAGAACCGCGTGTCGGCCTTTGAGTTCAAGCCCCAGTAAGAAGTCGGGAGTCCAGCCGGAAAAAGCGTCTTTTCTGCAAATGGCTTCGCCCTCGGGGATTCTTCGTGCGCAGGCTAAAAGCAGGGCAAGCGCCAGTTCGGCAGTCGATCGCGTCAGTACGTCAGGCGTATTGGCGACTCGAATGCCGCGCTTCTCGCATTCCCCGAGGTCAATGTTGTTCACGCCGACTGCGAAATTCGCGATGGCCCTGAGACGGGTGGCAAGGTCGAGTTCGCGTGAAGTGATCGTATCGGTCAAAAGGCACAAAAGGCCGTCAGCCTGGGGCAGAGCCTTTTTCAGGGCGGAAGGAGTTTTCGCGAATAGGATGTTTGCGAAGGGTTCCAGTTCCTGGCGCACGATCTCGGGGAACAGCGGGTGCGTGAGAACCACCGTGGGCAGCTGGACTAGCGAGCGTTTGGATTTTCGAACCATGCGCGGAGCTCCTGAAGCAGGGCTGAATGATCTTGGTCGAGTTGAAAGCGCTTTTCTGGCTTTTGGTTTCTGAACCACTTGCGTTGGCGCCGAGCGAGTTGCCGAGTGCCCAAAGTGATCTCGTCACGAAGGCCTGCCTCGCCCGGGGCAACGGTTCTGCCCGAAGGAGTTTGGCCTGAAAGATAAAGAACGCACTCGGCGTAGCCCACGGAGTTCAAGGGACGGGCGCCAGGGAAGTGCTCTAAAAGGGAGCGCGTTTCCTCAACGAGTCCCGCGCGCAGCAGCCCTTCCGCGCGGAGCAGAATCCTTGCGTCGAGTTCTTCGGCCGTTCGATCGATCACCCAGAGCGGAAAACTGCGACTGGGCTCGCTCGGCGCCTGGGCTTGAAGTTCAGTCGGAGTTTTTCCGCTGAGTCGCAAGATTTCAACAGCGCGGACTAAACGATAAAGGTCACTGGGGCCGATTCGCTGGGCTGAGGCTGGATCTTTTTCTGAAAGCTCACGGTGAAGCTCAGAAAGAGGCAGGGCTTCGAGTTCTTTTCGAAGCTTGGGTTCAGCCGGGGGCGCGTCCCAAAGGCCAAAGCGAAGGGCTTTCAGGTAAAATCCGGTGCCGCCGACGATGAGCGCCCGTTTGCCACGGGCGTGAATGGATTCGACAGCACTCTTCACTTCGCGAATGAAATCGCCGGCGGTGAATTCTTCGCTGGGGTTTCGGATGTCGATCAAGTGGTGCGGAATTCGCGAGCGTTCTTCGCGGGTGGGTTTGGCAGTGCCAATGTCCATGCCGCGGTAAATGCACAAACTATCCGCATTGATCAGTTCGATTCCGCCGAACTTTTCTGCGGCTTCCAAAGCCAGCGCGGTTTTTCCGCTGGCGGTCGGGCCAGAGAGGATCGGAACCACGGGGTGCGCCAAGGCGACTTCTTTCGTTTTCATCTTGAAAAATCAGGCTCGCTACACGCGGCGCTGAAACCATTCCTCGAAACGAGCCCGAGGCACTCGCACGACGGTGGGACGTCCGTGGGGGCAGTTCCAAGGGTGCTCGCAGGTCTCAAAAAGCTCGCGCGTGATCGACTGAGCTAGCTGCGGGTCGAGCCGATCGCCCGCTCGAATGGCCGAATGGCAGGCTTCGCTGGCGAGTTTTTCAAATAGGGCCGAATCGAGCAGCGTGGCTGCGCGTTCTGCTTCGGTAGTTTTACTGGGAGCGCCGTTTTCACTGGTTGCAGTGTCGTCCCATTGAAGGAGGCGATCAACCAAACCTTTCAAGCGGATGCCGAGTTGAAAGGAGCCCCATTCCAGAGGGACAGCGCGGAACAAAAGGGAGTTTTCTGAGAATAGTTCAGCTTCAAAACCCAGGCTCTCCAGAAGTCCCAAGCGGCTCTCTAAGCGGGTTCGTTCCTCGGCGGGGAAAGACACGGGTTCTGGAATGAGGAGCTGCTGAGAACTTCCCGGAGCGCGGCTCAAAGCGCGGCGCCTGAGCTTTTCATAGCGAATGCGCTCGTGAGCCGCGTGCTGATCGATCAGCACGAGTTCCTGGCCCAGATCGTAAAGAAGGTAGGTTTGAAACAGCGTACCCGCGAGCGTGAGGCCTTCGACGGGCGAGACCGAGACGCCCATCCGTCCTGCCGATTCGAGTGCGTCGGATTGTACAAAGCCCGAGTCGCTGGGGTGCGTGGTGGTTGGGTTTGCGCCCGCGTGCGAGGCGCCGCTCCAGGGCGTTTGCGGCGCTCCGAGATCAACGTCTGTCTCTGCGCCTTGCAAGGGTGATGCGCCGCCGCCGCTTGTGGCGGAATGAGCCGGTGAACCCGCCGGCACTCCAAAGAGCGAAAGCGGCCGCCAGGCTGGCGTGGGCGGCTGCCAACGATCGCCGGGCGCTTGCCCGAGTCCTTGCTGAGCTTGAAGCGAGTACCCGCCGCCGCCCCAGGCTGGCCCTGTGCTGGGCTGGCCCCACCTTGAGCCCGCGCTTGCGCCCGCTGCATGGGCCGGGGCGCCGTAGCGACTGACCAGCTCTTCGAGAAGTTTCGAAACGGCGCGAAACACACGCCCACTATCCAAGAAGCGCACTTCCGCTTTGGTGGGGTGCACGTTCACGTCCAGCAGCGCTGGATCGGCGTCGATGAACAGCGCCACGGCCGGGAACTGCCCCGGCAGCATGGCCTGGCGGAAGGGCTGAAGAATGGCCTGTTGAAGGACGCGGTCGCGCACAGCGCGGTGATTCACAATTTGGAGCAGTTTCCGCATCTGCCCTTGCGCCAGGCCTTGGACCCAGTGCGCGCGCAGGCGAAGACCGGGTGCTTCGCCTTCAGCCGAGACCACGGGGTAGTCGCCCGAGTCCGCGAGCACCTGGGCCACGCGCTCAGGCTCGCTGCCGGGGCGCAGATCGAGGACCGTGCGGTCTTCGCTGAGCAAGCGGAAGCGCACCGCAGGATGGGTCAGAGCCAGGCGCTCCATCCACTCGCGCACTTCACGCACTTCGCTCGAAGCGGCTTTCAAAAACTTCAGCCGGGCTGGAACTTGCGAAAAAAGCCCGCGCGCTTGGATTCGCGTTCCATGCTCTTTTCCTAAGAAATGTCCGAATGAGACGGGCTGAACGCGCATTCCGCGGCCGCCGGGTTCGCCTGCCAAAAGCTCATGGGGTTCGCTCCCGCCTTCACGACGCGAAAGAATGGAGAGTTCCGCTACGGCAGCCACGCTCGGTAAAGCTTCGCCCCGGAATCCCAAGGTATGGATTTTTTCCAAATCCTCGAGCGTTCTCAGTTTTGAAGTCGCGTGCCGAAGGGGGGCAATCGCCAGCTCTTCAGGCGTCATCCCCGAGCCATTGTCCATGACTTCGATCAGGGCTTTCCCGCCGTCTTCCAAAGTGACGCAAACTTCCGAGGCACCGGCGTCGAGGGAATTCTCGACCAGTTCCTTCACCACACTTGCGGGGCGTTCAATCACTTCGCCGGCGGCAATGCGTTCGGCGACGGCTGGGGGCAGAACCTGGATCCTGGATTCCATGGCCCGGGCACTCCATCACGGAAGGGGTGCTAGGGGCAAGATCAGGTGGCGACGACGACGCGATTTCGGCCCTGCTGTTTGGCTTGGTACAGGCTCTCATCGGCCTTCTTCAGCAGGGTCTGTGCCGACTCGATGGTCGACGTCATCTCGGCCACGCCCAGGCTGGTCGTGACGGGGATGCGCTTTCCGTCGTGAAGGAAACTGTGGCTTTCCACGGTCTGACGAATTTTTTCAGCCGTTTCCGCAGCTTTTTGGCCGTTGGTTCGCGAAAGGAGAAGAATGAACTCTTCGCCCCCGTAGCGGGCGAAAATGTCTTTGGGGCGCAGGTGGTGCGTCCGGACCAATTGGGCGTAAGTTTTGAGAACTTGATCGCCCGCATCGTGACCGAAAGTATCGTTCACTTTCTTGAAGTGGTCGAGGTCCATGAAAATGACCGAAAAATCAGTCTGAAGCGCTTTGGCGCGCTTGAATTCGGCTTCCAGGGCCTGAAGCAGATAGGCCTTATTGAAGGCTTGGGTCATGGCGTCTTTATTGGCGCTATCGCCCAGCTCGCCCATGTAGACGATCTCGATATGACCCGAGGGTAGAAATTTCAGAATGGTTGAGCCCAGCTTGATCATATCTTCGCTGTGCAGCTCGCGGCGCTCGCCTTTGACCAGTTTCTTGTCGTTGATGAAGGTTCCGTTCGAGGAGCCCATGTCCTCGATCAAAACTCGGTTCTCCATCTTCAAAACTTTGGCGTGCTTTCGGGAAACGTTGCTGTCGTTGATCGTGATCGTGCAGACGTCGTCGCGCCCGATGGTGATCTCTGGATCGAGCAGATGAAAGCGGTGCCCTTGAGGAGTGCCGCGAACGATCAGCAGCGTGTCGGGGGTTTTGGCCGCGCGCTCGCGCTCCATCATCAAGGTCGTGGGGTCGCCCTTGATCTGGACTGTCTTTTCGCCGACGTCGTCATTGGGTGGAGGAACGCAGACCATCCCATTCAGATTAAAGGGCGACAGGAAGACACGTCAAAGGGAAACCGGCTGAAATCGGGAAGAGGTTCAGAAAACTTAATGATCCCGCCGCAGGCGGTTCACCGGCGAGTTCTCGTCCTCGACCTGGGCTCTTTCC
The DNA here is from genome assembly GCA_040399745.1 of Bdellovibrionia bacterium. GTDB lineage: Bacteria > Bdellovibrionota > UBA1018 > UBA1018 > UBA1018 > CANFHS01. The sequence goes on along the minus strand of JBBARP010000006.1, from coordinate 68,797 downwards.
TGAGTTTCCCGGTTCAGTGCTTCCCGGATGTAGACTTTGGCTTCTTCCACCCCGGGCTGGTCAAAGGGATCGACCTGCCACTGGGTACCGGTGGCTGCCGTCAGGACGCTGTAAGCGAACATCAGGGCGCCCAGGTTGCGTTCGTCCAGTTGGTCGAGGTGCAACGACCAGTGCGGGCGATTCCGACGCGAAAGCACCAAAGCGGTGGCCCGGTACTCGGTCATCAAAAGTCCCTGAAGCGTGTGGCCTTCCAGGATTCGGAAAGCGGGCAAGCGATCCGACCGGGTGCCTTTGAGAGCGGAGGGGATCGAAACCGCGTTTGCGACTTTGTCGACCGTGATGAAAGTGGTGACTTTGTCGTCCGGACCGTCGCGCAGGAGCTGAAGAATGGAGTGCTGATCGGTGGCGCCGAGTGCGCCGAGTGGCGTGAAGCCTTTTCCGTCTTTACCGAGGCTTTCGCCCCAGAGTTGCACAAACCAGTCGCCCAAGAGCTGAAGGCGGGTCGAGTAAGGCATGCAAACGTGGATGGGATGATCCTCGAAGTGGCGGATCAATTCCTTTCCGACTGAGAGAAGCAGGTTTTTCTCAGGAATTTGTTTTTCGCAGTAATCGCGAACCTGTTTTGCGCCTTCTAGGAAAGCCGTGATGTCGAGACCTGCCAATGCAGCCGGGAAAAGGCCAACCGGAGTGAAGACCGAGAAGCGCCCGCCGATGGAAGGCGCAATGGTGAGTACTGGCACTGCTTCATTTCGCGCAAACTGCAACAAGTCGCCTTTTGCGGGATCGGTGATGGCTACTACGTGACCGCTCCAGCGGTCCTTGCCAAGCCACTCGAGTGCGCACTGGAACTGAGCCAGGGTCTCGAACGTGGTGCCCGATTTAGTCACGCACAGAACCAAGGTCTGAGCTGGGTTCAGGCGATCGAGCGTCGAGGACCACTCTTGGGGGTCGACGTTTTGAAGGAAGTGAAAGCGCAGGTGGCCGTCTTGTTTTTCATGAAGCGCTGAAAGCAGCGCCAGTGGGCCAAGAGCACTTCCGCCGATACCTAAGAGCAAAACGTCGCGAAACTTTCCGGAGCCTCGAATCGAGCGCGCCAGTTCTTGAGTGGCTTCCAGTTGGCTTAAGCGATCTTCGATCGGAGCGTTGTAAAAACCGGCTTCGTCGTTTTGAAAACGCGCGCGCAGTTTTCCCCAAGCCTCTGCGGGTGGGGTGGTGCGAGCTGGGGTGCCTTTGGGAGACACATTCGCTAAGCAGGACCAGTCCAGGGTGATCGGGGCTTGTCCTAAACGAGCTGCGGTAACGGTCATGATGAACTCCTCAGAAGCGAGCGGCCAATGACGAGCCGCTGGATTTGGTTGGTGCCTTCGACAATTTGGAGCACTTTGGCTTCGCGCATGTAGCGCTCGACCGGAAAGTCTTGCGTATAACCCGAGCCGCCGAGTACCTGCACGGCGTCGGTCGTCACCTTCATGGCCATGTCGGTTGCGGCAAGCTTTGCCATGGCCGCTTCGGTCGAGAAGGGCTTCCCTGCGTCTTTGAGCCAAGCGGCCTTTTGAACCAGGAGTTTCGCGGCTTCATATTGAACAGCCATGTCGGCGAGGAGGAATGAAACCCCTTGGTATTCGCCAATGGGTTTTCCGAATTGCTCGCGCTGCCCTGCATGACTGACGGCGACGTCCATCGCGGCTTTGGCGACACCGAGTGCCACGGCGGCAATCGTGATGCGCCCGCTATCGAGGGCAGTCATCGCGATTTTAAAGCCTTCGCCTTCATCTGCCACGCGCATGGATACGGGAACTCGAACGTTCTCGAGAATCAGTTCCATCGTGTGCGAGATGTGGCAGCCCATTTTCTTCTCGCGCTTTCCAAGCTTCAGTCCGGGCGTTCCTTTTTCGATCAGGAAAGTCGAGACGCCTTTCGGGCCGTCGGCCTGACTTCCCGTGCGCGCCATGAGTAAAATGACGTCGGCTGAGTCGCCTTGCGTGGTCCAGAGTTTGGTTCCGTTCAGAACGTAATGATCGCCTTCACGTTTTGCCGTGGTGCGAAGAGCGCCTGCGTCCGAACCGGATCCGGCTTCAGACAAGCTGAATGCCCCGATGGCCTGGCCTGAAGCCAAGCGCGTAATGTGCTGCTTTTGAGCGTCCGTTCCGAACTTCTCCAAGATCACTTGGGCCAGGCCCGTAACGGCCACCGAGATGGCATACGATGCACTCGCGCCGGCGATTTCTTCCAGAACCGGTACGTATTCTGAGTAGCCCAGTCCTGCGCCGCCGTAAGCTTCACCAACGGGGATGCCGGTGAGGCCCAGCTTTCCCAGTTCCGCGATGATTTCGGGGCGAAATCTTCCTTCGTTTTCGTCTTCTTCGATCAGCGGGAAAAGTTTCTCGCGGGCGAATTTACGAGTCAGGTCCGTAAGCTCGGTCTGCATCTCGGAGGGCTGGAAGTTCATACGAAAGGAGGCTCCTAATGTCTGAGGGTTTCCTAAAGACTGAGGATTTCCTGGAAGGAAAAAACGGTCAGGCGTTGGCCACTTCGTCGCCCAACATCTGACGAGCGATGATCAAGCGCAACACTTCGTTCGTGCCAGCGCCGATTTCGATGAGCTTGGCGTCGCGCATCTGGCGTTCGACCGGAAATTCGCGAGTGTAGCCGTAGCCCCCCAAGATCTGGATGGCGTCGAGGCCCACTTGGGTGGCCATCTGTGCAGCCTGGAGTTTGGCTCGTGCGGCCAGCGCGCTAATCTCGCGCGTGGACGGGGCACCTGGGGCTCCGGCTTGGCTCAAATCAAAAGCGTAGGCCGAATTGTAGGTCAGTGCGCGGCAGGCTTCATACCAGGCCGAAGCTTCTGCCAAACGTTCCTGGATTTGCTGGAAAGCGCCGATGGGTTTTCCGAATTGCTTTCGCTCTTTGGAGTACTGCGTGGCGGCTTCGATGGCGCTTCGGGCCATGCCAAGCGACATCCCGGCGATCGTGATTCGCTCGAGGTCCAAGTTTCTCATCATCGCTGCGATCGAAGAGCCTTCAGCTCCGATGCGGTTCAGTTCAGGAATTTTGCACTGGTCGAAAACGAGCTCGCCCGTAGGGGAGGCGCGCATTCCCATTTTTTTGAACTTCTTTCCAACGCTGAAACCGGCAGTTCCTTTTTCTATGATGAAAGTAGAAACGTCTTTCTTGCCTTCGCCAGTCTTGGCGTAGCAGTAAAAGGTTTCGCCCACGGGGCCGTTCGTGATCCAGGTCTTAGCACCGTTCAGGATGTAGGAACTTCCATCGCGCGTGGCACGCGTCTTCATTCCAAGTGCGTCCGAGCCTGCCTCGGGCTCGCTCATGCCCATGCCGCCGATGTGTTCGCCCGAAAGAAGTTTTGGCAAAAAGCGCTGTTTCTGCTCTGGGGTGCCGTTTCGGGCAATTTGGTTCACGCACAAAATGGCGTGGGCTAAGTAGGAAAGGGTAGTGGAAGCGTCCACCGCCGCCATTTCTTCCATGGCAATGGTCGCTGAAACGGCGCCTTGGCCTGCGCCGCCGTCGGCTTCAGACACAGTGATGCCGAGCAGGCCGAGCTCGCCCATTTTCGGAAAAGCTTCTCGGTGAAAGCCCTCGTGCTCGTCCAGTTCCTCGATGCGAGGAGCGAGCGTGGTCTGCGCGAATTGACGCACAGTTTCTTGGATCATCCGGTGTTCGTCAGAAAAAAACCACATATAGGTGACTCCTTCACTCCTGAGTGTCATACTTCGGAACATGGTGGGGGAACCAACTAATTTACGTCCGATTCAAATTCTGGTTCACTACTGGGAGCTTCGGCCTCAGGCGTTAGCGCAGAAGTTGGACGAGCTGATTCGACATGGAATCCAGCACCTAGCGACGTTCGTTCCGTGGCAAGCGGTTGAGTCGGATATCGCGCACACTCTGCCGCGATTCCTTCAGGCGGCTCGCGATCGAAGGCTGACTGTTTCGCTCATTTTGACTCCGGAACTCGGGGTTCACTACCCGTACTCGGGACTTCCGAAGGATATCTTTTCGCAATCCGAGAATCTCGCTTTGCACGAAGGGGGTGGCAATGTGCCCGTCCTTCTTCCTCCGATCGGGTTTGCTTTGCCTTCGCTTTCTGCGCCCGAAGTGGGCAAGCGCTACCATAATTTTCTGGCTCGAATCGATTCGCTCCTGGCCGATCTCGGGCGCAATCAGCCGAAACTTTTGGAAGGTGTCACGGCTGTTCTCGGCGGCGGTTTCTGGAAATATTATCGCGACCCGGCTCGCGTGGGAGAACGCGCTTTCACCGGAGTGGCAGGTGATTTCTCGAATTCCTCGCAGCTCTCGTTCCGTCAGCGCGTCGATCAGCAGTTCTCCTCGCGCGAGTTTCAAGATCCTTCGCCCACGGCCGCTCAGCGCTGGAAGTCGCGTGCGCTGGAAGGCGTGAATCGGCGTTGGTTTGCGCATCAAAACGAAGAAGTGTTCCGCATGCGCTCGAGTCAATCGATTCGTAAAAAAGCGCTGGGCCTTCAGGTGCATCAGGCTGAGATTTTCACTCCTGAAGCCGATCCTTCGCTTGCCATGAGTCGCTTCCTGCAAGTGACCGGTGGCGCTCGCGCGGACTTCAAGCGGTTGTCGGCGCTTGTGGTGGAAGCTTCTTCACGTGCTTCGTGTGCTGCAGGTTCGGCGGCTGAACCTTTCATTCACTGGACGAAGCTCGGTCCGTATCGCTCGCTGTCGGCGGCCGAGCGGCAGTTCCTGATCTTCCAATCCTTGCTTTTGTGCGGCTCGCGCGGCGGCGGCGTTTTGATCGATGAGGCCGAGTGGTTCTCGCTCAGTCCTGCTTTCCGCGCGCGTGCCGATGGTTTGGCTCGTCAGATGGCGCAGGGGAATTTCAAGTTGCCTACGGCCGCCTATTACTTGGTGCCGCACCTTTGGAGCGAAGCATCTGACCCGGGCCACGAGATGGCTCGCCGTCTAGGCCCAAGCCTTCGCTACGCTTCGAGCATTGAGCGCGTGGCTTCGGACACGGACGCAAGCCTCGTCGTGGTCGATCCGAACTGGATATTGAATCGCGACTCCATTCAGCGTCTTTTGTCTTTGGCGCGTTCCGGGAAAGTGGTCGCTCTCCCGAGAAGTCCTCTTTTCACCGACGCTGCTCGGCGCGAGCTGGCGCAAGGCTTGGTGGACGGACCGGCTCTGGACATTCCGATGGGCGTTTCTTGCTCCTGCATTTCGATCGGTGCAGGGCAGTTGGTTCTGTTCGACGTTCCGGAAGGCGGCTCGGAAGTTCACGCCGAGAAAGTGCGTACTTTAGTAACCGGGCTTTTGGGCCTGGCTCAGATTCATCCCGACGCCACTGTCAGCGATGGGCGCCTGCGCGTGGTTTCGCTCAAACGCAAGCACGGTGGCTTAGGTGTGTTTCTGCTCAACGCCACTCAGCGCCGCATTTCGGGCGATTTGTACTTCACCGGCGAAGTCACGATTTCCGATTTGGCTTTGGTGATTCGCAGCGAAGGCGCTGGCATGAAGAAGCAGGCAGGCGATGGGGCTTCAAGCCGGCCGGCCGCGCGCTTTGGCCTGGAAGTGCCGCCGCTGGGGATTTTGCCCATCAACGTGGAAGGCCTAGGAACAGATAGCGAAGAACGTCGCTTGGCTGCGCTCAGCGGGCAGATGAACGAGTCGAATGTTCTTGAAGCAGCAGCAAGCGAGCTTCCTGGTTTTTCTGAATCCGGTTCGGGCATGGAGGCCGTGTGGAACTGACCTTTGATTGGGTGGGCTTTCAGGAAGTGTTTCAGCCGCGTCGCGCGCCGGTGGCGCCGACTCTGAATCGCCATTCGCCCATCCGAATCATCGTGGAAGGCCAAGTGGTCCGCGAAGTGTTTTGTGAAGGCGACGATTTGTCGGGCTGGATCGGGCAGAGCTTAGAGCAGCTCCAAGCAGGCGTTCGTGGTCGCGAGTTTGTGGTCTTGGACCGCGAAGCAGTCGATCAGGCCATTTCGCGCGCTTTTGAAGTCGGGCATTTTCATCAGCAGCTTGATCTGCTTCGGGGCGCTTCGCTGAAGCAAGCCCCTGAGATTCGCTTGCACGGTCCTGAGCATTTTTGGGTCGAAGCACTCAAAGGCAACTGGTCGAAAATCTTGCCGTCCTCTTACGCACTTTTCTTCCGCTTTGAAGGCGCAACGGCCGGGCAGGAGCGCGACTTCATCGTCGTGGTTCGCCGAGGCGAGTTGGCTGCATTTCATCGCCCCGATCTGAGCTTTCTTTCGGCCGAGCGGAAAAAGAACCCGGCCGACTTGGTGAAGTACCTTTCAGACAAATACTTGGTGCCGGTTCAGGGCTTTTTCCTGAGCGAGGCCCTTTGGAACCAGGTTTCGACTTCGGATCGCCCGTGGCGGGATTTGGCCCAAGCGGTGCGGAAGAACGAAGTGCGCTTGCACCCCTGGCGCTGGAGTGTGGCGGCCCTTTTAGGGGTTCGCGGGCTAAAAAATAGCTGAAGTTTCCAGGGGTTAAATTTGGTTCTTGAACCCCCGCGTCAAGTTCGGTAAAAACCGACCGAAATGATCTTTTTTCAATCCCTGACCCAAGATGATCTAGCGCAACTGCTTCTCCCCCTGAGCCGCGACGGAAAGCGCTTATCCGAGACGGAAGAGCAAGCCGAAGCCCGTGCTTTGAAGCGCGCCCGCATGCGCTCGCGCATGCTGTTTGTGTGGGTTTATCAGCGGATGGTGACCGACTGGAGCCTGATGACGGATCTGTCGAAGGACCTTCGCCAGTGGCTGTCCGAGAACGTCACGATTTATCGCCCGGAAGAGCAGTACAATCGCCAAGCTCTGGATGGAACGCACAAGTTTCTTTGGAAGCTCGTCGATGGAAAGACGATTGAAAGCGTGATCATCCCGGCCGCTTTGCAAGAGCGCGAAGGGGAAGAGGCGGACGAGCGGCTGCGCCAAGAAGACGGAAAAGCGTTTGCCGGCGTGGAAGCCGATGCCGAGCTCGATAGCGGGCGCTGGGGCCGACTAACTGCCTGCATTTCGTCGCAAGTGGGCTGCGCCATGGCTTGCAAGTTCTGCCTGACGGGCGTGCAGGGCCTGGACAGGCACCTGCAAATTCACGAAATTGTCGGCCAAATTCATGAACTGCGGCGCGTGGCTCCGATCACGAACATCGTGTTCATGGGCATGGGCGAGCCACTTCACAATTTGGACAACGTCTCAAAAGCCTGTCAGATCATGCTCGACGAGTGCGGGCTGAATTTCTCGAAACGCAAAGTCACCGTTTCGACCTCAGGCTTGGTTCCTGCCATCGAGGAGCTGGGTAAGCGCGTGGACGTGTCGCTGGCCATTTCTCTGAACGGCACCACTGACGAGCAGCGCTCGGCCATCATGCCGGTGAATAAGCGCTGGAACCTGGACGCTTTGATGAAGGCCTGCCGCGATTATCCGCTTGGGCCGCATCGTCGCATCACGTTCGAGTACGTGCTGTTGAAGGACTTCAACGACACTCTGGAAGACGCCGCCCGCATTGTGAAACTCACGCGCGGAATCCCTTCCAAGATCAATTTGATCCCATTCAACGAGCATCCGGGAGCTGACTTCAAGCGCCCCGACGATAGCCGAGTGCGCGAGTTCCAGAAGTACCTGCTGAACAACGACCGTGTGGCGACGGTTCGGATTTCTCGCGGACGCGATATCTTGGCGGCGTGCGGACAGCTTCGCTCGATCTTCGGCACTGCGCGCGGCACCGAGAAACACCGCGACTACGCCGCCGAAGCAACGTCCTAAAAAGCAGGGGTGAGCTCTGAAGCCGAAGCTTCAGGCGCTTACTTCTTCCCTTTGGCTTTCGGCGCCGGAGCGGGCTTTGAGCCCATCGACTTCACTTTGTCCGAGAGTTCGGCCACTTGCTTTTGCAAGTCGGTGAGCATCGACTTTTGCTCGATCAAAGCTTGGTTGATGACCTGCAGGTTTTGGAGGGCCGGGCCCATTTTGGCCACTTCGGCCGTAGCGGCTTTCACTTGGGTGTCGATCCCTTGAATGCGGGTGGCGACAGCCGTTTCGCGCTTCTCGAGGTTATCGAGTTGCTGCTGCATCGCTTGTTGTCCAGGGCAGGCCGGCATACTGAGGCCCAAGCCCAAAGTGGAAGCCGAAAGAACCAGCCAGTGGATTCGCGTCTTGGTCATAGTCCAAGTGTAACGCGGTCCGCCCCACTCAGAACATGAATTTTTTGTTCGCAATGTTCGTCAAAATCGCGACTCCTAGCATCGAGGTCAGAAGCGATGACCCCCCGTAGGAGAGGAACGGCAGCGGCACCCCGACGATGGGCAAGATGCCCATCACCATCCCCATGTTGATGAACACGTGCCAGAAGAAGATCGAACACACGCCGAAAGCCAGGAGCAGCGCGAATTTGTCATGCGACTGGTAGGCGACGGCTAACCCCGACACGAGGAAAATCAGGTAAATCGAAAGCAGTAGCCCGCAGCCGACAAACCCGTGTTCTTCGCTGAAGACCGAGAAGATGAAGTCGGTGTGATGTTCGGGCAGGAAGTTCAGCTGACTTTGCGTGCCCTTTTTATACCCTTTTCCAAGCAGCTTTCCCGAGCCCACAGCAATCATGGACTGAATGGAGTTATAGCCTGCGCCTTTGGGGTCGCTCATCGGATCGAGGAACGTCACGATCCGCTGCCGCTGGTAGGGCTTGAGCGCGAACTTATAGGCCGCAGGCAGTGCGAGCATTCCGCAAATGCCCAAAATCAAGAGCACCTGGGGCTTCACTTTCAGAAACAGCATCATCGAGCCGAAAACGAGAAGAAGAATCATGGCCGTGCCCAAGTCGGGCTGCAGCATGATGAGCCCCGCGGGAATCCCGACTAAGAGCGAGGCCGGTAAGAGTTCTCGAAACCCCATCCCGCCCACGGTTCGGTCGCTTTCAAAGTACTTGGCCAAACAAAGCACCAGCGAAAGCTTCATGAACTCGGACGGCTGCATCCTGAGCCCGCCAAAGCCGATCCAGCGCTTAGCGCCCAAGCTTTCACGGCCCACCACGAGAACCGCTGCCAGAAGCATCAAGTTCAGGAAGTAGATGCCGTAAGCGATTCGCGAAAAGAAAGAGTAGTGCACCAGAAGGAAAAGCGCGGTCACGCATGCACCGACGCTGAACCAAAGAAGCTGCGACTTATAAAGACCCTGACTTTTGTCTTCGACGGCCGTGGCTGAAATCAGATTCCAAATCCCGATCAAGAAAAGGACGATCTGGAGTAGCAGGAGGTTCCAGTTGAACTTCTTGAAGTCCTCATCGTAGAGGCTCGTGCGCAAAGCGCTTTCGTCGAGTAGGGGCGGGGATTCCATGGAAGTGTGAGTCATGGTCGCTTAGTCCTCGCGGTTTTGAGTGGACGGAACAGGAGGCAACGTCGTGTCGTTTCCGTCGTCCGGAGTCAGGTCGTCGTTCACGGGCTGTGCTGGAATGGCGACTGGAACGCCGCCCGCCTTCAGGCGCGCAGCAATGGCTTTCTCGCTGTAAAGCTCAGGATAGTACTTCTGAAGGTAGGTTCGGATCACGGCGCGCGCAATCGGGGCCGCGCCGCTTGAGCCGTGGCAAGCGTGCTCGCCGATCACTGCGATTGCGATTTTCGGGTCGTTTGCCGGTGCGTAACCCGTAAACATGGCGTTGTGACGTTCGCGCCACTTCATGGATTCGCACTTGCCGTAAATTTTATCGGCCGAGAGGCGAATCACTTGCACGGTTCCCGTTTTACCGACGAAGTCCATGCCGGGAAGGCGCGACAAAATAGCCGTTCCGCGCGGGCTGTTCACCACGCCCCAAAGGCCCAGCTTAATCGATTCCAAGGTGTCGGGCTTCAGGCGGTGCTGCTCGACCGTTTCGGGTTTGAAGCCTTTCAGCACTTGGCCGTCGTAGCTCTCAATTTCGCGAACCAAGTAGGGACGGTAAACCGTGCCGCCGTTTGCGATCGATGCGTAGAGGTTCGCTAGCTGAATGGCCGTAGTCAAAACGTAGCTTTGACCGATGGCGACCGAGAGAGTCTCCCCGCCGTTCCACTCCTGGCCGAAGCGCTTTTGTTTCCAAGCTTCCGTAGGGATCAGGCCAGGAACTTCGCGGGCCAGGTTAATGCCCGTTCGGCGGCCCAGGCCCAAGTAAGTGGCCCACTTGGCAATCTTGTCGACGCCCAGTTTTTGCGCCACCCGGTAAAAGAAGATGTCGCACGATTCGGTGATGGCGCTCACCACGTTCACGTCGCCGTGGCCGCCTTTTTTGTGGCAGTGGTACAGGCGGTTACCGACGGCGATTTTCCCCGAGCAGCCGATGCGGCTCTTGGTGTCGATGACGCCTTCTTCGAGGCCTGCAATGGCGGTGACGATCTTAAAGACCGAGCCAGGCGAGTAGTGATCTTGAATGGTCTTGTCGCGCAGTGGGCGGTGCTCGTTATTGAGCAGTTGGCTCCAAATCTGGGATGGAATGCCGCGAGAAAAGGCAGTGGGATCAAACGACGGACGAGAAATCATGGCCAGGATTTCACCCGACCGCGGGTCGATGGCGACCAGTCCGCCCACTTTGTCGCCAAAGGCTTGAGTGGCAGCTAGCTGCAGATCCTGGTCGATCGACAAAATCAGGTTCTTTCCTGGAACGGCCTGCTTTTCGGCTGCGTTTTGAAGAACCCGCGATTTTCCGCGCTCGAGCTTAATGCGGCCGAATGCGTCCACTTCCACGAGCTTTTCGCCGTCTTGCCCGCGCAGCACTTCTTCCATGCGCTGCTCAAGGCCGTACTTGCCCACCGAGTCGCCCAGCTTGTAGCGCGAGCCCGCTTTGTTCAGTTGCTGCAGCTCGGACGGATTGACCTCGCCGATGTAGCCCAGAAGGTGCGAAGCCACGTCGCCAAAGATGTTGGTGCGCTTGATCTCTTGCTCGACCTGAATACCGGGCATCGAGATTTTCCAGGATTCAATCTCGGCCACCTCGTCGCGCGCTAAGTCGGTCTTAATCTTCACCGGCAAGAACGACGGCTGGCCTTTGGCTTTGTCCAAAATGGCCTGAAGGTCCGACTCCGGCATTTTCAGAATGCGCGACAAGTGGTGGAAGGTTTCGACTTTTTCTTCGGCTGACGACAGCTTGAAGTACTGAGGAATAATTTCCAGGTCAAAGGCCGGGCGGTTATCGATCAGGAGTGTGCGGTTTCGGTCGAAAATCATTCCGCGAGGCGAAGCAATCTTCACCTTCTTAATGCGGTTTTCTTCCGAGTACTGGCGCATTTCGTCGCCCTTCAGCACTTGGAGGTAAACCATCCTGGAGAGCAAAATCCCTAAGCCGATAAAAAGAATGGCGTAGAGGTATTTGAATCGCTCCTGAAACTCCCGGATCTGTTCTTCTTGTCCTAGGAATGCCACGTGGCTTAGGCCCCTTCCTCGTCCAGGTTGTATTCGTCTTCGAGAAGTTGCTGGGCTCGGGCGCTCTTATAGGTGACCCAGTCAAAGCGCTCGAGTGCTCGGAAACTTGCCATTGCCAGAGCACCTTGAATCATGGCGCTGGGGAAAAGATAGAGCAGAGTGTGGCGCCAGAGGTTTTCGCTCGCGTCCAGCAAGTGCATGACTTCGAGGTTGGTCAGGCGCCAAAGAATCGAAGCGCCGAGCGTCAGGAAGATCAGGGTGGTTCGGCTCGGCAAAACAAAGAACCGAGCCGCAGCTCGGACGGCCAGATAAGTAGCCATATAAGAGACAAGAAGCGCACCCTGGGGGGCCGAACTATGCGCTTCCGCGATGGTGGAAAAAATCAGGGTCAGGATCCCGCCTTCGGTAAAGCCACGCTTCAAGGCGCACCAAAGGACGGCCACTAAGATGACGTCGGGCTGAATCCAGCTCAGCGGCGGGCGAACGAAAACGGCCGTTTGGATGGCGATACCTAAAATCACCATCAGGACCAGAATCGGAGCGTTGATGGCCCGGAGGAAAATCCGGATCATGGATGGCTCCGGGCGGCAACGGCTCCGGAGTCCGATTTCTCGGGCGTGCCGGCGGAGGCCGACTTTTCTGAGTGGGCCTTCTCAACCTGCTTATCAAACAAAGGTTCGCTGACCTGGCGGGTAACGACCAGCACTTCTTCGAGCTTCGAGAAGTCCACGGCCGGGCGCACTTCCACGTCTTGGGTGATGCCGAAAGCTTTGCGGTTCACTTTCGAAACCACGCCCACAGGGACGCCCTTCGGGAACACGCCGCCCAAGCCGCTCGAGATCAAGCCGTCGCCGGGCTGAATGTCGTCGGTTCTGAGGACGAACTTCAACTGACAGGTTTCGTCCGTCATTCCTTCTACTACGCCGCGAGCGCGCGAACGCTCCACGATCGAGTCGACGGCCGAGAGCAAATCTAAGATCGTGACCACATCCGCCGTGTTTGCAGTGGTTCGGAACACGCGTCCAACGACGCCTTCTGCGGTCAGAACGGCCATGTTCTTACGAATGCCCGAATTTTCGCCCCGATTGATTCGGATGGTCCGGAATTCTGTGGTGACGTCTTTTGCGACGACGGCTGCAGCCACGGTTTCGAGGCGGAACGACTCTTGGAAAGCCAGGAGCTTGCGAAGACGCAGGTTTTCTTGCTGGGTTTCTTGGAGGCTTGCGATCGAGGACTGCAGCTTGCGGTTTTCCTCGGTCAGCCGGAGGTTTTCCTGGCGCGTGTTCAGCAGATAGAGGTAGTTCTGGAACGCCGAGACCACTTGGTCGAGGGTGAAAGTGATCGCCGCCTGAACGGGGGAGGAGATTCCAAGGATCAGTCGATCGTGAGCCCGGTACTCGCGAGGCGCACGAGTGCTGGTATCGATCGCGGTGATCGGGATCAGAAGGAACAGAAAAAGAATGATGTAAAAGCGGTATTCCTTTAGATACTTGATCATATGGCTGATCTCTCAAGGGAATCCTAAAGGGAAAGGACAGCAGATGCTAGCTTGGATTCGTGAAAAATTTGGCGCCATCGTGATCGGCGGAATCGTCGGGCTGATTGGCTTCGTATTTGTGGTCTCGGGCGTGATCAATCCACGCAGCACCCGGGGGCTTCATGCCGGTGCTGTGGCCGGTGCAGTGAACGGCCAACCCATCACTTTGGGTGAGTTCAATCGGGAGCTGAGTCGGCGGCTCGAGTTCTTCAAGAACTTGGGCGGCGGCCTGAGTGAAGAGCAGCTCCAGGCGTTCGGCCTGCGCGAGCAAGTTTTTCAAGAGTTGGTGCAGCGTCGCCTTCTGGCTCAAGCAGCCGAAAAGCGCGGCACCGATGCTTCGGATGAAGAGGTGCGCGACCGCATCCGCCAGATCCCGGCTTTCCTAAAAGATGGCCGCTTTGATCCCATCCTCTATAAACAGGTGCTTCAGTCGAACCAATACACGGTGGCCAGCTTCGAGAATCAGATTCGCGAAGAACTGCTGCTTCAGAGCTGGGGGCGGTACTTCCGCTCGCGCGTGCAGGTGTCGGACGAAGAGCTGAAGCGTGAGTTCCAGCAAACCGAAGACAAGCGCACCTTGAAGTACGCTGTGGTTTCGCCTGAAATGATGGCAGCCGGCCGCAGCGTGCCCGATGCCGACATTCAGGCACGTTTCAAGGACGCAGCCAAAGTGAAGGTTCTGCAAAGCCAGTTTGAGACTCGGAAAAAAGCCGAGTTCGCAGGCAAAACCTTTGATCAGGTGAAAGAGCAGCTGGCTCGCGAAGCCATTCAAAGCGAGTACCTGGTGGCAGCTCAAGGCGAAGCCGAGAAATTGGCCACAGCGCTTGCTTCAGTAATGGCTTCCGACAAAGGTTCGGACGCCAAAGTGAACGCTCAGCTGAAGGGCAAAGGCACGGAAGTGCGCACGGCCAGCGTGAATCGCTCGGAGAATTCGATTCCGAGTGTGGGCGATGCGCCTGAGCTTCTGAATGCGGCTTTCCAAGCGCCTCAGTCGCCGATTCAAGGCAAAGCCAAAGCCTTCCGCTCGGCGGGTGGCTGGGTAGTGGCTTTGGTCACGGAAGTGAAAACTCCGGATCTTGCGAAATTTGACCAGAGTAAGGGCAAGCTTCGCGACCAAGTGATGAGCCGCAAAGAGCGCGCTCTTTACAACACCACTCTGAAAGCACTGACCGCGAAAGCCAAAGTGGAACGCAATGAAGACGTTCTTCGTGGGGGCCAAGCGGATTCCGCTTGATCAGGCTCCGGTCTGAAAAAACTGTCTGAGCCGGCTGACGAACTCGGCCCTTTTTTCGAAGGGCAGTCCGTGGCCGGCTCCGGCAACTTCTTCGAAGTGGACGTTCGGAACGTCACGAAACTGGTTCTTCTCTTCCTCAAAGTCCAGTTTCGACCAAACGCGGCTTTCAGCTCCGCGAAGAACCAGAACCGGGATGCCGCGCAGGGCGGTTGCGCGAATCCAAGCGCGCGTCGATACGTCGCGGGCTGCGGCAATGGTCTCGATCAAAGCGCGCCGATCAAAGCGAAACGTGGCGCGCCCGTCGGGCAGGGTTTCTGCGACGGCTAGCAGGTACTGCGCAATGGATGGATCGGGGCACGTGGCCGTCAAATGGTCGCGCATGGCGGTTCGGCTCGGGAAGTGGTCGGGCAGCGTTTGAACAAAACGCGAAAGCGAGTCGCCCAAGCTTCCGCCGGCTTGTCCAGAGAAGCCTAAGTCCACGCAGACTAGGCCTTTCACCCACTCAGGTTTTAAGTGCGCGACTGCTGCCGCGGTTCGAACGCCCATGCTGTGGCCGATGATCCAAGCCGGGTGGTGGTTTTTTAGGCCCATCGTTTCGACGACGTCTTGGCCATAATCCAGCGGAGTAAAACCCACTTTTTTCGGGGTGGCTTCAAAGAGGCCCGCCCGACTGCCGCCGTGGCCGCGCTGATCGGGCGCAAATATGCGGTAGTCGTTTTCCAGGTGGGCTGCGATGGGGCGCCAAAGCGCGCCGACTCCGCCCATTCCATGCAGAAAGACCAAGTTTCCGGAATGCGCATCTAGGGTTTGCCAGGTCGATCCAGCCAGTTCCATGTTGACTCCTGAGTCGTCTGGTTTAGCATGGCGCGCCACAGGGGGAAAACCGGTTCGTGACGATGCAGACGCCACAGACGTCCGATTCCAGGCGCGATCGCTTGGCGGAAACCATCCGTTTTGCCCGCTTGATGCAGGAGAAGTGCGAGCTCAGGGAGTCAAAAGACGCCTGGCTGCGCGCTTACGATCAATCCAAGGCCCTGGGCGACCTGGCTGCAAGCCTGGAGAGTCTGCAGGGGCTGCTTCGCCTGAGCGGTGAAGCGCTCGATCATAAGTCTATTGCTCGGTGGGAGATGGAGCTGGACCTTCTTTTAGATCGGCGCCCGCACGATCAGCCGCCGCCTGCGGTGGTTTGGCTTTGCAAAGGCAGCGTGGCCCTTCGAACGGGGAATTACCCGCTGTCGCAGCGGTACTTTCGAAAAGCGCTGAAGGGAATGCAGCACGAGCGCCAATGGAAGCGGGGCGCACCGCTTGATTTTGATTTGTCGCGCGCTTGGTACTCGCTTGCGTTTGCTTTTTTCGAGCGCGGAAAACTGAAGCGCGCCCAAAGTGTGGCCATGGCGCTGGTTCGTCGCGCCAAGATGGAGCAGAACCCGAAAATTTTGGGCTACTGCTATCAGCTCTTAGGGCGCATTTCCGAGAAGCGCCGGGAGCTGGAACCAGCGCTTCGCTTTCACCAGGAAGCGCACTCTGCTTTTTTGGTCCAGCACGATTGGTACTCGCACCTAACCGTTCTTCTGGCTTACGCCCGCGTGGCGCGCCAGCAAACTCAGCGCGTGCAGGCCGAGTGGTACTTAGAGCTTCTTGAGAAAGCGGCACCGGGCCCCGAGTTTGGTTCCATTCGCCGTGAAGTGGAAAAAGAGCGCGCGCTACTTGAAGAAGATTCGATCGATCTCTTGATCGATAGTCATGAAGGCTTGGTTCGCACGCGCGACTCGGGAAGTATTTCCGTGGGCAAGCAGTACGTGCTTTTGAACATCCTTCAAGCATTGGCCGATGCGCATGAAGAAGGCGAAGCCAATTCGCCGGGACTTTCCAAGGCCGAGATTATCGAAAAAGTTTGGCACGAGCGCTACCGGCCGGAAGCGCACGACAACAAGCTTTATTACAACATCAACCGCTTAAGAAAACTGATCGAGCCCGATGTGCGAAAGCCCAAGTACTTGCTGAATTGGCGAGAAGGCTACCGCTTGGCCCCAGGGCTTCGCGTGCAGATGATTGGAAATTCGCTGGCGCGCCAAGAGCGCACAGCGCGAAGCGCGCCGGGATTGACCACGGGCTCACTCACTTCAAAACAACGAGAACAACAACGATGGGGGAATTGACTATGACGGGACGCTTGTCGCGGCGGCGCTGGATTCGGGACGGAGTCATTCTCTTCATTGCAGGGGTGGGCGGGTTTGCGCTGACCAATGCTTGGGCGCAGCCTGTAGAGCCGGGGCTTGGGCAACCTGCGGCGGTGGTAGGCCAAGCGCGGCGCGCGCCGGTGCCGATTGCTTGGAATCAGACGCGCGCTGCTGGGGTGCTTCGCGACGCCAAAGGGGTTCCGTGCAACGGAAGCCAAGGCGGCGGGGGAGCGCTTCCGTTTGGCCCGAATCAAGTGGCCGAGCTTCAAGATGGCGAGCTTTATCAGTTGAAGGGCTTGGTTCGTGTGTCGCACGGGGGAAGCGAAGTGGCTTACCTTGAAGTCGATTTCTGCGCGCACCCGTGGCTGGCTTCAGCGAAGCGCCGCGAAAATCCGCGCTACTTGCTAGGCCAACCCGTGGCCGGAAGTTGGAATAGCTGGGCCGATAAGAAAGTAGAAATCGCCGTTCGCGCGCGCCACCAAATCGACGTCGATGCCGATTACCGCGGACAGCTCGTGATCTGGCTTGAGTCGCTGCAGCTTCCGACGTTCGACAAGAGCGGAGAGATGCAGCCCCAGCGGAAGAAGTGACTGATCTTTGCTCGATCACAGCTTTGAAACGTATTGAGCGTGCTTTTCGTTGCTTCGGCTTCAGCTTGGAGTTGGTCTTGGGTGTTTGGAGCGGGATCTTGAGTGAGTCGGAAGTTCAGAAACTGTTCGCTGCCGCTCGTCCTGAAATAGCGCGAGGTCGCCGCTTTATCGCTTCCGGGCTTTCCGCTTATTAAAGGACGCTGCCGCGAGAGCAGGCCTTCCGGATACGGTAAGCCCGCACTGGCAGAGACACGCTCACGCGACCTTTACGCTGCAGGTGAAAGCTCACTGAGGATGCCCTCAAGTTCGCCATCACATTCCCCAAGGCCAGGATTTGCATCTGTCGCGGGGATCTTGTTTCTACGCGGGGCTCTTTTCTTTTTCTCAAAATCCTCTAACGCCTTTTTAAGAACGGCTTTATCGACATGTTTCTCCAGGTAAACGAGGATCTCTGGTTTTTTTTTCTCACTCTCGAAGTGATTGCTGAGAAAAGTCGCAAGTTTATCTTCCCCATCCAATTTTCCATTTTGTCTTGGAAACTGTTTGTTATCGCGAACAAATTTAGCGAAGTCTGGCAATTGCTCTTTCCATGGATTGGCCCTTACCTCCAACGCCCAGTCCAGCGTGGCTTCGTCAACACCGCCAGGGCCCCTCAGGTAGTCGAGGATCTCAGATTTTTTCTCATTACTGAAGGGCCTTCTGAGCCAAATCGCAAGTGTTTTTTCTTTTTCCGAAGCGTCCTTTCCGTAAATTGGAAACCGTTTGTTTACGCGAATAAATTCAGCGAGATCTGGTAATTCCTTTTTCCATCGAGCGGCCCTTACCTCTAACATCCAGTCCAGCTTGGCCTCTTCAATACCGCCAGGGCCTGTTAGGTAATCTTTGATCTCTTTTTCATACTCCTCAAAGTAGTCGTAGACCCAATTCGCAAGTGTTCTTTCAGCTTCCGAAGCGTCCTTTCTGTAAATTGGAAACCGTTTGTTATCGCGAATAAATTCAGCGAGTTCCTTTAAAGGTAAAGAAATGTCGAAGAGCTTTTTCTTTTGCTCGGTCGTCTGTTTCATGACGTTGCCTGCAAACTCTCTAGAAACAGTATTGAGCAGAAGACGAATCGAATCTTTTTCGGTCAGAAGCCGTGCCGCTTCTTTATGAAACTCCTTGGCAGCTTCGATAATATTTTTAGCGTCATAGTCGTTTATATTTTCGATCAGTTTAGTTTGGCCCTCGCTTAACCTAATCAGAGAGACGTCTTTGTCTCTATAATGGTTCCGAATCCGAACTAGGAAATTTTCTATCTGTATGGGGTCAACCTGGCTGGCAGAAACCTTTGACTCGAAGACGCCCAAGATCACTCGCTTGGGTGGGTTTCCGTTGTTCTTTGCAATGGCAATCCCGTCGCAACGCTGGCCACCAGTTTTCCCAAATATTGTCATTAAGGCCTTTTCATCTAGGAATTCTACTTCCGTGTATCTTTCGTCTTTTGCAATTTGCTCTATCTTCTTCCTCCACTGCACCCAGTGAAAGGTTTCCGCGATTGCGCCGGTTAGATGTGTAGAGTGCTTTTTGTAGAGTTCCTGTTGGAGTTGCTCTAGGTCGGGTTCTCCGGCTTTTAGTTTTGAAGCACCTGCATAAAATCCGAAATTCTTATTTAAAAAACTCTCCCAGTCTGAATCCGTCCAACCTTCAAAAAATTGCTTGGTTTTTTTGCCATTCAAATCTTCTAAAAAATGGGCCGCAACCGCTTTTGTGAGCGCTTCTTTGACTGGCGCTAGTACATCGGCTGATTTGCTTTTCGCTACTTCGGCAGCCGACTTCTGCTTTGCGGCGGCAGGTTGCGGCCCGAAGCTGAAGGCGAGAAGAATGAGTGAGGTGAGGCCTACGAGTTTTTGGGCTAGGGGAAATTTTGGATTCTTTTGATGAGAGAGCACTTTTTCTGATCGGTAGAGGTTGTGAACTTGAAAAGGGTGACCTCCAAGAAAGTGACCTATTGTCCCAGCCGCGAAGGGGGTTCTGCCGCGTAGCTGTCAAAAGCATGGCGGGTTTTCTTGACCGGGCGGGACCCTTAGAATGGTCGCTAGGCGTTCAGCGTGCCTTTCCTGTTTGAAAGAGTTCTCCCTCGCCAGCCCCCGCCACCTGTCGGCATTCCCCCACAGTGGTGTGGGAAAAACCTACACTCGGTGTCGCACTCTTTGCCCAATCCGCGTTTTAAGCCACTCTCGGAGGCCCGAACCGGGGCATAGGCCTTGCTGAAGCGTGAAGCCCGATCATGCGAAAATACGTACCCTTGCTTTCAGCCGAGTTTCTTTTCTTCTTAGGGATGTGGCTTTCCAAGACCGCCTGGCCCCTTTGGTTCCACGAATCGGGCGATATGCGCATTTACGGAATTTCCTATTCCGTGATGGCGCTGACGGGCGCGCTATCGGTAGGCGTGGGGAACTTGGTTCATCGCTTCGGTGTGCCGCTCTCCATCCGCGCAGGCGTGGGGTTGTACGCTTTGGGCATTAGCCTGCGCTGGTTCAATCAAAGTTTACTGGCAGGGGCGCTTTCAGGTGTTTTTGGAGGTCTCGGAGCATCCACCGTCATTCTTGCTCTTCGAACCAACGCGCGCTTTCTTCAAGATTCAGGCACTTCGCCCAAGTTCCTAGCCGCACGAAATATGGCAAGCCAAGCGGCGACGGGCCTTGCGGGAGTGCTCGTGGGCCTATTTTTGGCGTTTAGCTCGCGCTTTGGTACGCAAGTTGCGGTGCTGTCAGGACTGGCTCCGCTTTTTGGGGTGCTTGTCCTCTCGGGGTGGATCTTCAAGGAAGACAAGACTCAAACTGCTGAGGTCAAAAAGGTCAGTACACCGCTACTGGAGAGCTACCGACTTCTTCACCGAAACCCTAGAACCCGAATGCTTCTGATTTTGAGCACTCTTTGCGGCCTTTATACGGCGCTCAGTGCGCCGTTTTTTCCGCTGCTTTATCTCGATTCAGGCCTTACGCCATCGAACGTCGCGTTCTTAGGAACCCTTGCCGCAATCACAGGCTTTGCGTCTCAGCCTTTTTCGGCTTGGGTCAGTCGTCGTTTGAGGCCGCTCGTGGGCTTTGTCCTAGGGGAAGGGATCTACGCTGCTTCGATTGTGTTCTTACTTTTTCGCAGCAATTCTTCTGGATCGCTCTTCTCATTTTGTTTCGAAGTATGGGGCGCGCTCTTTCGCTTTTGTCAGAGCAAATCATTGAAATCGGCGCTGTGAAGAAAGAGCAAGCTGCCGCTTTTTACGGTGCGGTTCAGACCACGTTTCTTTTGGGTGACTCTTTAGGCGGCGCTGCAGGCGGATTCCTGGTTTCAAGCTTGGGCGTGCGCTGGACCCTTGCATCGACTGTGGGGTTGGTTGCGCTACATGTGGTGTCGATGGTGTGGATTTACCGCGAAGAGGGTTCGCTAGCTGCGGCTGCGCGGCCTGCGTGAATCAATCTCACGACTTCGAATTTTTCCGAAAAAACGCAGCAATCTGAATCTTGCTGGATTCGCCTTTCGACACGCTAAAAACGAGCTTTTCTAGGCTTTCCGGTTCCGCGGTGAGTTTGATTTGATGAAGTCGCAGAAAAACTAAAGCGCTTGCGATTGCTACTCGTTTATTGCCGTCTACGAATGGGTGATTTTGGGCAAGGTGGAAAAGGTACGCCGCCGCCATCTCGAATAAATCGTGGTGAAGGTAGCGGTCTTCAAAGGTGGCTGAAGGCTGAGCAATGGCTGAAATCAAAAGTCCCTGGTCGCGGATACCTGGACTTCCGCCATACACCCGCAGTTGATGGTGGTGGATCTGAAGAACCGTGTGGAGAGTCAGAAACTCGATTTGCACAGCTGACTCTTAGGCCAAGTTCTTGAAGACCGAGCCATACTGCGCATCGAGATCTTTCAGGATCGCCTCGATTTCTTCTGCGTTTTGGCCGTCTCGGACAGGGGAGATCACGAGTCCGCCATTCTGGGTGCTCAGTTCAAGCTCGGTGTCCTTGTCGATTTTGAGCAGCTCCAAGATGGGCTTATCGATCACAACGGCCAGGCTGTTTCCGATTTGGGTGAGCTTCTTCTTCATGATTTCATACTAACCTAGGTTATAACGCCAGTAAAGTTCGCTTATCTTTATGATATTGCGACGTTATTTAAATTAGAGGGAGCTTCTGTACGGGCAACCTCAGGTTTTCCTAGGCCCTTACCGATCCAGTGAATTGGAGAGGTAGTAGGTGGTTACCCCTGAGAGCCCATGAAAACCTGCTTTCATACTCCTAGTGCGGAAAGGGATGTTTCGGCGCGTGTTCCTTTCCTCACACTCGCGCTGACGATAGCGGTCGGCGTCTGGGCAAGTGCGCCGGCATTCGGCGAAGAGCCTCCCGCAGCGCCAAAGAAACCTGAGTTTCATTCGCTCGATGACCTTCGGCAGGCTTTCTCGCGCGGCCTGATTCCAGATCCAAATTCTGAAGCGCAGCTGAAGGCGTTTGGCGTTTACCTTAAAATCGGGTTTGGCGATCCAAAGACTGATTTGCCGGGAAACTTGGTTCAACAGATGGCTCAGGAACTGATTAAAAATCCAGGGCTGATTCAAGCAACCCCGCAGTTTAGGAATTATTCTCTCACCACTCGAGATCGAAACTTTCCCGTTACGGACGATCTGAAACGCTTCTTGTCCCCTCAGGTCGATAGCGCGCAGAAGAACCTGGGAAGGCTTTTTCAAATCGAAGCAAACCAAGGCGATTGGCAGAAGATCTTGGGTTTTCAGGGAAATCAGGACGCTTGGCCGCTTTTTTTGGATCAACACGTTTCCGCAGATCTTCGAGAAAAGTTAAAAGATAAGGGCTTATCAGCGAGGAAAAAGGCAGAGCTTCTGTACCCGATTCTTCAGGCTGAGCGTGACCGCTTGAGGGGATTGGGCGGAAAGACCCGCTCGATCACGCAAGCCATGATCGACCTTCTTCACTCGGTTGGATTTGATGACCCTTCGATTGCGGCTGATCTGAAAAGCGACGATGGAATGAAGCGAATTGAGGCCTACAAGAAGGCACTCGACGCACGCGATGGGCTTTCGATTGACCTTGAGTCGGGGAAACATTTCGAAGAGGCGAAAAAGGAAATCGGCCGGCTCGACCAAGTCAGCGTTCCTACCGGAGTCACTGATCCACGTGGGATTTCTGCAAAAGTGATTCAGTTAGAGAACCAAGTCAGAAATCAATCCACCCTGGCAGATACGTCGACCACAAGAACCATTCGGCATCTCTCTTTGTTTGAATCGCCTTTTCGTTCCTGCTTAGGTGGGTCGGATTGTTCGTCCAGGACCTATCCAAAAAAAGCGCTCGATCCGAACTATCATTACTTCACTCTGACGAACGATCAAGGTGAGTCCACTGGCCAAGTCACCGTCGTTTTAGGAGAGGGAAAAATTGCTGGAAGGCCAGCAAAAGTGGCGTTCTTGGACAAAGTTCAGAATGTAAGCCACGGCGTTTTTCCGTCCCTCTTGGAAGGCGTGCGGCAGGCCGTCTTAGAAAAGGGCTATCAACTGGTCGTACCTGATGACGTGGGCGACCATAACGGAATTTCAAACGAAGAGACCACACGCCTCTTTGTCGCAGGTGAAATCCAGCCGCGCACGGGCCAAGAGGTCACCGATTTTAAACCCCACGACCACGAGTACCGATTTCCCAATCGGTTTTCTCGCGCGGGTGAACAACTTCATTCCAAGGTTTTGTCGGCGCTGACTCTTCCCGAGGGCACAGTGCTTCGTTCTGGCCGGCTCGATCAACCCTGGCGCACTCGGGATGGCAGCTTGGATCTTGAAAAGATTGTCCAGGAGTCTTGGAAGCTGAAGGATAGCTCGATTCCCCAGGACCGACTGAAGTACCTTCAGTCGCAGGGGCTGATTCGGGACTTTAAGTTTCAGGTCGATCCGAAACTCAATGAAACCCTGAAGCTTTGGGTGAGAGACGAAAAGCAAGCGCCTCAAGTTCGGAAGGCCGCCGTTCTTTTTGAATGGGAAAACAAGAGTGGGCAGTCACTGCATGATCTTTTAGACCAGCTGCCAGAGGGGCAGAGAATCGAGCTCGTCGATCAGATGGTGCAAACGGCAAGACTCAGAAGGCGCCTGTTGGAGGAGTTGAGTCTGTTTCCGAGGTTCCTTTCTTACGGAAAATTAAAAACGTCGGATCTGATTCTGAAGTCTTTGTCGGACCAAGATGATTTGATTGGGTTGGTCGCAACGAGAGCATTGGAGAAATACCAAGGCCCCGATGGTTTTCAGCTTTTTGAGAAAGCACTGAATGACCCGACTGCACAGGTGCGCTTAAGTGCTGCGCTTGCTCTGGGGGGATACGCAGGTCCCGGTGCCTTTCAGCTTTTCGAGAAGGCGCTCAAGCACGCGGATCCAGATGTGGTTGAGTACGCTGCCGAGTCTCTTCGGAACTACGACGGACCCGATGCAGTGAAGCTTTTTGAAATGGCGCTGAAGCACTCAGATCCCCATGTGAAGGATTTAGGCAAAAAAGCTCGCACTCGGTACCGCGAACGACGTGCGAGCAATGCCGTTGATGCCTTCGTGAACTGCGCCGAGCAGAATTGAAGGGGTTGGAAGGGCTTTTGAGGCCTCAGCAGTGCTTAGGCGTTCGCGGTCAGCTCGCCTCTAACATTCAAATCAGTTTATTGACAAAAAGTGCCTTTTAGGCACACAATTGAACGGTGAAGAAGAAACCTAAGTTGGATCCGTTCGAAAAAGAAATTGAGAAAAGCCTCGAACGTGGCGAGTGGGAATCGCTCCCTAAGGCAGAGATGCGGCGTTTTGAAAATATGGCTAAGCAGACCGCCGCTCGTAAAAAGCGGGAAGCTCGTGTCAATATCCGTATGGCGCAAGGCGATGTGGATGCAATTCGGCAGCTAGCTGAAGTGGAAGGTCTTGGGTATCAGACGCTCATGAGCAGTATTCTTCACAAGTATGCGAGCGGCAGATTGGTTGAGAAAAGCGTACTCGATCAAGTTGCGGCAGAGATTACTGCGCGCTTTCAGTCGAATTCTCGAAAGAAAGCTGCCGGCTGAGGTTTGGCACTTACTCCCTATTTTCCTTGCGGAAACGGCGGGTCGATTTCTTCCTTCGGAGCGGGCCAGGGCTTGAGCTCGATGGGCTTTGGGTAAATGGTGTTGTGCGCCTTCGGGTTCTTTGGATCTTTCAGATACAAAGTGATGGGAAGAACCCCTTCCTGACTTGTATTGAGGGTCCAATGGGGCCTAGATCCGTCGGGGTTTCGCTCGGGCTGAATGGCAATTGGGATTTCTACAGCCGTTACGTAAGACCCTTTGTTTCTAGGGATCTGGTTCACATCCATGAAGCGAATCGCTTCGCGAACGACTAAATCGTAAAGCTCTTGCGAGTCTAAAGTGGTTTTCGTCACTGCACCCGACTTGGCGGTGGTGCCCTTAAAGGAAAGATCAAATCGTCTGAGTGTGAAGATTTTTCCTGAAACGTCCGGGATTTTGAATTTCACAGGCGGATGCTTCACGACGGGTTGGAGTAAGTCGCTATAAACTTCGATGAATTTTTCGATGTCCTCTGACAAGTGCCCACCACTTAAGTCATTCTTTGCAATGGCAGCCTGGGTGGGGAGCGGGCGAATGGGGAAGTCTGGACTAAAATCGAAGTAGCTTTGGGTCACGCTCGTTCCGTCTTTTTTGATGCTGCGCACCTTTGCCCCGAGGATCACGGGCAGAGAGACCTTTTTTTCCTCGACGCCAGTTTGAGGGTTTTTGGTCTTGTTCGGGGTCACACTGAAAATCACCTGGCCGTCTTTGTCCACAAGCTCAATTCTGCTCACTTCGTCATTGCGCCCGGAGTACTGGATCGAGTCATTGATCTTCGCTTCTGTGATTTGACCGGTTTTGGGGTCGATCAGTCTGAAGAATTGTCCTTGCTTGTTTTGATTGAGGAACAATTTCTCGCGGTCGAGTTTTTGAGTGTGCGGACGAGTGTCATCGATTCGAACCGTAGGAAGGTCTGCGATGAGTTTTCTGAGAATGCTTCCCGCGCGCGCGGGATTGATTTCATTCATCAGGACTTGGGTCGAGAGATCGAGAGTTTCTTCGAGCGCGTGCATCCGATCAGGGCTTACACCCGCGTTGATGGCTGCGTTCAGGTCATCGGGCAGGATTCTGTCTTGGATCAGTTCTTCCACGTACTTGAAGAAGCCCTTTTGGGAAGACGACGTGCGATAGGGGATTCGGTTGGCCCAAGATTGGCCGGGTTCGTCTGCTAGGCTAAAGCCCAGGTACCTGAGATTGCCTTGGGCTAGATCTGAAACGTGCGTGAATAGATCTTTTTCTAAAACGTCGCGGAGAAGTTCGCGCCTGACTTTCAGAGTCGCCTCGGGGTTTTGTTCCGCGATGTCGAGAATGGCGTCGCAAAGCCGATCAAAGACAGGCTCACCGGCGTGCGCGGGATGTGAGAGGGCGACAAGCGTGGCAAGTGGCAGAGTCAGGGCCAGTGGTGGTGACAGGGCCAGGACCAGTGCCCATACCTGCGCCGGCGCGCTCGCGGCGCGTGCGCGATCTAAAGGTTTGCGAAGTTGCTGCGTACACGGGCCCATCTTCGTCTTTTCGACCAAGGCGCGCGCAGGCTTGACTGCAGGTCTTGCGACGTCAATGGGATGTCGCAAAAGCACCCAGGGTGCGTCGGTGGGAATTTACTGAGCCTGCTACTTCTTACGGTGATAAGGGCGCTTCAGGGTGATGGGCCTTGGAAAACTGGTGCTCGAGCGATTCAGCGTCTGCGGCGCCTTCATATAGAGTTCGTAAGGAAGGAAAGCCCGCTTTCCGCTTTCGATGGTCCAGGGTGGGATGCTTCCATTCGGTCTCGGATCCGGCTGAAGTCGTATCTCCAGATTGATTATTTTTGACGGAAATCCCTTATTTTTCGCAACTCGCATTCTCTTCAGTTTGTCGGTGGCCGCTTTTTCAGCCGCGGCAGCCGCTTCGGGAGTGTCGAACGTGGTTTTGACCGCTGGCTTTGTGCTTTCGTTCGCGGCCTTGAAGGAGATTTCGTACTGTCGAAGGACAAACTTCTGGCGTCCTAGGCCCACGATCATGAAGGTCTGCGGGGGTTCGATTTTTACGGGCTTCAGCAAATCAGCGTAGGTTGCGATGAAGTTTTCGATGTCTCCGGTGATGTGTCCGCCGCTGAGCTTGTTCTTGGACATGGCTGTCTGTGTAGGGAGCGGCCGAACGGGGAAGTCGGGATGAAAGTCATAGTAAGCTTGATCGAAGGTTGAGCCGTCTTTCAATGTAACGCGGATTTTTGCGCCGGGAAGAACGGGGAGAGTGACCTTCTTTTCGTCGACTTGAGTGGCGCTATTTTTCTCTTTGCTAGGCTTGGATTCGAAGATGACTCGTCCCTGCGCATCGACGAGTTCGATTCGTGAGACACGGTCATTCGCCCCCGAGTACTGGACCGTGTCGGGGACGCGATTCGAGTAAACTTCCTTCGTCTCCGGGGCGATCAACTTGAATTCCTGGCCCAGCAGATTCTTATTGCGACTGAGGAATAGCGCCTCGCGATCGAGTTTTTCGGTGTGCCCGTGAGCTTCTTGGATGCGTTCGCTGGGGAGCGCCTCCACGAGGGTTACTAAAACCGCTTTTGCGTTTTCCGGTTTCCTTTTACCGAGCAGGACTTCGACGGAAAGCTGCATTGCCCGACGAAGGGCGTTGGTTCGGTCTGGGCTTTTGCCTGCGAGAATGGCCTCATCGATGTGATCGGGAATGGTTCCGTTCTCGATGAGCTCTTTCACTGCTTGAAAGAATGCCTGTTGCCCGTCCGTGGTGTTTTCCGGAATGAGATCGGTCCAAGGTGACCCCGGCAGTTGTCCTAGTTTAAAAGTGAGGTGAGTTAAGTCGCCTTCAGCCAGTGAGTCGATGTGGGTGATGAAATGATCTTCGAACTCGTCTTCGAGCCGTTTCTTTAATCCGTCGGCGTCGATCTTTGCGTCGGGGTGCTGAAGGATATCGCAAAGCTGCTGAATCAGGGGGTCAGCACTGATTGCATCGGGTGCGGGTACGCCCAGCGACGCTGCAAACAGCGCAAACGCGATGACATGAATGAAGCGGGGCCGACACGGGGGCATCTTCGTCTATTCGACAAGCCTGTGCGCCGGCTTGACTCTATGCTCGCTAGCGTCAAGGGTGTGGCAGGGGCGGGGATGAATCTTCAGTTCGAAGCCGTGGTCGAATTGGCGGCATCGCCTTCAATTCGGAGGTGTGCTTGGTCCAGGAGTCGGTCGAGCTTCTGCGCAGAATTCGGAAAACGCTCATAGAAAAGCTCGATCATTCGAGATCGGAAAAGCAGATCGTCCTGCCGACTCAGCCAAGGAATCATCATCTGCGCAGCTTGTTCGGGCGAACGAGAGACTTTGAGCCAGGCTGCCGTGGTTTGGATCGCAAGTGAACCGCTCTCAAAGTTTCTTTCTCGATTGTCGGACGATAGCGAGTCGAGCTGCGCTTCCATTGCCGGGCGTGGGTCGACTGATTTCTCTGGCAATTGACTCAGGCCCTCAATCATTGCCATTCGCTCGAGCCAGTAGCCTTGTTGAGGGAGTGCCTTCAAGACCGCCTGAATAGCGGGGTAGGCTTTTTGAGGGTTTTGTTGAATGAATCGGACCAGTCGCTCATCGAGTGCCACGTTCGAGCTGTAGGAGTCGTCCGAGCTTTTTGGATCAGCTAAGTCCTGCGGATGTTCGAGGACCTGCCGAAAAACTTCTGCAAACTCTCGATGATTGGAGAGCGGTGATTCGACCAATTTCCAGAACTCCTCGGGCGGACGAGGAGTGCTCATCGCTTGGGCTGCGCCCTCTGCCTCGGCCGTTCCTCGGGGCGTTCCTTTGTGTTGCACCTCAACTCTAGAGGTCTCAGTACCGACCTCAGGCTGCTTAGTGAGGGAGATGCCCCAGAGCACGATTGCGGTGATAGCGATTCCTGAACCAGCGGCAATCCAGCGATAGTTTTTCATGTGAAATTAATTGACTCCGAGAAATCGCGCTGAATTGATGACGAAGTGAACGTTACCTTCGTCCTCTTGAAAACGAATGCGCTTAGCTTTGCTGCTTAACAGATTCACCCCAGCTCCTTGAATTCCTGCCGAACGTTGACGCCCAAGCCAAGGATCTTGGATGAGCACTCCCTTATTTGCAAAACTGAGTTTGCCTTTGAAGTGTCCGACCATTGCAAGGGCGTGGGCCTCGAATATTGGATGCCAGATACAAATTTTGAACCATCGCGGACCCGTACAATCTTTCCTAAAAGAAAGATAGGTAAGTACCCCTGCTGCAGGTCTTCCACCTGTACGAGCGCCGCCGATTGCAGCAATGTACTCGTGATCCTCGGCAGTGGGAAAGTTGCCCAATAGATAGCCGGGCATTGTGCTTGCCTCACCGTCCTTAAACTGGGACGCAAGATCGATTAGACCGACAGTACTTAGAGTTCCAGGTAGGCGAAGCCCACGAGTCGATAATGCGAGGTCCTTGGGTTCTGTGCCGATCAGTCGCGCCAGATTCAGAAGAAAATCGGAGTAACGCCGATTGATCCCCTCGTAATTGGTGCCCAAATATAAGGCAGCACGCGCGAGGTGTGGGGCTCCGCTATCGGGAAGGTGTTGCTCGAGCCACGAGTCTGGCTTGACGCCCACCCAGCTGTTAGCAAGTACGGTCGCAAGAGCAGTTGCGACTGCTGTCGGTACGCATATTTTACTATTTTTTGGACCGTTGGGTAAGAGCCATGGGTCGAGCTCTTTGAATGTTTGGTCGAGCTTAGGGACATAATCAAGCGAGCAAAATTCTACTTTATCAAAAAAATAACACCCGAGTTCCGCAGCGATCCCCGTGTTGATCGCCGTGAGCGATATCAGTGCAACTAGACTTGCTTTGGAAAAAATCCCGAATTTCCCCATCGATCCCCCTTGGAACCAGAAATCCTATTTAGATTATCAAAAGGATGGATCTTAGGAATGTGTCGAAAACATCGTGTGTCGTGAGTGACCGCAGATGGTGTTCGCGGGATCAAAGGAGTCGAATCGTTGGGCTGAGCCTTTTTTGGCGCTTCTCTTTATCTAGGCCCTTCTGCCCCAGCCCCACAACCAAGCCCCTCACGGTCCCGCGCGTTCGGTCTTCGGGTAGCTGTAGCCCAGTTGGCGAAGCATCTTTCCTGTGGCTGAAATTTCGCTATCGATCAGTCGGTCAGGTGGGCCTGCAGCGACCAGCTTGCCGCCTTGGTCGCCGCCGCCCGGGCCAATGTCGATAATCCAGTCGGCCTGGGCGATCACGTCCATGTGGTGCTCAATCATGATCACGCTGTGACCGGCGTCGATCAGGTCATGCACGACGTCGAGGAGTTTTTTTACATCCTCTAAGTGAAGTCCCGTCGTGGGCTCGTCAAAAACGTAGAGCAGGTTTTCTTGCGTTTTATCGTCCAGCGTTGCTGCGATTTTCAGGCGTTGGCTTTCACCGCCTGAAAGGGTGGATGCGCTTTGCCCCACCAGCAAATAGCCTAGGCCCACTTCGCGAAGGATTCCAAGCTTTCTGGCGAGAACCGGATTGTCCCGGAATAGTTCAAACGCTTCGTCAATCGTGGTGTTGAGAAGCTGGTGAACGTTCTTTCCTCGGTAGGTCACTTCTAGGACGTTCTTTTTGAAGCGCTTTCCTTCGCACTCTTCGCAAGGAAGGCTCACTTCGGCCATAAAGTGCATGTCGAGCGTGATTTCGCCTTCGCCTTTACAGACCGGGCAGCGCCCGCCGTCGACGTTGAAAGAAAAGTGCTGAGGCGTGTACCCGCGCCGAAGCGCAAGCACTTGATTGGCGTAAAGGCGGCGCACTTCGTCCCAAGCCTTCAAGTAAGTAGCCGGGTTCGAGCGCGAGGACTTACCAATCGGACTTTGATCGAGCAGCACCACGCCATTCAACTGATCAGCCCCGTACAGGCGATCAAAACGCCCCGGGGTTTCGGCTTCACCGGGCGTGAAGATTTTTGCCAGCGCCTGATAAAGCGTCTTGTGAACGAGTGTGGATTTTCCAGAACCTGACACCCCGGTCACGACCGTGAAGCGATCGAGCGGAAATTGCGCCTCGACGTTCTGCAGGTTGTTCTCCGAGCATCCCGTGATCTTCAGCCAGCGCCTGGGCGGTTGGCGAAGGGGCCTGGGGCGCGTCACTTTCAGGGCGCCCGACAAGTACTTGCCCGTCACTGACTCGGGCATTTGGCTTACTTCCGTGGCAGGCCCTTGCGCGACGAGTTCGCCGCCGCGCCGCCCGGCCCCGGGCCCGAGTTCCACCAAGTAGTCAGCGGCGCGCATCACTTCTAAGTCGTGCTCGACCACCACCACGGTGTTGCCCTGATCCCGAAGTCTGAGCAGCACGCGGATCAAGCGGTCGGTGTCGGCCGCATGAAGGCCGATCGAGGGCTCGTCCAAAATGTAGAGCGTCCCGCAAAGACCGTTTCCAATCTGCGTGGCCAAGTTGATTCGCTGAAACTCGCCGCCCGAAAGAGTCTTTGCAAGCCGCGAAAGAGTCAGATAGCCCACGCCCACTTCTTCCAAAAAGGCGAGCCGGCGATCGACCTGCGAGAATATCTCGCGGCTCACTTTTGCTTGTGCGGCAGTCAGTTTCAGTCCGCGCACCCACGAAAGCGTGTCGCGTACGGGAAGGTCTAAGCTTTGCGCAATATTGAGTCCGCCCACTTTGACGGCGAGTGCGTCGGGCTGAAGGCGCGTGCCTTTGCAAGTGGTGCACACCGATTGGTTCTGGTAGCGCCGAATGAAAACGCGGATGTGAAGTTTGTATTTCCAGCGCTTCAGTTCTTCAAAACACGCCCGAATCCCAGGAAAGGTTTTGTCCCCAGGAAATCCTTCCCACAAAAGCTGCCGCTGCACGGGAGTGAGTTCCCGGTAGCGTTTGCCAATCGAGATTCCATGGCGCTCGGAGAACCGAAACAGATCGTCCTGCCAATCCGAAAAAGAGGGCTTCGAGAAAGGATCAATCGCTCCGTTTTTCAAAGTTTTAGAGGGATCGGGAACGACCAGGGATTCGTCGAGCTCGAGCGTGTGGCCAAAGCCCGAGCAAGTGGGGCAGGCGCCCACCGGGCTATTAAACGCAAAGAGATTGGGTTCAGGGATGCGGTGCTCGCGCCCGCACTCTAAACACGCAAAACGCGAATCAAATTCTTTTCGCGTTTCTGCATCGAGATCAAAAAATCCTGCTCGCCCGCGACCAATGTGCAGCGCCTGTTCGATACTGTCGAGAAGGCGCGCGCGAGTTTCAGAATCCTCAGCACTCGATAGGCGTAAGCGGTCCACCACTGCGAACAAGTGCCCATCGGTCAATGCGCCTGCCGGAACGGCCGGGAAAGCGGGCGTGCCGAGTTCCTCTAGGTCAAGCACCTGAGGGCCTGCTTTTGAAGTCCACAGAGCGCGTTTAAATCCCTGCTCGCGAAGCACTTGGAAAACCGATTCCACCGTTGCGCTTCCGGGGGCTGCTTTGGTTTTTGAGCCTTTCTTGGCAGGGGCTTTCGTTGCCGGGCGTCCGCGCTTCGCTTTCTTGGGCGCGGGCGCGTCGCCTTCACGCGGCAAGAGCGGCGCAATGATCAAAGCTTTTCGGCCGGGAAGCCAGCCCATGGCCCAATCCAAGATGGTCATGGGGTCGACCTTCACCACGGCGTTTCCGCAGTCGACGCAGCGGGTTTCGCCCACTTTGGCAAAAAGAAGGCGCAGGTAATCGACAACTTCCGTTTGAGTCCCTACGGTCGAGCGCGAATTGACGATGTGGTTTTTCTGCTCAAGCGCAATGGCGGGCGGAATGTTCTCGACCAAGTCCACATCGGGCTTGGGCATTTTCTCGAGAAACTGCCGCGTGTAAGTGGACAAACTCTCGACGTAACGGCGCTGGCCTTCGGCGTAGAGCGTATCAAACGCCAGCGAGCTTTTGCCCGAGCCGGAAAGCCCGGTCACCACAGAAAGCTGCCGGGCGGGCAGCTCGACTGAGATGTTTTTCAGGTTGTTCTGTCTGACCCCTTGAAGGCGAATCGGGGGCTTAGTGGTGGGTTTCATGGCGAGTTGTCCAATTCTTTTACAGGCTAAACCTTTTGGACATTGCCGGTTTTTCAGGGGGGATTCAAGGATTTCCGGGGTTTACGCCGATTTCGAGGCTTCCCTTGCCGCTGGCCCATCCCTTGCTGTACGCCGGGGGTCGAAAGGTTTCCAAGTCGCCATGAAACACCTTCAAGAATCGCAGCCGAAATTCAAAGAACGCCTCCTGAACTGGGTTTGGTTTGGCGGCGGCTTTGCCTTGGGCCTGACAGCGCTGGGGCTATCTGAGGCCTCCATTTCCCCGGTCGGGCAGGTCACCAACGACGAGATCGTTCTTCAGAACTTGTCGGAAGCCCGGGTGAAAAAGCTCCCCAAGCCCAACTTCGACAGCGACATTGCGCGCTTGGCGGCCCAGGAAGGGGCTCACCATGAGAGCCCGGCCACTTTGGCTTCGCGCCCGGAATTCCGGGGCGCCGTAAGGCGTTTAGAGGCCAAGAAGTACACCCCCTCTGAGAGTTTGCGGGCTGAAGCGGAAGCGAAGAAAAAGGCTGAGCTGGAAGCGAAGAATAAAACGGATCGCCTTCGCGCAGGTCAAGTGCCTCGATGACCCCGAAACGAATCGCCCTCATTGCTCACGACAACTTGAAAGGCGCTTTGGTCGATTGGGCCATTCGCCACCGCGAGGGCCTCCTTGCGTGTGAGCTCTTAGCGACCGGAACCAGTGGAGCGCGCGTGGAAGCGGCCACCGGGCTTTCGGTGAGAAAATTTAAGAGTGGCCCCTTGGGGGGCGACCTTCAGATTGGCGCTTTAGCAGCGGAAGGTTCGATCGACTGGATCGTGTTCTTTTGGGATCCCATGTCTCCGCATCCGCACGATGTGGACGTGAAAGCGCTTCTTCGAATCGCTGCACTTTACGACGTGCCGATTGCCTGCAACCCGGCTTCTGCCGATGCCATGGCCAATGCGCTGCTACCCAAGCCCTTGCCCAAAGCGTGACTGGGGCCGTTAGTTCAGGTTCAGCCGCTTTTCAAACTGCCGTCGGTTCCGGACCCAGTTCCAGGGTCGGGTCGTCGAAGATTTTTTGCAGCGTGCTCATCATGTAGCCTGCCGGCACTCCGTCAATCACGCGGTGATCGACCGTGAAGTAAAGACCAATGCATTTTCCGACGGCAAGTTGCCCGTCTCGCACGACGGGTTTTTCTTTCACGGCGCCCACGGCCACGACTACCGGCATGCGAGTCGACGGAACGAGCGCACCAAAAGCTTGATCCAGGCCCAGGCTGCCAATGTTGGTGATCAGAATGCTTCCGAACGGATCTTTGGGTAGGCCAAAAAGCGGCGTCCATAGGTTCACGTCATAGAGAATCCAGGTCGCCAGATCCAGCGCCCAGATCCGTACGCGCATGGGGAGCGCGGCCAAAATGCGTTTGAACCACTTGTGACGCGGATCGACTTTTTCT
Organism: Bdellovibrionia bacterium; assembly: GCA_040399745.1. Classification (GTDB taxonomy): domain Bacteria; phylum Bdellovibrionota; class UBA1018; order UBA1018; family UBA1018; genus CANFHS01. The sequence continues at coordinate 35,357 of JBBARP010000006.1, read as the reverse complement.
TTCACTTCGCGCACCACGGGCTGAAGGTCGCGCGCGATGTCGAGAATGGTTTTTTGTGCGGCATCGCGGACGATGGCGGCACCTAAGTCGGCACCCGTTTTATCCGAGGCCACCGTGTACGAGAGATCGATCGTTTTTCGCCGATAAAGGCCACCGCGTCGAATGGTGACGTTCAGTTCCGGATGACGGTGCAGCATCTCGGCAATGGCTTTCGAGATGAAGTGAGTCATCGTGATTTTCATGCCGGTCTTGAGGCGAAGTTTCTCGATGTACTCGAGCGCTTTCTCGGCGGGAAAATCCATCCACGCATAAACCGAAGGGTCGTAAGCCGTACGCCAGATGGCCAAAGTGGTGAGGCGCCAGGACGAAGCCCGCAGGCGTGGCCCGTAAGATGCGTTTCGGCGAAGCCAGTTCATCCCTCCTGAATAGTGTAAGGACGCGAGGTGGGCAAGGGTCCCGGTCCAGGCCCTGGCCCCGGGCCCGGGCCCGGAAGGGGCGGGGGTGGGGTGACGGGAGGGGTCGGTGCAGGGCCCGGACCGGGAAGGGGCGCAGGCGGCGTGGGCTGCGGTTGCGGCACTGGCGTGGGGAAGGGGGCAGGGCCTGGCCAGGGGGCCGGAGTGGGCCAAGGATTCGGGCCCGGAGTGCCGCTGGGGCGTGGGCTCGGATCGGGTGCCGGCGCAATGGGCACAGGTCGGCTAGACGGGTCGTCAACGCCTGGGATCAGAAACGTCCTGAGCCATTCCACACTCAGATGCGGGTTGGCCGAATCATCTTTTGGGTCATTCATGTGCGGATTCGTTGCTTCCAGGATCGAGAACGGCACCCACAGGTAATCGGGGTGTTGCCCTTGAGATTCGGGCGCCCATTCGCCGCCGATCAGTTCATCGGTATTTCCGCGTCGCACCACTTGAAGGTTTCCGCTCCGAACCACTTTACCAGCGCTATCGAATTCCACTGGACCGTCGAGCCACAAATCCATGGTGAGTGAGCGGTGTGTGAACACGCCATTCCCATTAGGCGGCCAATCGAATTCCGGAGTGCGAACATCGGGAGCCACGTTGTCGTCGGCCCACCACAAACTGCAGGTTTGCCGCATGCGGTAGGTGCCTTGCGTTCCCGGTGCAAGGCCGAGGTAATCGCTGGGCTTGGGGTAGCGACAGCGGTAAGCCACGCCCGGTTGGTTCCACACTTGATCGCCCGTGAAGCGATCGAGAAGCACAGGAAGCTTTAGTTTTCCCATGTAGTTGGTGAAAACCAGAAACATCTGATTCGGCACGACGTCGTTGTATTTCCAGTTGGCGCAATCGCCCGCGTCGCACCGGTTACCGAAAAAATCGGCCGAAGCCAGCATTCCCGATTCTGTGAGAAGGGCCTTTTGATCGGCCACGCTGAAGGTGATGCCGTTCACTTTTTTGGGCTCACGGGGTTCGTCAAAAAGCGCAGCCGCTGCGCACCATCCGTTGCAGTGTCCCCACCAGCCTTGCACACCTGGAACGCCTGCGCCGTGGAGTGAGGCCTCCCAGGCTTGTGCACCCGATCGATTGCCTCGGGCAGCGTCGTATTTCCCGGCAGGGCTACCGCCACCACCGGCTTTTGCGCTCGCAATGCCATTGGCCGTATAGGGCCACCAGTAGCCCGCCCACGGGGTTTTTGTAGGCCTTCCTTCGGCGTACTGGTTGATGAGGCGTGCGTAATTTTTCTCGCCGCCTGCATCGATGGCTCCGTTGCGAGTGGGGTAGGGAGGCGTGATGCCGAGTTCTTCGAGCGACTGCGGCGTACCGGACGATCCGCACGCTTGCACAGTCAACCACACAGCGGTGCACGCACCGGACAGGAGCAGGGCTTGGGTTCTTTTTCGAGAAATCATCGGCAGTGTCCCTTTCCTTGGGTGCGTCTCGGTGCCCGGCTCACTCGATCGATTCGGCAATGACACCGATTCCTTGCTGACTGCGAATCCAGACGGGCCAGATCCGGTCTTGCTCTAGGCCCACTTCAATTCGGCGACCAAAAAAATCTTCGGTCTCGAGTGTCACGGCTGTGGAGGGGAGTGCTCGAACTTCGCGCCCCAGAGCGGCGCTGAGAGCCCGCGTTTCTGAGGGAGAAAGAGGCGATGGATTCTCGAGAACCCGCGCGCGTCTGAGATCGGGAAGCTCTAAGGGGAAAGCTTCCCAAACGGTGCTTCGGGCGCGGAAACCCACGGTCGAAACCTGAAGGGGCTGTGAGAGCGGAGGAATTCGGTAAGCCTTGGAGCGAGTGACTCCCTGGCTGTCGATTTCAAGAATGAGTCGCTCAACGCGCGCGTCGACCCAGCGAGTGGGGCCGTTTGGCTCGGCAATTTGCCGCGCTTCCAAGCGAACCCCTTGCGGCAGCTTTGAAGCGCTCGCTTGAAAGTGAAACCTTGCCGCATGCCAAAGGGGCGGGCCTTGCGGATCTGCGCCTGCTCGGTGCAGGGCAATCCAGGTCCAGGAGGGCTGAAATGAGCCAAGCGTCACTGCAGAAGTGGTCCGTTTCTGGGTGGAAATTCCGGGCGCTTTCCACTCGCGAACCCGCTCGTCAAAAAGATGTAGGTCCTGCGTGTTTCCCTGCGTTTGCGCCGCAAAGCTCGTTGAAGCGCTCAACAGCAGGCAAAAAAACGTAGGAATCCGGATGCGCTTGGCTCTGGAACGAATCCAGAACGCCCGGCGCAATGGCGAAAAATCTCGGTTGGCAGCTCTCATCCCTGAAGTCCCCCGACGCAAAAGGGGGGAGCAACCGGCGTGCCGACCGACGGCTCAGGCAGAGGCCAACACTTTTGGCCAAGGCAAGTCTTAGGTCAGAACGTGGTCCCAGAGCTCGCGCGAGAATTTACGCACGGCTTGGAGTTCGTCCCAGAGCTCGGGACGATAGCCCGCTTGGCCTTCGAAAGTAGCGAACTCCAGCTCGCGAGCGTCCTCGTGCAAACGGGTGATCGCAGCCGACAGGCCTTGTTGACGAAGAATTTGGAGGTACATTTCGCGGTCGAGCTTGAACATGCGGTGCAAGATAACACAGTCCAGGCCCGGGTAAAGATGAGGTCTTTTCTTGCCAAGAGGGAATGACGCCCTTACCCTTTATTTCCATGCAATCCACCTCGATGGTGCTTTTCCCGGGCGAAGCTCGGGCACTCAAGGAAGAGCTCATTCAAGCCTTTCGCCAAGGAGATTGGGGGCGTTTGCGCTCTTCTCTGCTTCGGACGATCGCGCTGTCCAACTCTCTCGGTTTGCGAGAACTGGCGCTTCGTTCGGAAGGGCTCAGTGACTTGCTGGGGTGGCAGGCCGGAGGCCGTGCTCAGGCAGGGCCCCGCTTAGAGGCCCTGTTTCAGTCGCTGTTGGATGAGCTGCCCAGCCTGCAGGATCCTTCGGTTCCCGGAGTGACCCCGGTTGGAAAACCGGAAAACTCTTCGACGATGGCGGTTCCCAATCCGCCTTCTTTGGGCTAGGGTCTCGTTCGGCGGGACGTAGCGCAGCCTGGCTAGCGCACTTGCTTTGGGAGCAAGGGGTCGCCGGTTCGAATCCGGCCGTCCCGACCATTTTACCAAGAAAAGAGCAAAGGCAGTCGCCGAAGCGAGATCATCGCTGGCGACCCCTTGCCATTGCGACCGAAGGCTGTCGCCGGTTCACCCCATCGGCAGGAAAGCCGATGGGCACGCGTGCGAAGCTACGCGCCCGGAGGGCCGAGGGCAGGAGCCCGAGGTAAATCCGGCCGTCCCGACCATTTTACCAAGAAAAGAGCAAAGGCAGTCGTCGAAGCGAGATCATCGCCGGCGACCCCTTGCCGCTGTGACCGAAGGCTGTCGCTCCTCCGCCTCAGTGAGCTGCCGCTGAGTCAGGCTTCGCTTGTCCGCAGGCGCCGTAGCCCGCGGAACCTACGTTGGCAGTGCTGCCGTAAGGCACGGGGCAGATGCCGCCCACTTGCACAGGCGCCGAGCTACTCGCTGGCGATCGACCGCCGCCACCTTTTCGGCCCGCGGGAGCGCCTTTCAGCAGGGCTTCACCTTGCGAAAGGGGCGGGACTGCTAGGTTCGCGCGATCGCCCGCCTGTGGGAGCTCGCCGGCAAACACCGATGACGCTGCTAGCAGGAAAAATGCTGCGAGGGATGCGAGGCTCAAAGTGAATCCCTTCATAAAACTAGTTTAATAAACTCACTCGCGATCGGTAATGTGTCACCGTTGACGCGGATTGGGGCGTTTCCGATCCAGTTCAATGGGTTGAATTTCAAGCCTTTCAGGCCTCGTGATAGCCTGAAAAGACGCATGAAGGTGGGGAAGAAGCTGCGTGAAGCACGCAGTCTACTTGAGCACGCTCCTGGGTTTCTATTAGTTAAGGAGCGCGCCTCGTTGCAGCAGCATCGCGAGGAATGGGACTTCGTCGTTCGAAGTCGTCATGTCATTCGCGCCGAGGAATCGCTTCAGCTGATGGAGCCTGGAAATCCACAACCTGAGCTTTCCTTTGAAGTACCCAAACGCGAAGTCGTTTCGTGTCGACAAAGCACCCTTTGGCCTGGCACTGGCTTACTTACGACCACTAACGGCACCCTGATCACGGACTCGGCTTTCGGCCCCGATCGACTTCAAGAAATGATTCGCGGTCGCCCCTTCAATCGCTATCCCGTATTGAAGATAGATGACCTTCCGTGTGCTTCGCTCGAGTCGGGCGAACATTCCGGCGATCACGCACGCTGGATGCTCGAGACGTTGCCGCGAATCTGGGCGCTTCATCACCCTGAAGTCCAAGAGCTCGGGCCGATTCACCTTCTGGTAGGCGAACGTACTCCTGCTGCGAAGGAAGAATTGATTCGCGCGATTTTACCGAATCAAGTGCAGCTCAGAAAAGTCCCCGATCGAAGTCGAGTCGAGGCGCGCCGCTTTTTGCTTCTGCCTTTTTTCTCACTCGAGCGTTACGGCTACTTACCGCCCGAGTATTTGGATTTTTTCCGTTCGCGCATTTTGGATGCTTTAGGGATTCCTCAGAATCTGCCGCGGACGAAAAAAATTCTGATCTCGCGTGCAGGAGCAGCGCGAAGACAGCTCTTGAACGAAGAGGCGCTTTTCCGCGAGCTTGAACCCTTAGGTTTTGAAAGGCATCGCCTAGAAGACCTGAGTTTAGGGGCGCAGGCAGCCCTTCTTGCTCAGGCTGACGTGGTGGTAGGCGTTCACGGAAGCGCTTTGTCCAACTTGGTTTACGCTCGCGATTGCAAGGTGATTGAGGTGTTCCCGGGGCCTGCATCGCCCGAGTTCCGAGTGCTGGCCGCTGCTTGTGGGCACCGGTACAGAGCGGTTGCAGGGGATGGATTTGATCGCGACGCCAACTTGGTGTTGCGACTTGAGGAAGTGATGCAGGCGCTGGAAGTGATGGAATCCCTTTCGCCTGCGCTTCTCCGCTCTGCTTCGGGTACTGAGCGTGCTTGAATCCTTACGTGGCGCGAAGGGCGGCCAAAATTTCGTCGAGCGTCGCTTGCACAGGAGTCGATCGGCTGCGTTCTTCCAGATAGGCTAGGCTAATTGCGTTTTTCAGCGGCTTTCCGCAGCCTTCAAAGCGGTGAATGTCGTGGCCTTCTTCTTGAAGCGAAGCAATGAGGTGGGTAGGAAGAACGCCTGCGCCGACGTTGCCGGCAATCAGTTTTCCGACGCTTTTCGTGTCGGTTACAAAACACCGTACGTTGAGTTCCGGAGTACGCTTGTCTAAGTGGTGGGCAAACCACATCTTCAGAATGGGTTCGCCTACTTGGTACTCGATGTAAGAGAGGCCTTCGTAAAAATCGCGGTGATGCTTAGGCTTACCCACGCGGCGCAGGTATTCGCCACCGATGCAAAGCTCAAGCGTTTCGTCGTAAACTTTCTCGGTCCTGATGCGACGATCGAGTTTGAAGCTGTCTACAAACGCGAAATCCAAGTCGCCCTCGAGAAGCATTTCGCTGATCGATTGAGCTAAGCCCAGTTTGAATTTAAAGCGGATGCCGGGGTGGCGCTGCGAGAAAAGAGCAATTTGCGGCAACACCATGTTGTGTCCGAACTCGACCGGCATTCCGATCGAGACGACGCCTTTCAGTTCGCGGTCGCCCCCTTTGATGGCGAGAAGCGATTGCTCGATTTGCTGAAGGCCGCTCGAGCTTGCGTGAAACAGAACCTCGGCAGCGGGAGTCGGAAGAAGGCGCTGCTTGATTCGGTCAAAGAGTTTCACGTCGAGCATTTCTTCCAACGACTTGATGTGTTGACTGACCCCGCTTTGGGTCATGTGAAGCTCGACCGCCGCTTTGGTCATGCTCTTTAAACGGTAAACCGCTTCAAAAATCCGGAAGTGGTTCAGGTTCAGGTGGTCGATCAACATGGCGGTGGATCCCTTAGACTCAATTGTAAGATCAATAGTTAGATCAGTTGCAGGAGAAAAGCTTCCATGGACGCGCTCCAAGCCCGCCAGTCGTAGCGACTGCGTAGGGCAGCCTGAGCGGACTGGGTCATGGTCGTCCGGAGTTCCGGATTGCGAACCAAGCGGGTCCAGGCTCGGGTTGCCGTATCGGCGGATTCGGCCAGAAAGATTTCTTTGTCGGGAATCAGTGCCAGACCTTGAAGCGCGGCTCCAGTGGAAACCACCGGAATTCCGCAGCTCAACGACTGGAGGATGGGGAGCCGGCGATCTGAACCGCTTCGCTGGGGAAAGAAGGCCCCGCCTGCTTCATCCAGGCAGGCGGTCCAGCCACCTGACGGCAATGGCTGAACGTCAAAACCGGCGTCCCGGAGGCTCTGGGTGTCTTTGCGTTCTGGGGCTACGCGAAGCTGAAACCGAGGGGCGGAATCCCCGAGGGCAGCCTGAAGCCTGGGAATGACCTCGCGGGCAAAGTACAGGTGGTCTTGGATGCTTTCCCCGGCCAGGACCGGGGTCATCCAAGGGCCGTGGGCCGCACCGACGGAGGTTTTCAGGCCGGGGCCAAGGTCAAGCCAAGCTTCCATGACTCGAACGTCGGTGCTGGGTACGAGTTTTCGAAGTCGTGTGGCGTCGAGCTCGGAAGAAGTCACGACGTGGTCAGCTGCTCCGCAAAGGCGCTCTTCTTGGTAAGCCGTGCGAGCGGCTTTCAAGACCCCGGGCCACTGCCAGGGAGTCTGAATGGCATTTGAAAACAGGGGTTGGCTTTCTAGGTGCGGACAATCGAAAATCGTTTGCCAGTTCTTGTCGCGAGCCATCGGAATATTGCGGGCGGTGCGCATTCCGCAGACCCAAAATACCGGACGCGGCCCGCCCGAAGGAGCGCGGGAAAGTCGTTCCGTCAGAAGACTGGGATCTGGGTCAGTCAGCGTTTCGAGCTGAACCTGCGGGAGTGAGCCGAGAAGGGCACGAATGACTTCGAAACGCTGACGTGACTCCGGTGTGGCCTGCCCGAAATCGCTGGCCAGGAGAACTGTGATTTTTGTCGTTTCACTCACAGTTGAAAGCCGGCCGCCTTGGAGTCTTCCACGAAAGTGCGAACCGTCTCCAGGCTCAAGTCCCAGGGAGTTTTCTTTCCAAAACCCAAGGCCTTCTTCAGAACGTCCATCGGAACCGTGATGATTTTGCAGCCCACCTGCTCGGCTTGAAGGATGTTGTAAGCTTCACGGGTGCTGGCCCAGAGAAGCTCCACTTGCGGCCCGGCGTCGCGGCACATTTCTGCCGAAGCAAGCATGGTGGGCAACGGGTCGCGGCCGCTATCGGCGATTCGTCCTGCAAAGACCGACAAAATAGAAGGAGCGCCGCCTTTGAGTGAACGGGTCATTTCCCAGCTCTGTTCGAGAGTGAACACGGCTGTGACGTTCAGCGGGATTCCGGCGTGGCTTAATGTCTTCACGAGTCCTGCGGCCGACTCACCTTTGGAGTTGATGGCTGGGATTTTTACATAAACGTTAGATCCCCAAGTTCCGATCTCACGCGCTTGTTTTTCCATGGTCGGAAAGTCGTCGGCAAAGACTTCAAAGGAGACGGGCTTGCCGCAGAGCTCCGGCAAAATTTCGCGACAAAATTTGCGGTAGTCTGACACCCCCGATTTGCGCATCAGCGTGGGGTTCGTAGTGAAGCCATGAACCGCGGAATTCTTGGCCATTTCCAGCATGGAATCGCGATCGGCACCGTCGAGAAAAAGTTTGATGTTGCTCATGGTCACGTAATGTACCCCGAGGGCTTTGTCCTTGCCAACCGGGAGGCTGCATGAAAAAGCCGAAGTGATGGGGAAGCAGGGGTTTGTGAAGTGGGCCTGGGGAGGCTTGCTTCTAATCATGACGTTGTCGTCGTGTGGTAAGCCCGAGCATGAGCTCGATTGCGGGCCCATGGATCAACGGGAATCCTACCTTCCACCGCTGTCTTCCACGGGCACGCAGATTCAGTTAGCTGGCTCCACGTCGCCGGACGTTCTTCGTGCAGTAGTCCGCGCAGCAGCGGTTTGGAATGAGGAAGTGAGGCCGCTCGTGGGCAGTTCGCTGTTCACGGTGGTTCAGACGGCCTCGACAGGCCGGATGGCGCCCGCCCCGGTGGACCGGGAATGCGATGGGGTGGACGGCAGCTCCACCTGGTTTCAGCTTCGCGAGGAGTGGAGTCAGGCCGGGCAGCCTGGATCGACCTGGACCTCGCTGGGCTTAGACGCCTCGAACCCCGCAGTGACCCTGCGCTGTTATCAGGGTGGAACGCTGAGTCGGCAGGTGGTATTAGTCAACCCTCGCTACGCGGTTCCTGCCCAGCTCACCAGCATTGTGCTGCATGAATTAGGGCATGCTTTGGGTCTTGAGCACAGTTGCCAGATGGAGGGTGGTTCCTCCAAGTGGCTCGGCTGTCAGGGGCTGGAAGCGGGACACGCCTATCGAGTCGCGGTGATGTTTCCTTACCTGACGGTAGGAGCCAACCCGATGAACAGCTCTGAGGTGAAAGAAGCCTTGCAGCTGAACGACCGACAGCGCTTGCAGTGTCGGTATTCCCCGTGAGTTCAATCCCTTGAATTTCTTGTTTTTATTGAGCGCAGGTTTTGTCGGCTTGGTCCACTCGTTGGCGCCAGGGCATTGGTTGCCCGTGGTCCTGATGGCGAAGACGCGTCGCTGGAAACTCGGTCAAGCGGTTCTTGGGGCAGTGGTGGCGGCTTTCGGGCACATCCTGGTTTCGATTGCGCTCGCATTCAGCGGCATCGAGCTTGCCGAACACATGGTGGAAGAACTCGAACATCGGGTCGAGCAGTACTCAGGCTGGGCTCTTGTGGTCTTTGGTCTGGCTTACGCAGGCTGGAGTTACACTCGCCACAGCCATTGTCACGGCCATACCCACCACGGGCCGCACCCAAAAGGCGCTCGGCGTCCTTACTGGTTCCTTCTCAGTCTGGGTTTTTCGCCTTGTGTAGCGGCTTTACCGGTTTTTGGGGCGGCGGCTGCTGGCGGTGCTTGGGGCTTGTTTTCAAGCCTTCTCGGTTTTGCCCTGGGAGTTTTGACGGCTTTGGTCGGGTCAACGGTTCTCGTTTTCTTGGGCGGCATGAAGCTCGATCACCCGTTTTTAGAGCATTACGGGGAAGTCATTACCGGGGTTGGGGTGGCTTTGATTGGGCTCTTGCTGGTTTTTCAGGTGGGGCACTGGGGTTAGTTCTTGACTAATAAAATCAGGAAATGGTAGGTCACCAGACGTGCTGGAAATGAATCTTTCACACTGGATTTTCGGTGCCGCCTTCCTGGTAGGAGCCATTCAAGCTTTGGCGCCGGATCACTGGCTGCCGGGCGTACTCTGGGCTTGGCGGCGGCGAATGGGATTTCGAGCCACCTGTCTCGCAACACTCCTGCTTCTGTGTGTTCATTTGGTCTCGGCAGCCGCTGTCTACTGGGCGCTGGGCGGGCTCTTGGAAGCTTGGATTCGGCCCGAGCGCTTCTTCCTGTTTGCAGCCTCTTTGTCGCTTGGGTTTATGTTGCTTCGGATGCTGCGCTTCTCGCAGCTTCACCACGCTTTTGATTCGGGCTTTTCCCGGATCGAGGGAATTTGGGTAGTCCTGTCCTTTTTGGGCCCGGCCGAAACTTTGATCCCTTTTCTGATGAAGAGCAATCAGCTGGGCCTGGGCTACCTGACGCCTTTAGCGGGCTTCGGTGCGGGTACCGTTTTAGTTGGAGTTACAGCATCTTGCCTGGGGCTGGCGCTTTGTGACCGGCCATCGGTTCTGGCTCGGGCTTTAGATACTTTGCAGCGGCCTGTGGCCATGGTTCCCCTCGCTGCAGGAGCGGCGCTGGGGCTTCTTCTTGTGATGAGCTTGCCGATCCGGTAAGTCAGGGGTCTGAAGTTCGGAAATTGAAGTATGCCTCTTTACGAATACGCCTGTAACTCGTGCAAAAAAGTTCATGAAGTCATGCAGAAGTTCTCGGACGCGCCTTTGGCCGCTTGTCCGGACTGCGGTGCTTTAGTGGAAAAGCTGATGAGCTTGAGCTCGTTCGCTTTGAAGGGCTCCGGTTGGTATTCGACCGATTACAAGAAATCAGGAAGTTCTTCGGGCTCAAAGCCTGCTGAAGGCTAAGCCTGCGGAACCGCAGTCTGGGCGCCTGGACTGGCTTTAATTCAGAGGTTTCCCGGCTTCTTGGCAGAGTTTCATCAGGCTATCGAAGTGGAAGATGCCGGTGGCGTGCCCGTCGGAAAACCGCAATTGAATGGCGTAGCGCCCCACTTGCTGCGCGCCTGCAACTCGAACACCTGAGGCCACTGCTTCACGCGTGATGATTCTTTTTCCAGTGTGCTCGTCCACGCAGCTTGCGCAGGGGCACTGGAAGCGGATCTCGCGGTAGGGGATGGAATACGCTTTGCCAGAAGTCCATTCGATACGCAGAGTTTCCCGATCCAAAGGTTCCACTTTTTTTGGGGTTGCGCGCGGTTCGGTCATGAATCGGTACCTCGGGCCCTAACCTAGAGCGCGCGAGTTGTGCATGCAAGTCAAACGAATGATTGATTTAGGCCGCCTTCTGGACTACTTCAGTCCCTTCTCAGAAGGAGTACTTCATGTCTCAGAAAAACCAATCGATCTCCATTGCTCCCGCCAAAGGTAAACTGGCGGTTCTGACCCCCGGTATGGGCGCGGTCGCCACCACGTTGTTCGCAGGGGTGGAAGCAGTGAAGAAGGGGATGGCTGAACCGGTGGGCTCTTACACCCAGATGGGCAAGATCCGTTTAGGTAAGCGCACTGAGAACCGTTGGAGCCTCGTGAAGGACTTGGTTCCTTTGGCTGGCTTGAACGACATTGTTTTCGGCGGCTGGGACCTTTTCCCGGACAACGCTTACGAAGCAGCTTCGCACGCGAAGGTTTTGGAAAAAGACCTTCTGGAACAACTGAAAGAGCCGCTTTCGAAAATCGTTCCGATGCCGGCTGTGTTCGATCGCGAATTCGTGAAGCGCATCGATGGCCCGAACGTGAAGAAAGCCGCCACTAAGTGGGATCTGGCTCAAATGCTTCGCGAAGACATCAAGAACTTCATGAAGCAAAACGGATGCGACCGCGCCGTCATGGTTTGGTGCGCTTCGACTGAAGTTTACACCCCGGCAACCGAAGTTCACGCTTCGGTGAAGACCTTCGAAGAAGGTCTGAAGAACAACGATCCTGCGATTTCGCCTTCGCAAATCTACACCTACGCTGCCCTGATGGAGCGCGTTCCGTATGCCAACGGCTCGCCGAACGTTTCGGTGGAAATGCCGTGCTTGCAGGAACTGGCTCAGGAAATGGCGACGCCGATCTGCGGTTCGGATTTCAAAACGGGACAAACCCTTTTGAAGACCGTGATCGCTCCGGGCCTGCGCAATCGCCAATTGGGCGTTGCAGGCTGGTATTCGACTAACATCTTGGGCAATCGCGACGGCGAAGTGCTGGATGATCCGGGTTCGTTCAAGTCGAAAGAAGTTTCCAAGACGGGCGTGCTCGATCAGATCTTGTCGGCAGAACGCTACCCCGAGCTCTACAAGGACATCTCTCACGTCGTGCGGATTAACTACTATCCGCCGCGTGGCGATAATAAAGAGGGCTGGGATAACATCGATATCTTTGGCTGGCTCGGTTACCCGATGCAGATCAAAGTGAACTTCCTTTGCCGCGATTCCATCTTGGCAGCGCCGCTCGTTCTCGACTTGGCTTTGTTCATGGACTTGGCAAGCCGCGCGAAAATGCGCGGAATTCAAGAGTGGTTGTCCTTCTACTTCAAGGCTCCGGTCGTGAAGCAAGGCCTGCAGCCTGAACACGATTTGTCGGTTCAGCTCTTGAAGCTGGAGAACACCCTTCGCTTCTTCACGAACGAAGAGCTGATCAATCACCTCGGTCTGACCTACTACGGTGTCGACGAGAATCCGCAGCAGGCCTGAGATCGGGAATTCGTCCTGAGGCGTGCTAGATAGAGTCATGGACCGAATCTTCAGCAATCTCCTTCTGGGCTTTCTGCTCACTTTGCTGTGCGCCTACCTGGTTCGGTTGGTAGCGCAGGGGCGCGCTCGCTTTGATCGAGTGGATCGCCAAGGCGGAAGCGCAGTGCTCGGTAAGAGTGCGATGGAGATGCTCTACTGGGGCATTCAGCCAGCAGCTCGCTTTCTGGCTTGGGCAGGCGTCACCCCGAACGTCGTGACCTGGGGAAATTTCTTTTTGACCCTTCTTGCCGCAGGTTTTGTGGCGAAAGGGTATCTCGGTGTCGGTGCCTTCGTGGCTACGTTCTCCTCGATTCTCGACGCGCTCGATGGGCTTCTGGCTCGAATGACGGGAACGACTTCGGATGCCGGCGCTGTTTTAGATGCTACGGTCGATCGCTACTCTGAGTTTTTTCTCATCGGCGCGTTGGTGCTTTTGTATCGCGACACCCCTTGGCTTCTGATTCTTGCTCTCGTGGCTCTCGCGGGTTCTTTCATGGTCAGCTACACTACTGCGAAGGGGAAAGAACTTCGCATTGAGGTTCCCCAAGGCTCCATGCGGCGCCCGGAGAGAACTGTGTTGATCATTCTCGGTATTTTTCTCAGCTCGTTTCCAGTCCCTGGGCTCCAAGAGGGGTATCCCATCTGGGCTGCGCTGGCTTTGATTGCGGTCTTGGCGAATAAGTCGGTTTGGGACCGCTCGATGGCGATGGCCCGTGTGGCTCGCGAGCGCGAGGGCAAAGGAACAGGAATTCGCCAGTGAGGGCTTCGCTTCGCTTTGGTTCACCTGTGGTGTGGCAGCAGTTTGGCAAATCCCAAGTCGCCTCATTCTTGGCAACCTTGCTGGATCTAACCGTGCTTCTGGTTCTGACCGAGCAGCTCGGGGTTTGGTACGTGGCTTCGACGGCTTGGGGCGCACTTGCCGGCGGATTGGCGAATTTTGCGCTGGCGCGCACCTGGTGTTTTGAAGCGACCGAGCGACCGGTGGTGGGCCAAGCTTTCCGCTATTCCTTGGTTTCAGGCGGCAGCTTGCTTTGGAGCAGCGTGGGTGTTTGGGCTCTCACCGAAGGGATTCAGCTTCCTTACCCTGTATCGAAACTCGGCGTGACGCTTGCTCTGGCGGTTACTTGGAACTTTCCGCTGCAGAAAGCGTTTGTTTTTCGCCGCTAAACGGCCCGCTCCAGCGGTTCACAATCCAGTAAGACAGCACCGCGTAGCTGGAACCCCAGATCACGTCTAAGAGATAGTGGTGGTTCAGGTACACGGCCGAGAACGCCATGATGACCCAAAAGCTGGTGCTGAAGATTCGAAGCGCACCAAAGCGCCACGAAAACAAAAGAGCCACCATCGGGTAAGCGACGTGAAGCGACGGGATCGCGCCGAAGACGTCGGCCGACTTGCTGTACATGTTGGTAAAGACTTCCACGCCTAAAAGCGCATCGAACCGCAATGCACCTGCGGCGGACGGCAAAGCTGCGGGATTAGCGGGGCCCAAACCGTAGGTAGAAACGTACCAAGGGGGAGCCGCTGGGTACCAATGGTAAGTACTGTAGCCGAGCAGGTTCACTACGAGGAATGCCCACATCATTCGCGGGGCTTGAATCGCCATCTCGCTTGCGGACCATTTCGAGGTGCCCGTCCGTGACAGGCGGAAGTTGAACCAGGTGGCTACGCCCAGAAAAAGTCCAACAAAGGTCAGATAGTAAAAGCCGGTGACGAGATCGAGCAGCCAATGCGTGTGGTTTTGCCACCATTCGTTGGGCGTTAACCGCACTCCGTCGGAACCGGTAATTCCAAAAAAGAATTTATCGAAGTCGTAAGGTTCGCTCACTCGGATCCGGGCCCGTAAGCCGTGGCCGAAGTAACGAAGGCCGTCGTAGGTGATCCCCGTCAGAATCAGAGGTAAGTAAAAGCGCAGGCTTTTTGCGAGTTTTCCGCCGTAAAACAGCGCAAGAACTGCGCCGCCCAGGACCAGATGATCCTTTCCGATTTTTCCAATTCCTTGAAGAAGGGCCCAGTAGGAAAGAATCAAAAACGCAGGAAGAAAAGATTTGGCGCGATCTAACATGAGGTGAGTGCTCCAAGGTGTCGATCAGGTTCCGATGGCAGCAGTCGAATCGGCAGACGGAGACGGCGCCACAGGTCTTCTTCTGCGAGAATAGAGCAAAAAGGCAGGCAAGGTGAAGAGCGCTGCCAATAAACACGTCAATTCTCCGAGCACGGCCAGCCAGCCGAAGCTCACGAACGCTTGGTTCTCAGCGATAATGAGTGATCCGTAGCCCACGACGGTTGTGAAGCTGCACAAGGCGACTGCTCCCCCCGTTTCGCGAATCACTTTCAGGAGGCTTTCATGCCCTTCGGTTCGGTAGCGCTGGAAGATGTTCACGCCGTAGTCCACGCCAATACCAAAGGTGATGGGAAGAGCGATGAAGTTCAGGAAGTTGATCTTGAAATGAGCCGCTAGCACGAAGCCCATCAGCCAAATCATGCCGATCAGGAGCGCCAGCATGCAGAGCATGGCCGACCGAAAACTTCGAAAAATGACCATCACCATGATGAGCACTGCCAGGAAAGCGAACAGCGTAGCGCGCGGACCGTCTCGGTAGATCGCGGCGATCAGATCTGAGGTAATCGTCATGTTGCCGGCGACAGGCGTGCCGGGAGCAATGGCATCGGCTTGTCGTCTCAAGTCCGGTACGAACTTTAAAAGTTCTGGGCCGCTCAGCTGCCGCAGTGGGGGTTCGACGAGAACCATCTTCCCGATCGAGCCGTTTTTCTCGGTGAATTTGCTGAGCACCAAGGGGGGGAGGTCATGTCTTCCGAAGGTTTTGAAGGCAGCAGGATCGAGGAATTCTTTCACAAGAGTCTGATCGTCGGGTGACAGCCTCCTGAGAAGCTTCGGCGGTAGAAGCTGGGAGATTTCTTTCAGAAGCGCGATCTTCTCCTCCTGATGGCTGGGCAGGAAGTCCTCTAAGCTTTGAACGTTTCGAATGATCGCGGAATCGCCTTCTGCTTTCTGCTGAGCCCGCAGTGCCTCGACCAGGCGGGGCACATCTTCTTGGTGACGTGGCAAAAGCACCATGGGCGACAGGTAGCGTTGGAAGATTTCGTCCACGTGTTTGCTCATGTAGGCCGAGCCCTTGGTCATCGAGGTTTTGTTTCGAAGGCCCGCGACGTTGGTCTCAATGAGGGTGGAATTGATTCTGGGAATCATTGCCAGGGATGCTGCCGTCAAGATCAAGGAAAACACCCAGATTTTCCCAGCGTGTTTCTGGATCAGGCGAGCAACCAATTCCGAGGCAATGGGGCGCGGTTGTTTCCGTTCCGGAGTGACAATGGGGCGCCAGCGCTCAAAAAGCGTGAGTAAGGAAGGCAGGATCGTGTAGGTGGCCGCCCAGCAGAAGATCATGCCGATTAACCCGATCACGCCGAACTGTCGGAAGCCTCGGAAACCGGTGAGAGTCAGGGAGCCATAGGAGACGCCTGCTGCGAGTGCTGCTGTCAGCGTTGCGGTTGTGGTCCGCGTCACTGAGATGTGAACGGCTTGTTCGTTGTCTTTTCCTGCTCTGCGCTCTTCTAGGTAACGAGCCAGGAGGATGATTCCAAAGTTGATCCCGTTTCCGAGAACGATCGAGCCCAGGAAGGCGGAGTTTGCGTTCAAATAACCAACCGCAAACCAAGCGGCTCCAAACGTCCAAAAAGTACCGGCAAAAAGCGCGCAAAGCAGCGCAAACGATGCACGTTTGACTCGGAAAAAGACAAGAAGCGCCCCTGCGACCAAAATCGCCACGATGATCGTGGAAAGCTCAAGATCCGCCACCAGAGCGGCTTGTTCTTCGTAAGTATTTTGAACCCCGCCCGCAAAAATGATTTGGAGGCCCGGCGAATAGCTCGCTGGATTGAGTTCGGCGATAGCAAGGTCGACTGCTGCTTTGAGCTTTTTGATGCCGCCGATTCCCGAAGCTTTTCCTGGCATGTTCACCAGGACCACGCGTTTTTTTCCGTTCGGCGTGGCGTAATAGCCGTCCGGGAAGCGGGAATACGCGGAAGCCTTCCCTTGATACTTCTTTCTCATCCCGAGCAAGTCCAGCTCAGGTTCTTTCAGTTCAATTCCGCTGAAGATATTGAGCGGATTGTAGAGCGCTTTCTCGTAATCGATTCTGTCACGAATGTAGTCGCGAACCTTCACCAGGTCCGGGATTTCCATGTAGAGGGGTTTTCGCTTATTGAAGAACTCGAGCTCTTTGTCGATTTTGTATTCGACGCTCGCAATGACTTCCTTGGGTTCTTTCTCCAGGCGAATCGCTAGGTCCGTGACAAACCGCTTAGAAGCTTGGGTGTCGTCCGCGAAAACCAAGACCGCTAGGTTGTCGATCGACTTCAAGCGTGCGCTGACTTCTGTCAGATCGATCACACTTCGAGAGTCAGTGGGTAAGAGCTCTTCGAGATCGGTCCGCAGGTTTTTATAGAGCAGGACGGAGTAGTATCCACCGACGAGGGAAAGCGCCAAACCAGCCGCAGTGACCCAGCCAGCACGACGAACCAGGAAACGGGTGAAAAAGTTCATGGGGCGCCACTTTCTTCCTAGGCTCTTGGGATACCGTGGATCGCCCGAGTTTTCTAGTCGGGCCTGAGTGGAATTTTCCACCTTTTCCGCACCTTACCCGTTGTCTGTCAGGACTCTTTGGGCTTAACTGATCCGATCGTGCACGTCAGACAAGCCGTCTTAGGTTTTATCGAGCTACTCGGTGAGTTTTCGTTCTTTATGGGCGAGGCTTTCGGCTCGTTGCGTCGTCAGGGTTTGCGCTGGATGCTGTTTTTTCGCCACTGCGAGTTCATCGGAGCAGGTTCGCTCGGGATTGTGTCGGTAGCGGCTATTTTTGTTGGCGGCGTGATGGGGTTTCAGCTTTACGCCTCGCTGCACCTTTTTGCCGCGGAATCTTTATTGGGCGGAAGCATCGGCGTCAGTGTGTTTCGCGAGCTCGGCCCCGTGATGGCGGCTGTGATGGTGACAGGAAGAGCAGGGGCTGCCATTGCCGCTGAGATCGCCACCATGCGCATCACCGAGCAGGTGGATGCGCTGGAAGTGATGGGCGTCGATCCGATTGGCTACCTGGTCACCCCGCGAGTTTTGGCTGGGCTTCTCATGATGCCATTGGTGGCGATGTACTTCTCAGTGGTGAGTACCTTGGCCGGGGCTTTTGTTTCCTGCGATGTGATGGGCCTTCAGTATTCGATTTATTGGTCGCAGTTTACGAAAGTGGTCGACCGCATTGAAATCATTCATTGCTTGGTGAAAGGCGCGTTTTTCGGCCTCGTTCTGACTGGCATTGCTTGTTTTTGCGGATTCAGAACGCAAGGCGGAGCCCGCTCAGTCGGCCTCGCGACCCGAAGCTCGGTTGTGGCCGGTTGTTTGACCATTCTTTTGGCGGATTACATTTTGACCTCTCTCCTGCCGTGGGGCTGGCCAGTCCTCGTGGCGGAGTAGTTCTGCTTTTTTGAAGAAGAAGGAACCGATGGAATCAAATCTTGCTCCTCGCAAAGTACTGACCCGAGTAGGGATCTTTACAGCCCTCGGGCTTCTTTTGATCGCCGCTGTCACGGTCTATGTGAATGATCGCCCTTACTGGTGGCGTCCATGCGATCTCGTCACGATTCACGTTCAAGATGCGACCGGCTTGAAGACAAAGAGCCCGGTTCGAAGCTTGGGCCTTGAGATTGGTTACCTTCAGGGTGTGGAGTTGACCGAAACCCACGTGAAGCTCGGGATCTGCATCACGGCACCTGTGGAAGTTTTGTCCGAGACGCGCGCCTACATCCGAGGCGAAGGCTTCTTGGGTGATAAGTTCATTGAGCTAAAACCGGTTCGGTACCTTGCCAAGGGGGAGCGAGCAAAAGATCTTCCAGAGCCGTCGCCCACGGAGCTTCTTAAAGTGGAAGAAGTGGAGAAGTCGCGCTCGGGAGCTCGCAAGCCCTCAGGTCAAGGCACGACAGTGATTGAAGTGGGTTTACGCTCCCTGATTCGTCAAGTCGACTCCTGGATTCCCTCTGCGCAGGCTGAAGAGGGTGCTGTGGCCACTGGTGGCGGAGGGGGACGAAGCAAAACAGTTCCTGTCGGCAATCAGGGTCAGGACATGGAAAAGCTGATCAACCAAGTGGACGACTTGGTGGGGCAGATGGGGGAATTGACTTCGAATCTGAAGGAAGCCATCGACCCGAAAGAAATGAAGCGGGTGATGACCCAGCTGAACCGGACTTTGGAAAACGCTTCCAAGACGCTGGCCCCCGAAGGGGGCTTGAATAATACGGCTCAGCGGACGCTGTCTAAGCTCGAAGATGCGATCGAACAACTCCGCGACCAGATGGCACGCGTCAATCGCGGCGAAGGTTCCTTGGGCAAACTTCTGAATGACCCGACCTACGCTCAGGAAATTCAACAAGCGGTTCGGAGTTTGAATATCCTTTTGGGTCGCGCCTCTCAGATTCGATTTTCTTTGGTGCTCGGAGTCGAGCAAATGCCTCGCTACAGCGGTAGTCGCGGGATTCTCGGTTTGAATATTTGGCCTGCTGATGATCGCTACTACCACTTGGGCGTTGCGGTTGATCCACGCGGGACTCAGATTATCAATCGGACGACGACCGAGGCGGGCGGAACGACGAGTGTCGTAAAAACGACTCAAGTGCGCCAAGGTGGCCTGGCTCTGACGGCGATGCTGGGGAAAGTTTTCCTGCGTCGAATCGATGTCTCGGGTGGCGTCCTTTACGGCGATGGCACGGGTTCATTGACCCTCATGGTCGGTCCTCGAGCGAGTGAGGATCGCTTTCAGGTTCGCACAGACGTGTACTCTCGATTTGCCGGCTACGGACTGGATTCGCGCGTCAGTGTTCAGGCACAGCCCTTTGCATCGTTCACTGCCTTAGGTAACCTGTATCTGCGAGGCGGTTTGGACGGCTTTAAGAAGGTCGATGTTGATGGCGCTCGCAGTGATTCTGGGTCGCTCAGTTGGTTCGTAGGGGCTGGGGTTCGATTTGATGATCAAAATATTCGGCTGCTCTTCACGCTCCTTTGATCGGGTGCGTTTTTGGTTGGGGTTGGCGGCCTTGCCGCTTGCGCCACTCGATGAGCAGCTTTCGGCAGGGAAGACCTGGCGAGGTTTCGAAGCGCGCGAGCCCATCCTGACATTAGTCCAAGCACGTCGCTGGGAAGGCGAGGAGGCCTCACCAGGGGATTGCCGGGAGTGGGCAAAAGTCTTGGCCTTGTTGCCTCTGGATACTCGCGCTTGGAAGCCCGATGGTTCGGCGTGGGGCGCATGGGATGAAAAAGCCATTGAGCAGGTGAATCACTGCGTAAAGTTTCCATGCCTGGTCAAAATGAACTCTGCCGAAGTGAAGCAGCTTTCAGAGGTTCCCGAGACGAAGCGGGTCGAGCACTACGTTCGGTTGATGAACTTGCGTGCCGAGCAGTATCTGAAGAACTCTTCTCGGCCTGCATTCGAATGGCCAGAGACCCGCACCGAGCCTTGGTCAGAGCTAGAAAAATCAGGTCTTGCTTCGGCATCCCTTCGCCCGAGTTCTGTCGAGTTAGTTGCGCGTCGGTTGGATATCGCGCCCGGGCAAATGAAACCGATACGTCAGATCCTCGATCGGCGATTAAAAGGAAGTCCGACGGAAGCTTCGCTCTGGGTGCGAGATGTCGTCAACGATCACTATTTCGATGCTTGGGGTGAGTGGATTCGTGTGGAATGCCGTCCGGGGCGTGCGGCGCAAGGCGCTGAAGCTGCCATTCCTCAGCGCGTGCAGGTGACGGCGGGACTTCTGATGGAAGTCGATCATTTTAAGCACACGGATCTGTTGGCTCGCTTGGGGCGCTCGAAGGTTCGCTGGAGCGTCGAAGAATACGGGCACCAGTATTTGACTCGTACTTTGGATTTTTTGCGATCGGCTGCCCTTCAGTCATCGCATGGCTCGCCGGTTCCTGAGGCTCCGTCAGTGACGCGCGACTGAGCGAGGTCGAGTCGATCGTTTGGCAGAAGGACGTGCGCTGAGTGCATTCCGGGAGTATCCTGGATGGGCCAGCGTAGCATCACCGAAGGGGGCAAGATGGGGCTTCAGCGAAGTGGGTCAGCAGTCCAGTGGGCTTGGGTTTCGTTTTTGATTCTCGCCAGTGTTTCGGCGCAAGCGGCGCAAACTCCGACTGAGGATAAACAGGCTTGGACGGCGCGAATGCGTAAGATGGCCGAGCTGGTCCGCACCCTTCAAGTGGACTTGGCGGATCGTTCGGCTGCTGGCGAAAAAGACCGCAATCAGCGTTTGGCCGGTCACGCCGCTCAACTGGCGAAGATTGCCCACGAAATCCCCGAGGCAGGACACCAAGCGCGCGCAGCCGATCCGGATCCGACGCTTCACCTGCTGGGCGCAAGCCTTTCTCAAGAAGCCGAGCGCGCATCGCGCGCTTTTGCGTCGGGACACCCGAGCTACGCCAAGCACCTTCTTGGAGCAGTGACCGGCCTCTGTATGGGCTGTCACACGCAGGCGCCGGGGCGTGAAGGAAGTCTGATCAGCGAGAAGGACGCTACCCTTCAAGGCCTGGAGCCCATGGATCGCGCGCGCCTTCTGGCTGCGACTCGTCGCTTCGACGCAGCCGTGGGCGAATACCGCACGATTTTGAAAACTTCGGCCGCCCGGAGTGCCGCCTGGGAAGATGCTTTACGTTCCGCTTTGGCGATCGAAATTCGCGTGAAAGAGAATCCAGCCGCAGCGGCCCAGTTGGCAGATCAAGCCGTACGTTCTTCGCAGGCGGTAGAGGGTGGTGCCGGCGCATCGTCATTGAAAGTACGCGCTCAAGCTTGGAAGAAAGGCATCGCCGAGTGGAGTGCGGAGAAGCCGCTTTCGGAGTCCGCTTCGCCTGAGAGCATTCTAAAAAGCGCTGAGAAGTGGGCAAAAAGGGGCGACGCTGCACAGACCTACCCGATGGATCAAGCGGGCCTGGTGGCTTATCTGCGTTCGGCAGGGCTTCTTCATCGCTACCTAAGAACACGTCCCGAGGGCGAACGCTTGGCAAAGGCGTTGGCTCTCCTGGCCCGGGTACAGATTCCGCTGGCCGAGCTGCCCGGAGCAGAGCTCCCGCAGCTTTACTTCTCGGCTTGCGTTCGTGTGGCGCCCCACACGAAGGTCGCTCGCGAGTGTTATCAAGGCTACGAGGCCGAAGTGCGAGCCGGATTCACGGGAAGTGCTGGAACTGACATTCCCGAAGAGGAAATGCAGCGCCTGAAGCAGCTTCGGGACCTCGCTCAGCCAGATACCGGGGCGACGACACCGAAGAAACGGATTTGAACTGCGGGGCTGGAAACTCGGTTTAAACCTGGGTTTCCGGTTCAAGCAGTGTTCTTCGGTCCTGCGCACTTAATCCCAGAAGGTAGAGGATCGAGCTCAGGCCGCCACGGTCGAGTGCGAAATCTGCCGCTTTTCTCAGCACAGGCTTCGCCCGGAAGGCCACGCCTAAGCCGGCACGATCGAGCATCTCTTGATCGTTGGCGCCGTCTCCGACGGCGATGACTTGGCTGAGTGGGATTCCAAGCCGCGTAGCCAACTGATCGAGGAGTTCGGCTTTGCGGTGGCCGTTTACAATGGGTGGAAGGACCTCTCCGGTCACCTCTCCGTTTTGAATCTCAAGCTCGTTGGCAAACGCGTAGTCGATTCCCAGTTGGGTGCGGATTTTCTCGGCGATGCAGGTAAAGCCGCCGCTGATCACTGCCGTTTGATAGCCCAGTCCCTTAAGAGAACGAACGAGTTCGTCCGCTCCGGGCGTCAGTTCGAGTCGCGATGCGACTGCCTGAACTTGAGCTTCTGTCAGGCCTTTCAGTTTCTTCACGCGTTGACGGAGCGATTCGTCGTAATCAAATTTTCCAGCCATCGCCTGGTGGGTGATTTCGGCCACCTCCTGGAAGCACCCGCGCTCGCGCGCGAGTTCGTCGATGCCCTCGGATTGGATTAAAGTGGAGTCGAGATCGAAAACCACCAATCGTTTGGCGCGGCGATGAAGGGTGTCGAGTTGAAGTGCGATGTCGATTTTCAAGAAAGCGGAAAGGCAAAGCAAGTCGGACTTCAGGCGGGTTCGCTCCAGCCTCAAAGGTGAAGACACCTTCATTTCAACGCAAGTCAGAGGCTCGCCTTCTGATAGGCGCTGAATCTCGTCGATATTGACGCCCGCGCCAGCCAAAAGGTTACTGACCTGGTGAAGTGCGTTTGCCGTGATGGGCGAGGCAATCAAAGTGACGACGTAGCAAAATGGGCGTGGAGAAAAACGCGGATGAGTCAGGCGCTCTTCTTCGGTCATGGGGCGAAACTCGAAATCCAAGGCCAGCTTTTTACAGGTTTCCCCAAGATCGTTTTTAAGGGAGTCCAGGCGACCGCTAGGGATCTGGGCCAGGAGCGTCAGGCTCAGGACTGGGGGGATGATCGATTGCCCGATGTCGAGAAGCTCGGACTGATGCGTGTCCAAGAGCTTCATGAGTTGCGATGTGATGCCGGGAACGTCTTTCCCCGTTACTGTGATGAGGTGTGGAGCTTTCACAAGCGTTTCCGACACGCGACTAGCTCAGCTTTCGGTTGCTCAGGCAGGGAATTTCCCTTCGCACCCGATTCAGTTCATCGTTGCTGAGGTCAGCCCAGATGACTCCGGGACCCGCCGGACGCTCGGCAATGATGCGTCCCCAAGGGTCAATGATCCGAGTGTGCCCGTGGGTGTGGCGCCCTGGGTAGTGTTCACCCCACTGGCAGGGAGCGATCAGGTAGAACTGGTTTTCGATGGCGCGCGCGCGAGTCAGAGCGTCCCAGTGGGCTTTCCCGGTCAGCGCGGTGAAAGCCGTCGGCAGGAAAACAGCCGGAACGTCTTTTTCTGAGTACTTTCGGAAGAGCTCTGGGAAGCGGAGGTCGTAACAAATGCCCAAACCAAAATCGACAAGACTGGTCTTGGCGATGACGGGCTTTTTACCGGCTTGGACCAGGTCGCTTTCTAGGTAGCGAGTTTTGTCTCCGCCCAAGTCGGCATCGAATAGGTGGATCTTGTCGTAACGAGCGACGATTTCACCTTGCGGGTCGATCACAAGGCTCGTGTTGGTGATCTTCTTTTTTCCTGAAACTTTGAGCGGAATGCTGCCACCCACGATGTGCACGCCGTAGTCGGCAGCCCATTCCTGTAGGGTCGAGGCCATGACGCCTGAGATGGTTTCGGCGCCGGCTCGCCAGTCGTCTGCTTTGTCACAGAACAAAAGGCTGTTCTCAGGAAAAGCCACAATCTCGGGCTTTTTCTCCAGAGCCTCCCGAAGCAAACGGTGGGCTTCGGCAAGGTTGTGGCTTTTGTCCGGCGTGGACGTCATTTGGATTGCAGCAATTCTCATGTAGCAAAAATACTCGATCGGGTGGGTAATGTATAGTACCACTCGACAGTGATGGCGCTCTCTACGCAACCCTACAAAGGCTCACGAGACTTTTACCCAGAAGACATGCGCATTCAGCGCTGGATGTTTGATCGAATGCGCCATGCGGTCACCCGGTATTCTTTCCAAGAATACGACGGTCCGTTCTTTGAGCCTTTCGAGCTTTACGCCGCCAAAACAGGCGAAGAAATTGTTCAGCGCCAGTTGTACTGGATGATGGATCGCGGAGAGCGGAAAATTGCAGCTCGTCCCGAGATGACGCCGACTCTGGCGCGTATGGTGGCAGGGAAAATTCAGGAATTGCCGCGTCCGATCCGCTGGTTTTCGATTCCTAATTGCTGGCGCTATGAACGCCCTCAGCGCGGACGTCTTCGCGAATTCTGGCAGCTGAACTGCGACATCTTGGGCGGCGATGCGCTTTTGGCTGATGCCGAGATTCTTCAAGTCGCCTATGAGGTGATGGCCTCGTTCGGAGGAGAATCCCGCGTTTCCATCCGATTGAATGATCGTCGTCTGATGGATCATTTTTTCTCCCAAGCGATGGGGCTCGATGCTGAGAAAACGCTTTCGCTTACGAAAGCCATCGATGCGCGCGCAAAAATCGGCGAGGAAAAATATCAGATCTGGCTCGATGAACTGGGAATCGACGCCGACCGCAAAGCCCGATTGGAGCGGTTCTTCACGCAAAGTTTCGAAGAGACGGCCCAAGAAAACCCCTGTGCGGGCGCCGAAGAGATGGGCAAGCTTTTGAATCTGCTTCGTGAGTCGGGGATTCCAGAAGGTCGGATCGAGTTTGATCCGACCGTGATGCGGGGTCTGGATTATTACACCGGCATGGTGTTTGAGGTTTACGACACTTCACCCGAAAATCGCCGGGCTATGTTCGGCGGGGGCCGTTACGACAACTTGGTTGGCCTTTTCGGAAATCAGAAGCTTTCCGGCGTGGGCTTCGGAATGGGTGATGTGACCCTTCGTCACTTCCTAGAAGTTCATTCGCTATTGCCAAATTTTGGCGGCTTCACGGATGTGTTTGTGAGTCTGCCCAAGATTGAGATGCGAGGTGCTGCCGAAAAAGTGGCGAGATCGCTTCGGGCCGCGGGCCTGCGCGTGATGACGCCGCTTGAGCCGGGTGGCTTTGGGGTGCAGCTCAAGCAAGCTACCAAGCACGGCGCTCGGTTTGCAGTCCTATTGGGTGAGGCTGAATTGGAGCGTGGGGCGGTTCTGGTGAAGAACCTCACGACTGGCGTTCAGACGGAAGTTAAGCTCGAGGCAGTTGCTGAAGCCACGCGTGAAGCTCCCGCACCGTCGGGCGGATAACGACAGGCTTCAGGTCGGGCCGTCCTAGAACCGGGGTGGCCATCTCGGCTTCCGTAAAGGAGGTCAAAAGGGCTGCGCACGGAATTCCGCCCATGAGGCCTGCGGTGATTCCGGGAGGGGAGTCTTCGACCACCAAGGCTTCCTGAGGAAGGACACCCAGGGCGGAAGCCGCATGGAGGTACCCTGCCGGGTCGGGCTTGGGTTTTGGAGCTTCGTCGCGCGAAAGAGTAAGTTCAAAGAACTCGATCAGGCGGCTCGCTTCCAAGGCAAACTGCAGTTCTCGGCGGCGGGCATTGGAGACAACGGCGACCGCAATTCCTTGCTCCTTCAGCCAGATCAGGCAATCGCGGACGCCCGGGTAGGGGTCCATTCCGTCCTTCTTCAGGCTTTCCAGGTAGTAATCGTTCTTTCGGAGGACCAGCGCGTCCACGTCATACTGGGCAGGGTCCCAGCCAGGACGGTACTTATTCAAAAGCGTGGTCATGATCTTCGGAGCGGTTCCGCCCGCCATCGAGGCCATTTCTTCTTCGGAATAGGGAAGGTCGAGTTCGATGAGCATCCGCCCCCAGGCTGCCCGGTGGCGGGGCTCGCTCGTCACTAAAACACCGTCATTGTCAAAAAGGATGGCTCGGGGCAGTTTCATGGCACCCCGTGAATAAGGGAGAAAGGCCCCCGATGTCGAACTCAAACTCGAATTCAAAGTCGCAAACCCAAGAATACGGAACTCTTCCCGTGAAACGCGTTTCTGAAGAGGCCATTCTTCCCACGCGCGCGCATCCGGACGATGCAGGTCTGGACCTTTACGCTTTGGAAGACGCGCTGATTGCGCCTCAAGCGGGACGCCTGGTTCGAACCGGAATTGCTGCTGAGTTGCCCCAGGGCCATGTGGGTATGATTGCAGATCGAAGCTCGATGGCAAAAAAGGGATTGAAAACCGCAGGTGGAATCATCGATGCCGGATACCGGGGTGAAATCCAAGTGGTCCTTTGGAACCTTTCGCGCGAAGAAGCGCTGGTAAAAAAAGGCGAACGCTTGGCGCAAATGCTGATTCTTCCGATCGCAACGCCTGCAGTCCTGGAAGTGAAAGAGCTTGGCCAGACCTCGCGTGGCGAAGGTGGCTTTGGCTCAACCGGCCGCTGAGGCGATCCCAAAGTGTCGCAAAAATCTGGACCCGCCCGTCGCGGTCAAGCAGCTCAAGTGCCGCTTCTGCCGTGCGGACGGGAGCAGCCAAAGAAGCACGAGTCGGATGCATCGATCGGTCCCGATCATCCGCTTCGCGTCCGGGTTCGGCAGGCTCTGGCTGAACAGGGGCTAAAAAAGAGTGTCGCGCGCGATCGCGTGATCGAGACGTTGTTTACGGGGCCGCACCACTTCAATTCCCGCGAAATGGTCGCTCGAGTTCGAGCTCAGTTTCCAGGCGTCGGGGCTGCTACCGTTTACCGAACGATCGCGTTTTTGGTTGAAGCAGGAGTGCTTCATGAATCGTTGATGGATGAAGGGCGCCAGAAAGTATTCGAGCTTTCCAGCGAAGAACATCACGATCACATCGTTTGTTTGGACTGCGGCGCTCTTTTTGAGTTTCACGATGCCGGGATTGAAACGCTCCAGCACGCGGTGAGCGAGAGTCGAGGATTTCGCGAAGTGCGCCATCGGCACGTCATCCACGCGCACTGCGAGCTTCTGAGTCAAAAACGTCGCTAACGTTTGAATGAAGAAGGTGTGGCCCGAAGGGCGAACCTGTTAAACCTCCGGGCCACGGTGTGGAACCCAGTTCCACAGAGGGCACGGAAAGCAAGGCTTAGGCCAACTCCTGTTTCTCTTCGGAAGAGGGGAAATACTTCCAAGCCAGTTGGATGTGGGCGACCTCTTCTTCGGCAATTTCTCCGAAAATTCGGGCAGTTTCAGGATCTCGCTCGCGAAGAGCTTCTTCAAATCGCTCGCCCGCGCGGCGTCCGCGCTCTTCTGCACCTGCCATGGCGTGTGCAAAAGTCCCGGGCGAATTGCACGAAGTGAGTGAATCCCAAAGCTGAGTGGACACGGGGCGCTCCGTGACGTCAAACCCGAGGGCCTTCATCCGGTTGAGAAGCCAATTCAAGTGGCGATCTTCGGCTTGGGCCAGAGCGCGCCAGGCGCGTCGCAATGACTCGGGGACGTCCCAGTCCGTGCGATCAGCGGCCCAAAGAAAAGCGTCACGAGCTTGGATCTCGGCAAACGCCGCAGCCCGCATTCGGTCGCCCACGCCGTCCTGAATTTTGATGGAGCGAGGGGGCTCGGCGCGCTCGCCATCGGGAAGAAGGCGAAATGGAGCCCAGTCCGGATGGGGTGCGCGATCCAAGTTCATCCCTCTGTGCCTCCTAAGCGGCAAATCGTGTCGAACTCGACCTGCGTGACGGGCATGCAGGACAGTTGAGATTGGCGAAGCATTTTCAAATCTTTCAAAAC
The DNA here is from genome assembly GCA_040399745.1 of Bdellovibrionia bacterium. Lineage (GTDB taxonomy): Bacteria > Bdellovibrionota > UBA1018 > UBA1018 > UBA1018 > CANFHS01. The sequence continues at coordinate 7,788 of JBBARP010000006.1, read as the reverse complement.
GGGTGTGGCTTTGATTTGCGCCAAACTGACGGGGAGCGGAAGTTTTCCCACCGACTCTAGATCAATTTGAACCCATTCCCCGCCTTCAGGATCGATGTCCGGGTAAGCCGTGCGGGTGACGCGCGCGAGTCCGACGACCGCTTTTTCTTTTCCGCTGTGATAGATCAGCGCTAGGTCGCCCACTTGGGCTTGGCGCAGAAAGTTTCTGGCCTGGAAATTCCGAACCTGATCCCAGTTCGTGCGCTTCTCCTTGAGTAAAGTCTCAAAAGAATAAGTTTCCGGTTCGCTCTTGTAGAGCCATAGTTGAGGGGACGTCGCAGGCTTGGCCATGGGGCCAAGAGTTACCCTGAATGGGGGCCCTCAGGCAATCGACTCGAGCCGTCGTCGAGAGGCAGGGTTCGGGAATAATTTTGAATGGAAGGCTGTGCCTTTTCCGACGCAGGGAAGCGATGGGGTTCGCCCATTTTCCAAAGGGCAGTCAGGGCGACGGCGACGGCTACGCACAAGGTCCAGAGAACCTGGGAGCGGTGGGCGTCGTGATCGGGGGTGGGAAGTTTCTTCCTCATGTCTTATTCCCCTTCGGTCGCCTTTTGGCGCTCCTTGAGAGGTGAGGTAAGACTTTCGAATGGTTTTCGAAAATGCGACCGGCTTGACCCAGTCTCTGCAGCTCCATCTCGAAGGAATTTTGCCGCGCGGAGCGATTTTTTCAGTCAGTTGGCGCGGTGTGGGCGAGGCGGCCGACGCGGAGCTTTTGACTTCGCTGCCTCAGGACCAAGTGCAGCGCTTCCGTGCGATGCGTGATCCGGTGCGAAGGCTCGAGTGGGTGGCTGGCCAGCGGTGCCGTGGCGAGGCTCTCGAAGCGCTTTCTGAGCAGGGCTGGCCGCCTGAAGAAGTCAGCCTGAGCGTGGCCCATGGGGGTGGGCTCGCGCTGGCACTCGCGGTCGTGCGACCTGGAATGAAGGGCTGGGGAGTGGGGGTGGATGTCGAGTCGGCTCAACGGGTGGTTCAGCCGAAAGTGATGCGCAGGCTCCTGGATGACCGAGAGCTGGGTCTCCAAGTTCCGGGCCTCTCGGCTTGGTGCCTGAAAGAGGCCGTTTGGAAAGCCGGCGATCGATCTCCGGGCCGTGTCCTGACTGACTACCGTTTGGTGGACTGGGATTTTGACTCAGGCAGGGCCCGTCTGACCTGCGAGGTTGCAGGGATTCCTGACTCGCTTCGGGAGTTTCAGGCAGTGACTTGGGAGGCCGAAGGGTTTCGGCTTGCGGTTGCCTCTTCGCGGGGGGCCGCTCGCTCTGTTAGGGTGAAATAGTGAGCTCCTCCGACGATTCAAAGCACCCCCATTCGCACGGCCACGGCCATCACCACGGCCATGATCACGATCACGATCATGGTCATGACCATGATCACGGTCATTCGCACGGCCACCACCACCACGGGCACGCCCATGCGCACGGCCACGGAGTGGGAACGTCCTTGAAGCGGGCCTTGGCCATCACCTTGGGCTTTATGGCAGTCGAAGCCGTGGGCGCTTGGTACGCCAACAGCTTGGCCCTGATGTCGGACGCCGCTCATATGGCGATGGACGCAGGTGCCATGGGGCTCAGTCTTGCGGTTCACCAGTTTAGCTTGCGGCCGCGCACTCGGCGCATGAGCTTTGGCTTTCACCGCGCCGAGATTCTTGCTGCACTCGCGAGCGGACTTCTGATTTGGGTTTTGGTCGGAGGTCTGGTGACTGAGGCCTTGCAGCGGCTTCAGAACCCCCCGGAAGTGAAAGCTCCCTGGCTCTTGGCGATTTCCATGCTCGGGTTATTGGCGAATCTTTCGAGCCTTTGGGCTTTGTCAGATGCCAAGAATCGAAATTTGAATGTCAAAGCAGCCTATTTGCATGTGCTGACTGACAGCATGGGCTCGGTTGGCGCTGTGGTGGCGGGCGTAGTGCTTTTGTGGACGGGGTGGCGCCCGATTGACCCGATCATTACTTTGATTTCTGCGGCGCTGATGCTGATCAGCTCCTGGGATCTAGTGAAAGAGTCGGTCGAGATTTTGATGGAGTCCGCTCCCCGCAGGCTCAATCCAGAGCGGCTAGAGGCCTCGCTGCGCACGGTTCCGAGTGTGCGAGAAGTGCATGATCTGCACGTCTGGAGCGTCACCCAGGAGCGCTTGGCTCTGAGTGTTCATCTGATTGCGACCGATGCTCCTGAGAATGTCATTGAGTCGGCCAATGGCCTGCTGGAGAAGGATTTTGGTATTCGGCACACCACGATTCAGGTCGAGCATCCAGACCGTTTTCGGAGCGAGCGTTGCTACGATTGTGAGCCCGGTAAGTAACTGGGAGTTTTTTCGGACTGAATGGGCTGCATTAGCCCGATTTTAGGGTTTTCCGATTGAATTCAGATTGATCACCTGGAAATTCTTGGTGTAGCTTCCCAGGCAACGCGCCCGTAGCTCAGTTGGATAGAGTAGCTGGCTTCGAACCAGTTGGTCGGGAGTTCGAATCTCTCCGGGCGCGCCATTTTTCACCTCCCTTTGAGGAAGGTCAGGGCCCATGGCCGGCACAGCGTTCTCGTTTCCTGATTTTCGGCGTCTCGTGACGGCGCGGCTTCTCTTTACCATTGGCACGCAGATGCAGGCAGTGGTCACGGGCTGGCTCATTTATGAGCTTTATCGGGATCCGCTCTACTTGGGCCTGATTGGTGCCGTGGAAGCGTTGCCGGCACTTGGGCTAGCGCTGGTGGCGGGTTACCTAGTGGATCGCTCAAATCCCGTACACGTGTACCGTGGGGTTTTGGTGGTGAGCCTGGCTTCGGCGCTGATGCTCTTTGCTGCAACGCTGCTGGGAGGGGAAGTGTCGGTCTCCGAGCGCGCGACGCTGATTTACGCTTCTGCATTTTTGACGGGACTTGCGCGCGGATTTACCTCGCCTGCCGTTTATTCGATGATGCCGCAAATGGTGCCGCGTGAAGCTTTGGCGGCATCGAGCGCCTGGCTGACTTCGGCATTTCAGGTGGCCGCAGTCGGGGGCCCTGCGCTGGGCGGGCTGATTTTTGGGTTTGGTGGCGCACGTTTGGCGACCTTGATTCAGGTCGTGCTTCTGGTGCTGGGTTTCTTTGTTTTTCTAGGCATCCGCCTTCAACCCAAAGTGGTGAAGCGCGTAAAAGGTGAGCCCATTTTAGAGAATCTGCTTGTTGGAGTTCGGTACGTTTTCAAAAACCAATACCTTCTGTCGGCGCTCTCTTTAGACATGTTTGCCGTTCTCTTTGGAGGAGTGACCGCACTTCTTCCGCTTTTTGCCTCTGATATCTTGAACGTCGGGCCTGAGGGTTTGGGCCTCTTGCGTGCGGCGCCGGCTGTGGGCGCACTTTTTGTCAGTGTGTTTTTGATTCGGCGGCCGATCAAAAAAAATGCCGGCCGAATACTTCTCGCCAGTGTGGCCGCGTTTGGCCTTTGCATCCTGGGCTTTGGGATTTCTGAGAGCTTCTGGATATCGGCTCTGATCCTCGCGCTCAGTGGTGCGGTCGATGCGATCAGCATGGTGGTTCGGGGTACGGTCGTTGCCCTTCATAGCCCCGAGCACATGCGTGGGCGGATCGCTGCTGTGAACAGCATGTTCATCGGTTCGAGCAATGAGCTGGGGGCTTTGGAATCGGGCGTGGCTGCGAAGCTCTTAGGGACTGTGCCCTCGGTCCTTTTTGGTGGGACCATGACCCTGATCGTAGTTGCGGTGACCGCTTGGCGCGCCCCGAAGCTTCGAGAGCTCGAGCTGAAGTAAGTCAGACGACTGGCTGACTCAGTACTTTCCAAATCACTGATTTCAGTTCCGTCGCCGTAAACGGCTTCCTCAGGTGACCCGAAATCTTCATTTGTTTAAAAAGCTCGGGAGTCACTTCGCGGGAGTCGCCCGTCATCACGACGACTGGGATGGAGTGAAGAGCAGGGGACTTTAAACGGGCTTGAAGAAAGTCCGCTCCATTCATCACCGGCATGAGCCAATCGAGAAGAATGAGGTCGGGTTTTTTTTGGGATGCATGCAAGTGCTCGAGAGCCTCTTTGCCGTTTCCCGCAAGCCTCGGAATGGCCCGCTCCAGCTCAATGAGTTGCCCTAGGCTTTCTCGTAAGCCCGCATCGTCTTCGATTAAGAGTATGTCAATCCCGCCCATTGAATACGCCCCTTCACTGAAATGCCCTATGCCTTTCAGTTTGCCTGACTGTGCAATCAGTGGGGGTTAAGTTTTCCTAGGCAGTGAAGAGGGATTTCTTACCAGCCCAGGACGCTTGCGAAGATCAAGGGAGCGCAAATGGTAGCGTCGGATTCCACGATAAATTTCGGGGTATCCACGCCCAGCTTGCCCCAGGTGATTTTTTCGTTCGGTACGGCGCCCGAGTACGATCCGTAGGAGGTCGTGCTGTCGGAGATCTGGCAGAAATAGCCCCAAAGTTTTGCTTCGATTCCCAAGTCCTGGTGAAGCATCGGCACCACGCAGATGGGGAAGTCGCCTGCAATACCGCCACCGATCTGGAACATGCCCAAACCTTTGGGGCAGCTGTTGGCAGCGCCTTGGTAGAACTCCGAGAGCCAGGTCATGTACTCGATGCCCGAGCGCACGGTGTGGACGTTCTTCACGTCGCCGCGAAGGACCGCTGCTGCGTACATGTTGCCGAGAGTCGCGTCTTCCCAGCCGGGAACGATGATGGGGAGGTTCTTCTTGGCTGCTGCGAGCATCCAGGAATTCGCGGGATCGATTTCGTAGTACTGCTCGAGTTTGCCCGAGAGCAGCGCTTGATAGAAAAATTCGTGCGGGAAGTAGCGCTTGCCTTCGCTGTCGGCTTGGGTCCACAGGTCCAGCATCACCTTCTCGATTCGGCGCATAGCTTCGCCTTCGGGAATGCAGGTGTCGGTGACGCGGTTCATGTGCCGCTCAAGCAGCTTTTGTTCGTCTTGAGCCGTCAGTGAGCGGTAATGAGGAACGCGCTCATAGTGGCTGTGTGCAACCAGGTTGAAAACGTCTTCTTCCAGGTTCGCGCCGGTGCAGGAAATCAGGTGCACTTTGTCTTGGCGGATCATCTCAGCCAAGGACAGGCCCAGTTCAGCAGTCGACATCGCTCCTGCCAGAGTCAGCATCATTTTGCCGCCGTTTTCGACGTGGGCTTTGTAGCCTTCGGCAGCGTCCACCAGGGCGGCTGCGTTGAAATGGCGATAATGGTGCTTGATGAACTGGGAAACGGGACCGGCTTGCTTCGTCATGATGACGGGCAGTTACCGGAAAGTGCCGGTGAATTCAAGGATTTCGGTCGGATTTTAAGCCGGTGCCTTCGGATTCACTTTCAGGTCTTGAGCCATTCCTAAGAAGCGCAGCGAGCGAATCAACCATTTGCCTGGATCGTAGTGGTGCCAGCGGTGGCCGATGCGGTGATCAGCCGGGTAGGCGTGGTGAAAGCTGTGATAGCCCTCGCCGAAAGTCAGAATGGAAACCCAAAGACTATCGCGCGCCGTATTCACTTGGCTGTGAGTCTTCTTGCCGAAGTAATGAGCAGCCGAATTCACCAGGAAAGTGCAGTGGTGGAAGAAGGTCATGCGCACCAGTCCGCCCCAGAGAAAGCCTTCCCAGGCGCGTCCAGCCAAAGCACCGATCAGCGTGGGGAGTCCAAAGTTCATGAGCGGCATCACCCACGCGTAGTAGTTGTGCTGGAACATGACAGCCGCATCTTTTTTCAAATCGAGAGAGTTTGCGTAAGTGCGGTCTTCTTTGTTCTTTTTCATCATCCAGCCGAAATGCGCCCAGTAGAAGCCTCGGTTGATGTTGTAGGGGTCGCCATCGGTGTCTTGGAACTGATGGTGAAAGCGGTGATCAGATGCCCAGATCAGTGCCGAGTTCTGAACGGTCATGGCGCCAAACAGAAGCGAGAACCACTTCATGGGCGATCCGGTTTGGTAGGTCTTATGTGCGAAAAGGCGATGGTAACCGGCTGTGATGGCCAGGCCTCCTGCCGTCCAGAGCGAGATCATGAGACCTAAGGCAAAGGTGGAAAAGCCCTGGGTTTGAACGGTCCAGATCGCTAGCGGCAGGGTCAAGATCGGCAGGATGACCAGGAAAGCAACGCCGTACCAGTTGATGTCGGCCGTCTGGACGGCCTCATTTTCCAGAGCGCGGGAGACCTTAGCGGCTGGGCTTGGGTCACGATCGATCGCATCCTGGGACAGGTAGGGGGCCTGATTCGAGAGGGTTTCCATTGCTTTAAACTCCCACGAAAGCGGGCCTTCCCCAAGCGGCCTAAGGTAAAACTTCTGTATTCACGCAGGCGCTTCCGGGGGGTGGGTCGGTCGGGACCCAGGCGGGCCAGCTTTGCTGACGGCCGAAAAAGGCTCTGATAAACTGAAATGAGGGTTAAGTCTGCGAAACGGGGGAAGTTTGTCGGTTCAGGGGAACAAAAGAGTGGGACGGTTTTTCCGTCCTTTGAGGAATCGCCAGGGCTTCGCGCTGGCGCAGGTCCTTTTGTTCTCGATGCTGATTTTAAGCCTCCTCGCTTACTTGCCGTCCGTGCTGAAGCGGAACGTCGCTCAGGGCAAGCACACGGAAGTGAAAAACGCGCTGCAGATTTTTAGAAAGAATCTTGAGCAGCTCGTGATGCGAAACGACGAGGCTTGGCTCAATACGGTCGCCGCCTCACGAAAAGACGCCGTGCCGGCGGAGTTTCGGGGCATCATCGCCGATCTGAGCTGTATTGGCGGAGTGAATTCAAACGGTGATCCAGACCCGAAGGATTGCACATTAGGGTCCTCCTGGAATGGTTTGAAAGCGCCCTGGCTGAAAACCGGCGAAAATCTCGATTTTTATCGAGGCTATCTGTATCGCCAGAACAAGGTCAGGCGAGTGAGCTCAACCGGAATCACCCGCGCGGGCGAAGAGTGCCCGGTCACAGGTCAAGGAAGCGAGGGGGGCTTTTTCTATCCCGTCGGTTCTGGCACCAGTGGCGGAAACGCGCAGGGTGTTTCTGCGCAAAGCGGGAACCCGGCCTGCCCGATTCGTGCGGAAGTTTCGATGCAGCCTTACAAGGATGTGAGTGGGAAATGCATCGACTTAAAAGGCGATGAAAAGCCTGACAAGTGCAAGTGCCCTAACTGGCTGATCGACGTGAAGTTCACGATCAACTCCGGCGATCCAAGCGATGCGCTGGTGCGTGCTTCGAATTACGATTTTCAGCTCGTTAGGTCGTCTGAAGGCGCGCCGGCGTGCCCAAGGCCACCTACGGCATCGGGATCGGGCGGAGTGAGCGACCCGTTTGCGATTGGTCAGGCGGGCGTTGATCCGATTGCGGGGCAGGGCGGTGGTACGACTGGAACCACGGGCACGACTGGAACCACGGGCACGACTGGAACCACGGGCACGACTGGAACCACGGGCACGACTGGAACCACGGGTACGACTGGAACCACGGGCACGACTGGAACCACGGGTACGACTGGAACCACGGGTACGACTGGAACCACGGGTACGACTGGAACCGCGGGTACGACTGGAACCGCGGGTACGACTGGAACCGCGGGTACGACGGGAACCGCGGGCACGACTGGAACCGCGGGTACGACTGGAACCGCGGGCACGACGGGCGGCTCTGCGGATGTTGGAACCCTGCCAACGACAACCCCTACCGCGGACGGCGGATCAGCTAGCAGCGGTGGAACTGCCTCGACGGGAGGAACTTCAGCTGGCGGTGGCGGAGCGCCTGCACCGAGTACGACGACTGGCGGAGCGCCTGCACCGAGCACCACTACTGGCGGAGCGCCTGCAC
>JBBARP010000005.1:0-238597 GCA_040399745.1 Bdellovibrionia bacterium | reverse complement strand
CCAGCGTGGCGTACGACGGAATGCTGGCCGAAACTCGAAGCGGAAAATTGAAACCGATCGACCCGTTCTCGCGCACCTTGATGGAGGGCCTCCTTTCTCGGGGGCACGACGTCGTGGTGGTTTCGAATTCAGGAACGGATCGCATTGTTCAGCTTCTGGAGAGCGTCGGCCTACAGCCTGAAGCTCACGCTTCCAACCCTCGGGCCCGTCTCCGGGTACGTGGAGATGCTCGGAAGTTTGAACTGGGCTCAGAAATCCGAGTTCGTCCGGTGGGCCCGTATCCGGTCGATGTCTCTCGACCTGTTTATGAGCGCATCCTTCGCGAGGAAGTGCCCAGCGCCGTGATCGGCGATGTTTTCTCGCTGGATCTGGCTTTGCCGCTGGAATTGGCCCGCTCGGAGAGTCCTCGCTTCGGAGGGCTGCGCGCTTACTTGCGAGTTCGCCCTTACACGCCGAATTGGTCTCGCGAGTACGTCCAAACTTGCGCGCCGACAGCTCCCGCTTCGACGCACCTGCTCGAACAGCTTTCCGATCTGCTGGAGTAGGACGGCCCTTAGAGCGCGATGCCGAGGTAAATGCGCCCGGGCAGCAGGGAGACCGGAATCCAGATCACTCGGGCGGGTTTCGGGAGTTCGAAAATCGCGCGGGCGGTAATGCGCCGCGGAAGCTCGAATGCGGGGCTCAGATTGCGTCTCGGGAATTCGCTGTTTTCTGCTTTGGCGAGAATGCCATTCCAGAGGCATTCAGCATTGCAGTTCAGCTTGGAGTAAGCTGCAGGCTCAACGCCCAGAAGCACCTTGCCGCTTTGACCTCCCAAGGTCACTTCAATGGTTTGAAGCTCCGGGACATCTGGATCGGGCCACATCAGAGTCGCTTCGCTTCGAGGTAATCCCAGCTCAGGCCTGGGCTCAGGCGAACGCGCGGTGAGTTCTTCGATCAGCGCGGAATGCAGGGATTCGAGAAGCAGGTTCCAGGGATTCACGGGGATTGGATGACTCCACAGAGCATGCGGGGACCCGCGTTTCCTGCAGGGTCTGACTTTTGATCGTCCTCACCGTTATGGATGACCACCGCGGTGCCCCCAGATTTCAAAAGCGAGTTCTTGCCTGATCCCGTCAGGGTAGCGCCCTGAATCAAGATTTCAGCGTCGGTTTCGGACCCCTCTGCGACTTTGACCATCGGAAGGTCACCCAGATGGTGCCCCATGGGGTTCTCGAGGCCGTGCTGCTTTCCTTCAGGATTGAAATGCGGACCTGCCGACTTGAAGTCCGGACCCTCGCACTTGCCTTGATCGTGGATGTGGATGGGCAGCAGGGTTCGCGAGGTGATCTCGCTGACCTTGGAAAGGTGGAGCTGCACCAGGACGCCCTCAGAGGACTCTCGGAACTCTGCCGTGCCAAAAGCCTTTCCAGCCCCATTCTGAAGGGTGGCTCGAGCGAGCACGGGGCCTGAGCTTGACTGTTTCAGGCTGGCACAGGCGGGTAAAAGGGCAATGAGCGCGACCCAGGCAAAGCGTTTCATCTATTCCACACTAACTCCGTGAGGCGGAAACGGAAGGGGAAAGAGTAAGGAATCTCGGGTTGACCCTAGAAAAGGGCGACCCGGCTCGAGTAGTATCGCAGGAAGCAACTTAAGGACATTTCCAGGAGCACTCTTGTGAAAAAGCATCTTCGAACTTTGGCAGCTTGCAGCTTTTTGTGGGTAGGTACCCAGTCGGCTTCGGCAGACCAACTTCAATGTCAGCAGCTTCCTGAGTTGCTTCAGGTGTTCACTCATCAGCATTACGCTTATCGCGAAGCGACCGATACCATTCGAAATCAGGCGGTCGAGCAGTTCATTAAAGCCATCGATCCCTCAAAAACTTTGCTTCTCGAAGGCGATGCAGTTTCCTTCCGAAAGACCGTCCCTCCGCTTTTCCGGGATATGAAAGACGGCAAGTGCGGGCTTCTGGACGATGTTTACAACGTCCTGCTGATGCGTTCTCAGGAAAACGAAGCGACGGTTCGGGAACTCTTGGGACCGAAATATAAACTCGATGAGACCATTGAGATTCAAATGGATCCGGATCGCCGTGGCTACGCCCGGACTTCAGAAGACCGGAAAAAGCTGATTCGCGGTCTCACTCATTTTCAGATCTCCAGCGCGTTGCTCGTTGACCCCTCGGTCGAAAAAGCGAAAACCCAAATCATCCATCGCTTCGAGCTGGCGACGAAACGTGCCCGTGAGCGGGGTGCATCCGAGCTGATCACGACCTTCGCGGAAGCTTTCGCGCGCGCGCTCGATCCGCACACGAGTTACCTGTCCCAAGATAATTTCGAAGATTTCAATATTCAGATGGGCCTGAGCCTTCAAGGCATCGGCGTTTCTTTGACTTCGCAGGACGGCTACGTCGTTGTGGAAGACATCATTCCTGGTGGGAGCGCCGATCGAATGGGCGTTTTGAAGCCCAAGGACAAGATCATTTCGGTGAGTCAGCCGGGCGAAAAAAGCGCCTCGGTGATCGACATGGATCTTCGCGAAGTAGTGAAGCTGATTCGCGGCAAAAAAGGCACCAAGGTGAAGCTGACTGTGCTTCGTCAGGGCGAGAAGACGGAGACTTTTGAAACCACGATTGTGCGCGACAAAATCAATATCGAAGAAGCGGCTGCGAAGCTGACTTTCGAAGAGCGCACCCTCAACGGGAAAAAGCTGAAGTTGGGTATTCTCGATCTACCGTCTTTTTACGGCGGCCGCGATTCAGGTGCGAAGTCCGCTTATGCTGACGTTCGAAACCTGCTGGGTCAGGCAAAAAAAGCGAAAGTAGACGGGCTGATTCTGGATCTGTCCAGAAACGGCGGCGGCCTTCTGGAGGACGCGGTACGGATTTCGGGTTTCTTCCTGAAAAAGGGTCCGGTGGTTGCGACGCAAGACACGCACCGCCGCAAAGACATCCTTTCTGATACGGATTCGGAGGTTCTCTACAGTGGGCCGCTCGTCGTGCTGACGAGCCGGTTGTCTGCTTCGGCTTCTGAAATTCTGGCGGGTGCTTTGAAGGATTACAAACGCGCACTGATCGTCGGAGCCGATCACACCTTCGGCAAAGGGACCGTTCAGGTTCTTCAGCCCCTGCCGTTGGAATTGGGCGCGATGAAAGTGACCACGGGAATGTATTTCTTGCCCAAAGGCCTATCGACTCAGCATCGCGGCGTTGCGGCAGATGTCGTTCTTCCGTCGCTTTTCAGCACGGACGATATCGGTGAGAAGACTTTGGATTACTCCCTGCCTCAAGTCAGCATCGACGCATTCTTCGGAAACGAAGTGAACGGGACCGACCCTTCGAACCATTACGCTGAAGTCGATTCGGCCTTGGTGACTCGCTTAGCGCAAGCTTCTACGAAACGCGTTGCGGCTGATTCGAAGTTCCAAGAACTTCGGAAAGAAATTGCCGATATGGAAAAGAATCGCGGTCCGGTAAAATTGTCTGACCTTCGGAAAAAATCGGAAGCCGAGAAGAAGAAAGAAGACAAAGACGAGGCGAACGGAAAAGCGAAAGGCTCCAAGCGGAAGCGTCGCGGTGACACCGATACTCCGCAACTCCAGGAAGCCCTGCGCATCCTGGGCGATTGGCTTGCCCCAACCGCTTGAATCGTGACCTGACTGACGGTTGGTCCAGGACTAGCAAGTCCTGCGGCCATGAGGCGAATGGAAACGCAGGTGGCTTTGGTCACCGGTGCCGGAAGCGGCATCGGTGCCGCCACCGTGGAAGAGTTGTGCCGCGAGGGGGCGAGGGTTTTCGCAACCGACATTCGGCCGGATCGACTTCGTGAGTTAGAGCATCGTTTGCGACAGCCACCGGAGTCGCTCCGTACGCGCGTATTAAATGTCGCGAGTGAATCCGATTGGACCGAAACGGTTCGCGAAATACTCCAGGTGTGGGGCGCCATCGATGTCTTGGTGAATAATGCAGGGGTTCTTCCGCCTAGGGGGAAGCTCGAGGAGCAGTCGCTTCAGGACTGGAACCGGACCTTGGAGACGAATCTCACGGGAGCTTTCCTCGGGATGCGGGCGGTGTTGCCGCACATGACTCAAGCTCGCCGAGGAAGTGTCGTGAACGTGGTGTCGATCGCAGGCCTGTCCGGAATGGCGGGTGGAAATGCTTATAGCGCTTCCAAAGGAGGGCTCCGAGTGCTCAGTCAGGGTGTTGCGGTGGGCTGTGCGCGGCACGGAGTCCGCGTGAATGCCGTTCATCCCGGCTACACTCGAACATCGATGCTTGAGGCAACAGTGACTCGGGACGAACTCGAGAGGGAGATCCCAGCCGGAATTCCGCTCGGACGTCTTGCGCGTCCCGAAGAAATCGCGAAAGCGGTGGTTTTCCTCGCTTCCGACGAGGCTTCTTACATTACTGGAGTGGATTTAGTGGTCGACGGTGGATTCATGGCGGTGTGATTTGCCTGTCTAGATCGGCAGTTCCTGCCGTCTTTCGGTGTGGAATCGAATCCCTTAATCTAGGGATATGCAGGTCTCTTATGCTGTTCGAGAAGACTCTAGGCGTGACGAGGAGAAGTTCCAGGAACAGTCGCGTCTTACGCAGCTTTACCACCAAGGGCGTCTTCAGGAGATGCAGGAAGAGCACAGTAAAGAAGTCGAGCAGATTCAGATTTTCAATAAGAAGCAGGAAACCGAGCTTCGTAAAGCTTTTGAGGTTCAGATCTCCAGTATGGCCAAGAACATGGAGGAGAAACTGAAGAAGCAAGAAGCGGCGTTTATCGCGCGTTTTGATTCTCAGAAAAAGCTTCATGACTCAGCTTTTGAAAAGCTCGAGGACCGAGAAGAGTCCCGCGCAGAGAATTACAAGAAGCAGCAAGACGAGCGAATCGCGAAGATGCACGAGCAGTATCAAAATGCTCGCGATCTGATGTCGCAGAACAAGCCTCGTTAAGGCAGCTGCCTCGCCTCGTGAAGAGCGGGTTTAATGCGGACCTTCGGTGCCCCATTCGCGCACGCGTTTAGCGTAATGGAAGTAGGACGGCCGAGGAGTACGGCTCTGAGTGGCATAGTCGATGGCCACGAGACCAAATCGCGGAGTGAGGCCTTCGGCCCACTCGAAATTATCGGTCAAAGACCAATGCAGGTAGCCTAAGAGCGAAACGCCTTGGCGGCGCGAAATCGCCAGTTGTTCGAGGTGTTGGTCCAAGAACTGACTGCGCTGCGCATCGGCGGCGTCGGCAAGTCCGTTCTCAGTGATCAGGATGGGAAGCTTCCAGCGCTTCCAGGTTTCCTGAATCGCTTGACCTAGGCCCTGAGGGTGGATTTCCCAGCCTAGATCGGTGGTGGGGCCTTCATCGGCCCAACGTCTTTCAAGAAACGGAAAAGACGGCTTCGTGCGGATGAGGCTTCTTGAGTAGTAATTCAAGCCAATGAAGTCACAGGTTCTCGATCCTTGTCCCGCAACGGCGTCGAGGAAGCGAAGGTTGTACTGACGGTGCGCCAAAGTGGCTGCGGCGCGATCCACGGGGTGGCGTCGATTGAAGGCTTGGAGTACCTGCCAGTTTTTGGCGACGCCGATCTGAAGGCCTGGGATTCCGAGCTTCCGAATGGCTTGAAACGCTTCGCGGTGGGCTTGAGTGAGTGCGTCCAGCGCACGGGTCGTTTGGTTCAGGTCGCGCTTGCCGGGGGGCCAGATGCCCTCGGTGTAGCCTGCCAGGACCAGAACTTCGGGCTCATTCAGAGTGATCCACCATTTCGCGCCTCTCGGACCGGGAGCCAGGGCTTGAACCGTTCGTGCGGCGTAGTGCGCAAAGTGCTTGGAGAATTTCGGCGCGAGCAGTCCGCCCTGATCGGCAAGCCAACCCGGAAGCACCGTGTGATGCAAAGTGATGATGGGTTCTAGTCCCCTGTCTCGTGCTGCGTGCATCACTTGGCGGTAGTGCTCGATAGCAGCGAGGTTCCACTCGCCCGGGCGCGGTTCGATGCGCTCCCAGGCTATGGAAAACCGAAAAGCGCTCAGGCCTGCCGCTTGCGCCAGAGCAAAGTCTTCGTCGTACCGATTCCAGAAATCCGTACCGCGCTGGGCATTCGTTGCGTCGTGGATTCGGCCCGGTGTTTCTGTCCAACGCTTCCAGTCGGAATCCTCAGGAGCTCCTTCGACTTGGAAGGCAGAATTGGCAACGCCCCACAGAAATTTCGCCTGTGCGAACGGGGAAAGAGACAAAAAGAGTGCTCCCGCTGCGAAAGCCGTGCGCAGGGTGAGCCGGTTGGGGAGTCGGCTTCGTGCCATTCGAGAGGAGATATCATAAAACCCCGCGACCGAAAACTCTTGGGCTCTCGAGAACTGGGGTTGCGCATCCCTGGCGTTCACGTATCCATGGGGCCCTGATGAAAAGAAACCACGCGAACCCTCCGACTCGCATTCAAGTGCCCGTTTCGATTCCACTGGATGCAGAAGTTCGCTGGCCTCCTTCGGGCAATCCGAAAGAAGTATTGATTTTGCTGCATGGCTTCGCTGAAAGCGGTGCGCGAATTTTGCGAAAGCTGGAGGCAGGCTTTCCCGCTCAGCTTGTCGAGCAATCCGTGATCTGGGCGCCGAACGCGCCCTTTCCGGCAGCCCACAAAAAAGACGATGGGTATTCGCTGACTTTTTCTTGGTATTTTTACGATCCAGCGGCCGACGAGTACTTCATCGATATGGAGCCCGCGATTGAGTTCATTCAGCGAGGCTTGGAGAAGATGGGCTGGAGTGATCTTCCCAAGCGCGTGGTGGGTTTTTCTCAAGGCGGATACTTAGGGCTCGTCTTGTGCGGGCACTTGCGGAACGTGCGCCAGTTCGTAGGCGTAGGATGCGATTTTTTAGTCGACGAGTTTCCAGCGCGTTTGCCAGAAGCCGCGCCCGACCGAGTCGATGGGGTGCATGGCGCCCAGGACGACATCGTGTCACCCGCTCAGTCTCGCGCTTCCCACGCGCGGCTTTTACAGGCCGGCGTGGAAGGCAAGTTCGAGCTGATCGAAGGATCGGGCCATCGCATCGAAGATCGCATTCGCGATGCAGTCGGCCGGGCTTTGGGGCGGTGATCCAAGCGGAAACTCGGTTGCTCTCAGGTGTGGCGTCTTTCTTAGAGCAAAAGGCTCTTCACATAGAAATAGGAAGTGTAAGGCCCGTAATCAATAAAGTCTTGATCGCTCAGTGCGCAGGCTTCTCTTTTGTTAGCCGAGAATAGTTTTTCTTGAATTGAAGAATTGAACGGAATCAAAAATACACGAATCGAAACGCCACCCTCGACCACAGTGATCGAATACTGCATGGAAGAGTAGTCGCCTTCTCCTTCAACGGTTCCGCAGACCCAATAGGGATATTGGCTCCCGCTGTTGCTTTGACCTCCAGTTCCACCTCCAACCGTGGGGCTCCCAGAGGAATTTGGTTTCCCTCGAGCTGGTGCCGTGCGACTTCCCGGCTTCACCTTACCGCATCCGGTGACGAGTAAACTCAGTGCCAAAATGGGGGCTGCAAGTAGAGTCAGAGTTTTTGATCGAAACATAGGTTTTCCTCCAAGGGCAAAATCAGAACCCTTTTGAGCAATCTCTATGCCGCGCAGAAAGCTTCGATCTATTTGGATAAAAAGTGTGTAAAAACGGAGACGTTCATCCGCTTCGGGGAGAGCTATTGAACTTCTGACCTGTCAAAAGTTTAGTCAGCTGGAAATGGAAGCGGGCGTAGAGGCGGTGACTTTCTTGGCTTTTTTTGGCTGAAATCGCTCGATGTACTGGCAGCGCCGGCACAGATCTTCGGTCAGCCTTCCTTCTCGAAAACCCTTCAGAATGGCTTGAGACCTAGGGTCGTTCAGGATTTCAAGAATGGGCTTTGTTGCGACATTCCCAAGCGGAATCTTGCCCTCTTTGTCCAAGCAGCACGGCACCACGGTCCCGTCGACCAAGATACCGAAGTGGGTAGAAAGGCCGTGGCAGCGCCCGGTCTCGCCCAAGATGGGGAGTTCCAGTGAAGGCCAAGTGAATTCAGTGTCGAAATGAAGGTACAGGCGTCCCTGAATTTTCAGGCTCTTTCTGAGTCTGACGTCGCGTTCGGGGCTGACTCGGAAAGAAAAACGTTCCTCGATTCGGGTGAGCATTTCGCGATTTTTCGCGCCGATGCCTTGGGGGCTCTCCAGATTCCACAAACGGTAATTGAGATAGAGGTCGGGCCGCTCCTTGAGTGCCCGTTCGGTGTAGGTGAAGATGCGCTCGAGGTAGGACGTCGGATCGCGGTCGGGGTAATTATCGAAAAAACTGTGAAGGGAAAAGTTCACCTGCCGAAAAGCAGGATGGAGCAAAAGCTCGGCCTGCTTCTCTCGGAGCAACACCCCGTTAGAGACCAAAAAAATCTTGGTCCCGTGCTCGTGGCAAATTCCGACCAATTTTTCGAGCTCAGCGTGAACGAGAGGCTCACCCATCAGGTGAAAGCACACTTGTTCGGTTAGAGGCGCAACTTGTTCGATGATCTTTCGAAACAGCGCAGGATCCATGCGCTGTTTCTCTCGAATCACTTCAGGGCAAAAGCTGCACTGAAGGTTGCAGATGTTGCTGATCTCGATATTGACCTTTTGAAACCGCACTCCGACCTTTACTCGATCGAATCAATGGCGCATTTGGGCCATTCCACCCAGTTACCGCCGTTCGTGGCTTTCGGGTGGCCCGGGTTCCAGCTGTAATGAATCTGGCAACTGACCAGCACGGTCACAGCGTTGCGAATGGAGGTTTCGCCCGACTTCTTGCCTTCGACGTTCACGCGATAAACGCGCTGCTGGTCTTTTCCTTCGTCGTCCTTGGAGGTGCCCAGAAGTTCAACGTCTGAGATCGTGAGTTTCTCGTAGGTCGACAGGCGTTCCCGGATGAATTCAAATGCGGCTTGCGTTCCAAATTGCTCGCGCCCGTCCACGCTCAGAAGCTTTTGAAAGGCTTTGGCCTTTCGGTCCTTCAGCGCTTTGCCTGCCAGCATGACGGTGGATTTTGGGGAGTCGTTCGTGCGGCAGCCCGAAATGGTGAATGAAGCCAGGGCAAGCACCGCAACCAGGGATACGCGTGAAAAGTTCATTGGGAATTTTTCTCCTCGGTGCGGTTGATAGTTCGAAATCCGCACCTTCACCAGAGGATTATTTCTGTGAGGAGACTAAGCTTTTGGCTGCCGAAACTCCGTCTTGGAAAGCTTTCATTTCGGGCACGCCTCGGCAGGAAGCAAACGCTGCGACGAATCGGCTCTGTTCAACCGCCTTTGCGTTTTGAATGGTCTTAAAACCCAGGGCGTAAGCGGCGGCACCGATCTTCGTGCGGACACCTTCATCGCACTTTTGAGCCACGGAATCGCTGGCTTCATTCAGGCTAGGAGTCTTTGCCTGCGCTTTCACTTGGGTCAATTTCAGAATTTGACCTAGATCATTCTTGGCAACGTGGAGGCCCAGCGGGCTTGGGATCCGGCACGCGCCGACGTCTTGATGGGGGCTGACTTGATCGCGAATGCCGGGCAAGTTGATGCGTCCCGATCCGGCTCTCATTCCGGAGTAGGCATAAGTCTGGCCGTCGACGTGTACGCAAAGAGGCGCAGCAGGGCCTTTCTGACCGAGAGTGCTGTCTTGGAAGCTGTAGTAGTTTGCGCCGACCAATTTTCCTTCACCTTTGCAGTGAAGGAAACCACACGAAAAGGAGCCGCTCGGGCCTTCCTGTTGGGTTCCACCCACCGGGTGAGATTTCCCCACACAGTTCGAGCGAGTGAGTTCTTCCTGGATGGCCGAGAGGCATTGCCACTCACGCTCGCTGGCTTGAGCTGTGAGGGAAGCAAAGAGGATCCCAGTGAAAAGGCCGATTGAAATTTTCATGGAGTGGAACCCCTTCGAGATGGATGGTTGAAGTTGCACTTTACGGAATGGACTTTCCGGCGGCTTTTCCCGCAGCAAGACCATTGTTGAAGTAGGGAGTCGATTGGCAGATTTCAGAAACCGTGATGAAGCGTTTCGGTTCGACGGGCATAACTTCCTGCTTGCGCTGGAGGTTGCGTCCCAGCTTCCATCCCAGTGCGTAAGCTGCGTCGTAAACTTTGCCGGACATCGCGTTTTCGCAAAGGCTGCTAGCGTATTCGCTACCCAGCTCTGCATCCGGGTTCTTGCCCCGAGATTTCACTTGGGTGATTTGAACCAACTCGCCTTGAGCGGTCTGCCGAATCGCAAGTCCAATTCCCTGGCTGAGTCGGCACGCTTGGGGGCCGACGATGTCCGAGTATCCTTCCAGATTCAGCCGTTTTTGGCTGGGGAGAACTCGGAAAGCTTGGGTCTTGCCGTCGACGTGGAAGCAGAGTGAGGAAGCCTGAGCCTTGCCGGAGGAGCCTTTTTGGAAGGCGCGGTAAGCGTAGAAGTTCGTTCCGACCTCAGGGGCTTCTCCTGCGCAGTGAAGGAAGCCGCAGGTGAAGGCTCCGCGGGCGTCGACTTTGATTCCAGCGCCGACTGGATGGGATTTGCCCACGCAATTGGAGCGAGTCAGCTCTTCTTGAATTGCGGACAGGCACTTCCATTCCGTCTCGGTAGCCTTTACGGGCGATGCCAGAGCAAACAGGGCGAGGGCAAAGGGCAGGGAAAAAAAGCCAGACTTCATGCGCCGCGTTATAGTCGATGGGAGGGGGTATTTCCAGGCTAAAAACGTCGGTTATTGAGCTTTCTGATCCCTGAACCCTTGCCCCGAGCCCCGGATTAGGCTTTCACCTAGGCGCTCAGCGCCGAGCTGCCCGAATTTGAACGACTTTATTCAAGGATTGCCCGTTTAAAGAGCGGACGTGGAATAAAGTAGAACCCGTCCAAGGCAGGTTCAGAGCCACCTTCTTTTCGAATGGAATCAGGACCGTTGCGCAGTCTTCCGACTCGATCGGCCGGATCGTTTCGACCAAGGGGAGCACTTCCACGATGTTCTTTTTCCGGGTCAGGACCTGGATCTCTTTCAATTTGGCGCAAGCGGCGGGGAGCTTCCCCTTCACGGTCATGACTTGCCCGTCATAGAGCACTTCTTCGACCAAAGCGTAAAGCTTGTCGTCTGGGCCCATCAGGCTGGAATCCAGAGCGGGCGCAATGCTGAGAGTGCCGAAGTCCGCATTTTGGGATTCTCCCGCGACTTCGACTGAGTAATTCCCGGCCGGCAATAGGCCCACATCGACCACTGAGGTGTAGGGGACTAAGACTTGAAGGCAGAAGGGGCTGTCCGTGACATAGGATTCTTGGGTCACGCGGACTGATTTTGATCCGGGGACGACTTCGGCTCGTGCAGGCCCGAGCTTATGGCAAGTGTTGATGAAGGTCCCATTCAAGATGACCTGAACGTGATCGTTCGAATCGAAGCCCGGAGGTGCGAATACGACTTCGGGAGTTTCTCGGACAATCTGAACCTCGGGTGGCGCGCTGAATGCGGCTTGCGGAGTCCAGCCCGCTGCGAGAATTAAAACTGCGGAAACTGCCCAGGACTTTTCCAAAAGGTTCGCGTGAAGTTTCATCGTCTTTTCTCCCGTTGCGCAAGGCAGAGGCGCCTGCTCGAGAACTGGCGAAAGCACACGACGTGCCAAGCGCGGTGGGGCTTGGAACTGTGGGGATTTTCGGAAAGGGAAGGGAAGCTAGCAAGATGCGTTAGGGGCGAGATGCCTCACTCGCTGAGACGAAGTGTCTCGCAAGTCGGGTATCCCATCTACGATGTGCCTTAGGTCGCGACTCCGAAGGTCTCGAAGTGGCGCAACACTTCGTCCCGAAGGGGAAGGAGTCGTCCTGATCGCTCACCCGCTTCTGCCGAACACGCCACGTAGCCGCAAAGCCGTGCAAACGTTTCGTTCGGGCATCGCGCCGTGAGTTCCCGGAGCGCTTCGATCCATTCTTGATCCGAATAGCCAAACGCATCGAGTTGCGAAGCGAGAGTTTCCCAGTCCTCTCGAGTCCAAGCCTGAAGTTCGGCCTTTCGAGACGGCTCCTGAAAAGCGGCCAGAAAAAGAGATGCGATGGGAAGGGTCATGATTGCGGGCTTCTCTCTTAACTCCCGAAGGGTCGGATCCAGCGCGAAGCTTCCGCTACGGACAAGCCCTTGCGGCGAGCGTAGTTTTCCACTTGGTCATCGCCGATTTCGCCGACTGCAAAGTAACGGGCTCCTTCGTCGAAGAAATAAAGTCCGCTCACGGAGCTTGCCGGGAACATCGCGAAATTCTCGGTCAAGCCGACGCCAATCTTTTCTTCGACTTGAAGAAGCTTCCAAAGCTTCTTCTTTTCGGTGTGATCGGGGCAAGCGGGATAACCCAAAGCAGGACGAATGCCGCGATACTTCTCTTCGATCCAGTCTTGTACCGAGAGGTTCTCACTACGACCAAAGCCCATTTGGCAGCGCACATCGAAGTGAAGTTTCTCTGCCAGAGCCTCGGCCAGACGATCTCCCAGCGCTTTGACCAAGATGGCCGAGTAGTCATCCTGGGCGCGTTCAAATTCCTCAGCGAACGATTGCACTTCTTTGCCCATCGTCACGCAGAAAGCTCCGACCGTGTCTCCTTCGCGAACCGAGTCGGCCAGGCTGTAGTAGGTGTTGCCCGAGTGCTTTTTCTTCTGCTGACGCAGGAATTCAAAACGCTCGATCTCGTTTCCTGAATCGCCTTCCAGAATGACGGTTTCATCCTGAGCGCGAGCCGGAAAGAGTCCATAAACGGCGCGGGGACTGAAGCGCTTTTCTCGAATAATGCGGTCGAGTAAAGCAATCGCGTCTTGATGGAGCTCGCGCGCTTGCGGGCCGTGCGCCGGATGATCGAGAATCGAAGGGAAGGTTCCCTTCAAATCCCAGGTCCAGAAGAAAGGCGACCAATCGATCGTGCGCGCAAGATCCGCAAGATCGAAATCCTCGCGTACCCACTGGCCATGGGCTTCGGGTCGGGCAGGCGGTAGGGTTGAGTCGGGGACATAGCGACGAGCGCGCGCCTCAGTGAGAGGCAGAAGTTCGGTCGCTTTTGCACGGCGCGAATGAGCCTCTCGTAAACTGGCCTGCTCAGTTTGCAATCGTGAAGGATAAGCGGGATCGCTTCTCAGTTGATTCAAAACCCCCACCACTCGGGACGCGTCAGTCACGTGGACTACGGCTCCCGGGTAATGCGGGGCGATCTTGATGGCGGTGTGGGCAACCGAAGTGGTGGCTCCACCAATCAGAAGCGGGGCCTGAAATCCTTCACGCTTCATTTCTTGGGCGTTCAGGATCATTTCCTCGAGCGAAGGCGTGATGAGTCCGCTGAGGCCGATGTAGTCGGCCTTTCTTTCGCGCGCGGCATCTAAGATCTTCTCGCAAGAAACCATGACGCCCAGGTCAATCACTTCGTAGCCGTTACAGCCCAGGACGACTGACACGATGTTCTTGCCGATGTCATGAACGTCGCCTTTGACGGTTGCGATCACGAAACGCCCCTGGCTGGTTGCACCGGAAATTTTCTTTTCCTCTTCCATGTAGGGCGTCAGCCAGGACACGGCGCGTTTCATCACGCGGGCGCTCTTCACCACTTGGGGCAGGAACATCTTTCCTTGTCCGAAGAGATCGCCCACCACACCCATGCCCGCCATCAGCGGGCCTTCGATGACGGAAAGGGGCCGCCCGTATTTAGCGAGGGCTTCTTCCGTATCTTTCTCGATGAAGTCGGTGATTCCGTGGATCAGGGCATGAGTCACTCGGTTTTCGAGTGATTCTTCTCGCCACTTATTCTTGGCGGAAGTGTCCTGAACTTTCCCGGCACCTTTCACTTGCTCGGCAAACGCCAGCAAACGTTCGGTCGCATCCCCGCGGCGGTTCAGGAGCACGTCTTCTACGTGGGTCAAGAGCTCGGGTTCGATTTCTTGGTAAACGCCCACCATTCCAGCG
This sequence comes from Bdellovibrionia bacterium, assembly GCA_040399745.1. Lineage (GTDB taxonomy): Bacteria > Bdellovibrionota > UBA1018 > UBA1018 > UBA1018 > CANFHS01. The sequence continues at coordinate 224,725 of JBBARP010000005.1, read as the reverse complement.
TTCACGATGGCCATGTCCAGGCCCGCTTGAATGGAGTGGTACAGGAAGGCCGTGTGCATGGCTTCTCGGATGACGTTGTTTCCGCGGAAGGAGAAGCTGACGTTACTGACGCCGCCGCTGGTCCGGGCTCCAGGGCATTCTTTCTTAATCCTTCGGACGGCTTCGATGAAAGCAACCCCGTAGGACTGATGCTCTTCGATTCCGGTCGCAACGGTCAGGACGTTGGGATCGAAAATGATGTCGGTGGGGTCCCAGCCTTCACGCTCAACCAAAATTTGATAAGCGCGTTTGCAGATTCGGACTTTGTCTTCGAGAGTGGCTGCCTGGCCTTTTTCGTCAAAGGCCATGACGACTGCGGCGGCGCCATAGTGTCGGACCAAGCGCGCTTGGCGTAGGAACTCAGTTTCTCCGCCTTTCAGCGAGATCGAGTTCACAATGCCTTTGCCTTGCAAGGTCTTCAGGCCCGCTTCGATCACTCGGAAATCCGAGCTATCGATCATGATCGGAACGCGCGTGATGCTGGGCTCTGAACCGAGCAGGTTCAGAAAGCGCGTCATGCACGTGGGGCCGTCGAGCATGCCTTCGTCGAAGTTGACGTCCAGGATGTTCGCGCCGCTCTCGACCTGCTGGCGAGCCACGGTGAGGGCGCCCTCGTAATCATCGGCTGCGATGAGTTTTGCAAACTTTGGAGATCCGGTGACGTTGGTTCGTTCACCGATGATTAAGAACCCGGTGCTCTCGCGATCGACGGCGTCGAGTGGCTCAAGGCCGCTCAGGCGCATGCCCGAAACCGGTTCGTGGCGCGGCCTAGGCTTCACGCCTTCGACGTTTTTTGCCACTTCGCGGATGTGATCGGGTGTGGTGCCGCAGCAGCCGCCCACAATATTGACCAACCCCGAGAGTGCGAATTCTCCGACGTGGCCTCCGGTGGTGTGAGGGTGCTCGTCGTAGCCCGTGTCACTGAGCGGGTTCGGAAGGCCAGCGTTCGGGTAGGCGCTGATGTAGCAATCGGCGACGCGCGACAGGCGCTCCAAGTACGGGCGCATTTCCGTGGCCCCGAGAGCGCAGTTAATGCCAACCGAAAACGGGCGCGCGTGCTTCACGGAATTCCAGAAAGCTTCAATCGTTTGGCCAGAAAGCGTTCTGCCCGAGGCGTCGGTAATGGTGACCGAGAGCATGAGAGGCAAACGCGTATGGCCTTTGCCGGCACCGTCTTCGTAATGACGAAGGTAAGCAAAGATCATGGCTTTGAGGTTCAGTGTGTCGAAAGTGGTTTCAGGCAGAAGGCAGTCGACACCGCCTTCGATCAGAGCCTGCATCTGTTCGTCGTAAGCTTCGACCAATTCATCAAAAGTGACGCTTCGAATAGCCGGGTTATTCACATCAGGGGATAGGGAAGCCGTTTTGGTCGTGGGACCAATGGATCCTGCGACGAAAACTGTTTTTCCTGGGTTCGCGGCTTCAAACTCGTCGCATGCTTTTCGTGCCAATCGCGCTGCGGCCAAGTTCATCTCGCGCACAGAACTCTCTAGGCCGTAGTCGGCTTGCGAGATTCGGTTTGCGCCGAAGGTATTGGTTTCAAGAATATCAGCGCCCGCATCTAGGTACTGCCGATGGATGAGCCCAATGACATCGGGACGGGTCAAGACCAGAAGGTCGTTGTTTCCCTTCAGGGGTTTCAGGTGATTCTCGAAATGCCCACGCCGGAAGTCGTCTTCTTCGAGCTTGTGCCGCTGCACCATGGTGCCCATGGCACCGTCCAAGACCAGGATGCGTTCGTGGACGAGCGATTCAAGAACAGAAGAACGGCGGCTCATACTTTTCCTTCGGGACTACTGAAGCCTTCACAAACTTCGAGGGCAAGCTCGACGCGACCTAAGGGGGCACTCACGACAAAGCCTTCACAGGCGTCGCTGAGTTTCTCCATGACGGTGCGGGCAATTTCGACGCCCATTTTTTTGGCGTCTTCGGGACTCTTTGCGAATCGGGCCATTTTTTCTAGGGCCCAGGCAGGGACATGAACACCCGGCACTTCGTTCGCCATGAATTCTGCATTTCGCAGACTGAGGAACGGCCAAATTCCAACCAAGTGCGGACGATGATGAGTTCCGATGCGATCCATCCACCGGAAGAAAGTTTCGGGATCAAAGATGGGCTGCGTCACTGCGTAGTCAGCGCCACTCTGCACTTTGAACTTCCAGCGCGAGGCTTCGAGTTCAAGGTTCGGTGCGGTGGGATTGGAAGCGACACCGATCGAGAATCCAGTTCGCGAACCCAAGTCTTCGCCGCCCACGGTGCGGCCTTGATTCAGGCTATGCACCAGGTAGGTGAGACCAATCGAATCGATGTCATAAACGGCAGTCGCACTCTTGTTGTTCCCGAGCTTCGGCGGATCGCCCGTGATGAGGAGTAAGTCGCTGACGCCGTGAATGGAGGCGCCGAGCAGGTCGGCTTGAAGCGCAATGAGATTTCTGTCGCGCGGGGTGAAGTGAGGCAAAACGCGAGTTTTTGCTTCTGCCCGGTGGTTGAGCCAAGTGGCTAGGTGGAGCGAGCCCACGCGTGTGCTGGCGCGCGCGCCGTCGGGCACGTTGACCAGCGGAATCCCGGCAGCTTCCACTTGAGCAACGGCTTTTTCAAAGCTCTGAAGCTCGGTGCCTTTGGGCGCCATGAGTTCGACCGACAGGACGCGCTTCTTTTTCGCCAGGAGCGAAAGAATCACCGAGTGGTTGCGGTCGTAGGCGGCTTGGGCTGCATTGGGAGTCGGAGAGGAAATCTCGATCTCTTGCGAAGTTTCTGATGAATCTTGAGAATCAACGCCGCTGAGAGGTGCCGCGCTTTGCGCGCGAGCAGTGAGAAACGAAAGGCTTCGAGCGATGGCTTCGATGTGAAGGGGGCCGGTGCCGCAGCAGCCTCCCACTCCGTCGGCCCCTGCGTCGATGAATCGCCGAGCGTACTTCGCCAAGTAGTCGGGCGAAGTCATGTAAAAGTAGCGGCCGTTAATTTGGCGGGGAAGCCCTGAGTTGGGTTGTACGATCAGCGGATGAGTCAGTTCTTTTCCGACGATCTGAACGGTCTTCAAGAGGTCTTGCGGCCCGTCCGAGCAATTCAAGCCGACTGCTTGAATGCGCGAATCCGCACCAAAGCGGGAAACAAATTCTTTCAGAAGCTCAGTCTGGTGGCTCGAGACCGTCATCGAGGCCAAAATGGGCTGCACTGGATCCGAGTCTCTGAGGCCTGCAATGGCTGCGTCAAGTTCACGAGGCTCGCCAAACGTTTCTAGAATGTAGGTGGAAAAATGAAGCCCGAATTTCTCGCGTGCGCTTCGCGCAATCCGTCCCAGATCTCGGTATTCTTGCCGGACTTCGTCGAGGCTCATGGGGCCTAAAGGCTCAATCAGTGCTCCCGTTGGGCCCAAAGCTAATGCGACGCTCGGTCTTTTCGCTGCGGCAGGGTTTTTCTCGGTCGCCTCTTTAATGGCCTGGCCTGCAACGCGAAGGGCCGCCTCGAGCAGTTCGGCTTGCTTTCCATCGATGTCGAATTTCTTGAGCTGATGCTTTGGAAGCGAGAAGGTATTCGTCGTGATGAACTGGGCGCCCGCTTCCAAATAGGCGCGGTGAACGGCCAGGACGTCGCCAGGGTTCGTTAAGTTCAGCTCCTCGAAGGGGCGGTTGATGTAGAAGCCACGCTCGTAGAGTTCGGTCGCAATGCCGCCGTCGAAAAGAACGGGCTGATGCTTTTGGAAGAGCGCGGGGGATGGATTTTCCATGGGTCTTTCTTATCTATCCCACCCACGGGCCAGAGATAAACCTCAACCTCGAGTTTGAGCAAGGAAAGATGTCGAAAATGCCTGGAAATTGACGGTCTTGCCGTTGGGAAGGGCTTCCTTTGCCTACCGGCTTTTTCATTGCGGATTGTGGGGGCGGCTTCGATTCTGAAGCTATGCGCGCTTCGCTGCTTCTACGGATGATGGTGGTCTCGGTGTTCACCGGTGTTCTGAGTGTTCCGGCGGTTCAAGCTGCCGAGCCTTCGACACCCGCGGTAGCCGCCTTGACGGCTGCTTTGGAGGCTAAAGGCTGGATGGCCCTGGGCGAGGGGAATTCGGGAAGAATCCCTTATGTCGGTGCCGATCAGGTTTTCCTGGATCCCTCGTTTCGCCAGGTTTTGATGGTCCGACTTGGGGCAGTGAGCTTCCAAGGCGAGCATCCCCAGTTTGCTCAAGGGAAGTTGTCGAATGGCACCCCTTATACGGTTTTTCTGCATGGAATGTCTGAAGGACCCAGATCGGATTTGAGATCTTGGATTCAAGGAGCTTTTCCCGGCTTGAAAGTGTCGCAGGTAGCGCCCGCTCAGGCGCCTTCGATCTGGGCAAAGGCTTGGGACCGGGCTTTTCCTTCCGCATGCGCGGCCGAACCCTGTGGTCAGCCCAATTGCGCGGTAGGCCCCCAGGGCCTAGGCGAACACCTAGCGGAAGCTTTGATGGGTCCCGCAGGCCAGGCTTTGGCCATTGCGCAGCCCGAACTCTTTAAAACCTTCCGAAGCTGCGTGGTGAATGGCCTAGAAGGCAGTTGGTCGGCAACGGGTGGCGCTGTGGTTGAAGGAGCCAAAGGCATTTGGAATGCGGCGAAGAACCCGGCTCAAGCAGCGCGCCAGTTGGGGCAGCAAGCCGATGCGATTTCTAAATTCTTTCAGGCACTGCAGCCGAACCTGGTGAAACTTTGGAACGGCGTGAAGGCTCTGCCGCCTGAGCAAGCGCGCGAGATGGTGTGCAACTTTGTCGGAGCCATCGGAACCGATATTTTGGTGGCGGCTCTTCTCGCGCCAGAGACGATGGGTGGAAGCTTGGCTGTGATGGGAGCCCGCATGACTCAGTACGTGAACAAGGCCCTGCGAGCGATCCCACTTCTCGAAAATTTGGCGAAGGTTGCAGGAGAAGGAAAAATTCTCGCTCAAAACGCGGTGCGTGCTTTGGGGAAAGTGACTGACAAGGTTCTTGATCAAGCCACGGCTCTCAGTAAAAACGGGATGCCGCGACTCGCAGGAGCGCTGGTTTCATGCGCGCGTTGAGCGGGACTGGTCGCTTGGCAATGAGCTTGGCGCTGTGGATGGGGATCATGGCGAGCTTTCCTTCGGTTGCGAGCGCCGGTTTGAGCGAGTGCGACCAGCTCAAGAGACTCGCGAATTTTTTCGGCGATGGAGTGGCTTTCAAGAACGCAGTCGATTTTGCGGACTCGAGGCACTGGTACAAAATGCTTCAAGGAGCAGATAGCCCTTGGTCGAATCACGTCGTGATTTCAGAGCGGGCTCTTTACCGAAAAATGGAAAGCATGATGGACCGGGTGGGGACGTCCGGGTCGAAAACGCGCGTACGGGACCTGGATTCCGCATCGACCCGCTTTCTTTCTCAAGACATTGCTCAAGAAATGCTGATCGAAGGATTCAGACGGATGGATTCGCTTTCAGCTGGAAAAAAAGTGGATCCGAACGATTGGATTAAATATGTGCCGGATCCGCTCGATCCCTCACAGCAAATACTGCGGATTTCGTTCGATGTAGATCGGCCCATTGGGATGGGTTTTGTCATGGGCAAAGATCGCTTCTCAGAGCCTGTGCGCGTAGAAGGAATTCAGCGCGTGGCCTTTGTGGTTCGGAAAACGAAAAGTCTGGAAGATCCTGAAAAAGATTATTTCCACGTCCTGACGTTCTTTCCGGACGCCGTGAATCACCTAGTTCGCTGATTTCGGCCGAAAAAGTCGGGTTTTCGGAAAATCGCGCAGCGCGAAAATTTTCTTGACGCACTTTGCTAGCCTCGATACCTCGCTGATGTTCAAGCCCAAGGGAAACTGAGGGTCAGGGGGAACACGACATGGGGTGGAGCAAGGTTTTCCTTGCAGGGGTTTTGGCGTTCTACGCAACCTTTGCAAGCGCAGCTGGGGATTTGGCGCCGGATCAGGCACGAAAAGCGCGATCTGAGATTTGGTCTCAGTACAAACTCGTTCTTCCTTTTCTGTCGCAGGTTTTGGAAGAGGTTCCAGTCAAGCGCGCTTCTTCGGATTATCTGACCAGCTTTGGCTCGTCCTTGGGAATCTATTATCAGGATCAAATCTTTCTCTCGTCGACGATTTTTGATCGCGAGGGGCTTTATTTAGATCCGACTTCCTTTGCAGTGATTTCTCACGAAGCTTGGCACGCCTACGTCGACCTCGTGTTGCCGCGCGATCGGCGAGAAGCGCTCGAGGCACTTTGGGTCGAGACCTACGGAGTTTACCCAGGTGTGGATCGCGAGAAAGCGATCTGTTTTGGAGACGAAACAGCAGGAACTTATTTTCAGAACCTCATTTCCGTATACTCCTTTGGCGCTGCTCGCTTTGCCAAGGAACGGAAGCTGAATCAGAGGTTCTCGGATTTGTACGAGAGTGCTTACAAGGGCACAAAGATTATGGGCTATTGCGGGGGCGAACCTGGAACAGGCCAAGCACCTCGATCGATCAGCGCAAAGGAAGTGGAGTTTCTGCGGCGCGAGGCCGGGAACGTATTTCCGAAGCCGAGCGAGTTGATTGAAGTGCTTCGCCGCCGGTTTCCGCTGAAGCCAAGCGGTTTGAAAAGTAGTTGAGCGGGAGTGAAGTAGTAGGGCCGGAAACGCTGGGGGGCGTATGCTGGGACAGGATAACAAAAAATTGATGCGGTTCTCGGTGGGCGCCGCCGCACTGGCTGCGCTCTTAGGCGCTGCCTCTGCCGATGCGCGCCCTTTTCAGCCGGTCCCCGGCGCCGGCGCTCCGTCGCTGCAGCCTCAGGCGCTGACCGAGCTCCCGCCGCAGGCCCCGGGCAGCCGCAGCCGCGCGATCATCGTCATGCCCCAGGTGCGCGGTTGGCTTCAGGCTTACGCCGAGCTTCGGCAGCAGATCGAAGCGGGCACGCGCGCGGCTTCGATGCCCGGGCAGCAGGCGCTGCTGCGGAATGCCGAGGCAGCCACTCAGTCCGAGCTGCAGCGCCTGCGCGGCGTCCTGGACGCCGGCCTGCGGCGGGCGCCTCCGAGCGCCGGCGCTCCACAGACCGAGCCAATCGAGGGCTCGAACGTGGTGAAGTACCAAGGGCCGATGCCGGTCGAGCTTCAGGCGCGCTTGCGCGCTCGCGGCTACCAAGTGCTTGCTGACGCGCCGATTCGGCTGTTCTTGGAGCAGTCCACGGCTCAAATCGGTGCCCAAGCGGCTTGGGCGATGAAGGACGCTCAAGGAAAGCTTCTCAAAGGCACCGGAGTTCGCATCGCCATCATCGATACCGGGATCGATTACACGCATCCTTCGCTGGGCGGCTGCACTCAGTCGCAATTTTTGGCGCGCGCCTGCGCGAAAGTCATCGACGGCTTTAGTTTCACTTCCGGATCGGCTGACATTTTAGATGATCACGGACATGGAACTCACGTTGCTGGAATCGCCGCCGGGACGGGCCTAGGTACGGGCGGATTCCCGGGCGTCGCACCCGATGCCAAGCTCATCGGCTACAAAGTGATCGACTCTTCGGGCTCCGGGGATTCATCAGCCATCATTGAGGCGCTTTACCGCGCGATGGATCCCAACCAAGACGGCGACCCATCCGATCACGTCGACGTGATCAATTTGTCTGTGGGCGCTATCGGCAATCCTGACGATCCCCTTTCTCAAGCGGTGGATACCGCCGCGCGAGCCGGGATCTTGGTCGCCGTTGCTGCCGGAAATGACGGCATGGATCAGTCGATCAACAGTCCGGGCACGGCGCGCCTCGCGCTGACCGTGGGCGCAGTCGACGGACAAGATCGTCCGGCCAATTTCAGTTCTCGTGGGCCGGTTCTTTGGCTCGGAAAAGGGTTGTCCAAACCGGATCTGGTCGCACCCGGGGTTTCCATCTGCGCACCCCAAGGCGCAGGTGCCTGGGGCGACCGGATCTGTGGTTCTGGACCGATATCCAAGCGCGTGGCCCTCAGTGGCACATCGATGGCCACACCTCATGTGGCAGGAGCTGCTGCGCTTCTCAAACAGAAGTGGCCGGGTTGGTCGGGTCTGAAAATTCGATCCGCATTGATTGCTTCCGCGCAGCCACTACCGAATGCCTCGGCATCGCAGGTGGGGGCCGGGCGCCTCAGGCTTGCGATTGCGCTCGCGCAGCGTCCCACCGGTGTTCCGGTGGTTTTACTCGATCCTGTGTCGACTGCACGTCAGCGCCAGGTGCGCGTTCAGGGTTCGGCCTCGGGGCAAAGCTTGGCTCGGTTTTCGCTTTTGTTGCGCCGAGTGGGTTCGACTGCACAGACTCCGGTGGTCCGTATGGCGATTCCAGGCCGCCCCGACGCTTGGAACTTCGATGAGTCGATCGACTTAGAAGCTTTCGAAGACGGGGATTATGAACTTTCCGCCGAAGTCACCGATCTTTGGGGAACCGTGGGGCGCGCGCGGGGCTTTCTGAAGATTCAGAAGCTTCTTTGGAGTGAGCCTGCTGCTTTGGCCACTTATCGTTCGGGTGATCGCATTCGTTTTGAGTCTCTTGCGCTTCCAGGAAGTCAGGCCACGGTTCGCTATGAATTTTCTCCCGGAATTTACACTGGCTCAGTGAATGATCGTGTCTCAAGGCAGTGGACGCCGGTCTCGGGAAGCGAGTGGCTGACTTCTGAATCCCAAACTCTGGATCAGTGGTTTTCGGTTCGCGCGATTCGTCAGGTCGGTACAGTCACCGACACTCAGATTCGGAGCATCTATTTCGATTCCAGGCTCAGGAAAGGCTTCCCGGTCCGAGTGAAGTGGGACTGCGATTCAGACGCCGCTGATTCACGCTGTTTCTCGGATACGGGCCGTTTGAAAACGGAGTTGAGGGATCTGAACGGCGACGGCCGTGATGAAATCTTGTTTGTCACTCCCGGGATGGCGCCGCTTCTTCAAGTGCTTGCTTCAAATGGAAGTCCGCTCTGGAGCAGAAGCCTGGGCAACACCCCGATGCAATCATTGGGAAGCCTAGGGCCAGAGACACATCCTGTGGCGGTGACGAAGGGCCCGAATGGGCAACTCAGAATTTTTGCTTTCAACACGAGGCTTTCCCAGTTCACTCAGGACGGTTATTCGGAAATTTACGGGTTCGATGCGGCAGGGGCGACACTTCCTGGGTTTCCGCTTCGGGTTCCGCGCTTTTACTGGTTAGGCCTGACCGTGGCGGACTTGGACCGCGATGGCAGTGACGAGATGGTTTTGGCGGACGGCTTCGGGACTCCGGGGCGCCTTCAAATCTATTCCTGGGATGGAAAATTAAAGACCACGATTTCGACAACAGGGCACTGCTGGAACAAAGATGGAGCCCCTGCTGCAGTGGCGCGCTTTGCAGGACCGACAGGTCCCGTAGCTTTGGTGGTGGCGAACCACACAAACTGCGAAGGTAAGGATCAGAGCGTGATCGAAGCTTTTTCGCCCGAGGGTCAGTTGCTTCCGGGTTGGCCTAAAACGGTCACTGGCGCCATCACCGACTCGGTCGTGGCCGCAGACTTAGACGGCGATGGGCGCGATGAAGTCGTTGCTTCCGTTCAGTTTGATTTTGAGGGGAACGCTAAGACTCCTCATCTTCATGTATTCCGCTCGAACGGGACGGCCCTTCCGGGCTTTCCCGCACTCGTGGGTCAGACCACTACTCATGGGAGCGGCGCAAGCCGGCCATCCGTCGGGGATATCGACGGCGACGGGATCCCGGAAATCGCACTTTGGACTCAAGGTGCCGCCGGCAAATATTGGCAGCTTCTGAATTCCCGCGGTCAGAGCGTGAGCAGCTACCCTCGGCCTGCCGGTGAAATTTCGGCACCCCCGGTGGTCGTCGATTTGAATGGTGACCAAGTTTCCGAGCTTCTTCAGTACCAAGTGTCCTTTCGGGCTTGGCTGCAAAACGGGGTCTCTCCAGACTTGATGGCGCGCCTTTCGGACGCAATGGGAGGGGCTAAGTGGCTTCCTCGAATTGTTCCGCCGAATCCCTTCTCGGCCCCTGAGACCTGGGCCACCTCGGACGGGGCGGCCACACAGCTGGTGGCAGTCAGTCAGTGGGATTCCAGCCGGGACGCCCAGGGCCTGAGCTCCACGTTGAGGAGAAGTTCTCTTTATCTCTGGGACTTGCAACGGGTTCCTGGAGCGTTTGGGTACTCCCCCGGGCTTTTCGATAACCGACCGGGGTCTCCCGGAGGGGATTTCGCCCCCTCTTGGACGGGTGGAAAGCCCAGTGAATTTCATGTGTACCCGCTGCTGCCGGGTGGTTTTGACTTGGATCCTTCCACCGGAGTTATTCGGGTGGTTCCCGCCAAGACTCGGCTAGGCCGGGGTGGCGGGCTGAGCCGGCATTGGGTGGTCGGCTCGAATGAAGCCGGGCAGGTCAGGACTCAGATCACCGTCCGATCGGCTCGGTAGGTTTGGAAGCCCGACTTCCGCTCTCGCATCAGTGTGAAGCTTATGCTACTAGCCTCCTGAATTTTTATTTCAGGAGTATAAAAAATGAAGTTTTCAGTCCGGGCTTCCGCCCTTCCTTTTGCTTTGATTGGCCTCGTCGGGGGCTGTTCTTCGGCGACGATTTCGGCAACCAGTGCTCGCGCGGCGATCCAGCCTTTCGCGTCCGGGCCGGTAGCGGTGGCGGGAATGGATGGCAGTTTTGAGTGCTTCCCGGAAGGCTCGACCTTCATCGAAAAGACTCCGGAAGGCGCTGAGACCAAGAAGCCCTACACTTGCGAACCTTCGGCTATTTATTCGTTGGCTGAGGGGAGCTTTTTCGCCCTGAACGACAAGCCAGTTGAACTGGAAGGGTACTCTCAGCACTTTGAAGTTTCGGTCAAAGCGGGAGCAGCCCGCTTAGCTCAAGGGCGCCCCTCAAAAGACATTCAAGCCGTTAAGAAGTTCGAAGGCGTCACGGTCACTTCAGACGGAAAATGGGTAGTGGCGACTGCTGCGTTTGATCGCGACAAGAAAGGCTACAATTCGCTCCTGGCTTGGCCGGTAGGTCGATCGGGCGAATCGCGGGAAGTGAATGCGCCAAAGGGCTTTGCAAGTGTGCGCGAATGGCTCGCAAAAGCTGTCGGTACTGCTTATTTCAAAATCGAAGGCCTGGCCTCGACCCCAGAAAAAACCCTTCTTTTTGGAGTTCGTGAAACCGGAAAGACTTTTCAGGACTTCGACTACGGCGTCACGGTTCTCGAGGCTCCGTTTGAAGTAGACCCCAAAGAGGGCGTGCGTCTGACGGGTGAACTGAAGACTGTTTTCTCTAAACATTATTCATGGAGCCCCCAAGGGATTCCAGGAGCAGAGATTGGAATTTCGAGCCTAGAGTACGATGCTCACACGGGCCGCATCTATGCCCTCGTTTCTTCGGAACCCAAAGAAACTGCGACGCAAAGAGGCGCGCAGAAGGTCGACGATTTTTCATCTCACCTTTTGGTTTGGAAACTCGAAGATCTGCGAAAGGGGCAAGAGCCCCGCATCGCGCTGAACGCTGCAGGGCAGCCGCTTGACCTCGTGATGAAAGCCGAAGGTTTGGCTGTCCTTCCTAAAGGGAAGCTCATGGTGATTTTCGACAATGACCGCCAAACCGGTGTGTCGCAGCGGTACGACGGAAAAGTACGTGACCGGAAACTTCACGAAGGAATTTACCGCTTCATTGAAGTTCTTTGATTTAAGGGAATCGAGCCGCTTAGAGTGATTCGCCCACGAGTCGGACAATGATCTTGTTCCAGTACTCGTGGGTGCGGCTAAACGCTTCGATCGCTTCTGGCTCGCCCACTGCGTAGAGCACATCCCAGATTCCGTCGATCCACCGTGAAAGCTCCAAGGCCAGGCGCTTGGCTTTGGTTGGATCTTTCTGTGTCACCGCGTTCATGACGGCTCGGAAAAGTTCTTCCCCTCGGGCTTCTCGCTTCCGAGCCAGTTCTAGCCATTCAGGGTGATGCGATTTTTCCACCCACGCCGAGAGCTTGCGATACGCGTCGCCTTCGGCCTGATTGAGTTCCTGGATGAGGGGCTTTTGGCCGTAAGCCTCAAAGATTCCTTGAGCGTAGTCCTTTTGGCGCGCCAAAGCGGTGAGAAGCTTTTCGTGCTCCGAAAAGGTCAGTGGCAAGTCTTGATCGATCTTGGCTTGAACCGTTTCTTGGAGTGACGAGCTGGTTTGTTTGGCCAAGTCGAGCAAGCGGAGGCGCTGGGCTTCTGATTCCTTCAGAGCCAGCGAGTCGGCCTCGGTGATGACTTTCCGGCTTCGAATGGCCGCATCGAGCGTGGGTTCTTCTAAACTTCCAGAAGATCGATCGCGAAGCTGGCGAATGGTTTCGGCCCTGAGCAGCAGGACCTTGGCCAGTTGTAAGTCGCGTTCAATCAAGATTCGAACTTCACTCAAGATTCGTCCACGCTGAAATTCCGAGAGAGGCAAGTTCATCGGAAAACGCGACAAAAGACTTCGAGGGAGCGGGAGTTCAAACGTTCCAAAGCCGGATAGGTGAAAGGTGGCTAAGTCACTCAGCACAATCCGAGAGGGATCAGTCTTCAGTACGGACAGAGCGAGTTCGAGCGCATGGATGCCCTTTTTAGCGACATGCTCGACCATCCAGAGTTTCCTGGAGAAAATGCTACGGTCGGCGCTCTTCAGGTCTCGGCGCAATTTCGCTGCGAGTCCGCTCAGATCCCAAGTGTGTGTGATGAGTTCTTGGAGGCTCATGTAGCGCCCGTAGGCGACAGAATCATCGGCGGTTTCAACACCGTAGAAAATTTTTCCGGAGAGCGGAAGATCCGGAGTTTTGGTCCGAACCAGGTGAATGAGCTCATGCTTCAGGTCGAGAAGGCGTTTTCCTTCCAGGACCTCTCCTACCGAGAGGCAGACCTGATTGAGGTCTCGGTTGTAGAACGCCCCGACCCGTTCTTTCAGAAGGTGGATGGGCCGAAAGACCAGAAGCGTTTTATACTCTTGGTGAATCTTCCAGGCGACCTCGTTCAGGCTTGATCCCGTTCGGGTGGGCCGAATGGCGAGAGTGAGCGGGTCTTCGGGTAAAGCTGGGAGCAGGACAGTCCCTTTTGATTCCAGAACCTGCCGTGAAGTTTGAACTAATCGCAAAGCCAAAGCGTCTGCATCGCTTGCACTCAAGGTGTTCAACTTCGCGATGTGCTTTGAATAAAGAACCCAGTCGTCGATGAGGCTGGTCTCAAGGGCTGAGCGACGGACGATTTGCTCCGGATTTTGAGCCGGAAGGGCGTCTACCGGAGTGGAGGCTCGAGTGGTGCGAGGCGCGGCGGGCTGACCAGCCGGGGCAGCCCGCGATACGGGCTTAACTTGAGAAGGCGTCGCCTGGACCGGGGGCTTTCTCGGCGCGAAAAACTCTTTCGCTCCGAGAACTGCAAAAGTCGAGTCGGTGACTGCGCGCGAGATTGCGTGAACTTTTTCGGACGAAGCCGCCTTGGCAAGTTCTGACTTCGCGCCACTGGATCGAGTCGCGGCGGCTTCGTTCTTTTGGGCTTCCATCGCCGCATCGATAGAAGTTTTCGCGGTCATTCCGCCAGCCCCGGTGACTGCGACGATGCCGGCTCGGGCGCCTGTCCGAAGAAGAGGAGAAGTGGCTTGGGCAGCTTTTCCGAGAGCGCCTAGCGGAGAAAAAAGAAGCGACATGGAAAAGCCATGCGGGAACTTCTGATCGATTTGGCGAAGCAGCAGGCAAGGGAAATTCCCACCGCGAATTTGAGATTCGGCAAGGGCGCTTCCAGCCGCGTCTAAGGCAGAAATTCCTGCGCCGATCATAAAGGTGGGGAGAAGTCCGACGGAAGCTACAGGAACCAGCGCAGGCGCTAGGGCGACTGCTACGGCCTTCGAGTAAAACTCATCCAGTGCTTGTTCCCGGTTTCGGGTTCCTTGGGCCTGGACTCGCGCTACGGTGGTCAAAACCTGGCCAAGCTCTGATCGACCCAAACCCCATTTGCTTTTGAGGCGCTGCAAACGAACCTGGATTTGGTCCTGCGCCCCTGCCTGGCGCGCCTCGAATGGTCTTTCCCAAGTGCTGAGGCCCCAAACATCGTTCGTATAAAAAGCGCTGATTTCTTCGATGAATTCTTGAAAGCCTCCGCCCCGAGCCGAGGCCGCGAGAAACTCCCGTAGATCGGTGTCTAAGCGTGAGAATTCCTGCGCCAGATGTCTTTGGTAATCCTCGATCGGCATGGCAGCCGTGAATTTCTGGCCCGGCAGAGTGGTCTTGAGCGTCGGAGGTAAAAGAGCCTGCCCTTCCAAGAAAAGCACTTCGCTGCGCTTGGGATTCAAGATGCGAACGATCTGGCCAAAAGCCGACGGGAAGAGCTTGGTGAAGGCTTGACTCACATCACTTGAGACGCCTGGGCGGAGTTTTTCAAACTGAAAAGTCGCCAAAGTGAGGCGCTCGTTTCGATCGAGTGTGGCCCCGTTTTGGATCAGGAGCTTCATCGCCTGACGCCAAGTGGCCGGCGCTTGAGAAAGCTGCGCTCGGTCCTGAGCGGTCAGAGGCCTCCCGAAAGCTTCGCGCGCTAAGGCCTGATTGAGCCAAATGCGGCCTTTGAGATAGGCCTCGGCTGTTTGGAGGCCGTGGAGCAAAGGATCCTGCGTTCCTTGAAGCGCGCTTAAACTAGAAAAAGAGAGAAGATCGCGGCAGTCGCCGGGAGTCTGCGCCTGCGCCAGCCCCGACCCGAAAAGCCCGAGAGCGGCCAGGGTAGCCGTTAGGCGGGCGAATTTTGGGAGGGCTTGGAAACTCAGGTACATCGAGTGCTCCGGAGCGGCCTTTTATTCCCTGGACGCTAAAACTTCAACTTTTGGTCTTCTAGGACAAGTGGATTCGAGAAATTCGATTCAGGGGATCTGGATCTCTTCCAGACGCTGGAAACGCGCTTTCATCCGATTTTCCAAGGCTTTGACCTCGGCCTTCGCTCCTGCTGCCTGGTAGTGGAAGATGGCTTGGGCGTACTCGTCCAAAAAGCCGTCATAGTTCCGGAGAGCAGTTTCTGACTTCCCTTGGCGATGGGCTTGGATGATTTGCTCGAAGTAGCTATCGGCCAGCGTTTCCTTCGCTTGGCCAATCCAATACCACTCATCGATCGTGTGCTTTTCTAGATGCGCTTTAAACTGCGCTTCCATCGCAGTGGACATTGCCTTGTGCGCCATCATGGCGTCGTCTTGGGTGTAGGTGTCCATGATGCTGAAAAAGCTAAGTTCCTTCCTATCCAACTGAGTTTGGAGCCATTGGTAGTTGGTCAGACTCAACGGGGCTTCATTGGAAAGGGCCGCAACGTAGAGCGATTCCATCTCTGCGGTCGCCTTCTCGGCAGTTTTCATCAGGGCTTCTTGGTCCTTCTTGGCGAGGTCCAAGAAATACTGGTCAAAGCTTCTGAGTTTTTTCGGAAGCTGTAAAAGCCATTCGGCATGCGCTCTTCGCTGCTTTTGAGTTTTCAGGGTTTTCAGATACTCAAAATCGATTCGGCCTCTCAAATCAGAAATCATCGCTAATTCGAAGTCGATTCGCTTGTGCAGGAACGCCCAAATTTCCGGGGCGCTGTCCTTAGGAGCGGAGTGGAGGCCTCCTTCAATGTCCCTTCTGAGTTTGGCTTTCGCGCGAAGAGCCGGGGGTACCTCAAGGTGGATCTCACCCAAGCCTGCCACTTCGACTCGAATCGTCTCATTTCCCAGACCAAAAAATCGGTCGGCTTTTTTCACGGCCAGAAGCGCTTCTTCGGCTTGAGCCAGAATGAAGGTGGCAGTCCGGGAGCGCTCCAAGATGGCTTTCCAGTCTTGCTCTGCGCCTTGGTAAAATTTGAACTGCTTTGCGTAGTAGACCATGTCCCAAGCGAAAGTGATGACTTCGTTCAGGTTCATGTATTCTGTGTAAACATCATGAGCCGGTTTTCCTTCGCCGCTTCGTTTGTATTGAATCTGGCCACTGAAGGGCAGATCGGGAAGGAACGAGCGGATCAGATGCCGGATCTCGTGTTTAAACTCGCTGAAGCGCCGTGCGTAAAGGACTTCTTTGAACGAGATGCTGATCTCGTTCGTTTTGGCCTCAAAAAAAGCAAGCGACTTCGACTTGGTGAGGGTGGACGGATCGAAGATCACCCGCGTTCCGAATTTGTCGTTCAATTTCCAAGCAATCTGGTTCAGAGGCCCGCCGTCACGAAGGGGCTCGATCACCAAGATGTGGGGCTGGGAACGACTGTAGATTCGCGCTCGCGTGCCCTTGGCTTCGAGAAGCTCAAGCACGGCCCGGTTCAATTCCTTGAGAATCTGAGGTTCGGTCCGACCTTCCGGATTGGTTCCAAAGAATGAAGTCCAAATCCGATCATTGCTTCCCGGAGTGTTGGTCCGGGTGAGCTCGTCCCAAGCGGATTTGGCCCGGTCTTCGAGCTTTTGCAGTTCCCACCCATCCAGCTTCGGTTCGGCGACGGGAGCAGCGGAAGCGGCCACGACTTTACGTCCTGGAGCGGTTGGAACAGGGCTCACGCCCGTTTTATTTTGGGCAACAGCTGTTGCAGACGCGCCCGAAGCTTTCGGAAGGAGGCTGCCTGCTCCGAATGCGGCCAGAGCACCGTCGGTCACAGCGTGGACCACGCTCTGGGCTGCCTCGGCTCGGAAGGCGCGCGCGGCGGGCGACTCGGGGCCTTGCGTGGCGGAAGCTTTTCGTTCCGCCTTTGTGGCGCTGACCGCATGTTTTCCCGACTCAACGGCGCTGAAACCTGCTGTACCGACAACAGCGACCGAGCCTGCCTTCATTCCCACGCGCGCAATGAGCGGGCCTGCGGCGGCGAGTTTTTCAATTTTTGGGAGGGGCGCGAAAAGAAGCGCCATCGTGAAACCGTGAGGAAGCTTTTGGTCGAGTTGCCTGAGGAACTGGCATCCGTATCCGCCGCCTTGAAACGCTTGGTCGATCCAGGCACTGCCCGCCATGTCGAGGGCCGAGAAGCCGATTCCCACGGTGAAGCCGCCCAAAAGAAGCGGGGTTGTAGCGACGGGCAGAAGCGCGGGCGCTAGAGCCACTGCTGCGGCTTTGGCTGCAAAATCAGAAAGAGCTGCTTCGCGGTTTGTGGCGGCCTGTTCGCCGACGCGGGCATACGCTTCCAGCGCATGATCGAGCTGGGCGCCCGATAGGCCCCACTTCGATTTCAGGCGGCGAAGGCGGTAGGTGGCCATGTTCTGGGCGGCGCGTTGGCCGGCTTCGTGTGGACGCTCCCACGAAGGCATTCCCCACACATCATTCGTGTAAAAGGCGCTGATCTCGTTCACGAGATCCTGAAAGTGCCCGCCTTTTCTGGCTTCTTGCAGGTAGCTCCGCAAATCAGCTTGAAGGCCCGCGAGTTCTTTCGCTACTGCAGCCTCGTAGGCCGAAAGGGGCATGGCAGGAGAGAAATGCTGGCCAGGCTCGGCCTTGGGAAGCGCCGGGGGAAGAAGCGCTTGGCCTTCGATCAGGATCACCTCGCGGCGATTGGAATCCAGGATTCGGGAAAGTCGCTTCTCGGTAGAAGGGTAGAGTCGAAGGAAAGCGCCTTTCAGTGCGGCAGAATCGGCTTGAGATAGGCGCTCAAAGTGAAAGCCTGCGAGCGTGAAAACGCCTGTGGCAGTCGCACCCGCACCGTTTTGGGTCAAAAGCTTGAGGTCCGAGAGCGCCCGCTGGCGGGCCTGGGCGGGCATGCCTTGGATCAGGGACTTCTGAGTCGCAGAAAGGGTGCGGCCCGAGATCTGATTAAAAAGCGCTTGGAGTTGGTCGGCCCGGGCTGCAACGGCGGCGCGAGCCGTCGTGAGTCCGCGAAGAATCGGTGACTGAGCGTCCCCGAGGGCAACCCAATCGGCTGCACTGAGCTGTGAGAAGCAATCCTCGGCGCGCGCAGGCGACGAAGAGGCAGCGATGAGCAGGAAGGCCAAGAACCCAAATCGGCGTTTCATTTTTCGGGGCAATGCCACGGTCGGGACCCGGGAGCAACAACTATGCCGCACCTGGTTAAAAAAAACTTCCTTAGGGTTTCCGTGAGTTGTCTCGCTTTCGGGTCGGAAATTCGTTCAAAAATTCGACACCTGACTAAAACGATTACGGCAATGGAAGAGCGGTCTGCGGAAGGTCCTCCGAAGGGGATAGGTCTTCGAATTTCATCGCAGCCATTTTTGGCTTTTTTTGAGGCTCTTACTTCTTGAACAGAACTTTTTTATAACTAGTACCTTGCAATGCACAGTACTGGCTGTTAATGGGTACGCATGAATTCGCAGTTCAATAAAGGCGTCATCGAACTCTGCGTCCTGGCCTTGGTGAACACCAAGGACCGGTACGGCTACGAGCTGGTCGAGCGCATCTCCAAGCGCGTCGAAATCTCTGAAGGAACGATCTACCCGATTCTTCGAAGGCTCACGCAGGACGGCTTCTTCGAGACCTACTTGCAGGAGTCCAGCGAGGGGCCGCCTCGGAAGTACTACCGGATCACGAGCCAGGGGCGAGAGGCCTGCAAAGAGCAGGTTCAGCAGTGGAAAACGTTTAGCGGGCACGTCGACGCCCTTTTGAAGTGAAGTCGATAGAAGTGAGAGAATGGAAAATGGGTCGAGTAGAAACAAAAAATGAATACTTGGCGGAGCTGGGACGAAAGCTCGCACGCTTGCCCGAGTCGGAACGGGCCGAGATCCTTCGGGATCACGAAGAGCATTTCTCGGACGCTCTGGCCGCCGGAAAATCCGAAGCGCAGGTCATCCAAGGTTTGGGTAGTCCGGACTCCCTGGCGCAGGGTTATCTGGCAGGCCGCATCTTGGAGCAGGCCGAGAAATCCACCTCCGTCGGTTTCCGCTTGGTGTCGGTTGGGCGGATCCTCAAGAGTTTGGTGATTCTGGCGCCGCTTAATTTCTTTGTTCTCATTGGCCCCGTTTTTGTTGGCGGAGGCCTTCTTGCCGTGGGCTGGTGGGTGAGTGGGCTGGTTGGAACGATCGTTTTTCCAGTTTCTTGGTCTGCGATCACGGGATCGATTCTGGGGGCACCCGAGTCTCTATCTCGCCTTTCATTGGTGTTAGGTGGGGCGACTGGAATTTTTTCGGCCCTCACCATGGTTTGCATCATGGCGCTGCTGACTTCGGGAGCCTTGTCCTTGGTGCTGCGCTACCTGCGTTGGAATTTGAAGTTCATTCAGGAAGGTAAGTAAGTCATGTCTCGGTTTTGGTTGAAGTGGAGTGGTGTATTTTTGAGTTTGTCCTTGGTGTTTGGCCTGGCCTCGGTAGCCTCGGCCAAGCGTGATCTTCAGAAGGCGGGGAACGCGGACCCGAGTCTTCGTGCAGAGCTCGGGGATTGGGCCCTTCGCGTGGCGGAATCCAGCGGCGACGGGCGCTTTCGGTTCAGCTTCTCCAACGACGATTCATCCTCAAATGGGGTTTCGGGTTCCTGGCTTCCGGTTCCCTGTGAAGGGAGCGAGGATTTGGTTTTTGCCTCAAAAGGGCTGAAGGAGCTCGAAGTCGCAGCTATCAGTGCTGGGATTCGTGTGGCGGCGTCAACGGATGAGAAAATTCATGTCCGAGTCATTCGGACTTCGAAGCAGTGCCGTGAAGATGCAAAAAAGCCACGCCTTCATGCGACTTTGAATGCAGAAGCTCATTTAGAAGTGTCGCTGAAAGAAAATGATGACTACGCGGATGGCGAGAAGCGGGAGCTGCTCGTTCTCGTGCCGAAATCCGAGTCGGGTTATTCACTCGAAGTGAATTCGATTTCAGGCGAAGTTTTGATTCAAAACGTGAAGCCAAAAACCCTGGAAACGAACACCGTTTCGGGTGACGCGGAAGTTGACCTAGCGGCCTCCCCGGAAAAGTGGGATCACGATAGCGTCAGCGGCGATTTGCGGGTGAAGTCGGCCGAAAAGCCGAAAGCCCAGATCGAAATGGAGAGTGTCAGTGGCGATTTGAAGCTGGTCAAGAAATGGGGTTATTCGGTGACCTCAAATGGCGGTCCCGGCAAGCAAGCTCTCGAAGCCTCACCCGCGGGCAAGGCATCTGGTCGCTGGGAATTCGAAACCGTCTCAGGCGATATCACGCTGGAATAAGCAGTAAGTTAGGCGTCCAGAGAAAGCTGTGGGTCTCTTCCGCGTCTCCGTGAGTGAAGATCATCTTCACGGGGCGTGAAAGCCGCGAAGCCGCGGGAGGGATCGCAAAAGGCGGGGTTTCGTGCATCGGAAAACCCGGGTGCAGTTGCGGCGGATAGATTCCGTACTCTCCGGTCGAGTCCTGAAACACTCGCACTTCGACCCACTTGTTGTAATAGAGAGTCATCAGGTTGCCGCTTGAATTGACCGAGAAATAGCGGGGCAGGGCTTGGTGCTCGCAGGTGACGATCGCGATGTCGTCGATTTGGTGAAGCCCACGGATCCACCGCGAGTGATTGAAGCGCACAGCCGAGATGGTGGCAAAAATCTGGTGAACCGCATGAAGGATGTCGCGCCCTTTGGCTTCGCCGAGTGAGTAAGTGTTTCTCACCGGGTCGTGGGCGATCATGTCGACACACATCCGAGTCGAAGCTTTTTGTCCCATTTGCGGGTTGCCGTAGACCAGTTGGTAGCCGTCTTTCTCACTCGATACGCGGCTGTCCGCAAAATAAAGGGATCGGTAACGAATGCGGGCGCGGTCCGCGCGCACGTCAAAGCTCCGCTGATCGCTGAAGAATTTAGCCAGGTACGCTTCCCGAAGCAGAGCGCGCAGGCTGCGGGTATCGGGGGTTCCGAAAATGGTCTGTCGATAATCGCGGCGGAATCCCAGAGTTCTTCGCCACTCGAGGCCGTGAGGTTGATCAGGATCGGCAATCAATTCCTCAGTTCGGAGCGGAACATCGAGGATTCCCTCGAGCGCCAGGCTTCGCTCCAGGCGCAAGTTCACGCACTGAGAAGGAGGTTGTACCTCCCCCTGATTCTCTGCCGCCGGTGCCCCCCCAAGGGCCTGTTGGTGAATGAGTCCTGCAAGCAGGGCCCAGACCAAAAAGCGCATGGACCGGGGTGCTAGCACCGGTTTTCCGGGTTTGCGAAAGTTTTAACGCAAAGCGTGATTTTTTTGGCCTAAGGGGCGTAGCTAGGCGAGGGATTCGCCCGTCAGGCCGCGATTTGACAGACCAAACAATCGTGAAGTAGACATGAGGAGAAATTAACGCCTCGCGTTAGTTTGAATTCTGGGTGTGGCGCCTTTCAGACGAAAGTCTGGGAAGGCGAGTGTGTTGGAGAAGTAAGTATGAAGTGTTGGGTGGGGCTAGGTGTTTTGGGCGTTTTGGCTATGGGAGCTGCGGTTCCTTCAGCGCAAGCCGACGTCTATGTGGGGCAAGTGCGCTCGAAGCATTTGCGGATTTCTTATCAGTCCAGCGCGTACCGTTTTTATGCCTGCAACGATATTGGGCAAGGCTGCACGTCCCTGACGTCGCAGAGTTACACTTGGGAAGCCTTGGAAAAGGGCTTGTCCAGGCTTCGAAGCCAGATCGTGAAGGAAACCGATCGTCGCGCAGCCAAGCGCGTGAATTGGATTCTGAACGACGCCGATCATAAGGAACTTGCGCCTTTCACGGCCGATGCTTTAGCGCTCAGTCAGTTGATCGGGCTTCTGAAGGAAGTGGATCGACATGGCTATGGACGCGTGGGCTTCGAAGGAAAAGATGACATTCTTTATCCTTCTTTCTTGGACACCGACCAACTGGTGAAGAGTCTGAAGCAAGTACTTCCGAAGATCGCTGCCCCGGTTCCGGCCAAAGTTCGCTGACAGCGTTTGGTTGAAAGTGGCTGCTTAGGCTAAGCTCTTCCCATCATGATTGGGGTGGGGCCGTATTTCACAATTCCTGAGTGGGAACTTGAGTTCACTTTTGTTCGCAGTTCTGGCCCGGGCGGTCAGAACGTAAACAAAGTGAACAGCAAGTGCCAGCTTCGCTGGAACGTGGTTTCGAGCGCTTCCATCCCAGCTCACTTGCGCGACCGCGTTTTGGGAAAGCTTCAGTCCAAGCTCACCCTTGCGGGAGATTTGGTGGTGGCCAGTGATCTGTACCGCGACCAACCCAGGAACAAAGAAGACTGCCAAAGGAAGCTGCAAGAGATCGTCCTGGCAGCTTGTCGGGTCGAGAAGGCTCGAAAAACGACGAAGCCCACCCGCTCGAGTCAGCGAAAGCGGGAGAGCTCCAAGCGCCTGAACGCTACCAAAAAGGGAATGCGCGGGCGCGTTCGGGGCGAGTAGCGCCTCGCCGAGATAGGCAGAAGATCCCACATAGGTTATGGGTGCCGCGTGAGTACTACCCAGTCATCCCAGTATCGGATCATCAATCGGGACGGAAGTTTGAACACCCGCCGGTCTCAACGACCCGGCAAGCTCGACTTCCGCGATCTGTATCATGGCCTTCTGGGGCTTTCCTGGCCTGCATTCGCGGCTTGGTTTGCTCTGATCTTCTTTCTGGCAAATGCGGTTTTCTGGCTCCTCTACTTTTGGATTCCCGCTGAACAATTCTCAGGCCTTCGCCACTTAGAGGGTTTTGAACGGTTCCTGGATTTGTTTTTCTTCAGCGTGCAGACGCTGGGAACCATCGGTTACGGCGGAATTTCTCCGGTGGGTGTGCTGGCCAATACGGTGGTGACGATCGAGTGTTACACGGGCCTATTCATTGTGGCTGTGATGACAGGCCTGATTTTCTCGCGATTTGCCAGACCCCACTCGAAAGTCAGTTTCACTCGGAACGCCGTGATCCGAAAGTTCGGTGAAGTGCCGTGCCTGATGTTCCGGATCGCTAATGAACGGCTGAACCACATCACCGATGCAAGGGTGGGCCTACACTTGGTGATCGACGATCCCGCAACGGGGTATCGAGATTTCGTGCTTCTCAAACTCGAGCGCGAGCATTCGCCGATTTTTGCTCTCAGCTGGACTGTGGCTCATGACATCGATGCGTCGAGCCCGCTTTTTGGGCTCAGTTTGGATGAGATTCGAAAACGATCCGGAGAAATCATTGTCTCTTTCAGCGGAGTCGATACGACCCTGTCTCAGACCGTCTATGCAAAGACGAGTTACATTGCGGACGATATCCTTCTGGATCATGACTTTGAAGACGTGATCGAAAGGACCCAGCAGGGCTTTGTCCTTCTTCATTTGGAGCGATTCGACCGGGTTCGGAAAGTCGGTTCTGACTCAAATTCCGACATGACGGGTGTCTAAAACTTAGACAGTTCCCAGTACTCAGGCCGCGCCTTTTTATTTAAAAACGTAATAAAAACAAGGTCTCCCGGTTGGCCTGCTCCCTGCATTCTCTCTAGGTAAGTCATTTGGGAAGGGACTGGGGAGACTTTATGAACAACACTCGTCGATCTGTATTTTTCGGTTTGGCGCTACTCACAGCGATTTCGGCCGCAGGCTGCGCAAAGCCTTTGGATCAGCAAAATAGCACTTCGAATTCGAGCTCAAGCTCGAACTCCAATGATTCGAACCAGACGAATACTTTGAAAGTGTATTCGTCATCTTCCATTCTGAAGCCCTTCGGGTCTTCTTCTGTCTATGCAACCGGCGGAACCGCTCCTTACACCTATTCGGTCGTATTAGGCGGAGGTCGGATTGAGGGCTCGACTTACATTGCTGGAAGCACGATCGAGACCGTCACGCTTCTCGCAGTCGACGCGCTCGGTGCAAAAGCCTATGCAACGGTGGCCATCGTCAGTCCGGTCGAACTTGCTGTGGGAAGTTCTTCCCTGGCTACCGACGGATCCACCACTTTGACTGCGTCGGGCGGAACGGCTCCCTACAGCTATAGCTTGGTTTCTGGCGGCGGTAGCTTGAATGGCAACGTTTATCAGGCACCCGCTTACGCGACGACTGCCAAACTCCAAGTAATCGATGCGCAAGGCTACGTGGGCATCGCCTATGTCAACGTCGCTTACTACGCACCGGTTGTCATTACTCCGGAACAGACTCGCCTCTATCCGGGCGAAACGCTGACGCTTTCTGCAAGCGGCGGATCAGGTCAGTACTCGTACGCCCTGATTTCGGGTTCAGGTTCCTTGAACGGAACCACCTACATCGCGTCTGCAACCGCGACGGTGGCAAAAGTTCAAGTCACCGACACTTTCGGAAAGTCGGCGGTTGCGACGGTTCGCGTGGAGACAAAAACCCTTCTCTCTAAGGCGGCAACCTTCCGAGTAGACGATAGCGCCATGCTCACTTTCAATCTTCCGACTCGCACCGATCGCCTGGCCTCCATTGTGATCGGCGGCGCAGGTCCGGATCGGGTTTTCGGTAAAAACGTCTCACAGGGCAGCGCTACTTCGATGGGCGCAGCTCCGGCTAGTGCCGCCTTGGCACTGGACAACTTGGACCGAGCCGATCGTTCGCCTTACGTCGGCAAGCTCGTGATAACTGGTCGAAGCGGTAGCTCGAGCATGAGCTTCTGCGTGAATCCGGGAGAGTCGATCCTGCGAATGCAACACCTGGCTTCGGACTTCTGGTTTGAAGTGGATCAGCGCTCGGTCAACTACGGTGCTTATGCGGTTAGCACCAGCGCAGGCACCAGCGTCGAAGGCCTTTGGATCTTGAGCCTGGATAAGGCCGGAGGTGCAGGAAATGCCTCGATCCAAGTGACCGAGGGCGCCCACGATCACTCGATCTCGGATTGCTCAGGCTATGTGGCTCAAAAAGTTCAAGGAGCCAGCGCTGAATAAGGCCCTGGCCTAGGGCTAGGAAAGTCTTCCAAAGACTAGGGCTCTCGCTTTCGGGCGAGGGCCCTGATCCGTTGATGAGGCCTTAAGATGCGACGCTCTTTCCTAAAAGCTCGCGGTCCTCTGGGTGTGCGATGCGAATGAGTTCACGCCGACGCTCCCATAGGGTTTTTCCGGAAAGATCGGCAATGCCGTACTCGGTCACAACCCATTGAACGTGGGCCCGCGTGGTCACGACGCCTGCCCCAGGCGTCAGTTCAGCCACGATCCGCGCTTTGCCTCTCGATGTTCGACTCGAGAGCGCCAAAATGGCTTTCCCTCCCGGCGAGAGCGAAGCGCCCCTCATGAAATCCATTTGCCCGCCGACCCCTGAAATCAGCCGGTGCCCGATCGAATCGGCGCAGACCTGGCCAGTGAGATCGATCTCGACTGCCGAGTTGATGGCGACCGCTTTCGGGTTTCTCGCAATCGTATTGGGGTGGTTCACATAATCGGCCCCTAAAAGAATGACCGAAGGGTTTCCGTCGACGAAGTCGTAAAGCGTTCGCGAACCGAGCAGGAAACTTGCGACCGTTTTTCCCGGATGCACTTTCTTGAGGGAATTATCGACGGCGCCTGACTGAAGAAGCGGCAAAAGCCCGTCTGAGAACATTTCAGAATGAACGCCCAAGTGACGGTGATTGGATAGTGCCGCAAGGACTGCGTTTGGGATCGTACCGATTCCCACTTGAAGGCAGCTTCCGTCTTCAATCAAAGAGGCCACGTTTTTTGCCAGAGCCTGCTCGAGAGGAGTAGGCGCAGGAGGTGTCCCTGATGGGCCGGGAAGGGGCTCGTCGACTTGGCAAAAAGCGCTGAGCTTGGAGTGGTGAAGGTAGCCATCGCCATGAAGGCGCGGAAGCCGCGAATTGACCTGGGCTAGGACCACTTTCGCGCAGTCGGCCGCTGCCCTCGCCACATCCACGCTGGTACCGAGGGTGTGAAAACCGTGAGCGTCTACCGGTGAAAGGCTGAGAAGTGCGACATCAATTGCGCGCTTGCCTGTGCGGAAGAGTGCCGGAATTTCTGAGAGAAAGCAGGGAAGATAATCCACTTCTTCGCCGTTCATAAACGGGCGGATATTGGACCCGACAAAGAGGTTCACGGTCCGGAAGTGGCGGCGAAGCTCTGGATCAGACGCATAAAGTGCAGGCCCTTCCGTATGAAGGTGAATGAGCTCGATTCCCTTGAGACGTGGCGCTTGGCGTACGAGTTCTCGAAGTAAGGCCTGAGGAGTCGCCGCAGCTCCGTGCACAAACACCCGGTTTCCCGGCTGAATGCGAGCGACGACCTCCTCAGGTGTTTCCTGTGCTAGGCCAGTGCGAAGGGGCATCTCCTTTACTTCGCGCACCAGCCGCCATCGACGACAATTTCTGTCCCCGTGACGAAGGCTGCTCCCGGCTGACAAAGCCAAAGCACCGCATCCGCGATCTCCTCTGGCCGTCCCATGCGGTTCATCGGAGCGTTCGAGGCGAGCGATTGCGCTGCCTTCTCATCGCCTCCGGTGAATCGGTCAATCATTGGCGTGTGAATGACGCCCGGGCAAATGGCATTGATGCGGATTTTCTTTGCCGCGTAATCGAGCGCCGCCGATTTCGTCAGCCCAAGGACGCCGTGTTTACTGGCAACATAGGCGCCCATTCCTGTAAAGCCGCGAACGCCCGCAATGGACGAGCAATTCACAATCGATCCTGAACCCTGCTTCAGCATGACCGAGAGTTCTTCCTTCATGCAGAAGTAGACTCCGTTTAGGTTAATTCCCAGGGTGCGATTCCAGTTCTCAATACTTGAATCACCGAGCGGTGCGCCGGCCCCTTCGACCCCGGCGTTATTGAAAGCGTGATCGATTCGCCCAAATTGAGAAGCCGCACGATCAACGAGCGTCTTCACTTGTGCGGCATTGGACACATCGCAACCTTGAAAAATAGCCTCTCCGCCTGCGGCTTGAATTTGCCGCACCGTCTCGATCCCCCCGCGCTCATCCCAGTCTGAGACCACGACGCGAGCGCCTTGCCGCGCAAAAGCGAGAGCTGTCGCACGTCCAATTCCCGCGGCGGCACCGGTGATCAGGGCAACTTGGTTCTGAAAGGTCTTTGCTGGCATCGTCATATGCCGGAAGCGAAGAGCAATGATGATGCCAAGCTGAGCTTTAGGGCGCCGAGCCGTAACCCGTGTCGGATGAGCCGAAAGGCTGGCCGTAAGTGTCGATTCCATTCACTTCGGAAGGGAATTCTCGTCGTAGGCTCTGAATCCCATCACTCGATCCAGCGGCCTGAAAGTGATGATAGGCGTCGCTCACTTCTTGGAGAATCTCGATTTCCGCGGCTTCCTCTTTACGAAGCTGAAGGGCTAGTTTGAAGTGATCCTGAGCGCGGCTGACGTGCAGGGGGATTGAGAACTTGTTCACCATCTCCCGGATCGTGACTTTCACGGAACTCAGATGCGCTGCAGCCTCCGTCCGTCCATCCAGCCGATTGACCTCCCGACCGAAACGACGAGATGCCGTCTGATGAAGGCGATCGACGTTTTGGATCAAGGCATCTGCTGACTCTAGCGATTCAAAGGGAAGTTTACCGTGAGTCAGGTCGCGGTAAAGCTCAAGGAGCAGGCCGCGAGCCTCGTCGGCGCGAGCATTTTGAGCTTCCATCGCCCAGAGCTGGTTTTTAGCCTCAAAATCAATGACTACATCCGCGTAGCGCAGATGCGGTTCTAGATTCCTGGCAAGCTTCGAAAGATCGCTGGTCTCTTTTACGAAAGCAGGGATGCGCTCTTCGAGGGACCTCAGGAGCCACAGCTCGGCACTGATTCGCCGCGCAAGCTGACTTCTGATCAGGCGGCGCTCTTCATTCAAGAATGCCGTTCTTTGCTGAAGCCCCATTTCGACTGGAAAATTCTTTCGATCCAGACGGGCTCTCTGGGTGGAATTCAGTTGGAAAGTGACCTTGCCAATTCCAGGAAGAACGAGTTCTAACGAGCTCGGTCCAGGGAAATTTGCTGTCTCGACTTTCAGAGAATCCAGCTGAGCGGACGCAGCTTGAAGGACTTCTCGAGTGTTCTTGACGAGGATGAGAATGATTTCAGTTTTATTTCGAAGGCGCTTATCGAGATAGGGCGTGCGTCCAGAAGTCGCGATGGCTTTTACGGTATCTACGAGATCCCAAGAGTGGGTCAGGACTTCGTCAAACTGTTGGAACTTGCCGTAGCCACCAGGGCGGGCGGGCGAGAACTCGACGTATCCGCGAAACGGAAGGCCGTCCATTTCTTCCCGGATCAAGTGCCGAACTTCATGTTTCAAGGAGGTGGCGCGAGATCGTGAGCCTCGCAAAATCTCATGGTAGCTCAGGCAGATTTCATTTCGGTCAGCGCTAAAGTAGGCAACGCTTCCGTCATCGGCCAGAGCTTCAGGATCAAAGATCAAAGTGGTTTTAGCGCGCTTTTTCAGAAGCCAAGCAATGGCGTTCAAAGACGCCCCTTCTCGAACGGGGGCAATGACGATGATTTCCCCCTCTAAGATCGAGCGCAGTTCGAGCTGGGTGCCTTGCAGGTGAAGAAGTTTCTTGGCGGAATCCAAGACGTCGGCCATGTATTGGGAACGGGTGGGACGTATAGCCGTCTGACCGTTTGTCAGGCGCTCGAATCTCTGCTCCTGTGTTTCAAACCCTTTGGTTTTGAGTTCGATCAAGCGCAAGCGTTCTAGCGCAATCGCTTCGTTGGCCGGAGGGGGAAGGTCGGGCAGGAGGATCTTTTTTTCCAAACTCGCTGCTGCGGGCAAGAGTGCCCGCGAAGAAGGATTCTGGACGGGGACAGGCTTCCGGATCGACGAAGGCAAGCTAGCCTTCAGACCCACGGCCGCGAAGATTCCATCTGTTACAGCGTGAAGCGCGTTCTGGGCGGTTTCAGCGCGAAGGGCGGACTGAAGCTCTGTGTTTGCCCCGTTGAACTGGCGCTGAGTCTTTTTCAGTTTTTCGTGGGCTTCCCAAGCTGCCTTGCCACTTTGTACGGAGCTCACTCCTGCTGCGGTGACAAGGCCCGCACCTGCTACCCGAGAGCCGACACGGACCAAGACTTGGGCTGAGTTTGCAGCGCCGTGAAGCATTCCAGCCGGCGCAAAAAGAACCGAGAACATAAACCCATGAGGGAGTTTCTGGTCGAGCTGCCGTGCTAAATGAGCCGAGTAGTTGCCCCCGCGAGTGAAGGTCTCGATTCCTGCGCTGGCTAGGGCGTCGACGCCCGTGACGCCCATGCCGAACCCAAAAGCAGGGAGTAAGCCAAAAGCAGCGACCGGGTAGAGTAAGGGGGCCATCGCGATGGCGGTGGCTTTGGCGCCTAGGTCAGAAATCGCCTGATCCCGATTGGCTTGAGACTGAGAAAGAACGCTCGAATAGGCCGAAAGAGCCGCATCGAGCTGTTCCCGGCTCAAGCCCCATTTGGCTTTTAGGCGACGAAGCCTTATGCCTGCGCGGTCCTGAGCGGAAGCGGCTTGTGCTTCGTGAGCGCGGCTCCAAGCTGGCTTTCCCCAAACATCATTTAAATAAAACGCACCGACTTCATGAACGAGATCGCTCCAGGTTCCGCCACTGCGCGAAGCTTGTAACCAGTCCCTCAGGTCACTTTCGAGGGCCGAAAGCTCTTGGCCCACGGACCTTTCAAAAGTGCTCCAGGGAACTGCAGGGCTAAATTTGTGTCTGGGCTCTGCCCGGGACATTGCTGGCGGAAGGAGCACTTGTCCTTCGATCAATAGTGCAGTGGTTCGCCTTGGGTCGAGAATGGCACTCCAGCGGCCTCGAGCGGAGGGGAATAGCGCTTGGAAGGCATCCCGGAGAGGGGACTGGCCCGTAGGGAGGAGCTCTTGAAAGCGAAAGCCAGAGAGCGTGAACCTGCCCCGACCCTCTTGGCCTGCTCCTGCTTGGATGAGCTTCTTCATCGCGGCGGGGGCTTCATTTCCCAAAGCCTTCACCGCTTGGGCTAATTCTGGAGTGAGTGTCTGGCCCTGGACTTTGAGGTAAAGCCCTTGAATCTGGGCTTCTTTGGCCGCCTGATAGTCGCGAGCGATCGTCAGCGCCTTGGACCAGGCAGTGTGACCGCGTCCTAGGGCTTCGATGTCGCCCGCGCTCAGGTAAGGGGTGTTCCCTTGGGGCGAAGCTGCTGCTGGAAGGCAATGGGCTAGGGGCAGGAGAAGAAGGCCCAGGTAAAGCGGTACAGAAAGCCTCATGGTGGCCCCTGATTTAAACGGTCGGTCTTGAGAAATCCATCAGAACCTGAGTTTAGAGCCCCGTTTTTTAGTCCAGTTCCCCGAAGTCGAGGTCATCCCAGTTGAGATCGTCCCAGGACTGCTTGAATCCGTCGAGTTCGCGGATTTCCTCTTTGAATTCGTGCTTGAGCAGGCGCAGGTCTTCTGCGGCACCGGCGGTCTCTAAGTGGCTCTGTGCCTGCCAGACCGCTTCGAGGAGCTCTTCGAAAAGCTCGGAGCGTTTCTCACCTTTGGCTTTGGACCAATCGGACTTGAGTTCTCGTGCGCGTCTGAGCTGGTCCTTTCCGTGCCTCATGTAGGCTGGTTTGGAGACCTCTTGAACCAGTCCTTCGATGGCTTTATCGAGTTGTCCCAGTCGAACCGGGTTGTCTCGACGGCAGTCCAAGCAATTGACCTCTTTGCCATAGACTCGAAGAGCTTCTTGTCTGAGACGGAAAGTGTGGTTGAGGAGCTCTTCGCTCTCCGTCATTGTGTCGACCGTGATTTTTCCGTCCTGAAGGTCCTGATAGAGGCGAAGGAGCTTTTCCTTCGCCCTTCGGGCCGTCTCATTGGCTTCATCGACTTGGGTCATCTGCGATTGGGAGGTTCCCAGCATGCGTCGATCAAATGCTTCGATCGCCTTCTGGAGGTCTGAGGCGAGTTTCACGGAGTCCGCTTGCGGATCTCGGAATTCCTGAACCTTCTTCTGAAGCTGGCGAATGAAGGCCACTTCGGCTTCGAGGCGCATTCGGAGGGTATCCAGTGCGAGGCGTTGCTCATCGACGGTGAACTGGGCCCGATCGGTATCGTTCATTTCCTTTGGAAAATTTTTTGGATCGAGCCTTTTGATCGATGCCAGATTCAGATCAAATCGGACATCACCGATACCGGGTAAATTTCCTTCGATGAAGGGTTCTCCGATGATTTGCTGATGTCGCACTCGGAGTGATTCCAAGTTCTCGAGCGTTGCCAGCAGGACTTTCTCGGTTTCTGGCAGGATGACCTGACCCAACATTTCTACCCGGTCACGAAGGCTACTCGAAAGCCCACGTGTTGATCCCTCTTTTCTGATCGCCTTTGCGGTATCGATGAGGCTCCAAGAATGAGTGATCACTTCGTCAAAAGAGAGATGGTCTCCATAAGCTGATTTTTTCTGGGTTTCGTAATTCACGTAACCTCGGAACGGGAGATCCTTCGTGTGATGGCGAATCAGATGCAAAACTTCATGTTTCAGCGAAGTAGAGCGAGAGCGAGTTCCTTGAATGACCTCGCGGAAAGAAAGCGAGATGACGTTTTCTCCGCGATCAAAGAAGGCAGTTGAACCTCGCTCAGTAAGTGAGTCGGGATCGAAGATCAGTTTGGTTCGGGTAAATCGATTCAAGATGCAAGCGATCTGATTCAGCCTCGATCCATTTTTGTCCGGAGCAATCACAATCGGACTGCTATCGCCTCGGGAGGCCTCAAGGCGTACTCCGTGAAGATTGAGCGCCCGGCGGCTGGTGTGCAGCACGCGCTTAACGAACTCTTCTCGCGTGGGACGCTCCTTCGCTGGGCCTTCGACGCCTGAAAAGAGGGCGCGAATCAATCGGCGTTTAGAGTCTAAGGGTTGGCCCTGGTAGCCGCGGTCGATCTGTTCTTTCAGGCTCCGCTGGGCGCGGTTGAGGTTCTTGGCTTGGGTCAACGCTACCTGCTGGGGATCGTGCTTACTCGACACCGTATCGGCTGAGACTGGGCTTGATCCCTTTTGGGATGTCTTGGGCACCTGAGGTTTTGTCGCAAGCGCAGGTCGCACTCCCATCGCGGTAAACAGGCCGCCGGTGACGGCTTCGAGAACGCTTTGATTTCTTTCCGCAAGAATCGCTGCGGTTAGTTCTTCTCCGGCCTGCTGGTTGGCTTTCACCTCGTTGTGGAGTTTGACCGCTTGAATGCCGCTCTGAACTGCGCCCGTTCCGGCCACAGCCACAAGTCCGGCGCTCGTCGCTTTTGCGCCGGTCCGTAAGGCGACCGAAGTGGAGGTGGCCGCTTTGTGCAACATTCCGGTCGGCGCAAAGAGGAGCGACATCACAAAGCCATGGGGCAGCTTCTCGTCGAGTTGGCGCGCCAAGTGGCAGCCTAAGTCACCGCCTCGGGCTTGTTTTTCGATGACCGAGCCTGCGACGACTTCTGCGCCCGTGATCAGCATTCCGCCGCCAAAGGTCGGCAGGAGCCCGTAGGCCGCAACGGGATAGAGCAATGGCGCTAAGGCAACAGCGGTTGCCTTCATGCCGAGGTCGTCGATAGCCAGGTCCCGATTGGCGTGCGCTTGGCTCGCGGCATTTGAGTAAAGCTGCAGGGCAGAGTCTATCGCTTCTTTTCCAAGTCCCCATTTGGACTTCAGATGCCGAATTCGAGCGCCTGCCGAATCTTGTGCAGCGCTTTGGGCGATGTGATGGCTCGGTTGAAACGGGGGCTTTCCCCACACATCGTTTAAGTAAAAGGAACTGACCTCGGAGAGTAAGTCTGGAAAAGTTCCACCTTTTCTGGACTCGGAAAGAAGATGTCTGAGGTCCTCGCTTAGGCCTTTGAGTTCGCCCGCCACGGCGGCTTGGTAAGCGCTGAAACTGACGCCCGGAGAAAACCGTTGGCCGGGCTCGGAAGCTCTTTGTGCTGGGGGAAGAAGCGCCTGACCTTCGACTAGAATCACTTCGCGTCGCTTGGGATCGAGGATCTTTTGCCACTTTCCTTTTGAGGAAGGGAAAAGGAGCTCAAACGCTTTTCGAAGATCGGTATTTTTTGGATCGGAAAGCTTTCCCAGCTGAAAGCCCTGCAAGGAGAGGCGCCCGCGTGAATCGCGCGAAGCTCCATTCTTCAGAAGAAGCTGAAGGGCGTTTGCCGCCCCTTCGGGCAGGCGTTGTAGAAGCTTTTTCTCCTCGGCTTGAAGAGCCTTTCCTTCGACTGAACTGAGAAGCGCCTGAAACTGAGCTTCTTTACCCAGTTGGTATTTTCGAGCCAGTTCGAGTGCTCGAACCTCGGGTGAGGCTGCGCTTTGTAAGGAGCGAAGATCGGAGGCGCTGAGGTGGAGTTCGCACGGCGTTTCTGCAAAGGCGGGCGCGGAAAGAGCCCAGCCCAGTGGGGCTAGAAGAAGGGCAGCGAAGATCGGGTTTTTGCCCAGAGGCGAACGTTGCGGACGAGCGCTCATGCCAGAACGTATCGCAAACCTTATGCCGAACGGGGCTTCGAGAAGGCGCCGGAATGAAGGGGCTTTTTACGAAGGAATCCTTCCTGGGCTTGGGCAGCCTAGGCAACTGTCGAAGTTTTAGACAGCTCGACTGGGCCCCTGTTACGGAGTCTCATTCAGGCACTCCAGCATTTTTCGTAGGTGCCTGGCTTGGCGCCAAAGACGAAGCCGAATCTTAAAGTCCCGCGAGCCTTTGATCGTCCGAATCAGCGCCGCGAGTTCCGCGCCCTCTTCGGGGAGGTTCTCGACCAGTCGAGCAAGATTCTCTTTTCCGGTTTTTCCGTCAAAACGAGAGGGTGAGAGCTCTCTCAGACGTGCTCCCATGACGACGAGTTTTTTTTGCATCAGCCCGCTCGACTCTGGCTAGATCGGGATCTGGATTTCGACTCACGAGATAGGGACCGCCCGATTTCGGGTAAGTTTTATAGATGCGAAGAATCTCTTTTTGAAACT
Organism: Bdellovibrionia bacterium; assembly: GCA_040399745.1. GTDB lineage: Bacteria > Bdellovibrionota > UBA1018 > UBA1018 > UBA1018 > CANFHS01. The sequence continues at coordinate 191,151 of JBBARP010000005.1, read as the reverse complement.
CCCGTAGGGTCTCTTCGCGCTGCTCGGCAAAGGAAAGTCCTTTCAGCTTGGTCTGAAGCTCTTGGCGCTTGGCCAGAGTCTTTTCAGGGATGTTTCTCGCTTCCACACGTTCCCGGATGGCGCGGGCCAAGTCGGGGTGGTCATTTTCCAACAGCACCGCCAAATTCGAAAAGCCCGAGGTTTTCTTTTGGTAACGGTCGGGATCGAGTTCGCCTAAAGTCAGCGAAATGTCTTTCAGGCGGCGAAAATCGAGGAGCGTTTGGCCGCTGCTATTTGACGCCGGTCCGGCAGGTGGATAGGCCGCTAGGATTTTCAGAACATCGACTTTTAGGCGTTCTGTTTCAATCTCAGGTCGAAGGTTCTCGGCGTGGCGGCCCAGCCAATCTTTGACCCGGTGGCGAAAAGCGTGGGATCCGCGAGTGGTTCGGAACACACGTGAAAGGGCAGGATTCTCACTGTCGAAAAGCCGAGCCAGATTCTCAAAGCTCTTCGTTCCGGGAGTAAATCGATTCGGATCAACATCACCCAGTTCATTCGCTATCTTTGCCAATTTCCGATGATCGGTTGCTTCGGTAGCCGGTGTGCCTTTCACCTGGACACTTCTTGGTCCGCCCCACTCAGCGTAGCGGTTCATGATGAGGAGGACTTCTTCGCGGTATTTGGAAACTCGATTCTCCGCCTCTCGATCCTGCCCCAGAGCGAGCGCGGAAATACCCAGGGCCGCGCACACCAGCACCGCTTGAGCAGTCTGAAAGAGGGACTTCCAGGTCATCGGAGATTGGTCTCCGTCAGGCATTCGATGGCTTTTCTCTGCTTGTAGTACCTGAGCCAGGTTCGGGTCACGCGAGGGGTCTCTACTTTTCGTATCTTGCGATCATGGCGCAAGAGAATGGCCAACGCAGTTCCTTCTTCCGATTCACCGTCAAAGAGGCGAGCTAAGTTCTCCAGCGTTCGATCGCTCACGAATCGTGACGGGTCGAGCTCGCTCAGGCGAAGATTCATTCGTCTGAGGTTAGAAAGCGCGCGTGTAGCGGCTTGATAGCGCTCGTAGTCTTCCTTCATATCCTTCGGCCAAGGGCCGCCTTGGTCGGCGAACTGATCCATGATTTTCAGCGCGGAGGCTTTCAGCGTTTCGATATTGGAGTCTTCAGAAATGTAGAGGTTTCGAGGCTTTTTTTCTTTGCCTAGGGTTTCTGATTCCAGTTGATAGGGAAGGCCTGTGCGGGCGCGCTGCCAGACTTCGAGGCGTGCTTCCCTTCGATGGTCTCCGCGATGGGTTCTCAAAAGCTCGGATAACGCCGCGCCGTGCCCTGGAACGGTTTCCAGAAGGGTCGCTACGTTCTGAATGCTCAGCCCACGATTCGGGAATCGTTTTGGATCAAACTTGTTTAGCTTTTTTCCAAGTTCTCGAAGGATGTAATTGGCCCGCGCTTCATAACGTTCGGGACCTTGAGGCGTCTCATTCTTGAAGCTTCGGGGGCCGCCGTTTTCGGCGTAGGTTTCGACGATTGCCAAAGCTTCCGACTGGAGGCGAATCAGAACGGGGTCCGTTTCGCCCGCATACGAAGCTGAAGCGGGTGCCCGTACTGACTGAGGCGTATCCTTCGATTGAGTCAGTGATAAAGCCAATCCCAGAAGGATCAGGAGAAACAGCCCGATGCTGCTTTTAGGATGAGGCTTTTTCGGAATTCCAGGCCTTATTTTTCGGTGTCTTCGGACGCGAGTCATCCTTGGTGTATCGGAATTTGAGGCGTTGGGCCTGAGGGGCAGGTGTTCAAAACTTTGACAGCGGGAGAGGCCCCAAACCGCAATAAACATGGTTTAAGGCGAAAATCACTGGGCATGGAGGTTGCTCTACCTGAGGCGTGGTGAACTTTAAGCACGCCTCGGTCCTCACTCTCGTCTTGCTTCAAGGGGTTTTGACTGGCTCAGCCCGAGCTCAGAAGCCCACAGTGCTTCCAGAGGACTGCTTTTCAAAGCTGTCGGCGGCCGATCTCGATGCGATTGGCAACGAGACCCGCGAATGGGCGCGGGGACTGGTTGCTGGAAACGCTTACCTGGACCTCCATGCAGAATTTCAAAACGCCTTGGCAAAGAAGATTTTAGGACGCCCCTTGAGCTCCAAAGAGCAGGATTTCGTCCGTGCTGCGGACCGTGAGCGGACTTCTGCCATGAAACTTTTGCTCAAAAACGGGGCACGCTTAGATTCTAAAGGGAAATTCTCGCTCGTGGACTTTCGTTTTGAAAATCTCCAGGGCGGGAAGGCGCGCGAACTTTCCAAGGCTTTTGTAGCGATCTTTCCTTCATCTTTTGGCCGATTGGTAAAGATCTCTGAACCTGACAGGCGGGAAGCCCTGCATATTGAAGGGCACGTCTTGCTGCCGCCAGCCCTGAAAAAAACCGAGCCGGGCCAGAAGTTTTCTGCGGCTATGTCCTTGGCGCATTACCGCAAGGCCGTGGCTGCAGAATTGAATGGGCTTGAATCCCACTTTTCCAAACTCTTGGTCAGCGCGCGAAAAGGCGGGAATTTTTCTGAACTCATCGATGAAGTGAGTGCATTCTACACTCACGATGTCTGGGGAAAGACCGCCTGGGAGCGCCCTCATGAGGCAGCGGAACGCGCTGAACACGATATGGCGCAGATGCGCCTGCGACGCTTAAAATCGAAGTGGGGTTTGACTCGAGAGGAAATGGGTGTGGCGCTGACCACCTATGCCCGAGTTCTCTCTCAGGCTTCGGCAAACCGCGAAGCAGCGCTGTCGGACTTTGCTAATAAAGCGACGGCCATTGCCCTTGCACCCGCGATTGCTCCGGTCGTTGCTTCGAGTCTTCTGCCTGCATTCGCGACTGGCTTAGGCTTTGCGGGCGTGGACATGGTCGTCGGTGCTGGAATTCAGAAGTCCAGTCGCGGCGGAAATTACACGTGTCACTTGCTCGAGCAAATTGACCGAAAGCTTGCGCCAGGAGTGACGACGGCTCTTTTGTTTTCTCCGCTCGGGGCGCTCGGCAAGGCAGCCATTTCTGTGAAACCTGTGGTGAAGGTTGCCGCACGAAGCGGACTCGTGGCTCTATCTGGCGCCGGTGCCGTGGGGGCCGTGACCTCTTGGAATCATTCTCAAGAGTCGAAGAAGGCGGCCCATCAAGCTGCTGCCATTGAAGGTATCGAGTCTCCGCGTGCGCAAGCACACTGGGCCGAGGCAAAGGAAGCGCGCACTCACGCCATGGTGGATGCCGGTTTTTCTCTGCTGGGCTTGACTGAGTTTTTGCCCAGACCCGTTCATCACTCCGTGGAGGGATTGCCCAAAAGTGTCCTTGCTTCCGCCAGTGGTCGCCGGGCGGTGGACATGACTAAAAAGATCTACCTGGACACTGAAAAATTTAGTCAGCTCAGTGAATCGGATAAAGATCGGCACCTGACGACGCTGTGCGAGTCAACTCGAGAGTTGCTCGGAGAGCTGGGAACGAAGCTGGAACCCGTGGATCCAGATAACTCCGGGGTTCTCATTATTTCACCCGATCGCAATGGCTCTGTGCTGAACCGAGCCGCTTGGGAAGTGGAGAAGCGCTATGCGACCGAGATGGTCTTTGATCCTCTGAGGCTGATCGAGGGCGGGATGGACGCCTATTATAGCGGAAACGAAAATCAAATCGGAATTTCCTTTAAGGAAATCCTGAGCGGTAAAAGTTCAGACGACCTTAAACACGAAATCATTCACTTGGTTCGAAGCAACAATCTCGAGCTGCCACTATTGGGGAAAATCTTTTATCCGATCAAGCAATTCTTGAAGGGCCGGATTCATCCTTACGACGCCCAAATGAGCTTCCAAGAGGTTGTGACCCATACTTGGGATCTCACTTCGATTGCCTGGCGCTTGGGTCGACGCATGAGTGTCGTGGACAGAAAGGACTATTTTGGGAAGCTCGACATGGTCCTGCTTATTTCCGGAAAATCCGTGAAGGCGCTGCGATCGTCAATCAATGAGTTGAAGAGAAGCGAATTTCTAGCGGATCCCGCTCAATTCGAGAAGGCTCTAGCCAGAGGCACGGTTCGACTGGTTTTACCTGACAAGTCCGAAGTCGTGATTCCGATCAAGAGCGCGTTCATTGCTCAAATTCGACTGGCAAGGACCTCGGCAGACGGAAAGAGAAAGCTACTTCAGGGTCTACTGGTCAAACAACTGGAAGGCGAGCTTTCTAGCGTTCGCTCGATCGAAGAACAGGTTCATGTCGTGAAAGACATGGGCGAACGGGCTCTCGAGAAGTCGGCCCTGAACCTGATCAAAGGATTGAGAAAAGAAATTCGCGATATGGACCAAACGGCGCTTCAAGCTTCCGAAAAGGTTCGATCGGATTTCCTGGCCAAAGCCGAGCAAGCCGAAGGCGAGATGAAGGTGATCTACCGCAGCCCGATTCAGGCGGGAAAGCCTTTGACTCTCAAAGAGTACCAGAAGGTCATGGAACGCGCCGACCAGCGCGAAGAAACTGCGCGCGAAATTTATCGACTCTACGACCGCGACTGCACGAAGGCCGACTGTATGGCGACGAATTTGAAAACCCTCGACTTGGAATTGTCGGCTTGGGTTGCGCAAGTGTCTCATCCTCTGTGGCTCGAGACTGCAGCGCGGCATGAGGAGCGCGCAGCCGAGTGGGTTCAGAAGATGATTCAGGCCAAGGCATCTGGAAAAGAAACGGACTTCAATGCAGCAAAGAAGGCTTTCCAATTCGAAACCGAACAAGCTTTGGATCATCTCGAATCCGTAGACAACGAATTGCATACGAAGCGCTTTGAGAAGCAGTATCAGGCTTGGGAAGATCAGCTTTCCCGAAAAGGAATCTGGCTGGACTGAGGCTGATCGCCTACGGCGTTACGATTCGATTTTCTAGGCAATCGAGCGTTTTCTGAGCGTCTCGCGCTTCCTGCCAACTTCGAACTCGCTCCGGGAATTGCTTGGCTTCGGTGATGCGATTGGTTCGGAAGAGAGCGGCAAGGGCTTCACCTTCGGGGCCATCGTTCTCAAAGAGTCGAGCTAGATTCTCGAATGAAGCTTTTTTGATGAAGCGCGACGGATCGATTTTTCCGAGCTTTAACGAGAGGTGGAACAAAAGGCTATAGTCACTCCTGATATCCTTTCGCTCTTCGGGTCCTAGTTTTGGGTTCCCGTTCCAGATCGGAATGGCGCTGTCGGGATATGTTGCAACGATCTCTTTAACGATGAGTTTGATTTCGGAGGGGTCTGATGCGCCTGCGCGCGATGGCCTAGCATCCCGGGGTTGATAATAATCGGCAGGGTCTTCGTATTGAACGATACCCATGCTCTCGAGTTGGTTGAGCCATTTTTCGTGAATAGTCCGAAACTCGTGCGAACGCCGGTGTGGGGTTCGAATGAGTTTTGCTAAAACTTCGCCATGGCCCGGTACGGTTTCGAGGAGTCGCGCTAGGTTTTCTAGGCCTCCGATCCAGTGGTAAGTCTGTGGATCGAGTAGATTCAGTTTCCAGTTAAGCGTTTCGAGTTCCTTCCGGTCGCGAGCATCGGGACTATCGGGAGCAGGATCGGGAACGGACCTCGGTTGCGGTGGTCCGGCATTTCTGCGTTCAATCAAAAGGGCAAGGGCGGCGTCTCGGATGGCGAGAGCTCGGGGATCACTCTCTGTGATCGGCCTATGACTCTGCTCAATAGCCTCATGCCAGGCTTGAATGGCTTCGTTGTGCGCGGTTGTCCCGTGACGATGTCGAATGACACGCGAAAGCGCGGGTCCGGTGCCGCTGATTTCGCCTAACAAGGTGGAAAGATGGTTTCGCCACGAGTCCCCTTTGGGGAATTGCTTGGGATCGAGGCTGTGAAGTTTCTTCGCAAGTCGATGAAGGTGTGCCGCATCGACTATTTCATCCCGTTCTTTTTGAGAGAGTTGATCTTTAGTAATCGAAGGACGCGGACCCCCTGTGGCAAGGTAGTTGCGAAGAATCTTATGCGCTTTTTCGCGAATGACGTTGATTTTCTTGGCCGCATCGCCATGGTTGGGCACCTGAATTTCAGAATCCGATGCGGGTGAACGACTGGGTTTAGAATGACTGAGGATTACGACCGCGCCGAGCGCAATCGCGCCCGAGGTCAGGGCAATGCCTAGGTTTTCGATCGCGCGCTGAATCGCTAGTCGAGGCTTTCGGCGTTGCGTTTTTTTAGGGCGGATTCCCATGCCGGCTTATCGGCAATTGCGAGGAAGACTTCGAGGGCGTCAGAAAATCGCCACTGCTGAGCTTGGATGCCCCGACTTAATGCCTAGGGCTCTAAAGGAAGGTCTTTGATGGCCGGAGAGGGCTTTTGTCGAAATCGCAGAGTGAGCAAAATTGCGATCGAAAAAACGAACGCGCTGATGGCGATGAGGTGGTTCGCTGGCCGTTCGGCTCCGATAGATAATCGCAATAAGATGGTGGAAATGACGAAGCTAGCGTTTCTTACAACGCCATAAAATGTAGAATCGTAAAGCATTGAAATGATCAGCAAGAAGACGTCGGCAATGATCATCGTGCTAAAAAAATCTGCATAGAAGAAAGCGTTCGGATCGAGGAATTCAACGTGGCCCAAAATTGCGGGAACCGCGTTGAAGATCCAAGCGTTCAAGCTGAGGACGCTGGTCGCTAGGAGCACTAAAAGCAAGATCATGGCGACTGTCTTCTTGAGGTCCACGAAATTTTTTAAAGGCTCTGGAACGGTCTGATCGCGATGACGATCGTGGAGCCTGTGAAAAGTGACTGTGAGAGCGCACATCACTATCGTGGCAATGAGGTCTTGCCCAAGATGAGCCGCAGATGCGCCGATATCGGTATGCGGAGACTGCGCAGAGACGTCGCCGATGTCGTGAAAAAAACTACGAAGTGTGATGAAGGTGATGATCTCGAACTGCTTTCCAATGAACTCACTCATGGACTTGGGAAGGATGATCACCAGCAGGATCACTTCATAAAATAAGATGAAACTGAAAGGCGTGAAAATTGCTTTCAGGTAACTCAAATGATGAGTCGCAGATGCTCCCGGTCGGTGGTTTGTGAAAAATAAAAAACCAAGGTGGAGGATGAACGAAACGACTGCGATTTGAATAATCCCAACCTCCAACTTTCGGATGTTGGAGGGGGAAACTAAGCGATCAAAAATCCCAGCCACGTACTGCGGAGCGGTGACCGTGATTTTCATGTGTGCCTCGTTGATGGCGCTGGAATTGCGCAAGAATTTAGACTGTTTTCATGGTCAATCACTTCGTTTTTGAAAGCAAACGCCATTCCGCAACCTGTGTCACCACTGGAGCGATACGCTTTTCAGTGTTCTCAAGGGGGCCGTCTCGATAAACCAACAAAGCTTTGACATCTCGTTGGTTTTATATTGAAATAATAGAAAGGTGTTTTGCGTCCCAAATTGGGATAGTTGATGTTTTTCGACACTGGGTCGTTGCTGGCGAATTCACCCTGCAGGGTCATCGACTCTAGGGAGCGTAAGAATGTTCGAACAGTTTGACGTCCTTTTAGCGGTTGGCTTGGGTATCTGCGGAATTTGTTTAACGGGAATCATTCTTGCGTTACAGATCGTCCGAAAGGCACTTCACTCGGACGACGTGACGAGTGGCCAAGATAAAAGCTCGGAGTAACAATGATAAAGAAATGGGAACTGTTTTTTCTTCTGGCCGCATTCCTGTCCTTCCTATTCTCAAACGCTTTGTGGTTTGGAATCATCCCGTCTGAGGATCCGCGACTCTCGGGGATCTATGTGGGGCACTGGGTGACAAGTATTCTGGCGATGATGACCTTTCTCAAAGTCGTTACGTCGAATATCCGCAAGTGAATGAGATCTAGGCCGAAGTTATGGCCCGTGTCTGTCTCAGGAGACGCGTGCGCGAGAGGCCAAGTTCTTAGGCCTCGGAGCGATTCGAATACCTTCATCTCGCCATCAAGGGCAGTTGCTGTTTCTTCAATGGCGGAGACGTGAGGGCCATGAAGGCCCGATCGCCCGGCCTGTCCAGTGGACAGGCGGAGCCATGGATGGCGGAGAGGGAGGGACGCGAGCGCGTCGGAATGCATGCCATTCCGACGAGACGCGTGCGCGAGAGGCCGGCTTTATGGGCCTCGGAGCGATTCGAATACCTTCATCCCGCCATGGAAGGCAGTTGCTGTTTCTTCAATGGCGGAGAGGGAGGGATTCGAACCCTCGTTACCCGTTAAGGTAAACACGCTTTCGAGGCGTGCGGATTCAACCACTCTCCCACCTCTCCAGTCCACGGAAACGCTTGTTGGGAGGGGTATAGCGCATATCCGGTCCCCTTGAAAAGGGGGGAGATGCAATCTTCAAGAACTAAGGGGTCAGGCCATCCTCCAAGGTGCTGGCCATGCAGTCCCCGAGCTTCAACTCTTTTCGAATTTTCAGCCAAGCGCTGAGCCGGGCCTGAAATTCGGGATCCGCGCCAGCTCGGGCCCTGATAAGGGCTGCCAGGGCCTCGCCCTCCGCGGGTTCACCTTCGAGGAGGCGCGCCAAGTTCTCGCGGCTGCCTCCGGGATCAAATCGAGTCGAATCCAGCTCGTGGAGCTTGTTGCTCAGGCGAGTGAGCCGATTGTAGGCCCGAACCTCCTCAAATTCGGCCTCGGACGGCTCGAGACCGTGGGCCACCTTGAGTCTTCCGCGGGGCCCGCCAGTCCCCTCGTATTCATGAAGGATTCGAAGTACTGAAAGTCGAATATCCTCAACCGTGGCGTCCCGAGGAGTCCAGTTGTAGCGTTTTGTGGGCACTCGGTTGGGTTTTCGAGTGGGTAGTTCAGGGGGAAGCGCGTGGCCCTCGCGTACGGCCTGCCACACTTCCAGGCGGTACCGAAAAAGCTCGGACCGAGGATCGGCAAGGATCAACTGGGCTAAGGCCGGCCCTTGAGTGGGGAGGCTTTCCATCAGGCGAGCCAGCGTCTGCCGGGGCTTACTCTTCGGGAATTGGGCGGGTGCCAGGATGGAAATGCGGTCTGCGATGCCTAAAAGCCTGCGGTAAGCCGAGGATTCGTATCTTTGTGCTGACGGATTTGCTGCTTTTGGGTTTTGAGCCGGCCCACCTGTTTCTGAATAGCGCTCATAGATGGAGAGCGCTTCGCTGCGGAGTTCCTCAATCCGAAAATCGATGCTCCGGCGCATCGATTGATTGGGAGACTTCGATCGAAGTTGGGCAGCTAAAATAGGCGACTTTTTCTCTAAAAGACGCGCCAGGTTTTCGGAAGGACGATTTCTCTCAAACCTTTGTGGAAACTCTGCCTCGAGCGCCCTACCCAACGCTGCAAGCCTCAAAGCGTCTTCACGCTCGCTTAGATTGTAAGAAGTGAGAAAGGGTCGGCCTTGATAGGAGTAAGCTTCTAGAATCGTGAGCGCTTCAAGTCGCAGGGCTTGAATCCGAGCCGAATTGGGCTCATCCCAGTCCGCCCTTGCAGGCAGGGGTGCGGCAGCCGCAACGGCGGCTGATCCGAGGATGAAGAGGGAAAGCTTGGACCGGTTCACAACGGCCCGGTTTATATCACTGTTCTAGAGTTTTTCCCGGCAGAGAAAGCATGCAATCGAGAGCCTTCCGCTCCGCGAGCGCCTGCTGCCAAGCTACGAGCCTCTCTGCATGAAGCGCAGGGGTCATCTGGCGACGGGTTCGAATCAGCGCGGCCAGGGCAGGGCCGTCGCCGGGAGCAATCTCGAGCAGGAGCGCTAGGTTTTCTCGTCCGTGGTTTTCTTCAAATCGCAGCGGATCGAGCTGGCTGAGCTTGTGGTTCATCTGGTTCAGGATGGCGCCAGCTCGGCGCTCTTCCAGGGACTTTTCGTCCAGACTGGCAGCGCTTCCGACAAAGTACCGGGGGCCGCCCGTTTCCGAGTAATCCGAGTAGATCTTGAGGGTGGCCTCAAGAATGTCGGCTTCGGTGGCCTTTCTCGGGATCCACTTGTGTCGCTCGGGCGGACCGCCCGTGGGGTGTTCGCTCTTCACGGCTAGGGTTGCGGCCTCGGGGCTTAAGACCACGACTTTCCCCTCGCGTGCTCCAAGCCAGGCGTTCAGTCTTTCTTGGAAGTGCTCCCCGTTTCTTCGGGTCCGAATGAGAAGAGCAAGCGCCTGGCCTTCGCCTGCCACATCTTCAATGAGGCGCGCGATGTTCTCGCGATCGGCCCCTTTCAGAAAGCGCTCGGGAGCCTTACGTCCTAAGTAAGTGCTGATGCCACCCAAGCGCGCTGCCGCAGCAGTTTCATAAATGTCAGCTTGATTCCGTGGGTGAAGGTTTCGAACAGGGCCACCGGTCTCTTTGTACTGGGAATAGATGGCCAAGGCTTCCTTCTTGAGTTCCTGATACTTCACGCTGTGCTCGAAGTCCTGAGCATGAACCCAGTAGGCAACTGCCCACTGAGCCCCGAGAAGAATCAGCAGTAACGTTCGCACACGGAATCGACGATGCTGCCGAACGGGGAAGCGGTAAGGGGCTCTTGATTTCGCCCGATGTGTTTTCACCGGGTGCCGCCCTTCCGACCGCCATTTAAGAGGCAATCGATGAACCAATCACTTTTAAAAACCGCCAGCCACGTCTGGCGCTTTCGCTCGAAATGGTCGGGCTCGGCCACGCGATCCGTTCGCAGAAGATCGGCCAATTCAGTACCTTGGCCGGGAAGGGTTTCAATCGCTTTCGCAAGGTTTCCGAACTTTCCAGAAAACGAGAAGAGTTTTGGATCGAGCTCGTGAAGGCGATCGTTCAAGTGTTGCAAAATACGGGCTGCAGATCGTTCATGCTTCTGTTTGGCCGTTTGAGGATTCACCCATTCGATGGGTCCGCCCGTTGCCTGGTATTCGAGCATGATTTTTACTGAGTCCCTCAGGATCGATTTTACCGAAGTGTATTGGTCTAAGAAGTTCCTGAGACGCTCTGGAGTCGGGCGGCTCGGTGCCATCGCGGGCGCCTCGGGAAGGTCCTCTTGAGGCTTCGCGCGAGCAGCCCGCCAAGCATTCATTTTTTTTTCGATTTTTTTGCGGCCTCGGCCACTGCGAATGATTTCTGCGAGCTCAGCTCCTCCACTCGGTAAGGCCTCGACTAGGCGGGCCAGGTTTTCGCGCTGAGTTCGCGGCAGAAACCTCTTTGGGTCAAGTCCGCCGAGTCGTTTGGAGATCTCAGTCAGGCGAACGTAGGCTTTAAATTCCCGAGCCCGATCGGCTTCGCTCTTGAGAGTCGAGGTAGCTCTTGGTCCGCCGGTATCGGAGTAGGTTTCAAAAATGGCGATGACCTCTTTTTGATATTCGAGAATCTTGTGTTCCGCCTCGGGCATCAGAGGTTTGACTTGGTTTCGCTCACGTAGGATGGATTTAAAATATTCTGAATGAACGTCCAGGCGCAGCAGGTCTGCCGAAATTGGATCGACTTCTTTCATAGCGAGCGACAGAGCTTTAAGCGGGCTGAGATTGCGAAAAATATTGGGGTCCCTTTCGGCGATACCTTGGCCCAGGACTTCCAAGCGTTTCGCGTCTGAAACTTCCTTTCTGGTGGGGGAATCGAGTCGCGGTCTTCCGAGAAGAGGATAGGATTTGAGAATCTGGAGCGCTTCCTGAAGAATCGGATCGAACGAATCGTTTTGGTGAACGACTGGGGTAGGGGGATTTTTTCTGGCCATCTGCCAATCGGACACAGCAGCAGAAAAACCAGGAGCGGCGCGACTCAGAAGAAATAGAGCTTCGAGACTTGGACCCTCACCGGGAATATGGCGAAGAAGGCGCGCCAAATTTTTTCGGTCGGAAGTATTCTCGAACTGAGCTGGATCGATGCTGTGAAGTCGGCTGGAAATATTTCGTAGAGCCCAGGAGGCCTTCTTTTCCTCCGCACTGGGCTCAGTCTCCCCTTTATTGGCGTATTGGCGCGGACCTCCAGTAGCTTCATACTGGTGAATGAGGCCGAGGGCTTTCTGTCTCAGCTCTAGAAGTTGCCTCTCTTTCTTTAGGAATTTCTTTTCCTCATCCCGAACGGATTGCCAATCGTCCTTCCTCAAGCTGGGTCCCTGGGCTTGAGTCTGAACTGCCCAGAGTTGGCCCAGAAAAAGAATCAAGAAGAGAAGGTGTCGATGATGGAGTTTCACACTGGTTTAATCGGAAGAGTGCATTGCCGACATGACCCAAAAACTCGCGGGGCGTCATGCGGGTGGCGCTCGCTTTAGCGAGTCGCGTTCGTGAGGCAGTTGATGAATTTTTCTTCTTCAAGAACGGCGATCCAAATTTTCAGTCGCCTTTCATGAAGTGCCGGGTCTTTGGATCGATCAGTCCTCATAAGTTCAGCTAGAGCTGGGCCTTCGCCGGGAATTTGATCGATGGCGCGAGCCAAGTTTCCAAGCTTCGATGGGTCGGAGAACCCCGCAGGATCGAGTTCGTGAAGGCGATGATTCAGGAGCACGAGCATTCTTGCGGCTGATCGCTCTCGCTTTTGCCCAGGCGTGGCGGGGGGATTCCATTCGATCGGACCCCCGGTGTCTCGAAATTCTCGATAAACCCTGAGGCTGTCGTTCAAAACGGCGTCGACAGACTTGTAGCGATCTAAGAAAGCGCGAACCGCGTCGGGGTACGATTTTTCGGGCGACGCCGCGGGTGGTTCATCACTCTGCGCAGCTTGAGTCGGTTCGTTTGCCTTCACCGGAGCTTGCGGCCTACTGACATTCATTGCGGCGCGCCTTTGAGCCGTTTTCCAATCCCGGATAGAGCGCTTAAAATCGTCGGTCTGGCGGCTCGATCGAATCACCTGAGCCAGTTCTTTGCCGCCGCCCTGAGCGTCTTCGACGAGCCTTGCGAGGTTTTCTTTTTGCGCGGTGGGAAGAAATCGGGTGGGATCTAAGCCCCCGACACCCAGGCTGATTACATTCAAGCGCCTTGCGGCTGAAATTTCTCTTTTCCCTTCAGGAGATTCTGGATCTGCCGGACTAACACTGGGACCGCCCTGGCTGGCATAGGCCTCATAAATGGCGAGCACTTCCTCTTGGTAGGCCAGGATTCTTTTGTCGGCTTGAGCAGAGAGGGGCGCCACTCCATTTCTTAAGCGCACCGCCTCTTTGAACTCAGGCGAGCGCACCTCGAGGCGTAGGATTTCAGCGCCGTGGGGATCGGTGGCCTCGATCAGCTGAGCTAGCGCGGAGCGAGGCTCCAGGGTTCCAAATTGATTTGGGAAATGCTTGGCGAGGTTTCTCCCCAGGCGAACGAGGCGGTTTGCAGCCGAATCTTGATCCCGGTCAGAAGGGGTTGCTCGCGGCCTGCCGATGGTGCGGTAGTTGTCGAGAATCCGGATCACTTCTTGACGTAGGGTTTCCAGGTGAACGAGTTCGTTCGGTGCTTGAGTGACTGCGATTTCGCCTCTGATCTTTCGCCAGGCGGCGAGACGCGCGGGAAAATCGGGAGAATTCACACGAAGCTCGAGCAGGTCTTCGAGCGCTTTGCCTTCTCCAGGAATGGTACTGAAGAGTCTCGCTAGATTTCTTCGACCGCTCGTTCTTTCATAATGGGATGGATCCACTTCTTGAAGTTTTAAGGTGATTCGTTGAAGCAAGTCGGCGTCGAGAATCTCGACTCGTGAGGGTTCGTCCTCGCCTAGGCGAGCCTTTAACCTGGGTCCGCCGGTGGCTTCATATTTTACGAAGATTCCATGAGCTTGGATGCGATAGGCTTGCAGAGTTTCTTCGATCTTTTGTCGCCTTTCCAAAAGGGATCGGTCCAAGTCCAATTGAGGATCCACTTCGCCTGCACGAACTTTTTCCCGTTCCAACGCTTCAGCCGCTTGTTCAGCGAGGAGCTTCTCCAGTTGTCCTGCTGAGTCGGTACGAGTTTCACGAACACCCGTGTGAACGTTTTTGAGGAAGTCTTTGTTTTCTGGGTATCTCAAGGGATTCAGGCGGTGAAGCAGTTGGCCAATATTGACGAGTTTTACGGCAGCTTCTCGTTCATCCGTGCCGCGAGTGAGTCTCGGGCCGCCATTTGGAGCGTATTTTTCCAGAATCTGAATCGCCTCAGTTCTGCCGCCTTCAATTTTCTCCCGGTTTTCTCGTCCCGCTTCGGTGGGTCGCCCCATCCACTCTTCAATCAGAGAGTTGTAATGAGGTTGTTTACTGTGGCTGGCAAAAAGGAGCGAGAGAACAGGGGACGCGTCCTTCATGAGGACCGAGAGACGTTGGTGCTGAGAGATTTTTATTGGGTATTTTTTTGAGTCCAGCCTCGAGAGTTTATGGGCGATGGCATCGAGCCGAACGGCATCCTGTTTTTCTGAGATTCTTGCGTTGCGCCTGGGAATGGCGTGATCGGGGTACTTGGACGTGATGGCGAGAACTTCTTTTCGGTAGGTTTCAAAAGCCTCGTCCTGAGCCAGAGTGGGTGAAATCCAGAGCCCAAGCGTCGCAAAGTGAAGAATCCAAGTGAGGTGCAATAAACGACGAAGTTTCACTCTTTTCGAATCGGCTGAAATCAGCTCCGACATAACTGCGGATTGAAGTGTCAGGGGGCTGGCACTCAGGCGTTACGAAGTCAGAGCAAGATTAGGGTTCGCTTTCGAGTCGAAGTCTCAGGTTAATGCAATCCACCTCGGCAGACTGGCCCGATCGCCGCGGCGAGGAATTTCTCAGCGTTCGAACCCAGTCGCGCGCGTATCTTTTGTAAGTGGAGTGTAACCGGTGCGTTCGCAGGAGGCGAGCCAGAGGCGTACCGTAAAATGGGACCTCCTCGATTAGGCGCGCAAGCGCTTCTTTTGAGGCTTTTTCTCCAAAGCGCTCTGGGTCGATCTCGCTGACTCGTAAGGAGATCTCTGAAATCCTGCGCGCAGCTTTGATCTCGTAGATGCCTTCGCGCGACTTCGGGTCCTTGGGATAAAAACTAGGGCCTCCAGTTCTTGCGTACTCGGAGTAGATCAGGATGAGCTCTTCTCGAAGGTCTTCCAGCACCTTTTGCTTACTCGCGAGTAAGGGATCCTGGCCCGTGCGTTTTTTGACCAGTTCTAGGAAGGTTTTCGAGCTTCGCGTGTTTCGAAGCAGAGTTGCGACTTCGGGATCGATGTCGTCGAAGATCAACGCAAGTCGCGAGAATCCAGCTTCGTGTCCGTACGCTTTTGGGTCGAGTTTTAAGAGGCGTCTGCTGAGTTGTTCTAGGTGGTCCGAGTCCGATGCTTCTTCGGATTGGGTGCTTTTTGGGTTAGGGCGACCGACGGCTTTGTATTTTTCCAGGATTCTCAGGACGTCGGAGCGGATCCGGGTGAGCTCGCGATTACTAGGCGTCTGTGACTCGTCCAGATTGGGGTCCACGACTTTCCGCCATTCGTAAACTCGCTCTTCAAAGTCCGGCGCGGAGCGCGCCGTCCTGAGTAGTTTTGCCAAAGCGGGCCCTTCGACGGGTTCATCCACGAGCAGGCGGGCCAAATTTTCGAGCGATCTTGCCTGGGCAAAGCGTTTGGGGTCCAAACGATGGAGCTCGAGCGAAATTCGGCGAAGCCGCCCATAGTGATACATTTCTTCGTCGGTTCGGGACTGGGGTAAGTATGGGCTCCGAGGCCCCGGGCCGCCGTTTTCCGAGTAGAGGCGGATACTTTCGAGTGCTTGAGCGCGGATTTCGGCGATCCGGACGGAAGGATCAGCCGACGGCTCCTGGGCGAGCGCCGGCGTCTGAACGAGCAGTTGAAGGATGAAGCCGGCGACGAAGCCTTGGCAAATCGAACGTAACGTCACAGGTTTCGGATCGGCTATGAGCGAGCGTTTCTGAAACCTTTCCGTGGCTTTCTAGCACCCCCTTGCGCCGCGCCTCGGGCGGGGTTAAGAATGGGAAATCAATCTTGAGAATCATTCTCAAGATGAACGAAGTGGATTTTTTCGTGTTCAGTTCTTCGTCGCATTCCCTGATTCCCCTGTCCGCGCTTCCAGTGGGGCAGCGTGGGGTGATCGAGTCAGTCGCACTCAAAGATGCGGATTCCGCTCGCCGAATGCTCGAGATGGGCTTGATTGAAGGCTCGGTAGTGGAAGTCATGCACGAGGCTCCATTCGGGGGCGATCCCATTGCCGTTCGCGTTCGAGGCGCATTGATCGGCATTCGCCGGATTGATGCTTCCGAGATTCGCGTTCTGATTACCGGGGAGATTCCGGAGTGAAAACTTCAGTCGATTGTCATTCTACTTCGTCGGTTCAAGGCTCCGTGGAAGCCTCGCTGATGGCCCTCGTGGGGAGCCCGAACTGTGGAAAAACCGCGATCTTTAACGCGCTCACTGGCTCACGCCAAAAAGTCGGGAACTACTCGGGCGTGACGGTCGAGCGGAAGGAAGGTCTCGTGCGAGGCAGTCGGGGGCGCGATATTCGCGTGCTCGACCTTCCGGGAACTTACAGTTTGGACGCCCGCACACTGGACGAAGAAGTCGCGCGCGATGTGGTCCTTGGGCGGGTCGCCCTTGAGCTTCAGCCTCATCTTTTGGTGGCGGTAGCTGACGCCACGAATTTGGAACGCGGCCTTGCCTTGGTTCTTGAACTCAAGAACTTGGGCATTCCGATGGTTCTGGCGCTGAACATGATGGATCTGGCTCGTGCGCGGGGCCAGGAACTCGACCTCGGTATCCTTTCTCAAGAACTCGGCGTGCCAGTGGTTGCAACCGTGGCGACTGCGCGCCAGGGCACGCGCGACTTGCTTGCGCAGCTCGAGTCGGCTTTGGAGGGGGTGGACCGAGCTCCGCCTTCGCGTACGGCTCAAAGCTGGGAGAAGTCTTCAGCCGAGCAGGTGCGCGCTCGCTTTGGTGAAGTCGATCGCATTCTCTCGAAGTGTGTGAAGCGCGCCATTGCGCCGACTCCGTGGACCGATCGCTTGGATCGATTGGTGCTTCATCCGATTTGGGGAAGCTTGATTTTCCTGGCCGTGGTCAGCCTGATGTTTCAGGCCCTCTTCACTTGGGCTTCGGTCCCTGCCGACTGGATTGAAGCGCGAGTCGGTGACGTTTCTGGTTTCGTGGGAAGTTTGATGACGGATGGGCCTCTGAAAAGCCTCTTAGTCGACGGCGTGCTAGCTGGCGTGGGCGGCGTTCTCGTGTTCCTGCCGCAGATCCTTCTTCTTTTTGCGTTCATCTTGGCCCTGGAAGACTCCGGGTACATGGCCCGCGCAGCGTTCCTGATGGATCGCTTGATGGGCAAAGTGGGCTTGAACGGACGATCCTTCATTCCGCTCCTTTCATCCTATGCCTGCGCGATTCCTGGAATCATGGCCACCCGAACGATCGAGAATCGTCGCGACCGGTTGGTCACCATTTTGGTAGCACCGCTGACCACGTGTTCAGCGCGCCTTCCGGTTTATACGCTCCTAATCGCCGCTTTCATTCCCGCCGACCGCTCGGTCGGCCCGCTGAGCTTACAAGCAGCGGTGATGCTGGGGCTGTATGCCTCGGGTCTGTTCTTAGCTCTTCTTTTGGCGGCAGTGTTTCGCCGGACCGTACTTCAAGGGCCACGCCCGTCCTTGATTTTGGAGCTTCCCACTTACAAGTGGCCAAGCTTCATGAACTTGGGCTTTGGCCTTCTCGAACGAGCTAAAGTTTTCATTCGTCGCGCAGGGACGGTCATCCTCGCGCTCACGGTCCTGGTTTGGTTCTTGTCGAGTTATCCCAAAGCTCCGGAAGGCTCAGTCGGAGCGCCTATTGACCACAGCTACGCTGGAAAAATCGGTCATGCGATCGAGCCCCTGATTCGCCCCATTGGCTTTGATTGGCGCGTCGGGGTGGCTTTGATTCCTGGTTTTGCGGCTCGCGAAGTGATGGTCAGTGCTCTTGCGACGGTTTACTCGGTCGAGGCTCGCGAAGGCGCAGATGAAGAAGTGGTGCAGGCCGAGCTGGGCCCGGTGCTGAGGGGTCAGTGGTCGCTCGCGACAGCAGCGAGTCTTCTTGCTTGGTACGTGGTGGCGCTCCAGTGCTTGTCCACGCTGGCCGTGGCCAAACGCGAGACGAACAGCTGGCGTTGGCCGGCTTTCATGCTGCTTTATCTAACAGCGCTGGCCTACGCGTTTGCCTTCCTGGTTTACCGGGGCGTCTTGGCGCTGGGGTGGAACTAGTCCGTGCAGGAGGCCATCGCGTTTGCCCTAGTTGGGTGGAGCGCTAGTTACCTGGCGTGGACCTTTTTTCGGCGGAAACTGGCTCAGCCTTTGTCTGAGTGGCTTTTGCGCCGAGGCCAGGTGAAGTGGGCGATGCGACTCCGGGCGCTCCATCGACGTTCAGGCCGAAACGCGTAATTCCTGCCTGGCGAAGCAAGTCCATCAAGCGAACCACCGTTCCGTGCGGAGTGGCTTGATCGGCCGAAAGAGTGGCAGATTCCTGGCTTGCTGCGGGGCCGAGCGCTTTCAATCGAGCAGGTAACTCTTCCCAGGAAACAGCTTCCTCGCCCCAGGCCAGTTGTCCGTCGCGGGATAAAGTAAATCGAAGCGGAGACTTCTCCTGGTTTTCGCCGGTGAGGGCTTTCGGGAGCTGCACTTTCAAAGCGGACTGGTAGATGACCGGAGCGGTCATCAAGAAAATCACCAAAAGGACTAGAACGACGTCCACGAGTGGCGTGACGTTGATTCCTGAGAACAGTTCCTCGTCTGAGCCGCCGAAATCGCCCGCCACGCGCTTAGCCCGCCAGCTTTCCGACCAGGAAGCTCTTCAGGGCCTCTGCTTCGGCAACGGCCCGCTTCACCCGGCGGGTCAAAAGGTTAAAAGCGACCACAGCCGGGATCGCGACAAAAATGCCCACGGCGGTTGCCACGAGGGCCTCGGCCATCCCTGCGGTGACCTGGGCACTCGAGCCTGCGGCCCCTTGAGTGGAAAGGTCGTGGAAGGCCTGAATGATGCCTAAAACCGTCCCAAACAGTCCGACAAAGGGGGCGTTCGAGCCGATGGTCGCCAAAGTGGAAAGGTTGTGTTCCCAGCGAAGGCGCGCCCGAACGACCTGATCGCGCGAAAGTTCGTTCAAAACTCCGGGGTCCAGGCTCAGGCCTTGGGTTTTTCGGCTCAAGAGCGCGAAAGCCAGACCCGTTTCGAGGTCGGGCGCTTGGCTGTGAGGGGATTGACCTTTTGAGTCAGTAGCTTGCAGTCGCCCGAGAGCGAGTGTCTTTGCCTCTTCCCAGCGTCCTTTTTCGGCTTCAGATCGAAGGGCCTGTCGAAAATCGACTAAACCGCGAGTGGCGTCGCGTACAAAACGCACCCTTTCGACGATGACTGCGACCGAAACAATAGATGTGGCTACCAAGAACCATAGGACCCACTCCGCGCCGACCAGAGACATTCCCAAAAATAGTTGAGAGACCATGCCCTAAGGGTACCGGGGACCTGCGGACCTGGAAAGCCCCTCGATTTACTCTGACCGCCAATTCTGGCAGCATGGAGTTACACGGAGAATTTCCCATGGCGCTCGAGATTATCACCAAGAACACCGTCCGCGACCGCTTCCTGAATGCGGAACGCCCCGATATCTGGAAGGAAGCTCCGGATCGCGACTGGAACAACTGGATTTGGCAGCAGCAAAAGCGCATCAAATCCATGGACCAGCTCGAGAAGGTGATCAACGTCACCGAAGAAGAGCGCAATGCGTTTGCTCAGTCCCATGAAATGTTCAACATGGGCATCACTCCTTATTATGCCTCGTTGATTGATAAGGACGATCCGAACTGCCCCATTCGCCTGCAATCCGTTCCGAACAAAGGCGAGCTCTTCATCCATCCTTCTGAGATGGAAGATCCCTTGGGTGAAGAAGCCAATATGCCGGTTCCGGGCGTCACGCACCGTTATCCCGATCGCGTGCTGTTCTACACCACCCACAATTGCCCAGTGTATTGCCGCCATTGCACTCGCAAGCGCAAGGTTTCCGACCCGTCCTCGGCCGCTCAAACGGCGCAGCTGGAAGCGGGGCTGAAGTACATCGAGGAGCATAAAGAAATCCGCGACGTCGTCATTTCAGGCGGCGATCCGCTCTCGAACTCGGACGAGCGCCTCGAGTACATCCTTTCGCGTCTGCGCTCGATGGACCACATTGAAGTGTTTCGTCTTGGTACGCGGAACTTGGTCACCTTGCCTCAGCGAATCACCGATTCCTTCGTGCAGATGCTGCGCAAGTACCACCCGGTGTTCATTCACACTCACTTCAACCATCCGAAAGAGTGCACGAAAGAAGCCTTCGATGCGTGCGCGCGCTTGGCCGACGCAGGTTGCATCATCAATAACCAGATGGTGCTTTTGAAGGGCATCAACGACAAAGCCGAGATCGTGAAGGAGCTGAATCACAAGCTTCTGATGATGCGCGTTCGCCCGTATTACATTTTCCAGTGCGACCAATCCCAAGGCATCAGCCACTTCCGTACCCCCATCGAAACGGGCCTCGAGATCATCAAGAAGCTGCGCGGCTGGACTTCGGGTATGGCCGTTCCTCACTTCGTCGTGGACGCACCGGGCGGCGGTGGGAAGATTCCGCTTCTGCCTTTGGACTATTACCTGGTGGGCCGTGAGGGCAAGACCTGGAAACTTCGTAACTACAAGGGCGACTTCTACGAGTACATCGAGCCCTGAGGTGAACACGCAGCGCTTCGCTCGGCAGGGCAGCGCGATCGCTCGTTTCGGGGCGGTCGCGGCCTGCGTGCTCGGCCTAGCCGGGTGTGCTTCTTTGCCTCAAGCGGATTTGAAGCGCTTTGAGTGGCCCCAGGATGTTTATTTGGGCTCGCCGCCGGCCGAGCGAGAATACGAAGTGCTTGGGCAAGTGCGCACGAAAGTGGACTACCCGACGCTCACGGCCGAGCACGACGACCGAAAGCTCTGTAAGAACTACTTCAACAAGGCAGCTCAGGACCTGTTGAAGCGAGCCCAAAAGGCTGGCGGAAACGGCGTCGTGGATGTGAAGAGCGTCGTTTTTTTGGCGAACGGGCGAACGGAAACCTATCCGCGTGCCGAGTGCGTGGACGAGGGCGATGAAGGCCAAGTCGCAGCCACGGGTATTGCGGTGCGCTGGAAGCCTTTGAAAAAGAAGGATTAAGCCCCGGCTTTCGGCTGGGTCCAAACTGACTCGCTTTCTCTCAGGAATTTTCGGGGGGTGTCCGAAGAGACCTTGAAGAGGAGCGCCCAGGCGGATGACCGTTGCAGCGTCGGCTCAAGCCAAGACTAACGCCCAGTACCAGGAGCTTTTACAAAAGCTTCAGGAGATTCCCACATTGCCCATCGTGGCCGTGCGGGTGAACGAGCTCATCAACGATCCCAATTCCACCAGCGCTCAAGTGGCTGAAGTCCTGCGCCGGGATCAAGCTTTGACGGCTAAGATCCTTCGTCTGGCGAATTCGTCTTATTACGCCATTCCGGGCGGCGTCACGGATGTACAGCGCGCTTTGGCGTTCTTGGGCTTCAACACGGTGGCCCAGCTGGTCTTAGGTATTTCAGTCTTTTCGCTTTTCACTCGCGAAGGGGATGAAGTTTTCTCGCTCCCTGAGTTTTGGAAGCACACGTTAGCGGTGGCTGTTTGTTCGGAAACGCTGGCCCGTAAGCTTCCGCTTGGCATTAAGCCGGAAGAGGCTTTCACTTGTGGCCTTCTTCACGACATCGGAAAACTCGTTCTTCATCAAATTGATCCGGCCCGTTTCCGTCAGATCCTGATGGAGACAAAAAAGCGGCAATGCTCTTTCACGGAAGTGGAAAAAGAGTGGGATCTCCCCGGACATGCATTTCTGGGAGAGGCGATGGCCACGCAGTGGGGGCTTCCTCAAGTCATTCGACTGGCCATTCATTACCACCATCAAGATGTTTCAAAGTTAGGCTCCGTGCTGAGTTCGGCCAAGCCCATGATTCAGCTGGTTCGACTGGCGAATTCCCTGTGTGTGAAGAATCGCCTGGGGCAATCGGGTGATTATTCGGACGGCGGGTTGAGCCTGGAACTTTTGGCTCCGTTCAAGTTGGACGCGGTGGCCTTGCAGGAAGTCGAAAAAGACCTAGCAGGCAATATGGAAAAAGCGGGGGCGTTTCTCAGTGCCTACCGCTAAGCGCCGCTCGATTGCACCGGTGAGTCCGGCTCGATTTGGCGCTGAAATGGCGGCCTGTTTGGGCGCTGTTACCTCCAGTGAGTCGGGGAAATATCAGGCCCTCTTTGATCAAGCCTCGGATGCCATTCTTCTGGTCGACGGTGAAGGAAGAGTCGAAGACCTGAATCACGCTGCAGAAGAGCTCACAGGATTTCTGAAAAGCGAGCTAGTGGGCCAGTCGGTTCAGAAGCTGCGGCCTCTACCGGGGCAGGCGATGAACCTGCAGCGGGCGCGCCCGATGAGCGCCGAGCTTCTCAGGGCTCCGGGAACCGTCGAGGACGTCGCACTTCTTCGTAAAGACGGATACCCGCGACTCGTCGAAGCCAGTGTTCGCCATGTCCAAGCGCAGTCAGACGGACCGACCGTGCTTTTGCTTTTGCGCGATGTGAGCGAGAAAAAGCGCTTAGAGCGAGAACTTTTGACGAAGCACTCAGAACTTTTGAACGCCTATTTGCAGTTAGAAAAGAAGAGCGCCGAAATGCAGGCCCTTCAAGAGACGCTGGTTCAGGCCGGTAAAATGACCGCGCTTGGGGAGCTCGCGACGGGGATTGCCCACGAGCTCAATCAACCGCTCCAGGTCATTCGCGGATTTGCGCAGGAACTACAGTCGATCCCTGATGCCGATTCTGAAACGCGCGCAGGACACCTGAAGGAGATCGTCACGGGCGTCGACAAGATGCGGTCCATCATCGACTACCTGCGCGGCCATGTGCGCAAGTCGGTGGAAGGACAAGACTGGGTCGATGTGAACCAAGTCTTGGAAGAGTCTTTTAAGATGCTCGAGCGCCAGCTTCAGGCGCGAGGCATTCAGCTAGCCCGTCATTATCAGCCCAGCCTTACCAAGGTTTTCGCCAATCCCGTGCAGCTTGAGCAAGTGTTCATCAACTTGGGCACCAACGCGCGCGACGCAATCGAGTTGACGGGGCGTGGGAGCGGAAAAATTGAAGTCGAAACCCAGAGCGTGGGTGACTTCGTTGAAATTCGCTTCCGGGATGACGGCTGCGGGATGCCTGAGAAGACGCGACAAAAAGCCTTCAACCCGTTCTTCACCACGAAAGAGGTGGGGAAGGGGATGGGGCTAGGTTTGAGCCTGAGTTACGGCATCATCACCCGGCTTCAAGGATCGATTTTAGTGGAATCAGAATTAGGCAAAGGCACCTGCTTTACGGTGCGTTTGCCTCGGGATTATCGGGAACTTTGAACGGAACTGACCCAAGGAAGAGAGGAAAAAGAATGAACACGAAACCCAGGATCCTAGTGGTGGATGACGAAGATTCGATCCGCAAGCTCGTGAAGGGCCGGCTGGAGCGTGAGGGTTATGAAGTGAGCGTCGCCGCTAACTGCGAGGAAGCCCAGACCGTGTTCCAAAAAGGCAGCGAAGTGGGTTGTGTGGTCACCGACTTGAAAATGCCTGGAAAAGACGGCTTCTCGCTGATGAACTGGGTGCATGGTCACGCCAAGCATGTGCGTGTGGTGATGATCACTGGCCATGGTGAAAAAGAAGTGGCCATCAAAGCCCTTCGCCATGGTGCCGCCGACTACTTGGAGAAGCCGTTTGATCTGGATCAGTTGTTTCACTCGGTTTCTCGCTGCGTGCGCGAATTCATGCTCGAGCGCGAGAACACGGATTTGATGTCGCGTCTGGAAGCGCGTGTGGAGCGGGTGGAAGGCAAATTCGAGGGCGAGTCCTGGTTTGAGTCGGGCGACGCTTCGATGTCCAAAGTGAATGAATGGCTCGCCATTTTGCGCCGCGAATCGATGCGCGCAGATGCAGAAGAGCCTACCGTCTTGATTCAAGGCGACAGCGGTACTGGTAAGGAAGGGGTGGCTCGTCGCGTGCATTCCTATTCGCGCCGAGGCAAGGGCCCTTGGGTGGCTGTGAACTGCGCGAACTTCACGGATCAACTCCTGGAGAGCGAGCTCTTTGGTTACGAGAAGGGCGCCTTCACCGGAGCCAATCAAATGAAGCGCGGCTTGTTCGAGCTGGCTCATGGCGGGACTCTTTTCTTGGATGAAGTGGGCGAAATGGACGTGAAGCTTCAAGCGAAGCTTCTTCGTGTGTTGCAGGAAAAGACTTTCCGTCGCGTGGGTGGGACTGCAGACCTTCACGCCGATGTTCGGATCGTAGCGGCGACGAACCGCAATCTGGACGCCCAAGTGAAATCAGGAAACTTCCGCGAGGACCTGTTTCATCGTTTGGCGCGAGTAGTGATGGACATCCCTGCGCTGTCTCAGCGTTCATCGGACGTTCTGCCGATGGCTCGAAGCTTTGCAGAACGTGCCTTCCGGGCTCGATCAAAATCCTTTGCGGGTTTCACTCAGGAAGCAGAGCAGTCGCTGACCGGATACGCTTGGCCAGGAAACGTGCGCGAGCTTTTGAATGTGGTCGAACGCTGCGCCTTGACCCATCAAGGGACGGGTCCGGTGGGTGTTGCGGAACTCGGTTTGGCACCCGCTCCGACTCGCAGCTTGAACGGGGGGAGTGTGATTGCGGCCAGTGTGCCCAGTTACTCTCAGTCGGACGAGAAAGCGAACGATCAGGAGATGTCCGATGGGTACATGGGCCTGAAGAAGCGCTGGTCTCTTTCGTTTGAGAAAGAGTACTTGCGCGCCATTCTGCGCCGCCATGGCGGGAACGTGTCGTCGGCAGCTCGCGAAGCGAAGCTCGATCGTTCGAACTTCCTGCGACTCCTGCGTCGCCATGGCCTGAAAGCAGCCGAATTCCGGACTTCGGACCGGGCTCCGTTGGTTGCAGCCAGCCGGGCTGCGTGATCGGGAATTGGCTTGAGTGGGGCGGGTGTGATACTCGCCCTGCCCATGCTGTTTCGAATTTTAGTTGGGGTTGGCTTGGTTTTCTTGGGTTCGGGTTGCGCTGCGACCTGGGAAACAAGGCCCAAGCTCGTGACTCAGGAAGAGATGGACGCCAAGTTCGCCGAAATTCGGCCTGCCATGAAGCAGTGCTTTTTTTCGATCGCAGAAAAGAACAACTTCCAAGGGAAGTATTCGACGCGTGCGCAGTTCGAGGTTTTTGATAGCGGCAAGTTAGCGGAAGTGAAGATCCTGGATAAGACGGCTCAAATTCCAGGCCTGGACGATTGCTTCCTGGAAGTACTGAACACCCTGCGTTTTTCCCCTCTCGAGGAGTATCACCGAAACCGGCTGGTCTGGAGTTTCTCGTATGAGTTGACTCCGGGAAAGTCTGCGCCAGTATCTACCCCAGTAGCAGCGCCTCAGTTCAGTTCTTCGGAGAAGGTTTCTCCTGAGGATGCTGCCGCTATTGAAAAAGTCATCGTCGCTCAGCGGCAACAGTTCAGGTCTTGTTACGAGGACGCAGTTCAGTCGGCTAAAAAAAGGCCGCCTTCCTTTCGGATGAACCTGAAGCTTCTCATTTCCGCTTCAGGCAGAGTCGACTCAGCCGAAGCCCTCGGTGTGCCCAAGGGGTGGGATCGAATCGGTACTTGCGTCACCCGGGCGATGAGAAGTTCGGTTTTTCCAGCTTCGGCCCGTGAGGGGGCGACGTTATTGACCTATCCTCTGATCTTTCGGGGACTGGGAGAAGGTAAAGGATCGCCCTCTTCTGCGTCCCCATCGCGGCAGTAGGTCGACCTGGACACAGGTTTTCCCTGAAGCGCCGAGCTTGCCAGCCCTGAAATTGCGGCGCTTTTCGTGCGGCATAGCTCCTGCTTTGATTCAGGGCGTATGGACACGAATCAGCGACTCCTCGGAATTCAGGGACTCCTCACCGAACTTCATGGCGATGTGGAAAGCCTGGGGCAAAGTTACGCGAAAATTCTCGAACTTCTGGGGCGGCTTGAAAGCAGTTCTCAGCGCGATGACCTGACGGGCCTGTTGCGAAGAAATGCGTTTTTCTCTAAGTGGGAATCTCTGCTTCGCGAGTGTGAGCAGGCAGGACGCGAGTGCGGAGTCCTGCTGATCGATATCGATCACTTTAAACGGGTGAACGATACAATGGGGCACGCCACCGGCGACGCTGTGATTTGCGCGGTGGCGGAGGTGTTGCAGAAGTATGAGGCCGAAACACCGAAGGCACTCGCTGCGCGCCTGGGCGGAGAAGAGTTTGCTCTCGTTGCCGAAGGGACCGAGGCCGAGCTTCTGAGTCTTGCTCAGCAAATTCGCCGAACCGTAGAAACTCTGCATGGTCCGGCGGTGAAAGCCGATTCGCAGGCAAGCCCGAAGGAATGGCGCTGCACGGTCAGTATCGGTACGGCATCGTCCGTGGCTCAACGAACTCTGGATGCCCAAGAGCTGATTCGCCAAGCCGACGAAGCGCTTTACGCAGCGAAAGAGGGAGGTCGAAACCGAGTGAGCGCGGCGTGACCTTCAAACCCCAGAAACAATTAAGGACCCGGAGAATCGCTTCTCCGAGTCCTTTATCGCCGCGAAGCCACATTCAGTGTGTGTGGGGGGGGAAGGGGGCCCCGCGGAAACCTTGATAGGCGTGCTTCTACGCTCGTCTTTCTGTGGTTGCAATGGAAAAAATCAAAAAAATGCGTGGGTGCGTGCGTTGACCTGGCAAGTCTCGATTTCGGCCTCAGTCAGGCCAAGGCGGGTGCGACAGACTTCCAGTTCGTGCGGCAAAGTGACGCCAAAGGCTCCAGGATCGTCGGTATTGATGCAAACCGGGATGCCGGCGCGAAGGGCCCGGGGGAGCGGGTGGGCCTCCAGGCTGGGCACACAGCGGGTCAGCCAGTTCGAGGTGGGGCACATCTCGAGGCAGATGCGACGCTTAGCCAATTCCTGCTCGAGTTTTGGGTCTTGGGTGAAAGCCACGCCATGTCCGATGCGCTGGGCGCCGAGAAGATCGATGGCTTCCCAGATCTGTTCTGGGCCTGCGCTTTCGCCGGCATGGACGGTGATGTGGGCGCCCGGAGTTTTCCGAATGGGCTGAAACAGCGATTCAAAATCTCGGCAAGGAAAGGTGTCCTCTGGGCCTGCTAGATCCAGCCCGATCAACCTTCTTTGATGAGAAAGGTAAAAGGCGGCCGTTTTTTCAGCGGCTTCCATGCCAAGGTCGCGGGAAATGATCACGATCAGGCCCACTCGCAGGTCGGGAAAGTAGGCGCGGGCCTTTTGTAGGCCTGCCTCAATGGCTTGCAGCACCTCTTCCCAGTTTAACCCCGAGTGCAGGGTCATGAAGGCAGGCGAAAAGCGGAACTCCACCTTGCGAATGCCTTCTTTCCAACAGTCCTCAGCCGCTTCAAAAGCGACGCGTTCGATGGCCTTCGGGGTTTTCAAAACCTTCGAGAAAAGCTCAAACGCATCGAGAACGGCTTGAAGGTTTTGAAAGGGTTCCTTCAAAAGGACCTTTTGGGAGAAGGCCTCAAGCGAAGTACTTTGCCCCTCCAGTCCTTGCTCCATGGCCAGCTCCAGGAGCGTGGACGTGCGCGTGCACACGTCCAGGTGCCGATGCAGCTCGGTCAAACCCTTTGCGGTCTTGATCAAGGGAAAGCCCTCTTACGCCATGATGTGAGCGCCGGAATCCACATACATCGTAGATCCGGTGATGTGGCGGGCAGCCGGGCTCAAAAGGAAAGCACCCAAGGCGCCGACGTCTTCTTGGTCGATGTTTTCGCGGAGCGGAGTTTTCTCGGCTGCCGACGAAAGCATGGTGCGGAAATCGCGAATCCCTGCGGCGGCCAGGGTCTTCACCGGGCCTGCCGAAATGGCGTTGACCGTGACTTTGCTCTGAGTGCCCATATCCCAAGCCAGGTACCGGACGCAGGCTTCCAGAGCGGCTTTCGCGACGCCCATCATGTTGTAGTTGGGCACCACTTTTTCAGCGCCGTAGTACGACAAGGTCAGGATGCTGCCGCGGCGATCCTGCATCAGGGGCTCTGCCCGCTTGGCCAAGGCCAAAAGCGAGTAGGCGCTGACGTCCATGGCCAGCATGAAGCCGTCGCGCGAAGTGGTCACAAAGCGGCCTTCTAGGTCCTCTTTTTTGCCGAAAGCGACCGAGTGAACGACCGAGTCCAGGTGGCCCCATTCTTTTTGGATTTTCGCGAAAAGGGCGTCCAGTTGCGCATCGTCTTGGACGTTGCAGGGCTCAATGATCGTGGCGCCCACGCTCTCGGCGAGCGGGCGGACGCGGCGTTCGAGCGATTCACCCAAATACGTGAAAGCCAGCTCAACCCCTTGTTTATGCAGCTCTTGTGCAATGGACCAGGCCAGGCTGCGTTCGTTCGCGACACCAACAATGAGAGCTTTGCGTTTCATGATGGCTCGGTTTTAGCGGCCGTCCTCGATGGGTGCAAGGCAAAGGGTGTGAAAAGGGGAGGGGTTCGAAAAGGCAGGCCGATGGGCACCGATCAGAAAAATCCGTGTCTTTTTGTCGGATTTTAGTTTGCTAAATGAACCTAATGGGGTACTTCCCGCGGCACACATGCAGTCTTTTCAAGAGTTTTCGCTTTCCCCTGAAGTTGCCCGCGCGATTCAGGAATTGGGTTTTGAATCGCCGACTCCGATCCAGGCACAGACGCTGCCAAAGCTTCTCGGAGCAACAGAGGGTACAGATTTCTTAGGCCTTGCGGCCACCGGAACCGGCAAGACCGCCGCTTTCGCCATTCCTTTGATCGAACAAGTGGATCCTTCGATTCACGGTGTCCAGGCCGTCGTGCTTTGCCCGACGCGCGAATTGGCTGTCCAAGTGGCAGGCCAAATTAATCTCCTGGGTAAGTATAAACGAGTTCGCGCTTTGCCGATTTACGGCGGCGCAGCTTACGGTGATCAAATTCGCGGCCTCCGCGATGGCGCGTCGATTGTGGTCGCAACGCCTGGCCGTTTGGTCGATCACTTGACCCGCGGTACTGCGAAGCTTTCTAAAGTTCGCACCGTCGTTCTCGACGAAGCCGACGAAATGATTTCGATGGGTTTCAAAGAAGACTTGGAAGCCATCCTGCTTCAAGTGGACGAGAGTCAGCGCAAGACTTGGCTGTTCTCGGCTACGATGAGCCCAGAAGTTCGCAGAATTGCGGACCGCTTCCTGGATAACCCGGAAAGCGTGCAGATCAATAAAGCGGCTGGTTTGTCTGGCACCGTCGAGCAGACTTTCTACGTCGTGAAGGAAATGGATAAGCCCGAGATTCTCGAGAAGCTCATCGATTTCGCAGACGACTTCTACGGCTTGGTGTTCTGCCAAACCAAGTCCCTGGTCATCGACTTGACCGATCAGCTTTCGCGTCATGGCTATCCGGTGGATTGCTTGCACGGCGATATGGATCAAAAAGCACGCGACCGAGCCATGCGTTCGTTCCGCGACCGCACGAACAAGATCCTGGTTTGCACCGACGTGGCTTGCCGCGGTTTGGATGTGCAGGACCTGACCCATGTGGTGAACTACAGTTTGCCGCGTGAATTGGATCACTACGTTCACCGCATTGGCCGAACGGGCCGCAGCGGAAAGAGCGGCAGCGCTTTGAGCTTGGTTACGCCGAGCCACATGCCGCTGGTGACCAAGATCGAGAAAATGACCAAGTCCAAAATGACGAAGGGTCAAATCCCGAACCGCAAAGAAGTGACGAAGAAGAAGATCGCCGGCGCCCTGGGCACTTTCCAGGCTGTCGATCCGACTCGCGCTCTCGAAGTGATCGGAACCGAGTGGACCACGGCCATCGAGGCCATGGATAAGACCGAGATCGTGGCTCGTTTCTTGGGGCTGAAGTTCGCCGATATGTTGGCGATGCCTTCGAAAGAAATGGAAACGAAGAACGAAGTTCTGGGCGCTCGCGAGCGTCGCGGCACCCGGCCTTCGCCTTCTGGTTCGATGAGCGTTCCTAAGCCGCTTGAAAGACCGGCTGCTCCGCGCAAGCCTCTGATCCAGATTGGAGAAGGCGAAGCAACGACGGGCGTTCTCTCGGATGCACAAATTGAAGCGGTAGCCCAGAATCAGCAGCCAGTCGCTGCTCAGGCAGCAGCAGCTCCTGTCGCGGCAGAAGAACAAGCTTGGCCGCGCGCAAAGAAGCCGTATGGCGACTATAAAAAGCGCGACCCACAGCCTGAAGGCCAAGGGTTTGGTGGCGGCGAAAAACGCGGCTACGGGAAGTTCGAGCGCGGAGGCTTTGGTGCCGAGAAGCGCGGCTTCAGCAAAGATCGCGGTTTTGGCGGTGAACGTGGTTTCGGTGCACCGAAGCGTGGCTTTGGTGGCGAGCGGAGTTACGGCGGCGGCGCAGCAGCTGGCGGTGAGAAGCGCGGCTACGGTGGTGGCTTCGGCAGCGGCGAAAAACGCAGCTACGGCGGCGGTTTTGGCGGTGGCGAGAAGCGCGGCTTTGGCGGCGGTGGTTTCGGTGGCGGTGAGAAGCGCGGCTTTGGCGGCGGTTCTGAGCGCAGCTTCGGCGATAGCGCAGGCAAGCGTCCTTTCGGTGGCGGTGGATACGCCAAGAAAAGCGACTTCAAGCGCAGCTGGAACGGAGCTTCCGGTTCTGAAGGCGGAGATCGCCCGGCTCGTTACAAAAAAGGATTCTGATCGAAGGATCGATCGGTAAGCGAAGGTGGCCGTGGCGGAGTTTCCGCTGCGGCCACTTTTGTTTTGTGTGTCTGCGGAACGCGTCTGGCCTTACACTTTTTGGATGGGGAATCAGAGATTGGCTCGGGGGTGGGGTTTTGGGGCGACCATGACCATGACCTTGGCGTTGGTCTTGGGAGTAGCGAGTTCCCAGCCAGCACGGGCATCGAGTTTACCAGGCGGGGTGGGAACGCTGAGTATCGTTCCTGGCTTGGGCCAGATGGTGAATAGCAACTTCTTTGAGGGCCTGGGGTGGCTGGGGGCGGTGGTGGCGCTCTACGGCTCGGGCAACTCGCAGCTTTCGCAAGCGGGCTGGGATTTGTGGATGTACCAAATGTACGACGCTTATCGGGATGCCGGGGCCTCGGGCGCTGCGAAGCATTCGGTTTATGAAAACTACGCCGCTTTTTTGAATCCCCTGAATCTGATTGATCCCATTGGCGCACCTATTGTGGCGTTTGGTGCAGCAGCCGGTTCCTCGGGTGGCTATCCCGTTCTTCGGAGTCCCTCCACAGTCTTGATGTACGGCTTTGTGGGGCTAGGTGAGGAGGGGCTCTTTCGCGGCTTCTTGTACCCTTCTTTCAGCCAAAATTTAGGCTCGCGCTGGATCGGTGCAATCACCTCTTCGGCCGCTTTTGCCGCTATTCACGGCACCGGTGGAAAGGCCGAGCTACAGGCAAGCCCGATGATTCAGCGGTTTATCGGCGGAATGCTGTTTTGTTGGCAGGTGGAACGAAATCACGCCGACCTTCGGAAGAACATCTTCGCCCACGCTTGGTACGACATCTTTGTTGATGACGGCGGTAAGATTCAGGGCCTGAAGATGAAGATCCCGTTCTGATCGCGAGGCCGTGAAATGAAAAAAGCCGAAGCGGGATTTCCGCTTCGGCTTGAAAATCAGAAGCCTGCGGTCAAACGCAGATTGATGTCGAAGTTGGTTCCTGAAACAGTGGTGCTGCTTCCGGAAGCTTTGTAGGGAGCCGATTGATAAGCGCCCACGGCCGAGAGTTTCACAATGCCCGCGCTCAGGAAGTTGTAGCCAAGACCAGCGCCGTAACCGAGTGAGCTGTCGTTGCCCGTGAAGCTGTGCATGCCCAGGCGACCTTCGACAAAGAACATTGCTGGCAAGTTGCCTTGCACGGTCAGGCCGTAAAACCGGGTGCCAGTCGAACCGCCTGCGTTCAGGTCGACCGAGCCTTTCTTGTAGAAAGCGCCGGCTTCGATCATCGGGGCGAATGACATGCGCAGAGCGCCGCCGTAGTTCGTGCCCGAGCTTTTGGTTGAGGTGTAAGCGTCGCCGCTGACACTGGACCAACCCCCTTCAGCGCTCACCGTGAGGGCGTGTGCTGTGGGTGCCGCGATCCAGGTAAAAGCAATAGCCACAATCAGGAGGAGTTTTTTCGTCATGCGGCGATTTTCTCCCGAAACAGGGTGAGGACGCAAGCCGCGTTAGAAAATCCGAATCGGTACGAGTCCTGCCATGGATTTTGGGATCAGGGGGACTGCGATTCGCGCCGCGCGGGACTTCAAGAAGGGGTCATCAAAACGGCCCGTGACGAGAATGCTTTTACTCGCCAAGCCAAAACGCTCGATCAGGTCGAGGCCGTTTTCGCGATGCCCCAGTAGCTCGTAGTCCATCAGATAGAGGCGGGGTGCTTCGACAGCATTCGAATCTTCAGCAAGAAATTCGGCAAATTCCAACGGGGTCCGAAAGTGAAGGAGTTGAATCGACTGGCTAGCTGGCTTGAGTTTTTCGAAGCGAGAGCGCCAAACTTGGTGAATCGATTCATCGTCATCCACGATGATGAGTTGGGAACGCTCCGCGAGCTTGAGCTCAGAGACGAACCAATCGGGGGTCGGGCCGAGCGGAAGCTGAAGCGTCACGCAGGTGCCCTTCCCCAGTTCTGAACGAATCTGGAGGCTACCGCCCGCTGCTTCCACCTGTGTTCTTGCGTGAAACAGTCCAAGGCCCGAGCCGCTTTCTTTGCCTCGGGTCAAGCCGCGCACTTTTCCGAGTTCCGGTAGAAGGTCCTGCGCAATACCGCGGCCCGTATCCAAAACGTCGAGCGTTGCCATTCCATGGGCAAGACTGAGCGCGACGGTGACTTTTCCCCCTGGAGCAGGCAGTGATTCCACGGCGTTGTCGATCAGGTTCGAGAGGACGCGCTTGAATTCGGTTGGGTTGATTTGCGTGAAAAGGCCGTAGCTTTCTGGGCTTGGCGTGAAATCCAACTGCAGTGCTTCGTTTTTCCGGTACTGCGTTCGTTTTTCAGAAATCAGGGGTTCTACCGTCGCCAGGAGGTGAATCAGGGATTCCCCCTCAGGCCGGCCTTCAGTGCGAGCTTGAGTTTCGCTTTTTTTGCTCAGAAGGCCGTTCGAGATATCTCGGATTCTTTGCACCGCGCTTCGAAGAAGGAGGCGTGTGTCCTCGGGAAGCTGATTGAGCTCGGTTTCGAGAACGCTGAGCGCGGCCAAGGGTGAACGGATGTCGTGAGCGATTTGCTGGGAAAGCTTAGCGACCTTTTCGCTTTCCTTCGCTTTCGCAAGATCCGCTTGTAGCTGGATAGCGCCGGCAACTGCCGCCTCGTGGGCTTG
The DNA here is from genome assembly GCA_040399745.1 of Bdellovibrionia bacterium. Lineage (GTDB taxonomy): Bacteria > Bdellovibrionota > UBA1018 > UBA1018 > UBA1018 > CANFHS01. Next base: position 158,000 of record JBBARP010000005.1, on the reverse strand, counting down.
GATGATCTCGTCGATCTCGAGGACGCCGGTGGCTGAGTCGCGAAACTCCTCAGAGCCCAGGGAGATACGCTCCCGCGCGGTGTTAATCTTGTTGGAGAAGTAAAGACTCATCACATTCGCCAAAAGCCAGACCACGAAAAGCCAGAGTAAGAGGACTGTAAGATCAAAGGCTGTTTCGGTCGCGTAAACGCCAAGGAGCAGGAAACTGGCCGTAATGATCAATACTGCTGCCAAGAAGAGCTGGGCCATTCTCGCTCGGATCGAGGTTTCAGGCGCTAGAACTCCTGAAGTCCGCTCCGGGAAGAGTGTCTTTCTTTCGATTGCAAGCCAGAGGTAACAGGAGAACGCGATTCCCCAAAAGGGCTCAGTCCAGGAAAAGGTCGTCTGAGTGATCGCGGCCCATTGATATCGAATATAAAAATCGCCACTGAGTAAGAGGAGTGTGGCTTGCGCAAAAATAAAATGGTGAAAGCCAATGATTCGACTCGTTGCTGCGAAGAGAATTCCGAACAGGACTGAGGAAAGAATCGAATACGCGACACTGGTAATGGAGTAATAGACCGTCGGCGTGACCGACCGATCAAAATAGGGAATCAGGATAAATTTGATCGATAGAAGGCCATGAACCAGACCCGCTGTCCACGCGATGGCGGTTGTGGTGGGACCGCCGCCTCTCAAGAAATAGCGAATGCTCAAGGCTACGAAGCATGCAAGGAATGCGCTGTAGGCAAACTCTTGGAACATCGCAGTGGTCTCATTCACGGATTGGGTGAGTACACCCCAGTTCGTGTGGAGATCGGCGACCATCGCTGATCCGATTCCAAGCGAGAGCCAAAGGAGATTTTTCCGAGTGGATGGATCGGTAGCGAGGGATCGTCGCTTGAGTAGAAGAAAGACGGCCAGAGCTTGAGCGATCAGTAGAACGGAGGAATAGGCGGCAGGAACGCCTTGACTCACGATAGGTAAAAGCACGAGCGCAATCAGCAGCAACACCGATCGCCGGGAAGTGTCGACTTTGAAGGAATTCAGCAGCACGCCCATCGACTTACCTGGTTCCTCGCTTTTTCACCACTTCCGCCCCCAGCGCAGCTCCAGCCGGGGCCCCGAGCCGGGCACGCGGTACTCCGGTCGTAGGTACGCCTCCAAGTCCAGCGGATCGCCCCACGCGCCCTGGGCGCTTCGCACTCGGATGCCCGCGCTCTCGCCTTCGCGCAGTTGGTAGTTCAGCCCCAGCGCGAAGCCCGCGCCGCCGGCCCGGGTGCCCTGGCCGCGGTCCAAAAACTGCGCCTCCGCCGTTACGCCGGTGCGACCGCGGCTCTTCTCCGCGCGCGCACTGGCAACGTAGCTGGTGCTGGGCCCTTCAGTTGTCGTCAGACCCGCGCTTCCATGAACGACGCCCGCGCGCACACCGCGGGCCACCGGGGCGCTCGCGGCCAGCCGGAACGGGGTCGTAATTTTAGTATTATCTTCGAATGTCGGCAACGCTTGCACTAGGCCAGCAAGCTGCACTCCCGTGGGTTTGTGCTGAACTTTCCCGCCTACCGCTGTGTAGGGCTGGCTCACGGCGCTGCTGTCGGGGGAATTAGTTTGGATGATTTCTAAAATCGCCTTGGCAAACCCTTCCACTTGAAAGAGGGGGTTCGAAGTTCGGCTCGACTGAAGGCATATTTGAACTACGGCTGAACTGTGCTCGTGGTCTTTGTCGAGGGTTTGGTGGGTGATACCGGCGGCAATGCCTAACTTACCTAATTTTTGTTGAGTTCCGACCCAATCCATCGTGCCTTCATCGGGTGTTTGAATCTGTGCGATGCTCCAGTCGCCTTGGCGATAGGTGACAAAGGAACTTCCGTCGGGCAGGGTCTCTTTTCGGATTTCAGAAGGCGCCGATTCTCCAATCACTTTTCGGGACAGAATATCGCCCATCTTGGTGAGGTGAGCGCCTTGAGAGCCCAGCTGGACATTGAGTGTGCCTCCTAGCGAAACCTGCGCCAAGCGTGCAGCTTCCGAGATACGCACATTTTGAGGAAGTTGCTTCGGGACGGAGAGCGTTTTTTGAGTCTCGTAATTGATGACCGTGAATTCTTTCGTTTCCGGGTCGTGAATGAGCAGATAGGCGTGATTGCCCCCCTTTCCACCTTGGGTGATCCAGTGGCCTCCGAGGGCCACGGGCTCAAACCCCAGATGCTTCGCCGCCTGAAAGCTCAGCACGGCATGGGCAGTCACGCAGTTGCTATCTTCTGACGGTTTTCCTGAGGCGAGGAAGGAGAAGGCGCGGTCAAAATTGGCCTCGGGCTTTCCATCATTCTTGCTCGACCAGTTGTCACCGAGTTTGAACCCGAGTCTTTCTAAAATCTCCAGCCGAAGGTTCTTAGGCAGGGTGCGGGCGGTCTGAAGGTCTTTGAGGAAGGCCTCAGGATTGGCTTTTTGGGTTTCTTCATCCCAGTAGTAATTCATCGAAAGGTGATAGGGATTGGGCCTAGCTGAGCTCAGGCGGTGATACGCCTGCATAGCCGGGTCCTGTTCTGCGTCCGCCATCCCAGACACGGGTAAGGCGAGCGTAGCCACGAACCAGAAAATGTAGGCGTGCAGGGAAGGCCTCGTCATCCAACCCGGGAAGTTGCAAGACCCTTGCCGGGCGCCTGCCTGGGAAAAAGCTTGGAAAGTGCCCTGGATGGAGGTTTTCGGCCATTCTGGGGGAGCTTTTTGGGACGAGCAGGGGTCTCTGCTTGGTTCCCGGAACACCTGTCAAAACTTTTTACAGTTCATTCAAATTCCCCGAAGCTTCCATTCCCTAACGGCGCGGTCTGGATTAGAAGCCCTATCGTGGGTTTGTCTCAAAAACGCATTTTAGTTCAGAAGTTCGGCGGCACCTCGGTGGGCACCATCGAGCGCATTCAGTCGGTGGCGCGCTGGGCGCTCGACAGCCAGGCCAAGGGCGATCGCGTGGTTTTGGTGGTGTCTGCCATGAGTGGCGAAACCAATCGCTTGGTGAAGCTCGCAACCGAGGTCGACCCCATCCCTCAAAGCTCGGAGTACGATCTTCTGATCGCAAGCGGCGAGCAAATTTCAGTAGGCCTGGTCACTCTGGCCATCAATGCGGAAGCCAAGCGCCGCGGCTTGGAACTTCCCGAAGGCCGCGCTGCGCGGGGGTTGCTCGGACATCAGATTGGAATCCTCACCGATAGCGTTTACTCGAAGGCGCGAATTCGCTCGATCGACACCGCGGTTTTGGACCGCGAAATTGATCGCGGCGTGATTCCCGTGATTGCGGGCTTTCAAGGCGTCGACGAAGAGGGGAACATCACCACTCTCGGGCGCGGGGGTTCGGATACCAGTGCTGTGGCTGTCGCTGCCGCGCTTCGCGGAAAGCACGAGCAAGTCGACTGCGAAATTTATACGGACGTGGACGGCGTTTACACGACCGATCCGAGGCTTTGTCCGAAAGCGCGGAAGATTTCGCGAATCTCGTATGAAGAGATGATGGAGCTGGCTTCGCTGGGTGCAAAAGTACTCCAGATTCGAAGCGTGGAACTTGCGGCGAAGTACCGCATTCCACTTCATGTGCGTTCGAGTTTTGATCCCGTGGAGGGTACCTGGGTGGTAAGTCAGGACATGTTGGGTGAGTCGATGGAAAATGTTGTGGTCTCGGGCGTTGCTGCTGATTCCGCACAAGTGAAACTGACTCTGCAAGACGTGAAGGATCAGCCCCGCGTGGCGGCCCAAGTGTTTGGTGCGCTTTCGCAGGCAGCCATCGTGGTGGATGTCATTGTCCAGGATGTCTCCCAAGAAGGCCGATTGACCGTGAGCTTCACGGTGGGCCAAACGGATGCGGCAAAAGCGCGTCAAGTGCTCGAGCAACTTCGCACGCAGGCATTCCCCGAGATGCGCATTCTGGAGCGGTCGGGTTTGGCAAAGGTCAGCGTCGTGGGTGTGGGCATGCAAAATCACCCAGGCGTAGCCACCCAGATGTTCCAGACTCTGGCCGAGAAAGGCATCAACATCGAGCTGATCACCACGAGCGAGATTAAAATCTCCTGCTTGGTCGATGGCGAACGCGTGAAAGATGCGGTGCAGGCGCTTCATACCAGCTTTGGGCTGGATCGCCTGAGCTGACCGTCTTAGATCTCGCCTTTTGAGGGGCAACTGACGACTGCGCTCTGGACGGAAACTCGGTGGCAAGCTAGCCTCTTTCTCCGATATGAACTCCGTTCAAATTCCTCAAGATGTCCGCAAAGTTGAGAACTGGATCGCCGGTCGTTTTGAGGCAGGATCAGGTCCTGAGCTCGCAGTCATCAGCCCCTACTCAGGGACGAAGGTGGGAGTTTTGCGCGCCAGCACCACGGCGGACGTCGATCGCGGGGTCCGCGCCGCCGCTCAAGCCGCACTCTTGTGGGGTAGAACGCCGCTGAAAGAGCGCTGCGGGGTCCTTTTTCGTTTCCGCGAAGTGCTTTTGCGGGACCTGGGCTTAATCAGCCAGACCATCAGCTTAGAGAGCGGTAAAACTTTGGCTGAAGCCAAAGCAGGCCTGTTGAAGGGCGTGGAAGTGCTCGAGTTCGCGCTCAGCCTTCAGAACCTCGATGCCGGTGGCCGTATGGAAGTGTCTCGCGGAGTGTTTTGCGAATACCGTCGCGAAGCTCTGGGTGTGGTGGCAGGGATTACGCCGTTTAACTTTCCGGCCATGGTTCCGATGTGGATGATGCCGATTGCGATCGGCGTGGGAAATGCGTTTGTCTGGAAACCTTCGGATAAAACGCCGATGACGCCGGCCCTGATTGCTCAAGCTTGGAAAGAGGCGGGACTTCCAGACGGCGTTCTGACCGTCGTCCATGGCGGTCGCGAAACGGTCGAGGCAGTTTTGGATCACCCCGAAATTCGTGCGGTGGGTTTTGTGGGTTCAACCCCGGTAGCGCGTTCGGTCTACGAGCGCGGTTCGCGATCCGGCAAGCGCGTGCTGGCTCTGGGTGGTGCGAAGAACCCCATCATTTTGATGCCCGATGCCGATGTGGAAATGGCGAGTCGCGGAATTGCAGATTCCTTCACGGGCTGCGCTGGTCAGCGCTGCATGGCTGCAAGCCTTCTGATTGGGGTGGGCGACTGCGAAAAAATCTTGGATCAAGTGGTCGAAAAAGCAAAAGCGATTCGACTGGGCCCCGACATGGGCGCTTTGATCTCGCGTGAGTCGCGCGAGCGCTTGGTGAAGGGTATCGAGAAAGCCTTGCAAGAAGGCGCCACGCTTCGCTTGGATGGAAGGCAAGCTCAGGCCCCCGCCGACTATGCGGGCGGAAACTGGCTTGGGCCAACGATTTTGGATCACGTGAAGCCCGGCACTTCGGCTGCATGCGACGAGCTTTTTGGACCCCTGATTTCGGTGGTTCGCGTGAATACGCTTTCGGAAGCGCTTGAGATCGAAGCCAGTTTGCCTTTTGGCAACGCAGCTTCGGTGTTCACTTCAAACGGGGCCGTAGCCGAACGCGTGGCTCAAGAAGCGCGCGCTGGGATGATCGGCGTGAATATCGGTGTACCGGTGCCGCGCGAGCCGTTTAGTTTTGGTGGTTTTTACGATTCGAAGTTTGGTTCGGGCGACATCACAGGAGCTTCCGGCGTGGAGTTCTGGAGTGACCGAAAGAAAATTACCGTGAAGTGGAGCGCCGCTTCCGACAAGAACTGGATGAATTGATCCAAAGTAGAGAAGGAGACTGATTCGTGCCCCAGAAGCAGAAACTGTCCCATGTCATTTTGACCTCGCATCCCGGCCAAGGCCGAAAAACCGTGACTCCCGTGCAATGGGGAGCGGCCGATCCGCTCACTCGAGGCCCAGTGGTGGCCACGCACACGGATCCTCATCATCGCAATGCCATTGGCTCGCACAGCGGGAGTTACAGCGTTTACCGGGCTTTGGCGATGGCTGCAGGAGCTTTGCCGGAAGATCATCGTCCCGATCTCACCAATACTTCGCCTGCCGTTTCGATCGGTCCCTTTCCTTCGTGGACGAACCCAGAAAAAATTGTGTCGGTCGATCCCTGGGGTGCGGTCGTGGCCGAGGTTTTCGGGGACTACCTGAAAAAAGGGTACGACATTCGCCCGTCGATTGCGGTGACTAAAGCCCACATCCGCATGGCCGAGCTCGACGACGCTGTTTCAAAAGGGCGTCTGAAAGTGGACGGCAAAGTCATTCTTCCTAGCCTGGACGTAGTGGTGACTAAAGCCGCCATTGAGCCGGTTTGGTACTTGCCTGCCATTGCCGCTCGTTTCGGAACTGACGAAGGAACGCTTCGTCGGACTCTGTTTCAGCAAACGGGCGGAATGCACCCCGAGTTGGTCACTCGGCCGGATCTGAAAATTTTTCTGCCGCCCATCGGAAGCACTTCGGTCTACCTGTTTGGCGATATTACCTCGATTCCGGATACCTCCAAAGAGCTCACCGTTCGCGTACACGACGAGTGCAATGGCTCGGACGTCTTTGGTTCGGACATCTGCACTTGCCGTCCCTACTTGGTGCACGGAATCGAAGAAGCGATTCGGACTGCTCAAAAAGGCGGCGCCGGCGCCATTGTGTACTACCGCAAAGAAGGCCGGGCATTGGGCGAAGTCACCAAGTTCCTGGTTTACAACGCACGCAAGCGCCAAGAAGGCGGCGATAGCGCCGCGACTTACTTCCACCGCACCGAGTGCGTGGCGGGCGTCCAAGACATGCGCTTTCAACAGCTCATGCCCGATGTTCTGCATTGGCTGGGCATCACCAAGATTGATCGCCTGATCTCGATGAGCGACATGAAGTTCAACGCCATCGTTCAAAGCGGCATTGAAGTGCGCGAGCGCGTGCCGATTCCGGATGAGTTGATTCCGAAAGACGCTCAAGTCGAAATGGAGGCCAAGAAAGCGGCTGGCTATTTCACTCCAGGCCACGTGCCTCAGGGCGAAGAACTGAAAAAAGTGAAGGGACGGGGGCTGACCGAGTGATTCCAGCACTAGGGCAAGATGCCGTTTTAGACGAACTCCTTTCTCCTGAATCCATTCGCGAGAGGTGCTTGAAATTGGCCGAACGCGCAGAGCGGGGGGAAGGCTATTTTCGAGTGCATCCCGAAGAGTTGGAAGTGGTGGCCGACCGGGTCGTGGCCAGCACTCGAAGGCGTTATCCGGATTTAAAAATTCCGCCCCATGCACGTTGGGGCCACTTCTTAGTGGGCGGAATCAATCGCTTGTCGGACGTGGACAAAGCGTTTGCAGCTCAGTCGAAAGAAGACCTGGCTCGTGCGCGACTCGATTTGGTCGTCGTTTCGGTTCTCCTGGACGCCGGTTCTGGCGGTCAGTGGAAGTACGACGATCGACGCGACGGAAGGACTTACGCCCGATCGGAAGGGTTGGCCGTAGCGAGCTTGGATCTATTTCTCTCGGGTGCGTTTAGTTCCGATCCGAAGCGGCCCTATCAGGTGGATGCAGCGGGTCTTCGCGCGCTGACTCGCGAACGTTTGGCCAACGGCTTTCAGGTGGGCCCTAAAAATCCGCTCGCGGGTTTGGACGGTCGCTTGGAGCTTTTGCAAAACCTCGGGAAAGCGATCGAGGGCGACACCCTTCGATTCGGTTCTTCAGGGCGGCCTTCAGGGATCCTCGATTACTTGAAAGCCGACATGGGTGGCTCGGAATGGCTCCCGGCTCGTGCCATCTTGGACGCTGTGCTTCGCGGGTTTGGCTCGATCTGGCCAGGACGCCTGGATTGGAAGGGCGCACCGCTGGGCGACGTTTGGGAACACCCGGCATTGGGGAATGTGAGTCAGCCCGAAGGCTGGGTTTGCTTCCATAAGTTGTCCCAGTGGATGACGTACTCGCTTCTCGATCCGGCCGAACGTTTTGGCTTTACGGTAACCGATCTTGGCCAACTGACGGGACTTGCCGAGTACCGAAACGGCGGACTGATTGTGGATGCAGGCCTGATCACTTTGGAAGACCCAGGGCTAGCCGCTCTCGAGCACATGCCGGGATCAGAACTCATCGTTGAGTGGCGCGCGTTGACGGTGACCTGGCTGGATCGCATTGCCTTGGCCGTGCGGAAAAAGCTCGGAGTGAGTTCGGCTCAGTTCCCCTTGGCTTGCGTTCTAGAAGGCGGAACTTGGTGGGCAGGACGCGAAATTGCGAGCGAGCTTCGCCCAGGTGGAAATCCTCCACTGAAGCTGGCCAGCGATGGAACCGTTTTCTGATTTGAAAGCTGGATCCGAAAGGAACACGTCTCTCATGACTTTGAATCCCAAATTGAAACTGATCGAACATCCGGTGGCCCAGCATAAGCTTCATGTGCTTCGGGATAAGAACACCACGCCCCACACGTTTCGTCAGATCGTGGAAGAGCTCAGTGCGCTCTTGGCTTACGAGGCCACGCGCGATCTGAAAACTCGCGCAACGACCGTCGAAACTCCCTTGGAAAAAGCGGAGACCCGGGTGGTCGACGAAGGGGTTGCCTTGGTCGCCATCATGCGGGCTGGAATGGGAATGCTCGGGGGAATGTTGCCCATCCTTCCGTTTGCAACGGTGGGGCACATTGGAATTTACCGCGACAAGTTCATTCACAGCACGGTGGAGTACTACTTGCGCCTTCCTCGGGACGTGAAAGGAAAGCGCGTCTTGCTTCTCGATCCGCTTTTGGCCACCGGGGATACTCTTTGTGCCGCCATTGAACGTTTGAAAGAGCTGGAAGTGGGCTCGATTCGCTGCCTGAACCTTTTGGCATCGCCTCAGGGACTGGAACGGATGGCTCACCTACATCCGGACGTCGAGATCTATACGCTTTCGATCGAAAAGGGCTTGAACGAGCGGGGATACCTGCTGCCGGGCCTGGGCGACGCTGGCGACCGTTTGTTCGATACCATTCAGTAAGTTTCAGGGGGGCTTGCGGCCGCCCTGATTTCGTTGGAAGAAGGTTGTCATGCAGTTCGAGAAGTCCCGGATTCGAGTGGTGGCAATTGCCGGTGGCAGTGCTTCCGGAAAGACCACATTCGCAAACCGGCTCCACGAGCTGCTGGGCGATCATCGTAGTGTGGTGCTGAGTCAGGACCGCTACTACATCGACCAATCCTCGGTGTTTCGCGGGGACGGCGAGAACGTGAACTTTGATCATCCTTCGGCTTTGGAGCTGAGCCTGATGGCGCGGCACGCGCGGGAGCTTCAGCAGGGAAAAGCCATCGAAGCACCGATGTACGATTTTGCCACCCACACTCGAAAGAGCGAGACCACTCGCATCGAGCCCAAGCCCGTCATTCTTTTGGATGGCACTCTTCTTTTGAATGACCCCGAAATCCGCGCGTTAGCCGATCACCGCATTTTCATCTCGGCTTCTGAAGCCATTCGGTACGACCGAAGGCTGAGGCGAGATACCCGTGAGCGCGGACGATCGCCTGATGGCGTTCGGAAGCAGTTTGAGCGCCAAGTGAAACCCATGCACGATCAGTTCGTCGAGCCTTCTCAGGACTTTGCGGATGAAGTGATCTCGGGTGAACAAGGCTTTGGAGATGACAAGCTTCAGCGCTGGATTTCTCTTTTGACCGTTTAAGGTTTTTTCGCTGGAGACGGCGCTTTGTCTGCGCGAGTCGGGCGCATTATTCTGGTCAAGATTCAAACGAGAGTTTAAAAAGGTGTTAACCAAACATGGCGCACCTTTTTTCTCTGTTGGCATGGGCAGGAGTCCTTGTTGCTTCGTCTTCGGTTGCTTGGGCAGCTCCGGAGCTCAATGGCTTTCCGGAAGATGCTGTGCAGCTTTTGAAATCCTTACCGAATCAAAGGCTTGAGATGCCTTTTGTGCTGAAACGCGCTGCTGAAAGCTCCGATAGCTTCCGTTCGGCGAAGGCTGGATTTCTCACGGCGCCGGTGGCTGAGCTTCAAGCCTCGTCTGCGCTGGCTTGGCGCCCTTACGCAAAATTCAGCCGCTTGGACGATCGCCGCGAAGCCAGCAATAGCTTTAGTCCCAATCACACCGAAGGCACCAGTATGGCGGTGGGTTTGGCTACGGCCTTTCAGACCGGAACTTCGGTCCAAGCGGAAGTATCCCACTCGAACAACTTGATCGCATTTCCTACCTTTGGTCAGTTTGACTACTTCGATACGCGAAGCACTTTGAGCGTCACTCAGAAACTCTGGGCCGACTCGTTGGGGCAAGCCACTCGCGCTCAGCAGCGTTCGGCGAAGAAATTCTCGGAAGCCGAAGGCCTTCAGGCGCAAGCCGGAATGGAAGAGTGGGTGCTTGGTTTAGTGCGGCTGTATTACGGCGCTTGGCTTTCGCAGGCCCAGTCTCGAGCCGCCAAAGAAGGCTTTGACCGAAAGGTTCGTTTTCAATCGCTTGTGGGACTTCAAGCTCAGCGTGGAACCGCCGAGAGACCCGATGTTCTGCAAGTCGAAGGCGCCGTGACGGCAGCGAAAAACCAGCTTGAGGCCGCCGAGCTGCGACTTCAGGACACTTGGCGCGACTTGGTTCTCTCGCTGAAGCTGAATCCCGATTGGACTCGGATTCCTGCCACTCGAATTCCGATGGCGCTCGATGAACCGCAAGTGGAAGCCCTGAAACTCTGTGGCAGCGAAGAGAAGCTGAATCCTGCTCCTGAAGGCTTGGATGTGCAGCGCGCTCGCTCGCAAGCGGAAGCCGCTCTCGATTCTCAGAAACGCGCTGAGGCCTTGGCTCGGCCCAATCTGGAGCTTCAGGGCCAGGTCTTCACCAACGGGGTGGCCAGTACGGCCAACGCCAGTTTCTCGGATTTCGCGGGTCGGGCTGGGAAAGGTTACGCCGTGGGCGTCACCTTGAGCATGCCCATCGGGTTTACGGCTGAAAAAGCGGACGTTTTGTCGAGCACGGCAACCTGGATTCGGGCCGATGCGGGCCAATCGATCGCGCAGGACCAGAACATTTCGCGATGGACGGCCGTCTGCTTGGATCTTCATCGCTTGAAGCGCGCTCAAGAATCCACGAATCGCACGGCCAACTCGTTCCGCGACCGGGCACGACTGGAAGAGGAGCGCTTCCGCTTGGGCCGATCGGGCACTTTCCAGGTGATTCAAGCCGGCGACGACGCCACCCAGGCTGAGCTGGTTTTAAATGGAACCGAAGTAGAACTGCGACAAGTCGCTTGGCAGGTACTGCGCCAAGCCGGTCGCGTGCGTGAGGGACTCCTGCCATGAATTCATTAATCGCATTTTTCGCACGTAAGCGCCTTTTCGGGGACTTGCTCAGCGTCATCATTCTGGTGGTGGGTTTGGGAGCGACCTTCTTGATTCGGCGCGAGACCTTCCCGAACGTCAGCTTTGATACCATTGCGGTGAGCACCATTTTCCCGGGCGCTTCGCCTGCGGAAGTGGAAAAGCTCGTCACCAATCCGCTCGAGCAGGATTTGAAAGAAGTCGACGGCGTGAAGAAAATCTTCTCGTTCTCGACCGATAGTTACAGTGAGATCCTGATTCAGCTGGATCCGGATCAAACGACTGCCGACGACGGCAAGACCGACGTTCAAGACGTCGTCGATTTGTTCAAAGTGCCGACGGGTTCAGAAGACCCGAAAGTCGCCTCACTTGAGACGAAGCAAACCCCCATCATCGCAGTCGCGGTGTCGGGCGATATGCCCGAGCTTGAGCTTCGGCGTGCGGCCAAGGCATTGGAGAACGAGATTGAGTCCATCTCGGGGGTTTCCAAAGTGGCGGCAGCCGGTCTTCAAGACGAAGAGATCCGCGTTGAAGCCGATCCACGCAAACTGGCTCAATACCGAATTTCCTTGGATGAAATGATTCGCGCCCTTCAGGTGCAGAACGTCTCGGTCCCGGCCGGATCGATCGAGCCGAGAAGCCTTTCAGTGAGCGACCCCGAGCGAATCGTTCGCACAGTTGGGGATTTTCATTCCGTCATCGACGTGGGCGAGACCGTCATTCGCGCCAATGACCTGGGGCAAGCTATCCGCGTGAAGGATGTGGCCAAGCTGCGCGTGGCGCTGGAAAAGCCGAAGGTTCTTTCGAGTGTGAAGATGGCGCCGTCTGTGACCCTGACGGTGCTGAAAAAGGAAAAAGGCGACGCCATTACTTTGGTGAAAAAGCTGAAGGAACGGATGGCAGAGATTCAGCCGACTTTGGATCCTCGCCTTCGCATTTCTTTCGTCAATGACTTCTCCAAGCTGATCACTCGGCGCATCGGGGTTTTGTCAGGGAACCTGTACTTAGGTTTGGTGCTCGTTCTCTTGATGCTGGCAGCGATCCTTGAAATCCGCGTGGCGCTGCTGGTGTCGCTGGGGATCCCGTTTGCGTTTTTGGGGACGATGGCCGTTTTCTATAACTTGGATTATTCGCTGAACCTGGTCTCCTTGATCGGCTTCATCATCGTGTCCGGGATGTTGGTCGACGACGCAATCGTGGTCACGGATAACTGTGTACGATTGATGGAAGAGGGCATGTCCCCAGAAGAGGCCGCCATTAAGGGGACTCAAGAAATCTGGCCTGCAGTGACCGCATCCGTTTTGACGACCGTTTTGGCCTTTGCGCCGATGCTTTTCATGAGCGGGATTTTCGGGAAATTCGTTCGTGAAATTCCGGCCGGCGTCATTCTGGCGCTTTTGATCAGCTTGTTTGAAGCCTACTTTATCCTTCCAGGTCACATTGCTTCTTACATTCGGGTGAACGCTGAAAAGCGCTACCACAAGGAAGCTTCAGGCTGGCGGCGAATGGTCGGTCAGATTACTTACTGGTGGGACCACTCGGTCACTCCGGCTTACAAGAGAACATTGGCCAAAGCTTTGGTGAATCGCTATCGCTTAGCAGCCGGCGTATTGATCCTTTTCATTGGCTCCTTAGGTCTTGCCGCAAAAGGCATGCGCTTTGTTCTATTCCCGTCAGACGGAATCGAAGCGTTCTTTGTTCGGATGGACGCTCCTTCAGGCGCCTCGCTTCATCAAACCGAAGCGCTTTCGCGACCCATTGAAAAGATCATTGCGAACCTTCCCACCAACGAATTGGACAATTTTGTCACTTCGATCGGCGTTCAGCAGCAGGACCCGAATGATCCGGGAACGAAGCGCGGGAGCGAGTACGCTCAGGTTGCGGTTTATCTGACTCCCGAGGGGGATCGGAAACGCACGGCTCAGGAAATCATTGAGGCGCTTCGGAAAGAGGTGGGAACGCCTCCGGGCATAGAGCGCGTGACCTTTGACCGAGTGAACTCCGGTCCTCCGGTTGGAAAACCAGTGAGCTTGAGCGTCAGGGCCAGCAATTACGAGAAGATCATGCCGGTCGTGGCGGAACTGAAAAAGATCTTGGCGCCCATTCCCGGGGTCAGTGACATTCAGGATTCCTACTTGCTAGGTAAGCAAGAAGTGACTCTTCGCGTGGATGCTGCTGAAGCAGCCGCAGCAGGACTGAACGTGGCGCAAGTCGGTCAAACGGTGCGAGCTGCCTTTGACGGAGTGGTGGCTACTTCGATCCAGGGCCTCGAGGAAGAAGTGGATGTTCGAGTTTCATTAGACGAAAGCGCTAGAAAAGATGTTTCCAGCTTGGGGCAAATTCTAATTCCCAATGCTCGAGGAAACCTAGTGCCGCTCTCGCGCATCAGCCGAACCGAGTCCACTCGTGGACTTGCTGTTTTCCAGCACGAAGCCAATCAAAGGCAGATCAAAGTCACAGCCGATGTGAATCCGGAAGTGGCCAGTGCTTTGGAAGTGAACGGCAAGCTCAAGAAAATGCTGCCCGAGATGAATCAAAAGTTTCCGGGCGTGACGGTGGCTTTCGGGGGCGAAGACGAAGACACGAACGAAAGTTTTGCTTCCTTGGGAAGGGCTTTCATCGTCGCATTCATGGGGATTTTCCTGGTTCTGGTCATGACCTTTGGAAAGCTTCTGCAGCCGCTTCTGGTCATGATCACGATTCCGCTTGGGGTCATTTCCGTGATCTTGACGTTCTTCCTGCACGGAAAGCCTCTTGGGTTCTTCTCGATGCTGGGAATCATCGCGCTCGCGGGCGTGATCGTGAACAACGCGATTGTTCTGATCGACTTCGTGAACCAACGGCGTAAGGAAGGCGCGGAGCGCACTCAGAGCATCATCGATGCGGCTGGGATTCGCTTCCGTCCCATCTTCCTGACGACGGCCACGACGGTTGCAGGCCTTTTGCCCACGGCTTACGGCATCGGCGGCAAGGATCCGTTTGTTGTTCCGATCGCTTTGGCGCTGGGTTGGGGTCTGGCCATTGGCAGCCTGCTCACGGCGTTTGTGTTCCCGGCTGCTATCGCCATCTTGGACGACTTCGAGCTTTGGCTCGAAAAAAAGCGCGGAAGTAAAAAAGCGTCAGTGTCCGGAAGGGCTTGATTGAAGGGTTTTAAATCGCGCCGAGGCGGAGAAGCAGGAACACTTCCTGCTGACCGCCTCGGGCCGCGTTCGTTCCCCAGTTCCAGTTCAAAGAGGTCAGTACGGGAATGTGATGTCCCCAGGTCGTGCGCGCTTCGATCGATGCGCCTAAAGAAGCCAGTGCGACCGACGAATAAGTTTCCGAAAGAGTCGCAACTTGCTTGGCTTGAGCCGCTTCAACAAACAGACCGCCCACCCATTGATCGAAGAAGACTGGGTTTGTGCTCCAGCCCCGGAACACATAGGCCAAGGGTAAGGTCAGATCGAGAGCCGCAAGGCCTAAAGAATCGGCCCAAAAAGACTGGCCTGAGTAACCGCGCACAATGAGCGTATCGAGAGCGTCACCACTCAAACTATCAGTCAGCGTTCCGTTTCGCCCGCGAATACGCGCGCGCGCAGAGCTCAGAGCAGTGCGACCGCCATCTGTGACCACTCCTTGAACGCTGGGAATGAGCACGGCGTGTCCACCTAAGTGAAACCGATGCCGATGGCCTGCCTGAGCTTTCCAGCCGCCACGGGTTGCGTAGGCGCGAACGCCTAAGGAGCTCGAAAAACCCTCTTCGGTAGTGATAGCCAAGCGCGAGCTTCGGCCGTCCGCGAAACGAACGCGCGCTGTGAAGGAATCGTCTGGCAAGTTGGAGAAGAACCCCACAGGATCGACCCCTTCGAGTAGCGTCCAACTGTTTTGTTCGCGATTCCATTCCAGAGAAGGAGTGAGAGTGCTGAAGGTCCACTGAATGGGGAGCGACGCTGAAACATCCAGTTCATCCGTTCGTTCGGCCCAAGTGCCCGAGGAGTCTAGAACCAGCGAACTGCTTCTCTGGGCTTGAACACCCAGGGTCGTGGCGAAAGAGCGGTTTTGGTATATGGCCAAACCTTCAGCAGTCGACGTCTCGCGGTTCCAATCGCCCAGAAAAAAATACCGATGCCGATCGACGGCGTCGTACCCATAGACAAAGGCGCCCACGCTCTGAAGGCCTGTGCCAGCAAGAGTGAGGTAAGGACCCCACTGGCGCGGCAGGAGGCTCGGCCACGCCGAATAATCCTGAACGGTGAGTGCGTTGGAAGAAGTTGCGGCCGCAGCCGCAGTGGTTCGAACGCTGTCCTCGCTGCTTCCTTCGCGCGGCACTTCAAGCTTGGGCAGTGTGAGGCGCTCGGAATCCAGGCGCATGCGCGAAAGCGGAACTTCCGCGATATTCCAGCCTTCTGCACCCAAGTGAGATGCGAAGAGGCGGCCATCGGGAGAAAAAGCCGGAAACTGGAGCGCCGTTAGAATGTTCGTTTGAAGCGTAGGCTTTGGATCGCCTGCGCCTAGCCGCCACAGATTCAGCACACCCGTTCGGTCCGAGATGAAGTAAAGCGCGCCGTCTTTTCCGAAGGTGGGATAGCGGTGAAAGAACCCGTCGCTGAGAAGCGTGCGTGCGGGTAGATCGCCCTCTTCCGACACTGCTAGAGCGGGATGCCAATCCAGCTCCATCAGATTTTCCTGAAGCTGGCCCGGAACCTGAGCGCTAAACACAATGCGCTTACCGGTGGGATCGAAAACAGGCTGGGAGGCGCGTCCCCAGCGCTCAGGCGCCCAAAGGCGCCTCACGTTTCCAAGGCGCGGAGTCCCAGCGGAGTCCCGAGAAAGCTCGGCCACGGCTAGGCTCACGCGCTCTTCACCGGCCAGGGTGAAAACCACGAAGCGCCCATCGGGAGAAAGACTGGGATCTTTGGCGCGTAGTCCTTCGGTGAGCCAAGTCGAACGTCCAGTACTGATGTCGATGGCTTGGAGGTCGCTAAACTCGTTGAAGAGATCTTTTGAGCCGCGGCGGCGCAAACTACTGTGAAGTGCCAAGCGGCCTTGATCGGCAAACGCGAGGGATGCGCCTCCGATTTTTTCTGCCAAGCGCCGCTCGCGGCCGGATTCCAGGTCGATCAGCCAAAGGCCGCTTCTTTCGTGCAAGCTGCTACGACCAACGAGCAGGCTTTTTCCGTCGGGTGAAACCGCGAGTCCTGAAACGTTGTAACCTTGCTTCGTGATCTCGCGGGGCCGGGTGAGAGGCGCCGTTTTTAGTAGGGAAGCTTCAGCCTCGGTGCGGCTCTTTGTGCGTTTCAGCCAATCACTCCAGGCCGTGGTCCAGGAGCGGCCCAACGTATTTTCTGCATTTCCGTTGATGAAATACGGGACGCGCTCGGCTGACTGAATGGACACTCGACCTAGTGCAGAAATGCCGGTTTCCCCGGGACGAGCTGAAAGCGAAAGCTCGTTCATCATCTCGTAGCCGTAAAGATAAGGGATTTCGCCCCCGGGAAAAAATGGAACGTCCCCGGTCAGTCGATCGAGCGAAACGTGGTCATCCTGACCGAGCTTGTTTTCCAAAGCGGCTGCGCGGATTTGAGCGCGCCAAAGGGGGCTTCGGCCGCGGCCTGCAGAAGTGAGGCGAGTTTCCGAAAAAGTGGCGAGTCCTTCCAACATCCAAGGCGCCCAGAGCGAATTAGGAAGAAACGTATCGCCGTTCAAAAGCCGCCAAGCCTGATAGATGGGGCCGCGCGTGGGGTCCAGATTCAAAATGTGCGTGTATTCGTGAAAGCAAAGAAGCCTGAGCCAGTCGTCGGCGTAGGAGGTCGAGAAGTAGGATTCGGGCGGGGTGGCGTAAAGAATCATCCCGAACCGCTGAACCGCCATGGCCATGCCATTGGCGGAATCCGTGTTGTCGACTAGAAGCACCTGCACGCGAAAGCGCGGCTCCCACTGAAGAGCGGGCGCCAAAAGGCGGTGTGCTTCCTCGAGGTAATCCACCGCCTTCCTGGCCGTGGCTTCGAGTTCCTGCGGAAACGTCATTCGGAAGTGATCGCTGACCAGCGTGCGCCACTCCCAGAACGGCGAAAGCGAGAGCGAGTCGCCCGGGCCCAGCGCGATGGCGCCGGCGCCGCCCGCATTCTGCGCCGCCGGAGCGGCCCACGGGCGAGTGCGGTAGTCCAAGTCCGAGTGAGAAGCGCTGCTGGATGATTCGCTCCAGGCGCTTGCCCCGCGCGCGGCATCGCCGTGGGCCCGGGCCAGGGTCGGCGCACTGGCGCCCGCCGCCACCGCCAGCGCGAGCGCGCACGCTTGCGCGCAGTGACGCGCGGTCGCGCGCCTATTCATACGCCGCCACCGCTTGGACCGCGACCTCGCTGCCAGCGACGTGGACCGCTTGCCCGGGGCGCGCGTGAGTTTTTCGCAGCACCGCGAGCGCGACCCAGCCCGCGCCTGATCCGCCGAGCGGGGCGACGCTGGTGATTTGGCCCAGCTCCGTGCCAGAGGCGGAATCTTGCACCGGGGCTCCAGGCGCGGGTGCCGGGGCTGAGGCGGCGGGCGCTCCTTGCAGGAGCACCAGGCGGCGGGCGGGCGAGCCCAGGGCCACAATCTTCTCGATCACTTCCTGGCCGGGGTAGCAGCCCTTGTTATCGGCAATGGCCGCACGAAGGCCAATCTCCAGGGGGTTGGCGTCTGCGAGCACTTCATGGTCGGCCCAAGGGGCCAGGGCTTGAATGCGCCCCGCCTGCAGTTCTGAAAATTTCGCTGAACGAAACTCCGTGTCCAGGGTCTTGGCCCAAGCGTCGCGTTCTGCGCGAGGGCCCCAAACGCTGATCCAAGGCCGTCCCCAGGTTCCAGAGTCGTGGTGATAAATCTCGAGGTTTCCGAAGGACTCAAAGCGGCTTGCCTGCGCCCCTTCTGGGCTTTCAGTCAGGAAGAACCAGCTTAGCCCGCTTGAACTTGCGTCCACGGTTTCAAAGGCTTCGGCGAAGTGAAACTGCTCGATCACCTCCAAAAGAGCCTTTTTCCAGGCCTCGTCCCGGCCGGCGTCCAATTCCAAAGTGAAGGTGTTGGCTTCCGTGCAGGCCAAGGAAAAGGCCGCCCGCACCTTGCCTTGGGCCGTCAGAAAGCAGCCCGAAGTGATTTGACCCGGTCTCAGGTGCTTCACCTGAGCCGTCGTCATTCGGTGAAGGTAATCGCGGGCATCCGGCCCCGTCACTCGAACGCGGCTCCAGAGGCAGGTTTCCAGGTCGCCGTTTTCAGAATCTAGGCGCAAATTCATAGGTTTTGAGCCTACTGGAGGCTGGCACAATCAGGCAAGGGACTTGAACCCCGGCCACGCCCGGCATAGTCTCCCGATTATGGCTTTTTCCCCTAAAACTCAGTTTATTCGCGACCTGAAAGACAAAGACACCGTGAAGGGTCCCTTTCTGGTGAAGTTCAGTTCACTGGCCACCGGCAAAACCGGTAAGCCCTACATGAACCTAGTTCTGATGGATAAGACGGGTGAGCTTGAGGCCCGGATCTGGGAAGATGCTGCGACTTACGCAGGTCAGGCCGTTCGCGATGCGTTTGTTTGGGTGGAAGGCCGCTGCCAGCTTTATTTAGGGCGCCGTCAAATCGTGATCTCGCGTCTCGACGTGCTTCGCGAAGATGAAGTGGATCCGAAAGATTACATCGCCGAAGGCACGCTCGATGTAGACGCGCTTTACGAGCAGGTACTGGAATACGTCGCGTCCATGAAAGATCCTTACTACCGCGCGCTGGCTGAATCGGTGCTTCGCGACGACGACGACATTCGCGATCGCTTGAAGCGCGCCCCCGCCGCAAAGAGCGTTCACCACGCTTACAAAGGCGGAATGATCGAGCACGTGGTTTCGATCGTGGGGACACTCGACCATCTGGCCACGCACTACGGAAAATACCTGGACCGAGACCTCTTGTTCTTGGGCGGATTTTTCCACGACATCGGTAAACTCTGGGAACTCGCTTACGACCGAGTCACCGAATACACGATGGAAGGCCGTTTGATCGGGCACTTGGTGATGGGCGTCGAGCTGGTCACGAAGAAGATTCGCGAACTCGAATCGCAGCCAGGACGAATCCCCGGCGATCGTTTCCCAGAAGAGAAAACCCTTCTCGTGAAACACATGATTTTGGCGCATCACGGGAAGCTGGAATATGGCTCTCCCAAAGAACCGCACTGCTTAGAAGCGCTGGTTGTCCATTACATCGATGACCTAGATTCCAAGATCAACGCCATTCGCGTGTTCACGGAACAGGATCAAACTCCGGGACGCTGGACGGGACTGAATCGAATGCACGAGAGGTTCTTCTTTAAGCCAGACTGGGCGCAACCAGAAGTATTGCCCACCGACGGGGAGTCGACGTGAGCGTTCGGATTCGGCCCTTGCGCCGCCGAAGACAGGCTTTTGCCCTAGCGCTTGCGCTTCCCGTACTTGTTTCGCTGGCTTTGGCTCAGGCCGATCGCTTCCCATCAGAAAACGAAGTGGCTCCGCGGCTCGTCGAGCAACTCAGTGAGCCGTTTCAAGGACGGCGCGAATTGAAATGTGATTCGCCTGAGACACTCTTGCATGAAGTGCTGCGCTTTCAGCGACTCCAGCGCGATGGACAGCGCGCCTGGAAGATCACGTTCAAGCGGCCTTTCGAGTGTCGATGGGTGGAAGAAAAGCGCACGGCTTCCGCTGAGGAATCGGCCACGACTTCTCGGCAAATGTGGCTTTCAAAGACCACGGGGACGGCTTGGGTGACCGGCAAAGAAGGCGGCGTGAAGTACTGGCTTGAAGACATTCAAGTCTCTCAAAAACCGTATCAGCTCGTGCCGCCGCCCGGCGCAGTACCTTCCGATTTGGTTGCCTCGCCCACTCCCGTCCCCACTCAAACGCCGGCCAAGAGCAACTGATCGAAATTTCGTCGGTAAGTCCGGTTTAAGCGGGAAGGCGAAAAACGCGCCGGGCGTTTGCAGTCGTCGCCTGCGCCACTTCTTCGAGCGGAATGCCGCGGACTTCCGCAATTTTTTGGGCCGTCAGGCGGACCATCGAAGGCTCACATTTTTTGCCTCGGTAGGGTACCGGGGCCAAGTAGGGAGAATCGGTTTCAACCAGAATCCGGTCGAGCGGGAAGTCGCGTGCGCATTCGCGAAGCGCTTCTGCTGTCTTGAAAGTGATGATTCCTGAGAACGAAATGTAGAAGCCGAGTTTTAGGCATTCTTCACCAAACTGCCGGGTTCCGCTGAAACAGTGAATGATTCCGGGCACGGCGTCCTTGGGTAGCTGCGCGCAGTGGGCACGAAGGGACACGAGAAGATCGTCTTCTCCATCGCGCGAATGAATGACTACGGGAAGGTTCTCTTCGCGAGCGATTTTGAGTTGCTCGTCAAAGACCGCGCGCTGAATCTCTCGAGGCGAATGGTCGTAGTGGTAATCGAGCCCGATTTCACCAATCGCCCGACAACGCGGGTGGTGGGAGGCTTGTCGGATTTTCTCAAGCTGCCCGGGCTGAACGGTGGCCGCTTCGTGCGGGTGGACCCCTACGGTGTGCCAGATGTCGGCGTTGGCTTCTGAGAGCGGAGCCAAGCGCTCGGGTGAATCCAGTTCGACACCAATCGTGATCAAAGTGGTGACGCCTGCCTCGCGAGCTTCGCGCAAAATATCTTCGCGCGTCTTCGGGCCGTAGTCGTAATCCAAGTGACAGTGGGTATCGATCAGTTCAAGCGTTGCCATGATGAAAAAAACTCACTGGGCCAGAAGTTCAATGATTCGGTCCCAGACCGGCAAAGGATAGACGCCTTCGATTCGGCGGCCATTCACAAAGAACGTGGGAGTTGAGCGAACGCCCAATCGAGCACCCTCTTCGACATCGCGGCTGATGGACTGGACTGTTTCGGGAGCGGCAACGCAGGCATCGAGCTTGGCGCGGTCGACCCCTTTTGAAGCAGCAAGTTCGGCTGCGCGTCCGGGAGCGAGTTGTGACTGCTGGTCAAAGAGGACTTCGTAAGTCTCAGCCAGTTTTCCTTGCTGATGGGAGCAAGTCGCGACGCGCGCAGCTTCGCAAGCGGCTGGGTGCATAGCTTTCTGGATCTGAGGGTTGCAGCCTGAATCGAGCGGAAAGTTTCGTAATACTAGTTTGATTTTGCCGGGGTGACGAGCCAGCAGGTGATGCATGACCATAGCGCCCATGCGACAAGCGGGGCACTGGTAGTCGCTGAACTTGACGATGGTGACGGGGGCATCTGCACTGCCGAGGAAGGGCGCAGTTTCCAGTCCCTTCATTTCTAACTGAGTCTGACTGACCACGGCCTGGGCCGCTTCATGAATCTCAGAAGCAGTAATCTGAGTTTGATCCATGCCTTTGAGGAGAACGACGGCAACCAAGACTGCTCCTGCGGCAGTACCGAGCAGCGACTTCCACTTGCCGCCATCGATGGGCGCGCGCTTCGGGCTTTCGGGGCGAAGGCTCAAAACCACACCCAGTGACCCAAAGCTCACGACGTCGATGGCCAAGCAGAACAAGCAAAGCGTCTTGAGCTGCGTGGTCATGATGATCAAGTAAGTCGCGGCAAAGAGCGACGAAATCAGACTGAGAAGGAGAAGGAAGCGAACGGACTCGCGGCGCCAGGAGTCGATCCGGGCAATGAGGGAAACCAGAAGCAGAGAAAAGAAGGCGCCCGCAGCCAAGCTCGAGAGCGGAACGCCGGGTGCAATTTCAGCCCAGCGGCTCACGGCCACGGCGTCGCAGTTAAACTGCGCGTTCACCGAGCAAGCTGACTGAAAGCCCGCGCTTCCATCGCGAACGGAATAGTAAACATGGCTCAGCCAAATTCCGGCTCCCAGGCCAAGTGCTGCAAGTAGGCTGAGGAGGGTCAGGCGGCGTGGAGTTTTCTGCGAGGTGGTTGAAGTCATGGCGGAATTTCCCCTTTCTTCTGGGTAGCATGGCCGTCCGGGCTTTGCTAGTTTCCGCACCCATGAAGGCTTGGGCGTTTGGACTGTTTGCGGTGTTGCTCGTGGGTTGTCAGAATCGGGGGGCAGCTCCTTCCGGAAAGACGGCTTTTCAGGTCCAGCTTGCGTCCGCGCCCGCATCTCTCGATCCGGTCCAACTTCAGGCGGGCGCAGCGTTTCGCGTTTTGGGAGCGGTAATGGATGGATTGATCGGACTCGACCTCCAAGGGAAAATAGAGCCCCGGCTAGCCAAAACCTACGAGGTTTCCGCTGACGGAAAGCGCTACACCTTTACTTTGCGACCCGAGGCCCTTTGGTCGGATGGGCGACCTGTTTTGCCAAAGGAATTTGTTCAGGGGTTTCAGCGGGTACTCGACCCTGCCACCCAGTCTCCTTGGGCACAGCTCCTGTTCCCGATCCGCGGGGCTCGCGCTTTTCATGAAAAGAAGGGCGGGTTTGAGCAGGTCGGGGTTCGGGGAGAAGGGGAAAATCAGCTCGTCATTGAACTGGAAAAACCTGTCCCTGCATTTCTTTCGGTACTGACTTTGCCGATTGCCTATCCGGCGCGGCCGGAGTGGGAAACGACTCCGAGCTGGAATGACAAAACCCCGGTGACAGGTCCCTACCAGGTGGCTTTCCAGAAGGCGGGTGAGTCCATTTTACTCGCTCCGAACGAACATTACTGGGGTCGCCGGGTTCTGGGGAAAATGATCGCTCGCCCTGTGATGTTACGAATTACGCCTGATCCTGCCGAAGCTCAGACCCTTCTTTCTTCCGGTCGCTTGGATGTGCTGGTTCAAGAATCCAAAGTTCTTGAGACGAAGAAGACAGGTTCGGACATCGATCCCTTGGCGCCTTTCCGGATGAAATCGGCACTGACCCTTTCTGCGCGAGTGGCGAAAGCTCCAGTCGATTCTTTGGGATTGATTCGCTTCGAGGACGTGGAGATCAAATAGGCAGCGGAGCGACCTATTCGAATCGCAACGCATCGATCGTTGCGATTCGGGAGGCCTTTCGCGCAGGCCAGACTCCGAACGCAGCACCCACGAAAAACGCGGATGTGAAGGCGGGCCAGAGTGCCCAGCCCGGAGCCTTCATATTGAAGGCTGGCAGAATCCAGCCCACAGCCAGACTCAGTGTCCAAGAGCTCGCAAGGCCAATGAGTCCGCCCGTGAGAGAGATCAGGACCGCCTCCAGAAGAAATTGGCGCTGAATATCGCGCCTTCTGGCGCCGACGGCTCGCCGAATCCCAATTTCCCGGGTCCGCTCAGTGACTGAAACCAGCATGATGTTCATGATCCCGATCCCGCCCACCACCATCGAGATCATCGCAATGCCGCCCAAAACCCAGGTCAACATGCGAAGGATACTGTCCAGGCTCTGAAGCATGGAAGCTTGGGTGGTGACGGTGAAGTCCTCTTCCCCTGCATGGCGCTCGGTCAGGACTGCTTTGATTTCTGCTACCGTGTCTTCGACGTTTCCTCGCGAGCGTGCCTTTGCGCGAATCCCAAAGAGGCGATCCACGTTCAAGATCCGCATCGCCGATCGATTCGGGATGAAAATGACGTCGTCGGTGGAAATGCCGAATGTCTGACCTGCGCGACGCATGATTCCCACGACTCGGTGTTCGCTTTCATTCAGTTTCACGAGCTTCCCCAAAGGATCTGCGTCCCCGAAAAGAGAGCGCGCGGTCTGACTCCCCAGGACTGCGACTCTTCGCCCAGCTAGGTCGTCTTCTTCGGTGAAGAACTGTCCTTGCCCTAGCTTCCAGGCGAAGATTTGAAGCATCTGCTCGTTTGATCCCAAGAGCTGCGTATCGACCACCCGGTCAAGCACCTTGGCTTTGACTTGGCCAAACACCATTCCGGTAACGGCAGCTAGACTGTAGGCTTGGCGCTGCAGGGCTCGGACGTCTTCTAAAGTGAGCTTCTCGCGAGTAGCCCCCATGCCGTGCCCCATGCTCCGTCTTGCTTCGGTTCGGCCGGGCTGGATGATGATTAAGTTCGTGCCCATTCCCTCGAATTCGCGGGTAATCGCATTTCGCGCTCCGTTTCCGAGTGCGAGTAAAAGCACGACTGCTGCGACGCCGATGATCAGCCCCAGCATGGTCAGGCCAGTCCTCATCCGGTTGGCGCGAAGCGACTCAATAGCAAGCCGAAGCAGCTCAAGAAGCGGCACGGAGGATATCTCCTGCCAGATGGCCGTCGAGGAATTTCAAGGTGCGATGCGCTCGTGCTGCATTGGCTGCATCGTGAGTGACTAAGAGAAGAGTCGTTCCCTGGTGATGAAGCTCTTCAAACAGCGTCAGAATTTCCGCTCCGGTTTTTGAGTCCAGGTTCCCTGTGGGCTCGTCCGCCAGCAGAAGACTCGGCGAATTGACCAGTGCACGCGCAATGGCGACGCGTTGGCGCTCGCCCCCGGAAAGCTCATTCGGACGATGGTGCGATCGACCGCTCAGGCCCACTCTTTCCAGGGCGTGAACGGCGCGCTCGCTCACCGCTTTTCGAGTCCACGTTTTGTCGTGTGAAGCGGAATAGATCAAAGGAAGCTCGACGTTTCTCAAGGCAGAAAGGCGTGGAAGAAGGTGAAAACTTTGAAACACAAAGCCGATGGTTTGATTGCGAAGCATCGAGGCTTCGTCGTCATCCAGTGTGGTGACGTCGATTCCGTTCAGCCGGTAGTGTCCTGAGTTGGGGACTTCGAGTAGGCCTAGGACGTTCATCAGCGTCGACTTTCCTGATCCCGAGGGGCCGATGACGGAGACGAATTCGCCTTTTTCGATTTTCAGGCTGACTTGGTCGAGAGCTAAAACTCGGGTGGGGCCGAGGCGGTACTCTTGAGTCACCTGCTCGAGCTCGATTAAGGCCAAGGCTTCACCTCGATTTTGACTTTCTCTCCATCGCGAAGCTCGCGGTCCTCGGGCGGGTAGATCAGCGTATCGCCCTCCGCGATTCCTTCTTTGGCTTCGGTTCGGTCGTAGTTTCCCAGCCCTGTTTTCAAGGGAACGCGCTTCACTTTTCCGTCGTTCAGCACCAAGGCTCGACGGCCTGCGCCCACGCCGATTAAAGTCCGAGTCGGCAGGATCAACGCTCTTTCTTTCCGCTCAATGACGATTTCAATGTCAGCCGAGGCACCGACAGGAACGTTGCGTGATGCTTCCAAGCTCTCGAGTGCCAGTTCGACTTGGGCGGTCCGGTCCTGCTCTTTGGCAGGGTTCACGTAAGGAATGATTCTGACGACGCGTCCGGGGAAGGTTTGATTGCTGAGTGCAGGAAGGCGGATTCTCGCGCTCTGCCCAGGACGCACTTTTCCTAAATCGAGCTCATCCAAAGTGCCTAAGATGCGACGGGGTAAAAGATCGACCAACTTCAGCGCAGTCGTTCCGGACCCAGGGAACGCTTCCGAGCCGACTTCGAGGTTGAGTTCAGCCACAAGTCCGGCAAAGGGCGCGATCAGTAAGGTGCGGTCCAGTGCGGCGCGGGCGCGATCGAGGTTACTTTGCGCTTCGTCACGCGTGGCTTGAGAAATCAGGCGTGCTCTAAAAAGCTGTTTGGCGCGGCGAAGCTCGTTTGCTGCGTCCCGGAGGGCGCTTCTGAGTTCCGCGTTTTCTTGTTCGGCTAGGATTTGTCCTCGCTTCACCGTGTCGCCCTCGCGAACCCGAACCTCGCGCACCCGTCCCCCCGCACTGAATCCAAGCACGGCTTCTTGAACCGCTTCGACGGTGCCTGCCGTCGTCGCTGCAACGGTGGTCTCGACCGCGCCCCAAGTTGCGCGAACGCCACTGAGCGGGGGCTTTCGATGACATCCGGCGCCGACGAGGATGATCAGCGCAAGGAAGAAAGGTGTGCGAAGGAGGCTCCTCATGGCTTCGATTCCTGCACCTTGCGATCCACGCCGAGCCGCAACTGCCAGCGACGTGCCAGGGTAGTGAGTTTGAGTGCGGTGCGTGTCACTTGGGTCTGCGCTTGAAGGTGCACGTCCTGAGCGTTGAGTAAATCGGTGAGAGGCGCCTTTCCAAGCGAGTGGCTTTTTCGGGTGAGTCGCTCGAGTTCGGCTTGTTGCTCGGTTTGAAGACGCAGTGACGTGAGCTCGGCCTGCAGCACTTGGAGTTCTTGCCAAGATGCTCGTGCCTCTCGCCTCCAGCGTGACGTGCGGGATTCATGCTCGGCTTCAAGAGCTGAACCACCATGGCGCTTCTGCCTGAGCCGCTGAATCAGTCTCCCGCCGGAAGTGATCGGAATGCTGACCACTGCGGCAAGAGAGTAGGAGAGGTCCTGGGTAACGAGGGCCGTGGGCCAGTCAGGCCCCAGTCGATTGACTCGCGCTTGAAGCTGAAACGTTGGGAATTCAGTTGCGAGGGGGGCTCGCAAAAGGCTCTCTGCTGTGACGTTCTCTTTTTCGATCGTGTTCCATTCCAGGTCGTGGCTCAGCAGAGCGGGAAGGAGGGCGTCGAAATCACCCGGGGGGAGGGAGGCGGTCCAGGGGCTTGGATCAGAAATTTCTGCTAAGCGGCCGGCTACTTCTGGCGTGGCAACTTCAGGGATTGCGCCGCAAAGGATCTCGAGGGCTTCACGCGACTGAGCGACGGCTTGCTCAAGCCTGGGCCTGCGGGCTTCGAGCGAGCCTTGGTGAGTTCGGGCTTTCAGAGAATCGAGCAAAGTGGCCGATCCCAGTTGAAAACGAAGCTCGGTTTCTTTGAGGTCAACGGTGGATGCGCGGAGGGCTGTGGCCAGCGCCAGCAGGTCGGCCTGATCGGCAAGCCAGGCGCCGTAGGCTTCGTGGACTTGGATTTCTAGTTCGGAGCTGGCTTTCTCGTAGCGTACGCGGGCCAGCTCGGCCTCGGACTTTCTTTGAATCACTTCGAGCTGATAGCTTCTCTGAAAGAGAGGCAAAGTCCCCAAGATTTCCCAGCGAGAAAGCGAAAGTGCTTGAGGCTGAAACAGAGTTCCGGCATCTGCGCCGAGCGCGCCGCTTTGAAGAATCGAGAAATCTTGAGAGCGGCTTTGCGTCAGGTTCAGGTCAATTCGTGGAAGAAAGTTTGACCATGCCTCAAGAGTACGTGCCTTGGCTTCCTCCCAGCGCTCGTGAAGGGCTCGGAGCTCGGGTGAGCGAGAGCGAGCGGATTCACTCAAAGACGTGAGCCGATTGTCACGCGCGGATCCGCCCGTGGCCACCAAGGGCAGGAAGAGCGCGGAAAAAATCAAATACAGGCGGCAAGGTTCCGAAAGCATGCACAAGCGGATTTAGCTTGTGCTCTTCGTGACCCGTTACGGCGAGGCAGCTGCGTCAGTCGATTTCTTCGGCGATCTTCCGCTCGACTAACTACTCGCGTACGCGCTCGATGATCTACTCGCCTATGCGCTCGATCACCGACCACTGACGCACGCCGCTGCCTTCGACGCGGTAGCTGTGAAGAAGTGGCTGACCTTGCGAGTCGCGAGCGCAACGCGTGCAAGCGCGAATGATTTCGACTGCGCCGATTCCTGCGAGTTTCAACTCGGCCTCTTGAAGGGCCGCTAAGTCCAAGTGGCGGTGTTTGGGGACAATACGTTCGACGCCGAAGGTTCTAAAGTTCTTGGCAAAATCATCGGCAAGCTCAGGCGAAACTTCATAGCAGCATGGCCCGATGCTCGGTCCAATCGCTGCCACCCACTGCCGCGGCTCTTCTCCGCGCAGATGTAGCTTCTCCCAAAGCCTTGCCAAGATCCGCGCTCGCGCCCCGCGCCAGCCCGCGTGCACTGCGGCGACGGCCCGGCCGTCCTGCCGCGCCAATAGCACCGGCACGCAGTCGGCGGTCTGCACGGCCGCGGGAATTCCAGATTCCCAGGTCATGACGGCGTCGGTTTCTCCCGCGTCCTGGCCGGGCTCTCGAAGTTCGACGGCTTGCGTCCCGTGCACTTGCTTGCCCCGCCAGCGCCGAGCTTCCCAGGTTGCAGAGAACACCAGCGGAAGGGGTTCTGCGCGAACGCCAAAGCCGTGCTGAATTCCAGGTATAGTTTCGAGGATTGCGCTCTTCAGAGACTGAGTTTTTGCTTCGGCCATGATGTGGCCTTCAGCGGTACCTGCGGAGGGTCTCCCAAAGCAAGCGGAACTGCTCGGGAAGGGGCGCTTCGAAACGAAGGGGAGTGCCGTGAATGGGGTGGTCGAGTGCCAGAATCCGCGCGTGAAGGGCTTGGCCTGGCAGGAGCTGCACGTGGTCACGCACTTCTTTAGGCAGTGCTAACCACTTGGTGTGACGATCGCTGGGCTTTCCGTAGAGCGGATCGCCAAGGAGTGAATGGCCTTGCTCGGTCAGATGAACCCGAACCTGATGGGTGCGGCCCGTCTCGAGGCGCGCTTCGACGAGGCTTGCAAAAGGCTTCTTGCCGGGTTCAGCAAAACTATCCACCCGCTTCAACCAAGTCACGGCGCGCCGTCCATCGGGGACGCCGGCCGCCATTTTCTTTCGGTCCTTCGGGCTTCGTCCCAAAGTGGTTTCAATCCGAATTTCTTCGTCGTTGGGAGTTCGGAAGTCACCAAAAACAAGCGCCCAATAACGACGCTCAATCGTGTGCTCTGCAAAGACTTCAGAAAGCTTTCGGTGAGCAGCGTCGGTTTTGGAAATGATCAGCGCGCCGCTCGTGTCTTTGTCTAAGCGGTGCACGATGCCGGGACGAGCCACTCCGCCAATGCCACTCAAGTCGCGCACGTGATGAAGTAGGGCGTGGACCAGAGTGCCGGTCGCTTGAGTTTCTGAGGGGTGAACCGTGAGCCCAGGGGGCTTGTTCACGACGGCCACGTGCTCGTCTTGATAAAGGAACTCGAGCGGCCGATCTTCAGGCATCAGTTCCAGCGGCGTTGCCGGAGGAACGTCGAGACAAAGTTCTGTTCCTGGGTTCAGTTTCGCGCTCGAGCGGATTGGCTTTCCGTCTGCGGTTGCACGTCCCTGTTCGAGCAGCTTTTGGATTTGGCTTCGACTGATTTCGGGCGCGGGTTCATCTTCGGCAAGATCCACCCACTGGCCTAAGCCTTGGCTTAAAGCCTCAACGATCAGGCGATCCACGCGTGAAGGCGCCTCGCCCTCGGCATGCACTACGTTCCAAGTCCAAGTGGGCGCCATATCAACGCAGCCCGGAGCGTTTTTGTTTTTCGCGTTCGGCTACGGCAGCGTTGAAGCGTGCGATGTAGGCTTGAACGACGGCCGAATGGGGCAGCTTCAGGTACTTTGCCACTTGGGTCAGAAAGCCCCGCAAATAGACGGCGGCAGGAAGCTTCGGGAAGTTTTCTTCCTCGATGGCCATCAAATAGGTTTTCGAAATCTTCGTGTGTTCCGAGAGTTCCTCAAGCGGAACGTTCCGGGATTCCCTGACTTTTCGGAGGAAAGGGCCGCGCCATTCCACTTCGGCTTCGATTTCCTGGGAAAGCTTGTGATCCGTGAAGGCGTCCTGAGGGTGCCGGAAGCCCGCCGGTAAAATGGGCCTGATGCCGCTTTCCCGAATGGGTTGGCTGACCGGGCGGCCTTCAATAGGTGCCGCGGTTTGAACGAAGATTTCTTCCTGAGATTTTTCCTGACCTGCGACTTCGCTTCCGAAAACCGAAGAAAAGGCTCCAGGCCCGAAGTGGCTCGGGCGGCCGGCTGGCTGAGTGCGCGCTTGCGGCTGGGTGAAGTCGGTGGCAGGCGCAACGAGCATGTCGTCGCTGGCGCTTTCCATCGGAGGGACGCGGTCGATCGACACCACTTGAGCCATCGGTGTGGGAGCTACAATGAGAGAGGCGCCGTGTTTTTTGTCGTAGTCGCGGCGAGAGTCTGGATTGGAGAGAATCTGGTAAGCCGATTCGATGCGGCCGAGAAGGTCTTCGGTTTCCGATTCATCCATCAATGAATAAAGAGCGACGCTGTCTTTGCGGTAAGCGGCTTTCACTCGCAAGTAGGCAGACCGGATTTCCTGGGGAGTGGCATCTGGGCTCACCTCCAGCAGATCGTAGTAGGTTCGCTCTTCGTCCAGGAAGCTCATCGGGAATCAGTTCTCAGTAGAGTTCAGATTTAAGGTGCGAGTTGCGCTTCACCAAGTACTGCACGATGCGCTCCATGCTGGAAACCAGCTTGGAATTCGGGAACTCGGCAATGAGTGGGCGCTTTCGGCGAACAGATTGCCAGACCGCGCTGTCGTAGTCCAGGTATCCCACGTAATCCATTTCCAAGCCGAAGTACTTTTTGCAGACGCTCTTCACCGAGAAGCCGATGTCGATATCGATCTGCGTGCGCGCCTGGTTAATGACCAGCTTGGGACGAAACTTTTCGATCTCTTCTTTCAGGCGGCGGCCCATTTCGGGGGAGAAGTTGTTCACTTCCCGGAACAAATCGGACGGCGATTTGATTCCCTGCGGATTTTTTGCGTCCATCGCGGCGTCGATGAGGTGCCGAACCGACGAAAGGTGCTTCGAAAGGTGAAGGCGCCGGTAATAGGCGCTCTTGATAAAACGGTAAGCGTTCTCGATGGACGTGGGTTCGGGCAGAAGGGTGATCAAGCCCACGTCGGCATAGAGGAAGAAGTCGAGCGTGTTGAAGCCGGTTCCAGCGCCGAGGTCCAGCATCAGGTAGTCTGCGTCGAGCGAGCGGAGCTTCTCGAGAAGCTTCATCTTCATTTCGTGGTTCAGGTCAGCCACGCCGACGCTGTCTTGTGCGCCGGAAATGAGCTGGAGGTTCGGGATGCCTGTATTGACGGCGCAGTCTTGAATGCTGGGAGTACGGTCAGCGAAGAAGTCGCTCAGGGTCTGAGCGGGAAGCTCGACCCCGATGGCCGTGTGAAGGTTGGCGCCGCCTAAGTCCAGATCGACTGCGACCACTTTGTTGCCGGTTCGAGCTAGGGTGATGGCGAGGTTAGCAGCCAGAAGGCTCTTACCGATGCCGCCTTTACCGCCGCCCACCGCCCAGATCTGCTTCACTCGACCGCCCGAAGCGGGACGAAGCAGGCTAAAGGGGTTCTGGCTGTCGCCTTCGGGCTTGGGCTCGTTCAGCGCCGCCGCGGCAAGGGAATCCAGATGGTTTTTGAGGGAACTCTCCATACTTCTAGGATCGGCATCTGCTTGAAATAATTCAATTCGGCAAAAGTTTCCTAGGGTTGTCTGAGTGAACGGGAGGGGGCCCGAAAGCCCGCAAACTGCGAAAGACTTTTCGCACTCCGGGGTGGTTTTTGCGTAGTGAACTACCCGGTTGGAGCGAGGGGCTGAGGGGTAAAAATTTGATGAACTTGAAGTAGTTGAAATTCTTGACTAAACGCTAACAAAAAACTAACAAAGAAAGCGACGCGCTGGCCCAAGTTGGCGCGCCCTTTGCTGAATGATGACTCCAATGAGACGAATCGCGGGTTCCAAACTGAGCCAGATTTTCCCGGCCGTAGGGTCGGGAGGACGGCTGGCTCTCCGAAACGATCTCCATCTCGTGCGCAAGCTCTGGCACATGAGCATGGGTCTGGTCGTTGTCACGATCTTCTTGGGGCTGAATTTGTCCCGCCCGGTCGCCGTTCAAATCTTGGGATCGCTTTTGGGTTGCTCCCTTCTGATGGAGACCGCGCGCCTGAAAAGCCGAGTTTTGAACGAGAAAATCGTTCGAATCTGGGGTCCTTTGATGCGGACCAGTGAAGTGGACCGCTTGAGCGGCATCCCGTTTTACTTGGCTTCGTGCCTGCTTGCGGTCGCTATTTTTCCGAAAATGATCGCTGCCCTGAGCATCCTTTATCTAGCCGTGGGCGATCCGGTTGCTTCCCTGTTTGGGATTCTGTGGGGCAAGAAGAGCCTTCGCATGCCGAACGGGAAATCCTTGATTGGAACTTCGGCGGGCATTCTGGCCTGCATGGGCGTCAGCTTCCTGTTCCTTCGCTCGCAAGGCCTCCCGGAACATCAAGTGAACTTGCTGACTCTGCTCGGCGGTTTGGCCGGCGGAACGGCAGAACTGATGCCGCTCGAAGTGGACGACAATTTCTCGATTCCGGTCGTTTCCGGTTTCGCCCTTTGGTTTGTCTTCATCCTGCTCAATTTTTAGACACCCGCATTGACACCAGCCAGGTCAGAGTTGATTTAGGGTGTTGATTTAAAAGGGAAATTCTCAGCTTCTGGCTTGGTACGGTCGTTGCTCCCCTCTCTGGTGAAGGAGGGGGTCCATGCGCCATTGGCTGTCATTTTTCAGAACCGCTTCAGTGCTCGCTGGCAGCACGCTTCTCCTTTCAGGCTGGAGTGGCTCGCTTCAGGCCGCTGAGTCGAGTTTCCGGGTGAGTTCCGAGCGCGCGGGCCTTTTGGGCGTCTTGGCGCCGGAATGGTTGAAGCGCGAACCTGCCCGCCAGGCTCCGAATGAGTCCTATCTCAGGAACCGAACGCGGGGGGTGGACTCCCAACGAGAGGGTGAGCTTCTCGAGGAGCAGGAATCGGCTGAGCTTCGGCAGCGGTACGACGACTTATTCCGCACCTTCGAACAACGCTCGCAGTACGGCTTAGCCACTTTGGAAGAAGAACGAAGCCACCATCAGCAGGTTCGAAGTTTCTCGCAAGGCGTCGTCGCTCAAGCTCAGCGAAAAGAATTCCAGAAGCGCGCTCGTCGAATGCGGGTTGCAGCGGAAAACGAGCCGTCTCTTCAGGCAGTTCGCCGACCGATGACTTATCTCATGGCCGGAGTAGGGTTTTATTACGGGTATCCAGTCAGTCTTCACCTGAGCTCAGATGTTGCGATGACCGCGCGTGCTTTTGGTCCGCGCCAACAGGGATTACTCAACCTGTCGACTCCGGTCGTGAACTCATCTTTGGAGTTCAACTTTGCCCCCATGTCGTTGGAAGAAGAAAGGCGTCAGCCGTTCTTGGAGCCTTCGCAACGGGTCGAACGCATGCGCTTTGGCCTGAATCGGGGAATCTCGGATTTAGGAATTTACACAGGTCTGATGTACGGAAGAAGCAGTCAGACCGTCAGTGCATCGGTTGCAAAAGAGCTTTCGGAAAGCTGGAAAATCGTGATGGATTCCAGTCGACCGATCGAATCGGGAAGATTCGGCGAGGAAAGCCTACGCTTGGTGTTTGGTCAGCGGTTTTGACCGATTCAGCCCTGGCGCTTTACTGACACTTTTTTCCTGTCAGATTCGGGTCTTTCACGTAACTCGCCGGAACGCATCGGAAGCTACCTTCGGCAGCCGGGCCCATTTCTTGGCTCGACTTGAAAGTGCACTTGATCTTGTTCAAATAGTTTTTGACCAATTGGGTATCCGTCATAGTGGACGGTCGCTGGGTCGCGCAGAACGAATCTGCTTGGGATCGCGTATCGTTCAAGGGATCTGGCTTGATGCCGTAGGAGATGGAGCAGATCGCAGCTTTGGTGGCTAGCACCTGACCGCTCTCGGCGTTACAGGTGTAGTACTCACCGAAAGGATTCGTGACAGTTCTGGGGCCGGGATTGAAATCGCAGCGCCCGTTCACTTGCCAGACGGTTTGGCAGTATTCGATCGATCCAGCTGGTTCAGGTGCGACTAGCTCGACCGCAGTCGCCGCAAAACTGGGTGTGCTCCACGCCAAAGCCATCGCCCAAAAAGCAGTTCGAGTTTTCACGATCCAATCCCCCTGAATAAAAGTTCTCCTCCAGTTTGGTTGAGTCATTCGAGTTCCACAATGCGTCGAATGGGACACTTTGCTGTCCTATTTGACACATCCCGAAGCGGCGAGCGCCCCAATAGACTAAGGAAGTCGGGGGCAATATCGGAGAACCACGTCCGTTTTATCAGACTGCTCGAAAGACTCTCGGAGCGATTCTGCTCTCGGTCCTCTTCTATTCCTGTTCGGGCGACGGTCTGACTCCATGGTCCTCAGTGGTGATTCCTACTGAGCTAGTTCTTTCTCCGAAAGGGGGATTGCTCGCTCCAGGTGAGACCTTCTCTTTCTCGGCGACTCCCGAAGTGCTGCCCCTCGAGACGCGGTTGTTTTCGGTATCGTCGAGCCTCGCGCAAATTGATTCTCAGTCAGGGCTCTTTGTGGCACCAGTTTTGGACGAGAACGTCACGGTTCGACTTTCAAGCGTGACGGGGTTAGAGGCCGTAGCGAACTTCCAGGTCCGCACCCCGGTGACAGGCCTGATGTATCGCTACCAAACCTCGACCTGGAATTACCCGCACTCGATTGCTTCCGATTCCCAAGGGAACGTTTATTTCGCCGCGGAGTCAAACGCCACGGCCGGAGGTCGTACCTGGGCAGTGGCAAAATACACTGCTTCGACAGAAAGCTACTCGACGGTCTTGGCCTATCAATATCAGGCAGGGAAGGGGGCTATTCCTTATACGGTTGCAGTAGATTCTCAAGATCGAGTCTATGCGATGGGGTACGGGATCGATTCCCAAGATATTCGCCGTGGGGTTTTGCAAAGAAGCAGTGATGGCGGCCAGACCTGGAATGTCCTGATTGATGATTGGGTCAACGGGACTGTGTACGGGGTGGCTTTCGATGCAAGCGGCGCCATCTACGTAGTTGGAACCACACTGGATGCCACGGGCGATCACTGGATCGTTCGTCGCTCCGTGGATGCTGTGACCTGGACCACGATCGATGATCATCGCCCCGCGGTGGGTTTAGGTGCGACTGCAAAGCAGGTGATGTTCGATCCCAGTGGAAGGCTCTATGTGGTTGGCCTCTCGGGCGGGTACATCACACTTCGTAGCACGGTCAATGACGGCGCGACTTGGCAGGTTCACGATCAATATAAGTTGAATCCGAGCGTATCGAGTGGCTGCTCATTTCATGCCTCCAATTCGACCAATCTGGGGATCGATAGCGCGGGCACTGTCTATTACGGCGGAAACTGCCCCGCCGCGGTGGGTGGAACCTGGGACGGGGTGGTTCGAAAGTTTGACCCCAAGACTGGACAAGCAACTTTGTTTCATCATTTTCCCACGTGGCCGCATATGACCACCGTGTTCGTCGATCGCGACGATAACGTCCTGATTGGGGGTCGCGCCTACATTCAGGGAACTCAAGCAGGACTTTGGGTCTTGCGAGACGAAGGGGCTCTGCGAAATCTGATCGACGCGCATCCTGCTACGGCTAGTCAGGGGTGTGAGCTCGATTCGCTGACTCAGACCCCGGATGGTCGCTACCATTCCATTTCTTTTTGTTGGTGGAGCGGCGTTCTTCACGCGACCCACAAAATCTACTGAGGAAACCAAGGATGCGGTCCTCTGAAAAATACACTCCGGGGTCCTCGGTCCTTCTCTTGATTGGCTTACTTTCTGGCTGCTCGGGCAGCGATCCGATTCGTCTGTTGGACGAGTCGGCAATGGGTGGTGAGGCCACCCAGTTGGTCATGACGAGTGCTTCGTCTTCGGGCTTTGCGGGGCAATGTATCCCCATCCGAATTGCCCTGAAAGATACGCAAGGGATCGAAACCGTTGCTTCGGATGCTGAATCGACCAGCATCAACCTGAGTGCGGATTTAGGGCTATTTTATGACGGGCCCGCTTGTTTAACCGCGATCACTACCGCCAGTTTGGATCCAGGCAGTAAGTTCGTCTGGGTTTATTTCAAGCATGACACTGCGGGGACTTCGCCAACCCTCTCGGCATCTGCGACGCTTGCGCACCCTGTCTCAGCTTCTTTGTCCCTGAGTTTGGTCGCGAGCGCTGAAACCCACAAAAAGTTTCAGCTAGCCCTGCTTACCGCTTCAGCCGCGCAATCGGGTACTGGGCAGCGCCGCTGAGTTGGTAGTGCCACCATTCGGTGGCGAATGATTCAATTCCAACGCTAGCCATGAGGGTCTTGAGGAACTCGCGGTTTCGGCAAGCTTCCGTATTCGAGGCTTCGCAGGGCGCGCCGTGGGCCGCCTTCTCGGTGAAATCGTCAAACGCGGTGGGGAAGGGCAGGACCGTTCCGCTTTCGTCCGCAAGTGCCAGATCGACTGCGACCCCTCGGTTGTGGTTTGAGCCCACCTTCGGGTCGGCCACATAGCGCGGATCCGGCACGAGCTTCCACATGGCCTGTTGAACCTCGACCGGGCGGAAGCAGTCGTAAAGCACGACCTTGAGTTTTCGTTTCTGAAGCTCAGGCACCAGGTTCAAAAGGCGGGCCTTCAGTTGTGGAGTCACCCAGCAGCGATCCAGTTGAAATCTTTGATAAACCGCCGATTTGAGGAAGTTGTCCGGGGTGGCG
This sequence comes from Bdellovibrionia bacterium, assembly GCA_040399745.1. Classification (GTDB taxonomy): domain Bacteria; phylum Bdellovibrionota; class UBA1018; order UBA1018; family UBA1018; genus CANFHS01. The sequence continues at coordinate 121,758 of JBBARP010000005.1, read as the reverse complement.
TAGCGAAGGTCCAGCACGAAGCGCTCGCCTTGGAGTTCAACCAGTTCCAGGGGTGCTGAAGCGCGAAGGGGCTGCAGAGCGGGCGCTACGGCCAAAAGGACAGCGCCGCAAAGCAGGTGCAGAATAAACGAAAGACGCGACGCGCCACGCTGACTCATAGGGGACCTCTCTGATCAGATGAAGTCCCTTATTGGCAAGAAAAACATCAGGATAGGGTTAGGGTTTTGTCAGGTTTGAGGGGGCCGGGGTGAGGGCTTCGATTCTGAATTGACGCGTTGCGGCCTGAGTCGGTAATTCAGGCCCATGCAAAAACTCATTTTGGCCCTCGTTGTGTCTTTGATTCCCTCGGTTTCGTTTGCTGCAGCGAACCCCTGCTGCACCGCTGGCAAGAACACGATCTTCTCGATCGTGGACGCCCAAGCCTGGAGCACTGCTAAAAAAGCAGGCTCGTTCCAAGGCGAGCGCTTCGCGAAGACGGGTTACGTCGACGCTCAAGGCAGCAGTGCCCAAGTGGAATATGTCGCCAATAAATACTGGAAAGGTAAAACCGGCGTTCAGGTCCTTTGCATCGACAAGAGCAAAGTGAAGCCGGAAATCAAACTCGAGACCAGCTCCTCGGGCACCTACCCGCACATCTACGGCGCTCTGAATGCCGACGCTGTGACCCAGGCTGTGGACTTGGCTGCAAAAGCCGACGGCACCTACGCAGCTCCGACCGCAATCAGCTGCATCTGATTTTTGATTCGGCGAAACGATCGTCGAATTCATGAGCCCAGGGCCCCTTCAAAGAGAGGACCCTGGGCTTTTTTTATGGTTTAGGTGGCCCACTCACGAGTGGACATTTCGAACTCTTCCGCTCCGATCACTCCCTTGGCTTTCAGGTCGTGGAGTTTCTCTAAGCGATCGAGTCGGATCCTTTGGAAACGATCAGGGTCGTAGGTTTGGAGAAACTTCTTCTCGGACAATCTTAAGAGAAGAACGCAGTGAACCCATCCAGCGACGACCGAGATACCGATAAAGCCGAACGGAATGCAGATCATTCCGTAAAGGGGTCTTTGGAGGTAAAACCACTGAAGGCCTAAGCCTCCGGTGAAGAACGCCAGTATTGCGGCGGTGGATTTGTCTTTCATCGGTTCAGGCCCTTGCGCCCAGTTCGGTGTTTTGGGTGGTCCACTGAGTGATCTTGGGCGACAGCCAGAAGATATAGAGTCCGAACGTAACTAAACAAAGGAACCACCATTTTAGGTACTGGCCGAAAAGTTGAAGACCGGTGCCTCGAAAGTTGAGGCGCTGACCATTTAGGATGGTGTGCTTGGCGCGCCAACTTTCCATGATGCAGACACTCCACGGCAGTGCCAGGCCGAGCGTCATGATTGTCAGCACGATCGAAATCATTCGCGCGGCGAAGTAGTCCAGCGCGCCTCCGTCGAACGAGAATGTCTGGGAATGGTTCATGTGCATTTCTCCTGTTTTGAAGCGGTTTTGAGGTGTTGCGACGCCTGCCGTCTGCGTCGGTTCAAAATCAAAAAGACGAAAAAAGACCTCGGTCTTTCTTCGTCTGATTAGACACACAGGAAGTCGGAGCTTCCTCAGGAGATTCTGCGCGTTCCCACAATTGTGGCCGCGTGGGGTCCGAGAACCGGATCTGAAATGGGGTTCAAATTCCAAGCGACTTTAGATGGAGCGCGATTTTTTTCTGATTTGGAAGTGTCATGAAAAAAATCTCAAATCAGAGAGGGGAAAGTAATGAAGAAGGAAATGAATCTGAGTCTACTTAAGGATCCGATGTTCGTTGCGCAGTTAATGGTCGCAGTGAGTGCGTTTTTGCCCTGGGGCGATCTTTTTGCGTTTTCCCCGAATCTTTTTCAGGCGATTTCGTTGTTGGGGGGCATGGCCAACCTCATCTATTTGGCTCCGGTGCTTGGAGCATTTTCTGTGTTTCTATTTTTTGTTGGACGGGTCGACGTGGGTCGTTGGGTGGGAATGCTGAATGCTATCCCTGCAGGAGCAATTCCTCTCCTTTTGTTTTTCACCAACGGAAACCTGCGAGCGATCGCAACATCCGGTTTTTACCTGTGCGTGGCCGCGGCCGTGATGGGGCCGCTGGTTGCTCTTTTGAAGCCGCGAGAGTCGGTAGAGGATTTAGATGAAGAGTTGGCCTAAGCGACTACATTCCTAAGAGTCGGACGAGCTCTCTGTTTTGAAATTCAGAACAGAGGGCTCTGACTTTCCTACCGCTCAAACTCCACGACCGTTGCGCCTGCGCCGCCGCGGCCTTGGCCGCCGTCGCGATAGTCGCGAACGTAAGGCAGCTTCTTCAGCAGTTTTCGCGTCGCTTCGCGAATGGCGCCGGTGCCCAGTCCGTGCACGATCACCACTTCCGCAAGCGCACCGCTTCGGTAGGACAGATCCAAGTAAGTTTGAAGCTGGCTCAAGGCCTCTTCAAGCCTGAGGCCACGAAGATCAATTTGCGATTCAGGCGCGTAAGCCTCACTGCCCGCGCCACCGCCCTGGCTTGATTTGCCTCCGCCAGAACCGCGGCGCGATTGCTGGTTCAAGCGTTTTGCGTCAGCTGCATCCAGTGGCTGAAGATCTGACAAGGTCAGGCTCATGCTGATCGAGCCCAGCGCCACTTTCACGTTCTTGCCCGAGAGCGCAAGAATCTGACCATTCGAGCGCCACTTCGGAACCTTCACCCAGTCGCCCACTTGGAGCGCTTCTAGGCTTCCCGGCTTCGGCTCGGGTGCTTTTGGAATCGTGCCTGGGGCTTCCGCGTCGAGAGTTTCCGTGACGGCTTGCCCGGCCTCTCGGAGCGCGCCAGAAATCGAAGCGCGCGCTTCATCCGCTTCCTTCCGGCTTTTCAGTTCATCGAGGCGTCGCAGGGATGCGCGCACTTCTTCTTGAGCTTGCTCCAGAATTTTCCGGATCTTCATCTGCGCTTGATCGAGAATCTGCGCCGATTTGATCTGGCTCCTGGCGGTCCACTCTTGTTGCAAGCGTCTGGCTTCATCGCGAAGGGAGTCGGCTTCGCGACGCGACTCTTCCGCTTGAGAAAGTTCGTTCTCTAATCGCTGAAGCGTTCGCTCCAAAACTTGGTGCTCGCGCGACAGGTATTTTTCGGCCAAAGCCAACACATCGCGGGGGAGGCCTAGGCGTGCGGCCGTTTCGAGCGCGCGCGATCTTCCGGGAACACCAAAGAGCATCCGGTAGGTCGGCATGCGTGAGCCTTCGTCAAACGCCATACTGACGCTCAAGATGCGTGGCTCGGAAAGGGAAAGCGCTTTCAGTTGCGGATCGTGGGTGGTGGCCACGACCAAGGCGCCTCGGCTCATCAACGTCTCTAAGAAAGCGCGACCGAGTGCGGCCCCTTCTTCGGGGTCGGTTGCCGAGTTCAATTCGTCGAGTAGCACTAGGCTTCGTGAGGTCAGGTTTTCCAGAATCTGGCGGAAGCGAAGCACATGACCCGAGAAACTCGAGAGGTGCCGCTCGATACTTTGCGAATCACCAACGTCCGCAAAGAATTGATCAAAGTACGGAACCGTCGCAGGTGACTCGGCCGGAAATTGAAAACCGGTTCGCGCGCAAAGGCCCGCGAGTCCCAGTGTTTTTAGGAAAACCGTTTTTCCGCCCGTGTTCGGTCCGGTCAAAAGAAGCGTGCTCGGTCCGGTTGAAGCACTCGATCCATGCGCGCCGCCGTTGGTGTCCGCGCCTGTGCTCACGCCCCAAACCATGTGGTTTTTTACGACCTGCTCGGGAGCCATCGCCCACCAAAGAAGCGGGTTCGCCGTTCCTTCCAGCGAGAACGTGCGCTCGCGGGTGATTTGAACGGGTTTTCCGTCATAGACGCGGGAAAGCTTGGCGCGCGCTTGAGCGGCATCCCAATAAATCAAGAGCGCCGTTCCGGCTTGGAGATTCGCGGCTGCAGGACGAAGTTCGCGCGAAGTTTCCTCCAGGACTCGGAAGACTTCCTGAATCAGATCGTTCTGGCGTTGGCGCAGGCGATTATTCAGCACCGCCACTTCGCGCGGCTCAACAAAGACCGTTTGGCGCGAAGCCGAAGCTTCGTAGACGATTCCGTCGATGTCGTTTTGGTGCGAGATCTTGACCGGAATGACGTAACGACCGTCGCGAACGTCAGTGAAGTTTTCCTGAAGCACGCCTTGCGTGGAGTAAGTCTTCACCATCTGGTCGAGCACCGAGTGGATCTCGCGCTTTAAGCTTCGGATATCCTGATGCAGTTGTTGAAGCCTCGGCGAAGCTCGCTCTGAGATTTCACCCTCGGGAGTCAGGATGCGCTCGAGTGTCTGAAGCGGCTGGGACGGGTCGGGCAAGCGGGAATGAAAACGCGTGACGAGGGGCCCGGGGAGGTCTTCCTGCGGGAGCGTCTTCCACGCGTCGAGCGCTCGAAGCCATCGGCGCAAATTGGCAAGTTCTGAGGTTTCTAAAACCGAGCCACGCCCCAAGCGCTCAAGCGAAGAGTCTGGATCGGCCAGTTCCTCGAGCGGTGCCCAAAGGCCTTCGAGCTGAAGCAGGCCGCTGATCTCGCGAGTTTCTTCCTGCAGCTCGGCAGCGCGTTCAACTGACTGAGCCCAGCTTTCTGGCTGAAGCCAGCCCTCAACTCGGTCTTGCGCGGGCAGCGAGCGGGCGCGCTCTTTTGCGAAAGCGACAAAGCGCGGCCATTCCAGGGAATCGAGAGTCGAGTCCAAGGTTTGATTCGGAGTTGCATTCAGAGGGCGGTTTTGGGTTTCCACAGTGGGGGCACTGTCGCTGAAATACCCGCTTTTTGACAAGCAATTGACAAGCGGGCCATCCCGCCCGCACTGTCGTTTTCACTCCGCATGTTTTTGAAGCCCGTTCCTAAATTTCAGGACCCCGAGCTGCTGGCGCTTTTCCAAGAGGTCAACGCCCAGTGGTTTGACGCGTTCTTGGAGCCCCCGATCTTGCGTTGGAATTCGCGCCTTCGCTCGGCTGCGGGCCGATTTTTCCCGGGAAGCCGCAAGTGGGCGGTGGAGTACCCGCCTGCCATCGAAGTGGCCTCTTACCTGAGGACTGAAGAGCGATCTCTTGAGCTCATTCGCGACACCATGGCCCACGAAATGATTCACTATTGGCTTTGGGTGAGGCGGAAACCTTACGGCCACACGGGCGAGTTTCTCGAGAAAATGCGGCAGATGGGCGTCAGTCGCTACAACCAGGTGCCGCGCCTTCGGCCTTACAAGTACCTGTACCGCTGCCCGGGCTGCCAAAAAGAGTTCAAAACCCGGAAGAAGCTCGGCGTGCTGGCCTGTGCTGACTGCTGTAAAGCGTTTGCCGGCGGTCGGTTCGATTCCCGCTTCCGTTTGTTACTCGACCCCGCCGCTCCGCCCGTCGAAGCTTCCCAGCGCTGAAGCCAGCACATCACGGCCCTGTCGCGAGAGCAGCATCAAGCGATGAAGCGTGTTCAGAGTCAGGGCGTGGGTGATCTTTCCTTGTTCGATGAAGTCAGCGATCTGGTCGATCGGCACTAACTGCGTCTCGATCATTTCGCCTGAATCCAGTTCCTGCGTGCGGGTTAGGCGAACCGGGCCTGCCACAATCAGGTGAACGCGGTTATCGAGAATGGCTGGATTGGGATGCGTCCAGCCCAGGTTCACGACGTTTCCGCCGGGGAGCAGCGTGTAGCCCGTTTCTTCCGCCATTTCGCGAAGAGCGGCTTGGGCAGGATCCGGGTCCTTCGGATCGATGATCCCACCCGGGGTTTCTAAAGTGTGGGCTTGAATGCCGATCCGCCATTGGCGAACCAGGACCACTTCTCGATTTTCTGTGATGGCCGCCACATTGCACCAGTCGCGCGAGCGAAGCAGGTAGAAGCGGTGCAGGCGCTCGGGATCGTCGCTTGCGTGGCAGTCTTGCTCGATCACGTCCATGACGGGCGTCTTCAGGACCGACCGCTCGTGGTCGACCTTCCAGGAAGCAAGCGGGGGTTTTGGGCTGGGGGCGTTCGGCTCAGATGGATTCATCGTGTGGGAATCTTGTCAAAGTCTGGGGCCGGCAGGAAGATGGGTCGCATGAAAATGAAGCCACTCGTGTCGATCGGAGTGCTGACTCTGAGTCTTCTGGCAGGCGCTACCGGCGCCCTGGCCGCACCCAAGGCGCTTGCTGAGACGGTTTGGGTGATGCGATCGGATGGCGCGCTTCAATGTGGGATGGCCGAGCCCGAGACGCTGGAGGCCGGGGCGCAGGAGCTTTTGAAGGCCGGAGTCAAAGTGCTCGAACAGCGAAAGCAAGACGACGGAAAAATGAGAATTCAGGTTTGCGGCGCGCCTCAGGGCTCGGGCAACGCTTACCGAATCGCCAAACGCGATTTGAAGCGGGCAAAAAAACTGGGATTCCTCGCGAACTAACGATTCGCCTCAGCTTCCGCGCACTGCAAGCAGTGGGGGTGTTTTGAGGTCACTCTTCGTTGGGATCAGTGGATCCGTCGTCCGACTTCACGAGTCCCAGCGTGCGAAAGAGTTTTTGGAACTCAGCACGGGTGGAGAGAAATTCAGCGCGCTCTTCCGCGAAATTCGGAAGGTCTTTGAGTTGAACGCGGTCGCCTTCTGTGGATTCGATCGCGGCGTGAAGCACGTTTCTCAGTTCGCGTAGGTTCCCTGGCCAAGTGTGGTCTTTCAAGGCCGCGAACGCTCCAGGCTCGAATCCGCGCACGTGATCTTTTTTCAGAGTGTGGGTGAGCTCTTGAAGAAGGGTGAGTGCGATGTCTTCGAACTCGTCCCTTCGATCGCGAAGGGGGGGCATCTCAATTCGGCTTTGATTCAAACGGTCGAGTAAATCCGAGTTGAAGAAGCCTGCTTCGGCCCGAGTTTCCAGTGGGCGGCTGGTGGTCGCAAAGATGCGAACGTTCAGCATACGGCGCACGCCTGGACTATCGGGAAGGGTGTAGGACCGGGTTTCAATGACGTTCTGAATCCATTTTTGCTCGGACAAAGGAAACTCGCCGATCTCTTGAATCAGCAGTGTTCCACCTTGAGCCTTTTGAGCCTGGAAATGGAGCGGTTCGCCGGAGTGGGCTTCCACAAAGGCTAAACCAGCGCGCGGGCTGTGGGCATGGATCCACCGGGCAATGCCCTCCCGTCCGGTGCCTGCTTCTCCTAAGATAAGGACAGGCTCCGGATCGTTTTGGGCTGCCAGGTGGGCAACGCGGCGCTGACTAGGGGGGATGATCGAAACCCGATCCATAGCCCTTTCGAATTAACGCGCCGTGGTATAAGGGTCAAGTATCCGTTTCCCCCATTCATCGGCTGTGCCTGGGTGTATCCGCCCCGGGAGGGCCCGTTCGACCACCTTTCAGGAGGTTCTATGCGGAAAGTGTATGGTTTGCTGAGTGTTATTGGTCTCTTAGCTGGGCTATCCGTTCCTGCCCAAGCCGCCATCAAGGTGGGTTTGGTTCTGGATCGTGGCGGAAAAGACGACAAATCCTTCAACGCTTCGGCCTACCAGGGCCTGCTTCAGTGCAAGTCCAAGTTCGGCGTCGAGACCAAAGTGGTCGAAGCTCCCGATGACACTTCCTATGAAACGCTTCTGCGCTCGTTTGCTCAGAAGGACTACGACCTGATCATCGCTGTGGGCTTTGCTCAGGCTGAGGCCGTGAAAAAAGTAGCGCCCCAGTTTCCGACTAAGCACTTCGCGCTCGTGGATTCGACTGTGGACGCTGCCAACGTTCGTTCGCTGATGTTTGAAGAGCATGAAGGCTCGTTTTTGGTTGGCGTCATCGCTGCGATGACTTCGAAGACCGGAAAAGCAGGCTTCATCGGTGGAATGGATATTCCGCTGATTCGCCGTTTTGAAAAAGGCTTTGAAGCCGGCGTGAAGAAGATGAATCCCAAAGCTTCCGTGGTTTCGAACTTCGTGGGCGTGACCGGCGAAGCTTGGAACAATCCTCCGAAAGCAAAAGAACTGGCTTTGGCTCAGTTCCAAGCGGGAGCCGACGTGGTGTTCAGCGCTGCAGGCGCATCGAACATGGGCGTTTTTGACGCTGTCGAAGAAAAGGCCGGAAAACTGGCCATCGGTTGTGACTCGAACCAGAACTGGGTGAAGCCGGGCCGGATCGTCACTTCGATGATCAAACGCGTGGATGCTGCTGTGGTGGATACCTGCGAGGCAGTCTCGAAGAATCAATTCGTGGGCGGCGTGAAGCGCTTTGGATTGGCCAACGGCGGAGTAGACTTTGCCTTGGACCAGAACAATGAGAAGCTTCTCACTCCTGCCATGGTTCAAAAGATCAACGACGTGAAAAAAGGCATCATCACCGGCAAGATCCAAGTGCCTGACTACTACAAGAAGAAAGGCAATGGCTGACCCAACCTGGGCCATCCGGATTGAAGGACTGACCAAACGGTTTCGCCATGTGGTGGCGAATGCTGGGGTGGACCTGCGCGTTCGGCGCGGGTCCATTCACGGCGTCATCGGCGAAAACGGCGCGGGTAAAAGCACCGCGATGAAAATGCTCTACGGCTTGATCAAGCCGGATTCGGGCAAAATTTTCATCGAAGGGGAGGAATCCCATTGGCGCACTCCTCAAGACGCCATTCGCGCCGGCATTGGAATGGTCCACCAGCATTTCATGTTGGCGGGCCCTCATAGCGCTCTCGATAACATCCTGCTCGGAGCCGAGCCTTCGGTGCCTGGGACGGGGTGGTTGCCTCGTGCGCTGCGCCCCGTGGATCGTACTCGTGCAAAAGAAAAGCTCGAAGCCATCGCCCAGCGCTACGGCCTGCCGGTCGACTGGGAAGCCAAGGTCGAAGACCTTCCGGTTGGTATCCAACAAAGAATTGAAATTCTGAAGCTGCTTTACCGCGATGCTCGGATCTTGATCCTGGACGAGCCGACGGCGGTTTTGACGCCTCAAGAGGTGGTCGCTCTTTTTGATAACCTTCGGAAGCTGAAGGCCGAAGGGAAGACCATCCTGATCATCACTCACAAACTCAAGGAAGTGATGAGCTTCACTGACCGAGTCACCGTGTTCCGCGCAGGTCGCGTGAGCGGGGAAGTGGAAACCGCTGAGACGAACCCCCAGGAGTTGGCCAACCTGATGGTGGGCCGAAAAGTGATGCTCCAAGTGGACGTACCGCCGCAGCCCGCTTTGGGTGAGGCCGTTCTCAAGGTGGAAAATCTAGGTTTGGCTCGGAGCTTGGGCAAGCTCGAGAGCGTGGATTTAGAAGTTCGCTCGGGCGAAGTCGTAGGGATTGCCGGGGTAGAAGGAAACGGTCAAAGCGAGCTATTGCAGGCTGTTTTGCATCCTACCGATGCCGATTGCCGAAGCTCGGGCAGCATTCAGGTTTTCGGGCAGAACGTGACGGCTTGGACCACCGCCCGAATCAAGAGTTTGGGCGTGGGCGTGATCCCTGAAGATCGTCATCGCGAGGGCCTTCTTCTCGAAGCGCCGATGACGGAAAATTACCTCTTGGGTTTGCATAGCGATCCCAATTTTTCAAAGAAGGGCGTGATTCAGCGCGAAGCTTTGGAGACCGCCTGCCGGAAGGCCATTCAGGAATTCGATATTCGCCCCGCCGCGATTGATCTGGAATTGGGCCGCTATTCAGGCGGGAACCAACAGAAAGTGATCATCGCGCGCGAGTTCGAGCGCAATCCTCGTTTCCTGATCGCTGCCCAGCCCACGCGCGGCGTGGACGTGGGTGCAATCGAGTTTATTCATCAACGCATCTTGCGAGCCCGGACCGAGGGCGCAGGGGTGCTTCTTGTTTCGTCCGAGCTCGATGAAGTCCTGGCACTCTCGGACCGAATCCTCGTGATGTACGACGGACGCGTCGTGGGCCAGTTCCTTCGCGGTCAGGCGACTGAGCAAGAAATCGGGCTCCTGATGGGAGGCGGTAAATGAGCGATCCCAAAATGGCCCCCATGCCTGCTGTGAAAGCCGAAGGCTCGGGCCTTTCCGGTTGGCTGCCACGGCTTCAGCCTTTTGTCGCAGTACTTTTGGGTTTGAGCTTGGGCCTTGCGGTCACAGCGCTTGCGGGCGAGAGCCCCTGGCTGGTTCTGAAAGTGCTCGTGCAAAGCTCGGTAGGCACCGCCTACGACTTGGGCATGACGCTGTTTTACGCGACTCCTTTGATCTTTACGGGCCTGTCGGTTGCAATCGCGTTTCAAGCGGGCCTATTCAATATCGGCGCTGAAGGGCAACTCGCTTTTGGTGCACTCGCTGCTGCTGCGATGGGGATTTTGGTTCCTGGTGCGCCGGCCTGGATTGCTCCGGTTTTGGGCGTTTTTGCGGCGATCGCAGGCGGAGCGCTTTGGGGCTTCATCCCCGGCTATTTGCGTGCGCGCCGTGGCAGTCACGAAGTCATCAACACCATCATGCTCAATTTCGTGGCGGCGGGTCTGACCAGTTGGGTGACGCTGTACCTGCTTCGTAGCGAAGATTCGCAAAACCCCGAGACCAAGTCAGTCGGTGCGGGCTATCTGCTTTCGCACTGGACCTCGGTGTTTGGCGACGCGCCTCTGAGCTTGGCCTTCGTGTTGGCGCTTTTGGCAGCTATGGCAATGGGCTTTTTCCTATGGCGCACGACCGCAGGCTTCGAGCTTCGCGCTGTTGGCCAGAACGAATCGGCTGCACGCGCGGCTGGGATTGATGCTGCGAAAGTCCGCATCTTAGCGATGGTTCTGGCGGGTGGTTTGGCCGGAATGGTGGGGGTTGCCGAAGTGATGGGCAATGCCGGGAAGTTTCGAATGAACTTCTCGCCCGATTACGGCTTCATCGGGATCGCGGTAGCTCTTTTGGGTCGGAACCGCCCACTGGGTGTGGTCGGTGCGGCGCTGCTTTTCGGTGCACTTCAAAAAGGGACCGGTGCTCTTGATTTTGAAACCGAGCACGTGACCCGCGAATTGTCCTCGATCATCCAGGCGCTCGTGATTCTTTCGGTTTCAGCCGAAGGGCTTTGGACTTGGATGCGCGAGCGGAAGAAAGGGGCCCAGGCGTGAGCTTCGATTCCGTGATGGATCTGTTGGCCTCGACTTTGCGCGTGTCGACTCCGCTTTTGTTTGCGGCGCTGGGCGGCTTGGTCTCGGAGCGTTCTGGCGTGGTCAACATCGCGCTCGAAGGCATGATGATTGTCGGGGCGCTTGCTGCTGCTGTGCTCACTCACGCAACCGGCTCGCCTTGGCTGGGGTGGGGCGCTGCTGCCGGCGCAGGAATGGTGCTTGCCGCGATTTACGGACTTTCGGTGATTCGGCTGCGCGCCGATCAAATCGTGGCTGGAACGGCGATCAATTTACTTGCAGCGGGCTCTGCTCCGTTTGTTTGTAAGGTTTTGTACGGTGCGACGGGGCAGACGCCGGCTTTGGAGCTTTCTCAGCGCCTGGGAGAATCTCCGCTGATTTTGGCCTTTGTCTGTGTGGCGGTCGTGGCGCTTTGGCTGCGCTCGACGGCATCAGGCCTTTGGCTTCGCGTTGCGGGTGAGCATCCGCAGGCGCTTTCGACCGCAGGGGTTGGCGTGGTTCGCGTGCGCTGGGCGGCAGTGCTTTTGAGCGGCGTCTTAGCAGGCTGGGGTGGAGCCACCTTGTCGATTAGTCTTTCGAGCGCCTTTTCGCGCGGGATGACGGGTGGGCGTGGTTTCATGGCTCTGGCTGCGCTGATTTTCGGCAAATGGAAGCCGGTCCCAACGGCTGCGGCCTGCTTGCTCTTTGGTCTAGCCGACGCGCTTCAGATTCGCCTTCAGGGTGTCGTACTTTGGGGAACCGAGCCCGTGCCCGTTCAGTTCATTCAGATCCTGCCTTACGCCGTGACCATCTTGGTCCTAGCCGGGTTTGTCGGTCAGGCCCGCGCGCCTAGCGCTTTGGGTCGCCCGTTTGATACTTAGGCAAGATTTGCCCAGACGGGCCAGCTCATTCGGTGCGCGTTAAACTGAGGAAATGAACAAATCAGCTTTTTTGGGTGGTTGGGCTCGTTTTGGAATCCTGGCTTTTTTCGCAGGCGCATTGGCTCCGCGCGCGGAGGCTTTCCCGAGCTTTAGTCCTTCGGATTTGTCGTCCCTGACCAGCGGCATGGTCGATACCCTGGTGAAGACGGTGGCACTGGCCTCGGATCACCGAGCCTACATGCCGGCGAGCTCTTTGGCCGCAAGCATCGGTCTCGACTTGGGTGTTGAAGTCACTGGGATCAAAACCCCTCAAGCGTTTCAAGACGCCATGACTTTGGCCGGAGTGACGGCCACCTTGCCTTCGTACCTGGCGCTTCCTAAGCTCAACCTTCACAAAGGCCTGCCCTACGGCGGAGAAGTGGGCTTTAGCTACATTGGTTATGGCGATTACAAAGTTTACGGCGCCGATTTGAAGTGGGCGTTTCTTCAAGGCGGGATGAAGAACCCGCTGCCTACGATGGCGGTTCGTTACAGCCAAAGTTACTCGGACCTTTTCTTCATGAAGACCCGGATTTCGAAGATCGATCTCGTGGCCTCAAAAAGCCTTCTTGGCTTCATCGAGCCTTACTTTGGAATGGGCTGGCAGCGCTTGTCCGGCAATCTGGATTATACGCTCTCGGGACCTGCGGGTTTGACCGCCGGGGTTACGGGTTCAGTCGCGGCGAGCGGAACGCACTTCTTTGTCGGTGTTCCTTTCAACTTGTTCTTGGCTCGTGCTGTATTTGAATTCGACAACAGCACCTTGGGGGCAGCTACTTTCGGAACGAAAGTGAGCCTCAATTTCTGATCTGGGGACGGGTGCGTTTTCGCTTAGGAAGTTTCGGAAAGAGTGAGGCCTCTATGATGCTCCTGCTGCCGCTCTTGGCAGGATGCACAGACCCCTCTCGCTTTATCGGCCAGCTTCACGCCGAGTGGGACGCAGCCTTAGCGGTTTTGCAGGGGAAGGAAAGCCCCTTGGCCCGGAAGAATCATCCCAGGCGGGACCGAGAAGTCCCCGGCCTTCGCGAACAGCGTGCTCAGGTCCTTCAGGAAATGATTCGAGTGGTCGAGCGGCGAGCCGTAGCCGACCCGCGAACGTCCCTTCCGCTGGTGGATGCTTGGGAATCGGGAGCCACCGTTGAGGGGCTTTACCGCGGGCGAGTGTGGAGTTCCGAGTACCGCGCTTGGGAAGAAAGTTCGGGCTTAGCGCCCCGTCGCGCAGTTCAAACCTTCGTTCAGGAAGCACTGGGTTTTGAGGAATGTCTGGGGCGGCCGGCATCTTGGACCGATCAGAGCGCTCGTCCCCTGGCTCGGCCCACGGGCCTAGGTGAGAGTTCCGGGGCTTCTGGAATAGAGCCGCTTCCTTTGCCTGTGGGGCTGGAGCGCCGAGCTGCTTTGGAACGCGTTTTTTCTCAGGCTTCGGTCTTTACTCTGAAGCGCCTCCTGGGCGAGCTGGCTTTAGAGTGTGTCGAGGAACTGGAGCGCCAGGGGCGCCTGAACGATTGGTACGCCGAATGGGCGACTCGCTTGGCTACTGAGTCTGGGCAGGGCGGGGCAGCGGTCGACTTCGGGCTTGCCCAGCGCAATCGCAGCGACGTAGCTTTTCACCGAACTTGGGCTCGAGAGGCTTCCTTGGACCGAATTCACTGGGAAGTACTGAACCGGGTTCACCGAATTTTGAACGAACTGGATCCTGAAACGGAAGGCCCCCGATGAATCCCGTGATTTTGACCTGCGCCATCACTGGTGCTGAAACCACTCGTGAACGCCAACCCCGTTTGCCGATCACCCCGGACGAGCAAGCCATTGCGGCACTTGAGGCCATGCAAGCCGGCGCTTCCATCATTCACCTTCATGTCCGCGAAGACGATGGCCGACCCTCTCAGCGGGTCGAGCGCTTTCAGGAGGCGATCGAAAAAATCCGCAGTCGTTGTGGAAAGGAAATCGTCATTCAGATCTCCACCGGCGGCGCCGTGGGCGAGTCGGTCGAGAACCGGGCGGCTCCTTTGGTTCTGAAGCCCGAGATGGCCTCCCTGAACTTGGGCACCCTGAACTTTGGGGACGAAGTGTTCATGAACGCCCCCAAGGACATTGTCGCTTTGGCAGGGAAAATGCGGAGCTTTGGGGTGATGCCCGAGCTTGAAGTCTACGAAGCCGGAATGGTCGAGCAAGCTTTCCGCTTGGCCAAGGACGGCGTTCTGGCCGCTCCGTTCCACTTTCAATTTGTTTTGGGCGTTCCGGGCGGCATGTCGGGCGACCCGAGGAACGTCTTCCACTTGGCTTCTTTGCTGCCTCCGGAAACCCACTGGGGAGTGGCCGGGATCGGTCGCTGGCAGCTCCCTTGCGCCGCTTTGGCGCTTTCTTTGGGGGGCCATGTCCGGGTGGGCTTTGAGGACAATATCTGGTTCCGAAAAGGGGAGCTGGCCCTGTCTAACGCCCAGCTGGTGGCCCGGGTGGCCCGGATTGCCGCTGAATTGGATCGCCCGGTCGCTACGGCAGCTCAAGCGCGTAAGATGCTTGGAATTTCTGGCTGACCTACTCAGGCAAGCTTCAACACAACCCTGACAAAAATTGTGAGGATTTTTTTCCCTCTCGCGGATAGAAGGGGCGTGTCCGTATGTCCCTTCGGGATTAGGGCGGGGAATGAAGTTCTGGGGAGAAGACGGGTGGGGAACTTCGGTTTCTCACCCGTCGGTTCCGACCGCCAATCTGATAGGATGCTCCCGAAGTGGCCTTAAAAAAACTCCGCCTCCTGGTTCGTGAAAGTCACCGCGGTCAGCGGATCGACCAAGTGCTCGCTCAGTGGCTTCCTGAAGCCCTGGGGAAGCCCGTGTCCAAAGCCAAAGTGCGCAAGTTGATTGTCGCAGGCGCGGTGTACTTAAATCACAAGCGGATTCGGATCGCCTCAAAGGAGCTCCTTCCCGGCGCGACCATCGAAGCGTTCGTTGATCCCGCGCGTCTCCTCGACGATGCCGCCTCGAAGCAGGCAGAAGCACCACCGTTTGAAATGAGTGACGCACGCGTGCTTTTCGAAGACGAGTGGCTACTGGTGGTGGATAAACCCGCAGGCCTTCCCACTCAGCCCACGCTGGATGAAGCGCGAGACAATCTTTTCGCCGCAGTGAAGCGCTACTTGGTTCGGCGCGAGAAAGACCCAGAAGCGTATCTGGGGCTTCATCACCGACTCGATCGGGATACTTCGGGAGTTCTGCTTCTCACGAAAAAGAAGGAAGCCAACGCCGGCGTTTCGAAACTCTTCACAGGCCATGGCGCACGAAAAGTGTATCAGGCACTGACCGTCGTGGGGCCGCACGACTGGGCTAAGACCTGGAGTGTGAAAAACCACTTGGGCAAAATTCCCGGCCCAGGCAAACGGGCTCGCTTCGGAGCCGTTCGCTCTGGCGGCGATCCGGCGCACACTGACTTTGAACTTCTGGACCGTGCTTCGGGCGCTTGGCGAGTCGAGGCGCGCCCGCTGACAGGGCGAACGCACCAGATCCGCGTTCACTTAGCAGAAGGCGGTCTCCCCATCTTAGGCGATCCTCATTACGGTGGACCCACGCGTCGCGGGGGAATCGAGATTCCTCGCGTGATGCTGCACGCGGCTTCTCTGTCCTTTGAGCATCCCATGACGGGGCAGCCGCTGAAGGTGGAGTCCACAGTGCCCAAGGATTTCTTGGACTGCTGGGAGCGCGTGAATCGTTCGGGGGGAGCATGAAGGGGCAAACCACCCGCTTGCTTCGCGCAGCCCTGAAAAAATACCGAAAGCCCATGGCCATCGGCCTTGCGACGCTCACTTTGGTGGACCTGCTGGAAGTGGTGCCGCCGCTACTTTTGAAAGACGTGGTCGACGCGGCAGTGGAGGGTTCAGCGACGCGCGCCCTTCTTCGTCTGGCGGGTCTTTACCTGCTGGTGGCTTTCGTTCAGGGTCTATGCCGCTACGCTTGGCGGATGTACTTAATCCGCTCGAGCATGTGGGCTGGGCGGGACCTGCGGAATCGCTTAGTCGATCACTTGTTTGGGCTATCGGCTCATTTCTATGACCGAAAACGCATTGGCGATTTAATGAGTCACGCCACGAGCGACGTCGAAGCCATTCGGATGGCCTTGGGCCCAGGGCTTTTGACTTTCGGCGACGCCGTTCTGTACCTGCTGACGGTCCCAGTGGCGATGTACGTTTTGTCACCGCGCCTGACGCTTTTTGCGATGGCGCCTCTCGTCTTGATTCCGTTTTTTGTTCATTGGAATCAACGCAAGGTGCACGAGCGCTTTGAAGCACTTCAAGAGTCGCAAAGTCGCATCTCGGCCGTGACTCAGGAAAACCTAGGCGGAATCCGCGTAGTCAAAGCCTTTGCCAGGGAGGACGCGCAAATTCAGAAGTTCGCGGCCTTGGGCGAAGTGCACGTACAGACCAGCTTGAGTTTGGCTCGGGTTCAAGCCACTTTCGGTCCGACGCTCGACTTCACGATGAGTCTCGGGCTAGTTGCTCTTCTTTATTTTGGCGGCAAAGACGTGATCGGCTCGGTCGTGACGCTGGGAACGTTTGTCGCCTTTCAGCGCTACATCGAAAAAATGGTTTGGCCGATGACTGCGCTCGGCATGTCGGTGACTTACTACCAGCGCGCTTTGGCCAGCTCGGGCCGGATTCTGGAATTGCTCGAAGAGCGAACGAACGTGCCCGATCCCGTGGTTCCTGTGGCTCCGCGTGCAGCCGCGCGCGGAAAAGTGGAGTTCCGAAATCTCAGTTTTCGATTTCCAGGAAGTGACAAGAACGTACTTCGGAACCTAAACCTCGTGATCGAACCCGGCGAGAAAGTGGCGTTCCTGGGAGCAGTCGGCGCAGGAAAATCAGCGCTTCTCTCGCTGCTGGTCCGCCTTTATCCGGTTGAACGCGGAATGCTTTTTGTCGACGACATCGACGTGAACGATTGGTCCGTGAAAGCCCTTCGCGACCAAGTGGGTTACGTCGGACAGGAAGTCTTTTTGTTCAGCGATACTGTGGCTGAAAATTTAGGCTACGGAGTCAGAAACCTGATTTTACCGGAATCGGGCCCGCATCCCTTGGTTCAAGAAGCAGCCCAGTGGGCAGCGGTTCACGACGATGTTCTAGGGCTCAGCGAAGGGTGGGGCACCCGGCTGGGCGAGCGCGGCGTGAATCTCTCGGGTGGCCAAAAGCAGCGCCTGACCATTGCGCGCGCTTTGGCTCGTCAGCCCAGTATTCTCGTGCTGGACGACGCTCTCTCTTCAGTCGACGTTCAAACCGAAGAACGCATTCTTCAGTCGCTTCGCTCCAGAAAAGGGCGAAATACCGAACTCGTTGCAGCGCACCGCTTGAGCACGGTGCGTGACGCCGATCGCATCATCACTTTGGTCGATGGGGAGTTCCGTCAGATCGGGACTCATGCTGAGCTGATGAAGGATCGTCGCGGTGAGTACCGGCGCTTTCATGAGCAAGAAGAGCGTCGCGAGGAGTTGGAAACCTTCATTCAGGATGGGGGCAGCCGATGAGTGCCATCGATCACTACCTGGATGTCGAAGAACGGGAGAACCGAAACTCTGGCCAGGGCCTTCACAGTTGGTTCAGGCTGCTGGGATTGATCACTGATCAGCGCGGCACTTTTGCTGCGGGAGCGGGGTTGATTCTTTTGGGATCGGCAGCTCTCTTGGCTCAGCCGTGGCTGCTGGGGCGTGCGGTGGACATCGCGCTTCGCCCCGGTAAAGGTGAGTTGCTGGGGCAGCTTGCTCTGGCACTGTTTGCCCTCAATGCGGTGCGGGTCACGGCTTTGATGGCTCAGACCTACCTTTTTGAGATCCTGGGGCAGCGGGTGATGCAGCGGCTCCGCATCCAGCTTTTCTCTCACCTTCAGACGCTGCCGGTTCGCACTTTCGATAAGAACCCGGTGGGCAGGCTGGTCACGCGGGTCACCAACGACGTGTCGGCATTGTCGGAGATGTTCTCGGCTGGCTTCATCAGCATCATCGACAATTTGCTTCGCGTCTTAGGCACAGTCCTCCTTTTGCTTTGGCTCGATTGGCGCTTTGCGCTGGTGGTGCTTGCTCCTTTCCCTCTTTTGGTTCTTCTCAGCATTCACTTCACGGGGCGTCTTCGCGTTTGTTACCGCGAGGCGCGAGCGAAGCTCTCTGCTTTGAACGCTTTCTTGGCCGAGAACATTCTTGGGATGCGAGTAGTGCAGCTCTTCAATCGCGAGCCTCTTCATTTGGAGCGCTTCCATCAGGTCAATGAAAGCTACACGTCTGCGACGATCCGTACGGTTCGCACGTATGCGTACTTTCAGCCCTCGATTACCTGGGTGTCGGGCTTTTCGATGGCTCTCGTGATCGGGTACGGGGGAGTGCAGGTCTCGGAAGGTCGAATGACCTTGGGGATCTTGGTTTCCTTCTTTGCACTGGTTCAGGCCCTTTTTCAGCCCATTCGTGAAATCGCGGATAAGTGGAACATTTTCCTGGCAGGCATGGCCTCGGTCGAGCGGATTTTCTCGATTCTGGATTGGCCACGCGAGGTGGATGTGCCCGCAGTCCCCGAGCGTGCTTCAGGAATTGCTTCGGTGAAGGGTCACATCCGTTTCGAGGACGTGTGGTTCGCTTATGATGAAGAACGCTGGGTTTTGCAGGGATTGAATTTTGAGATTCAGCCCGGCGAGAAGATCGGCGTAGTGGGTCACACGGGTGCCGGCAAGACCACTTTGATTCAGCTTCTGCTTCGCTTTCATGAGCCGCAACGCGGACGAATCCTGCTCGATGGACGCGACCTGCGAGATTACGACAAACGCTCGCTTCGGGCGACGATCGGCCTGATCCAGCAAGACGCCTTTCTTTTCAGCGGCGATGCGGAAGAAAACTTGGGTCTGGGGCGTGTGCTGGACGCTGAGTCGCGCGCTCGAGTTGAGCCTGCTCTGAAGAAGCTGGGCTACCCGCATTGGCTGGGGACAGCTGAACAGCCGGCCTTGGAACTTCTCGAGCGCGGAAGCAATTTGTCGATGGGTGAGCGGCAGGTTTTGGCTTTTGCTCGAGCGGCTTCGATTGGCCCGAGGCTTTGGATCTTGGATGAAGCCACTGCCAATATCGATCCTGAGACCGAGCGCGCACTCGGGCAGGTTCTTGAGGCTTCTTCGGGTGGATTCACTTCGATCTTCATCGCGCACCGCTTAGCGACGGTGCGTGAAGCGAACCGGATTTTTGTCCTTCACCGGGGCAAGCTTGCCGAAGAGGGCACTCACGAGCAGCTGCTTCAGGTCAACGGACTGTACGCGCGTCTCTGGCGGTTTCAGGAGCCGGTTGATAACTCGGAAGCCAAAGAGTCTTCGCCAGCTCCGGCTCATCCGCCAGGAGCATGATCATTCGATCGACGCCCAAGGCGATTCCTGCCGAAGGCGGCATTCCCTCGGTCAGTGCATCGAGAAAATCCAGATCGATGGGCGAGCGGGGAAGGTCTTCGCCGTAAATTTTTTCGCGAAGGTCCATGTCCTCTTCAAAACGCCGCCGTTGCTCGACCGGGTCGGTGAGTTCTTCGAACGCATTTCCTAGCTCGATGCCGCCTGCATAGACTTCAAATCGGCGTGCCCAAAGACTCCCGTCCGAATCAGCGTCGACGACCGAAAGGGCCGCTTGGGATTTCGGGTACCGAGTGACAAAGCACGCTTGATCCTGAGGCAATTTGGGCTCGATGTGATTGAGCCAAATTCTGAAATACAGATCGTCCCAAGTGTCGTTTCGATCGGGATGAAGGCCTAAGCGCCTGCAGTCCTCGGCCAAATCCTGAACGCTCGGGCGCTTCACCAGGTCGACCCCTGCGTGCTCCAGGAATAAGTCACGGACACGCAGCCTGGGCCAAGGCGGCGCAAGGCGGATGGATTGCCCTTGAAAGGAAATGGTCGTGCTGCCGGTGATTTTTTTGGCGAGGAAAGAAAAGAGCTCCTCCACTTCGCGCATCAGGTCCGTGTCTTTTGCGTGTGCGCGATAAAACTCAAGCATCGTGAATTCAGGATGATGAGTAGGTGAACAAGGTTCTGAGCGAAACGCTGGGCAGATCTGAAAGATTTTTTCCAACCCGCCGGCCAGTAACCGTTTCATCGCGAATTCTGGAGAAGTCGGAAGGTAGCTTCCGTCTTCGAGCCGGAAGGGGCGGATGTGGGGCTCCATTCCGGGAGATCGAACGAGGAGCGGGGTGCGCGTTTCTAGAAAACCCTGCTGTCCGAAGAACTCTCGAATTCCTGCTTCGGTTTGAGCGCGCACTCGGGTTCCGTGCACTCGGCGGGGTTCCAAAACGTGACGAGTCCAGCGAAGCGTTTTTCCTTCCGCTCGGTTCGGAGTCAGAACGCGCACATGGAGAGCGTCGATTTCAATCCAATCGCCTTCTTGGGGCAGGGCCGCTGAAGATCCCGGATCCATTTGCCATTGGACCTCGTGATGCGAGGTACCCTCCTGGTTCAAAAGGGAGATTCGCCGGCGGTCGGGCGAAGAGGCAGGCTCGATCTGAAAACAGCGACCACGAACAGGAGGCATGACGGGGGTCTATCACAAGTCCCCTCTTGTCAGGCGGACGGTTCCCTGTGAGGATCAAAGGCATGAAACGTCAGTGGGTGGCTGGTGTGGTGGGGATTTTGGTTTGTGTAGGTTCCGTTCAGGCGGAAGTGGCTGCTCCGGCAGCTGTCGCCGTTCCGGCTCAGCCGGCTGCGGTGGTCGTGCCTCCGACTGCAATGAAGCCTTTGGCGCAAGCGCCGGCGGTTGATCCCGCACCGGCTGCAGCTCCTGCGGCGAAGCCGTACGTTCATCGCGCCAAGCGCACCAAAAAGTCGCGTTTCCGCCGCGGTCACGCCAAAGGCAAAGCCTCCGTTCGCAAAGCGAAAGCGCACGCCCACGGTAAGGCGAGCGCTCGTCGCCACGCGAGCCGCTGAGTCAAGCGAGCGCGCACATGACGAAGTCGTCCCGTTCGCACTCGAGCCAGGACTGGAGCTCAGGGCGTCTTGTTTCTCTTGAAACGCGCCTTCGGCTTTCTTTGGATCGGGAGCATCCGTATCCGTTTCGGCTACCGCTCGAGGGACGCCCTGCTTCGGTTTTGGCACTTTTCGGCTTGTCCGAATCCGATCCGGGGGCAGGGCCAAAACTTCTGCTTACGGAGCGGCGGACCGACCTTCCGCATCACCCGGGGCAAGTGGCTTTACCGGGCGGAATCCGCGACGCGGAAGATCGCGATTCGCATCACACGGCGCTGCGCGAGACCGAGGAAGAAGTGGGAATCGGCCCCGAGTCGGTTCGTTTGTTGGGAAGTTTGCCCGTTTTGAATACCTTCGTGACGGGCTTCTTGGTGACGCCGGTGGTGGGTGTGCTGACGCTTCCTTTAGAAAAAGTGTCGCTTCGTCCTGAGCCGGGCGAGATTGCGCGAGTGGACTGGGTTTCCTGGTCGAGTCTTTTGGATCCCTCGGCTTATCGATTGGAGCCCATCCCGGATCGTGACTGGAAAACCGATGTGTTTGAGGTTTCCGACTTTCGAGTCTGGGGAGCCACTGGCGCGATGCTTCGGAATCTGGTTGAGCGCTGGCGCCTGGTGGACTCAGAGCCTGGCACAAGGTAAGTTGCTCGCCATGAAAGCTGACTTCAAGTCTGTGGCGGTTCGGGGAGTGCTGGGACTCGGTCTGATCTGGATGAGCTTCGGGGTGGCAAGCGCCTTTGCGGCGGATGAAACTCCGACGGTACAGGCGACTTCTTCTGCGCCCGCCGTTCGTTCAGTTCCCATGGCGACGCCAGAAATGTGGAAGGGCAAGCTCAGCGATCGCGACTGGGAAGTGGGCGGCATTGCGGGCCTGGCGTTGATCGAGCCCAATTACGGGATCGCGCTTCAGGCCCAAATTTCTAAGCGCCTTTTCTCGGAAGGCTGGGTCGAGGACATCACCAATCCGGTGGCCATCGAAATTTCATTCGGTCCGGCCTTTGTGAAAGGGCATGCCCCGTTTACTTTGGCCACGCAGCTTCGCTGGGATTTCGAGCGCGATCAAGAGTGGACGTTTTTCGCAGTGGGCGGTTTGGGTGCGCAGTTCACCGGACCTGAACTTGGCGATCGAAGCCTCGTTCACTTGCGTTTCGGAGTGGGTGCTTTCAAGCAATTGGATGAGCGCTTGCGCTTGCGGATGGAAGCCAGCCACGAAGTCTTAGGCGTCGGCGTCACTTACGCCCTGTAACGGCCCTTCCGCTCGCTGATTGAAAGAGGCTCTTCCATGGCTTTGGGTACCTTTTTTTCTTCGACGGGCCTCGTCGCTGCAAGCGAGATGGGAGATAAAACCCAGCTTCTGGCTTTGACCTTGGCTGCGCGTTTTAAAAAGCCTTGGCCCATTTTGGCGGGGATCCTGGTAGCGACCGTTTTCAATCACGCGCTCGCTGCTACGGCAGGCGTGTGGGTCGCTGAGCGAGTTTCGCCCACGGCCTTGGCGGTAACGCTGGGTCTCACTTTCATCGGCTTTGGCGTTTGGGCGCTGAAGCCGGATGAAGAAGACGAAGAGAAGAAAGAAAGTCGCTTCGGTCCCTTCGTGACGACGGCGATTCTCTTTTTCTTGGCCGAGATGGGCGATAAAACGCAACTGGCCACTGTGGCCCTGGGCGCGCGCTTTCAAGATGCTTGGGTCGTCACAGCGGGAACGACTTTGGGGATGATGATCTCGGACGGCCTAGCGGTGGGCGTGGGGGATCGGCTCTCGGATCGAATTTCTCTGACCTGGGCGCGACGGTTTGCAGCCGTTCTCTTTTTCGCCTTCGGTATCCAGAAGCTTATTTCGATTTGGAGTTAAGGCCGACCCAGGCTCCGCCCAAAAGGCCCGCCCGGTTGTTGAGCTTGGAGATGCGGATCTTTGGCAGAAGATCCACACCCACGCGTCGTCGTGCCAGCAGCACTTCCAGACGAGCGGGCACACTCTTTAAGAACAGATCACTTGCGGCCGCAAAGCTTCCAGTCAGAACGATCAGCTCGGGACAATAGATCGTCGCGTAGTTCTGAATGGCGACGGCCAGATGCTCGGCGTAGTCGTCAAAGAGGGCCAGGGCGCGCTTGTCGCCTTTCCGCGCTCGGGTCGCAATTTCTAGCGCCTCGACTTTGGGCTCGTTCAAGAGCAGGCGCGCGCGGCGCGTGAAGCCTCCCCCGGATAGGTAAGCTTCTGCGCAACCCAAGTTTCCGCACCCGCAAGTGGCGGTTTCATCGTCGTAGCAAAGCGTGATGTGCCCGGCTTCCGGGTGAAGACCTCGGCCTGCTCGCACCAGTGAACCGTTGGCGATGATTCCCGTTCCCAGGCCCGTGCCGAGTGTCAGGATCATGGCGTTCTTTTTGCCTTTGGCGGCGCCTAGCCACGCTTCTGCCAACATCGCTGCGGCGGCGTCATTTTCTAGACGCACCGGCAGCCCGAGTTTCTTACCGAGATCTCGTCCGAGCGCGATTTTGCCCCAGGGTTTCCCCCCGAGCGAGAAGTTGGTGGGATCGAGTAGATCGCCCGTAGCCGGATCCAGCGGACCCGCGGAAGCCACGCCCACAGCGCGAATCCCTTTGTGGCGTGACAGCACTTGCTTGCCCAAATCGGCAAGCTGGCGAATCAATCCTGCTTTGCCGTGTTCCAAGTCCACCGGCACTCGCATTTCCTCGAGGATCTTTCCATTCGAGTCGACTGCGCCGACGGCAACTTTGGTGCCGCCTAGGTCATAGGCTAAAACGATGCGACGGGGGCTTTTCGAGGGCATGGCGAGCCATGTACCATAGGGAGATGCAAATCCGACATGGAAGTTCGGGTCCCAAAAAACAGGGACTAGGCCACGAGGCTGCGAGCATTTTGATCTTTGGGTTCGCGGTGTTTTGTTTGTTCGCACTGCTGACGTATCAACCCACGGATCCCTCCTTTTTCGGCACGGGTGGCCAAGAGGAAGTGATTCAAAACGCCTGCGGTCGAATCGGGGCGATGATTGCTTCGGTGCTCGTGGAATTCTTCGGCATCGCGGCTTTCCTCACGCCTGCGGCCATCGCATTTGTCGGCTCGGTGGTTCATAAGCGCGAAGGCGGCGTCCGCTTGGTCGGTACCCTGGGCGGAATGACGGTGGCTGTGGCTTCGCTGACCGTCTTCTTGGGACTTCAGTGGAAGTACTGGCCGATGGAAGGAACCTTGATTCTGACGGGTGGAGCGCTCGGTGCTTGGCTTGCGGAAGTCTTGGTGGCGCAGTTTAATCCTTTCGGATCGTCTTTGGTTTCGCTCTTAGTTTTCTTGCTCGCAATCGCTCTTTCCACTCCGGTTAGCGTGGCGCACGCGGGTGCGTGGATTCTGAAAAAAGTCGGAGGCTTCAGTTGGAAGCTCACGCGGCTCGTGGGCACTTACTCTGCCTATTTGCTGGGCCTTCTCGCCATGCGGACTGCGCACGCTGCGGGCGATTTTTTGCAAAACCAAATCGAAGCTGCTTTTCGCCGTGTGAAAGAACGCACACGCGCGCGTGCCCAAGCCGTCGCAGCTTCTAAGATTCCAGCACTTCCGGCTGACCCAGAAATCGGCTTGCCAGAACTGGCCGCAGCCGACGACATGGCAGAAGACGCGGAAGATTTGTCAGAGGACGACGAGCCGTCGTCTTCGGTGGTGTCGCCGCGAGTGGCCCGCGCTGCCGGACAAGCAGTCGCGGCCTCGGGCTCGTCAGAGGCTCCAAACGCTTTGCCCGAGCTCGAAAAGAAGGGCGCGCAGGCACCGACTCAAAATCCCGAGATCGTTCCCTTGGATTCGCGAGTCGCGAAGAATGGGCAGATCGAGCTGAACGTGGATACGGCTGCCGAGCGCTCGGCTAAACTCAAGGCTGCTGAGCAAGCGGCCAAGCGCGCTGAAGAAAAGCTTTCTCGCATGGCCCGAAGTAAGCGCGGCAGTTGGAAGCTTCCTTCTTTGGACTTCCTTCGCAAGACGCCAAAAATCGATAGTCAGGTCGACAAAGAAAAGCTCCTGAAGAACTCCCAGATCCTGTCGCAAAAGCTTCTGGATTTCGGAATCGAAGGAGAAGTGACTGCGGTTCGTCCGGGTCCAGTCATCACGCTCTATGAATTCAAGCCCGGTACCGGCGTGAAGGTGGCTCGGGTTGCCTCGATGGCCGACGACCTGTCGATGGCGCTTTCGGCACAAAGCGTGCGGATCCTGGCGCCGCTTCCCGGCAAGTCGGTGGTGGGGATCGAGATTCCGTCTGAAAAACGTGAAACGGTTTACCTTCGCGAATTCTTGCAGCACCCCGATTTTCACGGCGATAAGCACCAGATTCCCGTCGTCATGGGGAAAGACATCGCCGGTCAGCCTTACCTGTCGGACCTAACCCGGATGCCGCACCTTCTTTGCGCAGGTCAGACGGGCTCGGGAAAATCGGTTTTCATGAACGGCCTCAT
This sequence comes from Bdellovibrionia bacterium, assembly GCA_040399745.1. Classification (GTDB taxonomy): domain Bacteria; phylum Bdellovibrionota; class UBA1018; order UBA1018; family UBA1018; genus CANFHS01. The sequence continues at coordinate 96,471 of JBBARP010000005.1, read as the reverse complement.
TTGTTCGCTTCTTTATCGGTTCACTCCCGATGAGCTTCGAATGATCATGGTCGATCCGAAAGTGATCGAGTTCCGGGGCTATCAAGACATTCCGCACCTGCTTCTGCCGGTGGTTGACGACCCGAAGCACGCTGCCACGGCGCTGAAGTGGGCGGTTCGAGAAATGGATCGCCGCTATCAAATCTTGGCCAAGATGGGCGCAAGAAACCTGGCGGGCTTTAACCAGAAAGTCGATGAGATGGGCGTGGACGTGGTTCGCGACCTGCTCCTGGGTGAAGAAAACCAGGATGACTCCTCGATGGAAGGACACTCGAGCGGGAACGATTGGCTCGAGGTTTTTGAGTCCGATGAAACGGGTGCACCTCGAATCGGAAAGCTTCCTTACATCGTCATTGTCATCGATGAATTGGCCGACTTGATGATGATTGCGAAAAAGGAAGTGGAAGTCTCGATTGCGCGGATCGCTCAGAAAGCACGCGCTGCCGGCATTCACCTGATCATCGCCACTCAGCGCCCTTCAACCGATGTGGTGACGGGCCTGATCAAAGCGAACTTGCCGTCGCGGGTTTCTTTCCAGCTGGCAAGTTTTGTCGACTCCAAGACCATCTTGGACCGTCAAGGCGCAGAGCGGCTTCTAGGGCAGGGCGATATGTTGTTTATCGCACCGGGTACTTCCAATTTGATGCGCTTGCACGGCGCTTACCTCAGCGACGAAGAGATCGAAAAAATCACTTCGTTCCTGCGCTCCCAAGGAAAGCCTGCTTATCGCGAGGAAATCTTGGTGGACGAGGATGCTGACTCGGAAGGCGGCTTTGACGGCGAGGAAGCCGACGACCCGATGTTCCCCGAGGCGCTGGAGCTGGCGAAGCGAGCCGGTCACGTGTCAGCAAGTTTTCTTCAGCGGCACCTGAAGGTGGGCTATAACCGGGCTGCGCGAATGGTGGAGACGATGGAATCCCGCGGAATTGTGGGACCAGCCGACGGCTCTCGCCCGCGCGAGGTGCTGATTCGATGATCCGAGGGAAGTGGCTAGTTGCGACAGGGTTCTTGGGTGCGGCTGGGCTTTTGGGCGTAGGCTTGAGCTCGGTCCAAGCGCAGGAAGACGAAGTGAACCCGGCTGCCGCAGTCCAGGCCAGTGCTTTCCAGAAGAAAGGCAAACGCACACGTGAAACCGAAGCGGAAGGATCCGAAGCCCCACGGCGGTTCGAAGGCGACCCCATCATCAAAAGCCGCTACGAGCACAACGGCGAACCCCTCGAAGTGGATCCGGACTGAGCGCGCGTTTTCGCTGCCCGACTCTGTTCGTCGCATTTACGGCCGCTTAGACGATGCAGGGTTTGTCACTTACGTTGTCGGCGGATCGGTTCGCGATTTTCTTTTAGGTCGCCCGATCAAAGATTACGACTTAGTCACTCACGCTGATCCCGATCAGATCTGCGAGCTTTTCCCAGATGCCATCACGGTGGGGAAAGCGTTCGGTGTGATCAAGGTTCCTGTTCGTGAGCCCTCGGGCCAAGAAGACCGCTTAGTGGAAGTGGCTACTTTCCGCGAAGATCTCGAGTACCGCGATCATCGGCATCCCATCGGCGTGCGCTTTGCGGGGCCGGAAGAAGATGCGCGCCGACGCGATTTCACGGTCAACGCTCTTTTCTTTGATCCTAAAACCTCCCGAATTCTCGACGAAGTGGGGGGCTTGGCGGATTTGAAGGCTGGTATCCTTCGAGCCATCGGAGATCCGGTGGCGCGTTTCAAAGAAGATGCGCTCAGGCTCCTGCGTGCGGTTCGTTTTTGCACGCGCTTTGGTTTTCAGTTAGACGCCGATACGGAAGCTGCGATTCGCGCGAAAGTACGCCTGGCGGGAAAAGTTTCCGCAGAACGCATTCGGGACGAGCTGACTTGGATGGTGATTTCTCCGGCCTCCTCCGCGGCAGTTCGGATGCTCGATGATTTAGGCCTTTTGGCGGTTGTTTTGCCAGAAGCTAGAAACGGTCTGCCTCGGTCGGTCCGGATGTTCCAGGCTCTGGATCGTTCCGAGGGCGCGCATCGTCGCACTTCGACTTTGGGGTGGGCAGTGCTTCTTCAAGGCCTCACGCACGTTGCAGAGCAGGGCGGCGTGGCGGCGCTGGTTCACCGCGTTTGCGAAAAGGTGAAGTTGTCGCGCCTTGATGCCGACCGCGTGGCGTGGCTTGTGGCCGAGCACCGGAAAGCTCGCGAAGTTTATCAGATGCGCGAATCGACGCTTCAGCGCTTCTTGTCCCAAGAAGGCATCGACGATCTTTTAGAAATGCACCGGGCCGATGCTCTGGCTACGGACGGAAACCTGGTTTTTCATGAGTATTGTTTGAAGCGCTTAGCCGAATCTCGCGCAGCTAAGGCCCAAGGGTTTGATGCGCGCCTTCTGAAAGGCGAGGATTTGGTTCAGCTCGGCTTACGGCCGGGCCCCAAATTCAGCGAAATTCTCAGGGTTGTAGAAGACCTGGCTTTGGAGCGAAAGCTTTCGACCAAAGAAGAAGCCTTGGAGTACGTGTTGAAACACTTCGTCTCTTGAGCATAGTCTGCAGGTCATGAGCCTGAAAGATGCTCTTGGGGGTTTGGCGGGACGATTCCGGCTTCGCGACGGAGCGTGGGGACTTCTCCTTTTTGGGATCTACACGACCGAGCGCTTCAAGTGGTCGATGGGAGGCGTGAGTCTTCGCTATTCCTTGGTGGCTTTAGGAGTACTGAGCGCACTGGCCTTTTTTCGCGCACCCCGAGCTTGGGTTGTGAAAACCGCGCGCGATCCTTGGCTTTCGGCCTGGTGGCCGTTTCTGGGCGTCAGCGCCGTCTCCGTGATGCTTTCAGCGAACCGCACCACTGCCGTTTTGGTCTGGGGCTGGAACGCGCTGACTTTGGTTTTATGCGCTGACTGGGCCTCGAGAAGAAGCTGGCGTGAGATCCGGACTCCTTGGCTGGTGGCGCTTCTGGGACACGCAGGCGTCATTCTTTGGGACGAGTTTTGTATTGCCGAGATGCTTCCGCGTGCGTGGGCTCTTGGAAACTTGTTTCCCACTTATGGAACGTTTCGTCCGGCTGGATTTTACGTGGCGCCTCAGTTCACTTTAGTGGCTCTGGCATGCAGCGGCTTTATTTGGCTCCTTCTGGATCATTCTGAACGGCCCCGCTTTCGAATGCTTCCGTTTTGGATGGCGCTTGGGTTCGTGGTCAGTCGAACGGGTTTGGTCTTGAAAGGTGCGATCCTAGCCCTGGGGCATCTTTTCGGGAATTTCTCGCGCGAAGGAAAGCAGCGTTGGCAGGCCATCTTATTTCCTTGGTTGCTCGGCAATCTAGCCACTCTTGGATTTCTTGTTTTGCTTTCGCCTGCGCAAGGAAAAGAGCTTCGGCAACTGTTTGGTCTTCAGCAGACTTGGGCCCGGGTTTGTCCTTGGGTGGACCAGCAGTTTCCCCGGTGGTTGGAATGTCCGGTTTCTGAGGTGCCATTGCCTCATGGGAACCCGGTTTGGTCGAGCGAAGGCAAGCGCATAGCTGAGTGGGACCAGGTGGCAGAAGACCTGCGTGAGCGGCCTTTCTTTGGACATGGGTATTTAGGGGTGGCCGAGAATCTCTTGGCTCCCGAGCATCGCGAGGCCGCCGTGCAAAAGCGAGTTCAGTACCGCTATGAAAGTGTGTGGGCGACGATGACGTCTTATTACGGCGTCTTCGGTCTCTTGACTCTCGGTGCCGCTTTGGTGCTTTGGTTGCGAAAGCTTCAGCGAGGCGCGGGAGCTGTGGTGTTTGCCGTGTTTTGGGTCATTGGAGCGCACTCTTCGCACGTTTTTGCGCGGCTCGATCTTTGGTTGCCGTTTTTCTTGCTCGCCAACCTGGGCACAGAAGACAGCCCGGTTCGGGATTGATCGGTCGGGAAGGCTTAAACGTCTTGAGTGGCCATGAGGCGCTTGAGTCGCGAAGGATCGACTTCGACGATCAGGGTCTTGTTGTTCGTGTAGCTGGCCTCGGTCGAATCCTTGATGCGTTTGACGTATTTCTTGAAAGTGTAATCCACTTCCGTTTTTCCCCAGTGCTCGCCGCCTGAGTAATAGAGGGTCAGTACGGCGGCATCGAGAAGCGTGTCCAGGGGCGCACTTTTGCCCGAGGTCAGGGGAATCAGGCCGTGAGCGCCGGGCCGACCCCGAACGTGAAGCCAGACGTCGTTGCCGCGCGCGACTTTGAAGGTCAGCTCCAGGTTTTCGTCCTTACTGCGGCCTACCAAGATCGCCATTCCGTCCTTCGACGCAAAACGCTTGCCCAGCCACGCGCCGGCCGCCTTGTTCTTGCCTCCGCCGCCGGCTGGCAGGGGCGCTTTGGGCGCAGCTCCCGCCAGTTGCTCCAAGCGGTGCAGCGAGGCCCAGTCTGGTGCGGCGGGCGCTTGCGCCAGGGCCTTCTCCAGGCCGCGCGCGGCTTCCCCAAAGGTTCGCGCGCGGCTCTCGGCCTCTTCGATGCGGCGCTGGCGCCGGCGCGCCAGTTGGAAGAAGCGCTCGGCCTGCGCCTGGGGCTCAAGCTGCGGGTCGCACTCGACCGCGACCTCAAGGCCCGTGTCCCAGTCGGTGAGTCGGCGCACCCAAGCGGCTTTAGTTTTGTCGGGCTTTCCGCCCTCCGTTTTCTTTTTGGTTTTCGCGGTGTCTGAGGTTTCACCGGGCTTTCCGCCCGCGCCTGCGCCACTCGAAGCTCGCTCCAGGGGCGGCGGCTCGTGCAGGCTCGCCTTCATCAGTTCTCCCAGCCGCCGCCAGTCCGGGTCGGCGTGGGCTTCGCGGGCGGCGCGCTGGGATTGCTCCAGCCGCGCGTGGGCCTGGGCTAAGCGCTCGCGAAGCGCTCGGCGCGCGGCCGTCAGGCGAAGTTCAAAGGCCTCCGACTGAAGGCCCGCCTCCACGGCCTTCGAGAACACTTCGGGCGATTCAGTCAGCGCCTCGCGAACAGCCAGTTCGGGAGGCACGCGCTCGCCCGAAGGCGGCGTGTAGTGAGTGGGGGCCGGGCCTTCGACGCGCAGAGTGCGGCTACGGGCCAGAATCGGCCAGGAGGTGCTTCCTGGCACAAGCTTCACCAGCAAAGCTTCTGGCAGGGCAGGAATCAGCTCGACCACCAGACCTAAGGCCTCTCCCTGGCTCTGGAAGTGGAAAATCACGATCCTTTCGCGGGGCAAGGCCTCGATTTTATCGAGCTTGGCGCCTTTCAGAAGCTTTCCTGCCGCTAAATCAAAAGGAGATCTTGTGCCACCTTGGGCGGCTTTTGGCCCTTTTCCTGGCGCAACCGCCACATAGGGGTGGCGTGGGCGAACGCTGATCAGAAGGGTCATGTCCTTTCGGCGCGAAGCAAAGCGCAGGGCCCATTCGCCCTTTAAAAAGCCCCCGGGGAACTCCGAACGCTCGGGAACGACAATGCGATCCAGGAACGCTCCTTCGAGCTCGGCCCGCAGCGGTTCGATCACTCGATGAATCTCGCGCCAGTTGAGGGTAGGGGTCATGAAACAACTGTGCTATATCTTGGCGCTGATCATGGCATTAAAAACTGTTGTTTGGCGTCTTTCGGCCGGTTTAGATCGTCGTTTTCGGGGAGGCCACCCGTGGGCTTACTCCAATGAGGTTCAAGGTGGACCGAAGGGAGTCGAGCCTGGTGCGCCCGTCGAGCTGCAAGATGCTGGCGGAAAATTCCTGGCGCGCGGTTACGGCAACCCCAATTCTTTGATCGCGTTTCGTGCTCTCAGCCGAAATGCCGAAGAAAAAGAACCCGGCTCGGCAGAAGGCCTTCTGAATCGCCTGAAAGCCGCTGCAGCCCTTCGTGCTCGCACCGGAATGACACGGTTCAGCCACCGCTGGGTGTTTGGTGAAGCCGATTATCTCCCCGGTCTGATCATTGATCGCTACCGCTTGGAAGGGAAACCGGCAGGTCAAGTGATCGTGATCCAAGCTCACACGGCCGGCGCCGATCGCTGGCTTTCGATTTTGCCCGAGCTTCTTCAGCAACTCATTCAAGCAGAAGGCGGCGCGCCCCTTTGGTCGCGCACTTCGATCGTCATTCGGAACGACTTGGGTGTTCGCACCTTGGAAGGTCTTCAGGAAGAAGCGCCTCGCGTTCTGAAGCAAGCCGAAGCGGTGAATCTCTCGCAAGCACACATCCTGGTTCGTCCGGCTTCGGGCACGGAACCCATCGTGTTTGAGGCAGATCTGGTTTCGGGTCAAAAGACCGGCTTTTTCCTCGATCAAACGGCGAACGTGGCTCAGTGGGTTGGGCTTTGGACTCCGCCCGCAGGAAAAGTCAGGATCTTGGATCTTTGCAGCTACGTCGGTCAGTGGAGTGCTCAGCTCGCACGCGCTTACCGCCAGCAAGGCCGCGAAGTAGAAGTGACGGCGGTCGATGCTTCGGCAACCGCATTGGAATTTGCGCGTCAGAACGTGAAAGCTCAAGGCGCCCAGTTCACGGGCATCAAAGGCGATGTTCTGAAAGATCTGGAAGCTTTGCCCGAGCGTTCGTTTGATATCGTCATTTCCGATCCTCCGGCTCTGATCAAAGGCCGTAAGGCCATTCCCGCTGGAACGCGCGCGTACCTTCAGCTCAACACCCAAGTGTTCCGCTTAGTCGCAAGTGGCGGCGGCGTGGTGGCTTGCTCGTGCTCGTCGCTTCTGGAAGAAGAAGTATTCGTTCAGCAGCTCTCGAAAGCGGCACACCGTAATGGACGCCAAGTTCAGTGGGTGGGACGCGGAGGCCAGGCACCCGATCATCCAGCACTTTCGGAATTTCCGGAAGGGCGATATCTAAAAGCATTCTTTGGAGGGGTGACCTGATGAAAAAAGCGAAAAAGGCAGTCAGCAAAAAATCTGCAGCGAAGAAAAAAGCTCCCGCGAAAAAAGCTCCGAAAAAAACGGCGCCCAAAAAAGCCGTCGCGAAGGCGAAGAAGCCAGCAGCTAAAAATAAGGCGGCGGCGAAAAAGAAGCCTGTGAAGAAAGCACCAGCGAAAAAAGCAGCTCCGAAGAAATCGGCCTCAGCTCAAGCGGTTCAAGCTGCTGATGCTTCGTCTCAGCTTCAGGTGGGAAGCCTGGCCCCTGATTTCTCGGTCAGTACCGACCAAGGTCAGGTGGTTTCGCTTCAGGATTTCGTCGGTCAAACGGTGATTTTGTATTTCTATCCGAAAGACGACACCCCGGGTTGCACCGTCGAGGCTTGCGATTTCCGAGACAACTTCATGCGCTTGAAGTCCAAGCGCGCCGTCGTCCTGGGCGTCAGCCGCGACTCGCAAGACAGTCACCGGAAATTCAAAAACAAGTACGAGCTTCCGTTCCAGCTTCTCGTGGACTCGGATGGAAAGCTTTGTGAGGCCTATGGCGCTTGGAAGGAAAAATCCATGTACGGCCGCAAGTACATGGGAATTGAGCGCATGACCGTTCTGATCGGGCCCGATGGCTTGATCCGCAAAGTTTATCCCAAGGTCCAAGTGAAAGGTCACGTCGATCAGGTTCTGGCCGACATCGGCTGAGTTTGGTTCGACGCCGTTTCTGGCCGTGCTGCTTGCACGATCAGGCACGAAAGAGTCTACAACTTGCTGTTTCATCTCCGCCCGAGAGCACCGAATCGTGTGCTTTCGGGCGGTCGTGTTTTTGGCATACACATTGCTCGTGGCCCCTCCGGTCGTAGAACGACTTTTCAAGGGGAATTTTCGATGCAAAGGGTCATGAAGTTGTTTTTCGTTTTCTTGTTTCTCATTGGGGGTTGGGGGCTCGCGCGAGCCGAGTCTTTGCCTTCTTACGAAGGAAGTATCGAGGGCGTTGCGCGTTTAGAGAGTCGCAGCACCTTTGTGCCTCTGGGGGTTTGCACGGTTCAAAAGGCGGCGTGCCCAAAGCCCGAGCGCTACTGGGTTTTGATCTTGGAGCAATCGGGTTGGCGAGTGGAACTCGAGCACGTATTTGCGCGGGGTCAGGAGCGTCAGCCCGATTGGGTGGATTATCGTGGCGTGGCTATTCGCCCAGGGAATCGCCTTCGGGTCGAGGGCTGGATTCAGCCGGTCAGCGAGGGCTTTGCGTTCTTGAATCGGATCAGCGGCATTCGCTTTCAATTCGATGAAGCGTCACAGGCCGCGAGCCCAGGTTTGGCTGAATCGGAATAAAAGAAGGCCCACGATCGGTGTACCGACGAAGGTGAGCCAGCCCAAGGCTGATTTTCCTTCGTCCAGAAGCTGGGACGTATCCCAGCAGTAAGCCGAAAATGTGGTGAATCCGCCCAGGAAGCCCGTGAGACAGGCCGTCCGGACTTCCGGGGTTAACGAGGGCTTCCCGGCTACCCACCCGGCTAGGAGTGCCCCGAGCAGGTTCACCGCAACGGTGGCCCAGGGTCGAGCCGAAACGCTCAGGCCTTGGGCCATCAGTAGCGGAGCTTGATTCCGAGGCTGACGTCCTTGCCCGCCTCCATGGTGAATATCGACTCGGCCCACTTCGGCGAGCTCATCGCGTAGGTCTTGTTGTTCGAGACGCCGTATCCTTCCGTCGGTACGCCGAAGAAGTTCTTGTCGAGCTTGCGGTTGTTGTTCTCGTCGTGCAGGCACGAGACCGCGTAGGTTCCGGCGGTCACGTTCTCGAACGAAAGGGTGACGCTTTCGCCCGCGATGGGCGTGCGCTTCTCAATCGAACCCTCGACCGGATCCTCAGGAAATCCTGCTGCCGAGCGATAGATTCGGCACTGGACGCTCCCTTGTGTGCTTCGGAGCGTTTCAACGTTGACGACCAGTTTTGCAATGGGCGGTGTATCCGCGAGCGCAGTTGCCACAAACGAGACGGCGGTGCTGAAAGTGATGATGAGTCGCAAGGCAGGATGTAGCTTCATGACTTTTCTCCATTTCTGCTTTCCCGCTACTAGGCGGGCTGGACGAGATAGATTCATACGGAAACTCCTGTGGCTTGTGTGGTTCGCTTGGGAGCGAGCATGACGGCGCTGATCCGAGCGGTGAGAGATCGCGGTGAGAATCGGCTGCTCTGGGCCATGAGCCAATTGCGAGTGCCAACGATATAGGTTGGGCTTTGACCATCCAGAGCGCGCAAGCAGGCACGCACCACTTGGTCGACCGTCAGTGCATTTCGAAAAATCTTTTTAGAGCGAAAGCCTGGCCCCATCGCATCGATGAAAGGAGTCTCGACCGGACCTGGACTTACCGACGCCACACGCAGTCCCTGGCTGCGGTATTCAGCCCAAAGTGCCTCAGAAAGCGACAAGACAAAGGCCTTCGTGGCTCCGTACGCTGCCATGTAGGGCGCCGGCTGGAAGGCGACCGTCGATGCAATATTGAGCACTGTGCCCTTTCGCTCCAGCAATGACGGAATGAAGAGGCGGGATAGATCGGTCAGAGCCACCACATTCACTTGTAGCATCTCGCTGAGATGAGCCGGTGCCTCGCTTTCGAAGCCACCGAAGAAGCCAAAGCCGGCATTATTCACCAACGTATCAACATGAAGATTGAGACGCTGCACTTCGTCGTACAACCGCTGCGCCGCGCCCGGCAGTGCTAGGTCTGCCGCGACAACCGTTGCATTGCCGCTGGCGGCCTCGATTCGTGACTTCAGTGCCTGCAGGCGTTCCAGTGTCCGCGCCACGAGCACCACATGCGTCCCTCTTTCTGCGAGCGCCAAAGCCAGCGCTTCACCAATGCCCGACGATGCTCCCGTCACCAATGCGACTCGTTGTCTCATCCTGCTCTCCTTTTGCTTGAAACGCATCAACCTGCCGATGTCACCTGACAGTGTCAGGTGAGTTCATTTAACCCTCCGAAGTTGACACTGTCAAGCGATCGTGTGAGAGGTGGAAATATGGCGATTGACTTGAAGGCGCGGGTGCTCGAGGCGAGCGTCCAGCTTATATCGGAGCAGGGACTCGGGGGCCTCTCTTTGCGGGAGGTGGCGAGGCGTGCTGGAGTCAGCCACCAGGCGCCGTACCACTACTTCGAAGACAAGGCTGCTATTGTGGCAGCGCTCGTTGAGGAGGGTTTCCATCGATTGACCGAACGCATGATGGAAGCCTCTTCGCGAAACGGCACTGCGACCCAGCGCCTCGTGCGGGCTGGCCGGGCTTACGTCACTTTTGCTCTCGAAGAGCCAGTGTACTTTCGCCTGATGTTCCGCCCCGAGCTCACTGATCTGAAGCGATTCCCAGCCGTGGAGTTCGCGGGCGATCGGGCCCTCGCAGTGCTTCAGCAGCTCGTGGACGAAAAAGTGGGAGCCCACACCGGCCAAGTAAAGAAGGAAGTCATCGTTTCGATGCATTGGTCCCTGGTGCACGGACTCGCGACGCTGCTCATCGATGGACAGCTCGGTGAAAAATTTCCCAATGCCCAAACTCGCAATCGGCATGTCGAGCAAGTCTTGAAGGAGTTTGCAGAAAGTGGATAGTGCCTCTGGGGGTTTGCACGGTTCAAAAGGCGGCGTGCCCAAAGCCCGAGCGCTACTGGGTTTTGATCTTGGAGCAATCGGGTTGGCGAGTGGAACTCGAGCACGTATTTGCGCGGGGTCAGGAGCGTCAGCCCGATTGGGTGGATTATCGTGGCGTGGCTATTCGCCCAGGGAATCGCCTTCGGGTCGAGGGCTGGATTCAGCCGGTCAGCGAGGGCTTTGCGTTCTTGAATCGGATCAGCGGCATTCGCTTTCAATTCGATGAAGCGTCACAGGCCGCGAGCCCAGGTTTGGCTGAATCGGAATAAAAGAAGGCCCACGATCGGTGTACCGACGAAGGTGAGCCAGCCCAAGGCTGATTTTCCTTCGTCCAGAAGCTGGGACGTATCCCAGCAGTAAGCCGAAAATGTGGTGAATCCGCCCAGGAAGCCCGTGAGACAGGCCGTCCGGACTTCCGGGGTTAACGAGGGCTTCCCGGCTACCCACCCGGCTAGGAGTGCCCCGAGCAGGTTCACCGCAACGGTGGCCCAGGGTCGAGCCGAAACGCTCAGGCCTTGGGCCGCCCAGCCCATTCCCCAGCGCGCAAGCACACCGAGTGCTCCCAGTCCTGCAATCCATAGCGAAAGGATCATAATTCCCTCATTCTACGGGCATCCAGGGTCGACGCGCAGTCCAAAACACGGTAAATCAGGCGCGTGGTAAAAAATCAGGAAATTTTCGATCTTTTCGCGACCTCGGCCAAAGGCCTGGAGGAGCTCCTCGCAGAAGAACTTCGCCAAGTCGGTGCCGAGTCGGTCAAAGTGGTTCGCGCGGGAGTCTCGTTTCGCGGCCCCCTGGCGGTGGCTTATCGCGCCTGTTTGGAATCTCGGGTAGCGAGCCGAGTCCTTCTTCCGCTGAAGAAATTTCCGGCGCCGACGCCTGAAAAACTTTACGGCGGCACCAAATCCATCCGCTGGAGCGATCACCTCGGCGCTCGGCAAACCCTGGCAGTCGATTTCACTTCGGTCAGGTCCGACCTCACGCACACCCACTTTGGTGCATTGAAAGTCAAAGACGCCATCGTCGATCAGCTTCGCAGCGTACATGGCGAGCGCCCCTCGATCGACGTCATGGATCCGGATGTCCGAGTGCATGTGCACCTTCAGGACAACGTCGCTGAAGTGTCGATCGATCTTTCCGGGCAAAGCCTGCACAAACGCGGCTACCGGGATCAAACGGTTCCGGCCCCTTTGAAGGAAAACCTCGCAGCGGCGCTTTTGCTCCTGGCCAAGTGGCCAGAACGGGCCGCGCAAAAAACGCCTTTCTTAGACCCGATGTGCGGCTCAGGAACGATCCTGATTGAAGCCGCTTTGATCGCCACTCGGACGGCCCCAGGCTTGTTCCGTCGGCGGTTTGGCTTTGAAGGCTGGAAAAAGCATGACCCGGGCCTTTGGCACCGAGTGAAGGCTGAAGCGCAGGCTAAAATCATCCGCGATCCGAAAGCTTTGCCGCGAATGACGGGGACCGATCAAGATGTCCGCGCCGTCCGGGCTTCCTTGGTTCACATCGAGCAAGCCGGCCTGCACGGCCTGGTTCACGTCGAGCGCCGCGAATTTTCTGAAAGCGCACCTTTCAAGGACGAACTCCCCGAGGGTCAAAGTCCGAAAGGAATCATGGTTTTCAACCCACCCTACGGCGAGCGTTTGGGCGAAATCGAAGAGTTAAAGCCTTTGTACGCATCAGTCGGCAACGTCTTGAAACAACGGTTCACCGGCTGGGAATCCTATTTGCTCACTTCCGCGCCCGATCTGGCCAAAGCGGTCAGGCTCGAACCCTCGCGAAAGTTCGTGGTCTTCAACGGGGCGATTGAGTGCCGTTTGCTTCGCTACGACGTGTTCTCGGGTTCCGGCCGGCGGCCCAAACCCGAGCCAGTTCCCTCAACCGAAGGCTAGGCGACCGGGTCGAGTTCTGTTAGCTTCGGGCCATATGAGCCAAACCCAATCGAAAGGTGCCGAAGCCTCGGCGCCGGCGTTTGATACCGAGTCGGAATCCTTCTTGAACCTCCTGGCGGATCAGGAGCGTGTGCGTTCGCAACGGGTTTCCGGTGTTCGCACGGTGCTCGTGGTCCTGTCCTCGAAGGGCATGGTCTACGACATGGAATCGCTTCGGCAGAAAATTGTCCTGGCCTATCCCGAGGCCGCTGTTTTCTTCCGCACCACTTCGGGTCAATCGGTGGGCGTGGCTTCGCCGAACCGGGTGGATCTATTGATCGATCTCACTTCGCCGCGCAGCCGCCAGGGTTGGTTCTATGCGCGCAAGCTCCGCGGCATGGCTCGCCATGCGGTGGGACGAAATGCGGGACTTTTCCGTAAAGCCATTTTCGATCGCATCTTTGACGAGAAAGCGGCGAAAGCTTCGGTTCCCGCCGATCAACTGGATCGCGAACGTTACGTTCAGCGCCAAGTTCTGGAATTGGCAGGCGTGGCCTTGGCGCAGATGGGGGACACTCCTCCGGACCGCGGCCAGAAAATCGCTCTCGAGCTTCCGCCGATGAAGCGGCTTTGAAAGGAGTAGGCGTGAACCATCTCAGGGTCTGGGTTGACCGGACGTTTCGGTTTCTCTGCTCCCTGAAATTGGCAGTCGGGGTCATGCTCGTGCTCGGAGCCGGCATGACTGTGGCCACGGTGCTCGAGTCGCTCTATGACACGGCGACCGGGCAGTTCTGGGTTTACCGCGCCGGCTGGTTTTCTTTCACGCTGTTCCTGCTCGGAGTGAACATCCTGTCCGTGGCGCTCAGTCGCTGGCCTTGGAAAAAGCGTCATTTGCCGTTCCTTCTGGCCCATCTCGGCATCCTGATGCTGCTTTTCGGGTCGTGGGTGACTCAGAAGTATGGCCTCGATGGTTCGCTCAGGCTTGAAGAAGGTCAGGCAAGCGGCACGGTTGAAATCAACGAAGCCAAACTCTGGATCTTGGAAGGTGCTGATAAGCGCACTTACCCGGTGAAGTGGACGCCGCCTCACGCAAAATTCAGCCCGATTCAGATTTCCGAGCTGGGCTTAGAGATCGATCAGTTCCTGTCCTTTGCCGATTCCGACATCGCCTTTTTGCCGACGGATCTGAAAGATGTAGAAGGCGCTCCGGCACTGAAAGTGGAACTGGCGGGCGGCCCCATGCGCATTCGTCAGGAGTTTCAACTTTGGGGAGGCGGCCCAGGCTGGAATCAGCTTCAAGCGGGTCCGGCCGTGCTCAAGCTTCTTTCGCCGACCGAGTCGCTGACTCAAGTGGCTGAAAGTGCCACTCCTTCAGTGGGTAGCCCCGCGCCTGCCTCCACCGGCAACGCACTGGCAGCGAAAGCGCCTCGCGCTGAACTTCGCTTTCAGCCCTCAGCCGATCGCACGCGCGTGAAGTGGTGGGCTCGCTCTTCAGCGGGTGAAGTGCGCCAAGGCGTGATCGAAGCGAAGACCGCCCAAGGCACCGTCATTGAGCCCGGCTGGAAGGGCGGAGTCACGATCACGGTTTTGGATTACGTCTCGCACGCCCGCACCCAAGTGGGCTATCGCCCGGCGCGCATTCAGTACGGCCCGCAAGCGCCGCCTTCCGCAATTCACCTGCGGGTGCCGGGAGGGGGCGAGGGTTCTGAAGTTTGGCTCGGTCTCGGAGACCGCGCCATTCTCGAGCACAAAGGGCGCAACATCGGCCTCGCTTATTTGAATCGCCAAGAGCGCTTGCCGTTTGGGATTCGCCTAGATCAGTTCGACATGAACTTTTATCCCGGCTCGCGCGATCCCAAATCCTATCAGTCGAAGGTTTCGGTCGTTCGCGGGCAAGCTTCATCGCCCGCTCAGGTTATTTCGATGAATGAGCCGCTTCATGAAGGCGGAATCACCTTTTACCAAGCCAGTTACGAACCGGGTGAGCCGCGGCCCACGGTTTCCATTTTGTCGGTAAACCGCGATCCGGGCCGTGAACTCAAGTACTGGGGATCGCTCCTCATTGTCCTCGGTGCCATTTGGCTGTTTTGGAACAAAACGCAGCAAGCTCGCGCCAAGCAACTGCGCACGCAAGCGGAGATCAGCACATGAGTCGTTTCAAAGCCTGGGCAGTCGTGGCCGTTTTGTCACTGGGGTCGCTATCGATTTTGAGTTCAAACTCAGCCAGCGCCGCAGAACCGTTTCAAGCCGTTCGGCCGGGTGAACCTCGCAAGGGCTGGAACTTTCGCGAAGCCGCATTGATTCCCGTTCAGAGTGGCGGGCGAGTGAAACCGCTCGACACCTTTGCGCGCGAGATTCTCTTGTTCCAGACCGGCTCACGCTTTTTCAAAGGCTGGGACCCGGTCGATTACCTATTCTCGGTCATGACCATGCCCGAGGCGTGGGAAGGCCGCGAGTTTATTTCCATTTCGCGTGGGGACGTGAAGCGGCAGATTGGCTTAGAAGAAACGCGCTCGCGCTTTACGCCGCGCGAACTCTTTGCTGAGAGTCACTTGGCCCAGTACCTGAACGAAGTCGAAACTTCGCGGCCTCCGCAAGCGGCAAACGTGGTGGGGTCAAAGCCCAAAGAAGATCCGCGCGAGAAAGAACTGAAAGCCACGGTGGAACGTCTGGTTCTGTTTCGCCGCCTGGCCTCAGGTGATGCTTGGCCCGTGGTTCCGGGTACCGAGCCCGATGCCATGTGGCAGTCTCTGGCGGCGCCCAGCGAAGCGGCTCGCCCCATTCGCGCAGCCTTTGCAAAAATGGCGGTGGCTTATCTAGCCGATCAGCCCGAAGCGTTCGCACAAGCTTCAAAAGAAGCGCGTGCACTCGTTGAATCGCGCGTCGTGGGCGCTGAAGCTTCGCAAAGCGCGCAGCTCAAAGCCGAACTTTTCTACAACCGCTCGCACCCGTTTCTTTGGGCTTGGGTTCTTTATCTGACGGGCGCTGTGTTCTGGGGCTTCCGCGTGTTCTCAAAACGCGCGCTTTGGGGGCAGGTTGCCTTGGGCGCCACCGTTGCGGGAATGCTCTCGCACGCAGGTGGGTTCCTGCTTCGCTGTTATGTGGCAGGACGTCCCCCGGTCACCAATATGTACGAGTCCATCATTTGGGTCTCGTTTGGCGTATTGGTCTTTGCCTTTATTTTGTACCGCACGCAGCGCCAGGCCATCTTGATGGCGACCGCTTGTGCTCTCGGCACTTTGGGAATGGTGGCTGCTGACAGTGCGCCTGCCATGATGGATCCAGGCATTCATCCGCTTGTGCCGGTTCTTCGAAGCAATTACTGGCTCACCATCCACGTTCTGACCATCACCATCAGCTATGCGGCTTTTGCCTTGGCGATGGGCTTAGGCAACGTGGGCCTTTGGCAGTTTATTCGTGGCCAAAAAGGGTACATGGCCAAAGTAGAGAACCTGAACCACCTGATGTACCGCGCCCAGCAGTTCGGGGTGGTGCTTCTGGCGGCGGGCACCATTTTGGGCGGCATCTGGGCCGACTATTCCTGGGGCCGTTTCTGGGGCTGGGATCCGAAGGAAGTTTGGGCGCTGATTGCGCTTTTGAACTACTTGGCCATTTTGCATGGCCGTTACACCCAATGGGTGGGGCAGTTCGGTTTTGCCATGTGGAGCGTGCTGGCTTTCATGGGCGTCGTCATGGCTTGGTACGGGGTGAATTTCGTTCTGGGCGTTGGTCTTCACAGTTACGGATTCTCAACCGGGGGCCGCGGGACCGTGGCAGTGGCTTGCCTGGTGCAAATTTTCTACTGTGTTTTCGCAGCGATTCGGCATCGGCAGCTTCGTCAAGCGAAGAAGTCCTCTGCTTAAATCGAAGGTTTTCAAGTGTGTCGGGTCGGACCTGACAGCTCTTTACTCCTTCACAGACCCCGGTAGCATAAAGGGTATGAAACCTTTGATGCGTCGGTCCTCTCCAGTTGTGATGGGCCTTTTGGCCTTGGGTCTGCTTTCGGGTTGCGCTGCCAGCCGCACGCTGGGGTGGAACCAGTCGGGTGAAGGAAGTTCGCTCTCACTCGATGCTCAGCAAAAGCTGATGAATGAAGGCAAAGCACGTTGGGCGAAGCGCCTGGACCGTGCTGAGCTGGTGGCAGCGCTTGAAATCTTTGAAAAAGTAGCGCGCGCCAACCCCGAACACTACGAGTCGCACGCTTTCCTGACGCGCGGTTACTACTTCCTGGCCGATGGCCACACTCCCGACAGCCAGATGGACGAGAAAAAGCGCCTCTGGGAAATTGGCATTTCGTGGGGTGAAAAAGCGTTGGTCACGAACGCCGCTTTCCGAAAGAAAGTGAAAGAAGACAAAGTCGCGCCGGAAGATGCTCTGGATCTCCTCGACGCCAAGTACGCGGATTCGATCTACTGGACGGCTTCGAACTTGGGCAAGTGGGCGAAGAACTCCAGCATCACGACCGCACTGAAGTTTAAAGGTCGCGCTAAGAAAATGATCGAGCGCGTTCAGACTCTGGACTCGAAGTTCTTCTTTGGTGCACCCGATCGGTACTGGGGCGTCTATTACTCGGCTCTTCCGAAGATGTTCGGTGGCAGCTTGGAAAAGAGCGACGAGCACTTCCAAAAGAGCTTGAAAGTGGCTCCAAACTACTTGGGAACCACCGTCCTGGTGGCTGACAACCTTTGCCGAAAGCGCTCGGACCGTGAGTGCTTCAAAAAGGCTTTGAACTTTGTTCTTCAAGCCAAGGCGGACGTGATTCCGGAATTGACACCCGAGAACACGCTCGAGCAAAAGAAAGCTCGAGAGCTTCTTGCTAAAGAAGCCGAAATTTTCGACTAAGCCGTTTCATCAAAAGAGGACAGTTTCATGAGGCGCTCCCTGCGTAGCTGGGTTTTTGGTCTATCTTTGTTCTTGGCATGGGGCGCCGGCGCTCAAGCAAAACAGGTTTTGAAGTTTGGCACTGTCGCGCCAGACAACACGCCTTGGGCTGACGAGTTGAAAGGCATTCAAAAGCGTGTCGATGCCGAGAGTGGTGGAAACATCCAGATCAAGACCTACTTGGGCGGCCAATTGGGTGGTGAACTGGAAATCCTCCAAGGCCTTCGTCGCGGACGAATTCAAGGTGCGGGCCTGACTTCGGCAGCTTTGGCCAGCGCAGTCCCTGAGATGGAGCTTCTTGAGATTCCCTTCCTTTTTGAAAGCAACGAAGAAGCCGACTTCATTCTCGACAACTACTTGTTTGAGCCCTTCAAGAAGCTTTTTGAGAAACGTGGCCTAGTCCTCGTCACTTGGGCTGAGAACGGCTGGCGTGATGTGGCAACCAAGTCCAAAGTCATTCGCACTCCGGCAGATCTCAAGGGCCTGAAGATTCGTTCGCAAGAAAGCAAAGTGCACTTGGGCTACTGGAAGAAACTGGGCGCAAACCCCGTTCCCATTCCGGTGCCGGAAGTGCTCTCGTCCTTGCAAACGGGCTTGGTCGAAGGTTTCGACAACACGCCGCTCTTTACCTTGGCGGCCGAACTGCATACGGCCATTAAGCACTACTCGGTGAGCCGTCACATCTATCAGCCGGCTGCAATCGTTTACAGTAAGCAGCTTTGGGACGGCCTGAGCGAAGGGGACCGCAAAATTCTGATGGGCTCGGGTAATGCCCAAGCTGCCATGGCTAGAAAAGCGGTTCGGGCTTTGGGAACGGACCTTCTCGGTGTGCTTCGGGAAGCAGG
Organism: Bdellovibrionia bacterium; assembly: GCA_040399745.1. Classification (GTDB taxonomy): domain Bacteria; phylum Bdellovibrionota; class UBA1018; order UBA1018; family UBA1018; genus CANFHS01. The sequence goes on along the minus strand of JBBARP010000005.1, from coordinate 78,438 downwards.
CATTCAGGTGGTGGAACTGAGTCAAAAAGAGCGAATGGTGTTTCGAGACGCTGTGAAGGGCCTGGATCAGGAACTGGTCCCTCAGATCGGCGGCGACTCTCAAGCCATCTTCAAGTTGATTCAGGAAGGCAAGAAAGCCTTCGCAGCTAAGAAAAAGTGAGGAGCTTTTCATGAGCAGCCGAGTGGGAAGTTTCCTCAACGGGCTTCACCGCTTGGAGAAGTGGGTAGCCGGGGCTTGTTTCGGGGGACTTTCGCTCCTGGTCTTGGCCGACATCTTCCTTCGCGAAGGGCTTCACCGAAGTTTTCCGTTTGGCCCCAAGCTCGCCATCGACCTCATGATTTGGGGCGGCTTCTTAGGAGCTTCGCTCACTTCCGCTCGCGGCACGCACCTTCGCGCAGAAGCGTTTGAAAAAATCTGGCCCCTGTCGTGGCGTCCGGCCGTTGAAACCATCGGCCAGTGGATGACAGCCGCTTTTTGTGCGGCTCTTGGCTACCTGGCCTTTTCCTACGTCCGGGAAACCCATCAGATGGGCGAAGTCGGGGTGGTGACCGGAATCCCGGTTTGGATTTCTCAAGCCATGATTCCCTACAGCTTTGCGTCGCTGACTTTGCGGCACTTGGCTTACGCCGTGATGCCGTCCCTTCGCCCGCGTCCGGGCTTGGAGGATCTGGCATGAGTGTCTTGGGGTTGTTCGCTCTGATTCTGGTTCTACTCCTGTTTGCGCAGCCGCTCTTTGTCATCATGGGCGCAGTGACGGCCTACTGCTACGGCGTCCTGGGCGACGGCCAGTCGCTGACGGGCATGATCGAGGACATCTACTTCGCGGCGAATAAGGACCTTCTTTTGTCGCTGCCACTCTTCATTTTGGCAGGAAACTTGATGACCCAAGGGGGCATCGCAAGAAGACTCATTCGCATCGCAACGAGCCTGACTGCTCCTGTGCCGGCAGGTCTTTCGGTGGCGGGCGTCGCCGCTTGCACCATCTTTGCCGCCATTTCGGGTTCTTCACCCGTCACTCTCATTGCGATTGGCAGCATTCTTTATCCGGCCCTCCGAGAAGCGGGCTACCCGAAGTCCCTCTCCGTGGGCGTTTTGGCAGCAGGCGGAACACTAGGAATCATCATTCCGCCTTCGATTCCCATGATCGTGTTTTCGATCATGGCAGGCGTCTCGGTGACCGATCTCTTCATTGCCGGCGTGGGGCCAGGACTTTTTCTTGCTCTCCTTTTAGGGATTTACTGCGTGTTTCGCGGTTGGCATTTGCCCCGCGGCCGCTGGAGTCTCACTGAAATCACGCAAGCGTTTCGCGAAGGAACTCTGGCTCTTTTCATGCCGCTTCTGATCTTGGGCGGTATTTACTCGGGCTTTTTCACGGCGACTGAATCTGCCGCCATTGCTGTTGCCTACGCTGTTTTGGTCGAGCTTCTCTTTCACCGGGAACTGAAGGCCTCCAAAATTCCTGCGGTCTTGGGCGAGACGGCTGAACTTTTGGGCGTCCTTTTCCTGATTCTGGTCCTAGCCGTCAGCCTCAATAAATACATGACGTTTGAGGAAATTCCTCAGGGCTTGGTTCAGACGCTGGCCGCGAGCATTCAAAGCCCGGTGGCTTTCTTGATCGGGGTGAACCTGCTGCTTCTCGTGGCAGGTTGCTTCATGGACGCTGTCAGCGCCATTTTGGTTCTTGCGCCGCTTCTCACGCCGATGGCCATTCACTACGGCGTGAATCCGGTTCATTTCGGTATCTTGATGATTGTGAACCTAGAGATCGGCTACCTGACGCCTCCGGTGGGCGTGAACCTGTTCGTGGCTTCGAGCATTTTCAAAGAGTCGATTGGCTCGGTCATCCGCGCCGTGGGCCCTTTGATTTTAGTGATGCTCGCAGGCCTGGGCGTAATTACTTTCGTACCGAAGTTGTCCCTTTTCCTGCTGAAGTAAGCAGTTGGGCGCGAATTCCAGCCAGGAAGTCCTTCACTTTGGTTTCGTGCGCTTCTTGAGCGGCAGGCGAATCCATGTCGGGCGTTCCGGATAGGTCCGTCTTCACGACTAGGCCTTCAGGGATTTCCTCTAAGAAGCGCGATTGAAGCCGTGGCACAGGCTTTCCGTATCGGATGCGGTTCTTTGCGCGCGTCATGAAAAGCTGATCGCGCGCTCGCGTAATTCCGACGTAGCAAAGGCGGCGCTCCTCGTCGATTTCGCTTCCTTCTTCGACCACGCGCTTATGCGGCAGCAGGCCCTCTTCCAAGCCCACCAGGAACACCACTGGGTATTCCAGGCCCTTTGAGCCATGCAGGGTCAGAAGGGTGACTTCGTCTTTTTCCTTCTTCTTGCCGTCGCCTTGGTCTTCTTGCTCATCCAGGGCATTCAAGGTCATGCGCGTGATGTAGTCGCGAAGCAAAGTCATGCCGTCGACCACGGGCGCGCCGCGCTCGCGTTCTTCTTCCAAGATTTCCTCAATTGGAATCTGGCCAAGAGAATTGCAAAGTTCGTCGACGTTTTCCCAGCGCTTTTGCACTTGGATCGGATCGTCGGTGTCTTCTTCCAGGCCCTTCTTAAAAGCGATGGCTTCAAGCGAGCGCTTGCCCCAAGCCGAAAGGGCTGCGCCACTGAGATCAATGCCCAGAAGGTCTTTGCGCATTTTCTCGATCAGGTTCAGGAAAGCTTTGCAGTTGTCGGCAGCGCGCGGAGCCACTTGCGGTGCTGCGGGAATGGCTTCGACAAAACCCACGCCGCGTTTGACGGCTTCTTGGTGGATGGCTTCGATCGTTCCTTTTCCGATTCCCCGCGTGGGCCAGTTCAAAATGCGGCGACACGAAGCATCGTCGCGCGGATTCACAACCACTTTCCAGTAGCAAAGCAGGTCTTTCACTTCCTTACGGTCCAGGAACGAAAGGGCGCCGACCATTTTGTAAGGAATCTGGCGAAGTCTCAGCGCTTCTTCAAACAAGCGCGACTGCGGGTTCGATCGGTAGAGAATCGCAAAGTCCTTCCACGGACGATCTTGCGTGATTCGGCCTTCCACCACCGTGCGCGCGCGGCGAAGGATTTCTTCGGCGACAAATTCCGCTTCGGCGCGGTCTTCTTCCAGAACAGTCAGCGTGATGGGCTCGCCGCGGCCGCGATCGCTCCAAAGTTGTTTCGAGTGGCGCTTCGTGTTTTTCGCGATCACGCCGTTCGCTGCGTCCAAAATCGTGCTGGTCGAGCGGTAGTTTTGATCGAGCGTGACCACTTCTGCGCCTTCAAAGTGGTGCTGAAATTCTAGGATGTGCGCGGCGTCTGCGCCTCGCCAAGCGTAGATGGACTGATCGTCGTCACCCACCACGCACAAGTTGGGGTTTTTCTCCGGGCAAAGGAGGCTGAGAAGCTGAAACTGCGCGGGGTTCGTGTCTTGGTACTCGTCCACCAAAACGTGGCGCCACTTCAAGCGGTAGGCTTGGCGCACTTCGGGCTGCTCTTTCAAAAGCCTGACGGCCATGAAGAGCAGGTCGTCAAAGTCCATGGCGTTTCTGGCGCGAAGCTCGGCTTGGTAGCGCGTGTAAACCGAGCCCGCTACCAGCGAATAGTCGTGAGGAAGTTTTCGGCTCTCCAGGAAGTAGGCTTCGGTTTCCTCGGGGCTTAAAAAGCGGTTCTTGGCCTGACCGATCTCAAAAAGCAGGCGGTCGGGGTCGAAAGTGCGATCGTCCAAATTAATATCGCGAAGGATTCCGCGGACGATGTCGGCTTGGTCGGGTTGATCCAGAATCGAGAAGTCGTCCTGAAAACCCAGGTGCTTGGCGTTGGCTCGAAGGATGCGAACGCACAGGCTGTGAAACGTGGTGATGGTGAGGCCTTTGGCGCCGCCCGGGCCGGTGACGTCTTGAATGAGCTTTCTGACCCGCTCGCGAAGCTCCATGGCGGCTTTCCGAGTGAAGGAAAGGCCTAAGATTGCGCTGGGCGACTGGTACCGGACCGCGACCAAATGGGCGATTCGGTAGGTCATGGTGCTGGTCTTGCCGCTGCCTGCGCCGGCTAGGACCAGAAGGGGGCCGTTGCCGTGCAAGACGGCTTGGCGTTGCCGCTCGTTGAGTTTGTTCAGGTTGAGAGTCACGGTGAGGAACAGAGGTAAGGGGTTTGGGTGAGGTTGCCAAGGGTAAAGCCGTGACCGAGGCAAAGACATCAACCCAGGCGTTCACGGGCGCAGAAATTTCACGAGCTTGGACCTGACGGGTCCTGCGCCGACATGCGGCGCGATGCGCTAGTCCTTGGGCCGCCTGAGAAAATTCGAAAAGCGATGCGCCAGTCCCCAGACTGCCTTAAAGAATTCGCTCCACCCGGTCGATCTTCGATGCCCGCGCATCACCCCGAATTTCGGCCTCAATCAGCACCGTGCCCCGCGTGGGGCGCGATTCATCGCCTTTTGGGGTCAAGGGCCGGTAGCGCGCTCGGCGCTTGCCTTCATGGCCGCAGACAAAGAATTCCAGATCCTGCCCTTCCGAGTGAGACGGGCTCACTAAGCGGTGGGCCTTGGCAGGCGCGGTGCCGGCTGCATTGGCCAAGGCGGGCAGAATTTCGTGCCGGGGGCGCGAACTGCGCGCCAGAACCAAGTAGCTAAAGGGCAGGCTTCGGCGATCCAGGCCCGCCATCTGGTCGATGCGCTGGAAGTAGGGGGGGCGCCACCAGCTCACTTCTTCGTGGCACCAATCTTCAGGGTCGGCGAGTGCCCCGCAGGCCTGATGCCCTAGGCATGGCAAAAGCACTTGAAGCGGGAAGCCAGCTGAACCGTCCTCGACCGCTTTCAGAATCTCGCGCCGCAGTTCCAGAAGCTTTCGCGACTGCACTTTCAAAGCAGGCTCGACCAAAATGACGATGCCTTCTTCGTCTAAGTGCTTTTTCCAGGTCTCCAAAAGCCGCTGAGCCAGGGCTGGGGCTTCGAGGCGGGATTCGTTCAGGAAGAAGCTTGAAAGCCAAAGGTTAAAGCGCGGGGCGCCGGCCGGAAGGAGAGGGCCTGAGAAGTCCAGTTTTCGCCGAAACGTGCGGAAAGCCGTTTCAGGCCGTCCTTTTTGCGAAAAGTACTGAGCAGCCCAGCGGGCGCCCAGTTCCAGCATGGGCTTATCTTGCTCAAGCAGGGCAAAGCGTCCGCCCTGGGGCGCAAGCCCAAGCGGAGCATGCGCTTCGCCGGCTGCGATTCCGCAGGCACCCGAGGCTGGGCCCGAGCCCAGCTCAATGGCGTCCAGAGCGCGGCCTTCGGGCCAGCGGTAGCCCAGGCGAGCCAGCTCCGCCCACACCGAAGCCACGCGAAACAGGTTCGAAGGCATGAAATACAGAAAGTACGCCAAACGCAGGTTTTGCGGGTTCGAGCCCCGGGTCCAGTACGGGTCTAGACCCGTCGCCTCGGTCGGAGTCTTGGTTCGGGGCTTCCGGCGGGTTCCCGGGGGGGCTTCCATTTCTGCCAGAAGCTCCTCGTCGGTTAGGTGCAGGCGCTCCACGCGATTGAACAAATCCGATAGACGCTGGATGTGGGGAACCACGGAACGAGCCAAAAAACGCGGCGAAACCAGCGATTCCGCGTCAGGAAGAAGGCCCTCCTCAACGACAAACTGGGTCATCAAGGATTGAAAATCCTCGCCAAAAGCTTCGGACAGGGCCACAGGCACGCGCATTCGTTCCATTGACCAAACCCGTTGGCCTTTGTCCAGAGCCTGAGTTAAAGGATTATGGATGCGCTCCCTTCTTTCGGGTAGCGACCCTGAGTCGAGTCCAAAAGCTTTGGTGCTTGGCTCCGTAGTGGCAGTACGGCTCATCGGTCATGCCCTGCGCGAGCTGGGTATTGTGCCGGTCCCTGAACAGGACCTGGAGTCCTTGTCGCGCCTTCCCGAGCCCTTCGAGCCAGGAGCGGCCGAGAGCCTGCGCGCTCTTTTGAAAGCCTTTCAAGAAAAGGCCGGCGAACCGCCTGCGGGCCTTGCCCACTGGGTGCATCCGGGCGTGGGGCCTTGGGCTGATTCTCCGCTTCTGCCGCAGATTTGCCAGGAGCTGGGCTTAGTGCCGCTGGCCCCGTCGGCGCGCGCGCTTTCGCTTTTCTCGAATCGCTTGAGCCTCTTTGATCTAGCCGAGAGCTTGGGCATTTCTCACTTGGCGCTTTCACAGAATCCGCTTCACAGCGCGCGCGAAGTGGGAGCTTTGCTGGAACGCATCAGCCGGCCCTTTCCGCTGGTGCTGAAATCCGTCAGCGGCGCCACGCGCTTTGGCGTGCTGGTGCTTTACTCGGCCGACGAGCTCGATCGGCAAGTGCCGCTCTGGCTGCAGCAACTTGAGCTTCACTCGGGCGAGCCCATCTTCATGCTCGAGCGCTACTTGGAAGGCGCAAGGCGCATCACGGTGCCGTTTGTGCGAACTCGGCTAGGCGGCTTCCGCGTGTTTCCGTTTGTCGATTGTTCTCTTCAAAGCGGGCTTCGCAAGTGGGTTGAAGTTTCACCAGCCGAGGGCTTGGACGAATCAGCTGAAGTACGCTTAAAAGAAGCCGCTAAGCGCATCGCCGAAAGCGTGGGCTATGTGGGCGTAGGGTGCTTGGACTTCTTAGTCGAAGCCGACCGCATTCACTTGATTGAAGGCATGGCGCGCTTGAATTCAGGCTTCTGCACTTGGGAAGCAGCCGCCGGAACTTCAGCCGTGGCTTGGCAAGTTCACGCCACCATCGAAGGAAGCGAAGAGCCTGCGTTTCACCCGAAAGCGGCTTGGAGCAGCGTGGTGGGGGTTCGCCTGTGCGCGGAAGATCCTCTCTTGCAGCTTCCGCAGCCGGGAGCGGTTCATGAACTCAGTGAAACCCGCGCTTGGGATTTTGAAAACGCTCAAGCTTGGTTTGAAGCAGGGGAACTTGAGCTTCCCGAAGTCGATAGTGACGGCGACGGATGGGTTGCGTTTCTCTGTGCGGGCGGGCGCGATCGTGAACGCGCGCTCACTCTAGCGCGCGGAGCTTTAGGTGAAATCTGGGCTGCGGGTTCTTTGCAGCTCAATCAGCGCTACTTGTCTGAAATCCTTCAGCACGCTTGGGTGCGTGACGGGATGGTTCATGCGGGATTTTTGGCCGAAGAATTCGTGCCCGAAATCCGCCCCGATCTAGAAGTGCTTCGGTTCTTGGCTGCAGCAGCGGCGCAGCTTCTGCCCGATCGGCGCGAGCGGGAAACCGGGCGCTGGGCTGTGGGCGATTTGTGGGTGAAATCGGAAGGACTTCCTTCGCCTGCTTGGCTGGGCGAACCAAAAATCTTTGAAATCGGCTCGCTTCCTGGAATCTCGGGGCAAGTGCTTTTGGAAGACGGAAGAAAGCAGCGCCTTTTGATTTACCCCCTTCAGCCGGGCCGCTGGCTGGGCCGCTTGGGGTATTGGACTTTGCCCGTGCGCCGTCCTGCGACGGAAGGAAAGAGCGCGGCTGGAGCGCCTCTGGTGGCACTCGTAACCGGAAAAGTGCACGGACTTTTGTACCGCGAACAAACGCGGGTGGAAGCGCACGAACCTTGGGTGCTTTTGCATTCGCAGGGCAGGCTCGTTCCCCACGCGCTTTCTTCCGACGCGCGCGTTTTGAAGTGGAGTGTGGCGGTGGGAGACCGAGTGAAAGCGGGCCAAGAGTTGGCTCGGTTCGAGTCCTTGAAAACCTGATCCGCTTCGGGCAGGCTCAAACGCATGCCCAGCCTTTCCCGAAAGATTCCGCTTCCAGGAAAATCGGACCAAGAACTTTACGATGTCGTCGCGCGCGAGATCGACCGCTTCATGGCAAAAGCATCGATCGGAAAATACGAGATCGAGCGCTTGCCCGATCAAAAGTGCGTGAAGATCAAATCCTCACTCATTTCAGCAACGCTTCAGTGCCAAACGGGCCAAATTTCTTTGGATGCGCAGCTCAGCCTTTTGGCCGCGCCCTTTAAATCCAAGATCGACGACGGCATTCAGTGGTGGCTGTCGAAAGCTTTCCCGAAGACTGAAGCGTGAGCGAGCCAACAGGCGGTTCGGCAGTTTCCGAGAAGCGCTCGGTATTAAAAAGCGCAGGCGCCATGGGCCTGGGTACTTTCCTGAGCCGCATTTTGGGCTTGGTGCGCGAGCAGGTGTTTGCGCACTTGTTTGGTGCAGGAAACGCAACCGACGCTTTCAATATCGCCTTTCGGATTCCCAACCTCCTTCGCGATCTCTTTGCTGAAGGGGCCATGAGTTCGGCCCTGGTGCCGACGTTCACCCAAGTTAGAAAGCAAGAAGGCGATCGTCGTGCATGGCGGGTGGCGGGGCTCGTGTTTCGCGTGCTTTTCGTCGTGGTCACGCTTTTGTCCGTGGTGGGGATCTTCTTCGCGCCTGAGCTTGTGGAGCTTTACGCCTCCAGCTACCGCGCAGTGCCGGGGAAGTTTGAACTCACCGTTCGGATGACCCGCATCTTGTTTCCGTTTTTTCCGCTCGTGGCGCTGGCAGCGGCTTACATGGGCATTTTGAATGCGTGTGGGCGCTTCTTTTTACCGGGCTTTGCTTCCGCGCTTTTTAACCTCACGTCCATTGTGACCGGCGTGTTTGGTGCCTGGCTCATGCCTCGCTTCGGGCAAGACCCCATTATCGGCATGGCCGTGGGTGTGGTCCTAGGCGGCTTTGTTCAAGCGTTTTGCCAGTGGCCTGAAATTCGGCGCCAAGGCTACCGCTTCAGCGCGCGCGAAGCAGGCGAACCCGCTTGGCATCACGACCCGGCGCTCAGGCGCATGTTGAAGCTGATGCTGCCGGGGATGCTCGGGCTTGCCGCCACGCAGCTCAACGTGCTGATCAATAGTGTCCTGGCCACTTCGCAAGGCGCGGGCGCGGTGTCCTGGCTGAACTACTCGTTCCGGCTCATGCAATTTCCGATCGGGATTTTCGGGGTGTCGCTGGCTTCGGCCACCTTGGCTAAAGTGTCCTCGCAGTGGGTCGATCGCGATACGGCGGGTTTTTCTGCGACGCTGTCTCGAAGCCTTCGCTTGGTGTTTGCGGTGAACCTGCCGGCTTCAGCGGGCCTGGCTTTTCTGGGCGTACCCATCATTGCGCTTTTGTTCCAGCACGGCCAATTCACGGTGCAGGACACAGAAGCCACAGCGGCTGCCTTGGCCGCTTACTCGGTGGGCCTGACGGCGTACTCGGCTGTTAAGGTTCTGGTGCCGGCTTGCTACGCCATGGGCAATACGCGGCTGCCGGTGGTTTCCAGTTTGTTCTCGGTTCTAGCCACGATTGTTCTGAACCTCGTCATGATTCGCCCGTTTGGTTACTGGGGCTTGGCCCTCGGAACGTCGCTTGCGGCCATTCTCAATGCCGTGTTTCTCTTGGTGGCGCTGCGCAAGCTTTTGAGGGGCCAGGGGGCCGACTTGCCGCTTCTGCCGCTCCTCGGTTCTTTCATGGCCTACACCGGGGTGGCTCTGGCCATGGGTGGGTTAACCTGGTTCAGCTACGGTGCGCTCGAGGGGCTACCGAACTGGCTTCGTTTGGCGTTGGTGGTGGGCGAGGGGGGCGTTTTGGTTCTGGGCTTGGGTAAAATTGCTCGCCTTTCGGAAGTCGAAGAAGTGACCGGGATTTTCTGGTCCCGGATCAAAAAGAAAGTGTTCCGCTCGTGAATCTAGGGTAGCCTTCCAGCAAACAGGGAGGGCCTTATGTCGACCGAACGCGAAACTGTGAAGCTCCTTTGCAAGAGCATCGTTACCCGCCTGGAGAATACCAAGGCCATCGCCTTCCCGGCTCGGCTTCGCCAAGTCGTGGCCGACGAAGTGTTCGGCCTGGTGGGCCCTTACATCCTGACCGACGAAGACATTCGCGATCGCGCGCTGGCAAAAATGAACGTGCGAACCGAAGTGCTTCAAGACTCCACCTTCACCCAGAGCGAAGCTTACCGCGCCGCTAAGTCCGTAGTTCGTGGCACCTTGGGTGACGACGAGTTGAACGGCTTCTACTTTCAGCGCCCGGTGAAGAACGTGGCGCAGTCCATTGCTCAGTACCTGATGCGCTCATCGCACATCGACGACGTGTTCGAGAGTGACGAGGACTTGGAAAAGTTCATCGTCGACACCGTTCGCCACTTCAACCCGGCCAACGTTCACTAAGCTTTAGGTCGAATAAGTAAGATTCAGTCAAAGGGCCCAACCGGTCGGACCGGGGGGCCCTTTTGCTTTGAGTCGGGGTGGGGTGGGGGGGGCGCGCCTCAATTAAGCTCGACTCCCGCTCTCTGTGGGCAGCTTTTGCCGGCACGACCAAAGCAGGTTCATTTTCTATGATGGAGAATGAATGCCTTTTTCGTTCCCGTATCCTGCGGAACTCAATTCGCGTTCGCGTAAGCCACGTCCACCCACGAGCTAATCCATGAAAAATTTCCTCAGTCGTCTGGATGCGAGAAGTGCTGTTGCTGCCCACGCGCCATCCTTCGCCCTCATACTCGCGCTCGGTCTGGGGTTATGGGCCAGTTCGCCCGCATTCGGTGGTCAGCCTCCGAGTTCGCTCAAGACTAGGGAATTCCAAACACTCGAGGACCTTCGGCACGGGTTCTCGCAGGGGCTCCTTCCCGATCCAAATTCACCGGCCCAATTGAAGGCTTTCGCGGTCTACCTCAAAATTGGGTTTGGCGATCCGAAAACCGATTTAGGCCGAGACGACTTAGTTCAAACAATCGCTGATGAACTGAAGCAACACCCCGAGCTGATCAAAGTTACTCCCCAGTTTCGGAACCTGACTCTAACCACTCAGGACAGAATTTATCCGGTCACGCCTGAACTGAAGAGCTTCCTCGATCCCCAGGTCAGGGGCGCAAAGACGAGCCTAGGAAAGCTCTTTCAAGTCGATGCAAACGCAGGCGACTGGCAAAAGATTCTAGGCTTTGCGGGTGAGAAAGACGCTTGGCCTGCGTTTTTTGAGAAAAGCGTGTCGGCCAAGCTTCGAGAGAAGCTGATCGATGAAAGCCTCACAGCTACGGAGCGAGCGGTCGAGCTCTATCCGGTTTTGAAGGCAGCGCGAGAGCGCCTGAAGTCAGTTGGCGCGAACACAAGGCCGATCACTCAAGCCATGATTGATCTGCTGCACTCGGCGAGTTTTTTGGATCCTTCCATTGCGGAAGGTCTAAAAAGCCAAGACGGAATGATGCGACTTAAGGCCTACGCGAAAGCACGAGCCGCACGTGATTCGCTCACACAGGATCTCGAGCCAGGGCAACACTTTGATGTGGTTCTCGATCAATGGGGGCGCGCAGACGGGGTCACAGTGCCGACCGGAGTGACTAACCCAAAGGGTGGAATTTCAAAAAAACTGAGTGAGCTAGAAGACCAAGTCGTGAAGGGATCGACTCTTTCAGGGACCTCGACGACCCGGACCATTCGTCAGTTGTCTGTGTTTGAAGCGCCTTTTCGATCCTGCTTAGGCGGGTCGGATTGTTCCTCGAGAACGTATCCAAAAAGGGCGCTCGATCCGAACTATCACTACTTCACCGTCACGAACGATCAGGGTGAATCGACAGGTCACATCACGGTGGTTTTAGGAGAGGGAAAAGTTGCAGGTCGACCCGTGAAAGTGGCCTTTGTCGATAAAGTTCAAAATGTCGATCACCTGATTTTACCAGTCTTGATGGAAGGCGTGCGGCAGTCGATCGCAGAAAAGGGCTATCGGTTGGTGATCCCGGATGACATGGGCAACCATAATGGGATTTCAAACGAGAAGTTAACACGCCTCTTTATCCAAGATGAACTTTGGAAAGGCTCGAATTTATCGGTCTCTGACTTTAAGCCTCACACTCACGACTACCGTTTTAAAAATGCGTTTTCGCGTGCCGATCAGGCGCTTGCGTCCAAGGAGGTACCGGCGCTGAAGAATCTCCCCGAGGGGACTGTGCTGGAAAAAGGCCAGGTCGATCAGCCGTGGTTCGCCCAGGCTGGCGTCGTTGATCTGGATCGTATTGTTCGAAAAACTTGGAAACTGAAAGAAAGCCCGAAATTTCGGGACCGACTGAAGTACCTGCAGTCCCAGGGTGTCATTCGCGGGCTTCAGCTTCAGGTCGACCCTCAGCTCGATGAAACCCTGAAGCACTGGATTCAGGACGAAAAGCAAGACATCAAGGTCAGGAAAGCCTCCCTCATTTTTGAATGGGAAGAAAACCGCAAGCCACTGCACGAGCTTTTGGCGGACCATCCGGTCGAGCTTCAGCTTCAGTTGGTGGATCAGATCGCGCAAACCCCAAGGCTCAGGAAGCGCCTGGTCCTTGATCTCGGAAAAGCTCCAGGGCCGGGGGAGTTTCAGAACTGGTATCTGCCTGAAGTCGTCGCGCGCCTTCTCAGCGACTCTGAGCCCATCATGCGCCAAGCCGCAATTGCGGCGATGAAAAATCTCTCGCTTGCCGATGCTCGCCCTCTGATTCGAAAGGCGCTGAGAGACTCTGCGAGGGAGGTTCGCCTGGTGGCCAGCGGCGCAATGGCGCTTCTCCCGCCCGATGAAGTGCTGGGACTCATTCAGGGGGCAATGCAGGATCTGGATTTGAGGTACCGCAGTGCAGTGGTGTCGGGCGTCCGATTTCTTCCGCCTATTCAGGCGCTTCCTTTGATCAAGGCAGCAATGAAAGATCCCGAAGCGGAAGTGCGCTTAAACGCGTTTGCTGCCTCGCTCAAGGTTCTACCGCCAGATGAAGCGCGCCCCCTGTTTCGGAGTGCTTTGAGGGACCCTGCGAGCGAGGTGCGTTTAGTAGCCGGCGCGGCCATGAAAATTCTCCCGACCGCCGATCAGATCGAGCTCATTCAAGAGGCATTTGCGGACTCTGATTGGAAGGTGCGATTGGCTGCGGTTCCGGCCGTGAATCACCTTCGCCCGAGCGATGCAGCAACATTCATTCCGCGAATCCGAGGTTGGTTCAGCGACGGAGCTCTCGACCCCGATCAAAAGCGAGTCGTAGCCCGAGGTTTAAAGGACCTAGGACAGCTGGCTCAGCTCACTTTGAGTGAAGCGAAAGACGTGCTGCACCTGATGGCAGAGGATCCGGTATTTTTCGGGGGTTACCTGAAGCCTCTTCTAGTCAATCCGGATGTGGCAGAGCACTTCCTCAAAGACCCAAAAGCTTCGCTGGATTGGAAAAAGGCGGCCGCGAAAGAACTCAAAAGATTATGGACAGTCGAGCGCCTCAATCCTGAACCAAGCCTAGCGAAAGAAGCCTTTCGTTTGATGGCGGGCGAAGAAGATTTTTATTGGTACTACGCTCAGCCCATCCTCGAAATCAGGGACGATCAGCTTCTCCTCGAAGTATCCAGCTTGTTTACCGACCGAACCTTCACTGCCGCGCAAAAGCGAGCCTTAGCTAAAGGGATGCTCGCCGCGGCGAGGCTTCCGGACCTCTCGGATGCTGCAGCAAAAGAAGTGCTCCGTGTGATGGCGGGGGATCAATATTTTTACAGGTATGCAGATCCCATCCTGAAAGGGAAGGGTAAGGCCCTTGCGCAAGAGGTGGGCGATTGGCTGCTTGGCAAGGACCTGAATCTGGCGCAGAAGAAAAACTTGGTCGAAGGCATTCGTAGTGCGGGTCACCTGGGCTCGCTGAGTGCGAAAGCCGCGCGAGCAGCGCTGGATGTGACGGACGGAAGTTTGGCAGAGCGCCTTCTTGTGACTCACCCGGACGCCGTCGAAGCGTATCTGAAGAATCCTGGCTTAAAGAGTGAGGTGCGAATTAAGGTAGAAGCCGCAGTGAAATCAAGGAAGGGTTCCCTTAAGTACGATGCGGACAAAGCCCGCCAAGCTGGGCAACCAGACCTAAATCGCGAGGCGGCGCTGTCCTTGATCGATCGCTTAAACGACTGCGGTGAGCAGTTGTCCCGTTAAGGAGTGCGCTGTGGCGCGGTCTGGGTCGCCTAAGTTCGTCGAGGGCCCGGAGATCGGCGCGCCTGCTAGTGCAGGGTGGCGAGGCAGATCCGGCAAGCTAACAATCTGGATAAGCGATCTTGAACTCGGTGCCGGATCCAGGAGTGCTTTGAAGCTGCAAGCTTGCGCCCGCTTCATCGCAGGCTCGTTTGACAAAGCTAAGGCCTAGACCGGAGCCGCCCTGTTTTCCAAAAGTTGCGCCCGGCTGAAAGAGTCGATCTTTCAATTCCTCGGGTATTCCGGAGCCAAAATCTCGAACGCTCACTTCGACAACTTTTGGCTCCTCGGGCCTGCTTAGGCTGACAATGATTTTTTGTCCCGGACGGGAGGCCTCGATCGCGTTGGAAATCAAATTTCCGAGGACCCGCTGAAAGGTGAGCGGCGCGTTGTTTTTCGGCGAAAACCAAGGCGAATTGAGATTGTTTTCGAAATTCAGCTCAATTTGACTGGCCTGACTCAAAATGCTCATTTCCTGAATCAAGACCTGGGCTGCAATTCCTAAATCTTGCGCGGGCGGCTTTTTTCCGAAATCGACGGTCAAGGAACGAACCATCGAACGAAGGCGGTCGATGGCTGCGTCTGCGAGCTCGATCCATTCAGGGTCTTTGAGTTCCGCTTTTGCTTGCGCAAAAAGCGTTTGTAAAGCGGCTAACGGCACCTTGAGGTCGTGCGCGACAGATCGAAGTGATGCGCCTAGGTGAGCTTCGAGTGTCTTGACCTGAATTGCCGCGGTCATTTTTTCGACCTCGTTGTCGAGCAGGATGATCTTTTGGTCGCGGCTTTGAACGATCGCGACAAGACCGGCCGAGACCAGCAGAACGAGAAGCGCTATTCCGCTGCCTGGGATCGGAACGGGATGCTGATTCAACATGGAAAAAATGTCGAATGAACCTAGCAGGACAACTAAAGCGCCAGCAGCAACGAGCGGAATGAGGATGTCCCGCTCAGTCTTTGGTTTCTGGGTGACGGTATGAATCAGCTTCAATGAAGCGGGGGCTGCAATGAGGGCAATCGGGCAGAGAAAGAACATCAATTCAAAAGCGCGCTGCATGTCGGGTCCTGAGCCAGGGAATGCAAGTGGTGCGAGCGAAGCCGCGAAAAGTGCGCGAGTCAGCGTGCGATTGTTCCTCCCTCGCACCAGCACTTCACCGACCCGAAGGGCGAATAGAACAGTAAACCCAAGTAATGCGACGTGGATTTTCATCCACAAGACGGACAGCGGATAGTGCGCTCGATACGGATAAAAGGAATTAAACAAGAGAAGGGCACCTAGGGTGAGTCCGAGGGGAAGGAGGTGCGTTTTGAAAAAGGTTCGTCGGGTCATTTCGTGGCGGACAGAAAAAAGCATGAGGAGTGCGCCCAGGGTGAGACCTGATGGCAGAGCTTCAATCGGTGTCGGAATTGATGGGTTTCCGGTACCAGCGATTTTTGGAAAGGCCGGCTGAAATGTAAGCTGGGTCGGTTGGTCCGACCAAAGCGTCACTCGAAGCGTTTGCTTTCCATCAGCGCGAAGAAGAGTTGTGGGAAAGCGGTAGGCGCGGTGCGCGGCTAAGGTCCAGCGAGACCCTTGCGTGGCACCGTCCGGCGATGTTCGCCCAATCTCGATACCGTTGATTTCGGTAATGTCCCATCCGTTGATCGTTCCAAGGTCAACATAGGATTCTTGTGCGTTGGTTCTGTTGACGGAAATCTCGCACTCGATCGTTAGCTTATCCTGAGTGGCGATCCGAATACCTTCCTTCGGAATTTCGGTCAGGATCGTTGGATTCGCCTGCCGTGCGGCCGTGCAGTGGCGCGATGGAATTGTCGCAGCGCCAGTGAAAGAAATAGGAAGGCTGCAGCTCAGCGCGAGCAAAGCGACCTTAAATACTTTTTTCGGAAGCAATAAGCTCATAAGTGTACTCTGCGACGGTGACGTCATTTTTCTTGAAACGAAGGAATTTCGGGAGACGAGTCACCGGATCGAAAGTGAGATCGAAGTCAAAGAACCATTTTGGGACGTTGATTTCTTTTCCATCTGCGCGTTCAAAGAGCTCTGTCAGAGTTTTGAAGCGATCCTTGTTCGCTTCGAGAAGGAAGAAGGCCAGGGTTCCGAACTGGTCCTCGATGTTGAAGATGCTGTTCTGTTCGGTCACGGTGGCCTTACTGATTTCCCTGGTGTGCTGCTGATAGCGAAGGTTGCAGCCATCGAGGCTAGTAATGCCACCTTCTTGGGCTGCTTCGAGCGAAGGTAGCTGAGTATTTAGGACGCGCTGGAGCGGGAAATATCCTGCGCGATTGACGGTGAAGTACTCGCCATCGAGTACGTACGGACTTGTGACTCGAAGTTTTTCACCGACGACTACTTGGGCGACTGCGTGTGGAATCCGTCCCAAGTACTTTGGCTTTCCGAGCTGAATCCCGAGGTAGGGGGAGCCGTCGAAGGTGACCTTCATGCCATTATTTTTGATACCCGATTGGCCTTTGTCGAGAAATGTCACGGTGGCTTGTCCATCTCGGCTTTGGCGAATATGGACCTGCGTCTCGGCATAACGGCCAGTGGGCTGAAGTTCCCGTTTGAGAATTTTTGCCTCGTAAACCTTGATGTTCTGAACTTCAGCATTGAAGTCTCGGATGCACTGGAGTGCCTTTGCGTCGGAAGCTGCAATCGCAGGTAGCCCTGCGCCTGTGAGGACGAGGCTAAAAATTCCAATGTGGGCCGAGTGCTTAAATAATTTCAAGGTACACCACCTGAATTGCGGCAAAGCCAATATGCGACCAAAGTAACTCATGACTTTTTCGGCTGACCTTTTCTTTCAGAGTGTTTTCGTTAACGCCCGAAAATAGGTACGCCGTTACTAGTTGCTGCGGAAGAATGACCCAAAGATTTGAGGGAAGCTTTTGAGTGAGAATCAGCGCGCTCGTAATGAATCCCATAGCTATCGCTGAAAAAATGGCTAATTGAACCGCTCTTGCGACGCCGATGCTCAGGGGCAAGGTTTTGACTCCGTTTAGCTGGTCACCAGCTCGATCACGAATGTCCCAAAAGATTTCAGTTTGAAGTTCTGCAATGAAAACAAAAAGCGCGATGAGGCAGACAGTGAGAGAGGGGCTGGTTGTTTGTTGTTGAAGCGTTGCTGGGATTGCTACGCAGGCCAGAGTCCAAGAAGCGGCCGGGATCAGGTTCTTGAAGATCGTCCCCTTTCCGACTAGCTGCTTCGTGGGCGCTGACGCGTATAGAGCGCCAAAAAGAACAATCACCAAAACCAGGATCGAAGGGACCGCTGCGGCGGAAGTACTTAGCAAGGATACTGCGAAGCTGATGAGGAAAGTCGGCAGAGTCCAACGGAGTAATGGCGACCATTTCGAAAAATGGGAGTGAGCTGCAGGTTCGTTAATCTGGTCCTCGGGCGACTTCGAGGTCCGATCGAAGAGATAAATGGCCAAGGCAAGGAGGCCTGCGGCAAACGCGGAACGAAGTCCAATCGAGTAATTGAGAGTCTTGTTTATGGATAGCGTGATGAAAAACGCTGCTATCGCAACATGCAGGCGGTAAAACTCGAAAGCTGACCGAATCCCATTCATACCTTTAGCCGATACTTTTTGTCGGCTTACTGAGCGATCCTTGAGATGTCAACGGTACGATTGGGACTCGGTCTGAAAGCTCTCTTTTTCCTTCACAACCCCACAGCGGCCCAGGCGTCTTTGACCAGTTCGCAATCCGCAGTCGAATAGAGCTGCGCGCAGGCTTCAACCGTAGCGTTTCGCGCTTTCTTAAAATCAGCGCCCGACGACAGGTACTGAGTCAGCACCAAGTAGTTCAGCTTTTCAGCCTTGGCTTGGCCTAAGCGCTGCACCATCTGGTAGCCCGCGTGGCTGATCACCGTTGAATTCACGTGAACCCCGCAGCCGTCGTTGGAGCGGTTACATGGCTCTTGGAAAGTAATCATCTCGCTGGCTTTGGCGGGGTAGGGCTTGGGCTTACCGGTCTTCTCGTCTTTGAAGCGAGTCAGAATGGCGTTCGGGTTTTTCAGGTTCCGAATGCCGGGGGCTTTCGGGTCGATGTAAAGCGTCTTGCCCAAAGCCCAGCTATCTTCGCCCGAAATCAGTTTTCCAAAGAAGTCGGCGTAAGCTTCGTCCAAAGCGCCCGATTCACCCATGCCGGTGAATTTCGCGGTGTCCGAGGCAATTCCGTGGGTCATCTCGTGGCCAGCCACGTCCGTTGCTTGCGTGAACGAACGGAAGGTTTCTCCGTCGCCATCGCCGTAAGCCATGAAGTGATTCTCGGGGTCCCAGAAGGCGTTATTCATTCCTTCGCCTGCGTGAACGACCGAGATCAGTTTTGCGCCTTTACCGTTAAACGAATCGCGCTTGTGTTTGGAAAGGTAGTACTCCAGCGTTTTTTGGGAATTGAGCAGTGCCTGCTTGGCAGCGATGTCGGCTTTCTTCTGAAGTTTCCCGTTCACGATCAATTTGTCGCACGTACGAAGCAAGAGCTTCTCGGGCATGCCGCCAAAGCCCACTTGCTGGCATTCGTCGTTTGCACCGAGCACATCAATCGGCGCAATTTTCAGTTTTGCTTGAGCGGGTTTTTTCGAAGCCGCATCCGACGGAGGCACGGCTTTATTGCCCGAACGAGCCGGACCCCTAGAAGCGGGTTTCTGGGTTGCATCGGCAGGACCATGCACGTCGCGAATGCGGTCGAGTTCTGCAATGACTTGGCCTGAGTGCGCGTGAATCAAAAGATCCACTGCAGGCTTTCCTTTGGCAGCGCCCAAACGGGCAAAATAAACCAAGCGTGCGGCCTGGCCTTCTTTTCCGGGCAGGATTTTCAGTTCCGGCTCGGCCTCGAGCGGACGATTGCCTCCCAGATTTTGAGCCAGAACGCCCATTTCACCTGAAGTGAAGCTGGGCATCAGGGTGATCTGCACGGGCTCCATCGAATGGGCCACCTGCGTTCCAGCCGAGCCCTCGTGGTGAAGCGCTTGCGAGCCCAGAACTTCGATCCCTTGAACGAAGTCCTGAAATTTATAGGTCTGCACGCCTTCGTACTCGGCGCCCTGGATCAGCGCCAGTTGGCGTCCGGGCTCGGCTTGAAGAAGAGCGCGCATTTCGGGCTGCTGTTCGATCAGAAGCTGCGCTTGCTGGGCTCTGGCCCAGGGCTGACCCGATTCCAGTTTCTGGAACGGGCCGAACAGGAAAGGGTAGCGGTGAGTCAGGAACTTCGGCGCTTCAAGAGCCTGCGCCGGCGTTGCTGCCAACCCGAAACCCAGAGTTGAAAATAGAAAAGCACATCCCCCTACCCATTTCCCCATGAGCATAGTGCAAGGGGGCCCCTCTCCCCCGGTATCGATCTCACTCGTAGGAAACCCCCGTTCCCTGCGAATGTGGTCGTCGCAGATAGCAAGGGGTGGGCCAGAGGTCGGGTCAGCGCAAACTCGCTGATTGGATTGATGAATTTTGAATCAGTCGAAACCGCATTTCGCGCGACGTGTAAAAAGTGACCAAGTTTTGGAGAACGCACTGAGTAAAAAAGAAAGTGTTGAAGGTCTAAACGCTGCCCAAAACTTGAGCGAAAAAATGAAAAGTTTCGGGTGAGGGATATTGAATAAGTCGCGGGATTGTTTAAGAAATAATACCTGATCGTTCTAGTTTTAGTTGGCCCGCGAATTGCAATCTAGTGAGTTGAGTGCTTTGGAAACCCTTCTCCTTCTTCTTGGTCTTTGCAGCCTTAGCCGGAGGCCTAGCCTGGTGGTCCCATCGCGGGGCTCTCGAGGCCAACGCTCGAAATCCGGCTTCCGTTCCGGCGGGTGCGCTCGTTCACCCGGCTTCAGCCCCCAGTGCGGGTCCCGGGCTGATTGTCGAAGACATCGGTCAATAACCTGAAGAATAAAGCTTCCAAGGTTTTGACAACTCTTCCAACCCGTCGATAGACTTTGGAAACTTAAGTCCCAGAATGGGGCGGTGGAGGAGATTTTCTTGAAACTGACTTCAAGGAAGAAGTCTGGCTGGACACCAGGACTTCTCGGAATGGGCCTACTCGTTTGGTCGGGTTGCGCCACGGCTCCCTCATCGACGGTTTCTGAATCAGCCCCCGAGTGGGCTCAATCGGGCGCAGTCGCTTCAGCCCCGCAGATGCTTCCCGCGCGCTACGCGGGCACGGGGAGTGGTTCTTCCTCGAGCACGAGTGGTTCTTCGAAAGCGCCACTCATCCGCACCGAGAAGAACGAGATCATCGTTCGCGGCGTGAAACTTCAGAACACGCGCTTTGATTATCCGGTCGTGATCAACACCCAAGTCGAAAAGTGGGTGGATTACTTCTTGGGTCGTGGACGAAAGCACTTTGAACGCTACTTGGAGCGCTCGGAGCTTTTCATTCCTTATATTCAGCCCCTGCTTCGTCAGCAGGGATTGCCGGAAGACTTGGTCTATTTGGCCATGATCGAGAGCGGCTTCAATAACCACGCGCGCTCGCACGCAAAAGCCGTGGGTCCCTGGCAGTTCATTTCGGCCACCGGAAAACGCTACGGCCTCGCCGTGAACTGGTGGGTGGACGAACGACGCGACACCCGCAAATCCACGCTCGCAGCAGCCGAATACTTGAAAGACCTCTACACCATGTTCCAAAGCTGGGAACTGGCCGCAGCGGCCTACAACGCAGGCGAATCGAAAATCGCCCGCGCCATTCAGCGCTTCGGAACCAAGGACTTCTGGGCGCTCACTCGCCAACGTTACTTGCGTTCGGAAACTCGCAACTACGTGCCAAAAATCATGGCCGCAGCGATTGTCGCGAAAAACCGCACCCAGTTTGGTTTCCCGGCTTCAGCCATTCATCCGGGCCAAGGCGAAGTGATCGCAGGCGACGGTGAAGTGGTGAAGATCAAACGAAGCGCCGAAGAAAAAGCGGCTTCTGAAGATTCTGCCGAAACGCTGGCATCGCTGCTTCAGGAAGAAGAAGAGCGTTTGGCTGACGATACGGAAGCCGCCGAAGTGCTGCCCACCGTGGTTCAGCAGTCGGGTGCCGTGGCAGTCGCAGTGGCGCGCCCCGTGCCGACGCCGCAAGTGAACCGAAAAGGCGAGCTTTCGGGCGAAGCTTTGACTGAAATCGAAGTGCAAAGCCCGGCCGATCTTTTGAAGATCGCTCAAGCAGCCGATTTGTCCTACGCCACGGTCAAGGCCCTAAACGCCGACATCCTTCGTTGGTGCACGCCTCCGCAAGCCTCGACCTACCGGATCAAGATTCCCACGGAATCCAAAGAGCGGTTCTTGGCGACTTACAATCACCCCGAGTTTGAGCGCAAAGTCAGCTTCATGGCCTACAAGGCCCGCTCAGGCGACAGCGTTCAGCGCATTGCTCGGCACTTTGGCATTCATGTCGACCCGGTGAAGGACCTGAACCGAGTGGGTGTTCAGACTCCGCTTCGTGCCGGCACGCGAGTGCTTCTGCCGATGCCGAACGACCGAAGCCGCACTTTGGCGACTTTGGATGTTCGCGATCCGGCCGAACGCCGTCGCTCGCGTCGGGCTAAGAAAGCCCCGAAGTATGAACACCGCGTGAGCGCCAAGAAGCGCCAATCGGCTCGTCCGTCGTCCTCGGGTTTGCGCGTCTAATAGGCTTGCCCGGGCAAGGCGTTTCGCCGTAAAACTTGCGCATGTCCTTGTGGGTGCAGAAATTTGGCGGCACTTCGGTAGGCACTCCCGAACGCATTCGGGCGGTGGCTGCGCGGATTGCGCGCGCCCATTCTGAAGGCAAACGCCTCGCGGTCGTGGTTTCGGCCATGGGCCACACCACGGACGAACTCATAGCGCTGGCCACCCAGGTTTCTACCAGCCGCCCTCACCGCGAAATGGACATGCTCCTGACCGCAGGCGAGCGCATCTCGATGGCGCTTCTCAGCATGGCGCTGGCCGATCTTGGGGTCTCTGCGGTTTCGTTTACGGGCTCGCAGTCGGGCATCATCACGGACGGGAGTCACAGTCGCGCGCGCATTCGCGAGATCCGGCCGGCAAGGCTCAAGGAATCTTTGGATGCCGGGCGCGTGGTGATTGTGGCGGGCTTTCAGGGCGTGAGTCCTGAAAAAGAAGTGACCACCCTGGGGCGCGGCGGCTCCGACACTTCGGCTGTCGCGCTGGCTGCCGCTCTCGGGGCGCAGGGCTGCGAAATTTACACCGACGTAGACGGCATTTATTCCGCCGATCCGCGCGTGGTGCCCGGTGCGCAACTGCATGCGCGCCTGGGGCTCGATCACATGGTGGAACTGGCGACGCTGGGAGCTGGGGTTTTACATCCCCGTGCGGCGCAGCTGGCGAGAAAGTACCGCGTGCCGCTTTGGGTGCGCAGCAGTTTGAACGAGAGGAGCGGAACCATGCTCGTAGCTTCAGAGGGAATGGAAAGCCTGCAAGTGGCCGGGGTGACGGCCGATCTGTCGCGGTGCCTGGTTACGATTGAACTGATGCGCGATTCGGTGGCCGGAGCGGTCTGGGATTTGTCCGCTTCTCAGCAGTTGTCCATGGTGGCTCCGCAGTTCTCGCGCGGGCGCCTTCAGTTTTTTGCAGAACTCGACTCCGAAGGGGAGTGGAAAAAGAATCTTGATCAACTCGTTTCCCAAGGGTTTGTTCGCGAGTACCGAATCGATGACACTTTTGTGCCGCTTTCGCTCGTGGGCGATCGCTTGGCTCAAGACGGGGCGGCTTTGAGCCGCGTCTCGGACGCGCTTTCCCGCGCCGGCGTGAGCGTTTCCCTGGGCTCGGCCTCCACCTTGTCGTTGACAGTAGCCGTGCCGAAGACGCACGCTGAGGACGCTGTGCGCGAATTACACGCACGTTTTTTGGGCCCTGAATCGGGCGGGAGCAAGGCATGAAAGCCGATCCAAATTCCCATCGAGTGGAAAATCAACGCGTCGACGAACTGGTCATCGGTGATGGCTGGGCCGCCTTGGCAGCGGTTGCGCTTTTGGCGCAGGCCGGGCGCAAAACGGTTTGGCTAGCAGGCTCGGGCACGCGCCTTTTGGCGCCTTTGCCCACTTTAGAGCCGGGCCAAGGCCCAGCGCTTTTAGCTGAACTCGGGCGTCGACTGGGCGTGGACGTGGGTCCTTGGACCGAAGGCATGCTGCTTCGAGAATTTCGGAACAAGTCGTTCCGCTTGCCCTCGTGGAAAGAGCCCCGCGGTGGAACTCGCGAAGAGTGCCTCTGGGCGCCCGAGCAGCGCGTAGTGCCTGAGCCCGAAGGGCGTTTTGAGCACACTTTGGTGAATCTGGAAGAAAAGGTTCGCGCTCAGGTGGCTGAGCTGAAAAACGTCGAGCGCTGCGTGGGCTTGGAAGTTTCCGAATTTCGCGCAGTAGACGAGTGGGGCGATGTGGGCGTGGTTTTGGCCTCGGGCCAAGAGCTTCGCTCCAAGCGCGTCGTCTATGCCGACCGCTGGAACCTGCTTCCTTCGGTGAGCGGTTTACCTAAGCCCATTTCCTTTTTGCGCGGGCGTGAACCGATGGGTGCGCTTCAGGCGCGCTTTCAGCACTCCGTGCCCATGGGTGTGGATCGTCGCGAAGGCTTT
This sequence comes from Bdellovibrionia bacterium, assembly GCA_040399745.1. GTDB lineage: Bacteria > Bdellovibrionota > UBA1018 > UBA1018 > UBA1018 > CANFHS01. Next base: position 55,066 of record JBBARP010000005.1, on the reverse strand, counting down.
TTTGGTCCCCTTCAGCGGGAATCGGGCGAAGAGTTCCAGCGCAGTTTCTTTGGGCATTTCCTGGACGACGGCACTCAAAGCGTTTGGACGCTTTTCATGGCCAGCGAAGAGGGCGAGGACAATCACGAGATCACCAAACGCCTGCGCCGTTTGAAACAGGCTTTGGATAAAATGTTCACCGGCGAAAGCTGGCTGCCTGCCGGGAAGAAAGACTTCCTCTCGACCGTATCGGGCGAACAGGTTCGCTTTGAGGAAGCTTCGATTTTCTCAGAGGGCGAAACGGTCAACGAGCCTTGCACTTTGCCAGGCTTGTCGGGCGTCGTGTTCTTGACCGACGGTTGCGGCGTCACTGCGGCACTCAGGCAGGTGGCGACACTCCTAGGGCAGGAATTGAGCCTGACGCTGGATCCTCCGCAAACGGCTGAAGCTTCCGCTCTGGAAGGGCTATCGATTCAATCGGCCCAGGCTCCGGCTGCTTCGGATCAAGCCGACCTGGCCTAAAGCCCAAGAACGCAAAATCGATTTTTTCCACGCCGGCTTGGTGAAGCACCCAAGCCGCGGCCAGAGCGGTGCTACCCGTGGTCAGGAAGTCATCGACCACGATGGCGTGCCGGGGGAGGCGCTTGGGGTCGGCCTCGTGACTGAGCGCAAAGCCAAAACGTCTGGCTAAGCGCTCGGGCTGGGTCAGCGCGGCTTGGCGTGGTAGGGGCGCGGCGGCGGGGCCTTGGGCGTTGAGTGCGAGGAGCGCCTCAGGCCTTCCGCCTGCGAGCGCTGCAAAAGCGTTGGCCAGCTCGCGCGCGGGGTGGTGGCCCAGTTGCCAAGAGCGTTTGGCGCTTTGAGGAACCGGCACCCACGCGGAATCGGGCGTTGGGGAAAGGCTCTGAAGCCGCGCCCTTTGAAGCGACCCAAGAACGCGGTTTTGCGTGAGCCCGCCGGGCCGGGTTTTCCAGCTTCTCAGAAGTCGGTAGCCCGGGCCCACGAGCAAGTACTGGCACGAAAGATTTGGGCGCCTGGGCAGCCAATCGGCAAACCGAAGCCACGGGCGAAGGCACGGGCCGTCGACGGGGCAGCCGATTCCTCCACACTCCGAGCAAAGCGGCGGGCACGGGACGCGGCTGTCCCAACAACTTTGGCACCAAGGCAGCGCTTCGTGACTTGCGGGCTTTCGGCAGGCCGGACAAAGCAGAAGCGGAACTAACCACTGAAACGGGCGAATGCGCATACCCGCCCCGCACGAGCAAAGTCCGCGCCTGCGGGAGCACTGTCACAAATTTGTCAGCTTCTCGGTGTTTGTGTTTCTGCTCGGTGTGCCTGAAAATCAGAGTTCGCTTTCAGATCACGGCACCAGGGAATCGGGGTTGGACCTAGGGAATGAGAACGCGGAAGAACAACTTAGCAGCCTGGCTTCTTGGAGTTTCCTTTTGCCTAGCGACGCCTCCTACTCAAGCGGCTGCACCTGCAGAGGATGAGGGCTCATCCAACGAAGAAGCATCGGGTCCGGTGAACTGGACTTGGGACCCAGCGCGGGTGGTGAACCCGACGAAGAAAGCTGCGAAAAAATCGGAGTACGACCTAGAAGCCGATCAACTGAAGGATATCTGGACGCAGTTTCGTGATCAGGAATTGACCGAGTGGAATCAGGAATTGGCGCTCATCCAAGAAAAGTGGAGCGATGGTGCCACGTCGACCGCGAAGACTTACGTGGGCTACGCGCACGAGCATTCTGCTCGGGTGCGCGTGGATTACGAAGCCGGCAACGTGCACGTCGAAGCTTTGATTCCGCACCAACGCGAGCCGCGCTCGGGCGAGTTAGTCACCGATGTGCGCACGCTGCTCGACAATGCTCTGAGCCCTTCAGCGGGCCTCGCTGCCCCCTTGAACGTGGACGATTTTCCCGGACGCTTTGATCTTCAGGAAATTGCCGCCCGCATGAGTCGCGAGGGGACCACGACCGGAACCGATGGCGTGACTCGATCGGTTTACCGAATGAGCATGAAGCTCGTCCCCGACCACATGGTAAGGCGAGCAGAGCGCTACTTGCCCTTGATTCGCTCTTGGTCGCGAAAAAATAACTTAGATCCCGCGCTGGTTCTTGGCGTGGTTCGCCAGGAATCTGCGTTTAATCCCCGCGCCCGTTCCGGTATTCCCGCTTTTGGACTAATGCAAATTGTTCCCGATTCTGCAGGCAGGGAAGTGCTGACCGGTCGCGGACGCGGAAAGCCCATTCGCGTTCCTGAGCCGGATTTTCTTTATCGACCTGAGAATAACGTGATGATCGGTACGAAGTATCTAGCAATTCTTCGAGATCGGTATTTCTCAGAAATTTCGGACCCGATTAAGCGCCTTTATTTAATGATTGCAGCTTACAACTGGGGTCCGACTCGTGTTCGCACCGCCATTCGAAGAAAACGAGTGAATTTGGATGTGGGAAGTGAGCTTTTGTTTCAAAAGCTTCAAGAGATTACCCCAGAAGAGACGCGGACCTATTTGAAGCAAGTGCTTCGCTACAAAGATGAGTTTGCAGAATTGCCGCAAGTGCAGCCTTTTCTGGTGAATGCCGCGGTCCCGGCTGCAGCGCCAAGTCCCGGTGCATCCCCGAGACCAGGTGCGTCGCCTATGCCAGGTGGGTCGCCTATGCCAGGTGGGTCGCCTATGCCAGGTGGGTCGCCCGTACCGAGCGTTTCGCCGAGCCCGAGCTTAGGTGCGGTGCCCGTCCCGGTCGTGTCGCCGTCACCGGAAGCGTCGCCTGCAATGCCGGTCAGCGAAAAAATTCCTTGAGCGGCTTCGACCTCAGTAGCGCTCTAAGCAGCGGACCACGCGTGGACCTCGAATCTGGGGCAGGTGGCGACTTGCCTTGAGTCGCTTCCGTACTTCGGGGTCTTGGATTTTTTTGAAATTGGCGTCGAACTCTTCATCCCAAAGCGCGGCGTGGCTTTGCTCAAACGTCAAAGCCAGTTCTCGCAAAACTTCCGGGTTGTTTGTCTTATTCAGAAGCTGCATGAATTCTTTTCTCCAGCCAGCCGCATGCGGCTCACCGAAGGCGATGGCTAGATCGGTCAGAATCTCTTTGTCTTGGGTTTTTTGAATCAGGACTCTTAAAGCGGAATTCCAGTTTGCCGAGTGAGGCATGGCAAACGCCACCGAAAGAGTACGAAGAGCCTCAGGGTCATTCAACTTTTCGATGTGGGAACTGAGGAACTCCTGCCCAAATTTCTCGCTGCCGGGCTGACTAAATCCCCATGCCAAAGCGCGAATGGTTTGCAGATCGTCCTTTTTGGCCAGCGCACTGAAGAGCTGCTTTTTCTTCTCGGTAGGTTTTCCCGAGACCAACTCTTCGGCGAGTAGGTTCATGAAGTCTTCGTCCTGAAGGCTGTCAGCGATGGCGCCGAGGATTCCCACTTTGCCTTGTTTCATGAGCCTGGGAATCCAATACGACGGCTTTTCCAGAATCGGCTGCCATTCAGGAACTTTCCTCATTAGTTGCAGGCGATTGCTCGCCTCCGTTTCCTTGATTTCCGGAAGGCCGACGTCGCTTGAGGAGATCTGAAGACCTGAGGCGGCGTGGTTTCGCTGAACGATTTCGATGATGTCGCGAACGCGGCTCTCGGCGAGCGGATCCGTTTCAGACGTTTGGGAAAGAAGTCCCTTTAAATCTCCCACCAGCCCTGCCTGATCCCCGGCTTGGATTTTCCGGTAGATGCCTCGGTAGTTGCCCCGTAAATTCTGAAGAAGTTTTTTCGCCTCACTACTTTCGGCGTAGTGTCGAATGTCCTCCATGAACGGAATTGCCTTTTCAGGCGCAGCGAAGCGGTCGTCATCGTCGCGAAGAGTACTGATCGGTACCCACTTTTTGTCAACGACACTGAAGTCATTTGAACGGGAGTGAGTGTGGGGGAGCCACTCGTAGGCTCCCACTGAGCCCTTGAGGTGGCCCGGAGGCAGAGACCCCGCCATGGGATTCAAAGCACTGAGAAAGACTCGCGTCGACGGATGTTCGGCGTTCGAAGAAGCCATGAGGTGAGTTTGAAAGGCGTTCGTATCTGACCAAGGGAACGTTCTTTGGATGGCACTCGGGATCGTTCCTGCGAAGCCGGTATCGACGAAGAGGAATTTTTTCCCTTTGTGAAGGGCCCTGTTGGAAATCCCTTCTTGAGCCAAGTAATTCGGAAGGTGTTCTGAGCGCATGTTCAAGCGCGAAACGTTCAAAAGGTGGAGGCGTTTGGAAGCACTTGAGTCACCGCGAGTCATGACTTTCGCAAGGTCGTAGAGAAGTTCCGAATCGCGAGCGAGAAAGTAAATTTCACGATCGGGGTAGAATTCTAAGAGCTGGGCGACGGCTTCCAAGTGCGCTCTTCGCAGTTTCGGCCACTCGGGAGAAAGATCATTGTGCTGCAGGGGCGTGACAGTGAAAATATTTGGGCGCCGGTAAATGTGCGCCTGCTCATCTTGGGCGGCCACGATCCCAGGCATCTGGGCTAGCAGCAGGAAAAGGCAGAGGTTTCTCCAAAAGAGCCGCATCTCCTAGCCTTATCGGAATGCGAGAGGCACTGTTAAGGTAAGCTTTCCTAAACGGTGGGCCACCCGGAGCGGCTGCGCCAGCGCTTTGACTGGGCCTTATTTCACTCGCATTTGGACTTTAGCGCGCTCCCAAGGGGCTTCGATGTCTCGCCAAAACGATGTGGCAGAAGCCGTCGGTAGTTTGGCATTGTCCTTCAGAAACGGATCGATTGCGTCGCGAACCCGGAGGTTCAACCCAATCTGAGTGGTGATTTCTTCTTCAATCGCGAGAATGCGTCGATGGACCTCGCGGCCCCGCTCGGGCCAAGTGAGTTTCCAAAAACGGGCCAGATCAGCCGGTTTCATCTCCAGGAGTAAGTAGCCTGCCGCACCTTTCGATCCTGGAATACCGACGTAAATTCCGTCGTCGTCTTGGCGGTAAACTTCGTACTGAGGCGGATGAGGGTTTTCTCCCTGCACAGTGCCCGGGGGTGACTGCTGTTGGTCAAAAGCCCAGCGGCGATCAGCATCATGTTGCGCCATGGCTTTTGCCATTTTGAGACCCGCCAAGTGCTTGCGAAGGGCTCCGATCATGTGCGCCGACAGGATCCGTGCATTCCCCAGTTCTGCGCGAAATTTGAACGAATCCGCACGTGCTTCCGCGTTCAGGATGGCGCGGTAGGTGAAGCCCATCGCCCAAACTTCGTCAGTAGAAAGAATGGCTTTGTAGCCGTCTTCCCTTCCGAGACCGAGATCGACAAACACGCTATGAATATCGGTGGGATCGGCGTTGTGTTTGGCGTGGATGGCCTCGTGGCCTTCCATCTCGGTGGGACGCAGGCGGACGGCGGCGTCCACAGAAATGCGGATCTCGTTCTCAACAGGCCGAAAGGAAGCCCCGGCTTGCGAGACGTTGATGAACTCTTCGTCGTAAATCACGGTCGTGCCGAAGCGCTTTTTCAGATTGGCTGCGAAGCGGTTCAGCAGAGCCTGACCTTTTGGAGAAATGATGACACCGATCAGGCCAGGGCGCCTCTCGACCTGAACTCCTGCTGCCTCGAAGTGGACTTGCACGACCAGGGCCTTGATCTCGTCATCGGCTTGGAAATCGACCAAGCCTTGCTGCACGCACTTGACGAAGTCGTCCGCGCCGCCGCGTGCGGACGCAAGACTCGGGACACCCAACCCCAGGGTCAACCACAACAACAACAGAAATGCGGGTTTGCTCCGGCGGGAAAATCCCAGCGCGGGCGGCTCATTGGTGGGTCGGTCCATCTCAGGTCTTGAGTTCACCTCTCGGTTTCTTAAAAAAGGAAGGAGGCGATTACCTTAAGCTGGCAAGCGATCACAAGCGGAAAATCAGGTGGCCAGAATTTGAGCCAGGTACAGGTTGCTCGGATCGAGATCTTTCTTCTTACCGATCACTTTCGAGAACGGAACGAGCACCAATTTTCCAGATTGAATGCCCACCATGGAAGCGGATTTACCGCCGATCAAGTAGCCCACGGCTGCCGCACCCATGACGGAGGCCATCATGCGGTCGTGGGCCGTTGGAGTTCCGCCGCGCTGGGTGTGCCCCAAGATGCAAACTTTCGGGGAGAACCCTTGGGCCGAGAGTCCATCGGCGATGCGCTGGGAAAGGCCGGGTTTATGGCCTTCAGCGACGACAATGATGGAGCTGGTTTTTCCGCGCTGCACTCCGCGGTTGATCGACTCGACGATTTCCGGAAGGGATTCCTTGTGCTCGGGAACGAGCACGGTTTCTGCGCCCCCACCGATTCCCGTCTGAACGGCAATCCAGCCACTGCTTCGACCCATCACTTCAACCAAGAAGATTCGGTCATGCGAGCTCGCTGTGTCGCGGATGCGGTCGATCGCGTCGATCGCAGTATTCACGGCAGTATCAAAGCCGATGGTGTCTTCGGTTCCGGCAATGTCGTTGTCGATGGTGCCGGGAACACCGATGCAGGGAAATTTGTTCTCTTTTTCCATCAGGTGGGCGCCCGTAAACGAGCCGTCGCCCCCGATCACGACCAGGCCTTCAATCCCTTTGCGGCGAAGGATGTTGGCTGCTTCCTTGCGAACCGACTTTTTGAAAAAGGCCTCGCAGCGGTCAGTCTTCAGGATCGTTCCGCCCCGCTGAATGATGTTCGCAACCGAGGAAGCTTGGAGCGGATGAATCTGGCCCTCGAGAAGGCCGCTGTACCCTTTGGTCACGCCGTAAACGTCCACGCCTTGAGACAGCGCATAGCGGACCACGGCGCGAATGGCGGCATTCATGCCGGGCGCGTCGCCTCCGCTCGTCAGAACAGCGATGGACTTGAGTTTCTTTTGTTTCGGAAGTTCAGGGAGCGTCAGCATGGTGAGAGTTTCCTTCAGGGAAGTAGGCTTTTTCCGGTCACTTCCGGAGGTAAATTGAGGCCCATCATCGAGCAAAGCGTGGGCATGACGTCTTCGAGCGTGCCGTCGTGCAAAGGTTGGCGAACGCTTTTCGGGGCAAGCGCCGTATCAGGAGCCACCCAGATGGCGGGAACCGGGTTCAGGGTGTGCTGCGTGTGCAGGCGCCCTTCGTGATCGCACATTTCCTCGGCGTTGCCGTGGTCCGAGGTCAGAAGCACGTGGTAGCCGTTCTTTTCGGCGGCGCCCACCACTTGGGCTAGGCACTGATCAAGCGCTTCCATGGCTTTCAAGGCGGCCGAGTAATTACCGGTGTGTCCCACCATGTCGGCATTGGCGAAATTCATCAAAAGGAAGTCGTACTTTCTTTGACGAATGCGTTCGGCTGCTGCTTCTGCGACCTGAAAAGCACTCATTTCAGGCTTCAAGTCGTAAGTGGCCACTTCCTTGGGCGAGGGAATGAGCAGGCGATCCTCTCCTTGGAAGGCCGCTTCGCGACCGCCGTTGAAGAAAAACGTGACGTGCGCGTACTTCTCGGTTTCAGCGATTCGGAACTGACTGAGTTTCTTCGTCTCGAGCCATTCGCCGAGAATATTTTTCTGACTTTGCGGAGCGTAAGCGGCTGGGAGCCCGAGTTTCGAGTCGTACTGGGTCATGCCGCAAAATGCCGAGAGCTTCGGATAAATTCCGCGCTGAAACCCCTGAAAGTCGGGAAGGAAGAAAGCTTCTGAAATTTCGCGGGCTCGGTCCGAGCGGTAGTTGAAGAACACCAGCGAGTCGCCGTCGCGAATGCAGGCTTCTGGGTTGAGCACCACAGGTTCGACAAACTCGTCGCTCTTCTCAGCAGCGTAAGAGGCTTCGAGGGCTTTCAGCGGAGCCGCTTGAGGTGCCAGTTTCGCCAAAGCCTCGGGCGCAGCCGATTGACCGGTCAAAACGCGGTAAGCTTTCTCGACGCGCTCCCAGCGCTTGTCGCGGTCCATCCCGTAGTACCTGCCGCCTACCGTGGCGATCACCGCATGCGTGGCGCCTGCGCCCGAATTGGAAAACGCCGGGTGTCGGAGTAGCTGCTGCAGATACTTCACGCCCGAGTCGGGAGGCGTGTCGCGTCCATCGGTGAAAACGTGCACGCTGACTTGCGGCACCTGAAGCTCCACGCAGAGGTCTAAAAGGGCCTGCAGGTGCTCGATGTGGCTGTGAACGCCACCATCGGACAAGAGGCCCATCAAGTGAACGCGCCCCGTGGCTTTCGCACCTGCTTCGATCGTTTTTCGAAGGACCGGATTTTTTTGAAACTGACCTTCGCGGATCGATTTCGAAATCCGCGTCAGGTCCTGATAAATGATTCGCCCGGCGCCCATGGTCATGTGGCCCACTTCCGAGTTGCCCATCACGCCGCCGGGCAAGCCCACGGCTTCACCGTGAGTGACCAGTTGGCTGTGCGGGTACTTGGCCACGAGTTCTCGGTAAAACGGCATTTTCGCGTTACCGATGGCGTTGTGGGGAGAATCCGGAGCGAGTCCGAATCCGTCGAGCACGATGAGGATTGCCTTCGATGAAGCCTGCGCGTTGCTCATGCGCATTACTGTCACCGATGAAGGCTTGGGTGACAAGAGGGGATGAAGCCTTTCAATCGAGAAGCGATCGGAAGGGCGTGAGCGTTAGGAGCCTTCGTTGTGATACGGGTGCCCGCGGACCACACTGAAAGCGCGATAGAGCTGCTCGAGCACGACCACTCGTGCCAGTTCGTGGGACAGCGTTTGGGGTCCCAGGCTCAAGCGTCCGTGCGCTGCTTTTCTGAGTTCAGCAGAAAAACCTAAACTGCTTCCGACGCAGATGGCCACTTCGGGCGCTCCACCGGATTCCCAGCTGCGAACGAGTTCGGCCCACGCTTGAGTGTCGAGCGTCTTGCCGCCTTCCTCGAGAAGGTAGAACTTTCCTCGCGGCGAAAGTTCTTTTGCCAAGCGCTCTCGAAGAAGCTGTCCTTCTTGATCTTGAATGCGTCGTCGCGTGGCTTCGCTCTTGTCGGGAACGTCGAGTGGCTTCAGTTCCACTTCGCGCGCAGTTGCCCAAGCGCCTAAGTTGCGCAGGTAATAATCGGCCGTGTCGCGAAGACCGGGCGTGCGAAGTTTTCCAAACGCGAGGAGCGAAAGTTTTAAAGGCATGGATGCAGCCCTCGAGGTGCTCCTCGAGAAATCAGTTCAGGCGGCTGGCGCCCGAGCCGTAAAACTCGCTCGGGATTTTCACGCGCGGAGCATCGGCCCAAAGAGTTTCCAAGTCATAGTACTCGCGAAGCGCATCCAAGAACACGTGAACGACGATGTCGCCAAAATCCATCAGCACCCAGCGACCTTCGGAATGGCCTTCGCTCGAGAGCAGTTCGTGCCCCGAGCCTTTCAGTGCGCTTTCGACCGAAGTGGCAATGGCCTGCACTTGGCGATCGCTCATCCCGCTGCAAACCAGGAAGTAATCGGTAAAGCCCGACAGACCCGACAGGTCCAGCAGCTTCACGTTTTCTGCCTTCTTATCGATGGCAGCCCGAGCGCAAGAGAGTGCTTTTTCGAGGGAGGTTTCTGGCTGGGCGTTCTGGGCGGCGGTAGTTTGGGACGACATCATTGCTGCGTCGTACCATAAAGATTCATCCGCTTCAATTGGTCAGATACTCCGGACAGCAGAGATCCTGCGGGCGCTTGCCCGGTCCGGGCCAGGCTCTCGCGAATCTGGGTCGATGAAACGGCTTGAGCGGGGGTGGGGACGACCTGCAAGAAGGTTCTGCCGCCGGGTAAGACCCAGCGCCGGTCGCTGCCGGGCCCGGTAGCAGGGCGAATCAGGCCGCTGCCTTGCCACTGCCGAAGAACGGGCTCGAGCTCGGCCTCGGACTGCGAGGCGGGCTTTCGCTCCAGCACCAGCCAGTGGCAAAGGCCCAGAAGCTCGGGAAAGCGATGCCACTGGGGCAGGGTGCCCAGACGATCGCTCCCAATCACCCAAGCCAGGTGCGGAGTTTCGCGCTTCAGGTCCTGAAGCGTGTCGAAGCTGTAACTGGGTCGGCCACTGAGTCGTGCGCGCTCCAGCTCGCGGGGGTCGACTCGGACTGGACCGTCGATCGGGGTTCCTGAGTCGTGCTCGAGAAAGTTCAACCGTGTTAGCTCCAAGCGGGCTTCTGCCGGGATGCGAGGAGTTTTATCCGGAGGCGTTGCCGACGGAACCACGCAAACTTCGCGGACTCCGGGGTTCAGGAAAAGGCCTTGGACCACTTGGCGATGCCCCCGGTGAGGCGGATCGAACGCCCCTCCCAGAACGGCAGTGACTCGGCTCCAATCCAAGGTTTCTGCCATGGCGCGACTTTTACTCGTTGGAGTCGCCCGAGCTCTTTCCGCTCGTGCTGGTGTGGCTACGTAGGCGGTCGTGGTCGGGGGGAAGCGTCGAAGGCTCAACAAACCCTTTTGGGTTCCGCTCCCGACGCGACTGCTTCACAAACTCGAAGGTTTCCCGAAGGATCGGTTGAAGGCCTTCGCCGCTGACAGCCGAAATCGCAAACGGTTCGCCAGCCCGGGGCTCGCGGCCGCGGATCTGGTGCAGTCTTTCGCGCAATTTCTTACAGGCGCGCTCGACCAAAGCGGGATCGCTCTCGAGTAAATCGACTTTGTTCAAAACGACGATTTCTGGCTTATGCAGCAAGTCTTCGTTGAACAGGCCCAGTTCCTTGCGGATGGCCTCGTAGCGGCGAACCAGCTCGTTGATTGCAAATTCGAAGCTGTCGTCGCCGGGGCGAGTGGCATCTTCGAGCATCTTGGTTCCGTCCAGCAAGTGGATGAAAACCGCGGTGCGCTCAATGTGCTTCAAAAAGCGATGACCCAGGCCCAAGCCTGCGTGCGCCCCTTCGATCAGGCCCGGAATATCGGCCACGACGAAGCTTTGGTAATTGTCCAAGTAGACCACGCCCAGGTTCGGCACCAGGGTGGTGAAATCGTAATCGCCGATCTTCGGGCGAGCGGCGCTGATTCGCGAGATGAAAGTCGACTTACCCGTATTCGGGAAACCGATGATCGCCGCTTCCGCCAAAAGCTTCAGCTCGAGGGTGAGTTCTTTGAATTCGCCTGCTTCGCCTTCTTGGGCAAAGCGCGGGGCTTGGTGCGTCGAGCTGACAAAGTGCGCGTTGCCTTTACCGCCACGGCCGCCTTCGCAGGCCACCCAGCTTTGGCCATCTTCCATCAGGTCAATGATGACTTCGCTGGTGAGCGCGTCGCGAATGATGGTGCCGACAGGAATGCGGATCTCGACGTTCTCGCCGTCTCGACCTGCTTTATTGGCGCCCGAACCGTGCATTCCGGCAGGAGCCTTGTATTCGCGCTTGAAGCGGAAATCTTGGAGGGTGCCCAGTTGTGCGGTAGCGATGAAGATGACGTCGCCGCCAGCACCACCGTCGCCCCCGTCTGGGCCTCCGCGCGGAGCAAAAGTCTCGCGCCTGAAACTGACACAGCCGGGACCCCCATGCCCTGCCGAGACTTTAATTGTGGCCTCGTCAATAAACTTCATGGGAATACCGGCTGTGTGTTTTCTTTTAAAACCGGGCTGCGATCCGTTGCCGGATCAGCTGGCCTTAGGCGGCGGGGTAAACCGACACCTGTTTGCGAGTCTTGTCAAAACGCTCGAAGGTCACCACGCCCGGGATCAGGGCGTAGAGGGTGAAGTCGCGGCCGAGGCCGACGCCTTTACCAGCGTGGAACTGGGTACCGACTTGGCGAACCAGGATTTCTCCTGCTTTCACCACTTGGCCACCGTAGCGCTTCACGCCGCGCATCTTCGGGTTACTGTCGCGACCGTTCTTGGAACTACCGCCTGCTTTTTTGTGTGCCATGACTCAGAATCCTCGTACCGCTCAGGCTTTTTTAGGAGCGGCTTTTGTCTTAGCGGCAGGTTTGGCAGCAGCTTCCGTAGCTTTCGGTGCGGCAGCCTTGGCTTGAGCCATGCGCTTGCGCGAACCGAGAGTCTTCGGAGTCTGGGCCAGACCTTTGGCCTTCAGGTTGGAAGTGAATTTGGAGAGCTTGGCAGTCTTGTCGGTTGCCGACAAGGTAGCCGATTCGCCGGCGCCGTTGCTCAGGCCGGTGATCAAAACTTGGGTCAGCTCTTGACGATGACCTTGAGTGCGGCGGTATTGCTTCCGGCGCTTCATCTTGATGATGAGGATCTTTTCGCCACGGCCTTGACCGACGATTTCGCCTTCCACCGATGCGCCCGCGAGGTTTGGCTTACCTAGCCAAACCTGCGAATTCTCAGCGCCTGGTTTGCTGACCATCAGCACCTGGTCAAATTTGACCGAGGAGCCTTTGTCGCTTTCCAGCTTTTCCAGCTGAACGATATCGCCCGGTTGCACCCGGTACTGCTTTCCGCCCGAAACAATGACTGCGTACATAGACGCGCGGTTTTGCCCGAAGTGTCAGGGGTTGTCAACGCCCAAGCGGGCGCTTTTTCTGATCTGTTTTTGAGCCCTGAAAACCCGCTCCAGGAGCGGCCCTGCGGGGAGGCCCGTGACTTGGCCATTTTGGTAGACGCTTTTTCCGTCAACCCACGTTTGACGCACATGGTGGCGCTGCGTGGAATAGACCAATTGCGAAGCCAGATTTTCGGGGTGGGGCTCTTTACCTACCGAAAATAAAGCGTTTTCCGGCGTCTGCAGGTCGACGGCAATCAGGTCCGCCCGTTTGCCCACTTCGATTGAACCAATCGAGTCGGACCAGCTCAAGGCTTTGGCTCCTTCTCGGGTGGCCATGTCCAGAGCTTCCTGGGCGCGCAGGGTTTTGGGGCCATTCCCAGGCTTGTGGAGAAGGGCCGCCAGTCGCATTTCCGTCCACATGTTCAGGTTATTGTTGCAGGGCGCGCCGTCGGCGCCCAGGGCCACGGTGATGCCCCGAGCTCGCAAATCGGGCACGTGCGCTAGTCCCGAGGCCAATTTCAAGTTGGAGCTCGGGCAATGCACGACTTTGGTTTGGCTTCGGCGAAGCAGGTCTTTCTCGTTCGGCTTCAGCCAAATGCAGTGGGCCAGGACCAAGTGGGGCGAAGTGAGCCCGAGCTGGTGCAGGTATTCCACGTTCTCGCAGCCGACCAAGTCCTTCACGAGGCGGATTTCTTTCAAATTCTCGCTCGCGTGCGTGTGAATCAGAGCGCCCCGTTCGTGGGCCCGGTCGCGCACTTGGAGAAGAAGTTTCTCGGTGCAGGAAACCACGAAGCGAGGAGCGTACGAGACGCGAATGCGGTCGTTTTCCCGGCCGTTCCAGCGCAGGTAGAGCTCTTCAGCCTCTTTTAAGGCTTGAAGCGTGGATTCCCGCAGCGTGCGCGGAGTGGTCTTGGGGTGGTCCATCAGGCATTTGCCTACGCTGGCGCGGATTCCAGTCGATTGGACGGCTTCGAAAATGGCGTCGGTATGACGGACCGTTCCCATGTCCAGAACGGTGGTGGTTCCGCCTGACAGAAGTTCGTGAATGCCCAGAAGTGCGCTGGTGTGCAGGGTATCCGCGGTGTGGGCTGCTTCAAAAACCCAAATCCGCTTTTGAAGCCAGTCCATTAGCTCCATGTCGTCGGCTTGGTTGCGGAACAGCGTCTGGCACAAGTGGACGTGCCCTTGCACAAAGCCGGGAAGGATTGTCAGGCCGGTTGCGTCGACGTCGCCTGCGCGCGGCAGAAGCTTCTTCGGAGCCCGGCGGGTGATCTCGGCAATTCGCCCGTCTTCGATGCGCAGATTGGCTCGAACGGCCTGCCGCTTTTCGTTTTGCGTGACGAGCGTCGCGCCAGTGATCCAAAAGTTCCGCTTCACGCTCGAGGCCGCCATGACCGCCCCGACTTAGACTTTCACGCCCAAGTGAGCGGGGGTGAAGACCGCAGGGAAAATCTCGGCCAAAGATAAAGTGAGTTGTTCCCCTTTGGGGTTCACCAAGTGAAGCGTCATTTTTGGGCCGAATTCAGCCAAAACTTGGCGACAAATTCCACAAGGCGCAGCAGGAGGGCTCGACTCGGTCAGGATCACGGCTTCTTCGATTTGAATCTTTCCGCACTCGCTGACGGCTTTGAAGACCGCCACCTGTTCGGCACAGGTGGTGGCTCCATAAGTTGAGTTTTCCACATTACAGCCTGAAAAAATCGAACCGTTCTTGAGGCGAACAGCGGCTCCCACTTGGTAGTTGCTGTAGGGAGCGTAGGCTTTGGCTCGGGCCTTTTTGGCGGCGGCGAGCAGGGGCTTCCAGTTCGATTTCTTCTGACTTTGGGTGGATTTCTTCACGCAGTATTTTTGGCCATCCGGGGGATAGCCGTCTCCAGGAGTTGAGTCAGCTTCGATGCCGAAGCCTTCGAGTTGTCGATGACTTCTTGGTGAGTGAGGCGCTGCGAGGTCATCCCCGCAGCCAGGTTGGTGATGCAGCTGACGCCAGCCACGCGCACGCCCAAGTGATTGGCGGCAATCGTTTCCGGTACGGTCGACATTCCAACCGCGTCGGCGCCCAAAGTGCGAAGCATCCGGATTTCAGCAGGAGTTTCGTAAGTGGGGCCCAGAACGCCCGCGTAAACGCCCGAGTGAATCGAAATGCCGCGGTCGCGCGCTGAATCGTGGAGGATCTCGACGCAGGCTTTTGAATAAGCTTCCGACATGTCCGGGAAGCGGGGCCCCAGCTCAGCCAGGTTCGGGCCTTTGAGCGGGTTATCGCCCATCAAGTTGATGTGGTCTTCGATGATCATCAAGTCGGCCGGACGGAAGCGCGTATTCACGCCGCCAGCCGCGTTCGTGACGACCAGAGTTTGGATGCCGAGAGCGCAAACGGTGCGGGTGGGGAACACGACCTCTTCCATGGGGTAGCCTTCATAGTAATGGAAGCGGCCCTGAAGGAAAACGGTGGGCACGCCGTAAAAGCTTCCCAGCACCATATGACCCGAGTGTCCTTCCACGGACGTTCCGTGAAAGTGAGGAATGTCGGTGTAGGCCAGCGTCACGGCGCCCGTCACATTCTGAGCAAGTGCGCCTAAGCCTGACCCCAAGACCACGCCGATTTGCGGCGTAAAGCCCGCACGATCTTGGATGGTGTGGGTGGCTTGGCGGATTTTTTCGTAGATGCTCAGTTTCTGACCCATGGTGATTGATACTCCGATTCGTGTTGCGTGAGGGCTATTCCAGGGTGTCCACCACGAGGGGTGGGACTTCCTTTCGGGTGCTGGAAAGAGTGACGGCGTCCAAGAAGGACGACTCGAGCGCCTGAAGGTTCATTCCTTGGGGCGCAAAAACGGTGCACAGGGGGTCGCCGGCCTTCAGCTTGGCGCCCATTTTTTTCTGAAACAAAAAGCCCACGCCGAAGTCGATCGTGTCTTCGGCGCGTTTTCGCCCGCCGCCGAGTTCGATCAAGAGTTCGCCAATGGTTTGAGTGTTCGTAGCGACCCAGTAGCCTGCTTTGGGCGCGCGCAAGACCACCTTCTGAGGGGCGAGCGGGAACTTCGACGGAGTATCGATCCAGTCCACGGCACCGCCTTGGGCTTCCGTCATGGCGCGGAAATTTTTCCAGGCCGAGCCGTCGTTCAGCTTCTCGGTAGCGAGCTTTCGTGCAGCAGTGCGGCTTCTTGCGATGCCGCCGATTTCAATCATGTGCGCACAAAGCTGCAAGGTCAGCTCGCGCAGGTCGGCCGATCCCGCGCAGTTTTCTTCCTGCAAAATCGTGGTCCCTTTGCCGCGCATCACTTCCAGGCACTCCAGCACTTCCAGGCTATTTCCTGCCGTGCAGCCCAGGGGCTGGTTCATATCCGTGAGGACGGCGCGAATTTTTAGGCCGAGCTTCGTGCCGACTTGCACCAGCGTTTTAGCCAAGCGCTTGGCTTCTGCCGTGCTCTTCATGAAAGCGCCCGAACCCACTTTCACGTCGATGACGAGTCCGTCGGTTCCTTCCGCCAACTTCTTCGAGAGGATCGAGCCTACGATCAAGGGGATGCAGTCGACCGTGGCCGTCACGTCGCGAAGCGAGTAAAGCTTTCGGTCAGCGGGTGCTATTTTTTCGCTTTGGCCAATGATGGCAAAGCCCAGCGTCGCCAAGAGCTCTTGAAAACGCTGAGGAGTGGGGCGCACGTTGAAGCCCGGGATGCTCTCGAG
The DNA here is from genome assembly GCA_040399745.1 of Bdellovibrionia bacterium. Classification (GTDB taxonomy): domain Bacteria; phylum Bdellovibrionota; class UBA1018; order UBA1018; family UBA1018; genus CANFHS01. Next base: position 39,057 of record JBBARP010000005.1, on the reverse strand, counting down.
TTTGTCGAGGGTTCCGCCGCTGTAGCCTAATCCGCGCCCCGCCATCATGGGCACGACGAGTCCGCAAGCAGCAGCGAGCGGCGCCAAAATCAAGGAGGCCTTATCACCCACGCCACCGGTGGAATGCTTGTCGACCTTGAAGCCGGGAAGGTGGGAAAGATCGAGTCGTTCTCCGCTTTCCAGCATGGCGCGTGTCAGCGACACGGTTTCGTCCAAGGTCATGGACTGGAAGTAAACCGACATTAAAAATGCGGTGGCTTGGTAGTCCGCCACATTTCCATTCTGAAGACCGTCGATAAAAAAGCGGATTTCTTCAGGAGAAAGTTCTCCCCCGTCACGTTTCTTTTGAATGATCTTGGCGGGAGTGAGCATCGTGATTTAGCCGGTCAACTCGGGCAAGAAAGACGTTCCGACCAGGGTGGGCTCGGGATGATCGTTTCCAAGAAGCGCGTGAAGGAAGGTGGCGCCGATGTCGCCAAAACTTTTGCGAGTGCCTAGGTCGAGCGGACCATCGTCGTTCCAGCCCGGAGCCCAAGCTAGAATGGGGGCGTATTCGCGGGTGTGGTCCGTGCCTGGGTAGGTGGGATCGTTTCCGTGGTCGGCAGAAAGAATGATCAGATCGCCTGGTCCCAAGTTAGCCTGAATGGCGGGGATGGCGGCGTCGAACTCTTCCATCGCCAGACCAAAGCCCTTCACGTCACGGCGGTGGCCGTAGAGCATGTCGAAGTCGATCAGGTTACAGAAGATCAGGCCCTCGTGGACTTGCTTCAGTTGCTCGATCAAAACTCGAATGCCGTCGGTATTGCCCGCCGTATCGATGTTCTCGAGAACCCCTTTGCCGGCGTAGATGTTTGAAATCTTGCCGACTCCGAGAGTGCGAACTCCTGAGCGAACCAGAACGTCGAGTGCCGTTCTTGAGAACGGCGGCTGGGCATAATCCTTCCGGTTGTAAGTGCGCTTAAAAGGAACGCCTTTTTCTGGGTTTCCGACGAAAGGCCGCGCAATGACGCGCCCAATTTGAAGTTTGTCGCAAATTTTTCGCGCGGATTTGCAGACTTTGTAGAGTTTTTCGAGGCCGAAAGCTTCTTCGTGGGCCGCCACCTGCCAAACGCTATCTGCGCTGGTGTAGAGGATGGGTTTGCCCGTCTTCATGTGCTCGAGGCCGAATTTCTCGATGATCTCGGTGCCGCTCGCAGAGCAATTGCCTAAGACTCCCGGCAGTCCGTTTTCCTGGCACCACTGCGCAATGACTTCTTCCGAAAAGCCGTTCGGGTAAGTGGCAAAAGCTTTTTGAACGACCAGGCCCGCCATTTCCCAGTGCCCGGAAGTGGTGTCTTTGCCCCTGCTTTGTTCGATCGCGCGACCGTAAGCCCCAAAGCCTTGTCCGGGCGCGCACGGAGGCACGCCTTTCATCGGGCTCAGATTTCCGATTCCCCAGCGTTGCAAGTGTGGCAGCTTCAGTGTGCGTCCAGTTTGCTCAGCAAAAGCGCGTGCGAGGTTCCCAAGAGTGTCGGCGCCTGAATCGCCGTACTGGGGTGCATCCGGCAATTCGCCTGCACCCACGCCATCCAAAACAACAAGGACGACGCGCTTAAATCTTTGGGTTTCCGCCATGAAGTCCGACCTGGTTAGTAGGAGTTTGAGTCGGTCGGGTTTGTACCACGGCTTTTCTGAGAATCCTTCGGCTCTTTTGAAGGGTTTTGGGAAGAATGGGATTCCAAAGTGGAATGATTACCGGACTTTGAGGTCGAAGCTTCGAGCGCTTCCCGAACGATCGCTACGCTGGCCGAGACCCCGAGGCGGTTGGCTCCAGCCTCGATCATGGCTTGGGCGTCTTTCCACGAGCGGATGCCTCCCGAGGCCTTCACTCCCATCCCGGGGCCGACGGTTTCGCGCATCAAGCGGACGTCTTCCACGGTGGCGCCCGAGGGGCCAAAACCCGTCGAGGTTTTCACAAACGCCGCGCCGGCCTCTAGGGACAGGCGGCAAGCCAGGATCTTTTCTTCGCGATTCAGGTAGGCCGTTTCCAGAATGACTTTGACGGGAACCGGGTGCGCCGCTTTGACAACGCCTCGGATATCTTCTAAAACTTCAAGGGCTTGGCCCGACTTTAAAAGACCCACGGCCAGAACCATGTCGATCTCGCGGGCCCCCAGACGAATGGCTTCGCGGGTTTCAAAAATCTTGGCCGAAGGCGTCGTGGCGCCCAGCGGAAAGCCAACTACGGCAATAGGTAGGGTGGGGTGGCCCTCCAAAGCTTGGGCGACTCGTTCAATCCAAGCCGAGTTCACGCAGACCGAGGCAAAGCCGTATTGAATCGCTTCCTCGCAGACCCGATCGATGTCTTGGGCCTGTGCATCGGCCTTCAGGAGGGTGTGGTCGAGCAGCAGGGCAATCGATTCGGGCGCGTTCAAAGGCATGGGCAGTTTTTTCCCTGAGCCGGGTGTTCGGCCTTTGTTCTTGAAGTGTCAAGGCGGATTCGTTAATCCAAGAGATAGAGGTCGAAGGAAAATCTCGTGAAACCACGGTCGCCCCATCAGTCCAAAGAGACGCACAGGAAGCAACAGGGCTTCCTCGCGGGTACCCGTTTCGAGATCGACCCAAGTCTTGTTTTAGGAAGTTTTAATTTGGAAGCCAGCGGCCCTTCGAGCGCCGTGGGGAAAGTTTTGAAAGTTTCGGAAGCGACTCGTCGATCGAGCCTCCGGGACCGGGAAAGAGATCCATTCGGGTGCGCCGATGCCGGCGCCGGAGGGATCCACCGGGGCCGTCGGAGCTGGGTCGAGCGAGGATCGCGTCCGATTCCGTTCTCAGGAGAACGTGGCCGAGCAAGCGGTCCGAGTCTCCTGAGTCCTCCTCACGTTCGGAGACCTTTGGCTTCCCCGACCGGATGAACCGGAAAAAGCCTGTGAAAGCAGGCGAATTCCGGGCGTCCCTCAGAGGAGAAGCTCATGTCCACAGAACTGATTATCAATGGATCGCTGCCCGAAACGCGAATCGCGCTGACGGAGAACGGCGAAATCCAGGAATTGCTCATTGAGCGCGCTTCTGGAAAAGGAATCGTCGGAAATATCTACAAAGGCCGTGTGACCCGGGTCCTTCCCGGAATGCAGGCTGCCTTCGTCGATATCGGCCTCGAAAAAGCGGCATTCCTGTACGTGGACGATGTCTTCGTTCACTCGGAAGTTTGGGAAGAAGAAGAAGCCGCAAGCGAAGACGCGGAAAGTCTCCCGGTTTTGACGGGGGGCGAGCAGGCGGTCGCTGCTGAACAGGTAGCCGAAGCCGCCACCGAGAGCGCTCCTCAGGCGGAAACGCCTGTGGAAGAAGAAGACTCGGAAGACTCGGAAGACGAAGCAGACGATTTTGCAGACGACTTCGACGACGAAGAGGATGAAGACGACGGCGAGGACGATGAAGGTCCGGCAGAAATGTCGTCTGATCCGGAAGGCGGCGGTGGCAGTGGTGAAGGCCAGGGCGGCGCTCCTTCGGGGACGATTGCTCCGGTGTCGACCAGTGCTTCGGGCAGTGAAGGCGGTGGCGGAGAATCGAGTGGCGGTTCGAGCGCTTCAGGCTCGGACGAAGGTTCAGGCGAAGGCCGTGATGGCGGCGGAAATCGGGCACGTCGATCCCGCAATCGTCGCGGACGCCGGGGTGGACGCAATCGTCGCGACCGCGGCGGTCGTGACGGAGGCCGCGAAGGCCAGCCTCAGCAGGGTGAACCCGTTCGCGCAGGCGCGGGCCTGAGCGAAGGCTCGGATTTGGTCGAAGTGGTCGAAGAGGATTATGGTGACGAGCGCGAAAGCGATCGCACCGCACTGAGCGCCGACCAGGACGGCTCAGGCGCTGAAGGTGAAGCTTCGAGCCGGCCGATGCCGGGAATCGTCGTCAACGCAGGAACGCCGGCGGTGGCGGGCGAAGGCTCGCGCTCGGAGTTCCGCGAACAGCGCGATCGCTTGCGCCGGATCAAGCCGAAGGCGAAGTCGGCGCCCAAGGGGCCGCGCGTTCAGGCGAAAATCGAAGAGCTTCTGAAAGAAGGTCAGGAAGTCTTGGTCCAGGTGGCAAAAGATCCCATCGCGACCAAAGGGGCTCGTCTGACCTGCCATATTTCTTTGCCGGGTCGTCACTTGGTTTGCATGCCGACGATCGATCATGTGGGCGTGTCTCGCCGGATCGAAAACGATGGCGAGCGTCGCAAGTTGCGCGAGTTCGTCGAGCGTAATCGCACGAAGAAGCTGGGCTTCATTGTGCGTACGGCGAGCGGCAAAAACAGCGCTGAAAAGCGCGTGAAGCAGGACATCGATTACCTGACCCGACTCTGGGATCAGATTCGCGAGCGCGCGGCGGCGGTCAGCGCCCCGGCACTGGTGTACGAAGATTTGAACGCCATCCTTCGCGCCATCCGCGACTGGGTGAGTGAAGACATCGACCGCATTATCGTCGACTCGCGTTTCCACTTTAACGACATTCAGCGCTTTGCTTCGCACTTCATGCCGGCTTTGAAGCCCAAAGTGGAGTTGTATCAAGGCAGCGCGCCGATCTTCGATGCCTACGGAATTTCGGCTGAACTGGCGCGCTCCTTGGAACGCAAAGTTTGGTTGAAGTCGGGCGGCTACATCGTGATCGACCAGGCTGAAGCTCTCGTAGCAGTCGACGTGAACACGGGTCGCTACGTCGGAAAGAAAAACCTCGAAGACACGATCCTGAAGACGAACCTCGAAGCCGTTCAGGAAATCGCCTATCAGCTCAGGCTGCGGAACTGCGGCGGCATCATCATTCTCGACCTGATCGATATGGAGAAGGAAGAGAACAAGCGCCGCGTGTACCAGGCCCTGGAAGAGGCTCTGAAGAAGGATCGGGCGCGCCCGACGATTCTGAAGATCTCGGAACTGGGCTTGATCGAGATGACCCGCAAACGCACGCGCGACACCATGGTGCGCACGCTCTGCGAATCGTGCAGTCATTGCGAAGGCAAGGGCTACATCAAGACCAAGCAGACGGTGGGTTACGAGATTCTTCGCGACATCGAGCGCGAAGGCTCCTCAAGTGAAGTCGATAAAATCCTGGTGCAAGCGCATCCGGACATCATCGATGCGATGGCCATCGAGGAGCGCGATACGCTCGACCAGCTCGAGCGTCGCTACCGCAAACAGATCTTCCTGCAAGCCGTGCCGGATCATCACCCCGAGCAGTACGAAGTGACGACCGAAGTGCGCGACGGTGCGGTTCGCAAGACCGCAGCAAGCCAGTTCGGCCGGGATCGCGATCGCGACCGGGGTCGCGGACGTCGTCGCAGTGGCAGCAAAGGCGAATCTGCCGGTCAGGGCTCAGGCTCGTCCGGTCAAGAACGCGGTGGCCAGGAGCGCGGTGGGCATGAAAGAGGTCAAGGCCAAGAACGCGGCGGCGGTGGTCAGGAGCGTGGACAGCGCCGAGGTGGTGGTGGGCAGCATCAGCAGGGCGGGGTTCCCCGTCCTCCTCAGCCGCGGCCCGCGCCGGTGATCATTTCGACGAGTTCGGCTGCTGCACCGAGTGCGAACGGCACGGTGACGCCGGTAGGCGAAGATTCAGCGCTGGCTCAAATTCGTGCGCAAGCTTCGCAAGAGGCAGGCGTCGCATCGGTGAATTCTGAGGGTGCAGTTCAACCTCAGGGGGCTTCTGATGCGGACGGAGGGGATGATGAGGCACGTCGTCGTCGGCGGAGACGCCGAGGCGGTCGCGGTCGTCGTCGTCGCGAGCCTCGGGGAGCTCCGGGGATCGTGGTCCAAGGCTCGGGCGAAGGCCAGAGCGGAGGCGGAAGCGGTCCTTCGGATTCGGGCGGAGGCTCGGATTCAGGATCGGCACCTTCAACCCCAAGCGGAGGCGGTTCGTCCGGATCGGTGAGTTCGGACCCGGTAGGATCGTGACCTCGACTTATCGATTTCGGATTTCAGTTCCCCGATCGGTCGCGGTCGGTGACCTGACGTTAGACCGGGAAGAGTTCTATTCTTGGCTCTGGGAAGAGTTTCAGGAAGACCGCGGTTTGGTCGGCGTTCACGAAGGGACTCTTCTGTCCGAAGAGGCCCACCAGCAAGGCTTAGAGACGGAGTCTTTCACCGTCGACTCGGGCCAGGCGCCGCGCGAGCGCGACTGGATCGGGGGGCAAGAGTGGGCCGACGTGGAAGTTTACTTCTCGGCCGGCGACTTGGCTCAGCGGGCTTTGGTTCAGCTTTCTCACTATCCTGAATTGAAAGTGGCAGCTTCGGTCGAAGAGGTTTTGCCTCAGGACTGGGATGCCGAGTGGAAAGCTTCTTTCCGCGGCATCGATCTACTTCCCTATTGGCGAGTGTTGCCTCCTTGGGTCGAGGCGGCTCCCAGTGAGAAATTTTTACCGCGAGTTCTTCGGCTGAATCCGGGTGCGGGTTTCGGCACTGGGACGCATGAAACCACGCAGCTTTGTCTAGAAGCATTGGGCGAACTGGCAGACCGGCGGGGCTCGAGCGGACTGCGTGGCTTTCGTGTTTTCGATTTTGGCAGTGGCTCAGGAATTCTTTCGATCGGCGCGGCCCTGACGGGCGCTGAAGTCGATGCTTGCGAAATCGATCCGCTCGCGAATGAAAACGCGTTCGAGAATGCGCGGATGAACGCGGTGGAAGACCGAGTCCGAATCACAGAAGCGTTGCCCGAAGCCGCACGCCGGTATCCGGTGGTCGTAGCGAATATCCTCAAGCCCGTTTTGCTGGAGTTTGCAGACGAGCTCTGTGGAAGGCTCGATCCCAAGCCCGGAAACGGCGGGGCACTTTTGCTCTCGGGCTTGGTTGAAGCGGATGTCGAGCCAGTCACTGAGGCCTATACTCAGCGTCTGGGTGGGCGAAAGCCTGAAGTTCGCGCTCGAGGCGAGTGGCGAATGTTGTTCTGGCGCTAAGGCTTTCGGGTTCTGAGATCCTTGAGCGGATGCGTGGCTTGAGTCCACGGCGACGCGAAGTAGCGAGCGATGTCGGCAGGCTGGATGGCCTCTCTCGTGGCTGGAATCCAATGGGGTGCGTTGTCCTTGTCGATGAGGCGAGCTCGGACCCCTTCACGAAAATCCGTGCCCAGGCGTCCCAGTTGAATCGATAAATCCAGTTCCATTTGGAAGGCTTCTTCCAGTCTCAGACCTTCGCCCCGGCGAAGTTGTTCTTGGATGACCCAAGCGGAAGTGGGAGATCCTTCGAGGAAGTTTTTTGCGCACTCCTTGAGCCAAGGATCGGCCCCTGGGGTGTCGAGAATCGATTGAAATTCACGTGCAGCCTCGATGGGGGTCGGGCTCCGAGCGATGTGGGACGCGCGAGCGGCGTGGGCGAGGAGTGGCTCTCGGGTGGATTCGTCGAGCGGGACGCTGAACTGACGAATCAGTCGAGACAGGGCGCCAGGCTCGGCTGACGGAGCAGAAGCCAAAGCATCGAGCAGGGGCTGGAACGCAGCTTCCGGAACGCAGAAATCGGCTAGCCCGAGTGTCAGCGCCGCTTTGGGTCCGATCCGTGCTGCAGTCCACGCAAGGAAAGTCCCGAGGCCCTCCGGGAGGCGCGAAAGAAAATGGCTTCCTCCGACATCGGGATAAAGCCCGATTAAAATCTCAGGCATCCCGAGCTGAGTTTCGGGGGTGACGACGCGAAGGAAAGCGCCCGCTAAAAGTCCGAGTCCACCGCCTAAGACCAGGCCGTGGCCAAGAACGATCAGGGGTTTTCGGTAAGTGCGAATCCGGTAATCGACCCGGTATTCCGTCGTAAAGAACGCTTCCGGATATGAGGTTTCCGGGTCGCGCAGCGAAAGCGCCACGCGCTTGACGTCGCCCCCTGCGCAAAAGGAGCGTGGGCCCGCGCCTCGCAGGACCACAGCTTGGATGGCCGGGTCGAGCTCCCATTCCGTGAGAACCTGGTCCAGCTTTTCAACCATCTCCAAGGTCAAAGCGTTGAGGGTTCGCGGAGAATTCAGAGTCAATACTCCGAGTCCTTTTCCTCGAACTTCTTGAAGAACGGGGGCGGTCAAGTTTTCCGAGTTCATAGCGGTAGAAGCCGAGTCTATCCCAGCGCCTCGAAATTTGGGAAACTGGGACCATGGGCAGCTTGTGGAGTTTTCTAATGAACATCCTAGCAGCCCGAACCTTGGGAATTAGCGAGGATCGGGACGCTTGGGTCATTGGGTCCGCCGCATTGGCGGTAGTGATGACGGGGCTGTGGCGTCCCGTGATTCATGGGCTTCGCGAGGAGTCGGATCGCGGACGTGCGGAAGCAGCAGGGCTCCTGGGTTGGCTCGGGCTGTTGCTTTTGCTTTTCGTGCTGTTTGCACCGGGCGCGATTTCTCAATTTTTTGCACCAGGCGCTTCGCCCGAACTTCATCGTTTCTTAGGGAAAATTCTAGAAGTCTTGGGGCTTGTGGCCCTGTTTCAGGGACTGTCTGAGCTTTGGTCGCGAAAGCCCTCGAGCGGCTATCAGGGGTGGTTTCAGCCCGCCTTGGATTCTCGGGTGCTTCTGGTGCAACTCGTGCTCGTCGTCCTTTTATCGACTCGAATTGGAGTGCGGGCTTGGGTGGTCGGCGGACTGGCCGGAGCTTGCTGGGTTGCTCTGGGTGCGGCGAAGGACCACCTTCGATCGGCATGGAAGGTTCCCCTTTGGGCTTGGCCGAGTGCGCGCATTCGTTCGCGGATTGTCCGAGAATTCGGAAGCTGGGGCTTGCTGTCGTTTTGGATTTCTGTGGCCTGGCTCAGTCGCCTGATCCTGGCGACTCGTTTGGGGGCCGGAGCTGCATCCGTGGTGGACTATTCTTTCGCGCTTCTTTGGGTTCCTGCAGCGGTGGGAGCGGCATGGCTTGAGTCTCATTCCCTGGGGCCCGAGTGGACTGCTTCGGCCGTGCGCGCTGCTCGAAGCGAGTTTAGGCATCGAGTGAAAGACTTAGCGACTCAGGCCTGGGTGGCGGCTGTCTCGTTAGGGGCTGTTTTAGTTTTCGCCAGCCACGAACTGGTGCGTTTGGTGTATCGCGCGGGCGGCTTCACAGAAGTCGAAGTTCGGCTGTGTGCCCGAGTGGTGCGTGCGCTTGGATTCGGAGTGCCTGGGGCGGCCTTGTTCTGGGTGGCGTTTGATTTACTGCTTCGTTCGGGGCGACCCGAGCGGGCCTGGCGCTTTTTGGGAATTGCCCTCTCGGTGGCAGCGCTCTTGAACTGGCTTTACAGCCGAGGACTTGGTGTTTCGGCTTTCGGTTGGACTTGGGCGGTGGGTTTCTGGTTTTCGGCCCTGTTTTTGGTCGCTTCTCTGGTGGGTCCGACTGGAATGGCTCGCTTGGTGCTTCTGCGCTGGCTTCCCCTTCAGATGGTGGCTTGGTCAGCGGCTTCTTTGGCCGACCGATTGCTCACTTCCCCGCGAATCCCGTCGATCTTTTTGATGCTCGGAGTGGCTGGGATGGCCGTTCTGGGGGGCGTCTTGGGTCTTCGTCTTCTCGGGCGCCTCAAGTTTTCTGATCTTCAAGAAGGCTGATTTCGGCTGAGTTCTTGAAAGAAATGTTCGAGGTCTTGCTCCCATTGGGGCATGGGGCGTCCCAGAAGCGCTTCGATTTGACTGAGATCGAGGCGAGAATTCTTCGGGCGAAGGGCGCGCGTCGGAAAAGTCCCTGTCGGCACGGGGGTCACTTGGGTGCAGCGAATGGGCATTCCTAACTGGCGCGCTCGATCGATGATTTCCGTGGCAAACCCATGCCATGTGGTGACGCCTCGGCTGCAAGCGTGAAGGACGCCTAAGTTTGGAGAATGGGGTGCCTCAAGACGTTCGAGAAGGGCTGCGGCTGCTTCGGCAAGACTGTCGGAGTGAGTGGGGGCGCCGTACTGATCGTTCACCACTTGGAGGGCGGACGGGTCTAAGGCCTTAGCCAAGATTTTCCTCGGAAAATTGTTTCCTTCCGAGTCGTAAACCCAAGAAGTCCGAAGAATTCCCCAGCGCGCTCGAGTGAATTGGGCCGCTTCGTTCTGAATGGCGAGGTCCCCGTCGGCCTTGGATCGACCGTAGAAGTTCTGGGGGTCGATGGGGTCGGATTCTTTCCAAAGGTGATCGCCTGCGCCTGAATAAACGTAGTCTGTGGAAAAGTGTAGGAACGGAAGCTCGTTTTCAAAACAGAAACGAGCGAGCACAGCCGGCGCCTTTGAATTAATCCTGTGGGCTAAATCTTGGCGATCCTCAGCGAGATCGACCGCTGTGAAAGCGGCTGGGTTCAGAATGCCGCGGATCGGACCCAAACCGCGAAGAATCTCCGGGATCCTTTCCGGATGGGCCAAATCCAGCTCCTGGGACGTGACCCCCCGAGCAGGTCGATTCAGCTGCCGAAGGCGTTTTAAGAGCGAGCGGCCCACTTGGCCGGTAACGCCGGTAACGAGCCAGGGCGCTTCAGCTTCTAAAATCATTGATTTTTTCTGCCTTCATTCGAAAAAATTTGCCTCTAAAATCGTTTCTTTGCCGACAACGGGTAGGTTCCTGAGGTAAGAGGTCCGCCAGAAAGGCCCTGTTGTCATGATTAAAAACGGAACCGTCGTCAATCTCGCCTACCGCCTTACCAGTGATTCTGGGGAGGTCTTGGATCAGGCTGATTCCAAAGAGCCCTTCACTTACCTTCATGGCTCAGGCCAGATTGTCCCAGGCTTGGAGAATGCCCTCGAGGGCGCCCAGGTTGGCGATAAGAAGAAAGTTTCGGTAGCTCCTGCTGAAGGCTACGGCGAGATGAACCCCGAGCTGAAGCTCGTCGTGAAACGCTCGCAGTTCCCGGCTGGCGCTAAAATCACCGCAGGAATGCAGTTCCAGGCCAACGGCCCGGAAGGCGAAGACCTGGTTTTCAAAATCGACGCAGTGGAAGGCGATGAAGTCCACATCGACGGCAATCACCCGCTGGCAGGCTGCACTTTGCACTTCGAAGTCGAAGTGCTCAGCATGCGCCAAGCCACCGAGGAAGAGCTCGAGCATGGCCACGCCCACGGCGAAGACGGCCATCACCATCATTGATCCTGAAGGCGGGAGTCGGGTTAACCGATTTCCGCCGCTCTAATTTTATCGTTCAGCCAACGCTCTTGGTAAGCGCGTCGAGAGGCCTGGGCGACATCTTTCATGAACACCACGCCCGGGTGGGGGCCCAGAGCGTCGACCACGAATGGGATGGCTTGCAGCACTTTGCGCTTGGTCAGGTTAATGCCCATCTGGGTAGCCAGATCGCGCACGGTGAGAAGGCCCTCTTCGACCTTCTTTTCGATCGATTCAAAGGCTCGCTTGGCGGCAGGATCCAAGGCGCGCTCAGCAGGCTTGTCCGATTTTGTAGCGCCCGCTTTCAAAGCGCGTGCGGCCGTTTTGCCGGCTAAAAGGGCAGCGGCGTCCTCGGCCTCGGCTTTCCCTTTTTTCTTCAAAGCGACGGTCCAGCTTTGCTTGGCGATGACGGTGTCCAGCACTTTCAAGCGAGTCACCGCTTCGATTTTCTCTTCCATGGAGTTTGAGCTCACGGCCGACAAAATTCCGAGAATGAACTGCCGTTCGCCCGTTCCTTCGCCCGAGTAGCCGTAGCAGTGAGCTACCCGGCGGACGGCGCGAAGGGCGACTAGAAACAGCTCCGTATTGATGCCTGCTGATTCGTCATCAACCGGTTTCTTGGGTGTTTCCGGGCCCTTCGGGATTTGGTCGAGCGCCCAGGTTTGAACCTGCTGGGCCGCTTGATCGAGCTTCTGAAGGTCACCCTTTTGAAGCTGCTCCAAATTGGTCGCTTGGGCCAACTTCAAGACGTCCGAGAGTTCCGGGCTCGGGGCCGCCTGCCAAACCGGGTTCTCCAGCGCAGGCCGGACAAGGCTGGGGGGAATGATTTTCTGGGCGACCCAAACCACGGGCTCTTTGTTTCCGCTGAACATCTTGGAAATGATCCAAGGCTCCTGCCGCTTCCATTCGTCCGCAGCTTTGAGTTGCTCCTGCTCGTAGTCGTTCAGCATGCCATTACGATTGGAACACCGAACGGGGCGAGTGGGAAGAGGGTTGATTCCCGGCAAAATCGGATTCATCCAATTTTATGAATCAGCGCAAAACTTGGGGTGGGGTGGCCGCTTTCTTTTTCATGACTCTTTCTGTGGCTCAAGCGGGCCCCGGAATGCTGACCGACGTGAAGGCTTGGTCGAAAAAGAACTCAGACAAGTGCTACAAATACGTCGGCATGGAAGGCGTGGTTTGTTGCGTGGGTGCCGAAAAAGTGGCGCCTGACACGGCCAAAGGGATGCTGGGGTGCCCGGCACCGGTTGAGTTCTCCCCTGAAAAAGTGGGCCGCGATCAGACCGTGTCCCACAGCTGTAAATTCCAAGCCCCAACCGGCCAACCGCTCGCTTTCCAGGGGAAGCCAGTGACCGTGATCGATGCTTTGATGATCGACCTGACGGCTTGGCAGTGCCCTCGTAAAAAGCGCTGAGATTCCGCACCCCCGGCCGGGCTAGCGGCTTCCGCCCAGCCCGGGCCCTGTGCTAAGGTCCGGGGTCCTGATGGGTCAAAGTAAGCAGCGTTCGGGTCAGTCGGAAGTCTTGAAACGGGAAGCCTCCGCCTTAGGCAAAAGTTACGAACCCGCCGGGTTCGAGCAAGACATCTACCGCTTTTGGAGCGAGTCGGGATGCTTTGATTCGGCCGAGGAGAACGTTCCGGGGCAGGAATCCTTTTGTATTGTGATTCCTCCGCCCAACGTCACGGGCGTGCTTCACATGGGTCATGCGCTGACCAACACCATTCAGGACATTCTGGTTCGCTGGCACCGAATGAAGGGTGACAACACTCTTTGGGTACCGGGAACCGATCACGCCGGCATCGCCACGCAGTCGCAGGTGGAAAAGCAGATTGCGAAGGAAGGGAAGGGTCCTACGGGCCGTCCTCTTACTCGCCATGATTTGGGTCGCGAGAAGTTTCTTGAGCGTACCTGGCAGTGGAAAGAAGAACACGCGCACATCATCACCGATCAGTTGAAACGCCTCGGTTCATCCCTGGATTGGAAGCGTGAACGCTTCACGATGGATGAAGGGCTTTCGGCGGCCGTGCGAGAAGTATTTGTGCGGCTCCACGAGGACGGACTCATTTACCGCGGGGAGCGCATCATCAACTGGTGCCCTCGCTGTCAGACCGCGCTCTCGGACTTGGAAGTGGTTCCACAGGACCGAAAAGGCCATCTCTGGCACCTGCGTTACCGAATCGTTGAGGCCGACGGCTCGGCAGTGAAGAACCCGGCCACCGGCGAGGATGCTTCGCTGGTGATCGCCACCACGCGTCCTGAGACGTTGCTGGGCGATACGGCTGTGGCTGTGCATCCTGAAGACGAACGCTGGGCTTTTGCTCACGGCAAGTTCGCTGTTTTGCCGCTGCTCGGGCGAAAAATTCCGATCATCACCGATACCTACGTGGACCGTGAGTTCGGAACCGGCGGCCTGAAAGTAACGCCCGCGCACGACTTCAACGACTACGAACTGGGCAAACGCCATGACCTGCCGGTTGTGCACGTCATGGGCAAGGACGGAAAAATCACCGCAGCGGGCGGCCCTTATGCCGGCATGAAGTTCAGCGAAGCACGCGAAGCCGTGCTTCAAGCGCTGAAGGAATCCGGCGAGTTGGTGAAGACCGAAGATCACCAAAACAAAGTGGGCCTTTGCCAGCGCTGCGATCAAGTGGCCGAGCCGATTATCTCCAAACAATGGTTTGTGAAGATTGAGCCTTTGGCTAAGCCCGCAATTGCGGCTGTGGAAACCGGCAAAATCGAGTTTTCGCCGAAGAGCTGGGAGAAAACTTATTTCGAGTGGATGTACAACATCCGCGACTGGTGCATTTCGCGCCAGCTTTGGTGGGGACACCAGATTCCGGCTTGGTATTGCCAGAGCTGCCAAGAGACCACTGTTGCGCGCTCGACTCCCGAGAAGTGCTCGCATTGCGGCGGAGCGCAGCTCAAACAGGATGAAGATGTCCTGGATACCTGGTTTAGTTCGGCGCTCTGGCCGTTCTCGACGCTGGGCTGGCCTGAGAAAACCAAAGCCCTGCAAACTTTTTACCCCACTTCGATTTTGGAGACGGGCTTTGACATCATCTTCTTCTGGGTCGCTCGGATGATCATGATGGGAATGCACTTCATGGGTGAAGTGCCGTTCCGAAAAATTTACCTGCACGCCATGGTGCGGGATGAAAAAGGCGAGAAGATGTCTAAGTCCAAGGGGAACGTGATCGACCCCTTGGTTCTGATCAATCAGCACGGAGCCGATCCGCTTCGCTTCACCTTGGCGGCGATGGCGGGCCAGGGACGCGACATCAAGCTTTCTGTGGACCGAGTGGAAGGCTATCGCGCCTTCTGTAACAAGGTTTGGAACGCGGTCAAATTCCTGCACTTGCAGCTCGATCCTCAGAGTGCGGTAGACGGCTTGGTTCCGAATGCCGCGCCTTTGGCTGAACCTCAAGGCGGAGCCCGTCAGTGGCTTCTCGACAACCACGCGAAGCTTCTTCCTGCGAACGCTTGGATCTTGTCTCGCCTTCAGGAATCGATTGCGACCGTCGAAAAAGGTTTCAAAAACTTCGAACTCAACGAGTCGGCGCAGGCGCTGTATTCGTTTGCTTGGGGCGAGGTCTGCGATTGGTACATTGAGTTTGCGAAGCTTCCGCTCCGCGCGGGTGGGGCGGATCGTGAGCAAACGTTGATCACACTCCATTATGTGCTGGAACAGCTCCTCACTTTGATGCACCCGGTGACCCCGTTTGTGACGGAAGAACTCTGGCGCTCCCTGCCCTGGCGCAGTCCAGCGAACACTCCGGCGCGTACGCGCGACGGAAAGCCCGAGATCGAAACGCTCATGTTCCAGGCATGGCCGAAAGTCGATTCTCGTTTCCGAGACGAAAAGGCCGAAGCGGCTGTCGGTGGGCTTCGCGGCGTGGTGGAAGCACTCCGAAGCTTCCGCGGGGAAAACAGCTTGTCGCCTCGCACGGAGTTCGCTGTGAGTTACGTTCCGCAGAATTCGCAAGCCGGCGAATTCATGCGCTCGATTGCAGGCGACGTGCGCTCACTGAGCCGCATTACCTCCTTGGAGCCCGTGACCGGCGCTGCCGGGGAGTTTGAGACGGTGATTCCTTTGGCCGTGCCAGCAGTCGAGCTTCGCATCTCTCTTCAGGGCCTCGTGAACGTTGAAGAGGAACAAAAGCGCGTCCGCAAGGAGATGGAAAAAGTTCAAGCTGATCTTTCCCATGTCCGCGCGAAGCTTTCGCGTGAGTCGTTCATCTCAAAAGCGCCTGTCGAATTAGTAGCCAAGGAGCGCGAAAACGAAGCGGCGCATTTGGCGAAGTTGTCCGAGCTTGAGTCCGCTTTGACGCGTTTGTCGCGTCTAGGCGGAGGGAAATGACCCGAGCATCGCGAAAGTCAGCCGTTCTGCTGGGCGCGTCCGAGGGAGGGGTGAGAACCACTCAACTCGGCGCCCAGTTTGAAGCGGCAGGCCTTTCCTCGGTCCAGTGGATGGACGCGCAGTCGCCCCTTCGAGTGGGAGTCGATGGAGGGGTGGCGAGCTGGCGCTCTCTCGCACTCGTGCCGGAACTTGCGGTCGGAGACTGGGACAGCTTGGCGAGTCCTGAGAAGGCGCTCGCGGGAGTGCCCCATCAGGTGACTCTGTCTACTGAGAAGGACCAAAGCGATCTTCGTGCAGCATTGGATGAGACACTGAGTTTTGGAGTCGAAGATTGGCTGTGTTTTGGAGTGACGGGAGGAAGGCCCGATCATCACTTGGCCACTCTGCAGGAGCTTTCGCTTTGGTCAGAGCGCAAAGGCGCTGGCCGGGTGCGCGCTTGGGATGAATTGGCGCAGTACGTCTTCCTTTCCGAAGGCTCATCGCCTTGGAATTTAGGGTTACCCCCAGGGCGAGTTTTCTCGGTTTTTTCGATGAGCGAGGACGTGCGGGTTTCCCTGAGTGGGGCCAGCTATCCGCTCGAAAATTTCAGACTCCTTCCCGGCTCGCGCGGTCTGAGTAATCGCGTTGAAAATGACTTGGGCGCATCGATTCAAGTGCAGCAGGGTCGCGTCGTAGTGGTGATTCCGTCTAAGCTCGCTTAGACTGAGTCTCGAATGGACATGTCCCAGGTTCCCTCTCTGATCCAAGAGGCTCAACTCTGGAAGTTTGAAGAGTTGCGCTCTCAGGTGCTTTCCGACGTCGTCGAGCGCTCCTACCAGGAAATTCTGGCAGAGGAGAGCGAGATGCCGCTCGAGGTCGTCCTTCAGGAAGCGCTCTTTGCTGAAAGGCAGCGCCTTCGGCGAACTCGCACCAACTGGTTCACGCGGGAGCGCCGGAAGCGCGACTCTCTGTTCTGGGGCGGCGTCTATACGCGAATGCTTCGGCGGCCCGGAGAAGTCGACCGCAGTCAGGTCCTTCGCCGAGTGCTCGAGCACTACACGGACGAGATCGGGGGCCACTTCGATCCCAATGTCTACCGGTTCACGACTCATGCGCTCCCCATTGGCTTTAACTGGCTTCTGAACGCGGCGAGTGCCGGCATTTTGCTTCCCTGGAAGCAGAAGGAGCAGGTTCAGGGGCGGCTCAATATTGTGGGTGAAGTGGAGCATCTGAAAAAGCTCACGGCCCGAGGAACCATTCTTCTGGTTCCCACGCACCAGTCCAACATTGATTCCGTGATGATCGGCTACCTGATTTATCTGATGGGTTTGCCGCCTTTTTCTTACGGAGCGGGTCTGAATCTGTTCTCGAACCCCATCCTCAGTTACTTCATGAGCCGTTTGGGTGCCTACACGGTGGATCGCCAGAAGAACGACGCCATTTATAAACGTGCCCTGAAGAACTACTCGACTCGGATCCTTCGCCAAGGAGTGCATTCGATTTTCTTCCCGGGCGGCGGACGTTCGCGTTCCGGTGCCATCGAGTCAAAACTCAAACTCGGGCTCCTGGGTACGGCACTGGAAGCGCAGACCATGAATCTGAGCGAAGGGCGCCCGAATCCGAACGTTTACGTCGTGCCGATGGTGACCAGCTATCACTTCGTTCTCGAAGCGGCTTCGCTGATTGAAGATTATCTGATGGAGCAGGGCAAACACCGCTTCATCCTTCGGGGTGACGATTCTTGGCAGCTCGCAAAAGTGGCTAATTTTTTCTGGAAATTCTTCAAGTCTGAGTCGAGCGTCACCGTGCGAATCGGCAAGCCGATGGATGTGTTTGGAAACTTGGTCGATGAGGCGGGGCAGAGCTTGGGCCCGAACGGAACCCAGATCCAACCCTTGAAGTGGCTGACCACACGAGGCGAAGTAAGACCCGATGCGGCTCGAGACCGCGAGTACACGCGCGAGTTGGGGCTGCGAGTTTCTGAGCGCTTCCACTTAGATAATACGGTTCTCAGTTCGCATGCGGTGGCCTTCGCGCTGTTTGAGTGTTTGCGGAAGCATTACCGAGGCTTCGATCTATTCCGTTTCTTGCGCCTCTCGTTGTCGCAGCGCACGCTTCCTTTTGAGGAATTTCTACAAGAAGCAGAAACCCTTCATCAGCGCTTGCACGAGATGTCGGACCGCGGGCGGCTGCATCTGGCGCCTGAGTTCAAAGTGGGATCGTTCCGGCGCTGGGTAGACGATGGCATTCGCAACCTAGGGCTTTTGCACGATGCCGCCGTCGTGAAAGTCGATAAGGACACGATCCTGACTGAAGACTTGAGCTTGCTCTATTATTACCGCAATCGACTGGCCGGCTACGGTTTGTCGCTGAAGGGTGAGGGATATGACCGAAAAGGATTTTTGGCGTAAGGCCACGGTAGCGGTAATCGGGGGTGGAAGCTGGGGCACGGTGCTGGCGCACCTGCTCTCGGGCAACTGCTCAGAAGTGCGAATCTGGACCCGTGACGACGAAGACGCTCGCGCCTTTAATTCGACGAGAAACAATCCCCGTTACGCCCAAGGTCTTCATTTTGGCGGAAACGTGCGTGCCCTGAGTGAGCCGGACCGCGTGTTCGAAGGGGGCGTTCAGGCGGTGATCTGGGCCTTGCCTAGCAAGGTGCTGCGCCAGGCGGCGCGAGATTTCTCGCGTCACTTTCAGGGCGATGAAATGATCATCCACGCCACGAAGGGAATCGAAGAGGGCACGCTGAAGCGGATGACTGAAGTTTTGCGAGAAGAGCTCCCCGCGCCGAGGATCGGCGTGATCAGTGGGCCCAACCTCGCGGACGAAGTGGCTCGCGGGGAGCCGGCGGCGACCGTTGTGGCCTCCGCTTACACAGAGGTCATTGAAGCGGGGCGGACTCTACTGACTACGGATCGATTTCGCGTTTACGGAAATACCGATGTGATCGGAGTGGAGTGGGCAGGAGTTTTGAAAAACGTGCTGGCCATTGCAGCCGGATCTTTAGATGCACTGAACTTGGGTGCCAACTCCCGGAGCGCTTTGATTTCGCGAGGCCTAGCCGAGATGGTTCGCTTCAGTGAGTATTTTGGCGCCCGCCAGGAAACGTTCTTGGGACTCGCAGGAGTGGGCGATTTGCTGGCGACGTGCTCGAGTTCCCTTTCCCGGAACTACCGAGTGGGACAAGCCTTAGCTTCCGGAAAAACCTTGGAACAAGCGCTCGAAGAGCTCGGGTCCACGGCAGAAGGCGTTCAAACCTGCGGCAGCGTGTGGAAGTTCGCCGAGAAGCGAGGCATCTACATGCCGATCACCGAAGGAGTTTACCGCGTGATCCAAGGGCAATGTTCCGCTCGTGAAGCGCTTCATCAGCTCATGACGCGAGCTTCTGCGAACGCTTTGTACGAGAGCTGATCAGTTCGGATACTTTAAATAATAGATGTCCGGAAGGTTCCGGCATTTCTCTTCCAGATCGAGTCCGTAACCGATCAGGAATTGATCCTCGACCGTGCGGCCGATGTACTTCACTTCGATGTCGACGACGCGACGAGCGGGCTTGTCCAGCAACGTGACGATTTCGATCGAAGCTGGCTCGGAAGCTTGGAGGCGGTCCTGCAGGAAGCGCAAGGTGCGTCCGCTATCGATGATTTCTTCCACGATCAGAACGTGTTTGCCGCGGATGTCGATGCCGATGTCTTTCAGGATCGTGACCGTGCCGGTGGACTGGCGCTCGTTTCCGTAACTGGACAAGCGCACAAACTCGATCTCATGGTCCACCGTCAGATGGCGGGCCAGATCGGCCGTGAAAATGATTGCGCCTTTCAACACGCAAACCAGAAGGATGGTTTTTCCCTCATAGTCGCGGTTGATGCGTTCAGCGAGCTGGCGAACGGTCGCCTCGATTTCCTCGCGGGGAAGGTACTTCTCGAAGTTCCGGTCGTCGATCAACATGGCGGGTACTCAGCCTGGGTTAGCTTTGGGTTTCGGTCTTGGCTTCAGCTTTTTCCGCCTGCGCGGTGGCAGGTCCGGAGCCTGCGGCTTTTTCTTCGTCGATCCGGCGGTACTTCGCTTCTTCCACGCCCGACAGAGCGTCTTTGAAGTTCTTCATCGCCTTCCCGAGCGTATTTCCCAGCTCCGGTAGACGGCGTGGACCGAAAATGAGAAGCACGATGGCCAGGATGAGCAGGTGTTCGCCGGAAATTCCAAACATAGGAGCTTGGGTATACCGGGCACTGTGCGGGCTGTCAATTCAGGGACTTGTCGTTCTGACGGTCGGTTTGGGGATTTCTCTTGAAGCTTTTTCCGATGAAACGACTCCGAATGCCGCGAGTCCCTACCTTCGGGTCACGGGCCAGGATGAAGAGGAAGCGCGAGAAGGCTGGGACCGAATTTTTCGGCAGAATAAAGGGTACCTGTACGGAACCGAGCCGGCTGCGTTTCTGAAGGAACAAGTCGGACGGTTACCGGTGGGGCGCGCCCTGGACATTGCCATGGGGGAAGGCAGAAATGCGGTCTACCTAGCCAAGCGCGGTTTTCGCGTGGAGGGAGTGGACTTCTCGAGCGAAGCCATCCGAAAGGCCGAACGCTTGGCGCGTTCTCACGGGGTCGCCATTCAGTCGATCAACGCCGACCTCAACCAGTATTCGATTCGCCCGGAAAGTTACGACGCGATTTTGAATATCAACTTCGTGCTTCGCTCCCTCATTCCGAAAATGAAGCGCGGGCTGCGCCGGGGCGGCGTCGTGATTTTCGAGGCCCGTCTGGATCCGAGGGGTGCTCAAGGATTTCGCCCGGGGGAGTTGCGTTCCCTGTTCGCGGATTTCGAAATTTTGGTGGATCGCGAGGCGACCGGCACCGCAGAGCCAGTGGTCAGTTTAGTCGCAAGAAAGCCTTAGAATCCGCGCAAAGAGCGGCTCTGCGGCTGGGGGACTGAGGCCGTTTTTCGCTCCAGGCTCGCTTTCAGGACGCCGGCTTGAAGGCAGCTACTCTGAAAGCGTTTGGCCACTTGGCGCACTTCCTCGCGCTCGGTTTGGTAGCTGGTAAAGGTTTCCAGCACCTGTAAGTTAAGCGGCATGTCCGAGTTCTGCAGGTCGCGCCGATGGCGTGCGTGGTCGCGAACCTGGCGCGACAGGGCCCACTTCAGCTGATGGGCGTGAGTTTTCATTTGTTGGAGTGCGATCGACTCACGGTTGGAAAGAATCACGGCTTTGACCCGTGGGTGGTGACTTGCAGGCCGGAAAGATGCCTGGCTTTGCACCTGGAGGCCTGACTCGAGGAATTGGAGATGCTGTTGCCACTCCATGCTGGTGTCGATGGTCCGAGCTTTGGCCAAAATCCTTCCCTGGCGATCGCGGAGTTTGGAGTCATGCCTCCGGAGCTTCTCGAGGGTCCGGGTCACCCCCGGATCGTCGCAAGTCATTTGATTTGGAATGATTTGAGCCGATGCCGTAGCGCAGAGGGAGAAGACCCAGAGGGACCAAAATGAATTTTTCAACCAAGCCATCGGGGACTCGGTGCAGCAAGTCCTGGGCCTAGCTGTTCTAGTTCCCAGCTGCTCAAAAAAGTGGGTTTTGGGCCGGACAGTGGCCCCTCTCTGAGGCTTTGGGGCGACATTTGATCAAACTTTGAACAGGTCTTAGGGGAGGGGGAGAGGGCATTTTTTATATCGAAAAACGACTCAATCCGACTCCTCGAGTCGGCAAAGAAAGTTGTCCAGCGCGCTGAAAAGATTCTGGAATGTGGCTTCGTCTGCGGTTAGAAATGGCAAACGTCTAAAACCCTCAACTAGGTGCGCTGAATGTCATCTCCAGGTGGCTCCACCCAAAGTCCGTCCAAAAATTCTTTTAAAAAGCAGCTGGCCGTTTTGGTCGCTGTGGCTGCGGTCGTTATTCTTGGGATTGCCGGGGTGAATGCCTTCCCGACGGTGTCTAACCAAGGGTACGCTCCCGAGCAGCCCATCCCGTTCAGCCACAAGCTGCACGCGGGCCAGTACAAGATCGACTGTTTGTACTGCCACGGGACTGCTGAAAAATCAGCCCACGCCGGTGTTCCTTCCACGAACGTGTGCATGAACTGCCACAAAGTGGTGAAGACCGATTCGCCTTGGATTCAACAGCTGACCCAGGCTTACAACGAAGGTCGGCCCATTGAATGGGTGCGAATCCATGAGCTGCCGGATCACGCTCACTTCGTGCATAGCCGCCACATCAAGGCGGGGGTTTCTTGCCAAACCTGTCACGGCCCCATCGAGACGATGGATCGCGTCTATCAAGCTTCGGCCCTGAATATGGGCTGGTGCATGAATTGTCACCGCGGTGACACCACTCCTCCGAATGTGCTGCGGGCTTATCACCCCGACCTGAAGGACCCGAAAGGTCATGCGGTCGCTTCGGTGAATTGCACCACCTGTCACTATTGATGAGCTTCAACGAGACGAAAATGGAAAATCAAACTCCCCAAAGCTTCTCTGCTCCTCGTCACTGGATCGCTCCAGAGGAACTGAATTCCTCTTATTGGGCGGATTCGAAAAACGTCGAAAAACGCGGCCAAGAGTTCCACGACAAGCCAGTGGAAGCGATTGCGCTGATCGACAAGTTGGACACCAAAGGTCTGGCTCGTCGTGAGTTTTTGACCATCATGGGCGCATCGATGGCGATGGCAGGCTTTGCCTGCGCTCGTCGTCCTGTGCACAAGATCATTCCTTACGTCGTCAAGCCGGACGAGGTCACTCCTGGCATTGCGAACTACTACGCTTCGAGCGATCCCGAGACCGGTGCAGGTCTTTTAGTGAAGGTGCGCGAAGGTCGTCCGGTGAAGCTCGAGGGCAATCCGGATCACCCCGTGAACCGCGGAAAGCTTTCGGCGCGCCAGCAGTCGGCGATCTTGGATCTGTATGATCCGGAGCGTTTGCAAGATCCGCAGACGGTCGATCGCGCCACGGGCAAGAAGTCGGTCGCAACTTGGGCCGATGTCGATGCTCGCGTGGTGGCTCAGTTGAAAGCCGCCGGAAATGGCAAAGTCCGAGTTCTCTCGGGCGCTTCGGTTTCTGATTCGAGCCGCCGCTTGGTCGGTGAATTCTTGTCGGCTTTCGGCGCAGGTTCGCGCTGGGTTGAGTTTGAGCCTTTGGCTCAGGACGAAATCGTTCAAGGCCAAGAAGAAAGCTACGGCGCTGCGGTTCTCCCAGTCTATCGGTTCGACTCCGCCGAAGCGGTGGTTTCGATTGGTGCTGATTTCTTGGGTACTTGGCCAAACTCCGTTCAATACGCTTCGGATTGGGCAAAGCTTCGGAAGCTGGATTCCAAAAAATCCAAGACTGCTGAGATGTCCAAGACCTTTGCGTTTGAGTCGCTGATGACGGTGACCGGTGCAAATTCGGATTACCGCACTCCGATTCGTCCAGGCGATGAGCTCAAAGTGGCTTTGGCTTTGGCAAACCAGCTGATTCTTCAGCAGGGTCGTTCCCGCTTCGCGGGCGATGGCGCGGTTCGCGCAGCGCTGGAAAGCTACAAGCCCGAAGCAGTGGCCAAAGAAATTGGCTTTGATGCGGCCGTTCTCGCTCAAGCAGCCGACGCTTTGTGGGCAGCTCGTGGCAAAGGTTTGGTCGTTGCTGGCGGTCTGGAGTCCAAGTCGAAATCGGCAGTGGCTCTTCAGAATGTCGTTAACCTGCTGAACTCGGCTCTCGAGAACGAAGGCCAAACCGTCGACGGCAACGCCGCTCCGGTGGCGCGTCCTTCGGCTGGCTTCGCCGGTGTGAAGCAGCTCATCGCTGAAATGAACGCAGGTTCGGTTGCCGTTTTGGTGCTTCATCGCACGAATCCGGCATTCTCCCTTCCGGCATCGGCAGGATTTGCGGAAGCGGTCAAAAAGGTCGGCCTCGTCATTCAGGTGTCTGAACAGTGGAACGAAACCTCGCTCCTTTCGGACGTCGTTCTTCCGGATCATCACGCACTCGAAAATTGGGGCGACGCTCGGATCCGTAAGGGCGTCACCAGTTTGCAGCAACCCACTTTGGCTCCGATTTACGCCACGCGGTCTTTCCAAGACTCGCTCTTGACCTGGATTGGTCAAGGTAAGCTCGGCGCATCGGGCTTGGCAGCTCGTGTGGCGAACGCCGCAGAGAACACTTGGCACGACTATGTGGTCGCCAATTGGAAAGAAACCGTGTTCCCGCTCGCCGGTGGATCATTCCAGGCATTCTGGGAGACCTCGCTTCGGGACGGCGTGTTCGTTCAAAAAGGTGTCGCTGGAGCGCATGCTTCGGCCCGCTCTTTCCGCTCCAGTGCTTTGGCGAAAACGCCGAAGTATAAAGCCGAAAGCGGCGTGAAGCTGGCCTTGTACGCTTCGATGGCGCAAGCCGATGGTCGGACCTCGAACAACGCTTGGCTCCAAGAGTTCCCAGATCCGATTTCGACGGTCACTTGGGATAACTTCGTTGCAGTCGGCCCGGCTCTGGCCAAGAAATTGGGCTTCAGCGCTAACGACGTAGCTAAGGTTCAAGTGGGATCGGCCTCCATGGAGATTCCGGTTCAGATTCAGCCCGGCATGCACGGCGAAGCTTTGGCGATTGCCGTGGGTTACGGCCGCAAAGTGGCCGGCAAAGTGGGCACCGGCGTCGGCGTCGACGTGTTTCCGCTGGTTCAGATCGAAGGCGACTCATTGGCCTATTCAGGCTTGTCGGCTCAGATCTCGAAGACTGGGAAGTTCTACAAGCTCGCCGAAACTCAGTGGCACCACGTCACTGAAAATCGTCCGATCATCAACGACATCACCTTGGCCGAGTTCAAAAAGAACCCGGCAGCTGCCAACCACACTGATCCGCACCTTCGCATGGAAGACGTGCCGACGATGTGGTCCAAGCACGAATACAAGGGCTATCGCTGGGGCATGGCGATCGATCTGAACTCCTGCACCGGTTGCGGTGCTTGCGTGATCGGTTGTCAGGCCGAGAACAACATTCCGGTCGTGGGCCGCAACAACGTGCGGATCAGCCGTGAAATGCACTGGATCCGCATTGATCGTTACTACTCGGGTTCGGCCGAGAGTCCCGATGTCGTGTTCCAACCGATGCTGTGTCAGCATTGCGAAAACGCTCCCTGTGAAACGGTTTGCCCAGTTTTGGCAACCGTTCACGACGACGAAGGCACGAACAACCAAGTATACAACCGCTGCGTGGGTACTCGGTATTGCTCGAACAACTGCCCGTACAAAGTGCGTCGCTTCAACTTCTTCGATCATTGGAAGAGTTACGAAGGCAGCATGAACCTAGTGTGGAACCCGGACGTCACCGTCCGCTCCCGCGGGATCATGGAGAAGTGCTCGTTCTGTATCCAACGGGTTCAGAAAGCGCGTTTCGATCGTAAGAACAAAGGCGAGAAGATCGTGGATGGCGACATCCAGACCGCTTGTCAGCAAACTTGCCCGACCGACGCCATTGTCTTCGGCAATATCAACGATCCGGAAAGCCGCGTGTCCAAGCTCCACGCCGACGCCCGCGCTTTCCGCTCGCTCGAAATCCTGAACACCCGCCCGGCTATTTCGTACCTGTCGAAAGTCAGGAACAAAAATGGCGGCGCGGCCCAGCACCACGGGGGTGAGCATCATGGCTGATACGCATTCAACGGCAGTTCACCAAGATTTGCTGGTTGCCGGCAATAAAACCATGGTCGACGTCAACGAAGACGTGGCGCGACCGTTGGAGAATTTCCCCACCTCGACTTGGTGGGCCTGCTTCGGTGTGGCGCTTGCGGCACTCGGAATCGGGGCTTTGGTCGTCACCACGTTTGTGATGAACGGTCTGGGCGTCCTCGGTCTGAACCAGCCTAACGGCTGGGGGATCGACATCGTGAACTTCGTGTTCTGGGTCGGTATCGGTCACGCCGGTACTTTGATCTCGGCCATTTTGTTCCTGTTCCGCCAGAAGTGGCGTACGGCGATTAACCGTTCTGCTGAAGCCATGACCATCTTCGCGGTGATCACGGCTTTGACCTTCCCGCTCTTGCACACGGGACGTCCGTGGTTGGCAGCTTATTGGCTGCTTCCTTACCCTAACCAGCGCCAGCTCTGGGTGAACTTCCGTTCACCGCTGCTCTGGGACGTGTTCGCTGTGGGAACCTACTTCACGGTTTCGGCAGTCTTCTGGTTCGTCGGCCTGATCCCCGATTTGGCCTCGATTCGTGACCGCGCGAAAAACAACATCCGTAAGTTGATCTTCACCATCCTGTCGATGGGCTGGCGCGGTTCGAACAAGAACTGGGCGCACTACGAGAGTGCTTACATGATCCTGGCGGGTCTTTCGACTCCGCTGGTTCTTTCGGTGCACACCATCGTGTCGTTCGACTTCGCAGTGGCTCAGCTTCCGGGCTGGCACGCCACGATCTTCCCGCCATACTTCGTCGCAGGCGCCATTTTCTCGGGCTTTGCGATGGTCGTGACCTTGTTGGTCATCATGCGTGAGGCTTTCAATCTGAAGGCCTACATCACGATGGACCACCTGGAGCGGATGAACAAGATCATCATGGCGACCGGCCTGATGGTGGGCTACGCCTACGCTTGCGAGTTCTTCATCGCTTGGTACTCGGGTGGCGCATTCGAGAAGTTCATCTTCATCAATCGCGCTTTCGGTCCCTACTGGTGGGCCTACTGGACCATGACCATCTGCAACGCGTTCATTCCGCAGGTTTTCTGGTGGCGCAGCATGCGTCGCTCGATTCCGGCGATGTTCATTGTCTCTTTGTTCGTGAACATCGGGATGTGGTTCGAACGTTATGTGATCGTGGCCACGTCGCTTCACCGCGACTTCCTGCCCTCGAGCTGGGGTTACTACACCCCGACTTGGTTTGATTGGGGTTGGACCATTGGCGCATTCGGCTTGTTCTTTGTCTTGTTCCTGCTCTTTGTTCGCCTGTTGCCCACCATTGCAATGGCGGAAGTGAAGAGCGTGATGCCGCAAGGAGGTCACCATGAGTAACGCTTCTCAGACTTCTCCGCAGTTGGCGGGTGTGGTCGGATTCTTTGATAATCCGGGCACCTTGCTTCAAGCCACCGCGAAGGTCCGCGATGAGAATTATCAGTCGTGGGATACCTTCACTCCGTACCCGGTTCACGGGTTGGAGCATGCGCAAGGGTTGAAGCGCTCGCCGTTGCCGTACGTCACGTTTGTTGCGGGCCTGACCGGGGGAACCCTGGGCTACCTGTTGCAATATTGGACCTCGGCAGTGAGCTGGGCCATCAACGTCGGTGGCAAGCCCTTCCACTCGGGTCCTGCGTTTATTCCGATCACCTTCGAGTTGACCGTGTTGTTTGCGGCACTTTCGACGGTGGGCGCGATGTTCTTCTTGAACGGTCTTCCGAACACCAAGAAGAAGATCGTCGATCCGTCCATCACGCGGGATCGTTTTGCGATTCTGATCGAAGTTCCGCCTTCGGTGGATGCTGACAACGAGAAAGCCGTGGCTCGTCAGGCGCGGTTCAAGAAGTTTGATGAATCCGAGGCCAAGAGCCTGCTTCAAAAGCTGGGCGCCAAGGACATTCGCAGCGTGAACGCTGAGGGGTGGTTCTGATGAACAAGCAAACCTGGATCGTGGCGCTGAGCTTTTTGGCGCTAGTCGGCTGCGGTAAACACGAGAAGCCGAATTTCACCTACATGCCGGACATGCATTACAGCCCGGCCATCAAGGCGCAGGAAGGCATTCAGCGTCTGCCGGTCGCGGGAACCATTCCCCGCGGTTACGAGCCCTATGCCCACCAGGATCTGGATCCGGTAGCGGCAGGGAAACTTCATCAGAATCCGGTCCTGCGGACGAAAGAAACTCTGGCTCGTGGCCAGAAGATCTTCAACACCTACTGCATCGTTTGCCACGGAGCTTACGGAGAAGGGGATGGGTACGTCGTACCGAAGTATCCTCGGCCGCCGTCGCTTCAGTCGGACAAGATCAAAGGTTACACCGACGGCTCGATCTACAACGTCATCACGCTCGGCCAGAACTTGATGTCCAGCTATGCGTCGCAGATTGCTCAGCAAGACCGTTGGGCTTTGATTCACTACATCCGCGCCCTGCAACGGGCCAAGAATCCCTCGCCGGCTGACATGAAGTTTGTTGAAGACCGGAATGCAGCACTGGCTCGTTGAAGACTGAGGAACATGGATTATGCAGCATAGCCATTCGATGGAAGTCAGGAACCCTGGGCCCTATGCGGTCTCTTCCAAGGCCCGAAACATCTTTGTGATTTGCTTGGTCTTGGGCTTGGTTGCCCTGGCTGCAGGTTTCAAAGTGGATGCCAAGCGCACTTGGTTCACTTTCTTGCACAACCACTTCTACTTCATGAGCTTGGCTCTGGGCGGCGCGTTCTTCACGGCGATCCAGTTTCTGACGGGCGCCATGTGGAGCGCCCCGATTCGTCGGATCGCTGAGTCACTGACTTCGTACATCCCGGTCAGCATTCTGACCTTTGCGGTGGTCTATTTCGGAATTCACGACGTCTACCACTGGAGTCATCCGGAAGTGGTGAAGGGCGACGTGATTTTGGAAGGCAAAGCGGGCTACCTGAGCATTGCTTTCTTCATGATCCGAAACATTGTGGTGCTGGGACTTCTGGCTTTCTTCACCAAGAAGATCGTCGGAAATTCATTGGCCCAGGATGAAAGCAAAGACGCTGCTCTGACTTTGAAAAACAAAGGGTTGGCTCCGGGCTTTCTCTTGGTCTTCGCCATTGGCTTCACGATGGCAAGCTTCGACCAGATCATGTCGCTGGACCCGCACTGGTACAGCACGATGTTCGGCGTTTATTGCTTCGCTGGCCTGTTTTACTCCGTGTTGGCGCTGTTGGGTGTTCTCACCGTCACCTTCAAGCGCAAAGGCGCTTTGGTTGGTATCGTGAATGAGAACCACCTGCACGACCTGGGTAAGTTCATGTTCGCTTTCACCGTGTTCTGGGCCTACATCGGGTTCTCCCAGTTCATGCTGATTTGGTACGCAAACATGCCGGAAGAAACGGGCTACTTCATCAGTCGCCTGAAGGATGGCTGGTTCGCCGTTTCGATCTTCTTGGTCGTCGGTAAGTTCATGACCCCGTTCTTCTTGCTCCTTCCGCGCGATGCTAAGCGCAACGAGTCGATGATCTTTGGCGTGGGCATTTTCATGCTCGTCGCTCAATGGATCGACGTGCTCTGGCTGGCGCAGCCCGAGTTGTTCAAGACCGGCCCTCGAGTGGGTTGGATTGAGCTGGGCGGAGTTCTCGCTTTCGCGGGCCTGTTCGGCCTGGTGGTGAGTCGCTTCTTGGGTCGTCACAACCTTGTGGCGATCGGCGACCCCCGCCTCTCCGAATCCGTTCACCATCACCATCAATGAAACGCACCAAACCCACCCAGTGGGTGGGTTTGATGCGTTGCATACGCTAGACTGCACCGAGAGAGGAGCGGCCCCGCAGGGGCGGCGACCTTATCGAGCGACCACGCGAGTGGTTCGAAGGTGCAAGTCGACGCGGGAGCCGCCAAAGGCGGCTGGCATACGGCGCAGAAAAATTCCCCGGTCCCTTCCAAGAAAGTCTTCCCCGCACCTGCAACCGTCCCCTGTTAGTGGGCATTTGAAGGGGGCGTCCGAGTCGACCAGGATTGGCTGCAACCGATCAGTAGTTTGCTGAAACGGGCGTAGCCCTGACACGAGCGCCCCCCGCAGGGGCGGCGACCTTTAGCGAGTGATCCAGGCCCGCAGGTAGATGCTCCAAAGGTCCGCCACTGCGGCGCCGATGTAGAGAATGAGGCTCACGTTTACCCAAAGGAAGAAGTGCAGCCACTTGCGGCTATCAGGCGCCAGCGTAAAGGCACGAAGTTCTTTCAAGATCAGCGCGCCCACTGCCAGCGCAATCAGCAAGTAAAGGCTATGGACCTGAAGGAAGAGGGGAGCTGCCAAGCTCAGTGCCACGTAAGCGAGGCTCCAAATCCCAATCTGACGCACCGTCGGGCCTTCGCCATGGGTCACAGAAAGAGTGGGAAAGCCGCCCTGCTCGTAATCAGAACGGTATTTTAGTGCGAGCACCCAAAAGTGGGGCATCTGCCAAAAGAAGAGCAGGCTAAACAGGTAGAGCCCGCCAGGCGCCCAGGTTTCGCCACTGGCTGCGGCGTATCCCATCAGGATGGGAAGAGCGCCGGGCACGGCGCCGGGAACGGCTGCGTACGACCAGTTCCGCTTCCACCAAAGTGTGTAAAGCCCGTTGTAGAGAACTACGGCAGCCAAGCCCAGGACCAAGAGGTCGCCGCCCAGTTGCGCAAGGATTCCGAGTCCAATCAGCAGAGTGCTCGCAATGAAAGTAAGTGCCTCGCGGACAGAAAGCCGTCCGCTGGGAAGCGGCCGTTTTGCCGTTCGGGGCATCGAGAGGTCGTCTTTTCTCTCTTGAAACTGATTGAGTGCAGACGATCCCGAAGCCAGGCAGAGGATGCCAAGCAGCGTCCATCCCAGCCGACCCCAGGAAAAAGCTTGTTCGAAGGGATGTCCGGCCAAGTAGCCGCCGAGGACGCTAATCAGCACCAAGGCAACAATGCCGGACTTAGAGAGTTCCGCGTAAATACTGAACCGCGACTGCATGGTGTGTCACCTCATACACCTTTGGGCTTGCCGAAAGAACCGCAAACCCCGAGGGTTTCCCATCTTGACGAATCCGGTTGTCTCGGCGAAATTCCCCGCTATTCGCCCTTCCAGGAGCCATGATACCTTTTTAAGGAAAGTGCCGCTCGTCTGACAGGCTTGGAGTTTTCACCCGTGATTGCATCCGGCATTTTTTCACGCTCCTCTGCGTTTCGGTTCGGTTCTTTGATGGCCATGGCGCTGTCCTTGGCGCTTTACAGCTTCCCGAGCCAATCCGCCGAGATTCCCAAGCCGCTTCAGGAAGTGGGAATCCTGGATAAGAACGGCTCCCAGGTTGCGATTCGCGAGCTCACATTCCGCGACGAAATGGGCGCGGAAGTCCGCCTGGAGAAGTACTTTCAGGCAAAACGCCCGGTGATTTTGACCCTCGTTTATTACGAGTGCCCGAACCTCTGTAACTTCCTGCTCAACGGGCTCGTGGATTCCATGAAGCCCTTGGAGTGGACCCCGGGAAAACGCTTCGACATTGTCAGCGTCAGTATCAATCCGAAAGAAACTCCTGCGCTCGCGACTTCCAAGAAGGCTTCTTATCTAAAAAGTTATGGCCGCCCCGAGGCTGCCGAAGGTTGGCATTTCCTGACGGGAAGTGAGGACCAGATTCGGCGTCTCGCGGACCAGGTGGGATTCCAGTACAAATACGACGAGAAAGAGAAGCAGTACGCTCATGCTGCGGGACTTTTTGTCCTGACTCCGGAAGGCCGGCTCTCTCGCACCTTGTACGGGATCGCCTGGCAGGTGAAGGACCTGAGACTTGCACTTCTCGAAGCTTCCAATGGAAAGATTGGAACAGTCATCGACCGGATTCTGTTATTCTGCTATCGGTACAATCCAGACACTCGAAAGTACTCGATGGCTTTGATGCGTGTCATGCAGGCAGGTGGTGCAATCACTGTCCTCATGATGGTTTCAATGTTCATGATTTTCTGGCGTAAACAAAGGCGTGAAGGAAAGGGTTGATCGACATGTTCTTCAAGGAAGCTCATGCCGCGGAAATGTTGGTTGCGGGCTCAGAAATTGCCCACAGCTGGGATCTTCTGTGGAACTTCTTAGTGTGGCTGAGCGTCTTCTTTTTCATCCTGGTTGTGGGTGGAATGGTCTATTTGGCCATCACTTACCGGGCTGGCTCGAAGCATAAGCCGAAGTACATCACCGGAAACCATGCGCTTGAAGCGCTTTGGACGGCGATTCCGACTATCCTGCTCTTGATCATCTTTGCTTGGGGTTATGCGCTCTACGGTAAAATGATTCACGCTCCATCCGATGCGATGGAAGTGCGCGTGGTAGCGAAACAGTGGCTGTTCCAGTTCCAATATCCGGACACTGGCCGCACCACGATTAACGAAGTCTACGTGCCGGTGAACAAGCCGGTGAAATTGGTGATGAGCTCGGAAGACGTGCTCCACAGTTTCTTCATCCCGAACTTCCGCGTGAAATCGGACATTGTGCCTGGGATGTATACTTCGGTCTGGTTTGAAGCGAACGTTCCCGGAAAGCACCAAGTCTATTGCACCGAGTACTGCGGCACTTCGCACTCGCAGATGATGGCTCAAGTCATTGCGCTTTCTCCCGAGGATTTTGAAGCTTGGAAAGCCGGCAAGAAGTTCGACAGCGTGCCGCGTGCCGGTCAGACTTTGGCAGAAGCACAAGCCGAAGCGGCAAAGATTGCTCTGAAGCAATCGGCGCCGATGTCGCTTGCCGATCAAGGCAAGGCCTTGACCGAAGCGAAGGGTTGCATTGCTTGCCACTCGGCCGACGGGTCTGTGAAAGTGGGCCCTTCGTACAAGGGCTTGTTTGGGCATGAGGTCGAGCTTGCTGACGGCAGCAAAGTGACCGCAGACGAAAACTACCTGCGTGAGTCCATTGAGAATCCCAATGCGAAAATCGTAAAAGGGTTCCAGCCGGTCATGCCGACTTTCAAAGGCTTGATCACTGAGACCGAGCTCAACGCAATTTTGGCTTACATCAAAAGCGTGAAGTGAAGAGGAGCTGAATCATGACAACGTCCTCCCATTCGAACTACCTGAATCACTCCAAGGGCCTCTGGTCCTGGTTGTCCACTTTGGATCACAAGCGCATCGGTTTGATGTACTTGTTCACCACTTTGACCTTCTTCTTGGTCGGCGGGATTTTTGCTCTGCTGATCCGCCTGGAGCTTTTTACTCCAGGTCAGACCATTATGGATCCGAACACCTATAACCGGATGTTCACTTACCACGGCGCCATCATGGTGTTCTTGGTGATCATTCCGGCCATTCCGGGTGCTTTGGGCAACTTCATCATGCCCATCATGCTCGGAGCTAAGGACGTGGCTTTTCCGCGTCTGAACTTGGCGAGCTACTGGATTTACGTGGCTGGCGCTGTGTTTGCGACTTCTGCGCTTTTCTTGAAAGGCGCTGATACGGGCTGGACCTTCTACACTCCGTACTCCATTCGAACGAACTCGACCGTGATTTTGGTTCTGACCGGAGCCTTCATCGCGGGCTTTTCGTCCATCCTGACCGGCTTGAACTTCATCGTTACCATTCACAAGCTTCGGGCTCCGGGCCAGTCCTGGTCGCGTTTGCCTCTGTTTGTTTGGGCGCTCTACGCCACTTCGATTGTTCAGGTTCTGGCAACCCCGGTCTTGGCCATCACCTTGCTCTTGCTGATGATGGAACGACTGCTCGGGATCGGTATCTTTGATCCGAAATTGGGCGGCGACCCGGTTCTGTTCCAGCACTTTTTCTGGTTCTACTCGCACCCCGCCGTTTACATCATGGCGCTTCCTGGCTTCGGCATCATCTCTGAGGTGATTCCGGTGTTCTCTCGGAAGCCCATCTTTGGATACAAAGCCATTGCTTACTCGTCCTTCGGGATCGCGCTGATCGCGTTCATCGTGTGGGGTCACCACATGTATGTTTCGGGTCAGTCGGAGTTGGCAAACTTCGTGTTCTCCCTTCTCACCATGGCCGTCGCAGTTCCGACGGGCATTAAGGTGTTTAGCTGGGTGGCCACGATGTACCGCGGCCAAGTTCGCTTCGAAGCTCCGATGCTCTACGCCTTGGGCTTCTTGGAACTGTTCACTGTGGGTGGCTTGACCGGTGTGTTCTTGGCCACCTTGGCCGTGGACGTGCATTTGACTGCCACTTACTTCGTGGTGGCGCACTTCCACTACGTGATGGTCGGCGGAACGATCATGGCTCTGTTGGCGGGTCTGCACTACTGGTTCCCGAAGATGTCGGGCCGGATGTACCCAGAAAAGCCGGCTGCCATTGCCTTCTGGTTCATCCTCGTCGGCTTCAACGTCACCTTTTTCCCGCAGTTCATCTTGGGAGCTCAGGGCATGCCGCGCCGTTACTGGGGCTACCTGCCTGAATTCACCCTGCTGAACCAGATTTCGACCTTTGGTTCCTGGCTTCTGGCTGTTGGCTTCGTTTACATCGCAATCTACCTTTGGAAAGCGATGCGCAATGGACCTGTCGCCACTGCCAACCCCTGGTCGGGTCTGACCCTCGAGTGGCAGACTTCTTCGCCTCCGCCGCACGATAACTTTGCGAACACCCCGGTGGTCACTCAGTGGCCTTACGAATACCGGGTTGAGAAAGCCTGAGGAGAACGATCATGTCGAACTCGCACGCTGATAACTCACATGGACATGGGCATCACCCGGCCCTAGCGCATCACTTCAATAATATGGAGGACCAGTTCGAAGCCGCTAAGTTTGGAATGTGGCTCTTCCTGGTCACCGAAGTCCTGATGTTCGGGGGCTTGTTCATCGGCTACATCGTTTTCCGGGGCCTCTATCCCGAGATGTTTGCGGAAGCCCACAAAGTGCTTTCCGTACCGATGGGCGCCTTGAACACCATCGTCCTGATCACGAGCTCTTTGACCATGCTCCTGGGTGTCACTTCGGCTCAACGCGGTGAGCGGACGAAGTCGGTTCGCTTCCTGTGGGTCACGATCCTTCTGGCCGCCTGCTTCTTGGTCGTGAAGTACTTCGAGTACAGTCACAAGTTCCACGAGGGCCTTTTGCCGGGCGCGCTCTTCCATAACGAGCACATCACCCATCCGAAGGCTCCGTTGTTCTTCTCGCTCTACTTCATGATGACGGGCCTTCACGGCTTCCACGTCGTTGTGGGGATGTGCCTGATCTTCTGGATCATCCGCCGCTCGAAGCGCAACGAGTTCAGTCCTGAGTTTTACACTCCGGTCGAGCTGGTGGGCTTTTACTGGCACTTCGTGGACTTGGTTTGGATTTATCTCTTCCCGCTGATGTACCTGGTGCCCTGAGAGGAACGCCATCATGGAATCGAACGATCATCAAAAACACTCGCATCACTTCATTCTGCCGACCAAGACGGCCCTCACCATTGGAGCCATTCTGCTTGGCCTCACTGGGGTGACCGTCCTGATGGGCAGTGTCCATCTGGGTTCTTTCAACATGGCTTTGGCCTTGTTGGTGGCAACCGTGAAAGCTTCGCTGGTTTGCGGCTACTTCATGAACTTGAAGTACGACAAAGCAGGCAACGGCTTTGTGTTCTCGACGGCTTTCCTGTTTCTGGCCATCTTTGCTGTGCTGACCGGCACGGACATCTTCTTCCGGGGCGATGTCTACGTGAAGGGTCCTTTGCTGGCGGCCACGAGCGGCGGTCCTGCGAAGTTCAAAACTCCGTGGATTGCCAGTGCTGAGATTTCGGCGCACGGTAAGGAGCTTTTCGGCCAGCAGTGCACCGCTTGCCACGGCGTCGGTGGAGCCGGCGACGGAGCTGCTGCAGCTGCGTTGAATCCGAAGCCTCGGAATTTCACGGCCAACGTCGGCTGGAAAAATGGTCCGAAGCCTTCGCAGATCTTTAAGACCCTGAAGGAAGGGATCGCGGGCGGCGCCATGGCGTCTTACGCCTCTCTGCCGGTAGAAGATCGTTGGGCACTGTCTCAATACGTGGCTTCATTGAATCCGCAGCCTCAGAAAGACTCAGATGCTGACTTGGCGCTCGTTGGCGTCAAGGGCGGCAATCAAGAAGGCGTGGAAACCGCTTCCAGCATTCCTGTGGAAGCAGCCATCGACCTTCTCGTGAATGAAGCGAAGGCTAAAAAAGCCGGCACCTGATTCGGCTGGCAAGATAGAACTTTGAAACGGGCTGCTGGCACTGCCAGTGGCCCGTTTTGCTTTTGCGGCATGTCGTGTGCAGCGCAAAGCGTGGGTATGACTCCTATTGCGCTCACTTCACCCATAGCCGCTATCGTTGCCGATATTTTTCTCATCGCCTTTTTGGTGGGGCTGCTTTTGGCGGGCGGCTTCGTTGTCTTGAGTCTAGGGATGGCCAGTAAGCGTCCCGAGGATCACATCGGCCGACACGACCCGAGCGAAGACGGCATCTATGCTTCCGTCTTGGATCTAACTGCCGTTCCGATGGTTTCTGCCGAGGCGGCGGCCCAAGCGAGAGCGGAGCAGGCCGCTGCTCAAGGACAAGATCAAGCCGACGCAAGAGAACGCAAGGCCAGCTAAGAGTGCCGGATTGCCGCCATTCTCTTGAAGCAGCGACCAGTGCGAAAAGCTGCTGAGGAGTGCGAAGTGCCCACCCGCAATTCGCAGCGCAACGGGCCGAGTTTCCTCGTGGGTGAGCCGCAAAAGAGCGATGGGGGTACTCAAAACCACCCAGGCCACCGCTGCGATTAAAAGAACCAGCGCTGCTTCAAATCGGTGTTGGGCGTCGGCAATTAAACTGGCGAGGGTCAGGCTCGTGAGGAGGAGGTGTCCCATTTCGAAGCGGAATCGGAAGCAAGTCGGATGCCGTCGGCTTGACTGTCTCCTGGACTGCCTTCTTTGCTCCGGTGAAGCCAAGATACCAGCCAAGCCACCGAGCTCCCGACGACCGCAGCCGCAATCACGTCCGTGAGGAAGTGCCGCGCAGCGAGGACTCGGAATAGCCCGGTGAGAAACGCTAGGCTCAAGGCAATTCCCCCGACCGGCAACCAGAAGCGCTTGGGTGCGTCTCGGCCGATCAAAACTAGAATCAAGATGGCTCCGGCCACAGACGCAAAGCTCGTGTGACCCGAGATGAATGAAGTGTAATGGGCGACAGCTCCGCCCAGGCGTGTGGGATCGGAGTAAACAAACGGACGAGGCCTTTGCACCGTCACGCGCAAGGTTTCTGTGATCCAGCCATTCCAGAGCGTGGCTTGAACGACGAGAATCCAGTCCACCCAAAGGGCCTGTTTGGCTGCCTGAAGAGTGAGGCGCTTTTTTCGGTAGAGGAAGGCAAGCCAAAGCAGCGGAAGTCCTAAGGCCAGGTAGCCTGCCCAGTTTTGGGTGACATAGGACCAAGCATCGGCCGCCGGATTTTCAAGAAAGATGGCTCCTCGGTCGATCCAATAAACCGCCTGCGGTCCGCATTCTAAGGGAGCGTCCAAGCACCGAGTGGCGATGAGAGGTTCCCTCAGCGAAAAAGCCCCGATCCACCCAGCTGCCGGGAGCAAGGTCCAGAGCCAATCCCAACGACTGAGCTGGGCTGGGCGCCGCAACCGCTCGAGACTCGGGCTTCGGATTTCCTGGTGCTGATTCAACGGCCGGAATCCTCGCGCCACTTGATATTGCAACCCATGGAGGCGATCTGAGCCTGTTCTGGGCGGTTTCCCGCCAGAAGCGCTTCGATGGCCCATGCCAGCTCGGGGCGCTTCACTTGCTTTGGATCCTTCCAGGAATCATCGATTCGGCCTCGGTAACGAAGGACAAAGCCCTCAGGTGTTTTTTCGTAAAGGTAGGGGTCAGGCGTGCAAGCCGCATCAAACGTCCGGGCAGTGTCTTGAGTTTGATCCCAAACGTAGGGGAATAGAAACCCTTGCTCGGCTGAACGGGCTTTCATGGCCTCAAACGAATCGGCCGGGTAGCGAACGGTGTCGTTCGAGTTGATTCCGATCATTCCGAGTCCCTGGTGACCGTAGGTGCGCGCCAGTGCGTTCAGGCGCTCCTGGACGGCAATGACGTATGGGCAATGATTGCACATAAAGATCACGAGCAAGGCCCGCTGGTTCTGGAAATCGCTTGGCGCCCAGTCGCGGCCGTCGACGCCGGGGAGCCGGAAGTCGGGAAGTGGGGAGCCTAAGGTGGAAGCGGTCGAGTGAGTGAGTGCCATGAAGGGATGCCTGCTTGTGGTTTTACGGGGCTCTGGGGGTGGCGTCAACTGGCGGCCCCTGTTAGGCTCTGCCCACTATGGAACGTCGCTGGTTTGTCCATGCCCGGGGCAATCAGGAAGGGCCCATCACCCTTTCGGAAGTTCATGAGCGCCTCAATCGCGGTGTGCTTTTGTCTCAGGATTTTGCTTGGTGTGAATCGATGGAAACCTGGAAACGGATCCAGGAAATTCCCGAGCTTCATTTGCTTTCGAGTGAGGACGATGTTCCTCGCGTCGCTGCGGTGGCTTCTTCAGCCAGCATCCGTTTAACCGGCGAGCTGACTGACCGCCGTGAAAGCGTCCGTGAAAGTGCTGGCAGTCCAAAACGCAGAATTCGCTGGGCTCTGGGGGCAGCGTTCATTGCGACCGTTTTCCTTGTGGCCTACCAGATGGGTTGGCTGAAGCCCGGCTGGGGGCGCTTCCCCGCGGTGGCTGGGCTGTCGGACGCCGAGAATCAAACGCTGCTGGCAGCGACCGAAAAAAAGCTCTCCAAAGAGGGCGCGCAGGTCGCCGCCGTTTTGGGGAATCCAGGATCGCCGTCGCCTGTGCTCCATCTGGCAACGAATTTGCCTGAAGGCGCTCAGCTTGAAATCTGGCTGCAGGGCATTGGTCCGACTCTCTTGAATGAGGTCGAGTTCTCCATTCAGTTTCCCGTCACTGTGGTTCAGCATTCGGCCAAAACTCCTGCGCTTCGAATGCGCGATGGCGCTGCTTTGCCCGCAGGCCAATACACGGTGACCGTGCTGGAAGGTCCCAGTCAGCTTCCTTCTGTGCAGTCGGTGCTCGATCAGCTTCCGGCTGCAGGAGTGCCGCAAGCAGGGCTTCCGGCAGGCAGGCGTGTGTTTTCGCAACAAACGTACACTTTGCTGGCAGGTCTTCGCGATGAAACCTACACGACTCTGCTGCGCGAATCGCACACGCGCTGGCGTGAGCAAGCGGCGCTGGAGTTGAAGGAT
Organism: Bdellovibrionia bacterium; assembly: GCA_040399745.1. GTDB lineage: Bacteria > Bdellovibrionota > UBA1018 > UBA1018 > UBA1018 > CANFHS01. The sequence continues at coordinate 968 of JBBARP010000005.1, read as the reverse complement.
CTTCAAGACTGGTTGGGCCAGCTCGAGCAGCGCTTTGCTTCTTCTATTTCAGCATTTGATAAGTTGAAGGAGCAACCGGTAGGAGATTCGCGCCGCAAACAGTGGCTCGATTTCCGTAAAGAGTGGGACGTCCAAATCGATCCGCTTCGCGCCAAGCTCGATGCGTTTCGCCCAGGAGCACCTCGGTCGAAAGTTTTCTACGGGCCGCTTTTTGATCGGGCTTATCTCACGGTTCAGACATTGAATCGTGTGAGCGATCTTCAGGGAACGGCGATGAGTCCCCCTGCCGATGTGGGTTCCTATTGGACTGAGATCGATTCGACGCGCAGCCAGGTGAAGGATCGTCTCGGCGATCTTCAGGCCAAGCTTCAAGCCATCTCCGAGGGGTGGTCGCAGTCGGGCTACCCGCCTCGTGAAGGAATTCTTTGATGGCGGTTTTACCCAAGCGTCTTTTTTCGTGGAACGTCAACGGCATCCGCGCCGTTCAGAAATCAGGATTTCAAAGCTGGTTAGAGCGCTCGGGCGCCGATGTGCTTTGTGTTCAGGAAATTAAGGCGACTCCCGAACAGCTCGATGAGTCGGTAATGAACCCTTTGGGGTTTCACTCCTTCTGGCATTCAGCCCAGAAGCCAGGCTACAGCGGTGTTGCGATCTATTCGCGCCAGGAGCCGACCGAAGTTCGCACTGGACTAGGGCAGGCCGAGTTCGACCAAGAGGGGCGCGTTCTGACCGCTGAATTTGGCGACCTGGCCGTGATCAGTGCCTATTTCCCGAACAGTCAGCGCGAGCACACCCGGCTTCCCTACAAGCTGCAGTTCTGTGATGCGATGCTCGAGTATTGCAGAAGCCTCGAAGCGCGCGGCAAATCGGTCGTGCTTTGTGGTGATTTCAATATCGCTCACCGACCGATTGATCTTCGGAACCCAAAGCAAAACGAGAAAAACGCAGGCTACCTGCCGGAAGAGCGG
>JBBARP010000004.1:240046-246510 GCA_040399745.1 Bdellovibrionia bacterium | reverse complement strand
GGGCCTTCGTGGTATGCGAAGCCCATGGACGCTCTTTTTGCTCGGCTGCACGAAGTGGAACGAACCTGGATTGTCGCGATTCAAACCGCCCTTCCTGATTCGTGGACGCCTGTTTTTCAAGTGCTGAGCGTTTTGGGCGAGGACGTGGCCTACTTGGTTTTTCTCGCCACCGTTTGGGTGATGGTGAGTCGGCGAAATGCCGCCCGAATTGCCCTAGTCCTCTTTTTCTCCTTCTTCCTGAATTCTCTGGTGAAAGAAGCCCTTCATCAACCACGACCTTTTCAGGCTTTCTCGGATGTTCTTGCTCTGGGGCGTGCCGGGGGAAATGGCATTCCGAGTGGCCATGCTCAATCGTCGCTTCTTTTCTGGGGGCTTCTTGCGGCGAAGGCTAAGCGCCACTGGTTCACCCTGAGCGCTGTCAGTCTTGCTCTTGCCATTGCCTTTTCTCGAGTTGCGCTCGGCGTTCACTTTCCTTCGGATATCCTAGGCGGCTGGACTTTAGCCTTGGCCCTTGGAACAGCTGCTTTGGGTTACGGCGACTCGGTAGCGGCCGCTCTCAAGAAGCTCGATGCGCGTGCCTGGGTCCGGGGAGCGGCTTTGTTTTCGGGACTGGGGATGGCGGTTCATCCCAGTGCCACGAGTGCAGCAGCTCTTGGAGCTTGGTTTGGCTGCGTTGCTGGGCTTGCGCTTTCCGCATCGCGTGAAACGGAAACGCCATCGCCCGAGTCGCTTTCGCGGCGGAGTCGTTTTGCGGCGCTCACGATCATCTTGGGTGGTTCGGCAGCCTTTTACTTGGGGCTTCAACTCGCCTTTCCTGGCGAGGGCGCTTCTGCGTTTCTTTTCTTCCGCTTCGTTCGCTACGCGCTGATTGGAATTTGGGTTTCGGGCGGAGTCCCCATGCTTCACCGGTTGGGTAAGGTTTCGCAGTCGGATGCTGCTCGCGAAGTAAAAGCTTAGGCCTTCCCCAAGGCTTCCAGCTCTGCCCAGCGTGTATAGAGTTTCTCAAGCTCCCCTTGGGACTTCTCGAGAGCGTCGCCGGCTTCTTTCAATTTCGAAAAGTTCGATGCGATCTTCGGATCTTGCGCCGCTTTTGCAAGTTCACCGATACGGGTTTCGCACTCTTGAACTCGCTTCTCCATGGTGTCCCACTCGCGCTGTTCATTGTAGCTGAGGCGTCGCTTTTTTTGACCGGATGCGGCCGAGGCCCCACCGCCCGCTGCCGCATTTTTTGCAGCTATTTGCGCTGCTTTCATGCGTGAAACATAGGCGTTTTGCCACTGCTCCAGATCCGCATAGGGAGTCAGCCGTGCTTCTGGCTCAAAGGCAATGAGGTGCGTGCTGACTTGATCCAGAAAGTAGCGATCGTGGCTGACTAAAATGACCAAGCCCGGAAAGTCGGTGAGGCAGTCTTCGAGAAGATCGAGCGTAGCCAGATCCAAATCGTTCGTCGGTTCGTCGAGCACTAAGCAGTTGGCCGGCTCGAGCATCAAAAGGGAAAGCAAAAGACGGCTTTGCTCGCCGCCTGACAGTTTGCCCACCGCCATTTCGGCTTGCTCGGGACGGAATAAAAAGCGGTCTAGCCAGCTGCGAACGTGAATGCGACTTCCTTGGAAGTCGACGAATTCACCGTAAGGGCAGATGGTTTTCAGAAGCGATTTGTCCGGATCCAGACGATCACGAGTTTGCTCAAAGTAAGCCACTTGCAAGCTGTCCGAGCGCCAAACCTCGCCCTGATCGGAATCTTCCTCTCCAAGAAGGACGCGAATCAAGGTGGATTTGCCGCAGCCGTTCGGTCCCAGAAGGCCTAATCGCATCCCGGGCCGAAGAATCGCGCTCCAGTTTGTAAAAAGATTTTTCCCACCCTTTGAATGACCAACCTCTTTTGCTTCGATCAATTTTTTCGGTCCGCGTCCGGCGTCTTGGAAATCCAGTTTCGCCGAAGATTCGCGGTTCAGGTCCGACAGATGGGCCACTTCTTTGGACAACTCGCCGGCTCGCTGAATCCGCGCTTGTTGTTTGGTGGTGCGCGCTTTAGCGCCTTGGCGAAGCCACTCGGTTTCGCGGCGAAGGCGATTTTGCAAAGACGCTTCTCGCGACTGCAGATTTTGGATTCGTTCCTGCTTTTTCTCGACGAAATCGGCGTAGCTTCCGTCAACAACGAGGATGCCGCCTGGGTTTCTGCGGTCGACTTCAAAAATCCGTTTCGAGACTTTTTGAAGAAACGCTTTATCGTGCGTCACCGTGACCGTAGCGAAGCGCTGGCGGGCCAGGAAATCTTCAAGCCAAAGAATGGATTCGACATCCAAATGGTTGGTGGGTTCGTCGAGTAAGAGGAGTTCAGGTTCCTGCGCCAGTTCATGCGCGAGCGCGACTCGTTTGGACCAACCTCCGCTGAGCGCACCCACCTTGGTTTCGACTCCTTCAGGGAGGCGGTCGAGTTCTAGGCGCGAAATGGACTCACGCGCCAGCGCCGCCTCGTCCCAGCTGCGACGGCCGACGACGGCTTCTAGGATGGTGTGGTTGGGGTCAAGCATGGGGACTTGCGGCAAGTAAGCCACCCTGACACCCTTCCTCAGCGTCAGGCTTCCCGAATCGGGTCGATCCTGGCCTGCCAGGATCTTTAAAAGCGTCGACTTGCCGGCGCCGTTTGCGCCGATCAGGCCGATTCGATCGCCTTCGAGGATGGAAAACGTCAGCCCATCAAAAAGGGGGCGCGATGCAAACTGCTTACCCAGTTGATGGGCAGAAAGTAGAAGTGACACGTGGGGAAAGCCTTTACCACAGAACCCCCTTCATGATTCATCAAGCAAGCGTGTTGGGGATCTGGGGGATCACAATTGCGACTTTTCTAGCGGCATCTTTCGGGATGCCCGCTTTAGTGCGGGCTCAAGGTGCGGTTTGGCGAAAGCCTGCGCTCGGCCAGGGGCGCTCTGAGCTACCGGGGGGCCATGTCGTTTACCGCTACTGCGATCCTGCGCAGACCTTGGACGGCAGTACGCTTCGAGTCGCTAGCTATAATATTTACAAGGGCGGCAGGTGGCGCGGCGAGAAAGACGGCAAGAACTACGCTTATTCACTGTCTAAAGTCATCTCCACCTTGCGGGACTTAGGGCCGCTGGATGTCCTCGGGCTTCAAGAAGTGGAAGTGGGTGGAAAGCGGGTGGGGGGTGTGGACCCTGCCGACTGGATCGCCCATGATTTCGGGCTTTGTGGGATCTTCTCGGTGGCCCATGATTTTGGAAAATTTGGCTTCGCCATGGGTACCTTTGGAAACGCGATTTTCTCGCGCGCCCCTTTTGCCGATTTTTTCGCAGTCCGATTTGATCAAACCAACCGCAAAAACCTGAAAGACCGCCTGGTTTTTGAGCGCCGGGGCATGGCGGGCTTGAGAATCCGAACGCACCTGGGAAAGCCGGGCGATTCGGGGAATCTTTTTGTTTTCAGTACGCACTTAAGTCCGGGTTGGGTGCAGCCTGAGCAGGAGCGCGATCGGCTGATTCAGGTCGATCAGATTCGCCGAAGGCTCGAACCCGCGCTCAAGCAAGGACGTGCGGTCCTTATGGGCGATTTGAACGCCGAACTCGAATCACCGACCCTTCGCGCGCTTTTAGCGCCCTGGGAAGATTCAAAGCTCTCGCGACTTCAGAGCGCCAATGATCTGACGAATCAGCGCCGCGTTTTGACCTACGCTGGCCACGACGATCCGGCCCTGGCTCCGACTTCCCAGCTCGATCATTTCGTGTTGGCAGGTTTTGAGAAAGCCTCAGGATTTCATGCTTTCCGAAGGCCTGAACGCGGCATTCAAGGGTCCGACCACTTGCCGATCGTCATAAACCTTAAATATTGAGTAAATGAGTCCGATAAGTCGTCTGTGAAAGTAGACGGCTTGAAGGCAGAACTCGAACTGATTGCACAAACTCACTTAGGGCGTGAGCTTCTGAAGGAGTTCATTCCACGGCTTCTCATGAAGCAGATTGAAGTGCTGGAGTTTGATCCTCTTGAGAAAGTTCCTGATGAACTTTGCTCGGGCCGGCGCGCTTCAGGTTCGGGACTTCCGTCTGGTGGTTTCTCGATTCGAAAAGGGATTCCTACCGTTTGGATCGAGCGCAAAGCGGACGTGGAAATTCGTGCTGCCATTTTGGTCCACGAGATGGTTCATGCGCTGGATAGCGAATACCATGCGACTTTTCCTGAAAGCGAAATTCGCTGGCGAAAGTTTCGCGAGGCAGCCGAAGCCCAGGTGCGTGCGGCTTCTCGGCGCCTAGGAATCGCGGAGACTGAAATTTTAGGCGAACACCTGCACGACGAAGGTCGCCGTGAGCTGATCAAACTTCGCCGCGCCTCTCAGTGGTTTGACGAAAAGCGCCTTTTTGAAGCCGAGCGGAAAGCCTACCGGGTCCTTTATCACTGGATTCAAGAGGCCGTGGCTGTAGTTCCGGGGTTCCGGGAAAGCTTGGAACGAGCGCGTTCTCGTGGCTGTATTTTGGATCAGCCGGTCAGTGATCAGCAAATTATCGAAGGTTACGGCTTCCGTTTGGTGGGATGAGAGGGTTGTCCCAGGCGAAGCGGAATCTTCTTCGTGCTGACTAGACCCTTTTTTTCTAGGCCCCTTGCCGTTTCAATGAGTTTCATCTGGGCGCCGCCAATTTCGCGAAGCTCCACTTTTGCGTCAAATTGAGATCTGACCGAGCCCCAGTGTTGCGAAGGGGTGAGCCGCAAAAAGTGCTTCTGGGTGTCTTCGTCGGATTGATGAATCGCAAGTCCAATGAACTTCGGAGGCGCAGCTGAAAGCACCTCTGCAAGCTCGGGCTCAGGAAGATTCAGGATGTCCTGGAAATTCATGACCAGCTCCATAGCGGCGCGCGTGTATTCGGCGTCTTCCGCCAAGCAAGTTTCGATCATCTTTTCGCGGCGCTGCATGGGCGTCGATTCCAGAAGCTCCACCCAAGCGCGAAAACCTTCCGGAGTTTTTTTGAAGCGGCCAAGGATGCTCATGGTGCGCCTTTTTTAGGTTGAAGCGGATTAAAGACCGAGCGTCGTCGAAGAGGAGGTCGTAGTTCCACCTGTGGTGGAGCCTTGACCGCAAGTGGATCGGTACATGCACCCCGTGCAGCCAGGGGCTGCGAAGGTGATGCAGTCCATGGGGTTACCTGCAAAAGCCTGGCAATTGCAGCACGTGGGTTGAGTCACGCAAGTCACCGCTCCGTTGCAGCAGAAGCAGTTGCTTGAGCAGCCCGGAGTGACGGCGCATTCTTGGGCGCCAATTGGGCCAGATCCTACGCAGCTTCCCAATGCTGCAGCTAAGCTGGAGTCGTTGGCCGTGCAGGCTAAGCAACTGATCTGGGGGCCGCCGGCTGTCGTTGAAGAGGAGCCGCTTGTGCTTGTTGTGGAGGAGGTGACGCCAGCCGTGGTTGTGCTCGGAACGCCACTGGTGCTCGCTTGGCCGGTGGTGGTGCCTGTTGTGGCTGTGGTGGATGCGCCCGTTCCCGTGCTGGATCCACCGGTGGTCGAAGAACCTGCAGTGGTCGTTCCGCCAGTAGTGGTTGTCGTACCCGAGGTAGTCGAGCTTGGGGGACCGCAGATGACGGCTCCCCCGCAATTGCAGCCGCAGGTTTTACAGTCGGTTGGGCAGCTTGAGTTCACACCGCTTTTCACGCCCGGGGCATCGCCCGGGCAGGCGCAAGATCCACCTTGGACGCAGAACACGCAGCCTGAGCAGCTCGGCGGAGCAGTCCCGCAGCTACCGGTAATGATGTCGCAACACTGAGTGCCGTTGAATAGGAGATTCACGTCCCCGCAGCAATCACCTCCAAAGTTCTTGTTATGAACCAGTACGCCGCCCGCAAAGTAGTTGTGATTACCAGCGACAGTCAGATTGAACACGCGAGTGCTGACTTGGCGATTCAAGTGCGCTTCGGTCACTTCTACCGCAGAGGTTCTCTTAGTACTGAAACCAAGAAGCACGTCGCCTTTCAGAAGTTGCTCAGCGCGAAGGTAGTCGTTTTGCTTCTCGACCCAGAAAGGATGTTCAGAAGTCGTTCGAATCCGGGTTCCATTCGAGAGGTGAAGATCGAGCACCTCACTGACCGTGCGCTGCAGAGCCGCTTCGACGGGAGCGGCTTCGAGAGTGCCGTCGAGGGCGCGTGACCACACCCAGTCGCCTTTTTGGATGGCTTCGATGGGGCGGGGACCTGAAAGAGTTTCAATCAATGTTCCTGCCACAAAACAGCCGCTGGTCGATCCAGCAGTCGTAGTGCCTGCAGTCGTGGTGCCCGCAGTCGTAGTGCCTGCAGTCGTGGTGCCTGCAGTCGTAGTGCCCGCAGTCGTGGTGCCCGCAGTGGTGGTTCCAGCAGTCGTGGTTCCAGCAGTCGTGGTGCCTGCAGTGGTGGTAGCTGCAGTGGTGGTAGCCGCAGTGGTGGTAGCCGCAGTGGTGGTAGCCGCAGTGGTGGTAGCCGCAGTGGTGG
>JBBARP010000004.1:239725-239801 GCA_040399745.1 Bdellovibrionia bacterium | reverse complement strand
GCAGTGGTGGTAGCTGCAGTGGTGGTAGCTGCAGTGGTGGTAGCCGCAGTGGTGGTAGCTGCAGTAGTGGTAGCCG